>NZ_JABXKK010000093.1 GCF_017115045.1 Nostoc sp. NMS8 | reverse complement strand
TTACTTTCAATCTACTCTGCATTTATATTATGCAGCTTAAATGCCGATTAGCTTACTCTAACTGTTGTGAAGCTGGAGATTGCTCCTCAGTTATTTGAGATTCATTCACGAGAGGATTGAGGATGACTTCATTAGCTACACTATCAGCTTTCCGGGCACGAATTGCTGGACGCGAACGCTTGTAACCCGCTCTTTCAGCTTTTTGGTGTTCGTAATCAATCAATCTGCCATAATATTCGTGCTTGCTTAAATTCATCGACAAGAAAATATGCTGGCGAGTATTACCAAAACCTTTGCGGTTAAAAAACTTTAATGCTGAAGTATTGGTGGGGTCAGTGTCTACTAGCATAAACCGCGCCCCATCTTCAATCATCCGAGCGACGACTTTATCAACCAATTTGTCTGCTACTCCTCGACGCTGATACTTCGGGCTAACTCCCAGCCATAAAATGTATCCGTAAGTCCAGGATGCTTTGGTGATGATGGTTCCCAAAACAAATCCGGCTAATTCTCCCTCTGTTTCAGCCACAAGACAGTATTCTGGATCGGTGTTGTAAAGTCCAATTACCTCCCACTCGTCCCAGGTGCGGTATAAATAAGGATATAAATCGCTAGTAAATAACCCTTCTCCCAAGTGGTAAACGGGAGCAATATCGTCAATTCCTAATTCGCGTACATAAATCGCTTCAGTTTCATCAAAGGTCGACATAAATTTACATAAATTTAAAAGTTATAACTTCTTTATACCCCGATTGGATTTTACAAACATCCTCTAATTTATAGGGTTGAGTAAGACTTCTTGAATACTGTCAAAATTTGGCAATGATTCTTTCACTGCTTCTTCAATAGCTTGGATGCGATCGCACCTTTTGGCAAACTGACAATAATCACAGTTTTTACTACCCTCCACAACTTGCGGAAACTGCTGGTTCTTTTGGTAATTTTCCAACCAATTAGTTAACTGGCTTAATAGTTGATTAAGTTTCTTTCCTGTTTGTGCGTGTTGAGCAGTACTGTAATTAAATTTAATATTTTGGGGTTTGCCTTCAGATTGGACAAACCAATAAGTCATGGAAATCTTTTCTGGCAAATAGTCGCTAGTTTCTGCCAATACATACAGATAAAGCCGTGTTTGCCAGTTGGATTCTAACTTGCGTTTATTGGGTGGCTTTGGATAGGTTTTCCAGTCGAGAATTTGCGCTTGTTGGTTATCTGCAATCAATAAATCATAGACAACTGTCAGCAAATAATCTTGAAGTTGCAGAGTGCGATAGTGTTCACTTTCACGGAAAGTTTGATTATCAGATGCAGCCGTTAAGATTTCTGGGGCTGCATCGGCAAAACCTAGCATCCAGCTTTGCAATTGAGCATCTGCTTGCAGGAAACTATCAATAGGCAAACCCATTTCTCGCTGCTGCATTAGCAAGTGAAAGCGACTACCCAAAGTTAGCCGTTCTTCTTGTTCTGGATTCGAGGGGGAATTGAGTTTTTCTAAGTAGGTATGTTGAAATTTACGCGGACAAGCTTCTAGTAAGTTAAGTTGTCCTTGAGACAGTCGCAATATTTGAGTTGAAGTTGATAGCATTCTTCTATTTTAGAAGTAAATTATAATCTGCAACTCACCGAAATAGTTCTGAGTGCTGAGTAACGAGTGCTGGGTTAAACGCCCCGCTATCCATGTACAGCACTCAGTACTCCTGAAAGATAGTCTCACGTCTGCTATTTCAACTCGTCTTGATCTACCTCATCCTGGTGATTGGAATGTTTAGTTTTTCCTTGGGACTTGATTGAGCCAAAGCTGTAGGCCATAGCTATTTTAACGATGTCAAAATATGCCGGGTGATTAGCTTTGTTAACGATCGTTAAAGAAATAGATCCTGCCACTAAGATAACTAAAAGTGGCGAAATTGGTTCTAACCCAGAGCCGTTGTTGTTGGGCATGATATAATCTCCAAATGGAAAGTTACGAAGCCTTTGGCTAAGTGGAAGTTAGTCAAAGGCTATTTATTGCCAAGATGGGCTTAACCCCAAGACTCAAATATCATTGCGATCGCAAATAGACAGATTAGGAAAATTGCTATCCTCGCAACCCATAACCGTAGACTTGCGGATAAAAGCATCCCAACTATCGCATTTGCACCTAAAGTGTGAGACACAACCAAGGCTATTACCAGCCCCAGCAGCCCCAGCAGAAAATATTTGAGTCCTATAAAAAACCACCTGAACAGCAGATTATCGTTATCTTTGAGACTGGGTTTCATAGTTTTTTCCTGTTTTGAAAGTTGAATCTAGGCAGCAGTTAGCACTCCCCTGACACACTAAAGAAACAGCGAATATCCACAGTTTTGTTCCCACCAAGTCAAAATACACAACAGTCCTACTCCTGAGTAGAGTGGGAATGCCAACGAAGGTGGTCTTAATATTTGCAGCTCGTGAAAAATTAAGCTCTTTGATGAATTACCAGGGTAATCTGGTTAGATGTTCAATGCGCGTAATCGCACAGAAGCGTACCACGCGCATTGAACCCTTGAAATTCCTACAGGCAATTTGTATATTTGCCTTTTTCAGAATTTGCAGTTCCAGCCTTTGCCTTCATCTATTACTCACTAAGTTTCTTTAATTCACCCGTAAGCTTACTAAGTTACCGTAGTTTTGCTGTTAACCTCACTATAAAGTAACTTGGTTACCTAGGTCAAGGTAAACTATAAAGAAAATTATTTAAATAGCGTAAGATACTACAAACTCGGCTGAAGTCTCCAAATTAATCCTGACTTTTGGGACTTCCACATAAGAAAATACTCAGCTACTTCTTGTGGGGTGGGCATCTTGCCCGCCTTCGTATACGGGCGGGCAAGATGCCCACCCCACAATATTTGGTAATTTCTTTGTTGGAAGTTCCTTCGTGCCAAAGGGACTTTCAAATAAAAAATACTAACCTGCCTCACTCACCCGTAGCCAGTACACAGGTAACTTATGTGAGATCACAAGGAATTCTGACAACTAAACCTTAAGTACTTGGCTAAAAAGGCTCAATTTGATATGGTTAATCAACATATCAGATTGATATATCAAAATGCTTCAATCAAAATGCTGAAGTTGTCAGTATTAGGTTTATTACAGCGAGAGCCATTAAACGGTTATCGGCTTAAACAGCAACTCGATATGTTTATGAGTTGCAGTATTTGTGTCAACTATGGTGCGATTTATCCTCTTCTGAAGCGCATGGAAAAACAAGGTGAAGTGAGCTTATGTGCAGAACAAATAGAAGAAGGTGGGCATTGTGGAAAGGTATATGATATTACAACCATCGGTAAAAACACTTGGTATAAAGAGATGTTGTCACATCCTCATGAAAGCTGGGTGAATGCGCGATCGCGATTCCTAATCAAATTCTTTTTCTTTGGTTATCTATTACCCGAAGAACGAGTGCGGTTAATTGAACATCGATTGATGTCATGTCAGTTACGCCTTACAGAGAAAAAAGCACTAGAAGTTACTGATGATTTATATCAAGGGAAAGTGCAAAGGCGTGCGGTTGAAGTGATCAAATCAGAAATTGAGTGGCTAGTTGAGCAACTCCAAATAGAACAACTGCAATTAGCTCGAACGCCAACCTCTATCAAGAGTGCTGAGTATTGAGTGCTGAGTAAAACAGCCATAACACAAAAAACTTTTGAAGTATCCTAACTAACTATGTGGATCGTCAAAATTGCTTTACGTCTTCCGTATACATTCGCGATCGCCGCTTTGATGATTGTGATCCTTGGTGTAGTAACAATATTTAGTACACCAGTTGATATTTTCCCCGCAATTAACATTCCGGTTGTCAGCGTAGTTTGGACTTACACTGGTACGACATCCGAGGAAATGGCACAGCGAATCGTCACCATTAGCGAACGCGCTATGACCACAACCGTTGGTGACATCGAACATATTGAGTCGCAATCTTTGAGTGGTGTTAGTGTCGTCAAGGTTTTTTTCCAACCCAACGCTAATATTGCCTCAGCAGTCGCTCAAATTACCTCTGTCAGCCAAACAATTCTTCGCCCTTTGCCACCTGGGATTACACCGCCATTCATCATTCAATACAACGCTTCTTCGGTGCCGATTATCCAGATGAGCGTCAGTAGCAAAACCTTACCGGAAGAAGCACTCTTCGACTATGCTACCAACTTCGTCCGCACCCAATTAGCAACAGTGCAAGGAGCGAGTGTACCTCTGCCCTATGGTGGTAAACCTCGGCAAATTATGGTTGATATCGATCCCCAAGCGATGTTGGCTAATGGCATTTCTGCCCAAGATGTGACTAATGCTGTCAGTGCCCAAAACTTGGTTTTGCCAGCAGGGGATATGAAAATAGGCGATCGCGATTTCGCCGTCCAAATCAACAATAGTCCAAATGTGGTGGCAGCCCTCAACGACTTGCCAATTAAGCAAGTTAATGGTACTGTCATTTCCATTCGTGATGTCGCCCAGGTAAGAGATGGCTTTGGTGTGCAATCGAACATTGTACGTCAGAATGGCAGGCGATCGAGCTTACTTAGTATCCTGAAGAGTGGCAATGCTTCAACTATTGATGTGATCGAGCGAGTCAAAAAAACTTTGCCTCGCATCCAATCCACCTTGCCCCCAGAACTGAATTTAGCGTTTTTGTTCGATCAATCTATATTTGTGAAAGCTTCTATTGAAGGCGTTCTCAAAGAAGGATTGATTGCAGCCTGTCTCACCGCGCTGATGATTTTGATTTTCCTGGGAAGTTGGCGCAGCACCGTAATTGTAGCCGTATCGATTCCTCTCTCGATGCTAGTTTCGATTATTGTCATGAGTCGTTTGGGACAAACTTTCAACATCATGACCTTAGGTGGTTTATCCTTAGCTGTTGGTATTTTGGTAGATGATGCCACAGTAGAAATTGAAAATATTCACCGAAATCTCGGACAAGGTAAACCCATCAAGCGAGCAATCTTAGATGGGGCGCAGCAAATCGCTACTCCAGCACTTGTAGCAACATTATGTATTTGTATTGTCTTTGTGCCGGTCGTGTTTCTCAGTGGAGTGGCAAAGTATCTATTTGTCCCCCTAGCGATGGCGGTAGTATTTGGGATGCTTGCTTCTTATGTGCTATCTCGGACTGTAGTACCGACAATGGCAAGTTACCTTTTACCATCCGAAGCGGACTGGCATAGAGAAAACGAGGAGCATAATGGTCATAACAACCATCATCTAGATTCGCCAGTTCAAAATAATAATGGTAACAACAGCCATTATATAGATTCACCAGTTCAAAATAATAATGGTCACGGCGATCGCCACAGCCATTCACTAGTCGAAATCCATGATAATCGCGACCATCATTTAGATTCGCCAGTTCACAATAATGGTCACGACAACCACCAAACAGAAGAAGCAACAACGACAACTGCCAAACCTGTGAAGAAAGATTGGATATGGCGGCTACACGAAAAATTTAACCGACAATTTGAGAAATTTCGCAGTTGGTACTACAACGTTCTGACCTCAGCATTAAATCACCGCAGTATAGTCTTTGTGCTATTTGGTGCATTTATTGTCAGTGCCGGAGTTTTGTTGCCGTTCGTCGGTCAAGACTTTTTCCCGGAAGTCGATGGTGGTCAGTTTAGCCTCCATGTTCGAGCCTTACCAGGTACTCGTTTGGAACAGACAGAAAAAATTGTCAGCGAAGTTGAAGGTGTTATCCGCCAGACTGTACCGAAAGAGAATCTCGCTCTAATTCTGGATAACATCGGCTTACCCACCAGTGGCATTAACCTTACTTATGGCTACAACGGCGCGACAATTGGGCAGGCTGATGCTGATATTCTTGTATCCCTAAAAGAATCTGGTGCAACTTTTTCTTACGTCAAAGAACTCCGCCAGAAATTGAAAGCGACATTTCCCAACTACACTTTCTTTTTTGAGCCGGCTGATATTGTGACTCAAATTCTCAATTTCGGTTTGCCTGCTGCTGTTGATGTGCAAATATCTGGCCCTCTGAAAAACTCAAAAGCTAACTTTGAAATTGCCCAACAAATCGCCGCGCGGATGACGCGTATTCCTGGGGCTGTAGATGTACATCTTCAGCAAGTTGTCGATGCGCCCAAATTACGTCTTGATGTCGATCGCACTGAGGCTCAACAATTGGGTATGACCCAGCGTGATGTTGCCAATAGCGTCCTCACTTCCTTAAGTTCAAGCGGTCAAGCTGCAATCAACCAATGGCTCGATCCCAAAAAAGGCGTGAGTTACACTCTGGCTGTACAAGTTCCCCAATATAAACTTGACTCTATTGACAGCCTGAAAAATACGCCAGTTGGCAACGGTCAAACTGCACCGCAACTTTTAGGTAATTTGGCTAGTGTGAAACGCGACACAGTGATGCAAGTTGTGAATCACTACAACATTCAGCCAGTTTTTGATATCTACGCTAACTCCTCTGGTCGTGACCTGGGGGGAGTTGCCGGCGATGTCAATCGCATCATCGCTGATTATCAGAAAAAATTGCCTAAGGGAAGTCAGATTAATATTCGCGGGCAAGTGCAAACGATGAACTCTTCCTTTTTGGGACTTGGTTTAGGACTTGTGTTTGCAATTGTGTTGGTTTACTGCTTAATGGTAGTGAACTTCCAATCTTGGCTCGATCCCCTGATTATTATGATGGCGTTGCCAAGTGCTTTAGCAGGGATCATTTGGATGCTGTTTGTCACCCGCACCACTCTAAGCGTCCCTTCGTTAATGGGTGCAATTATGAGTATAGGTGTAGCGACATCAAACAGTATTTTAATGATTACTTTTGCTAACGAGCAACGTGTAGAAGGGGACAATGCCTATAAAGCAGCCCTAGCGGCAGGCTATACAAGGTTGCGTCCGGTGTTGATGACTGCCTTAGCCATGCTGATTGGGATGGTGCCAATGTCTCTTGGTCTTGGTGAAGGTGGTGAACAGAATGCGCCTTTGGGTCGCGCTGTAATTGGTGGCTTGTCAGCTGCAACAGTCGCAACTCTGATCTTTGTACCTGTTGTATACAGCATTATGAGGCGTCAACCACCTCGTCCTATTGATGAGGATGATGACGATTTAAATTTCTCCGATTCACGGACAGCATATTCGTTGTCATCATCTGAAGGCAAGTCATAGACAGATTTTAGGAGCTACGGTGTACACACAAATCTTTTAAAGTTACTACGTAACGTAGGGGAGATTAATCTTTGCAAGTCGATGCAACAAAGGTGCAGGTCGATGCAATTAAGGTGCAGGTCGATGCAATTAAGGTGCAGGTCGATGCAACTAAGGTGCAGGTCGATGCAACAAAGATGCAGGTCAATGCAACAAAGGTGCAGGTCAATGCAACAAAGGTGCAGGTCGATGCAACAAAGATGCAGGTCAACAACTTGTGTGTACACCGTAGAGGAAAGGTTTTTTCTGAGCCGCTTTCCCTTTCACTCCTTACCCCTTATTCCACTTCTGCAAGAAGTCTAATAAGGTAATGACAATGACTCTAGCTGCTAAATTTCTGCTTTCTTAGATAATACAGGACAGTTTACCTATGGATTCTCAACATCGTCCATCTCCTGATTCTGAACAACAAACGACTTCTAGAAAACAAAAACGTGGCATCGGTGGAATTGGTTGGGCTGTAATTGGTACTGTTTTTTTTGGTAGCTTACTGGCGATAGGTATTCTACCCCGGTTAAGCCAAAAGTCAGAATTACAAGCAGCAGTCAAGGAAGCAAGCACAGTACCCTCAGTGAACGTAATCACTCCCCGCCGCGCTACTGGTGCTACGAAAGTGGAACTACCTGGCAATGTTGTAGCCCTGAATCAAACGACCATCTACGCTCGCAGTACTGGCTATTTACGGCGGTGGTATGCAGATATTGGCGATCGCGTCCAAGCTGGTCAGTTGTTGGCGGAGATTGACTCACCAGACACCGATCAGCAAGTTCTACAAGCGAAGGCAGAGGTAGTGCAAGCACAAGCCAATGTGTCTCAAACTCGTGCTAATTTAGCTAAAAGTGTTTCTGATTTAAAGCAAGCCCGCGCTAATCTCTTGATAGCGCGTCAGAGTTGGGAGCGCTGGCAAGTTCTTGTCAAGCAAGGTGCAGTACCTCAACAAGATGCAGATACAAAATATGCCACGTATCAAGCTAATCTTGCTAGCGTTGAGGCAGCACAAAACACTATTAATTCTGACTCTGCCAATATCAAAGCAGCACAAGCTAACGCCTACGCAAGTCAAGCAAACTTCCAGCGTAATACCGTATTGCAGTCTTATAAGAAAGTCACTGCTCCCTTTGCAGGAGTGATTACTGCACGTAACGTCAATACAGGTGTTTTAATTTCAGCAGGTAATGGCAATACCAGCAACACCAGCAACACTAATACTAGCAATAGCAGCCTTTATACTATTGCCGCTTATGACAATCTAAAGGTAAATGTGAGTGTTCCCCAGAGTTTATCGCAGTCACTTCAAACTGGACAAACAGCACAAATTACAGTCAGAGAGTTACCCCAACGAGTGTTTACGGGTAAAGTAGTGCGTACTAGCAACGCTATAGATCCAACTACTCGCACCTTACTGACACAATTAGAAGTCCAGAATTCAGACGCGACGCTGCGACCTGGGATGTATGCCAATGTCAGATTTGCCATTAACCGCACCAATCCTCCCTTTGTTGTGCCAGATAGTGTTTTAGTCGTTAATGGCGGAGGTACGCAGGTAGCAACTGTAACCAAAGACCACACAGTGCATTATCAAAAAGTTGCCGTTGGGCGAGATTATGGTACTGAAATAGAAATTACATCAGGTCTGACAGGAAATGAATCGCTGATTGCCACTCCTACGGTTGATGAGACAGAGGGTTTGCGCGTGCAGCCAGTTGCACCAACAAAGTAGGTCGCAGCTAATTATCGTTGGGATAAGGGAGGGAGTAGGGGGCAGGGGGCAGGGGAGCAGAGGAGCAGGGGGAATAATAGTAACTCCTAACTCCTAACTCCTAAACTCAGCACTGTTTATGTGAGGTACACTAAACTCATTGGCGCGATCGCGCACCTCATCAGAAAAAAACGATAAAGCTCAAGAAAGTATTCGCAGAGCAACAAATGTCTGTAATGTTATCTCACTATGTGAGATAACATTGGTTTGTACTGTGTCTTTGTGTGAGTATGAGTGTGATTCCCGAAAACGTTCTTTTGGCTTTTGCCGAAAAACGGTGCTTGTCTAGCAGCGAGATAGAAGTGTTTTTATATGCTGTTGAGGGACAATCGCCAAATGCGATCGCGAAAAAATTGGCAATCAGTGCCGAAGCAGTACGCAAAAGATTAAGCGAAGTTTACAAAAAATTTAATGTTATTGGTAGCGGCCCAGGTAAGCTCACTAAGTTACAGCAAGTTATTGAATCTGAGTATCAAGCATCTTTATTGAATGAAAAATCCATTACCCAAAACCGCGAAGATTGGGGTGAAGCACCTGGTGTTTGCTTTTTTCGGGGACGCATAGCAGAATTGTCTCAGCTACAGCAGTGGCTAATTGAAGATAATTGCCGACTAGTGGCAATATTGGGAATGGGCGGAATTGGCAAAACTGCTTTATCGGTGAAACTGGCAAAGGAAGTTCAGCAAAACTTTGAGTATTTGATTTGGCGAAGTCTCCGCAATGCGCCACCCGTAGCCGAAATGTTAGCAAACCTGATCGGATTTTTATCTGATGAGAGAGAAACAGATTTGCCAGAAAGCATAGATTGTAGAGTAACACTGCTGATTCATTATTTACGAGAACATCGTTGTCTTGTGGTATTTGATAATACAGAGACAATTTTACAAGAAGGCGATCGCGCCGGACACTATAGACATGAATACGAAGATTATGGTCAACTACTGCAACGGGTTGGAGAAGAACTACATCAAAGCTGTTTGGTGCTGACATCTCGCGAAAAACCAAAAGAATTTGCTCCTTTAGAAGGACAAGAATCACCAGTTAGAACATTATCGTTACTCGGTTTAGAACAAACAGAAGGACAAGAAATTCTCCAGGATAAAGGGTTATTTGGCTTACCACAAGAATGGGCCAAACTAGTTGAAAAGTATTCTGGTAATCCTTTGGCGTTAAAGTTAGTTTCTGAACCAATTCGGGAGTTATTTGGTGGTGATATTGCTGCCTTTCTGGCTGAAGGTGAGATTATTTTTGGCGACACCCGAAATTTACTAGACCAGCAATTCGAGCGATTATCAGAGATCGAAAAAGAAATAATTTATTGGCTAGCAATCAAGCGCGAGTTAGTTTCTCTAGACGAATTGCTCAATGATATTGTGCGTCCCTTGCCCAAAAGGGAAGTACTGGAGGCACTAGAATCACTACGACGGCGATCGCTAATTGAACAAAGAACAGCACTTTTCACCCTCCAGTCTGTAGTGATGGAATACATGACCGACCGACTGGTTGAACAGGTTTGTCACGAAATTACCACTGGCGATCTGATACTATTTATGAGCCATGCTTTAATGGAAGCAACGGCCAAAGATTATATTAGAAATACTCAAATTACCCTGATTATTAAACCAATCGTAGATAGATTATTAAATATTTTTAGATATGCTAAAAATATTGAACATCATCTATATCAAATTTTATTGTATCTCCGACAGGTTCCCCAAACAGCAGCTTATGCAGGTGGAAATCTGCTAAATATCCTTTGTCAATTACAAACTGATTTTAGCGGCTATGACTTTTCTAACTTGATTATTTGGCAAGCATATTTACAAAGCGTGAATTTGCATCAAGTGAATTTTACCAATACTGATTTAGCTAAGTCCGTTTTTGCAGAAACATTAGTTAGTATTTCGTCAGTAGCATTTAGCCCCAATGGAAAACTTTTGGCTACAGGTGATGCTGATGGCAAAACTTACTTGTGGCAAGTTGACGATGGCAAGCTACTTTTTACTTGTATTGGACATAGCAGTTGGGTAAAATCAGTAGCTTTTAGTCCCGATGGTCAAACTTTAGCTAGTGGCAGTGATGACCAAACAGTGAAGTTATGGGATGTTCATGATGGTAAATGCCTGAAAACTTTGCAGGGACATAGCAATTGGGTCAGGTCAGTTGCCTTTAGTCCTGATGGTCAAACTTTGGCTAGTGGCAGTGAAGACCAAACAGTGAAGTTATGGAATGTCCACACCGGCAAGTGTCTGATAACTTTGCAGGGAAATACCAATCGAATTATGTCAGTTGCTTTTAGTCCCAATGGTCAAACTTTGGCTAGTTGTAGTGAAAAGCAAACCGTGAAGTTATGGGATGTTCGTGATGGAAAATGCCTGAAAACCTTACAAGGTCATAGTAGTTGGGTCAGGTCAGTTGCATTTAGTCCCGATGGAGAAATTTTAGCTACTGGCAGTGATGACCAAACCGTAAAATTATGGGATGTTCGTGATGGAAAATGCCTGAAAACCTTACAGGGACATACTAATCGGGTATGGTCGGTTGCTTTCAGTCCCGATGGGCAAACTTTAGCTAGCGGTGGTGATGACCCAACAGTGAAGTTATGGGATATCCGTAATGGTAACTGTCTAAAAACCTTTCAAGGACATACTAATCGGGTACGGTCAGTTGCTTTCAGTCCCGATGGTCAAACTTTAGCTAGTGGCAGTGAAAACCAAACAGTGAAGTTATGGAATGTTCAAAATGGTAAATCCTTGACAACTTTGCAAGGACATAGCAATCGAGTCAGGTCAGTTGCCTTCAGTCCCGATGGTCAAACTTTAGCTAGTGGTAGTGAAAAGCAAACAGTAAAATTATGGGATGTCCGCAACGATAAATTTATCAAAATTCTGGAGGGGCATAACAGTTGGGTACGGTCAATTGCCTTCAGTCCTGATGGTCAAATTTTAGCTAGCGGCAGCGAAAAACAAACAATTAAATTATGGGATGTTCAGACGGGACAATGCCTCAGAAAATTGCAGCAACATACCAATCGAATTAGGTCAGTTGCTTTTAGTCCCAATGGTCAAATTTTAGCTAGCGGCAGTGACGACCAAACAGTGAAATTATGGGATGTCCACACCGGCAAATGTCTCCAAACCTTGAAAGGGCATACCAGTTGGGTAAGATCGGTTGCCTTTAGTCCCGATGGTCAAACTTTAGCTAGTGGCAGTGAAAACCAAAGAGTCAGGTTATGGGATATTTATACAGCAAAATGTATCCAAGTTTTAGAGGGACATAGCAATCGCATCAGGTCAGTGACTTTCAGCCCCGATGGCCAGACTTTAGCTAGTGGCAGTGATGACCAAACAGTGAAGTTATGGGATATTTATATGGGCAAGTGCTTTGCAACCTTGCAAGAACATACAAATCGAGTCTGGTCAGTTGCCTTTAGTCCCGATGGGCAAATTTTAGCTAGTGCTAGTGAAGACCAAACAGTAAAACTATGGGATGTCTACAATGGCAAGTGCCTGAAAACTTTGCCAGGGGCTAATTGGGTAAGATCGGTTGCCTTTAGTCCCGATGGTCAAACCCTGATTTGTGGCAGCCAAGATGAGACAATTAAGCTTTGGGATGTGTCGACGGGTGAGTGTGTAAGAACATTGCGATCGCCACGACCCTACGAAGGAATGAATATCACCGGGGTTACAGGGCTAACCACAGCGCAGCTAGTAACGCTAAAAGCTTTAGGGGCAGTGGAAAATGGAGAGTAAAAATAAAAGGTAAAAGAATGAATTTTGCCTTTTTCATTCATTCCTTTACCTTTTTTATGTACCTGATGCTTATTTCATGTTAGCCCTTGCGTCCTTAACTGCGGCAAAGAAAAATAATCCTGTGAGTGGAATGCTCAATACCAGGATAATCGCCGTGGCTGTGACACCAAAATCTGGTTGTCCGTAAGCCAGTTCAAAAATCGAACCGACGGCGGCGATCGCACTTACACAAGAACCACCCAGAAATAAACTGCTTTTTGGAGTTAAATACACTACTAGCCCCCTTATGCTATTGGTTTCACCGCTTGATACGAGAAGCCATTCTTAGATAGCTCCTGGGCTAAAGTCAAGGAGTTTTCCACGCGGTCTACAAATACCACACCGTTGAGGTGATCCATCTCGTGCTGAATGCAGCGTCCCAAAAGGTCATTAGCCTTTAATGTCCGGGGACGACCGTATTCGTCTTTATAGGCGATTTCCACGACTTCGGGGCGCTTCACGTCGAGGAATACATTGGGAATGCTTAAACATCCTTCTTCGGCAACACAGAGGTCGCGGCTGACTTGTTTAATGGTGGGGTTAATCAACACCAAAGGCTGATTCGCTGCGTTTTCTGGTTCTAGGTCGATGACAATTAGTTGTTTGTGAATTCCTACTTGGGGTGCAGCCAAACCAATGCCATCTTTGCTGTACATAGTTTGCAGCATTTCGCGCACTATTTGGCGAAGTTCATCATCTACTTTAGAAATTCGCTTTGCAGCTTGACGCAACACGCGATCGCCTAAATAATGAAGCTCCAAAGGTGGATTTTTTAACTTTTTTTTCTCTACAGCAATTTCAGAGGGCATGAGTCTTGATGGCTAAATGGTGAAAATTCCTATTATTTTAATTCTATCAAGTTGGGGAGTGGGGAATTGGGAATTGAAAAGATGCAGAGGGGCAGGGTGCAGGGGGCGGAGGGGAAAATTCTTCTCCCTACTCCCTTACTTCTTCCCCACTCAGCACTCAGTACTCATTACTCAGCACTCATTACTCATCACTCATTACTCATTACTCTCGAGTGGAAATTGGGAACTATGAATTACGAATTATTGACTAGGGTGATTTGTGTTTAAATCTCTCACGAAACTTGACTATCTACTGAAAGAAACTTTCCTCGGTTTACTGCGGGGAGGTTGGATGAATTGGGCAGCTGTCAGTACTGTAACGGTGTTGCTGTTTTTATTCGGCTTGAGTCTGCAAACCTCTTGGCAAGTCGAAAAACTCCTCTATCAGTTTGGTAGCCAGCTAGAGGTATCAGTTTACCTCGAACCAGATACGCGGATGGAAAATATTGAGCCACTAATCGCCAAAATGCCAGAGGTGGTTGGGATACAAACCATTAGCAAAGAAGAAGCTTGGACGAAGTTAGTTAAGGAAATGAGAATTTCTGATATTGAAGGTGCTACCCAGCAACTAGGTGAAAATCCTCTGGTTGATGAGATGAAGGTAAAAGCCCGTAATTCTCAAGTTGTGCCAAACTTAGCAACCCAGTTGGCTAAATTACGGGGAGTTGAAACGGTACAGTATGTTGATGAAGCAGTCAAACGCATTGCCCAGTTGCACCGAGGTTTGAACTGGATTACCTTCACAATTACGATTATTCTGACTTTAACAGCGATCGCAGTCACTACCACCACAATTCGGCTAATTGTCATGGCGCGTCGCCAAGAGATTGAAATTATGCAGCTAGTGGGAGCAACTTCTGTTTGGATTTACCTACCATTTATTTTACAAGGAATTGCCTTTGGTTTAGTTGGTGGTGCGATCGCTTGGAGTTTCATTTCTGTGATTCAACAGTTTCTCGGTAAGTTGCTAGTTAATCAACCTGAGTTTATCCAAGTCATCACCAACAGAGTGCAACTCACTCCAGGAGAAATTTTATTATTGCCCCTGATTCTTTTGAGTTTCGGTGCAGCTGTAGGATTAATGGGAAGCTTATTTGCTGTCAGACGTTTTGCTAAAGGATAGTCATTTGTCCTTTGTCCTTTGTCCTTTGTCATTGGTCATTTATCCTTTGAACTCGGAACTTTGACCTCTGAACTCAGAACTTTGACCTCTGAACTCGGAACTTCGACCTCTGAACTCGGAACTTCGACCTCTGAACTCAGAACTCCGACTTCTAAACTCGGAACTCCGACTTCTAAACTCGGAACTCCGACTTCTAAACTCGGAACTTCGACTTCTGAACTCGAAATTTTAAAAATTTTAAAAGAATAACTGAAGTTTTGCTTGAACGAATATGAAATTAAACCTACATATCAACTTATCAAGGCTAATAAATGACAAATGACCAATGCACAAATACTTCTCTACGAGAGGCTGCGCCAACGAGACGCTACGCGTAGCTTGCTTCCCCGCAGGGGTACGCTCAGTATAAGTGATAAATGACAAAGGACAAATGACGAAGGACTAATGACTAATGACAAAATCACAATGGGAATGTTTTTTGCAGAATCTCGGTGTTTGGGAAGGTTCATTTACCAATTTTTCTCCCCAAGGAATACTTTTGAACGATACTCCTAGTTGTCTTTCCCTAGAACATTTGAATAATAGCCAGAAAGTGCGTCTGACTCTGAGTCGTTCGGGACAAGATGTAATTAGAGATTTTAGTTCTGTGGGAGGGGGTCTGCTGTTTTTTGAAAATGGTTCATTTTCTGAAGGTTTAATTCAGCTAGGGCCATTTTCCGAATTTGGTGGAGAACTCGCCTTTGTTCATGAAAATCGCCGCTTGCGTCTGGTGCAACTCTTTGATAATATCGGTCAGCTAAAAGAACTCATCTTAATTCGAGAACATCTCGCCAGAACGCCAGCAGCAGAACGTCCACCCTTGCAGATAAATGATTTGTTGGGAGAATGGCAGGGCGAAGCAATTACAATATATCCAGATTGGCGTTCGTCTGATACTTACTCTACAACCTTCAAATTACAACTTGATGATACTGGGCGATTAATTCAAAATACCTCGTTTGCAGAACGCACAATTACCTCAACTGGTAGCATCAAAGGCCCCATTGTTCTCTTTGACCAAGACCCCCAAAAGCAGGTACAAGTATTATTTTTACCAGATGGCGCTTCTGCAACTTCTCCTCTCAAGGTGCAGTTACGCCAACCATTTTTTCTGGAAGTGGGTTGGTTAATCCAGCCAAATCTGCGCCAGCGAATGATTCGCAGCTACAACGATAAAGGCGAATGGGTTAGTCTAACGTTAGTTACTGAACAAAGAAAGCTTTAACTCATCCCCCGGCTTCAAGTCGGGGGGAAGTCGAAGTCGTTAGTCATTAGTCATTAGCAATTTAACTGTTCCCAAAATGCGGGTAATGATAAAACTTTATTTATGCGTATTCAAATAACTGTAGTTGCGATCGCAGTAATGTTAGTAGGTGGGCAAAATCTCGAAGCCATTGCAAACTCGCAATTTTCTACTGAGGATGGCGTAGAACCTACTTTACAGATAGAGGGAGGATATGCAAAATCTGGTGATTATATCAGTTCAACTCCAGTAGATACTCAGTCTGTGGAGTTTTCTCAGAGAATTGTCAAAGATATTCAGATTCGTTTTGTAAATAACAAAGATCAGTTACTCGATGACAAAGGTCAGCCGATTAAAGGACGTACTCAAAAAGATTTTATCATTGGTCTGCTGAAACTCAAACCTGGTCAGGTATTCCGTGAAGATTTACTAAAAGCAGACTTGCAACGGTTGAGAAGATTAGAGTCATTTAATGAAGTCAATGTTTATCGACAAGAAGACACCACAAGCGTTAATCTCATCTATGAAATCAAAGAGCGTGAATTCCCTGCTCTAATTTTCGGAGGCGGTAATAACGATGATGTCGGTCTATACGGTCAAGTAGGTTATAGAGATGCAAATATCAGTGGTATTAACGATAAATTAGATACAACCTTGCAAATCAGCGGTAAAGATGTCCAATTTCATGGTCAATTCACTAGTCGTTATCGTCCTGAAGAACCAAACCGCTTAGGCTACACCATCAGAGGTTTTCGTAGTCGTAATATATCGGGAACCTTCAACGAAGATATCAGATTGTCTAACGGGGACAGAGTGCGCGAGGGAAGGTTTGGCGGTTCTGTAGGAGTTTTAAAGTCTTTTGATGAGTGGGATACAGCTATAAGTCTTAATTATACGAGGATTAGCCTACGCGATCGCGAATATAACGTTGCACAGATTGATAGATTAGGGAGTCCTTTATCTGTGAGCGGTACTGGTATTGATGACTTATTTACCGTATCATTTGCTGTATCCAGAGATCAACGCGATCGTCGAAACAATCCGACTCAAGGCTCAATCCTCACCCTCAGCACAGAACAAGCGATTCCCATTGGACTGGGCAATATTTCCAGTAATCGCCTCAAGGGAGATTATATTCAGTATTTCCCAGTTAGTTGGATTGGTAACGGCAAACCAACCGACAATCCCGAAATGTTAGCGATTAATTTCCAAATTGGTACGATTATCGGAGACTTTCCACCAGCTGATGCTTTTAATATTGGTGGACTAGATTCTGTCAGGGGTTACGGTTATGGAAAAGTCGCCAGTGGTCGGAGTTATGGTTTAGCTTCGGTGGAATATCGTTTCCCAATCTTTCAGTCAATCGGAGGAGTTCTGTTTACTGACTTCGCTTCCGATTTCGGATCTAGCGACAGCGTACTAGGCGAACCAGGAGTACTGCGAAACAAACCTGGAAGTGGCTTTGGTTACGGCTTAGGATTGCGAGTTAATTCATCCTTTGGGTTGATTCGAGGCGACTTAGGAATTAGCGACCAAGGAGAAGTTAGATTGGAAGTTACCACAGGTCAGCGGTTTTAATAGTAATATGACTAATTTACAAGTTGCTGATAAAGAGTTTTTACACCTCCCGATTATTGATATTAACGCCTTAGTTTCTGGAAAAGGCGATTACTATTCCGTAGCATCACAAATCAACCAAGCGTGTCAAGAATCAGGGTTTTTCTATATTATCGGGCATGGCGTGGATGAAAACTTGCAGCAGAGACTCGAAGAAATCAGCCACCAGTTTTTCGCCCAGGATTTAGAAACTAAACTGAAAATCCGTATGGCTTTAGCAGGTATTGCATGGCGAGGTTATTTCCCCGTTGGTGGCGAACTGACATCTGGTAAACCCGACTTGAAGGAAGGTATTTACTTTGGTGCAGAACAGGGAAAAGAACACCCACTAGTGCAAGCTGGTACTCAGATGTATGGTTCCAATCTCTTCCCCGCCAACATCCCCCAATTTGGCGAAACAGTGCTTGAATATATGGAAGCAATGACAAACTTGGGACACACTCTAATGACTGGTATTGCCCTAAGTTTGGGATTGGAAGCATCCTACTTTGCTGACCGTTACACCTCAGATCCCTTAGTGTTGTTTCGCATCTTCAATTATCCTCCAAACTTGTCACCGTCAGATGGTGAGCCAATATGGGGCGTTGGCGAACATACTGATTATGGCGTTCTGACCATTCTCAAGCAAAATAACTCAGGCGGATTACAAGTTAAATCCAAGTCACATTGGGTTGCTGCGCCTCCCGTTCCCGGTTCCTTTGTGTGCAACATCGGCGATATGCTAGAGAAAATGACAGCAGGTTTGTATCGTTCTACGCCTCATCGCGTACAAAACCAATCGGGAAATCATCGCCTTTCGTTCCCGTTCTTTTTCGATCCCAATTTTGATGTCGAAGTGAAGCCGATTGAATTAGATCATATCGTGGCAAATGATCATAGCGATCGCTGGGATCAAGCTAACATTCATGATTTTCGCGGAACCTATGGTGATTACGTTTTGAGTAAGGTGTCTAAAGTTTTTCCAGAATTGCAGCGATCGCTATTATAGGGTTTGAAGCCATTTCTGTACGTCCAATGCGCGGAAGGGTAGGTGTACAAATTCCACAGCCCTAAAAAAGTGCTTCTATCCCAACTCCAGCAAGCATTTCACCTCATTAATTGCCCAAACATCATCCGCGCAACGTCTGAAACGCTTACAAAAAGTGGGTTTCAGTCTTCAATCTTTTCCGAACTCTTCCCAAAGGAATTTTCTAATGCTATGATTACCCTAAATTCGCGCAACCGCACCTTGAAAACTAAATATAGCTTGGCTTCCAGGCTGCCGCTATTGCAATTCAACAAAATCCCTATTAGGGATTGAAACTAATGCATCAGTGCTTGTGGGCTGCGCTAAAGGGGGCTTTCAAGGCTCTTTTACCCCTTTTTTAAGGGGGTCGCCGTAGGCGGGGGGATCTTAACCGAACCGTATTGCTCAAATTTTGCTTATAAATCCTTCAAACCCTGGCTGTGAAAATATCTTATAACTAAACTACTTTCCAATACAAAATTTACTGAAAATTCTCTCTAAAACTGATTCTGTTACTTCTTCTCCGGTAATTTCTCCTAAAGCTTGAATTGCACCTCTTAAATCAATTGTCCAGAAGTCAAGAGGGAACTGCTGGGCAATTGTTGCTTGTACCTGTTCCAAAGAAATTTTTGCTTGAGTTAAAGCTGCTGCCTGCCTTTGGTTAATGGCTAAATCCATATCAGCAGCTTGTACTTTTCCAGATTGAACTATCTCTAAAATTGCTATTTCTAAAGCATCAATACCTTGGTTTTGGGCTGCGGCTGTGACAATTGTGGATTTCGCAACTTGAATTTTAGATTGAATATTTTTTCTATCCTCTTCTTGTAATAAATCGATTTTGTTAATCACTACGATCAACGGACGGTGTTGCACCTTTTCGTAAATTTCTCGATCGCCTTCCGTCCAACCTGCGGAGGCATCGATGGTTAGCAAGACTAAATCAGCTGCATTGGCGGCACGATGCGATCGCTCAACGCCAATTTTTTCCACTTGGTCTGTTGTTTCCCGAATCCCCGCAGTATCTAGCACTTGTACAGGAATTCCCCCGACAACTAGCTGAGATTCAACTACATCGCGGGTTGTACCGGGTAAATCAGTCACAATGGCACGATCGCTACGACTCCAAGCGTTCAATAAGCTCGACTTACCCACATTCGGACGCCCAACAATTGCCACTTTTAAACCAGTGCGTAGCAACTCACCTTTGTCTTTGGTTTCCAATAATCTAGTTATTTCTGCGGCAATTTTATCGATTTCTGATATGATAAACTTATGATCCAACGGAGGTAAGTCTTCCTCAAAGTCAATCCGAGCTTCAATTTCTGCCAAAATATCCAAACAGTTAGCGCGTAACTGCCGAATCGGATGAGCTAATTTTCCTTGTAAACCAGCTAAGGCACTTTGAGCAGCTTGGGGCGATTTAGCTCCCACTAAATCAGCAATACCTTCAGCTTGGGTTAAATCCAATCTTCCATTCAAAAAGGCGCGGAGAGTAAATTCTCCAGGCTGCGCTAGTCTGGCCCCATTTTCCAAACACAGTTGTAATACTTGCTGCACTGCCATAATTCCCCCGTGACAATGGAATTCTACGACATCTTCACGGGTGTAAGAACGAGGTGCTTTCATAATCAGCAACAGGGCTTCATCCACTAATTGTTGCGTCTGGGGATGGCGAATGTAACCGTAGAGAATCCGGTGACTTTCCCAAACTTGTCGCCCTGGCGCATGAAAGAGACTTTGGGCTAGAGCCATTGCTTGAGAACCGGACACCCGCACAATACCAACACTACCCTGTTGGGGGACAACAGCAGTAGCGATCGCGGCTATAGTTCCAGTTGTAGCAAAGAGTTCTGACATGAGCGCCCTTGATAAGAGTTAGGAGTAAAAATCATAACTCATAACTCATAACTTTCTGAACGATAGGTATTTAGACTAATGAGATGGCAACTTGACAAGGTAAAATTTACCTGGAGGGTTATACCTGATAGTGAAGAGTTAGAGACGTAAATTATAACTCATAACTTTTAGAGAGAGGAATTTACTATGGAGCAAAAGATTAACTGCGCCCAAGCCTGTGTTAACGGATGTGTTTTAGGGGATAAATGCCCCAATATCGAGTTTAGAGAGGCAGCCACAAAATTTATTGAAGAGACTCCTTTAGACAAAATGCTAGAGTTGGCACAAGAACGTCTGCGAAAAAAAATGACGGAACCGCCAAAATGGGTTTTTCCTGAAGATCCATAGCATTCGGGGTATAAAATAATTCAGATGAAATAAAAGACAAAATTTTGTTTCATCGATGCGGTGTTGTACTCTCGAGGATAAGCTAAAAAATATCTAATTTGCATAATCGAATTAAACATAACTCTTGTGGGGTGGGTAACATGAGCGCCTATCTGATGCAATTTAAATATGGAAGAGCTTAACACACTCTACAAAAGTTACTCTTCATTAAAAAACCGTGTTCTTAAGTAGCGTTTATTCTTTGTAAACCAGTGTAAATATTGAAGCGTTCTCCGCGCAGAAATCCAATTAAGGTAATCCCGAATTCCTTAGCGACAGACACCGCCAAACTACTAGGAGCGGAAACAGAACAGACAATGGGAATTCCAGCAGTTGTAGACTTTTGCAAAATTTCAAAACTAGAGCGTCCGCTAACCAGGACAATACAATTATTTAAAGGCAACTCGTCACTAAGCAAAGCTGTACCAATCAATTTATCTAAAGCATTGTGTCGCCCAACATCCTCCCACAGGTTTAACAGTTGTCCTTGAGCATCGAAGAGAGCCGCAGCGTGTAAACCCCCTGTAGCAGTGAAGATACTTTGAGCAGCCCGAAGCTTGTCTGGTAAGCTATAGATAATCTCAGGTGTTACCGTTGGGCCAGAAGGAATCACTGGACATCCCCGGATACGCAAAGCCTCAAGGCTAGCTTTACCACACACCCCACAGGCGCTACTAGTGTAAAAATGACGCTCCAAAGGCTGTAAGTCTGGAATTAACCCATCCCGCAGTTCTACATTTACGATATTATAGCGCTGCTCACCATCTACCGATTCATCTACGCAGTAGCTAATACGTCGAATATCTTCCCTGCGGCTAACAACTCCTTCACTGTAGAGGAAACCAGCAGCTAGTTCAAAATCTGCTCCTGGTGTCCGCATAGTAACAGCTACCGTCTTCTGGAAAGGAACAAGACGAATCTCTAAAGGTTCCTCTGTAGTGAGATGATCTAAACGAGGATGTATTTGACCTTTTTCCATTACCCAAACAGTGGTTTTGGTTTTGCTTTTAGTTGGCATTGTCATATTTTTGGGAGTTGGTGAATTTAAATTTTGATACTACTCTGGAAACAGAGTAATGCTATTTGTATATCAGATGTCAGTTTTATGCTCACCAACTACTTTGTGCTGTTGAGTTAGATCGGCTAGATTGCTGTTTAGGAAGTAAAATGAACCTAAGATTTTTGGCTTTCAGCAAAATTTTATTTGCAATAGTCTTTGTAATTTCCCTCGGTTTTACAGGATATTTAGTGGGTGATAACATTAGTCAGAGAGTAATTGGAAAATCTCTTGCTAAACAAGTTATGCCTACCTCCACCGCCGGAAAAAGTTCTCGACTACAGAAACTTTTAAATGAGATAGTTGCAGAACAGCGAATTCCTGGCGCAGTAATGTATATTATTACACCTAAAGGCTCTTGGCTAGGAGCATCTGGTGTGGATGACTTGTCAAGTAAAACTCGGATGAAACCCACAGATGGCTTTTCTATTGCCAGCATGAGTAAAACTTTTGTGGCGGTGGTTGTGCTGAAGTTAGTGGAGCAAAGGAAGATAGAATTAGATCGAGCGATCGCAACCTACCTACCAACAGACATCACTCCTCATATTGTCAACAGCGACAAAATTACAGTTCGTCAACTGCTTAACCATACTAGTGGTGTTGCTGAATACCTAGAAACAAAAGAGTTTATTCAAGCTACTGCGAAAAGAAGTCGCTCACAGCCTTGGACAGCCAGAGAAGCTATTCAGTATATGTACCAGGAAGAACCGCAGGCAAATCCTGGAGAAAAATTTATTTATACTGATTGCAACTACATTCTTTTGGAACTGATTGTTGAAAATATCACAAAAGGAACTCTCGCCCAAGCAATCCGCAGTCAGATTTTAAAACCACTGGGATTAAAACATACCTTCACAGAACTGCGCGAATCGGCAATTGGAGAAGTCGCTACAGGTTATGGCGATCGCAATAAGGATGGTAAGCTAGATAGCTACGCCCAAGTCAATGATGGCAATGGTTTAGGAGATGGGGGATTAGTTTCAACAGCAGAGGATTTAGCCAAATTCGCCAAAGCATTATTTGTCAAAAAAACCTTACTTTCGTCGAAGATGATGAAAGAAATGCTGAAATTTAAAGATAATGGCGAAGGCTATAGCTATGGGTTAGGTGTCGAAAGGTTTTCATCTCCTTTAGCAAAAGCAATTGGGCATAGTGGTACAGCTTATGGCTTCGTAACATTGCTTGCATATTTACCCAATCAAGATACCACCATAATAGTGCTGTTAAACAATCAGAATGTTGATATTAAATCAGTAGCTAGGACAGGTCTGGAAGTTGTTGAAAATAAATGATAGTAGTTTGTAATTATGCTTGTAGGGCTGACATTATGTTTTTCGCCCTATTTGTATTTTTTGGGTCAATGTTCAGTTCTCAATAATTTGTGTTTCTAAGAAAGTAGCAGCTTAACTTAACTGTTAGCGCCAAATGCAACCCTAATGCATCCGGCAAAGCACTCAGGCAATAAAATTCTATTTCTTCTCTCTGGAAAAATTTAGAGTGTTCATAGTTTACCGCCGCAGGCATCGCTATACTAGAAACATAAATCTTATCTATTAACTGTAATGACGATCAAAGAATTACTATTACAAGAAATCGACAACACTCCAAACGAACTGCTAGAGGATCTACTTGGGTTTTTGAAATCACTTAAGACAGCCCCAAAACAGCCACTAGCCACATACAAAGAACTCTTAGAACGTATTGATTACCTAGAAACAATAGTAGGTATTCGTAAAGGACTAGATGAGTTTGCTCGGGGTGAAGGGATTCCTGCTGAACAAGCTTTGGCAACCCTACAACACCAACTTGGCATTCCGCCTCGCCCATCAGTTACCAGGTTCTCATTCAACCTACTGCCTTTCAAGAAATAGAAACATCCTATCGTTGGATGTGCGACAACCTGAGTGCTGAAATAGCCAACAACTGGTATTACGAACTTCAAGACGCGATCGCTTCACTTCAATAATTTCCTAATCGCTGTAGCATAGCACCAGAGGCAGCAGTCATTGGTCGTGAAATTCGACAACTCTGGATTGGAAAACAAAGAAAATATCGAGTTTTGTTTGTTGTTCAAGAAAATATTGTAGCAATTCTTCATGTTCGCAATAGTCGCCAATCTTATCTAGGTGAAGAATTTGAGTAAATTAAAGTCAGCGTTGCGATCGCTTCTTTGTCTGTGGGCAGAGCAACTGTCCATGCATCAGATACTAACTACTGAGATGCTTATATGTATTTAAATAATTTCTGATCTCTTTTGGTTGAGCTTCCATAATTTTTAAAGCAAGTCTACATACTTTAAATCGTATCTGGGTCAACACCCAATTCTCGCAGTTTTGCTGCTAGGCGTTCAGCACGTTGTATTTCTTGTTCAGCACGTTGTATTTCTTGTTCAGCACGTTGTATTTCTTGTTTGGCGCGTTCCGCTTCCCACTGGGCAATTTCTTCGGGTGTGGGCATTAACTGTCCTTCCGCATTGAAATAGCGTAATTGATTTTCATGAACGCCTAAGTACAAACTTAGCTGCTGACTCCACAACAATCCTTGTGGGTTGGGTTCTATAGGTTGATACGTACCACCCACCAAAATAAACCCAGCAAATTCTAGATTCTTGGGGTCAAACCAGAAATATTCAGGAGTGCGAAAGATATCTTGGTAAATTTGTTTTTTTAAGCCCTTGTCAATTGCTGCCGTTGACTTTGAAAGCAGTTCTATAATCAAATTCGGATATTTGCCGTCTTCTTCCCAAACAACCCAACTATCACGGGGTTTGCGTTCAGTATCCAATACAACAAAGAAATCTGGCCCCCGAAAGTCTTCGGATTTACGCTGGCGTGGACTATAATGAATGCTAAGATTGCCAGCAGCAAAAAAGTTGTCGTGGTCTCGCCACCACCAATCAAGGCATTTTATCAATAGCAGCATTTGCTGCAAATGTAGGTATGTTTCCAATGGTGGTTCGTTACTTTCTAAATCCCCTGGTGGAAATATAACATCTTCTGTGGTTTCAAAATCTTTGGCGACAGACATGGCTGCAAGTTTTGGAGTAATATTAAGTCGAGCGTAGCAGTCGGAAAGCGTTAATATTAGGTTTGCTTTTCTAAGCGTACTATTGCATTATAATCAGGAACCCCTTCAAGCGATCGCACAGAGTCAGAGACGTTACTTAGCTTTTACATACATCAAAGCAATCATTTTTGTAACTAGCAACTTAAGTTATTTATATCTGTCTTATGTAGTGATCCTATCCCTACCCTAAGTAGGGTTATCCATCTCTATTTGTTCGTTAAGTTGTATGAAGTACTGAAAGCAAATTTTCTCAGTAAGTAACTGAGGAAATCAGAATACCCTTAGCTTAGTTGGACTTTTTTATGACTTACACAATTGATGAAGCAACAAGACCAGCTTTAGAAATTTTTCAACGCTTTGATGTAGATACTCAGCTAGCCCTACTTTGGTTCGGTTATCTCGATCTTAAAGAGCAGCTACAACCAGCACCTCCTCAAAGCGTAGAAGTTCCTGCTAAAGCAGTCTTTGACAAATTTCTCGACTTGTCTAAAGAAGAGCAACTGCAAGCACAACGCGACATTATTAATGGTGCAGCTAACGATATCAGCCAAACCTATAATAGTCTAAGTCCCAATGCCAAATTAGACGTTTGGTTTCTGCTGGCACAAGGAATCGAGAATGGAAGCATAATTCCAGTGCCCTCCGACTATCAACTTCCTGGTGAAACGGATGAATTTATCGCATTGATCAAAAATCTGGATTTTGAGCAACGGATTAATTTCATGTTGAGTGTGGTGGAAGCGATAGGTTAGATAAGTCTAAAAACTCTCAATGGGTATCTAAAATTGGGGATAACTGATAGCAATTAAGCTAGATATGGCTGTTTTTGCTCTACTTTAATAGTGGTTAACTTAGAATTACCGCAGAGATGCTCATCTTTGCGGTAGTTTTGATGCAAATTTTATCAAGTAAAGACGCGATTCATCGCCTCTCTACAAATGGTCTATTTGTCGCATTTTTTTTCCAACCGCACGATCGCATTATAATCAGGTACACCTTCGAGCGATCGCTTACTCTTATCTAGTAGCACATTCCCTTCTGGCCAATGTACTTGCAAGTTTCCTGACTGAATTGGGGCAATATAGACTTGACATAACAACTCGCCTAAATCATTCTTAAGGATGACGCGATCGCGATCTTTTAAACCCAACTGTTCCGCATCAGCAGCATTCATTAGCACCGCCTCTCGCATCGCCCCAGTAATTGCATCCTTGCGTTCCTGCACCATACTATTAAATTGTTTGCCTCGGCGGGTTGCTAATAAAAAATAACCTTCTGGTAATTCTCTTTGGCGTGGCAATAATACGCCAAAGTGTGCTTTACCATCTGCTGTGGGGAAATTCCAGCCAAAGCATAAATGCGAACCACCATATTGAAACTGATCGCCAGCTTGCTGTAAATGTTGAATACCAGCATATTGGGGAACGACTTGAGCAATTTCTTGACGGATAGCAGCTGTATCGGCAAAAGCCAGCTTATCTGCCAAATCTGGTTTTACCCGCCTTGCCAATTCTAAAAACACTTCCCACTCAGGACGCGCTTCCCCAATGCGTGGCCCCGGAATTTCTGGACTGAAAATTACCCGGCGTTCGGTGTTAGTTTCTGTAACTCCTCCTGGTATTTCGTAGCGAGTCGTCGCAGGTAAAAGCACCACAGTATCAGCGGGTTCCACCAACATTTGGCTAGAGAGAACAATATCGATATGTACCCGCAGGGGTATTTGCTTCAGTGCCGCTTCCACATAATCTGGTTCTGGCAGCACTTCCAAAAAATTCCCGCCCACAGAAAACAATACTTCTATTTCTCCCTGATGTGCGGCGCTAATCATTTCTGGGGCAATTAAACCTTTACTTGCTGGCACTTCAAAGCCCCAATGTTGACTCAATTGGGCAGCATTTTCTGGGGTGATAGATTTACCACCAGGAAATACTGTCGCGTAACATCCCATCTCTGCACCACCCTGTACCCCAGAGTGGCCGCGAATTGGCATTAAACCGCAGCCTTCGCGACCGACAAAACCTTTGGTAAGAGCTAAGTTAATGATACTTCGCACATTATCTTCGCCGCATTCATGCTGAGTAATGCCCATACTCCAAACAAATACGGCTTTATTCGCTTCTTTGACCATTTTGGCAAAGGCGTACATTGACTCGCGGGATGTCCCAGAAAGCCGCTCTAATTCTTCCCAAGATTGGCTTTCTAAAGATGTTTTGAGTTCGGCAAAGCCAACTGTGTATAAATCTATAAATGACTGGTCTACCCAGTTGTTAGCAATAATATGTTTAATAGTGCCATTCAAAAATGCTATATCCCCGCCCATATTGATTAAGAAGAAGTCTTCGGCAAACTTTGTACCAAAAACAGCACTTTCGACAATTGAGGGAACCCAGTAGCGCTCCATTCCCGGCTCGCGGTAAGTGTTAATAACTACAATTCTAGTGCCAGCTTTCTTAGCGTAATGGAGATACTTGACGGTAACAGGCTGATTATTAGCAACATTCGAGCCAATAAAGACTAATAAATCAGTTCCAATCCAGTCTTTATAAGAACAGGTGGTAGCCGTAGCACCGAGAGCCGCTTTCAACCCTGCTGTACTGGGAGAATGGCAAATACGAGCAGCATTATCAATATTATTGCTTCCCATTGCCCGTACAGCTTTTTGGGTAGCATAATAAGTTTCGTTGACAGTACCGCGACTGGTAACATAGAAACTGAGACGGTCTGGTGTGGTAGTGCGGATGCGATCGCTAATTACCTCTAAAGCTTCATCCCAGCTAACACGGCGAAACCCTTTTTCCCCACGTTGACGAATCATTGGGTAAGGAAGCCGTCCCAAGTCGCGTAATTGGGCACTTTTTTGCTTTTGTAACTGTGAAATATCCTCTAGTAGCACAGGGTCAAAAGCTGGCATCGTATTCATCCGCAACAGCCGTAACCGGACATTGCAGAGATGGATACCATCTAAAGTCCAATCCTTCATCCCGGTTGTTCCAAGAGCGCAACCATCGCAGACACCTTTATCGAGAATATTCCACGCGTAGGGTAGTTTGTCGCGAGACAGCCACATTGCGCGAAATACCTCCCAGTAGTTATTGGGATACTGTTCGCCAATGCCAAAAGGCTTCCAACTTGCCCAATTTGAAGGTGTCCAGTTCTTTTTGGGTTTAGGTAACATGATACAGTGTGTGAGTTGCTGGGTTCTTCTAGGCTACCGTATTACGAATTACGTTAGCGTAGCACTAGCAAGTATTCGGGCATCATTACGAATTAAAATATGCTTTCCTCGGCTATTCTTTTTGATCTTGACGGGACTTTGACAGATCCTAAGCTTGGCATCACTGGTTGCATTCAGTATGCGCTCTCTGAACTCGGTTACAGACCACCGGATGCTGATGAATTACATTGGTGTATTGGCCCACCACTGAAAGATAGCTTTTCGCAATTACTCAATACCTTAGATGCCACAGTAATTGAACAAGCGATTTTACTTTATCGTCATCGCTTTGCAACAATTGGATTATTTCAAAACGCCCTTTATCCCCAAATTCCAGAAGTTTTAAAAGCCATTCGTTTTGCTGGTTATAAAACTTTTGTTGCAACTTCTAAACCATATATTTATGCAGCACAAATTATTGACTATTTTGGTTTATCGTTGCTTTTTGATGGTATTTATGGTAGTGAACTTGATGGAACGCGGAGCATAAAAGGTGACTTAATTCATCATATTTTATTAACAGAAAAACTTTTACCTTCTACTGTGGTGATGGTAGGCGATCGCTCACATGACATCATTGGAGCCAAGCGCCATCACATCGCTTCAATAGGCGTTACCTATGGCTATGGAACTGAGGAGGAATTGAAAGCTCATGGTGCTGACTTGATTGCCCATTCTCCAAGTGATATTCTCAGATTAATTAATTCGTAATAACGCTTCTGCGGACGCTCGATTACTCGCTACCGCTTCGCTAACGCTAACGTAATTCGTAATTCAAAATAATGCCACCATCTTTAACACTTTTCCATAGCTTACTTCTATTTAGTACTGCTTTTATTGCAGGTGGGTTAAATGCTGTCGCAGGTGGTGGAAGCTTTATCACGTTTCCAACTCTCATTTTTACGGGTGTACCGCCGATCGCAGCTAACGCCACCAATAATACTGCAATTTGGGTGGCTGCTCTAGCCAGTGCTGGAGCATATCGTCAAGATTTGGGCATCGATCGGCGAGATTTTTTACTTTTATGTGGTGTCAGTTTAGTTGGTGGCATGATTGGCTCTATCGCTTTGTTGTACACATCGCCAGATGTCTTTAAAAAGCTGATTCCCTATCTATTGCTGCTAGCAACAGTTGTGTTTACCTTTGGCGAACCGTTTAAAAAGTGGTTGCAGCATCGAAACCAGAATACATCACCGGAATCTGTGCCTTTGTTTAATTTGGCACTGGCTCAACTTGCGATCGCCATCTATGGCGGTTTCTTTGGCGCAGGTTTAGGGATTTTAATGCTGGCAACTCTGACATTTTTAGGTATCAAAAGTATTCACAAAATGAATGCTTTTAAAACATTTTTAGGGAGTTGTATCAATGGTATTGCCATTATTCCATTTATTTTTGCAGGTGTGATTGCTTGGCATCAAGCTATTTTGATGGCAGTCGGTGGCTCTCTTGGTGGTTACTTAAGCGCCCATTATGCTCGTCAACTTGAACCGCACTTAATTCGGAAATTTGTCATGATTGTTGCCTTTACGATGACTGCCTACTTTTTTATTCACGGTTAAGAACTGGGAACTACTCAGGGTGATATATGGAAGCATCAAAAAAATCACAAGTCATGCTACGTGCTTTTAGTTCCAGAAATTTTCGCCTGTACTACACAGGTCAGGCAATTTCTCTGATTGGTACGTCAATGACTCAAGTGGCTACTAGTTGGTTAGTATATCGCCTCAGCGATTCACCTTGGTTACTAGGTCTAGTAGGCTTTGCTAGCCAAATTCCCACACTTCTATTAATTCCTCTGGGTGGAATCATTGCCGATCGCTGGAATCGTCATCAAATTCTACTAGTTGCCCAAATTCTAGGGATGCTTCAGTCTTTAGCTCTAACGTGGTTAGCCCTAAGCGGTACGATTAATATCGAGTACATTGCAATTCTTGGTGTGCTGCAAGGGATTATCAACGCCTTCGATATTCCGACTCGGCAGGCATTTCTTCCCGAAACAGTTGCTAAGGAAAATCTTGGTAATGCCTTTGCCTTGTACTCTTCGCTGGTGAGTGTGACGAGTATGTTGGGGCCTGCGATCGCAGGTTTACTAATTATGGCAATAGGATCGGGACTATGTTTCCTAATTGATAGCATCAGTTACATTGCTGTAATTATTGCCCTCCTAGCAATACGGCTGACATCCAGAAAAGCCGTTATTTCCAAACGCAAACCTTTAGAAGAATTAAAAACTAGTTTTAAATATGCCTTTGGATTTTTACCAATTCGCTCAGTCTTGATTGGTTCGGCTTTAGTCTGCTGCGTATGGGGATTTTATTTAGCTTTGGGGCCGATTTTTGCCAAGGAGATTTTGCAAGGTGGCCCTAACACCTTCGGTTTCTTAATGACAGCTTCCAGTTTGGGAACCTTAGCAGGTGGTATCTATTTAACTAAACATAGCAATGTACTGGAATCGGGTAAAGTTCTAGCATTGGGTATAGGTTTTATGGGAATAAGCTTGATTATCTTTGCCCTATCCCGTGTATTCTGGCTTTCACTGCTCTCATTATTTGCAGCTGGTTTCGGCTTTATTTTGCAGATAATTGCCGGACGTACTTTGCTTCAGTTGTTGGTGACTGATGAAAATCGCGGACAAATTACCGGTCTTTACGTTATGGCATCTACAGGCGCAGTACCTATAGGCAACTTAATAGCTGGCGCACTAGCAAGTAAAATTGGTAGTAGCAATACTGTCATCCTTGGCGCAAGTATTTGTATTGCAGGCTCAATTTTATTTATGCAGCAAATCTCTACCTTCCGCGATCTGGTTCGTTTAAATCTACGTACTGAAGGAGCTTAAAAGAAAAATAGCTCTGGCATTTGAAAAAGTGCATAATCATTCATGATACCAAAAATTGGTAACAACAATGACTACTGTAAATGACCCTACTGTTGTAGCTGAAGTAACTGATTTGTACCTCAAGTATGAAGAAGCCCTTTCTAATAACAATTTGGAGGTGATGGACAGCTTGTTTTGGGATGCGCCCGAAGTAGTGCGATTTGGCATCACAGAAAACCTCTATGGCGGTGATGAAGTTCGTAATTTTCGCCAGAATCGACCAAACCCAAAAATAGAGCGAGAAATCTTGAATCTCAAGGTTGCAGCCTTTGGGAAAGATGCAGCAACAGTGACTTTAGAATTTCACCGGATTATCAATGGTGTAGAGCGTTTCGGGCGACAAAGCCAGACTTGGTACAGGTTTACCGAAGGCTGGAAGGTTGTTTCAGCCCATGTTTCATTATTACCAGTGTGAGTTTTAAAACTATGACTAGCATTATCGAAATTGCCCCAGATATCTATCGCATCTCAACCTATGACCCAAAAATAGATATGCAATTCATCCAATTTTTAGTGAAGGATGAAGAACCATTATTATTTCATACGGGTCTAAAAGGGATGTTTCCACTAGTACATGATGCAGTGGCAAAGATTATTGACCCATCACAAATTCGCTGGATTAGCTTTAGCCATTTTGAAGCTGATGAATGTGGATCGCTAAATGAATGGCTTTCCATTGCGCCAAATGCTCAGACAGTTTGTAGCCCCATAGCAGCCTTTGTGAGCGTAGATGATTTTGCAATTCGTCCATCCAAGATTATGCAACAAGCTGAAGTTTTAAACACTGGTAAATATAATTTTCAGTTTCACCATACACCACAAGTTCCCCACGGTTGGGATGCAGGATTATTCTTTGAAACTACTCATAAGACGCTGTTTTGCTCAGACCTCTTCCACCACTTTGGAGATGTGGAAGCAATAACTGAGTCTGATGTGATTGAACGGTTCCGTCAAACAATCGTCAATTATGAAGCAAGTCCTTTTCCCAATTACATACCATATACAACACATACCGATCGCATTCTCCAGGAATTAGCAGCCCTTAACCCGCGTACACTGGCAACAATGCACGGTTCAACATTTGTGGGAGATGGCGAACGTGCATTGCAGGATTTAGCAGTGGTTCTGCGAGAAGTTTTGGTCAAGAAGTAGACATGACAAATTATCCTATCGCCTCTAGTCCATCATTAGTGCAGCAGGCCGAATCCCTAGCTGCACAACTTGAGTTTACCCAATCCTCACTCCCAGAAGTTGGTCGTCTGTTGTACGTCCTCACCAGCCACATCACACAGGGTCAAATTGGCGAGATTGGTAGCGGGTGTGGGGTTGGTGCAGCGTGGATTGTGAGCGCATTACACCCAGATAGTACATTGATTACGATCGAGAGCGATCGCGATCGTGCCAAAGTTGTGCAACAGCTATTTGCAGATAAGTCTAATGTCCGCGCACTTCAAGGCGACTGGCGCGACTTACTTACCTATGCTCCCTTTGATTTGTTATTTGCCGATGGCGGAAAGGCAAAACTTACAGAACCTCAGACATTGATAACTGCTCTCAAGCCTGGAGGCTTCATCTTACTAGACGATCTCACACCCGAAGAATACTGGCCTCCAGAATGGCATGGACGCACAGATCCAATCAGGGAATTTTGGCTCAAAGATCCTCGGATTGCTGCAACAGAAATTCGCGTAACAGCAAAAAATTCAGTGATTATAGCAACACGCATTCAATGAAATAATTACTGTAAAAAGCAGACAAATAGATGTTTAAATATGGAAAATTCATTTGATTGGGTTGTATTAAAATCTACGTACATAATAAAAGACAGATGGATTTCAGTACGCTCTGATACTTGCCAAATGCCTAATGGAACAATAGTTGACCCCTATTATGTTCTGGAATATCCAACATGGGTAAATGTTGTAGCTTTAACCAAAAATCAGGAGGTTGTTTTAGTAGAGCAATATCGCCACGGTCTGAAAAAAACAATTTTAGAATTGCCCAGCGGTGCTGTAGAGGCTGAAGATGTTTTCCCATTAGAAGCTGCAAAGCGCGAATTATTGGAAGAGACTGGTTATACTAGCAATAATTTTATTGAGACTGGTATATTATCACCAAACCCAGCTAATCATAGCAATTTAACCCATTGTTTTTTAGCAACAGATGTAGAACGTGTATCTGATTTAAAGTTAGATGTTACAGAACAGATTGATGTCGTTTTGTTGCCGCTAAAAAATTTAATCCAACTTATTGACAATGGTAAAATTCTGCAAACATTACATATTAGTTCATTATTTTTTGCTCTCAAAAAACTTGATAAGTTGTAGTAAGATGACTGACTACAATATTTTCAAACTCTGCAATCAGAGAAAGTTCTGGAATATATAGGTCATAACGGCGAATTTACTTCACAAGTTTAGCCGCGTTTTCTTGTCCAAAGACCAATGTATTCACCTCAGCTTTTTTCATAGACTCGAATTCTAGTCCATTAAGTAAGTAGATGCTATTAAATATAAAATGTCATTGCGAGCGGAACGAAGTGAAGCGTGGCAATCTCAGTCTTTGCGATTGCTTCACTTCGTTCGCAATGACGAACTATCTTATATATATTTAGATCCACCTACTTAAAAGCTGGTGGATAAACAACTTTTCCTTTGTATTTTTGGTGATAGCTTTGCAGTGGCTTAACCATAAATACATCCTCTGGTACTGGAAAAGGAGACTCGATTTCATAAATAATTGAAGGTTGAAAGCCAAAGCGAGTATAAAATTCTGGATGACCTAGTACAATAACTATGGTTTCTCCCTTTGCCTCTGCTATTTCTAACCCTACTTTTATGAGTGTGCTGCCAATGCCTTGTCTTTGAAACTGTGGATGAACTGCTAAAGGCGCTAAACCGAGTACCTGTAATGTTTTTTCACCCACTAGATCAATATAACTAAATAAAATGTGACCAACTACAACATTTTTAACCTCTGCAACTAGAGAAAGTTTTGAAATATAGCGGTCAGAACGGCGAATTTCTTCCACGAGTTTAGCCTCATTTTCCTGGACAAAGGCTAATGTGTTCACCTCAGCTATTCTTGTGTAGTCTGCCAGAGTTTCACAACGGATGTTAATCATTTTAAAACTAATTCCATAAAAACCCAGTTTGCTCGATATTCTAAAGGAATCTCTGTTTTTTCCAAATACGGCTCTATATCCTGAAAGCCAAGTAGACGATAAAGTACTTGTGCTTCTTTGGCAAAAGGGGTGCTGTCTAAACGTATCTTTGAGTAACCAATGTAGGCAGCTTCATGGATGATAGCTTCTAATAAATACCGACCAATTCCTTTTCTACGAAATTCTGGTTTTACATACATTCTTTTAATTTCGCCAATATCTTCACCAATCTTTCGCAAGCAAGCGCAGCCAGCTATTTTTAACTCGTATTCTCCTAAAAGCAAGCGTCCTGAAGGGGGTAGAAATTCGTGCAGTTGAGTCATATAATGCTCAAAAAATGTATTATAGCAACCGCCAGGATAGTTAGGACGTAAACTAAAGGTGTTATCGTGATCTGCTATCGTCTGCTCTGCCATGCCTAAACCCTACAGTTACGACTTCCGTCAGAAAGTGATCCAAGCGATCGAGTTAGATGGACTCAAGAAAAGCGAAGCGAGTGAACTGTTCAATATCAGCCGCAACACGATCAACCTGTGGTTGCAACGTAAAGCCCAAACGGGAGATGTGAGAGCATTGCCTAACCGACCAAGAGGCAACAACCATAAAATTACAGACTGGGAGCAGTTTCGGGCGTTTGCCAAGACTCATGGATATAAAACCCAGGTGGAGATGGCGCAATTATGGCAGGGTGAGATTAGCGATCGCACAATCTCACGAGCTCTAAAGAAAATTGGATTTACGCGAAAAAAAAGACCTACGGCTACCTCGAACGGGATGAGTCGAAACGGCAAACTTTCATAGAGCGGTTGGCCAGCCTTGCAGATGAAACGATTGTTTATGTGGATGAAGCAGGTATGGACAACCGAGAAGACTACGGTTTTGGCTGGAATGAGAGAGGACAACGGTTTTATGCCTTGAAGTCAGGACGACGACAAGGGCGAGTGAATATGGGGAGCAGCCCAATGTTTTGGGCAACTGATGGCTCCGTTTACTGTTGAAGGAGCCTGTAATCGGGCTGTATTTGAGATTTGGCTGGAAACTTGTCTGATTCCCCTACTCAAACCAGGGCAGGTAGTGGTCATGGATAATGCCACGTTTCATAAAGGAGGTCGCATTGAACTACTGATTCAGGAAGCCGGATGTGAGTTGCTCTACTTACCTGCTTATTCACCGGACTTTAATAAGATTGAGCGATGCTGGTCTTGGCTCAAAAGTCGGATTCGCAAGCAACTTGACCAGTTTGATTGTCTACGTGATGCGATGGAGTATGTCCTGCACTTAGCGTCCTAACCATGCTGGCGGTTGCTATAACATCTAAATTGATGCCGAATTGCTCGCTGAATTTCAACTTGGTTTCGTGAAAATATTCCCAAAATACTTCTTGTATATGAGGTTTATGTTCGTCAGTTTCTACCTGGATAATTTTAAGCAAAGTTTATGTCTCCGCAGAACAATTAAACAAAATAAAAAAGATACAAATATCAATGGTCATTATTCCAGTAATTGATTTAACTGCCTTTACTCATGGCAATGCAGCAACTCGGCAAGATGTTGTCAAACAAATTTATCAAGCTTGTCATGAAATTGGTTTCATGTACTTGCAAAATTTGGGAATATCACAAAACCTAATCAAGCGAGTATTCAACCATAGCAAATATTTCTTTAATTTACCTTTAGAAGTTAAGCAAAAGCAAGCTTGGAGTGATGAATTTAGTAATACGGGTTACGTTGGTATTGAGAGAGAATGTCTTAACCCCAAGAAACCAGGCGACTTGAAAGAGGCGTTGAATGTAAACAAACAAGCGGCTGTAACAATAGATGCCTCTATTGTCACCTTTTATGATAGTTGCACAGAACTTGCCAACACGATATTACAAGCTTATGCGTTGGCGTTGGAATTGCCAGAAAATTATTTTACTATAAGACACAATCAACAAAATCATACTTTGCGACTATTACATTATCCACCATTACAAATACCACCCAAACGTGGACAAGTGCGTGCTGGTGAGCATTCCGATTATGGCAGTATTACCTTACTTTTCCAAGATGATGTTGGTGGGTTAGAAGTACAGACAGCATCTAGAGAGTGGATTGCCGCACCTACAATTCCTGATACTGTAGTAGTCAATACTGGTAATTTAATGCAACGGTGGACAAATGATATATTTTGCTCAACCAAACATCGAGTGATGATTCCCAGTGATAACAGGGTGAAGCAGTCCCGATATTCTATCGCTTTTTTCTGTCATCCTAATGATGATACAGAAATTGCTTGTCTGGAAAGTTGCCAGAAAAAACAATTGCCTATTTATCCCCCTATCCTTGCGGGAGAATATCTTTTAAGTCGTTTACAAGCAACTTATAGTAATTCGTGATTAAGAAAGACATTTAATATGAAAACCTACGACTGGATTGTGGTTGGCGGTGGAATTACGGGTGCTGCACTCGCTTATGAATTGGCTAAAACTGGCTTTTCTGTACTTTTGTTGGAGCAATACAGCAAACCACAGAATGCAACTCGCTATAGTTATGGTGGGCTTGCCTATTGGTCGGGTAGTACACCACTAACTCGGCTATTGTGCGAAGAAGCGATCGCACGTTATCAGATCCTAGCTCAAGAGTTAAACGCTGATATCCAATTTCGGGAGTTAGATTTATTACTAACTATTTCAGCCGATTCTGACCCAGAAACAACTGCTGCATCATATAATCATTCTGCCATTCCTCCCCGTTTACTCAGCGTTCAAGAAGCTTGTGAGTTGGAACCGCTGCTAAATCGAGAGGCGATATCTGGGGCTTTAACTGTCAAACATGGTCATATTCACCCAGAAAAAACAGCACAAGCTTACATCCAAGCTTTTGAACGTGCTGGGGGTGAGATGCAGATTTCTCAAGTATTGCAAGTATTACAAGATGGTGTCAAAACCACCACTGCAACTTTTCACAGCGCTAACGTTGTCATTTGTGCAGGTGGACTCAGCCGCCAGCTTCTCAAATCTGCTGGTATTCCCATCAAGTTATATTTCACCCACGCAGAAATCATTGAAACCCCACCCGTTGATGTCAGGTTACGCACCTTAGTTATGCCAGCTAATGTGCAACGGTTTCAACTAGAAGCTGAATCGACTCAAGTTGATGAATTGTGGGATGAACTTGGCAACGAGTTAGTACCACCAATTTTAGATGCGGGTGCAATCCAGTTTCAAGATGGTAGTATCTGCATTGGTCAAATTAGCCGTGCGATCGCAGATCCTCATGCCAAGGTAAACTCAGAGGTAAGCGAAAAATGGTTGCGAAAAGGTGTTGGTCAAATTTTACCAGCATTGGAGAATTTACCAGGGACTTGGTATCACTGCTTAGTGGCATTTAGTAGCAATCAACTCCCCTTAATTGGTGCTATTCCAGGATTTGAAAGCGTTCATGTTTTCTCTGGATTTAGCAATCCCCTAGTACTTATACCACCTTTGGCAAAGCGCTTTGCTAATTTTGCAACTGGCCAGAAAGATGGAGTTATTACACAAATGCTAATCTAAAAGCCCCGCAGTGAAAAACACAAATATTACTGATGCTGGTAAATTAAGCGCTGCACTGATTTTAATTCAATCTCAAACTTGGTTAATTGACAATAGTGCATCTTGTCTGTCTAAATAATTAGAGTTGCCTAATTTTCACTAAAGGAACAGCAGTAATGTCTTCCATTGAGGACAACAAAATCATTGCTCAACGGTGGATGGAACTTATTAGCGAGCATAAGATCGAAGAAATTTGCGAGATAACCGCCCCTAATTGGAAAATGCACGGTGGTTTACCAGGACTTCCCCTTGGCCCTGAAGGGGTACGCAAACTCTTTGGCTCATTTGGGACTATCCAGCAGAAATGGACAATTGAAGACGTAATCGCTGAAGGTGACAAAGTTGTTGTGCGTGCGACTAATACCTGCATCCAAGAGAGTTTTCTTGGCATACCAAGTCGCGGTCATCAGCAGATATTCACTGCTACATTCATTCATTATATTGTCGACGGCAAGATAATTGAAACCTGGCGAAACGCTGACGATCTTGGACGGGTTCTTCAGCTTGGGGCACGGATTGAACCAGGAATATCTGAGTAATAGCGGTAGTTGATTAAAACTATTGTTGTGTTAACCAGCTATCTATTCAGCACAGACCAGAATTTTGAAAAGAGATATTCCATAAGTATTTGCATAGATATAAGAATCTTTATAAAGTTCACAAAGCTTAATCTTAAAAAGTTTGTTTTTTATTACAAAAACCAAATTTTTTGTATAAGGCGTCACTTTTTACTAGTAAACTATCGCACTAATATCACACTTTATAGATTGATATTGTCAGCTTTCTATAAGTTGGCTGATTCATCAAGAGGAAAATTCATAAAAAGATGAGAAGACAATTTAACCGACGCAAGTTTATTATTTACGGTTCTTTAACTTTTGGAAGCAGCTTTTTTTTGAAAGCTTGCGCGAATAATTCTCCAACTGCTACAGAGAGTCCAGCCGCGACTCCTACGGCTTCACCAGCGGCGGCTACTACTGGTGACACCATCAAAGTAGGTATTTTGCACTCTCTGAGTGGTACGATGTCTATTAGTGAAAAAAGCGTTGTTGATGCTGAAAAGTTAGCAATCAAAGAAATTAACGCTGCTGGTGGTGTCTTAGGTAAACAAATTGAAGCAATTACCGAAGATGGCGCTTCTAACTGGGATACTTTTAGAGAAAAGGCAACTAAGCTAATCGATCAAGATAAAGTTGCTGTAGTTTTTGGTTGTTGGACTTCTGCTAGCCGCAAGAACGTTAAGCCAGTATTCGAGAGCAAAAACCACATGCTCTGGTATCCTGTGCAATACGAAGGTCAAGAGTGTTCTAAAAATATTTTCTACACTGGCGCTGCACCAAATCAACAAATCGAACCATCTGTTGATTGGCTGTTAAAAAATAAGGGCAAAGAATTCTTCTTAGTTGGCTCTGACTACGTTTTTCCCCGGACAGCTAATACCATCATTAAAGCTCAACTGGAAGCTTTAGGCGGCAAAACAGTTGGTGAAGATTATTTACCTCTTGGTAACACAGAAGTTACACCAATCATTACTAAAATCAAGCAAAACTTGCCGAATGGGGGCGTGATTTACAACACTTTAAATGGTGATAGCAACGTTGCTTTTTTCAAACAATTGAAAGGGGCTGGATTGACACCAGATAAATATCCCTCTATGTCTGTAAGTATTGCTGAAGAAGAAGTTAAAGCAATTGGTGTAGAGTATCTCAAAGGTCATTATGCAGCTTGGAACTATTTCCAAACAGTGGACACACCTGCTAATAAGAAGTTTGTAGCAGCTTTCAAAAAAGAATACGGTGAAAATCGGGTGACAAATGACCCAATGGAAGCAGCATACATTGCAGTTTATTTGTGGAAACAAGCAGTCCAAAAAGCTGGTACTACAGATATAGCTAAGGTAAGTGCTGCGGCTTATGGTCAAACTCTAGATGCACCTGAAGGGAAAATAACAATGGATGCCAATCATCACATATCCAAAATTGTGCGGATTGGTCAAGTTAGACAAGATGGTTTGTTTGATATTGTCTATGCGACTCCGGCAGCAGTTGAGCCAGTTCCTTGGAATCAATTTGTGAAAGAAACTAAGGGATTTGCTTGTGATTGGAGTGACCCTGCTAAGGGTGGTAAGTTCAAGAAAGTTTAATTCATTAGTCATTTGTCATTAGTCATTTGTCATTAGTCATTTGTCATCGGTTAATAGTTACAAGCAACAAAGGACAAAGGACTGATGACTAAAAAAGCTGATAGCTGTTGTGGAGAAATAAGTGTTAGCAGGATTTTTAGAAGCTGTATTTAATGGTATTAGTATTGGCGCTGTATTATTAATTGCTGCGCTGGGACTAGCTATTATATTTGGATTGATGGGCGTCATCAATATGGCGCATGGCGAATTAATGATGTTCGGCGCTTATACAACATTTGTTGTCCAAAATATTTGCAAACAATTGGGTGGGGTGTGGTTTGAAGTCTATATATTTTTGGCTTTGATTATTGCTTTTATATTCACGGCTGGTGTGGGATTAATTTTAGAAAGAGGCGTGATTCGTTATCTCTATGGACGCCCGTTAGAAACTCTATTGGCAACTTGGGGAGTAAGTTTAATTTTTCAGCAGTTTGTCCGCAGTGTAAATTGGGTATTGATAATTGGTATCGGCTTATTTTCTCTATTGTTTTTTGGAGGTTTATGGATTTTAAATTCTCGCACTGATTTGGGAAGGGTTCGTAACTGGATTGTGGCGGTGATATTTTTATTATCGCTGGGAGTGACAATCACAACGGGCAATTTATTGAGTCAAACTTATCAGTTAGGAGTGACTCAACCTTGGTTTGGCGCTCAAAATGTAGATGTGACAGCACCGACTTGGTTACAAGCAGGGGTATCCTTAGGTGGTGTGCAATTGCCCTTTGCCAGATTATTTATTATTGCTTTAACAATAATCTGTGTAGCAGGAATTTATTTATTTTTACAACGTTCTAGCTGGGGTTTAAGAATTCGCGCGGTGACGCAAAACCGGAGTATGAGCGCTTGTTTGGGTATCCCAACTCAAAAGGTTGATGCAATTACTTTTGCACTGGGTTCTGGTTTAGCTGGTGTGGCTGGATGTGCGATTAGTTTGCTTGGTTCTGTAGGGCCAAATACGGGACAAAACTATATTATTGATACTTTTATGGTTGTTGTCGTTGGGGGTGTGGGGAATTTAGCCGGGACGATTGTGGCTGCTTTGGGTATTGGTACGGCTAATTTTTTAATTGGTTCTGGGACTCTGGCTTTGTTGTTGAGTCCTGTTAAGCCTTTGGCAGATTTGTTTACTTTTTTTGCGACGACGAGTATGGCGAAGGTGATGGTGTTTGCGCTGATTATTGTGTTTTTACAGTGGAAGCCTGGGGGGATTTTTCCGCAGAAGGGACGTACTGTTGATGTTTGAACCGCAGAGACGCAGTGAACCAGCGCTGCGGGAGGGTTTCCCTCCGCAGGCGACTGGTGAACCCGAAGGGAGGACGCAGAGAATGAGAAAGAAGGGGGGAAGGTTAATTTTAATCGAAGTTGGGGTAGTGGTTGCGATCGCACTCTTCCTTATAATTATTATGCCAGTGGTGCTTTCGGAGTTTCGCCTGAATTTGTTGGGGCGATTTTTATCGCTGGCGATTGTGGCTTTGGGTATCGATTTGATTTGGGGGTATACTGGTCTATTGAGTTTAGGACATGGTATCTTCTTTGGTTTGGGTGGCTATGCGATCGCAATGTACCTGAAACTCCAAGTCCCGACTGGAGAATTGCCTGATTTCATGGGACTTTATGGGGTTACAGAACTTCCCACTTTTTGGCAACCTTTTTATTCTTTTCCTTTGACAATAGCTTTGGTGGTACTAATTCCGGGGTTATTGGCGGGTTTGTTGGGATATTTGGTTTTCCGAAATCGTCTCAAGGGAGTTTATTTTTCTATATTGACTCAAGCCGGAACTATTGTATTTTTCAACTTCTTTAATGGTCAACAACAATTTTTCAACGGCACGAACGGACTGATAGATTTTACAACCTTGTTTGGCGCAACGGTCAGCGATGCCAAAACGCAGTTTATTTTCTACACGCTGACGGTAGTGTTTCTCGCAATCACCTACGGCATTTGTCGCTGGTTGACAACTGGACGCTTTGGGAGGTTGTTGATAGCGATTCGTGATGATGAAAGCCGGGTAAGATTTTCTGGCTACGACCCTACAGATTTTAAGGTGTTGGTGTTTGCAGTTTCAGGTGCGATCGCAGGCATAGCAGGAGCATTTTACACCATTCAAAGTGGTTCTGTCTCACCTAGAGCAATGGATATTGCCTTTTCGATTGAAATGGTGATTTGGGTGGCTGTAGGCGGACGCGCTACTTTAATTGGCGCGATTGTCGGAACTTTGTTAGTCAATTATGCCCGCACTTTTTTAAGCGAACAGTTTGCCGAAATCTGGCTATTTTTCCAAGGCGCACTATTTTTGATAGTCGTCACAGTCCTTCCTGACGGTATCGTGGGATGGTTGCGTAGTCAGAATATTTCCTTTTTCAACCGTCGTCAAGAAATTGCGACATATCCCACCTTGGAAGAAGACGCCGAAGTGCAACATGAACGCGAAAATATTGGAAACTGAAAACGTAACTGTTAGTTTTGACGGTTTTAAAGCTTTAAATCAGCTTAACTTTAGTATGGATGTGGGTGAATTACGAGTAGTAATTGGCCCGAATGGTGCGGGAAAGACAACATTTCTTGATGTAATTACGGGAAAAGTACAACCAACTGTCGGGCGAGTTTTATTTAAAGGAAGAAATCTACGTTCTTTACCCGAATATAAAATTGCCCGATTGGGAATTGGGCGCAAGTTTCAAACTCCCCGAATTTACCTGAACTTAACGCCCCGCGAAAATCTGGAAATTACCAGCAATAAAAAGAAAAATGTCTTTTCTACTTTATTTGAGCGTTCTAATGCTGTTGAAAAGAATAATATTAAAGGATTATTAGAAACTATCGGTTTAACGCTAAAAGCTGATATAAAAGCAGCTTTACTTTCTCACGGAGAAAAGCAACGTTTAGAAATTGGGATGTTAGTAGCACAGTCACCTGATTTGTTACTCGTTGATGAACCTGTTGCTGGTTTAACAGATGAAGAAACCTATAACATAGGCGAATTACTTTTAGCATTAGCGCAGAGTCATTCAATTTTAGTAATTGAACATGATATGGAATTTGTGCGTCAAATTGCTAAGAAAGTAACGGTGTTACATGAAGGTTCGGTATTGTGCGAAGGTAATTTTGAAGAAGTGCAAAATGACTCTCGTGTGATTGAGGTGTATTTAGGAAAACAGGAAGAATGAAACAATTCACAATACGCATTTTTATACCCGATCAACAACTTCATCGTGAAATACTTTTCAAACAACCTCTGAGATTTTAGATTGTTCAATCCAAAATCTAAAATGTCAAATTACCTCGTTTTCTATGCAGGTTTCCTATTCTTATCTGGTGCTTGTTCTGCAAGATTTTTTAAGCGGCTCGATCTCATTTTGCGGATGCGATCGCTATTGCGAACACCACCCGCCATTTCATATTCAGCGCTGTCTTTGCCGTACTTGATAGCAACCACCATTAACAGTTTCTCAGAAAGCTGTCTCAAGTTTTTTTCCATTCCTTCAACTTCGGTTAAAGAAGAGTCAACAATAGCCAGAGCGGTATTATGAACATCAAGTTTGTTACGTAACTGTTCGATTGACTCAATCAGTTTTTCTAAAGTATAATCTTCTTCAAATTTAATGCTTGGAATAATCGATTTCATCCCAGATGCTCTTAATTCAGCTTTTTCTAAAACGCGGGATGTACGTTTTTGACGAGACATAAATTTGCTCTTTTAAGATACTTCTATAGCTAGCTTGCCTCAATTAAACTCGATTCCGGTTCAGCATAAATCACAAATTGCGATCGTAAAATTTTTAGCTTATACCAGTAATATCTCGGTACATAATTAATCATGTACGAAGGAAAGAGGCAAAAGGTAGGAAACACGAGAGTAGTCGCTACAGACTTGAGAGTAGTCGTTACAGATTTGAGAGTAGTCGTTACAGATTTGAGAGTAGTCGCTACAGACTTGGGAGTAGTCGCTACAGACTTGAGAGTAGTCGCTACAGACTTGAGAGTAGTCGCTACAGACTTGGGAGTAGTCGCTACAGATTTAAGAGTAGTCGTTACAAACTAGAGGGTAGTCGCTACAGACTTGGGAGTAGCCGCTACAGATTTAAGAGTAGTCGTTACAAACTAGAGGGTAGTCGATAAATCTGGTCATAGAGGGCGCGATCGTCCATACTAGATGGTGACACCTTCGACTATGGGAGCCGTCTATGTTGCTACAAGAATTGAAGGAGCAGGTCTTCAAGCTATCACCCAGCGTAGGCGCAGCCCGTCGTAGACATCGCCTTGCACTAGTGAGCGCTATCATTGAGTCCCTGCAAGACACGCCAATTTCTGAGCCTGAGCGCTCTGGCGCAATTAGACGGATGCGAGGCTTGTTAAAAACAGATCGAGCAGCACCGACTGATGAAGAAGTGGCTACTATGTTAGAAGAGCGACGCGTAGACAAGTATCTTCAGTGAAAGTTTTAATTGACACCAATATTGTCCTAGATTTTCTGTTGCAGCGAGAGCCTTTTTTCCAAGACGCAGAACTGTTGTTTCAGAAAATTGATTCTGGTCGTATCGTTGGATATGTGACAGCAACAACACTTACAGATATTTTTTATATTTCCCGAAGGCATACCCGCAGCATTGAGCAAGCACGACAAGCAGTTTCAGAAATGCTGACTGCTATGGTAATTTGTCCTGTTAATCGAGCCGTCTTAGAACCTGCGTTCGGATCTGGTTTAGCTGATTTTGAAAATGCCATTCAAATTGCTTGTGCTATTGCTCAAAGCTTAGACGCTATTTTGATACGCGATACACAAGGTTTTTTGAGTTCATCTTTACCTGTTTTATCAATTCATGAATTGTTACAGCAGTTGGGGGCGTAAGATAGCGAGTAGTTGGTTGTCAGGCAAATCGTATTGTCATCGCTCAAGGTTGGGAACCTTCGCACGGAAGTGTCTTCCTCTGTGTGAGATTTTTTTAATACAAACTGAATTTTATTATGCTAAAAATCTCTAACCTCAACGTTTACTACGGCGAAAGCCACATTCTCCGCAATGTAGATTTAAGCGTACCATCCGGGCAAATGGTTTGCCTAATCGGACGCAATGGTGTAGGTAAAACAACCCTACTGAAAACTATCATGGGTTTACTCAAACCCCGTAGCGGTACTATTAACTTAGCTGAAGAATTAATTAACTCCAAATCCCCAGACCAAAGGGCAAAGTTGGGAATTGGTTATGTCCCCCAAGGACGAGAAATTATTCCCCGTTTGACAGTCAAAGAAAATCTGCTGCTGGGGTTGGAAGCTAGACGCAAACCAGTAAAAAAAGCAGAAATTCCAGAGGAAGTTTTTAGCTTATTCCCGGTGTTAAAAACCATGCTTTCGCGGATGGGTGGTGATTTGAGTGGTGGACAGCAGCAACAATTAGCGATCGCACGTGCTTTAATGGGAGAACCTCAATTACTTGTCTTGGATGAACCCACCGAAGGTATTCAACCCTCAATTATCCTAGAAATTGAAGCCGCAGTCCGCCGCATCGTCGAAACCACAGGCATTTCGGTTTTATTGGTAGAGCAACACTTACACTTTGTCCGTCAGGCTGATTATTATTACGCCATGCAAAAAGGTGGCATTGTCGCCTCCGGTTCTACAGATGAACTCAGCCAAGATGTGATTCAACGCTTCTTAGCTGTTTAATGTTTGATATTTCTATATCAACAGTGTCAGAAGTAATCAAGTCTGCGGCTTCTTGTAAAAGCTCATTCTGTTCCTTTTGAATTGCTTCCAAGCGCTGGGAAATTTCTACCAATCTTTGTTGTTTATTTGGTTGAAAACTTTCGGGTGGCAAAGCTGGTATTTTATCAGCTTGTTTAGCACCTGTGATTTGTTGAAAAGTAAAACTCCCAAATTTAGCTAATGATAAAAAGCTAACTTTAATCAAAGCCTGAAGCAATTTTAACGGAACTTGCAGTATTGACCAGCTAGCTGTTTCAATCAAGCGGACAATTGCTTTGATGATGCTCCAACTAAGAGCGATCGCAAACAGCAAAACTACTATACTAATAATTGGGTGATTAGTCGCCCAACCTAGTATTTGAACTAACCTAAAAAATATCGGGTGTTGTATTAACCAATCATTTGTAGAAGATGCGATCGCACCTTTTACCGCTCCTGATGTTGTACTCTTAAATTGCTCCGCTGTTTGCCAAGTTTGCTCTAAGCTGGTTGTAACTGTATCAATTGCTCTATCAGTTGTTGTATTTAAAGACTCCCCAGCTTGTTGTGCTGAGTTATTTAGAGAGTTAACGCTTCCATCCACAAAATCTTTCACATTTTGCAAGCGTTGTAAAACTCCATTAGGCAAATGTATATCTATTTGAGATACCATAGAACATTTCACCGAGGTTGAAATCTAACCATACAGGTATACCAAAACTTCCAGGAGAAATTTGATTACTTTTCAAATCTCTCTAACTCGAAGCACTAGTATAAAACCGCAACGCAAACCGCCAAAACCAAGTAGAAGCGAAAAACAGCAACATTGCTAATATTGCCGCACCTATCAACCAGCTAATTTCACTCCGGCCCAACAACACTTCGGCTGGTACAGTAGTTAAAAAAGCTATTGGCATTACAAAAGTGAAGAAAAAGCGGTAAGTAGTGGGATATGCAGCAATAGGATATCGCCCAGCTTCCAACAAACCACGCAGTACTTCGGTAGCGTTGTATATCTTTACGAACCAAATACTTGTTGCTCCCAGCATAAACCACAGGCTGTATAAAATCACTAAGCTAAACAATAACGGCAACAAACCAAGTAGATAGCCGTCTATTCCTACACCGAGGCGTTTACCTGCATAGCCAATGATAATACTACCAAAAATTATATCCGGCAGTCCCCAAGGTGAAAGGGTATGAGTGGAAAGCCAAAACTGACTGCGAATAGGTTTTAATAAAATAAAGTCTAAAGTGCCTTCCTGCACATGGCGGACAATACGATTTAAGTTCGACGACAGAAAAGTAGCAGAAAATCCTTGGAGTAAGGTAAAAATTCCTAAAACCACTAAAGCTGCTTCCCATGTCCAGCCACTAAAAGTGTAGCCAGTCCGGTAAAACAAGAATAGTCCAAAGAGGCTGCCGACAAGATTTCCTAAGCTGCTGAGGGCAGCTATGAAAAAATTAATCCGATATTCCAACTCTGCTGCGATCGCAGTACCCCAAAATAGTCTTAATACTTTCAAATATCTTTGCATCTTGCATCTCTACCATAAAATATGTCATTTATTATGATATTTTCCAAGTTCACACGATAAGTTTATGTAAATTTAATATTACTTTTTATTCAGGAAAATTGCTAAACGTTAAGATATTTTAGGTCTATTGTTTCAAGGTAAAAGATTTTATGCATTTAAATTTACCAGACCTAATTACAAAAATTGGCTACTTTGGGGTATGGGCAATTGTCTTTGCGGAATCTGGCTTGCTAATTGGTTTTTTCTTGCCAGGAGATAGTTTGCTATTTACGGCTGGATTTCTCGCATCTGTTCCCACATCAGGGTTTAACATTTGGGTTCTGATTTTTGGTGCTTTTGTTTGTGCAGTCCTTGGTGATAATGTTGGCTACGCTACAGGACACAGATTTGGCAGAAAATTATTTCAGAAAGAAGATTCATGGTTTTTTCATAAAAAACACTTGGTAAAAACCCAAGATTTTTATGAGAAGCATGGCAAGAAAACGCTAGTCTTGGCGAGGTTTACACCGATTATTCGCACCTTTGCGCCGATTGTGGCTGGACTGGGTTCGATGCATTACCGAACATTTATGTCTTACAACTTAATCGGCGGATTTTTGTGGACATTCGGCATCACCTTTTTAGGGTTTTTCTTAGGAAAATCTCTGCCACCTGAACAGGTAGATAAGTATTTGTTACCAATTATTGGATTAATTATAGTTATTTCTTTATTACCATCGATTATCCATGTAATTCAAGAAAGTCGAGCAAATAAAGGTTAAAGTCTTCTTTGTATTTCTAGAAAGGTAAATTAATTATCTGATTTTAAGCAGATTGCCGCATAAGAGAATATGGCGTAGGGTATAGGGCAAAGTCTTTAATCTGCAAAAATACTACTTAGAGGATGTTTTAAAAGTGGGTGGCTGTAATTTTAGGCACTTTTAGATCCCCCCAACCCCCCTTAAAAAGCTCCGGTGTACACACAAGTTATTGAATCACTACTAGTCCTCGAATTACCCCACCCTAGCCCTCCCCTTGTAAAGGGGAGGGAACAAGATCCTCTTGTTTCCCCCCTTAGAAAGGGGGGGATTAAGGGGGGTAATGAGACTTGTGTGTACACCGCAGCTTAAAAAGGGGGGCAAAGTCTCTAAAAGTTCCCCTTTTTAAGGGGGATCTAAAACGTTTTGCTACCGAGCAGATGACTTTTAAAACATCCTCTTAGGCAGAATGACACGCAAACCCCAGAAGCTAATAGTACTCTCATGATTTTCTCAAACATCAATCTCTATCTGTTCCTAGAAAATTTCCTCTTTTTCTTAATTGCCACACTTTTGATTGTGGTTATCAATTGGGGGTGGAAAGACACAAAGCCTTATACTCTACCTTTACCATTTCCCGATTGGTATAAAATATGGTTTGGCTCAGTCCAACTGCTAGGAGGATTACTGCCATTAGTGTTTATGCTAGTGTGGGGTGTATGGTGGGGCGATCGCACTGTGTTAACTGTGCTTGGTTGGTATTTTATCGTATTAGGGTTGCAAATTATCTCAGAAAGAGTGACTCTTAGGCAGTTGCAAAATGTCGTGTGGGTGATGGTTCCTTATATATATCTCCCTTACCGCTTCTGGCAATTGTATGAGGGTTTGACAATTTTGGATTCTCAAAGCGAGTTGCTGTGGGTACGATATTTATTGATTTTTGAATTGGTGCTGTGGATTGTTAACTACATCATCGATGTATCTCAATTGCCACGGCTGTTTCGCTGGGAAGTACAATCTAACTCTGATATTAGCTAGGGATTAATCGCAGAATTAGCCATTTTTATTAGAGAAGTGCGATCGCCTGCTTTCAACCCAACAACATATTGCACACTCTGTTGTCTCCAAGTCAAGGTAGCATCTGAGCAACCAGCACCACAAGTAAAATCTACAAAATAGCCAGTGACGCCCTTAGCTAGAGATACAGGTTTACCAGTCAGGCGAGGTGTTTTGCGAGTTACGGCTTCAGCAGAAAGCACACCCAAACGACAGGCAGAAGCACCATTACAGTCGGGACTGTACCCCAGTAAAATATCATACTTATTTTTTGTAGCAGCTTCTATAATTGCGTAAATTCGATTTTCCCCATCCGACTCAGGAATAAACTTCGGTAATAAAATCTTAATTTGAGTCTTTTGCTTTAATTTAGGCAGAATAGATTTAAAAACCGGGTGTGGCTGGGTTTTACTCTGCTGTGCTATCAGTTGGGACTGCTTGTCGATAGTAGCTATGGCTGACTCGTGTAAACTACTAACGCTGACTAATAAAAATACGGCACACACCGCACTAGTATTTCTAATGCTAAAAATCATTTTTGAAAACCTATTTCATCTGAAGTACTTATTTCTAATACCCATTTTGAGTATCAAATTACGTATCTAACAGATGAAGCGATCGCACTGATACTCAAACTATGAAGTATGTATTGCAGTAAATATTATACTAGTAGTTTCCTTCCCTGGTATATGTGTATTTAAAAATGGCTGTATCAGCGTCCAGAGAGTTAGATTGTTTTATTTATACACGAAAAAGCGCTTGAGGTTTTGCTCACTCAAGCGCTTTCTCGTAAAAGCTTATACCAACTCACTTGTTTGATGCAACATTTGAAATCTGCAACACTCCCTGAGGAGAGAGTATTACGGGGATAACTTGTGACAAACATCTGGTGAAATGGTATCACTCCTTGCACTAACTAAGAATATCTCTTTTGCAAGAATACCGGGGATCTAGTGAGTGACAGTTTATAAACTGAACACTAGTTAAAAACGACTCACCATGAATAGTAACTAAAAAGACCAAGCATAATTGTAGCAATTTTGTAAGTATAGTATAAAAACTTATAGTTTATTCGCGTAGATGTAGCCCAATCGCAGGCATCGCCTACCACTCAGTGCTGTATTAAAATGTGCAGCAATTGGTAGCATAAATATCTCAGGTTCGGCGGCAAATGAATCGCCATCGAGTCAGCCAAACAAGTCTTGGATATTAGCATCGAAGCCATTTTGACTGAGATAAATCATTACCTCCTTTTATATATGGAGGTATTCTTTAGAGAATGGCAACCAAAGAAAAAATCTCAGACCCAAGTAGATTGAAAAGTTAGAGTTGGGTATCTTCCATCTCTTAGCAAACGGTAACATCCAAGTATTCCGCATAGTGTAGGCGGTTACTTCCTTCGTGGAAGCAAAACATCGCTTTTTCACCGACGATTTCCGCGATATTCAAAACGATTTTGCGTGTTTCTATAGCAGTTCTCTTTTGGATGCAACATAGAGTAGGGGCGTGAGCAATGCACATTTGTGTCAACTTAACGTGAAACGGGCGGTTATAAACCGCATCTATACAAACAAAACCCACCTCCGTGGGTTTCATTTCAAACCCTTAATTTTACTTTAATCTGCGGAGGTGGACAATGCCTGTATAGCCACGAATTCTATGAGACTGTTGGCGAATTAATAAGGGGTCTAACGCATCATTCCTGATTACTCTGATTTCAGTCCGTTGAAACGGACTTGAGCTATTAGCCCGAAATTTATTTCAGGGCGGGAAAGCAACGCCAAACCAATGTTTTAGGAATAAGGGGTCAAATACACCATGAATTGACCAACAGTCTCATAGAATTCGCCAGGTCTTAAGTTGACATCAATAAGCAATGCACATTAGTGTCAACTTAAGCTGAAACTCCTTTAAAACCTCGTTTCCAGCCTCCGGCTGGAAATGCAACTCAAAAGCGGCTCTGCCGCCAGTAAGAAAGGCGGAGCCTCAAAGACGAGCATTCCCAGTCGGAGACTGGGAACGAGGCAATCTCAAAGCTAGTTCTAGACTTGCTTTCACGTTAAGTTGACACCAATAAGCAATGCAGTGCCCCTACGAGCAGACACTTTAACCTGGCGTCTACGTGTGTGGTAAAATTGCCTGGAACAGAAGTTTTATCGGAGTTAGAGTCTGGTATAAATTGCGAACGTCAAGCTTACCAATTGTTAACTCCCACGATACTTTTCCTATGAATTTGGAAAATATACAACAAGACTGGTGAGAAACTGAGTGTAATTTGTAGATGAATATCTAAGATTTGCGATCAGACTTAACCAACTTCCCACAATTTTGACTTTTATTTGACTTTTAGGATAGACACATGAACGATAAGCTGATGCTGATGATTCCAGGCCCTACCCCGGTGCCCGAAGCTGCCTTACTGGCATTAGCCAAGCATCCAATTGGACACCGTACCAGTGAATTTAGCAACATATTGGCAGAGGTGACAGAAAACCTGAAATGGCTGCACCAAACTCAAAATGATGTGTTGACGCTGAATGTCAGTGGTACGGGTGCTGTAGAAGCGGCAATAATTAATTTTCTCTCTCCAGGCGATCGCATTTTAGTTGGTTCTAATGGTAAATTTGGTGAACGCTGGGTAGAAGTTGGTCAAGCCTATGGTTTGAATGTAGAAGAAGTTAAGGTGGAATGGGGAAAACCCTTAGACCCCGCAGTATTCGCCGAAAAACTCCAAGCAGATACCCAAAAGCAAATCAAAGCTGTAATCATTACCCACAGCGAAACCTCAACGGGTGTGTTAAATGACCTAGAAACCATCAACCGCCACGTCAAAGGACACGGTGAAGCTTTAATTATCGTTGATGCCGTCACTAGCTTAGGTGCGTTCAATTTACCCGTGGATGGCTGGGGTTTGGATATTGTCGCCTCCGGTTCCCAAAAAGGTTATATGATTCCGCCAGGGTTGGGTTTTGTTTCAGTCAGTCCCAAAGCTTGGGAAGCTTACAAAACTGCAAAGCTACCGAAATATTATTTGGACTTAGGCAAATATCGCAAAGCCACAGCCAAAAATACAACCCCGTTTACTCCCCCAGTAAACTTGATTGTAGCGTTACACACCACGCTGCGAATCATGAAAGAGGAAGGCTTGGAATCAATATTTGCTCGTCATGAACGGCTGAAAAATGCTACCCGCGCCGCCATTCAAGGATTAAATTTACCCTTGTTTGCAGCAGATAGTTATGCTAGTCCGGCGATTACAGCTGTAGCACCACAAGGAATTGAACCAGATAAGATTCGGTCATTTATCAAAAAACGCTTTGATATTGCCTTAGCTGGTGGTCAAGACCACTTGAGTAATAAAATTTTCCGTATTGGTCACTTGGGTTTTGTGAGCGATCGCGATATCCTTAGCTGTATAGCATCCTTAGAAGTTACCCTCTCAGAACTTGGCTATGAAGACTTTACCCCTGGTTCTGGTGTAGCAGCAGCACTTAGAGTGTTTACAAAATAGTCATTGGTCATTTGCAAAGAACCATTCAAAAGAGCGAGTTAATAATTTAACTCGCTCTTTTAATTTGTACATAAACCAATACACTTGGGTTCAGAAAAATTATAGGTTGGGTGAAGCAAAGCGCAACTCAACAAAACTATGAAAATGTTGGGTCAACCCTGTTTCCCGTTCCCTATTCCATACTGTATCAACCTTTGCATAAGGTAGAGTTGATGCGATACACCTCAATCATCCTAAATGACACCAAGTTGCCCTAGATAGTATTACTTGTTCTGAAGAAAGTCGCGCAGTGTCTTCGACACCAAAAAAGACTAACTTTGGCAACTTAGTATCACACCAAATTGTTATAAATAGTATTCTTTGAGATTCCGTTAACAGGTATTTGGTAGAAACTTTTAATCCAAAATCCAAAATCCAAAATTGGATATGAATTATGCTGTCTCCAGCCAATCATAAATTTGTTCTAATTGGTCTAAAGTAATCAACCCATACTGCCAAAGAATCATTGCCAAAGGGCCTGGGTCTTGCTCCCGATGCCGAAGCGCCACTGCTAGTGATGCTGTGGAAATTGCCAAATCTTCTTGCAAAAAATGAATCAGTCGAGAATATTTTGATGGTGACATTTGTATCTCACCTCCTTGTGCAGAATGTATTGTCATATATCAGTTCACCATTGCTCGGTAGACAGTAGCCAGTATTTCAGCTGTCACTGTGCCGTCATCGGCCATACACCCCAGCACAGCTCTTTTTGATCTGCCTTTAAGATAGGCTTTTCATAGAGGGTTTAAGAAATTCTCAAGCAGTATTTTTACTTAATTGAATTGGCTTCATCTTGTTTACTTTTGCGCTTTATTTAATTACACAGGTAGTAACAAAGATTCCATAGCCTTATACTCTCTTATTGGCGACTATTCGCACTTGCGCCCAAGGGAATATTTTTGCAACCCAACCTTAGGACTACGATTTTAGGTTGGAGACAGTAGAATTTTACATTATTACCAGAGTTTTTAAATAGTAGCGTTACAAATGACTGTTTTACCACATCAAGTGACATTTTTTACAGAAAAAACATATATTTAGACCGTATAGGTTCTTAACCGGGTAATTACCCAAATTTTTATACCCGCAAAGTACCGGAGGCTCAAAACTCAATTTTGATAATATCACCTACTTTCAACTTCAATTCGGCAGCTCTTCCAGAGCGAAGTTCAATCACCTTATCGACTGGTGTCCTGGGGCCGTAGCTAGGACAAGGATCGCTTGCACAAGGAGGTGTAGCAGCCTGAATATATTTAACTACACCCTTATGTAGAAATACTATATCCAATGGCATAGGTGTATTCTTCATCCAGAAGCTAACTGGTTGTGCTGAAGGGAAGGGAAATAGCATTCCCCGGTCATCTGGCAAAGCTGGTCGATACATCAAACCCATTTCTTGCTGTTCTGGTGTCTGTGCTACCTCTAATTTAATTGTTGTGCCATTAGGAACAATGGCTTTGGCAGAAATTGGTAGTGTTTGACCTAAACTCGCTGGTGCTGGAGTTTGAGAAGTAGGGGCGGGGCTGGGAGGTTTAGCTGTTGTTGGTGCGGAACAGCCCATCAGAAAAATACTCAGCAACATCGAGAGCAAACTTAGCCGACGAGTCATATAGTTTTTCGATTTTGTAATTTAGACTTCAATTTTACAGTGTTGTAGGCAGAAAAACCCCTTCGCTGGGAGGCAACGAGGTAGTTAGACTTCCGCTACAGTATACTAGGATTCTCTTAAAACGTACCCGACGCCGCGCACTGTTTGAATAAGGCGCTTTTGACCTTCATCTTCGATTTTTAACCGCAAGTAACGGATGTACACTTCAATTACATTTGACTCACCCAGAAAGTCGTAACCCCAAACATTCTCTAAAATTTGTTCGCGGGTTAATACTTCACGGGGATGTTCCATTAAGAATTTTAATAGTTCAAATTCCTTCATTGTCAAGTCAATTGGTCGTCCGTTGTGTATGGCGCGACGAGTTGCTATGTCTAAAATTAAATCCCCAAAGCGTAATTGCTCGGTGGTATCCACATCGGGTTTTAAGTAAAGGCGAATCAACTTCAAAAAGTCTTCTGAGCGATAAGGCTTGAGAATGTAATCATCCGCTCCAGCTTCTAGACAAGCTACCCGATCGTCAACTGTATCCCTTGCCATTAAAATCAACACAGGCGATCGCATACCAGTGTTCCTGAGATTTTTGCACAATGAGAGTCCTGATTCTCCTGCTAGCATTCGGTCTAAAACAATTAAAGCAGGCAGGCGATCGCGACAGTGTTGTAAACCACTAGCTGCATCATGAGCCACAATTGATTCATAGCCGGCTTCTTGCAAATCGCAAGCAAGCTGATTTGCAAGGCTCTCATCGGTTTCAATCACCAAAACAGAGGGACTTTGAGCAACTGTCATAACAATTTGGGATATTGGATTTGGGATTGTAAAGATATTCCAGTGAAAATCTTTACATCAGTTATAAAGTGCAAATACGAGTTTTTCGTGATGGAACAATCTGATTTGAAACGCAGCTAAGAATCTTTTAGCACGTTCAGGTATCAGCCATCGAATTATTGGATGCAATCTTAATAACTAGGGGATTGGGTATTGGGTATTGAAATTAAGGGAGAGATAGATAGGTGACAGAGAATAATCTTTACCCTGTAGCCTGTTTCCCAGCCCCAACCCCTCAGTCCCCAGTCCCCAGTCCCCAATCCCCACCCAATCCCTACGGCAACTCTACCGAAGTTGGTTTGGCGATATGTGGCAAACCCCAACCTAATTTTTCTCGCAAAATTCGGAAAAACTCAGGCGGTTGCAGGCGAATAAATCGGGCACTATATTGCGATCGCTCCATATATACCCGATCTTCTGGTAGGATGTAACACCCACCATTGCCATCTACCACCATCACTAGCCGAGGGATATTGACTGGGTAGATATTGACCGATTCACTATCTGGAAATACCAATGCTCTAGAAGCTAAGGAATGGGGACAAATGGGTACTAGCTGTAAAACAGGTACGCCAGGAGTCACCACTGGGCCACCAGCACTCAATGAATAAGCTGTAGAACCAGTAGGTGTAGAAACAATCACACCATCCGCAGCAATATCTACTGGCGCATGCCGTCCTATGGCAATTTCAAAATGGCACATAGAGGTCAAAGGTTCCCGATGTAGCACCATTTCATTCAAGCAGAGGGCTTCCCATAGTACTGAATCTCCCCGAAACACTTTGACGTTGAGCATGGCTCGTTCTTCAATTTCATACTCGCCTGCGATCGCCTGTTCTAGTGCTTGGGGCAATTGATTCAGAAAAGTTTCGGTCAAAAATCCCATGTGGCCGGTATTCACTGTTAGTAGTGGAATACCGCAGGGGGCTACCTGACGAGACGCTGCTAAAACAGTGCCGTCTCCCCCTAATACCACTGCAAACTTCATATCTGAGTCAAAACCAGGGGGCGTTAGACCGTCAATAGGAGTGTGGCATACAGGACTTTCCGGGTTAGGGTAGCCCAATATCCCACCGATACTCGATGTGATACATACATTCCAACCGGCTGCGGTTAGCTTGTCTTTCAACTCGATAGCGACACGGCCCGCTATCGGTTTAACGTCATTGTAGATAATGCCTGCTTTCGGCACACTCAAATATCCAAATTTAGGCGATGCTTTGTATTATGTAATCCTTACACATTTTTGGTCATGTAGTCATTAATCTAGGTCAAATATCTGGAAGCTAGAATTTTACGACTAAATGTCTGTTTCATAACGATTATTGACTATTGGCTTTTGAAGACTGTTTAAAAGGAGTTTTTTTAGGTTTCTGCTTTTTATTTTTATTTTTTTGGTAGTCTACCTCTTTGAGCTTCTTGATGATTCGGCTGAAGTACTCTTGTAGATAGCTTTCTAGAGTTGTGGTTTGTTGCTGATCTAAACCAAACACTGTGTAAACTTCATCCATTGCAGCATTTAACTGTTTACCACTAGCCAATACTTCTGTAAATGCTAGCCTGTCTGCTACGTTCCATCCCCACTGGAAGAATCGCATTATGCCCCGCACAGCACGCAGCAAGTTTATTGGCATCCGCGTTACTCTGGCATCTTTTCCAGATAAGCGTTCGCACAGGTTGATGATTTCTTCTGCACTCCATGCACGAGTCCCGACTACAGGAAAAGTTTGGTTTTCCGTTTCTGGTACACTCAATGCTCGGATTGCAAACTTAGCAATATCCTGAGTGTCCATATAGGCGATGGGTGAAGAATTACCTGTTACCCAAACTGGCTGTCCTTCCAAAATGGGAATCCCGTACTGACCGATTAACCCTTGCATAAACCCAGCTAGCCGCAAGATAGTGTAATTTAAGCCTGACTCAGCTAGGAAGGCTTCTGTACATCGCTTAATTTCCATAAGCGGTACTTCTGGGTATTTATCAGCATCTAAAATTGAGAAGAAGACAAAACGCTCTACACCCGCAGCTTTTGCAGCTTGAATCAATGCTACTTTGCCTTCCCAGTCCACTTGTTTGATACTCAGTGAATCTGTAGGACGAGATGTTGACGCATCAATAACTTGGGTTACGCCAACTAAAGCTTCCGCTAGGCTTTCCGGGTAACGCAAATTTCCGGGTACGAGTTCTGCACCCCACTCTTTGAGAAAAGCTGCTTTTTTACTGCTGCGGACAAGGCAGCGCACTTTATATCCCTCATCGATAGCACGACGAGCCACTTGTCTTCCTAAGGTGCCAGTGGCACCGACGATTAATAATGTCATGAGGGTTGTAATAAATTTTAATGTTTTATGAAAAGAATGTTATCAGAATAACCTATGCAAACAAAACTTTACATCTTTTCTCAGAAAATCAATTGATTTGGATAGAATCATGAGAAATACAGCTGTCCGGTTAACGGACAAGCTTTTTTCTCATTTCGATGAAAAAGGGAGTGGGGAGAATAAAATAACTCCTAACTCCTAACTCCTAACTCAGCACTCAGCACTAATTATTCTTCTCCGCCCTGAATTTTTAGTAACAATGCGCCTAATGCCCAGCCTACGAAGATTAAACTGAAAGACAATAGAGCTGCATTCAAAAGTTCGCCGCCCATTGGTGTGATTCTCCTTATGCAAAGTGGTGTGTAAACTAGGTCTACCAGAAGCTTTTCAACAGTTGCTAGGATTAGACCTGTGTAAACAATTTTAAACTAGTTTAGCAAGTAATCCCTACTAGCTTGGGGGGCAATCCCTACTGTTGGAAGGTGGGGAGATGCGGAAATTGGGAAAATTTTATGATAATAATTATGAAGAAAATTTATGTATCAAAATAATCAAGATAATTTAATAAACTCTGTCAAAGAAAATCGTCCGCGTTTGGTGCTGACGCTGGGAGATCCGGCGGGGATTGGGTCGGAGGTGATTTTAAAAGCTTTAGCAGATCAGGAAATTAGTCAAAAATATGACGTTACAGTGGTGGGTAACAGGGATTTGCTGGCAGAGACTTATCGCAAACTGAATTTAAATGAGAATTTAGCACCTTTGGCAAATCCAAATGATTTGTCAGTCTGCGATGTGCAGTTGGATGGGAAAACTCAAGGTGGAATTATCCCAGGAATAGGTAATGCGGCCAGTGGTGCGGCCAGTTTTGCCTATATGGAATATGCGATCGCTCAAACACTCGCTGGTAAATTTGATGCTATTGTCACAGGGCCGATCGCTAAATCTGCTTGGAAAGCCGCAGGATATAATTATCCAGGGCAGACGGAACTTTTGGCGCAAAAGTCAGGTGTTGACCGTTTTGGAATGTTATTCGTAGCGCGATCGCCCCATACTGGTTGGACACTCCGTACAATACTTGCTACCACACATATTCCCCTACGTCAAGTAGCCGATGTGTTGACACCACAGTTGCTGACACAAAAATTGGATTTGCTGGTGGAGTGTTTGGAGAAAGATTTTGGTATATATAGAGGGAGAATTGCGATCGCTGGGTTAAATCCCCACAGTGGCGAACAGGGACAACTTGGACATGAAGAACAGGATTGGTTAATTCCCTGGTTAGAGCAAGAGCGGCAAAACCGACCACAATTGCAGTTAAATGGGCCAATCCCGCCAGATACGATGTGGGTTAAACCTGGTCAAGCTTGGTATGGAAATTCTTTAGTACAAAATCCTGCTGATGGGTATTTGGCACTTTACCACGATCAAGGCTTAATTCCTGTAAAGCTAATGGCGTTTGATCGAGCGGTTAATACTTCCATTGGTCTTCCTTTCGTTCGGACTTCACCAGATCACGGAACAGCTTTTGATATTGCGGGTAAGGGAATGGCTGATGCTACGAGTATGAAAGCAGCAATACATTTAGCCGCTGAGTTGGTTAGTCAAAGGTTGGCTAAGAAAAATGATGAATGATTCTGTCTATAAATAAACTTCTCACGAAGTACTAATTAAAAGTCTCTAAGACCCATTAGAAGGAGTATTTTACTCATAATCTCAACTGTTTCCTAGTGTTAAGACTCCCGATGGAAAATCCACTACTAACCGTCGATTTTTCAGCCACTGACGACCGAGTAAAAGTTCCGAAACTCCAGCACCTGCATAAACAGGGATATTAAACTCTTGTCCATCTATTCGCACTTTTCCAGCGTAGATATCAAATTTTGCTTCCCCCTTTGCTAGTTGCATATTTCGTTCACCTAAATACACCCAATCAAATTCCTCTAAATCCTGCTTGTCAATGGCTAGCCAGCCTGAAAATCCTGCATCTAGCATGGCATCGACAGGTAATTCTAAACCATCAGCAGTAATCAACTCTATTTCAAAGAATAGCTGTTCCTCATCACCAAAGCTGCCTTGAATCATATTGTGCCAGCTATTCCTGTCTCATTAATCCGAAATATAAACACCGGATCGTTCGGGTGCTGCTGACGAGACTTATGTATAGCAGCTAATTCGTCTTTATCAGTGAAATAGTCTCCACTCTCAGGTTCAACAGCTACATACCAGTTGTGGTGACTTTTGATTAACTCTGGCTGAACTTGGTCAAAAATAACTTTAGAGCGTTGGTAAAATGCCTCTTGTTCAGCTTTCCATTGAGCTTTTTTTTCTTCTGTCCACTGAATATCAGGGAATATTCTTCCCCGACGAACTGTGCGAATAGGCTTTGGATTAGTCATTGTTGTTTTTACCAATCTACTTTGAGATTTTATAACTTTATCATCGAAGCTATTTATTAGCTTCAAGTAAAGGCAATTTATAAATACCAGTTATCTGTTTTTCGGGTGACTGGTATTTATTTTTTTGTGCTTTTGTGGTTATAGAAAAAATAGGCTATAGGCTAACGCCTAAAAGATGTGAACAGAAAGATAAATAAAGAGTTTTACTCCAATAGTCGTGGAGTGGAATAGACTTTAAATATTTTTTCTTAAACTCTTCGGGCTGAAGGGGGAGTGAACTAACTAATTGTAACCGTATTTCCCATTGAGTCACTCTTCGGCTCATAGAAGTTTCTTTTTTTTTGACAACTCATGAGGTTTTAATATGCCAGAATTCTTGATTAATCTTTGTGAAATTCCCGGTGTTCCTGTTGGACGTATCTTTGTCCCTCACTCTTTCACAACTAAGCCTAACTTTCTTCGTTGGTATCAATCTGTGGAGATTCGCCGTGTCACTCCTTATGTTAGTGGGAAAGTGATTTGGTTTATTGCTCCTGTTTCTGAATATCATCGTCTTGCATCTTTTTATCCACACCATCGCCATGCAGCTTATACTCACTATCTTTTGAACTCTGCTTCTACATTCTTTAAGGGGCTGAAACCACCGCACCTGCTTGATAGTGAGTATCTTGACTAATCTTATTTATCACTCTATATTAAATCTTTGTAACTTGCGCTCCCATCGGAAAAACAAACTTTCTCCATCTACCTCATCTATATCTTCACTCTCATCAATGAGGTCTTGGTTTTTCTCTTCTAATTCCCGCATATACTGCCTGAGTATACCCCCAACAGCGATCGCTCTATTTTTATGCAGTTGACGGGTTAACTCTAGAAACCATTCTCTATCACCTACTAAATCTGACTCTTTCACCTGATACTTGAGAATTTCAGGGATAAGTAATGACGGGTTATGATGCTTTGCGATCGCGCTAGTATGAACGACAGGCTGGTAATCAATCCGTAAACACTGCTGCCACAACGCTACCCATTTGGTATGAGAAAGATAGCCATGACTGAAATACGAAGGCGGCACCATTGCCAAAATATGTAAATGCGGGTGTGCTGAGACTCCATCTCTACCTTTAGTTACTTCTGTAGACTTCACCCAGCCTTTTGCAGGCCATGCTTTCAATTCAGTGAATCGCTTAAAAGCCTTATTCATCCAATCCAAGTTTTTCCTGAGTTCCTCAATCTGGCAATTCTTTACAGTCAAGGTAACAAACAACCAACGGTACTTGGGGTAATCAGTTACAACCTGTGGGAGAATTTTGCAAGCCCTTGCTTTCCACATGAGCGATCGCCGCCACTGACAAATCGGACAGTGACGAACCCTACAGAATCGGGTATCTGATAGCTTTAACTTGAGAATACCTTCCGATTCGTTTGGGACTAATTGAAATTCCAGCAACTCGGAACACATTTTCATGCGCCAAGCATACTGCTGAAAATAATGTTCGTCTGCTTTGGCGTAATAGTGCAAGACTTTATCAGTATTCGCTCTGTGCTTATCCCAAATTTTACCAATAGGGGAAACTTCTGATAAGCTCAGTAAATTTTGATTTCGTTGGGATTTATCTTTAGACGATATATTAAAAGCAATAAAGCTACTGTCTGAGGCTAGAGCAGACACTAAATCACCAAATCAGTTTGTATTAACGCCCCAAATTAACGCAAGTTATACGATCAAGCCTCAGTAAAAGTATTTAAGTAAATTAGATGTCGTGATAATTGAGAATTATTATCCCATCAATAAATGCGCTTTTTGTCTCCATTAATAAACAATGGTGAAAGTACTCATTAATTACGAATTAGGAATTAGTAATCTCATCGGGTGCTTCAAACTTGTAACCATAACCCCGCACAGTTTTAATAAACTCCGGTACGCTGGTATCAACTTCCATCTTTTTACGCAACTGACCAATATGCACATCAACCACTCGTCCATCTCCTATGTAGTCGCAACCCCAGATTTTTTGAATTAACTGTGGGCGACTCCAAGCTTGATTAGGATGACTTGCTAAAAAATGTAAAATATTAAATTCCAGTGCTGTTAAAGCCAGAGGCTTATCGTTAAGTGTTACCTCTCGACCCTCTGGATTAATTGCTAACTGCTTGAAAACGATCCGTTGTGTTGGCGAGGGGTTGATGTAGCGTATCCGCCTCAAAAGAGCTTCGACTCTAACTTCAACTTCTGCAAGACTAAATGGTTTAGTCATGAAGTCGTCAGCACCCGCGCTTAAGATTTTAATTTTATCAGCCTCATCAGTCCTACTAGTCAGTATTAGCACTAAAACATTAGTACGACTCTGCATTTCTTGGCAGAGGCTATAACCAGTAACATCTGGCAAATTCCAATCCAGAATTACTAAAGCTGGGTTAAATTGCTCAAACAACGATAAAGCCGTCTTGCCATCTGCTGCCGACTCTATTTGATATTTCCGACTTAAAAAACGATAGACGAGATTTCGCACGCCGAAGTCGTCATCAACAATCAGAATTTTGGGAGTCGTATCGGTAATCATAACCATAATGCTGCCTATTGTAGATTCTGCAATTCGCTGTTGTGTCAGTTTGGCTTTACGTGTTGTTGAGAGTGTATTCACGCACGTCTCTGCTGAGTGCGATCGCTACTGTAGTATTTGTATACAATTAATTTTCCATGAAGTCTATAAAAACTTCAGCCATTGTAATGCTCATAAAATGTATGACTGTTGTATGATTTTTGTATAATTTTGAATTTGTTTTATATAGCTGTAAAGCTTGACACTTAGGTTTAAGTATAATTATAAACTATCTCCGTAACCGCAAGTAGTCTAAAGACACATCCAAAAGCGACGTTAGATCGGTCAATCTAGATTTTCAACTCCTATTTACCTAACTGGACTTTAGCTAGCAAGTATGCTTTCTTGAAGCAAATCTACCCTAGTGTATTTACATATAGCTACCCTCTTACGTATATACTATACTACAAATTTCAGCCTGAGACTATGACCAGCCAAGGACTGAGAGCATCACCAGAAGGCACAAGGGCAGCAAAAACAGCCTTAACAGACAAAACTTGGAGTCAGCATAAATTAGCAACAGTTTTAGGCATTACACGTCAACCAGTTTCCAAATTTTTTGCAGGTGAGTCGGTTTCTCGTTCTTGTTTTGTACAAATTTGCCAACAGTTAGGGTTATCTTGGCAAAAGGTTGCTGGCTTACCTGAAGATGTGGCATTTGAGACAACTGCTAAAACGCAATTCAAAAGTGCTGATCTCGATACACTGGTGCGGGAAGTGCGGCAAAAACGCCAAGACAAAATTCAAGACCAGTGCAGCACCTTGCAAATGTTGGATATTTCCCAGACAGTCCAACTGATCGATATTTACACCGATATTAATGTTTTAGAGAAGATAACTAACCTGCAATGGCGAGAAATTTCTGACCTGTTGAAAGACTTCAAATCTGAATCAAATTTTAATCAGTTTGGGGGATACAATGGTCAGAGAAAATTACCAGGCTTAGAAGTGGTATTGCGGCACTCAAAACTAATGGTGCTGGGTAAACCAGGATCGGGTAAAACCACATTTTTACAATATTTAGCGATTGAGTGTAATAAAGGCAAGTTTCAGGCAAACCGCATTGCAGTTTTTATTAGGATAAAAGAATTTGCTGAAGATGCTAAAACTGACAGCCAATTGAATCTATTAAACTACATCATTCAAGAATTTATCAATTCCGGTATTGAACAAGAATCAACCAAAATTCTGCTAGCTGAGGGAAAACTGCTGATTTTGCTAGATGGATTAGATGAAGTAGCAGTAGAAAAAGCAGATAAAGTCACAAGAGAAATTCGTAGATTTGCTCAGACTTTTTATCGGAATCAGTTTGTTATTAGTTGTCGGATTGCTGCCCATAAATACAGATTTCAAGGATTTACTGAAGTTGAGGTGGCAGACTTTGATCAAGAGCAAGTAGAAATTTTTGCCAAAAATTGGTTTGTTGCAGTTGCTTTTAATTCCAGGGAAGATGGGGAAGTCATAGGAAATTTATTTATTAATCAGCTGCATCTACCAGAAAATCAGCATATCCGAGAATTAGCAGTTACTCCAATACTGTTGCATTGGATTTGCCTAGTGTTCCAAGTAAAAGATGGATTCTCCTTAAAGCCAGCGAAGTTATATGAACAAGCACTGAATATTTTGATGTTCAGATGGGATGAAATTAGAGGTATTAAACGCGATCGCGTTGGTTATAATTTGACTATAGTCAGCAAAAAAAAGCTACTTTATCAACTTGCGGCTATAACTTTTGAGCATGGAGATTACTTTTTTGAAAAAGAAAAGATTCTGCAACTTATTGCTGAATGTCTGGATACTTTCGCCGGAGTTCATTCAGAAGTAACTCAATCGCAGCTAGTTCAAGAAGTGGTTTTGAAGGAGATTGAAGTACAAAATGGTTTATTGGTACAAAGGGCACAAGAAATTTACTCCTTTTCTCATTTGACGCTCCAAAAGTATTTTACAGCTAGAAAATTTGTTGAATTTCCTCAAGTCCAAAATTGGAATAATCTGGTTAATCATATAACTGAAAAGCGCTGGCAAGAAGTATTTTTATTAACTGTTGGTATGTTGGCAAATTCTGATGATATTCTACAGATTATGAAGCAAAAAGCTGATTTGCTAGTAGCTGAAGACAAGAGATTACAGTATTTTCTAACCTGGCTGCATCAAAAATCTAGTTCCATATCTACCCACTACAAAGCAGCAGCCGTGCGGGCTTTTTACCTGGTTTGCGTTGAACAAAGTTCACATCGCGCCTTTGTTTATCCTTCTGGTTATGACCTTGAGTACGCCCTTGTTGGTAACATCGCTTTTGACCCTGACCTTGCTCTTGATGAGTTTCTATTTAGTACTATTGCCTGTATTAACGAACTTGATTTTGCCTTTGAGCATAGCCTCAATGATGCCCTCGATCATGCTCATGCCTTTGCCATTGCCTTTGATGAAACTGTTGATCTTGTTGTTAATCCGAAACTGAAACAAGTGTTGCAAAAACTTCAAAAACAACTGCCATCTATAGACAGCAATCCAGAGAAGTTTAGGGAATGGTGGCAAGCTAATGGGAAAGTCTGGGGTGAACAATTAAGAGATATACTGATTAATTATCGCAATATTGGTTACGATTGGCAATTCGATAAACAGCAAAAAGAATTACTTCAGCAATATTACGATGTGAATAAATTGTTAGTAGATTGCCTCAATAGTTCTGCTGATGTAACTGCAAGAGTGCGAGAGGAGATTGAGGAGACATTATTATTAGCGATCGCGGATATTGAAAAGGTACGCAATTCTTATATTAATAGCTGAATATTTTACATTTTAAACTAATATTTTTATCAATTCATTAAACATTTTCAAGAAGTCGGCGATCTTTTTGTTCGTAACTCTGCACAGATCGCTATATATGAGTAAAGGGTTAGACAATAATCATACCAGCGAAAGAGCAATTAAATATGTCGAGCCGTTAAATTGCTATTAATATCGTCAGCAAGGAGCAGTTATGACTAATAATCCAGTAGGCGGCATCATTCCCTCACAGCCACCAACACCAGCACAATCTGATGCTCATGCCCTAAAGACTCGTCTGGAATGGGGCGAACCAGCTTTTACAATATTAGATGTGCGCGATCGCACGACCTACAACCAAGGTCACATCCTGGGAGCGATACCAACGCCAATAGATGAATTGGTAGAGCGTGCAATATCTTCTTTGGATAAAAGCCGTGATATTTACGTTTACGGCGCTAATGAGCAAGAAACTACCGAAGCCGCACAACAACTGCGTTCTAATGGATTTGAGCATGTCTCCGAACTCAAAGGTGGTCTTGCTGGATGGAAGGAGATTGGTGGCCCAACAGAAGGGATTGTTGAATCAAGAACTCCCCCTGGTGCAGATGACTACAATGTTGTAGATCGGCTAAAAAACCACCAAGAAAATCTCCAAAAGGGAGGTGCTAGCACCACGGAAGCCATTAAGCAGGGAGTCAGTAACCTTAAGGAAGGTATTCAGGAAGGAGCTAGTAACCTCAAGGAAGGTATTCAAGAAGGAGCAAGTAACCTCAAGGAAGGCATTAAAGAGCAAGCCAGTAACCTTAAGGAAAATCTTGATGAATCTAAAACTCCTAAAGACACTGATGATTCCAACTTTGGCTCTTAGGCAAAAAATAACTGTTCAGATCCCCGACTTCTTCAAGAAATCGGGGATCTAGCAGCCCAACAAAATTAATGGGACAGACCACTAGCCTGGATGACAAGCAATAAGAATTTCTTGTCCCTACTCCCCATTTACTATTTGATCAATGTTCAAACAAATCCTTAAATTGCGACAAATCTAGGGAAACTATCGTTGGCAGGAATTTAAAGCATTCTTGAGCAACTTGCCAACGTTCTTCTCGTTTGAGCATTTCTGTTAGCTTCTGTTGGACGCTAAGTAAGTAGCGCACATCATTTGCAGCATAACTTAGTTGAGCTTCAGATAAACTAGCGGCATTACCCCAATCAGAACTTTGAGAACTTTTATCTAGTTCCACTTGCTCTAACTCTTGCACCACATCTTTGAGTCCGTGGCGATTTGTGTAAGTACGGGCTAATTTACTAGCAATTTTAGTGCAAAAAACAGGACTAACCTGAATCCCCAGATTAGCTCGCAAAGTAGCCAAGTCAAATCGAGCAAAGTGAAACACTTTTACGACATTGACTGCTTCTAAGAGTTTTTTTAAGTTGGGCGCGTCAGTTTGTCCTTTAGCTATGCGGATTACAGCTACTTTCCCCTCTGGATTGCACAGTTGGACGAGACACAAGCGATCGCGCAGTGGCAATAATCCCATTGTCTCTGTATCAACTGCGATCGCAGTTGATTCTAAATACTGGCTAAGGGCTGCGTCACTGAGATCGCGATCGCTCACCTGAAAATCTTGTAATGTCATCAATCTTTTAAAAAAAATAGCAGTGTCCAGCAAACAAAAGTCTTGTCAGACACTACATTATTATTGTGCAGAAAAATCAAAAATTAAATCTACCTAGTGCGAAAAAACATTTGTGTCAGGTAGACTTCACCTTGATTATTAGTAGCAACGCCGATTCCAGTGAGGTTATAATTTCCTTTCAAATTCTTTAGATGCCCAGGACTTTTGATCCAACCAGTAACAGCTTCCTCTACAGGGTTGCTATATCCCCGATTGAAAGCAACATTTTCCGCCGCACTGTTGTAGCGAATAGGGATAGCCTTGACTCGTCCTTCAAATCCCTGATGGCTAAATGGGGTTTTACCTTTAGCCATATTTTGACTATGAATTCTTGCCTGTCGAGTTAAATTTGCATTTAAAACCAACTTTGGTAGCCTTTTAAAAGCCCGATATCGATTAATTTGGTCAAATACTGATTTTTCTAGCTCAGTAGTTTTAAAAGTAGGAGTCGATATTGCAACCTGACTAGAAAAAAGCGACAACAGCTTATTACGGGTGGATGTATTTGTAGAAGTATGATTTGGTATCGGAACAGTCGTTAATCCACTAGCAAGGACAAGCGCACTTAAAGCGATGCCAAAAGCAGTTTGTCGGAACATGGAGAATTGCGTAATGTGTAGAGATATAAGACTTATACTTTAGCTCATTGTTCCGACGATATGCACCACAATACTATTAAGGATTGATGAATTTCGGCAATTTGGCTACATCCTTTACAAGGAAGACAAACAATCATTTGTAATTGTCAATACTGCAATAGTCAACTTCATGAAAAGCACGGTTAATTTTGCTGAAAATTTAAGATTTTCAGGAATTAATATGAGATATGCAAATTAGATGTAGTTTACATTAACAGAGAATTTCAGAAAAAACCTCAATTTCGCCAAAACGATCAGATCAGCGAAGGAAAATTTGTGTGAAGTAGATTTCGCCTCTACTGTTACTAGCGACACCAATTCCTGTGCGATCGTAATTACCTCTAATATTGGCAAGATGCCCTGGACTTTCAAGCCATCCTTCAACAGCTATTTTGGCAGGATCGCTATATCCCTGATTAAAAGCGACATTTTCACTAGCGGCTTTGTAAGAAATACCGATTGCTGTAATTCGCTGTGAAAATCCCGTATGTCCAAAGGTAACTGCGCCATTAACCATGTTCTGACTGTGAATCCTGACTTGATTATCGATCGCAGCATTACGAGTCAGCGCTGGTAGCCCTTGAGAAACTCTGTAGCTATTAATTTGGTTGAAAATTGACTGTTCTAGAGCAGCAACATTGATGCTAGGTTCTACCATTGAAAGACTAGCTTTGGTTAAGGGTTTCCAACTCTTCCTGCAACACGCGTAACACCCTAGCAATATATTCTGCCCGCCACTGTTCCCGTTCCTTAGTTACTGTGGTATCCGGCTCATAAGCTTCAATCTCAGTAGCCGATAAAATCCCTTTAACTTCTAGCAACCTTTCAATTGTGTCCAGCCGATCATGCAGCACAGATACCTCGCCAGCCAAAGCCATAACGATCGCTAACAATTTATCAGTTTGTGGATTTTCTAAGTAAACAGGCCGTTTACCCTTAGCTATTTTTACCATCCGAATATCAATTCTCCAAAAATAAGACTACACAAAAAAGCCGGAAACCTAGAGAAAATCCGACTTTCTCAATTACGAATTACGAATTATTACTTAGTTGCAGCAACTACAAACCAAGTGCCTCGGCTGCCTGAGTTCCCATTTTTAAATAGTCCATTCGTTACCTTGTCTTTCCACGCTCCATTTGGGACAAATTTCTCGAAGACCTTATCTGCGGCAAAACCAGCCTTAGTAACTAGCGATACCAAATCCAAATCGCGTGCAGCACTCCAGAAGGGTTCGTTGTTGTTAGCGGTTTCCCAATCAAAAATAAACTGCGTATAAACATCCATGTGACGATAAAGGGGTGCTTCCACATGGATCATCATGCCGCCAGGAGCCAGTAGACGATAAGATTCTTGCATAACTTTACGGATGGCTGGCGGGGGAATTTCATGCAGCAAAATATGAGAAACCACTAAATCAAATGATTCATCAGGGAAGTTAGTGTGTTCGGCATTTTGCTGAGAGAAGTGTACCCGTTTTCCCAAAGCTTCGGCTCTTGCATGAGCGTAACGCAGTATAGATGCACCCACATCTATAGCATGGACTTCTGCATCTGGGAAACCATCTACATAAGGTAATGTACTATTGCCAACAGAACATCCCATATCAAGAATTTTTCTCGGTCGAAAGTCAGGATGTTCTGATAGTAGGTAGTTTTGAACTATAGATAGCCCCATATCATCGTTCAGGGGGCCCAACCAACCTAGACCATAAACATAAACGCCGCGATCGTAGGTTGCGCCGGCAGTGACATCATCAGTGGTGAATTCACTGTGATATCCGCCAGGCATACAGTGAATATCTACAGCTTTTTGATGAGTAGGTATTTCAAAATTTGAGTCAAGGGTTAAAGTACCCAGTTCATCACCTTTATCTTTGGCACGTTCAATCAACTCTGGTAGTTGTCTGTCAACGTTGGCATTTACAGCATCCCATAACATCTCCTGGTTGATGCGCTTGAGGGCACTAGTCCAACGATAATAGGGTTCGTGCTGCATTACTTCCCGAATTTCATAACGATTCTGGGGAGGACGCTGATGTTCTTGTTCAAACCTCGGCTTGCCTAGTTTTTCATAAACTACCTTATTACCAGGAGAGATATTCCTGAAAATGTGCATTTTTAGACTTTGCACAAAGTTTTGACGTGCTAACTCGTCGTGAGTGGGTTGCAGTAGCATCGCGTGTTTGAATTGTTGATCCATATATTGCTTTTTTCCCAGTATTTTACGTAGATTTACGCCGGATATAATAACTTAGCTACTGTTTGTACATCTTTATCACCGCGTCCAGAGCAGTTAATGACAATCCGAGGACTGCCAGTTAGTTGAGGACAAAGGGTTTCTAGGTAGGCGATCGCATGGGCTGTTTCTAATGCCGGGATAATCCCCTCCAATTTCGATAATCGCTGGAATGCCTCTAAAGCCTCTGCATCCGTCACACTATAGTATTCAGCGCGACCAGCATCTTTTAAATAGCTATGTTCTGGGCCCACACCGGGATAATCTAACCCGGCACTAATTGAGTGTGCCTCAATGATTTGCCCATCTTCATCTTGCAGCAGGTAGCTCATTGCTCCATGCAATACACCAACTCGTCCTTTTGTCAAGGTTGCTGCGTGTTTTTCGGTATTAACACCTTCTCCGGCTGCCTCAATCCCAATTAATCGTATAGAAGACTCATTAATAAACTCATAAAATAGTCCCATCGCGTTGGAACCACCACCCACACAAGCCAAAAGAATATCAGGCAATGCACCCCACTTTTCTATTGCTTGGGCGCGAGTTTCTTCGCCGATAACTGCATGGAAATCACGTACCATCATTGGGTAAGGATGTGGCCCTGCTACTGAACCCAGAATGTAGTGAGTACTTTCTACATTTGTCACCCAATCCCGAATTGCTTCAGAAGTAGCATCCTTCAAAGTTCCGGTTCCCGCCTCTACTGGACGCACTTCTGCCCCCAACAACCGCATTCTGAACACATTTAAAGCTTGGCGTTCCATGTCTTGAACACCCATGTAAATCACGCATTTTAGCCCAAAACGAGCGCAAACCGTAGCTGTCGCAACTCCATGTTGTCCCGCACCTGTTTCGGCAATAATCCGCTGCTTACCCATGCGTTTTGCCAACAATACCTGACCCAGAGCATTATTGATTTTGTGAGCGCCAGTATGATTTAAATCTTCACGTTTTAAGTAAATTTGTGGCCCGGTGCGATCGGGTTGGGCATAATTAGCAGTCAAGCGTTCAGCAAAATATAATGGTGTCGCACGTCCTACATAGTCCCGTAACAACTGCTGTAGTTCTGCTTGAAAACTAGGATCATTGCGGTATAGCTGATAAGCTGTTTCTAATTCAGCAAGGGCAGGCATAAGCGTTTCAGGTACATACTTACCGCCAAAGCGTCCAAAGCGGCCTAGCGTATCTGGAACTTGAGCAATTGAACTTGGAGATAGAGGAGTAGTAGTCACAGGCTGTTTTTGATGACGGGAATGACTTAATTATTATAGAAAGTCTGGGGCATATCTGGGGAATAGGGCATTGGGCATGGAGAGTGGGGTGATGAGGGAGGCGGTAAGAAGCAAGGGAACTGGGAGTAAGAGAGAATTTTCCCCTCCGCACCCCGCCCCTCTGCCTCTTCCCGCCTCCCTTACAAGGGATTTGTGATGTTAGCCTAGAAATTGACATCCCAGCAAAATGGTTACGTAGAAGTTTCCACTGCCTTTGAAATTTTTCTTAAACATTCATTTTTATGTCTTCTTCCAATCCCAAATCTTCCGACAAAGGCTTTGTCTACCGCGAATTTGGCAACGACAACTCAGCCGCTACAGAAAGACCCATTCCAGAACTGCCCGCACAACAACAAAATCTTAAAGTACAAGCTTCCCGCAAAGGACGCAAAGGGAAAACCGTCACAGTGGTTAGTGGTTTTCAAGTCAAACCGGAAACCTTGGCAGATTTGGTGAAGCAGTTGAAAACTCAGTGTGGCACTGGCGGGACAGCTAAAGATAACGAAATTGAAATTCAGGGTGAACACAAGCAGAAAATTGTCGAGATTTTGACTAAGCTAGGTTACAAAGCCAAAATTAGCGGTGGCTAATGTTAAGTGTGGTTTCCCGCATCTTAAGTATGACCTAGATTAACAGAGAGAATGTTATCTTTGAAAGGTACAAGTATGCTTTAAAAGTAGTAAATTACTTTGCCAGCAAGCTGCTTTTTGTGAGATTAACAGGAGGTTTAAATGGATTTAGTTCGGATTCTGTGTGCCATTTTCGTGCCGCCTTTGGGAGTTTTTTTACAAGTAGGTTTTGGTATAGATTTTTGGATTAACATCCTTTTGACGCTTTTTGGTTACATTCCTGGAATTATTCATGCAGTGTGGATAATTACTAAAAAATAATTCTTTGTAAAAGATAGGTTGAGTGTACCAATATTGGCGTTACTAATTCTGAGGAATGTCGGTTGGTGTAGAGGCAATTTATGAATTGCCTCTATGAAAAAGGTTATGAGATTAACTATTTTATAGTTCAATAGGCTTGGGTTAAGGGCTACTGGCAACAATTTTGGGTTTTTGAGACACTATAAATCGCCGTCTCTACATGGGTTTTGGGCTTATCTGAACTATATTGTTTTATCAGGGCTAGCGCGTCTCAAACCCTAATAAGTTACTACCCAATAAAATCTAATATCTAAATAGGGGTTGTAAAAATAGTATTTATGAAGTTTCAAATTTAGGCTTGTTTGTGGCGGGAAATGCTGAGTTAGCTCTCATTCTTTAACATCGCATACAGTCTAAACTCTAGAAGTAAGGGGCAGATATGTAATTGCCATTGCACAGTTGATACGTTCAAATCTTTGATTAATCCAGTACGTATATCTAGCACCCAGCCGTGAACCATAGGCGCTTTTCGCTGATGGATTACCTGACGCATGATGGAAGTTTGGTAAAGATTTTTCACTTGTGCCACAACATTGATTTCCGCCAAACGATTCAGACGTTCTTCTCTTGTTGGCAAGGCATCAATTTCTTCTTGTTTCTCTAAATACAGTTCCCGAATCGGATTTACCCAGTTATCGAGAATTCCAATGGTTCTTCCTTCTAAAGCAGCCTTAATTCCTCCACAGTCATAGTGACCACAAACGATCACGTGTTCCACTTTCAGATGTAAAATTGCGTATTCTAAAACAGCTAAAAAGTTTATATCCGTTAGAGAAACTTGATTGGCAATATTACGATGTACAAATAACTCTCCTGGTTCTGTACGGGTAAAGCTTGTTAATGCCAGACGACTATCAGAACACCCAATGTATAGAAAAGGTGGTGTTTGTCCGCTAGATAATTCTTCAAAGTAAGTTGGATCTATAGCTAGTTTCTCGGCAACCCAAGCCTGATTATTTCTGAAGAGTTCATCAATGCTGTTATATTTCATCTTTCGTCAAATTCGAGAGAGAATCTCATCAATATTTTAACTTATCTACAGTTTTCTTTAAATCAAGATCAACTTTTTCAGAGCTAAAATATTCTCAAGATGAAAATTATTTTCTACAGCATTAATATTATTTTTGTATAAATTTTCAAAAGCTATAGCGTTTATCGAGTAAGTGCGGTGTAACTTGTAAGTGCTGACTCCTTTAATACACAGAAAAACTTTCTGATGATAGCTAAGATAACTTCACAAAGAATCTTCAATCGGGGGCAACAACTTTGTTATCGTGATGATGGTTGATTGACCAACGGTGATCAATAGTTACAGAGGAAAACTCACAAATTTCTTCTAGTCGCTTTTGCTGTACAGCAGCTTTACGGAGAGTAATAATTAGCTGATTCACCTGATGCCGTAAATCTGGATTATCATTTACCGCTAACATAGTTTGTCTTTCTAAGAGTTGAAGTATAAGTTCGTAATGAATAGGTGAAGGTAGAGGGATTTGCTCCATGAAGTTAAATTTTGATTTCATATTTGGTATTTTTTGTCAGTCCGAGTTTGTCTCTTATTAATGAATTGTTACATAAGAAATAACTAGTTGTTTATGGCTTTTATTTGATTAGCAATGAAGATTTGGCAAAGATATTGATGATATTTAATGGCAAAGTGCTGCGTATCTACGCATAGTATGCCCAATTGCCAACTATTTTGTGCAGTCGCCCTGCGCCTTTTAGGGCAGGGGAGGTGTAACTTTTCAGAAATTCCTCGGTAATATATTGGCGATCGCAGCGCCGGGATCTGGTTGTTTTACCAAAGATTCTCCAATGAGTACAGCGGATGCACCTGCTGTCAGCACCAAATTCAAATCATTTGGGTTGTGTAGTCCTGACTCGCTGACAACCAGAATGTTTTTCTCCTGCAATTGGCTACCCCTTGCAGCTAAAAGTTCGCAAGTAGTTTGCAGATCAACAGAGAAATCTTCCAAATTGCGATTATTGATTCCTACCAAGGAGACTCCATCCAAAGCTAACACACGGTCAAGTTCTGCCAAGCTATGGACTTCAATCAAGGCTGCCATTTTCAGATTGTTAGCAATTTTCAGGAAGTATTTCAAATCTTGATCGCCCAGGATAGCTGCAATCAACAAAATAGCATCTGCACCCTGAACCCGCGCTAAGTATATCTGGTAAGCATAAATAATAAACTCTTTGCACAGTAGGGGCAAATCTACGGCAGCCCGAACTTTGGCTAAATTGTCAAAGCTGCCTTGAAAAAACTTGACATCTGTTAGCACCGAAAGACAACTAGCACCACCTTGTTGATAAGAAAGGGCGATCGCTACTGGGTCAAAATCTGCTCGTAAAACGCCTTTGCTAGGTGAAGCTTTTTTAACTTCGGCAATCAATGCTGGTTTAGTCCTGCCTTGACGCAAGGCGGCGACAAAATCACGGGTTGGCGGTGCAGTGAGTACCTGTTTCACCAATTCTTGCAAAGGAACCTTTTCCCGCATTTGGTCATATTCTACTTCTTTCTGCCAGACAATCTCTTCCAAAATGTTGTTTGGCGCTGCATCAGGCACGGCAGCCTGATAACGTAATATTGATACGTCAATAGCTGGGTTAGGTGAACGACGACGGATTTGCATAATTAGTCATTGGTCATTGGTCATTAGTCATTGGTCATTAATCATTGGTCATTTGTCCTTGTTTATTGACAAAGGACAAATGACAGAGGACAAATGACTAAATGGCTCGTTTATAAGCTTCGTCTAAGACTTCGGAGAGTGTCGGGTGGGCGTGAACTAGATGTGCCAAGCTTTGGACAGATTGACGGTTGGCGATCGCGGCTGACGCTTCATGAATTAAGTCTGAGGCGTGCAGTCCGAAAATGTGAACGCCCAAGACTTCTCCGGTATCTTTGCGATATATCACTTTGGCAATACCGTCGGCTTCATTTTCTGCTAAAGCTTTGGAATTTCCTTTGAAATAACTCCTACTTGTGGCGATTTCAAACCCTTCGGCTTGTCCCAACTCTTTAGCTGCTGTTTCAGTTAAGCCCACATAGCTGACTTCTGGGTGAGTAAACGCTGCTGCGGGGATGCTGCGATAGTCTACTATTCTTTCCCTCCCAACTATGTTTTCTACCGCGATGATGCCTTGAGCAGAAGCCGCATGTGCCAACATCATCTTCCCATTAGCATCGCCAATTGCCCACAAATGCGGCACTACTTCACCTGCTGATAGCACTGCCATGCGATCGTCTACTGGAATAAAATTCCGCCGATCAACTTCCACACCCACAGACTCTAAACCCAGATTTTTGGTGGCTGGGATGCGTCCAGTAGCTACTAAGCAAGCATCTACTTCGATGACATCTACATCTTCTTTGGTTTTGAAATCTGCTAACTCAATTACCACAGGTGAACCTGGGATAACTTTTTTGGCGTATATTCCGACTTTCGTTTCAATATCGCGGGGAGTAATTAGCACCCGTTCGGCAAGTTTGGCAATATCGCGGTCAAATCCTGGCATTAACTGATCTAGGGCTTCAATCAAGGTGATTTCACAACCCAAAGCTGAGTAAATATCAGAAAATTCTAAACCGATGTAACCACTACCAATAATTGCCACCCAGTCTGGTAAAGACTCTAACTTGACACCTTGATCGCTGGTAAAGACAGTTTTGCCGTCTACTTCAATCCCTGGAGGCACAAAAGGAATTGAACCGGGCGAAAGGATAATGTCTTTGGCTGTGATGGTTTTTTCACCACCGTCTCCAGTTATAGAGACTTTTTGCGCCCCAGCGATTTTTCCCCAACCTCTGATGATATCGACTTTTAGACGTTTGAGGCTGTTGGTTAAGTCGCCTTGAATTTTCGAGACGAGATCGTTAGCATGATTAGCGATCGCTTGGCGATCGAATTCTACGCTACCAATTTGAATTCCCAGTGACTTGAGGTGGTGGGCATTGCGTAACTCCCGCACACGTCCAGATGCTGCCAGCAGCGCTTTAGAAGGAATACAGCCCCGATTAACACAGGTTCCTCCCATATCAGCAGCTTCAATAATTGCTGTTTTCAAACCACAACTTACGGCGTGTAAGGCTGCGCCATGTCCGCCTACACCAGCGCCGATAATTACTAAATCGTAATCATATCCTTGACTCACGTTAGTTTCCCCGTCTGCTTCGCCTATTTATTCTCAACTTGACCGACAATCAGCGCAACCCTTTTAACAGTTATCAGTTATCAGTTTTATCGCTGAATTCTAAATCCCTTACCTTACATTACCCTGACTGTTTACTGTTGACTGTTCACTGATTTCAGGTTCGGGTATTGCTAACTAAAATTATGATTCACTCACTTCTGGCGAAAATATGGATATTTTCATTATATGGGTTGGTTTTCCCAGAAAAGCGACAAGAAATTAACTGAGTATTTGCAGGTTAATGAAGCTGATTTCAGTTCTGAGCTAGTTAATGAATAGAAATTGCAGTCTCATTCAGAATCTCCACACCTTTTCCTTTACAGGGCGTTAGCGTAACACTAAGCTGGATTTAGGATTGATCCAGAAGATTTACGCAGGCGATCGCTCGATGTCTATTCCCCAAATTAGTGAATTTACTATCCGCCGTCATGCCAACGCCAAATCTTTCCAGCGGGGCGAGGCATATTACAACGCTGGTGCTGTTAATGCCGTTATCCAACGTGGTCATCTGCTTCAGGCAGATGTTGTAGGCACTGAAGCTAGACCTTATCATGTCAGCCTGAATTTCGATAGCAGTGGCTTAACTTCAGTAAAATGCACCTGTGCCTACGACTTGGAAGGGTGGTGCAAACACATTGTCGCGACGATGCTTGTCTGTGCGCGTAACTCAGAAAATATTGAGCAGCGCCCCACCCTAGAAGAACTACTAAATCGCATAGATTATATCCAAACTCAAAGGCTGCTGCAAGAGTTAGTCGCAGAATACTCACCACTAATTGAGGCGATTGACCGTCATGTAAGTTGGATGACGAATCCTGCTGACAACCAAACAAACATCAAACCTCTGCGCCGCAGGACTATCGACCCGACTCCCTTTCGGCGGCAAGTACGGCAGATTCTCAAGGATACCGTGCGCTACTTTGAGGAGGGATATGAAGAAGACCCGATTGGCGAAGATTTGCTGAGTGTGGTGCAAACTGCGGTAGATTTTAGCGAACGGGGAGAAGGTGAAAATGCGATCGCTATTTTGGAAGCGATTACCTCTACTTGTGTGGAAAATTGGGATGATGTTGCCGAATATGGCGCTGAAAACGATGAAATTGTCGAGGAATTAAATAGTGCTTGGTGTGAAGCAATTCTCAGCACCCAACTTACCCCAGAAGAAAAAGTTGATATTCAAATCAATTTAGAAGCATGGCAAGATGATTGGAATGTTGACTTTGGTCTGATTATGGAGGCTTTACGTCAAGGTTGGGATTATCCACCATTGCTACAAGTTCTCCAAGGTAATATTACGGAAAGAGGAGCTTGGGAAGAAGACGTGCCAGATTATGCCGATGATTTGGCATTAATTCGTCTGAAAATTCTCGAACGTCAAGAACGTTATCAAGAATACCTGTATTTAGCAGAAGCGGAAGGGCAAACCCAGCAATATCTGACCATGTTGGGGCGTTTAGGCAGGGTGGAAGAAGCAATTGATGCGGCTCAAACCCAGATGAACTCAATGGAAGAGGCTTTTGCCCTAGCGAAAACACTCAGCATTCAGGGAGCATTACAGCAAGCGCTAGATATAGCCCAAAGTGGATTAAATTTACCAGGTAATTGTCAGTACGAATTGGGAATTTGGACAAGTGATTTAGCTAGTGAGTTGGGTAATAGTGAAGCTGCTTTATTAGCAGTCAAGGCGGCTTTTCAAATCAAACCCTCCTTTGTGGACTACCAAAAGATGGCAGAATTGGCTGGGGAAAACTGGGAAAGTGTCAAAACAGACCTGCTGAAAATTGTTCGTACTTATAGTGGTTGGGGAACAGAATCAGCCAAGCTGGACATATTCTTGCATGAGGGGCTAATTGATGATGCAATTGCGATCGCTAGTGAACTTAGTTCTTATCATTCAGAGTTAATTCACCGAGTCATGGATGCTGCTATCTCTCATAATCCTAGTTGGGTGATTGCTAATGCTCGTCTCCGTGCCGAAAAGATTATGGATGCAGGTAAAGCTGAATACTACTACTACGCGGTTGAATGGTTGAAAAAGGCGCGTAATGCCTACTTGGAATCTGGGAAAAAAGCTGACTGGTTAAGCTATCGAGAAAACTTGATGCAAACCCACGCTCGTAAACGTAAATTGATGGGAATGTTTAAGCAAAAGGGTATGGAATGAAGAGTGTTGTTAGCGAATAGCTAAGGTTTAGCCCGTGCTGAGTAAAAATACCAGTCCCCCAGTCCCCAGTTATTCTTTCATTCAAGGCTGTAAAACTTGTTTCATCGGGACTGCCTTCTGCATCCTAACTCCTGCCTTTTTTGTAAGATTCACATCTAAACCAGTCACCGTATAATTCCATAGTTACTGACAAAAAATAGTCCAGTGTGATGATTGATAAATATCCCCAGAATCTTATTGTGTCTTGCTTACCGCTGAGTATGCTTTTATTACTCGGCAGTATATATTCTAGTCCACTGAAAGCCCAGACTGTTGATACTACACAATTACCAACTAGTAATTTCATCCTGTCACAACAACAACTCCCACCACCACAGGATGTCCAACCACTTACACCTTCGCCACTTCCTGCACCTGAATTGCCACAGCCACTTCCCCCACCAGCAGAACTACTTCCCCCATCTGCCCCAACTCCCACACCAGAGGAACCAATTCCTGGCAATTTTCCTCAAACTATTGTTGTTGAACGGTTTGAAGTTGTTGGTAGCACAGTCTTCAGTGCCCAAGAGTTAGCTAAAGCTACTGCTGAATTTACCAAACGACCAATCTCGCTGACCGAAATATATCAAGCACGTTCTAAAATCACTGATTTATACGTGAAAAATGGTTACATTACCTCTGGTGCATATATACCACCGCAAACAATCCAATCTGGTGTTGTCAAAATTCAGGTGGTCGAAGGTAAATTAGAGGGTATCCAGGTAACTGGAACTCAACGGTTGAATCCAAATTATGTCCGTAGCCGACTAGCAATAGCGACATCACCGCCTCTGAATCGCCAGCGTCTATTAGAAGCACTGCAACTTTTGCAACTTAATCCTTTGATTCAAAACGTGACTGCTGAACTCTCAGCAGGATCGCGGACGGGTGCTAGTCTGTTAGAAGTCAAGATTAGTGAGGCAAAAACCTTTAGTAGCCAAATAGTTCTTGATAATGGGCGATCGCCTAGTGTTGGCAGTTTCCGCCGCCGATTACAATTGAATGAAGCCAACTTATTGGGATTGGGAGATGCTTTAGGTGTAGCTTACACTAATACCGATGGTAGCAACTCCTTTGACGCCAGCTATACATTACCAGTCAATCCTAAGAACGGAACCCTCAGCTTTAACTATGGCACTACGTCCAGTAATGTCATTGAACCTCCTTTCAACGTTTTAGATATCCAATCATCTTCTCGCTATTACGAACTGACATTTCGCCAGCCCATAGTTCAAACTCCTACGCAAGAATTCGTCTTGGGGTTGACAGCCTCACGACGGGAAAGTGAAGCCTCCTATGTTGAAATAGAGCGAATACCTTTCCCTGGTTTAGGGGCTGACAACGAGGGACGCACCAGGGTATCTGCGTTGCGATTTTTTCAAGAATGGACTTCTCGTAACAGCCGTGAAGTCATCGCCCTACGCTCTCAATTTAGCTTAGGTATCGATGTGTTGAATCCCACCATTAATCAAGAGGCTCCCGATGGCCGCTTTTTTGCTTGGCAAGGGCAAGGACAGTGGGCCCGCCTTTTAGCTCCAGAAACCTTACTATTACTTCGTTTAAATACACAACTCGCCTCCAGAACACTTTTGCCCTTAGAGCAATTTGGCTTAGGTGGGCAGGATAGCATTCGAGGCTACCGTCAAGATTACCTGCTAACGGATAATGGCACTTTTGTTTCTGCGGAAGTACAAGTACCAATTCTGCGTTTACCTCAGATAAATAGCACTTTACAAGTTGTCCCCTTTGTAGATTTTGGTGTTGGCTGGAATAGTTCAGGCAGAGACAATCCCAATCCTAATACTTTAGCTGCTGTTGGTTTGGGGTTGCGTTGGTCACAGGGGGATCGCTTCACTGTTCGTCTTGACTGGGGTATTCCTTTAATATCTGTTAATTCAAATGACAGAACATTACAAGAAAACGGTTTGTATTTTAGTTTACTTTATAATCCTTTTTAAAATTTAGGGGTCATTCTCTTGACCAACTCAACGAGAAGCTTTGCTAATAGAGGATTCCCGTCATTAAAGCAACTGGCGTGCGATTATCCAAAGATCAGATGTTTCTATCTAATTCGCAAAATTCCGTGAGGCACTACTATTTAACCGATTAAAAAATAAAAATCAGACGTCTAAGACCCTTTGTTTTGAAATCTCCTGAGCTAGCTTTCTTCTTTACCAGAGGCTACGCCAACAATTTTGAATGCGTGAATTTTGAATTGTTAATCTGGGTATCCTAAGAAAGATAAGGTTGAATGATATAGACGAAGGGACAAAGTTTATAACTTATGGATGAATGCAGAAATCAGCTAAAACTTCTACCGCAAAAACTGATTGAACAATTAGCCATCTTATTCCAGAAGGTTAATATGAAGGTAAAAGCTGGTTTGCACCCTCATACCAATTTTGGGATAGCAAACGGTGAGGATTTCTATTGAGAAAATTTTCCTAGAAGTGTAGCCTGAAAGTCTCAACTTCGGGAAGTAGTATTTTTCAGATTAAGACATAGAAATAAAGGTATGAGGATTTGAGGAACAGCCATGCTAGAAATTGAGCGGGAAAAAATACGCCATCTGTTGGTTATTCAAGACCTGCAAGGGCGGCGAACTATCCCCTTGCAAGAAAATACTTATTCGCTGGGGCGGCATCCCGCAAACACTATTGTCTTGGCTTCCCGATCGGTATCAATGCAACATGCAATTTTATTGCGAGTAACTGTTCCTGAGACTGACCAATATGGCTTCCAAATAATTGATGGCAACTACAAAGGAAAAGGTAGTACTAATGGCTTATTTGTAAATGGTACTAAATGCTATTCTCATAATCTCAGACATGGAGATATTATTGCCTTTGGCAGCAATCAAGCTCAAGCTAAATATTACGCTATTTACAACATTTCAGAAAAAGTATTTTCTGAATCTTTTGATGTTGAAGACTTATCTGGTTTCCTCTCCGCGCAAGCTAATCCTGCTAATCCTTTTCAAACTTTAGTTGTCGATCCTAGCTTTGAAGCAGCTAGTGAATCTGCCTTAGCTCGCCTAGCATCCTTCCCTGAACTTATTCCCAATCCGATTATTGAAATGGATTTTGAGGGAACAGTTACTTATCTGAATCCAGCCGCAACTCTCAAGTTTCCTAAACTTCGGGAAGTTGGGATAGAACATCCGATTTTAACAGGACTCCTAAGTGGGGTTAACAATCTAGAAAAAAATTCTTTTGTACGGGAGGTGGAAGTAGGCGCAGAAGTTTTTGAACAATCCGTACTCTATCTTCCTGAGAGTGATTTAATTAGAACTTTTATTGTTAGGGATATTACAGAGCAAAAGCAAGTGACAGCCGAACTACATCAGCGCGATCGCTTGCTACAAGCGGTTGCAGAAGCGGCTAATTATTTGCTAAGAGAAATGAATTACGAAACTGGTATTAATCAAGCTCTAGCTGTATTGGGTGAAGCTGCCCAGGCAGATCGTGCCTATCTGTTTCAGAACCATCCCCATCCTGCTACAGGGGAAATAGCCGTCAGCTTACGGTTTGAATGGACGCACTCTTTTATTGAATCTACCCACCACCATTGGCAGAATCAGCCTTATCAAGCTTCTAGATTAGACCGTTGGTACTCAGTTCTCTCTAGCGGCCAGTCGATTAGCGGACTCACCCAAAAATTTCCTGTCGCCGAGCAAGAATTCCTAATTCGAGATGGCATTAAATCCCTTCTCTTAGTGCCTCTTTGCTTAGAACATGAGTTTTGGGGCTATCTTGGCTTGGCAGACTGCAACTTTGAGCGTCATTGGTCTAGGCATGAAGAATCTACCCTTTTGACCATGGCCGCCAGTATCATTGGTACGCAGCAGCGTCAGCAAGTAGAAGAAAAGATTCGCTATCAAGCCCTCCATGACGTGCTGACAGGGTTGCCCAATCGCCTACTATTTAACGAACTACTCACTAAAACTCTGCCCAATGCTACTCGCAATGGCGAAAGTTTAGCTGTGATCTTCCTCGACCTGGATCGTTTCAAGGTGATTAATGATACTTTGGGGCACACTCTGGGAGATCAATTGCTACAAAGCGTCTCTCAAAGATTAAAAGACTCACTCAGAGGCGGAGACACTGTAGCCCGTTGGGGAGGTGATGAGTTCACGATCTTACTCCCGCGAGTTAATGATATTGAAGAGGTAACTTTGGTGGCGTGCAGAATATTACAAGCCTTAGAGGATGCTTTTCATCTCCAAGGGCATGAACTTTATGTGACTGCCAGCCTTGGTATTGCGTTACTTGATAACAATAGCCCTGACACCGAAACACTAATCCAGCACGCAGATGCCGCTTTGTACTACGCCAAAGACAAAGGGCGGAACAACTACCAATTTTATAGTGTTTCCCTGAGTGCTAAAAATCCTGAACTCCTGACTTTAGAAAAGAGCTTGCGCTATGCCCTAGAACGCAATGAATTTACGCTGTACTATCAGCCTCGCGTGAACATTTCCACAGGAGAAATTACTGGCATGGAAGCTCTGTTGCGTTGGCAGCACCCAGAGATGGGATTGGTCGCGCCCAGTGTCTTTATTCCCTTAATCGAAGAAAGTGGATTAATTGTCTCCATTGGTGAATGGGTGATACGGACAGCCTGTAGCCAAAATAAAGCATGGCAAGATGCAGGATTACCACCAATGACGATCGCTGTTAATCTTTCTCTCAAGCAGTTCCGTCAACCTAAATTGGTGGAGACTATAGCCGAAATCTTAGCAGAAACGAGTCTGGAGCCGCGCTTTTTAGAATTAGAAATTACCGAAACCACAGCTATTGAGGATTTGGATTTTACCACAACGGTCTTAGAGAATATCCAGCAGATGGGTATTTACATCTCCATTGATGACTTTGGTACAGGTCATTCCTCGCTTTCCCGCCTACAACTTTTGCCACTGCACAATCTGAAAATAGATAAGTCTTTTATTCAAGATTTGACGCGTGATGTTAAAGTAGCTCATATCATCAAAGCCATAGTTGGCTTGGGACAAAGCTTAGGATTGAAGTTGACAGCTGAAGGGGTAGAGAATGAAGAAGAATTGGAGTTTTTGAAATCTATCAACTGTGAAGATGTACAAGGCTTTTTATTCTACCGACCGCTTTCTGCTCAAAAAGCAACAGAAATCCTCGAAAGTAAACGACCAAACCTTTAATGAGGAGTGCTGAGTTCCGTTAGCGGATAGCTCAGGTTTAGCCCGTGCCTCGGCTTAGAGGTGAAAGACCGCCCACAAGGGCAGGGTAAGCTGTTGTGATTATAGTTTGCACATTGAGGTGGCACGGGAGCAGGGTGCAAGGAAGAGGATTTACAGGTAGGTTTTGCCTAATCATGCTTGTGATGCAATTTGCAGGCGCAACAGCTTATCAACCTTCTCCCACATTAAAAGATTCCGCTTGACTTCGGGTAGGGCTTTTACCATAGTGCGAAAGTACTGAGTACGGCTTGTTACTTAGCACTCAGGACTGAGTGTGATGAACACAATACTTGTGACTTAGTTAAAAATACTTCGTGTGCCAGTTTAAAAGGCGGAATGAGGGTTATATGCACAACCGTGAATATGATGCTACAATCCCCCAAGTGTAAGTTTAGACATTAATTCAGAAACAACTAGATCGACTATTGTTAAAGCCTATGTCTATAGGAACCTAACCTGCTTACACAAAATGATGTTTTGATTTTTAATTTTATTATTCAGTACAAAAACTTTCTTTTAAAACCACTAATAGAATTCATAAACAATGTTTTAGTAAGTCAGTATGACTAATTAAAGGTCTGTAGTAATCGGCTCTAGCTTTTAAAATAGGACTGGAGCCGCTTACTACAATCCAATTTAATTAAGTTTGCATTGCAAAATACATAGTTCGATTTAATTTTTACCATTTACTTAACGCAATTTTAATCAAGCAATCTTACAACTTAAAATAATTAATAAAAGTACCAGCTTGTACTGGCTATGAAGGAATAAATCCGATCATTTCAGACTGACTTCACGCAATTGAAAAATAGCTCATGCACATTCTGATTTATTCCTACAACTACCATCCAGAGCCGATTGGAATTGCTCCGTTAATGACTGAATTGGCAGAAGGATTAGTCAAGCGAGGTCATGAAGTGCGAGTAATTACGGGAATGCCCAACTATCCTCAGCGCGAAATTTATGATGGGTATCGGGGTAAGTGGTACCTTACTGAACAAAAAAATGGCGTCACAATTGCGCGAAGTTACCTCCGAATTAAATCCAAACCTAACCTCTTAGATCGGCTGTTACTAGAGTTGAGCTTTGTTTTCACCAGTTTACCCCAAGCCTTTAAAGGTGGACGCCCCGATGTGATTCTCTTAACAATTCCACCTCTATTAGGCACGTTGCCAGCAACAATATTTGGCTGGTTATACAACTGTCCAGTAGTTCTGAATGTGCAAGACATTCTACCAGAAGCCGCTATACGTATCGGGCTATTGAAAAACAAGTGGATGATCCAAACTCTTACAGCCCTAGAAAAATTCGCATACCAGACTGCACATACTATTAGTGTCATTGCCGATGGATTTGGCGATAACTTAGTGAATAAGGGAGTACCTGTTAATAAAATTGTTTGTATTCCCAATTGGGTGAATTTAAATTTCATCCGCCCTTTACCCAAAGCGAACAACTCTTGGATATCTAACCATCAACTGGATGATAAATTTGTAGTCCTTTATTCGGGCAATATTGCTCTAACACAAGGTCTTGAAACAGTAATAGAAGCAGCAGTTTGCTTGCGTCATATTAAGGATATTGTCTTTGTAATCGTTGGCGAATCAAGAGCATTACAAAGGTTGCAAGAATATTGTTTATTAAATGGAGCAGATAATGTTTTGCTGCTACCTTTGCAGCCACGAGAAAAACTACCCGAAATGCTAGCGGCATCTGATGTAGGATTAATTGTGCAAAAGTGCAATGTGATTTCGTTTAATATGCCTTCAAAAATACCGTTGCTATTGGCGAGTGGTCGCCCAATTGTGGGTTCAGTTCCCGTCACTGGTACTGCTGCTAGAGCGCTCGAACTCAGTGGTGGTGGGGTAATTGTTGAGCCAGAATCACCCCATGCAATGGCAGCTGCGGTGCATGATTTATATACTAATCCTGCTCTAGGAGCAAGGCTAGGCAACAAAGGAAGACAGTTTGCCGAAGAAAACTATTCCTTGGAACAAGCACTTGATCGGTATGAGTTGCTTCTTTCTCACATTGTTACTAACCGCAAATCAACTATGGGGGTCTTTCCGAAATTGGATTCCAATAAATCAGTTGTGGATGGTTGAAGGGGATCGAGGATTGGGGATTGGGCAAAACAATTCCGTTAGCAGTCGCGGGGCGTTGAGCCATTTCGGAGTGCAGAGTTAAGAATCTCACTTTTTAACTCTGCACTGGGCCCTCAGCACTTTGAAGGGGACTGTCTACACAGCTAGTACCCTAATTAGGATAAATTAAATCACCCATTCGGGTGAATTGTGAATCAACCGATCGGGTGAACTAACTGTAGGAAGTTAAGATTGCTCAAAAATAGGACTCTAGAGAACACTAATTGATTGCACATCGTTCTTAGTGAGGATGACTTGATGAATAAAGCTGAATTAATCAGTGTAGCCATAGCCCGCCTAACCCCCAGGGCAAGCAAGCGAGGGGGAACGTCTCATAGAGAAGGCATGGCTCCGTACTTTTTTCTTCCTTAAGATTAGTATTAACTACGACTTAAGAAGGATAAATTTATCTGTGACTTATGTAATATCTGCTCTACTATGTGGTTATAATGCAAGCAAGCGCTTGCAAACACTCACAGAAAACTTAACATCAAGGATGGCAAAAATTCCTGCAACCTTGATTAAGACGACAACTGAGGTGTCTGCAACGGTAGGTTTAATCGAAGCTAAAACGCAAGAAATTGCTTGTGTTGCTATGTTCGCTAAAGTCACTTGATTTCGTCATTTTCAGAACAAAAAGCAACCACTAACTTGTGATTACCTAAGCGATCGCTTTACAGTCTCAAGCTGTAGCCAGCCTATTACGACGAGTAGACTCAAAACCTATACATTGACTTCAAGAATTATCCAAGGCTTTGCAACCAAGATGATGGAGGAGCATGAAAACCTGATTTGGACATTTATTGCAGAAGCGAAGCGACATCCCCAGTCCACCTTTCTGAATCTTATACGAAACTGAAAAATCGCTGCGCGCACAGATGATTGTGTACTTGCGAAAAAGTCAAGAACTAAACACAGTATCTTCAGATTATAGATATAAAAGCATCTGTAAATAGTTCCGCGAGTATATTGCTTCACCGTACCTTGCGTTTTAGCGATATATCTACCACACTAGACTAAAGTTATAAATATTACATGCAAATTTTTGTGAGTCTATTTGTGTGTGATATTAGCACTTCACCATTGAAGGAGACAGGGGTTTCATTTGGTTGCCTGCAACAAGATGAATTGTGCTTTTTATCTGAGACAAGGCACAGGGTTTTTACTAGTGAAGGAAGTTTTATAAATTACAATTTAAAAAATGATTGGAGTTAAGTAATGTACAAAATGACCATAATGTGCTAGATGATATTGGTTTGTTTTAGGTGCTAGACATCGTGAGCGATCGCCCAAATACCCAAAAATTTTGTCACCAACATCGAGAAAAAGGGCTAAAAAACTATTCAAAATAATGCTTTTTTAGCGAAGAGTAGATTGCCCAAGTCTAAATCCACAAGACGAGAAAACGAAGATGTCCAATCCTCAGTTCCCTGACTCTCCCCTTCCGATTGAAGTAGAACAGCCTGCTGTTACCGAGCCTAATCAAGAATTGCAACCATTGCCACAGCGATCGCCAAAGCCACCTCAAAAAAGGCGTTGGCCCCTAATATTGGGAATTATACTCTTAGTTGCAGGTGTTGGTTTTGGTTGGCGCTGGTGGCAAACTAGTAACGCTAGCAATGCACCTGCGGCTGGAGCCGGTGCTGGGCAACCAGCAATACCTGTCAAGTTAGCAACTGTAGAAACTGAAACTGTTCAGGAAAGTTCGGAGTTTATTGGCTCCTTAGAGGCACCACTATCTGTACCAATTAAGCCACAGGTTGAAGGACGAATTACTCAGGTTTTCATCAAAGAAGGCAACCGTGTTCAACAAGGGCAAGTCATTATTAGCCTACAAAGTGATGATGCCGAAGCCCAGCTACGACAAAGACAAGCAGCACTAGAACAAGCACAGGCAAGTCTGGCTGAACTCAAAGCGGGGACTCGAACAGAAGTAGTTTCCCAAGCCAAAGCCCAGCTAGATCAAGCCGAAGCAAAATATCAAGATGCCGTATCTGGATCGTTACCACAGCAAATTCAGCAAGCTGAAGCTCAAGTTAATTCCGCCAAATCAGATTTAGTACTAGCACAAGCACGAGCAACGCGATACGCACAATTAACAAAAGAAGGGGCAACTTCTCAAGATAGCCTAGATGAATACCTCAAAAACAAAGCTAGTGCAGAAGCGGCGGTGGTTGCAGCCCAGAAAAACTTAGAGCAACTCCGCAAAAGCAGAACTGCTAATATCCAACAGCTGGGTGCTGCCTTAGAACAACAGAGACAATTCTATAGGCAGCAGGTGAACGGCAACCGCCCAGAAGATATTGCCCAAGGGCGATCGCAAGTTAGCCAGGCAGCAGCTCAAGTCCAGTCGGCTCAAGTCCAACTACAATATGCAAAAGTCCTAGCTCCTTTCACAGGTATTGTTGGTGATATCCCAGTCAAGGTAGGGCAGTATGTGGGACAAGGGGATCAGCTAACCACATTGACCAAAAACGACTCTTTAGAACTGAATATATCCATTCCCCTAAATCAAGCCAGAAAGTTGCGCTTAGGTTTACCCGTGCAAATGTTGGATGCCCAAGGTAAACCGACATCAACCGGTAAGATCAGTTTTATCTCCCCAAATGCTAGTTCAGATTCGCAGACAGTTTTGGTGAAAGCTAACTTTGGCAATTTGAGAAATCGACTGCTGAATCTTCAGTCAGTGCAAACTAAAGTGATCTGGGATGAGCGTCCGGGAATATTAATTCCAGTTACAGCAGTATCTCGTTTGGGTGGGGAGACTTTTGTGTTTGTGGCTCAACCACCACAGGAAAAGCCTCAATCTGGAGCGCCAGCACCATCTTTAGTCGCTCAACAAAAAGCTGTGAAATTGGGAGTTATTGAGGGAAATAATTATCAAGTTCTTGACGGATTAAAGGCTGGGGACAAAATTGTTGTTTCCGGTATTCTCAACATAACCAATGGCGCTCCCGTCAAGCCTGCACCAGAAGAAGCGGGTAGTCAGAAGCCTTAGCTGAAGTGGGGAGATGAGGGAGTTAAGCACGGGGGCAGGGGGCAAAGGAGCAAGGGGAGAAGGAAACTATGCTCAATGCCCCATGCCCCATTCTCAATAAGCTCTTAAGCATTTAATTTACACATTGAGGCCGCAGGGGGCAGGGAGCAAGGGAGAGGGTTTGCAGCTTTTATTACCATGAATATGGTGCAATTTAAATGACGATTAGCTTACCAAATACCCAAAGCCCAATTTCCCTGTCTCCGATAAACATCGTAGTATGAAGAGATGGGGAAGACTAACTTCAAAGGGGAATGCATGAAAATTGCTATTGGCAGTGATGAACGCACCAACCTTACTGATAGGGTACTGGAAGAACTTAAGCAGCGTGGGCATGAAGTTATACTCTTTGGTTCCCTAGCCGAAAATGACCCTGAAATCGATTGGCCTGTTAGCTGTAGTAAAGTTGCTTCGGCGGTAGCAACCCAGAAAGCAGATGAGGGAATTGTCTTTTGTTGGACTGGTACGGGTGCATCTATAGCCGCCAACAAAGTCTCTGGGATACGTGCAGCATTGTGCCATGATGCTGAGACGGCACGCGGGGCCCGCATCTGGAATCATGCGAACGTTCTTGTATTAAGTTTACGTGCAACTACAGAAGCGATCGCTAAAGAAATATTAGATACCTGGTTTAGCACACCTTTTTCTGAAGATGAGTGGAACCTCCTGCAAATCAAACGAATTAAACAGCTAGAAGAAAAGGTTTAATTTGTAGACCGATTGCAAAAATTCCACAATAAGCATAATGGCAAACCAAAATTTAGATTTAAATCAGCACAATGGTAACAATAGCAGTCAATCCCTATCTCGATCGCAACTTCGCTCCAATCCATGAAGAAATCACTACCGACAAATTGTCAGTCATCGGTGAATTACCCCTGGAATTATCGGGGATGTTTGTACGGAATGGCCCTAACCCTCAATGGAAACCCATCGGTGAATATCACTGGTTTGATGGAGATGGGATGTTGCATGGTGTGCAAATTAGCAAAGGCGTAGCTACTTATCGTAACCGCTACATCCAGACAGTCGGCTGGAAAAAAGAACGAGAAGCGGGTAAGGCTATTTGGAGTGGATTGTTAGAACCACCGCAAATCGATAACCCCCACGGCCCCCGCAAAAATACCGCCAACACTGCCTTAGTGTGGCACGCTGGTCAGATGTTGGCGCTGAACGAGGGGGGTAAACCTCATGCCATCAAGCTTCCTGAATTAGATACCATTGGCGAGTACACCTACAATGGCAAACTGGTTTCTGCCTTCACAGCCCATCCCAAAGTAGACCCAGTGACAGGGGAAATGATCTTCTTTGGCTATTCTTTGTTTGTGCCACCGTACTTACAATATAGTGTGGTTTCAGCACAAGGCGAACTCTTGCGGACAGTGCCAATTGAGTTGCCAATAGGGGTGATGATGCACGATTTTGCCATCACTGAAAACTACACTATTTTCATGGATTTGCCCTTGACTTTTAATCTTGAAAGGGCGCAACGGGGAGAACCTATAATGATGTTTGAGCGCGATCGCTCCAGTCGCTTCGGTATTTTACCACGTCACGGTGACAACAGTAATATCCGCTGGTTTGAGAGTCCCGCTTGCTACGTCTTCCATACCCTCAACGCCTACGAAGACGGAGACGAAGTAGTGCTGATTGCTTGTCGCATGAGTTCTACTACTGTTTTGAGTTCTGATGAGTCGCAACTTGATCCACAAGGAAATATCCCCCGTTTGTATCGCTGGCGATTCAACCTCAGCACAGGAACAGTGCGCGAAGAAATGTTGGATGATGTCGCTTCTGAATTCCCTCGCGTTAACGAAAACCGATTGGGACGACAAACCCGATATGGCTACAGTAATAAAATGACGAACAATCCCCTACCTTTATTTGAAGGTATTATTAAGTACGACTTCAGCAGTGGAAAATCCCAAACCCATAACTTCGGAGAAGGGCGCTATGGCGGTGAAGCTGTATTTGCGCCGCGTCCTGGTGCAACGGCTGAAGATGATGGTTGGCTTATAACTTTTGTCCATGATGAGGGTGAAGATACTTCAGAATTAGTAGTTGTGAATGCCCAAGATATAACTGCTGAACCTGTAGCGCGGGTGATAATTCCTCAACGAGTGCCTTATGGGTTTCATGGTACCTGGGTTGTAGGGGAATAAGTTAGGGTAGACAATACTGTTCGGTTAAAACAATAAACGCGATGAATCGCCATCTCTACAAAGGACTAATTATTGTAGAGACGGCGATTTATCGCGTCTTTGAACCTCAATGTTGAGCCTCTGAACCTCAACGTTGCACCTTTGAACCTCGAAGTTGCACCTTTAAACCTCGAAGTTGCACCTTTAAACCTCAACGTTGCGCCTTTGAACGTCAACGTTGCGCCTCTGAACCTCAACGTTGAGCCTTTGAACCTCGGCGTTGCACCTTTGAACCTCGAAGTTGCGCCTTTGAACCTCGGCGTTGCACCTTTAAACCTCAACGTTGCACCTTTTAGCCTTATATCTAACGATTCTTGAATTTACAGCAGTGAGCGTGTATTAAAATTTGCTCATCTCTGTAAAGTGGAACATGGCTTTAGACTGTTCCTGTCAAAATCTTCGAGGACGGAACTTCAAAGGTAGACAAGACCTTGCGGGTGCAAACTTTAGCTATACCGAACTTTAGCTGAAGCGGGTAAAAATCCCCAAGAATCTACGAAGCAAAAGACTGCAAAAACCGCAATCACCATGTTGAAAGGGATATTTTTTAGTTTACCTGCGATCGCCAAGCTATTCAGTTTGGGATAATCTCCACAGTATCCTTTAGTTGTTGGATATTTTTGTTCTCAATAAATCAAAAACTTCCATCCCCTCTTGTAAAAATAATTCAATCTGTTCTGGTTCAAGACGTACATTTTCACGGTAATAAATCAAACAGGTGTTTGCGGCCTCTAGACATGGTGTTGTTTGTATAGCTGGGTAAAATCCTATTTTGGCTTCAAAAAAAGAAAGTACATTGTCAGTAAATATCTGACGAATCCCTTTCTCATCACTACCCCGCAACAGATATTGTTCAGAAAATCTCGGATATTTATCAAAGTTGATATCCTGATATCCTAAAAAATGACTGAGTTGATCTAAAATATTTTTTGGTTTTAATAAAAACTTAGGAGGATGCATATTATTATCATACAAAAAAGCTATTGTTTGCCAATGTTCGTGTTTGGTTTTAGTACTATATATTGAGTATCTATATTCAAAAATGTATATTTTAAAGTTCTTAAGTTCTTTAGACAATATATTTGTAACTAAATTTCTCCCTCCTTGTTTGAATAGTCTAAAATTATGTAAATGCTGCATAATATTGTTACTGTATTCTGCTAAAAAATTTATTTTTAACTGAGCAGCAATAAGTTTAATTTTTTCAGTTCTTTGCTGTTCTTTTTTGTTTTCGCATTGAAAATACAAAATGTTTATAACAATAACTAAAAAATTTAAAAATATTATAATAGCAAGAAAATATTTAGACATAGACGATACTATTTTTGGTTTTAGATTTTAGATTTTTAATTGGGAATGGTACAATAGACATTCGTTTTTTCTCCCCGATTTCCCCATTCCCTACTTCAAGTTATTTTTCCTGATACCCACCAGCGTAATCAATCACGCAGATTGTTCTGTATGCTTTGTGAGTTCCATAAGCAACACCAGAGACTTTGAAAGCGCCGTTAAAAATATTTTTTCGATGACCGCGATCGCGCACACCATCATCAATAATTAATTGCATAACGATATCTTGAGCGGTGTTTGGGCCATAACTGATATTTTCACCTGCGGTTGTTTGCCATTTACCATAGCGATTGATGCGAGTAAAAGGACTGCTACCATCGCTACCATCATGACCTGTAACACCTTTTGGGCCTTGGTCTTTAACGTGGTCTTTTGCTCCTAAAGACATACCCTTTGATGCACTCAAGCCTCCTATAGGACGTGCTGATTTGAGAAATGCGATCGCTTCATTAACTGCCTTAACTCCTTCTTGAGTTCGCAAATAAGTATTATTAGAAATTTTGACTCGGTTCCCCTCAAAACGCTTTCTATAGTTTTCCAGAATCGGGAGATATGACTTGGGATTTGTTCTTACCTTATTTGTCTCACCAATTACCTGCTGTTCTAGTGGTGAAAGATAACTCGCCTTTGCTAACAAAGTTGGACTAGTTTGCACTGCTGGATTGGGCTTTGCTACAGAGGGGTTAGATTGCAACAGTTGATCTGAGCAACCCAATATCAAGGCAATTGGCAAAAATACCCAAAATTTCATGCGACGCATACATTACCTCACAATTTTTCTATGGATTAATTTAGTGAATTAGAAGAAATAAGAATTTTCAACGCACAGATAAATCTGTGGAAGCTTCCAACGTTAGAAACGATATCAAGAACTTAAATGAGTTGCCAAAGAAAGCGCTGATTAACGCGCCAGTAATTATAGATAAAGTTATGCTTGCCTTTGTTCCTAAAGTGTTAAAAATCTATCACTTAATACCTGTTGTAACATTAACAACAATAAAACGTAAATAACAACCAAAATCTTTTTAATTTCTGATGCCTGCTTGCAAATTTACACTTTCAGAAACCAGCGTTGCCGATACATTAGAACACCAACAGCCCACCACAACAACACAGTGACTAGAGCAAATAACAGGGAACCATTCAATGCCCCCGCCCAAGATGCGAAAAAATTCTGGTAAATCCAATTGTAGGTAGTGGGAGCGTCTTTGCCAGTGCCAATAGTGGTTTTGACTAAGATTTTAATCAACAAAACTGACGCAACGAAAAGAGCGATCGCATTTAAGCCCATAATTTCAAAAGGCTTACTCCAACGACGCATCAACCGGACTTCGATGAATTCATAACAAGCTGCTAGCAACAGTAACGCCCAACCTGTTGTAAAAACTACATAAGAACTTGTCCACAGCTTTTTGTTAATGGGGAATGTCCACCCCCAAATCCAACCGATAATTAAGCAACTAATTCCAAATAATGCTAAACCTATGCTTGTACGTGACTGTACAGGTTGACTGCGTATCCATTGAGCAGTGAAATAGCCAGCGAGGACACTTACTATAGCAGGAATAGTACTGAAGAGTCCCTCTGGATCTCCCATGAATTTGAAACCATCACCCTTGTATAAATGTGCTTTGGGAATAATCAGGCGGTCAACATAAGCACCAAAATTACCTTCCCGCGTCAAAACTCCCGCACCGTATTCGGGCACTGGTAAATACGTCATCGCTAACCAGTAGCCGATAAGTAGAACTACTGCAAGTATCCATTGACCTTTACGCGGAAGGTTGAGAACAGCTATAGAAGCCAGCAGATAGGTAAGGCTAATGCGCTGCAACACTCCCATAATGCGGATGCTACTCAAATCAAAAGTCCAAATACCCTGATTCCAAAAGCCATTTAGTAGCAATCCCAAGGCAAAGAGAATGGCTGCGCGGCGCAATATCCGCCAGTAAATAGTTGAGGTTGGTTTATTACCTTCGGTGTACTTTGACAGTGAAAAAGTCATCGCTACACCAACAATAAACAGAAAGAAGGGAAATACCAAATCAGTTGGTGTGCAACCGTGCCAATCGGCGTGGGCTAAGGGAGGATATACATCATCTGCGACACCCGCCATATTAACGAGAATCATCGCCGCGATGGTAATGCCGCGAAAAACATCTAATGAAGTCAGGCGCATAAGCGGAATTTTGTGTTAGATGAGTATCTAAGCTACTCCCCTTGATGCAGGTAATCAAGCAAAATTTATAAACTTGGATACAAGGTAAAATTTTATTAAGTAATTACCACTATTTGCTATGCCAATCAAAGTTGGAGATACCGCTCTTAATTTCACTCTACCTGCCCAAAACGGCTCAACAGTAAGCCTCCAAGACTTTCGCGGCAACAAAGCTGTTGTCTTATATTTTTATCCCAAAGACGACACACCTGGATGTACGGCGGAATCTTGCGCCTTTCGCGATCAGTATGAAGTATTTAAAACCGCTGGCGCTGAAGTTGTGGGCGTCAGTGCTGATTCCAGCGAATCTCACCAGCGATTTGCTGCAAAGTACAATCTACCTTTTACTCTATTAACTGACAAAGGCGACCAAGTACGAAAGCTATATGGTGCAACAGCAGCCTTTGGCTTATTCCCTGGTCGCGTTACTTACGTCATTGACCAACAAGGAGTTGTGCAATACGTGTTTGATTCAATGTTTAACTTTAAAGGTCATGTTGAAGAAGCGCTGAAAACTTTGCAACAGATTGCAAAATAAGGGAAATGGGGAATGGGGAATGGGGAATCGGGGAAGAATTCTTGATAACTCCTAACTCCCTACTCCCTACTCCCCTTCCCCATTCCTATTTAGAATGCGACTTTTCCGGCATGACAATATTAGCGTGGCTTGCCTTGCCATTCTTGCCGTTAGTATGACCGTTACCATTGCGGGGATGAATTACGCCATAACCGCCGTGGTTGCGTTCGTAAATTACATTAATCTCTCCAGTTTCAGAATTGTGGAACATATAAAAATCGTGTCCCACAAGTTGCAGTTGTTCCAAGGCTTCTGCAAGGGTCATCGGTGGCATAGAAAAATATTTGGTGCGGACGACTTCGTTGGGTAATTCGGGGGTGCGATCGCCAATTAAATCTGTGACTACCGTATCTGCAACAACTACTTCTGTTGGTAGTGCTTGAGTTTTCTGGTCTTGGCGTCGTTCTTTGTATTTCCGCAGTTGACGGGCAATTTTATCTGCAACTAAGTCTATGCTGGCGTATAGGTTTTCGCTACTTTCCTCGGCACGAATAACGCTACCGTTAGCATAAATAGTTACTTCAGCTGCTTGTCTTGTATTAATTCGGGGATTCCGGGCGACGCTAAGATGCACATCCACTTCATTTGTAATGCTCTGAAAGTGACTAACTGCTTTTTCAATCTTTTGATGTACATACTCACGAATCGCATCAGTGATTTCAATATTTTTGCTGTGGATGACAAGCTTCATGTAATACTCTCCCGCTGAATATTTGGATGTGTGAATTTGCTTTGTATGAAAAGAAGTTGCGGTAATGTTTATTATTCCCGCCAAAACAAATTGTGAACTATTGAACTATATTGTATATAGTGCTGGTAAGCTGTCTCTCAGCTTCCTGCATTTGAGTTGTTGTCAAGTATACCCTTGATTAACCTCCTTATCTCTGCGCTGATATCCAATTCGATATCCACTTAGAATTCTTAGGTGAGGCAATCTGAATGGTAGCTCCCATGAGTACCCTCTTTTTTAAAGCAACGCTTACAGAACTGTTGATAGTTGCTCCTTCTGTGTTCGGTTTAAGTTTGCTTGCTGTTCTTAAATAATACAAGTCTTTGTGGAAGTTTGATCCTGTTTGAAATACAAACAATTTTATGAGAATCATCAGCCAGTGCATTCGTCTTTATCATCTTGGCATGATGCTTATTGCAGAGAATTCCTCCTAAAAACCTATTGAGGTTAATATTCAACCTAGCACTTTGTATTTTCTAATGCAGGTTCCCTTGACTTTCCTTTAAAATCCTTTGCAAAGCTTAATATTTGTTGATTCTAATCCTGTAACTTGAAATATATTTCGTCCTTATTACAGTTGATTTTCGGCAGAATCCATAGTATGAAACCACACAAAAACCGTTGTTTGCTGTATAGCCAAGGATTAATGCCTTACTTAAAAGCTCATGGATGGCAGCGATCGCTCCTGACTGAGCGCATCCATGACCCTAGCCTAGATGACGTGTTAATTCTGCTAGAGCATCCACCTGTGTACACTTTAGGGCAAGGAAGCAACTCAGATTTTCTCAAATTTGATATTGACAAAAGTCAATATGATGTGCATCGAATTGAACGAGGCGGAGAGGTTACTTACCATTGTCCCGGTCAATTGGTAGGCTATCCAATTTTAAATCTGCAAAGTTATCGTAAAGACCTTCATTGGTATTTACGGCAACTCGAAGAAGTAATAATTCGCGTATTGGCAGTTTATGGTTTGCAAGGGGAAAGAATTCCGGCTTTTACTGGCGTTTGGCTACAAGGGCGAAAAGTTGCAGCGATTGGGATTAAAGTCAGCCGTTGGATTACTATGCACGGCTTTGCATTAAATGTTTGTCCAGACATGACAGGCTTTGAGCGCATTGTACCCTGCGGTATTTCTGATAAACCTGTAGGCAGTTTAGCCGAATGGATTCCAGGTATCACCTGCCAAGAAGTACGTTTTTATGTAGCACAATCCTTTGCGGAAGTCTTTGGTGTGGAATTAGTCGAATCTCAGCCTCAAGAATTTTTTCGGTTTGAGTAAATTCAGCTTGTAATTATGTAAGAAATACTATAGTAGTCCGATTTAAATTGTGAGACACTTGTGAGAGTAGTCAATGTTTAATAGTATCAAAATCAGGAGGTTAGAGGTAAGAGGTAGGTAGCAGGAGGCAGAAATAACCCATATTTATAAGCGCGGGATTTAGGCTATGAAGGCTTTGTATTTGGCTCTATGCGTCTCGATACAATTTTTATTTTTAAACTGGGCATAAAACCTAAAACTACTATTTAACTGCGATTGTCGAAGTTAAAATTTGATTATTTACAAATTTCTATACTAACTTTTTAGGGCTGTAAAGCACAATTTTGCGCGTGAATTACTCAAATAATCTCCAGGTATATGCCCCATCATTAACGTCTCTGAGAGAACGTGATTGGACAGCTTTGATAGAACTATTTGATAGAGACGACGGTGATGAAATTGAGGCCGACATCAGTGGTAGTCTATTTTGGCTGATACCTGAACCTTGTTGGGAAGATGATCCCTTTGAATTCTTACGCGAGTACCTATAATGAGTGGTGAGTAATGAGTAATGAGTAATGAGTTATGAGTGCAAAAGAAGCCTTTAACTCCAAACTCCAAACTCTAACTCCTAACTCCTAACGTTGAGGCGACTGAGGAAAATACGTAGGCGATCACTTTGAGGATTAGTCAGTACTTCGTAAGCTGGGCCTTGTTCTGTCACAATACCTTTATCTAAAAATATCACCTGATGGGCTACTTCTTTTGCAAACTGCATTTCGTGAGTGACAACCACCATTGTCATCCCCTCTGCGGCTAATTGCTGCATCACTTGCAAAACTTCGCCGACGAGTTCAGGATCTAGGGCGCTGGTGGGTTCGTCAAATAGCATAACTTGGGGATTCATGCATAAACTGCGGGCGATCGCTACTCGTTGTTTTTGTCCGCCAGAAAGTTGTTCGGGATAAGCAGAGGCTTTTTCAGATAAGCCAACTTTTTCTAAATATAATCTCGCTAGTTGGGCGCTTTCTTTCGGTGTTTTACCCAATACTTTCCGAGGTGCGAGTGTCATATTCTCTAGGACGCTGAGATGGGGAAACAGGTTGAACTGTTGGAAAACCATACCTACTTGTGTTCGTAGTTCCCGCAGTTGGCTATAGTTGACAGTGGGCCTAGATAAGTTGATTCCGTTGATGATTAAACGCCCCTTGTCAATGGTTTCTAGACGGTTGAAGCAACGTAGTAGGGTACTTTTACCACAGCCAGAAGAACCGATAACTGCAACGACTTCTCCTCGGTTGATTTCGCCGGTGATTCCTTTGAGAACTTTCAGGGAACCAAAGTTTTTTTCGATATTGTCAAAAATAATCGCAGGGATGGTATTGTTCATTACTTGTATTAAGCTGCTCTAGAGTTGATTGTAAGGTTTTCAGGCTACCGCAGAGGCGCAGAGGGAGAGAGAAAATAATATGGCTAAATTTAGTTTTATCCGTTGGCTGCACTTATTTCTAGTTATAAGTTTTAGCTGTTTGTTACTGGTTAGCTGTGCTATAAACTCTAGCGCGGGGAAAACTCTGCGGGTTGCTACGGAACCTGCTTTTCCACCTTTTGAGTTTAAAGGACAAGGTGGTGAGTTGCAGGGTTTTTCGATTGATTTGATGAATGCAATCGCTACTGCTGCTAACTTTAAAGTAAATTTTCAAAGTCTGCCTTTTGATGGCATTATTCCAGCTTTAGCAGCCAAAACGGTAGATGCAGCCATTAGTTCGATCACGATTACCGAGGAGAGGGCGAAAACTGTTTCTTTTTCCCGCCCCTATTTTAAGGCTGGGTTAGCGATCGCAATTCGCACAGATAATCAAGATATTACTGGTTTTGACAGTCTCAAAAATAAAAAAATTGCGGTACAAATTGGTACAACTGGGGCTGCAAAGGCTAAGAGTATTCCTGGGGTACAAATTCGCAGTTTTGATTCTGCGCCTTTAGCTTTACAAGAATTGCTTAATCGTAATGTAGATGCGGTAATTAATGATGCACCTGTTACTTTATATGCAATTAATACGGGCAATCTCCAGGGAATTAAAGTAGTACAGCAATTGCTGACGGAGGAGTTTTATGGGATTGCTACAGCTAAAAATTCACCGAATTTAGCATTAATAAATAATGGTTTAGATAGGGTTTTGAAAAATGGTACTTATTCCCAAATTTATCAAAAATGGTTTAAAGTTGAACCACCTCTATTACCAACTAAATCGCCATTTGAAAATCAAAATAACACTGGTGCGCCTAAAATATTAACTTCAATTGGCGTGATTTTGCAGGCTTTACCAAGTCTATTACAGGGTGCATTGGTAACATTACAATTGACCATACTTTCTGTAGTATTTGGTTTAATTGGCGGTTCCCTGATTGGCATTGTTCGACTTTCTCATATTGCGTCTGTGCGTTGGGTGGCGAGGGCGTATGTAGATTTTTTCCGGGGAACGCCTTTGTTAGTGCAAATTTTTATGATTTATTTTGGATTACCTGCAATTTTGCAAGAACTTGGTTTAACATTTACTTTCGATCGTCTCACTGCTGGAGTAATTGCCTTAAGTTTGAATAGTGCTGCATACATTGCCGAAGTTGTCCGTGCTGGGATTCAATCGATTGAAACAGGACAAGCAGAAGCAGCACAATCATTAGGTTTGAGTTCTATACAAACCATGATTTATGTCATCTTTCCCCAAGCTTTTCGGCGGATGATTCCACCTTTAGGTAATGAGTTTATCAGTTTATTGAAAGATACTAGCTTAGTTTCTGTGATTGGGTTTGAGGAATTACTACGTAAAGGACAGTTAATTGTTGCTGACAATTATCGTGCCTTTGAGATTTATGCAGGTGTAGCGGTGGTTTATTTATGTTTGACGTTACTTTCTTCACAGGCATTTAGTCGCTTAGAAGTGTGGATGAATCCAGTTAAAAGCCAGAAAAAATATGGCACATAATAATTTTTCATTAAGATGTGCTAGCACCATAAAAGATGAGATAAAACAGCTTATTTATTAACAGACTGTTTCGGAAATATGATACTAATTGTAATAGCACCTAAAGTATTTTCTCGTGTTATGGCTACTTACATCAGCTATCATATCAATGGTGCAACTGGGGGTTGCATTGTGGTGTTGCAAATCTTGTTGTTTCTCATAGCAATGATTTTGCACCTAAACATGAGTGACTGGTAAGAGCAAAGAAGCAATAAAACACTGACTGATTCAGGATGAAAGAGCCTTTGCCATTTAAGTAAACTACATTCCGCAGGTGTTAGGGCGAAATAAGTGTCGTTTAAAATTGTAGTAATTGGTACTTCTTTAGGCGGATTATCAGCATTGAAAATTATTCTGGGGAATTTACCAGTAGATTTTCCTGTGCCGATCGCGATCGTGCAACACCGTCACAAAGAGTCTAGTAACACCCTCCAGGAGTTATTACAAGAATCCACTTTGTTGAAAATTCGCGAAGTGGAAGACAAGGACGAAATATTAACAGGACATATCTACATAGCTCCAGCAGATTATCACTTACTGGTTGAACCAGGTCACTTTGCCCTTTCGACTGATGAGCCTGTTTCTTATGCGCGACCGTCTATTGATGTGCTGTTTGAGTCGGCAGCCGATGTCTACACAGAGGAAGTTATTGGTGTAATATTGACAGGAGCAAACCAAGATGGTATGCAGGGTCTTAAGAAAATAAAAGCGCGGGGAGGAATTACTATTGTACAAGAACCTACCACAGCGGAGAGCGACATTATGCCAGAAGCAGCAATTTCTGCTGTTACAGTAGACTGGATTTTGACACTCTCAAACATTGCTTCTCAGATGGTTAAACTTTGTCATTCATCACAGAAATAAACCGATGCAGATGGAACCCAAAGTCAACATCCTCATAGTGGATGATAAACTAGAAAATTTGTTGGCACTAGAGGCAATCCTAGAAAAACTAGGGGAAAATCTTGTGAGAGCTACTTCTGGGGAAGAAGCTTTGAGGTGTCTGCTGCATCAAGACTTTGCAGTGATTTTGCTGGATGTGCAAATGCCTGGGATGGATGGCTTTGAAACTGCTACCCTAATTCGCAATCGGGGGCGATCGCGTCACACTCCAATTATCTTTCTCACCGCTTTTAGCACCAGCGACCAAATGCTGTTTAAAGGCTATGCCTTGGGTGCAGTTGATTATTTGCTCAAACCATTAGACCCCAATATCTTGACTTCTAAAGTCATAGTATTTGTAGAACTTTTTAAGAAAACAGAAGCCGTCAAGCAACAAGCAGCGCAGCTGGTAGCTGTGAATACTGAACTCAGACAAAGTGAAGAACGATTCCGATCGCTAAGTACCTGCTCACCAGTCGGGATTTTTGAAACTGATACTGAAGGCAACTGTAAATATACTAATCCCCGCTATCAGGCAATTTGTGGCTTGAAAGCGGCAGAGAGTTTAGAAAAAAGATGGTTGGAATCTGTTCATCCAGAAGATAGAGAACGAGCGATCGCCAGTTGGTCTGCTTACATTTGTGAAGGTCGGGACTACTCAGAAGAATTTCGCTTTCAAACTACTCAAGCTAGCATCCGTTGGGTTCAAGTCCGCTCATCACCGATGCTTTCCAGTCAAGGAGAATTGCTGGGATATGTAGGCACTCTTGAAGATATTACTGAACGCAAACAAGCAGAAGAAGTCCGCGCTCAAGTAATTCGAGAACAGACCGCTAGACAAGAAGCAGAAGCCGCAAATCGGATGAAAGATGAGTTTCTGGCTGTTCTCTCCCACGAACTCCGCACACCCCTTACCTCGATGCTGGGCTGGTCAAAAATCCTCCGCGCCAAGAAACTTGATGAAAAAGCCACTTCCCGCGCCTTAGAAGCGATCGAACGCAACGCCATATCTCAGATGCAGCTAATTGAGGATATCTTGGATGTATCCCGAATCATCCGCGGTCAGTTGCGGTTAAACGTATCTGCGGTGAATCTAATTTCGGTGATGGAGGCAGCCTTAGAGGCAGTGCGTCCCCTAGCAGAGCCAAAAGATATTCAATTAAATACTATCCTGGATACAACGGTCGGGTCAGTTTATGGCGATCCAACCCGTTTACAGCAAATAGTTTGGAATCTACTAACTAATGCCATCAAATTTACCCCTAAAGGTGGCAGAGTAGAAGTTAAGCTGTCAACTTATTTTGGATTTTCGATTTCAGATTTTGGATTGGGATCTGATAGTGAAAATTTAGACTCTTCAAACACTGATGAAAACAGTAATCTAAGATCCAAAATTCCAAATTCCAAATCCCGGTATGCTCAAATCCAAGTTATAGATACAGGCATTGGTATCAGTTCTGAGTTTTTACCCAAAGTATTTGAGCGTTTTCGCCAAGCAGACAGTACCACAACGCGATCGCACAATGGCTTAGGACTAGGACTCGCGATCGTTCGTCATCTAGTAGAACTGCATAAGGGCACAATCCTTGCCCAAAGTTCAGGTAGTGGACAAGGAGCAACTTTTACGGTGAGACTACCATTGCTACAAGACAATAAGGGAAATAGAGAAGCAACAGGGAAAATTTCCTCACCTGTAGCATCTACGCCCCTGGCTGGATTAAGAGTTTTAGTTGTAGATGATGAGATAGATACCCGTAACTTTCTCAGTTTTATGTTTGAGGAATATGGGGCTTTTGCCACTGCGGTAGGATCGGTTGATGAAGCCCTAGCAGTACTTGAACAGACAAAACCAGATATTCTAATTAGCGACATCGGCATGTCAGAGCAAGATGGTTATACACTAATTCGGAAACTACGCTCTTTAGAACCAGAAAAAGGCGGACGCATCCCAGCGATCGCTTTAACAGCATACACGCGAGAAGAAGACCGCTTGAAAGTACTTTCAGCAGGGTTTCAGCAGCATTTATCTAAGCCAATTGACCCTAATAAATTGATTGCTGCGATCGCCAATGCATTAGAACTGCCTTTGGAAGTTCCAGTGAGTTGATTTGGAATTGGGGGTTGGGGAAGAAGCAAGGGAGCAGGGAGCAGGGAGCAGGGAGCAGGGAGCAGGGAGAAAAGTTTTCCCCTCTGCCCCCTGCCCCCCGCCCCTCTGCCTCTTTTCAATGCCCCATGCCCAATCAAGACAAAGTTAGAGCGTGTTTTTTCAGTTCGTCTAGAGAAACCACTTCCAAAGCTCTGGCATGGGTTGCTGAAAGTATTACAGGTGGGGCAACGCCAGCTTCGAGAGCTTCTTGCCAGCGAGAAGCACACAAACACCAGCGATCGCCAGGCTTCAATCCAGGAAAATTAAAATCAGGAACAGCTGTGCTGAGGTCGTTTCCCCGCGATTTGGTAAACTCCAGGAATTCTGGTGTTACTTGGGCACATACAACATGCGACCCGAAATCTTGACCACCTGTACGACAAAAACCGTCGCGGTAAAATCCTGTCACGGGAGAAGTACAGCAAACCTCTAGGTTTCCATCGATTACATTTTTAGCGTCTGTCATCGTTAATTCACTCTAGACAATTATGAGGCAGGGGGCAGCAGTAGATAGTTATCACACTTTATTAGTATCCACTGAACGGTGAAATTTGAGTATTAAGAAAGACCGCAAATTATTAACTTCAAAATTTTGATTTATTTCCCAATCATCAAGATAAATAACGGGTTCATTTGAACCTGCCAAATAAGCATAAGACATAGGAGTGAAAATTAATTCTGCGTTGCTTGACATCCTTGGTAGGGACAATTCATGTAGATGCGGCTCGGATTCTCGCAGGGTATTGCCCCTCATTTTCACCAGATGTCTATAGTTTAATTAGATATTTGACAGCATAAACTAAGCACTATATTCAAAGCTTAATTACTATTGACACAACGGATTTTACTTTAGCTTGTTATAAAAAACATCATATCTTAACACTCAACGAGCCTAAATAAGAAGTAGATATAAATTTATGAATAGATTACTGAAAAAACAAAAATAAAACTTACGGAGGAATAATTGTAAATAAAATGACTCAACCTAATAATAAGACTACCCTTCAAGAGGAAACAGATTTAGGGACTTTCATCGCTCAGGCTACTACCACAGACAGATGGCAAACATTGTCCTACCAGGCACCAATCCTACCTATACATGCCGCCCTACTTCGTACTGGTAAAGTATTATTTTTCTGTGGCTCAGGTAACGATCCCAATCGTTTAAATACTCCCTATGACAGTGTGTTATGGGATGTAAACAGGGGAACCTTTACCCGTCAAGCGCCTCTATTGAATAGTAATAATCAACCTATTGACATTTTTTGCGCTGGTCACTCCTTCACCCCCGATGGTATGTTAATGGTTGCGGGTGGAACTCTGCGCTACGATCCATTCTATGGTTCACCCTTTGTTTTGATGTTTGATCCCATTACCGAGAGATGGATCAAGAAGCCATCAATGCATAGTGGTCGCTGGTATCCTAGCGTGTTAACACTAGGCAGTGGTCGGATATTAGCAGTGTCTGGGCTTGGTATAGATGGCAGCCTCAACAGACAACCAGAAGTTTATTCTTCTACATTTGCAAATGGTTGGAACGCTTTTCCAACAACTAGTGCCTTACCGCAATACCCACATCTGTTTCTACTAAGTAATGGAAATATCTTTTATTCAGGCGCTCGGATGGGCGGCAGTGCAGTGACACCAAGGATATTAACTCTTCCAGGCACATTTACACAATCTATTGTAGAAAAAGTGGTGCCAGGGCTGCAAGACCCAGCTTTTGGCGATCAAGCTACCAGTGTACTTTTACCACCTGCACAAGACCAAAGGGTGATGATTATGGGTGGGGGTAGTGGTACTACGTCAACAAACAGGGTGAATATTGTAAATCTAAAAGCTACTAACCCAACTTACGTAGGATCGAGGAATCTAAAATATGGTCGGAAGCATCACAGCGCAGTTTTGTTGCCCGATCGCACAGTGTTTGTCTGCAATGGTAGCAAAATGGATGAGGACACAACACAATCAATGCTGCCAGCAGAAATCTACAATCCAGTTACAAATAGCTGGACAGCAGTCGCTAGACAAAATGTCCCTCGCGTATATCATTCGGTGGCCTTATTGCTGCCAGATGGTAGGGTAGCCGCAGCTGGAGGCAACCCTCAACGCAGAGTCAATGAACTGCGATTAGAAATCTACAGTCCTGCCTACATATCGCGATCGCGACCAATTATTCAGAGTGCCCCTCAAGCATTGAGCTACGGGCTGCGATTTACAATTCAGACACCCCAGGCTACGAATATTAAATGGGTTAGTCTGATTAGACCAATGGCAACCACTCATTCCAGCGATACAGAACAAAGGTTAGTGGATTTACCCATTAATTTTAGAAATGCGACTTCTCTCAATGTCACGGTAACAGACAATCGAAACATCGCACCACCAGGCTGGTACATGCTTTTTATTAGTGACAACAATGACACACCATCAGTAGCAACCTGGACGCAACTATCTTAGCGTTACCTGTTTATATTCACACTGCAACCTAATAAAAGTCATTAATTCTAGGAGGATAAATATGGGTTACAAGCTATCACGTCGGCGGTTTGGCCAGTTGGTACTTGGTGGAACTGTAGTATCTGGGTTTAGTTATTTAACTAACAAAGCCTTGGCGCAAACGCCTTTAAATATTGTTGGTATAGGCTCTACCTCTATCATCACCACTGACCAAACAGCTATTCCAGAGGTAAACACTACTGAATTCGAGCGCACTGACCAAAACAGTGTATCCACAGATATTCAGCCTGTGGGACTTGTTTTGCAATCCTTAATTACAGGAAAGGCTCAGTTAATTACTGATAAAAGTACACCTTTATTAGAGCCTAATGAAATACTGAGTGGTTTTACTTCTTTAAGCGATGGCACACTTGTTCTAGCCATTACTCCTGTTACGACTAGTAGGAGACAAGCGACAGCTACTCGCATTACATTTTTGGGTACGCCTGTAAAAACTTTGACAGTCTCAGGACTTAAACAGAATCAACAGCTTGGGAGCTTGCTAGGCACTAAGGATGGGCGACTCATCGGTTTAGTAGGTAACAAGAACGGCACACCACCGATCAGATTGGTAGATATTAACCTTCAAACAGGAGAGATAAGTTCTATTAGTCAGGTTAAATTCCCGAACGATGAGCGAGTCACCAATCTAGCTGAGTGCCCAGATGGAAAACTCTATACGTCTTTACTTGGATTTGATGGTAGTACAACTTTGGTGCAGCTAGACTCAAATCAAAAAAGGCCGATTGTACTGGCACAATTGAAAGTTGATGGTAAAGCATGGAATAATGGCTTACAAAACTTAGTTTGCTCTGGAACAGGGCAACTCCTCGCCTTTGGAGCTATGAGGTATCAGACACCTAATGCTGTATATAGCATCGATAAAAACAGTGGAAACATGACTCGGCTAGAAGACTTTGATGTTAGCCAGATTGCGCTTGCTCGTGGTTAAAAGGAATTAAGCCGATAGCGAGCAAAAAAGTGCCAAGCCCTCAAAGCAAAACGAGGGCTTTTCATTGCGATCTCTATTGTGAAATCGAGACTACAGCTTCCGGTTGATAGCGGATGCCTGCTTGCTTAAAGCGATGTAAAACTTCACCCAAGCGATCGCAGTCGGCGATCAAACTGATCCTGACGTAACCCTCACCTGCAACCCCAAAGGCATTACCTGGAGTCAAAACAACGCCTGTTTGCTGCAACACATCCAGGGCAAAATCTGTGGAACCAACGCCAACGGGACATTTTACCCAAAGATACATTGTCGCCTTGGTTTTGGGGATATCCCAACCCAACTCCCCTAACCCATGAATCAGGAAATCGCGGCGGGTGCGATAACGTTGTTGTACCTCGTGTAAATACACGTCTGGGAGTTGTAAAGCTGTTTCGGCTGCTGTTTGTAAGGCGGCAAAAATACCGTAATCCAAGTTAGTTTTTAGTGTCCGCAAACCCTGAATGACATGGCGATTGCCCACCACAAACCCGACGCGCCAACCAGCCATATTGTAGGTTTTAGATAACGTGTGAAATTCCACACCAATATCTTTCGCACCAGGAATTTCTAACAAGCTGGTGGGTTGATAACCATCAAAAGCTAATTCGGCGTAACACAAATCATGCACCAGCAAAATTTCATATTTACGGGCAAAGGCGACGATTTCTTCAAAAAATTCGCGGGGTGCAGTGGCAGCAGTGGGATTGCTGGGATAGTTGAAATAGAGTATCTTAGCTTGTCTTGCAACTTCGTCAGGAATGGCAGCTAAATCTATTAACCAGTCATTCTCTGGTTTAAGAATCAAACTGTGGATTTTGCCGCCTGCGATCGCCGGGCCCCGGAAATGTGCGGGATAAGCGGGGGAAGGAACCAGAACTAAATCACCAGGGTTAACGTAGGCGAGTGCTAAATGGGTTAATCCTTCTTTAGAACCCAGCAGTGGCAAAGCTTCGCTATCGGGATCGAGAACCACACCATAACGGCGATGATACCAGTTGGTGATGGCACGGCGGAAACTAGCTGTGCCTTCAAAAGGCGGATAACCGTGATTGGCAGGATCTTTCAAAGCGGTGATCGCCGCTTCTACAACTGGTGCTGGTGTTGCACCATCGGGGTTTCCCATACCCAAATCAATTAAATCTAACCCTTGTTCCCGTGCTTTAGCTTTGAGTTCATCTAAACGGGCAAATACATAAGGTGGTAGTTTTTGTATGCGTTCTGCTGGGACAATCCAATTTAAACTCATTCTTCAACCTCGTCACTCATTCCCTTGGGCGAAACTCGATTTGTCGTATCTCTACTATCTATAGGTGCAGTGGTAGAAACCATTGCTGCCATCAGCTGTTCCAACGCGACTTTAAACGGTAGTCGATGGATGTCAGAATTAGGAATTAGCGCAATTTCGGCGGCTGTTTGCAACTCGCCTAATGTAATATTGCCCAATCCCAAATCACTTAATTTTTGGGGTAGTCCAATTTCTGTGTAGAACTTTAACAACTGTTGTCGTGCTGATGCTGCTAATTGATTGCCTTGGAGCATTTCTTCCAAACGCAGTTGCACTAAAATCCCAAAAGCAACCTTTTCGCCATGAATACTACCATGCCCTGAAATATGAGTTAAACCGTTATGCACGGCATGGGCAGCAACTGTACGACACTGTGCCCCTCCAAGTCCCCCAACTACCCCAGCCAGTAACACAGTTGCGTCTACAACTTCTCGCCAAACTTCACTACCTGGTTCTTTTAGGGCGGCGGCTGACTTTTGCAAGAGGATATCTCGCAAAACTCGCGCTTGTTGCACTGCGGCAATAATTAAAGTGTCTTGCAAATGTCCACTGCTAACCGAGGCTTCATACCACTTAGCGATCGCATCACCAATTCCAGCGATTAAGGTACGTTGGGGTGCAGTTTTAATTAAGTCATAATCGAGAATCAGTAAATCAGGACAACGAGATAACCCGACATCATACAGAAATGCCCCATCTTGCGAATAAACATTCGATAAGGCACTCCAAGCTGCACAAGTAGCCCCGGAAGTCGGAATTGTCACCACTGGCAACTTTAACTGCTGCGCGACTAATTTTGCTGTATCTAGGGCTTTGCCGCCACCAACACCGATAATTACATCCGCTTTATGTTCTTTCGCCGTTTTCTGTAAAGATTTCAGACTAGCTTCGCAGCAATCTGCGCCATAAGAAGCTTGAACAGTATGTAATTGTTGCGCTTCTAAAACAGGTTGTAAGTTTTCTTGGCTGATGGCGAGAGTAGACTTACCTGCCACAATTAAAGGACGACTTCCCAAACAGGCAATCTCTGCTGCGGCTGCTTGCAACACCCCAGAACCACGGATTACTTTTGCTGGGGAAACTGTCAGCGTCAATAATGAACTAGAGGTTTGAGTAGACAAAGAAGGTTGAGTAGAAATTCTATTGGACATATAATCTAGTTTGCCAAAACCTTGATATTTCTTAATAAAATAGACTGGTAATCAGGCATACTTGTTGCCAAGCTGGCTTTTGGATGGCTCCAACCTTACATTGACTCATCTACATTTGAGCCAAGTAATGAAATAGACAAAGCCCATTGCCGACGACTGAATTGAGTAGTTTGACGACGTTGCTTGAATCTATAAATGTCCATTAACCTGAAATTCCGAACTATCAAAGTTTTGAATAACCGTATAACTAATTAACATTACCATTGTCAGATTCTCAAGAAAAGCAATTGAGAATTTATAATGTGTAAGCGGTCATGCTATTTCATGAAATCCTGAGCTACAGATACATAATTAGGGGTGTGCGACTATATGCCGCGACAACTGATTGATTTACCGCAAATACTTGTGAAAATGGCAACAGTGGTAATTAGGACAACAACTAACAAATCACAACTGTCAGTACCCATTACCTGCACGCTGATTAACCTTTTACCACAGTATAAGCACTAAAGTGTGAATATCTTAATCTAAAAATAACCATTATTGTATCAGTAAATACAAAATAAATTTTGTCATCCTGATAACAGGTAAATTAATTTTTTCTTTGGAGATTGGGGACTGGGAATTAGGAAGAATTTCTCCCCCTCTTGCCCCCTGCCCCCTGCCCCCCTGCTTAAGAAGCAGTAGGTTTTGGTAATTGGGCGAAACTTTCTGTGTAAATTTTGACTGTTACTGGGGAATTTTGATGAGAAACGAGCGATCGCTTAACTTCTCCCAAGTAAACTGGTACAGAAATTCCTTTTTCTCGGTGGATAATGGTACGGGCGCGAACTGTCAAATTTTCGTCTTCTCGTGTACCAGAACGACCATAAGAAAAAAGATTACTAGCTGCTTGACGTAAAGTTGCTTCTAATTCTGTGGGTGTAATTTGGGGTGATGTGGCAATAACTGCTTGTGTTGACCCATTGTCATAAACTAGAGTGTAGCGTACTGACCCTGGAATCACAGTCCGACTCAAAGGCACTATTGAGAGTGCAAATAAACCACTAGTCAGCACCACCATAAAGCCAGTCGAACCCACCAGCCGAAAGCGAATACCCCATTTGAAAATAAAAGCCAAAAATGTTAAGGCCGCAAATACTAGGGTAGCTATACCCATCCATTGGGTGTATTGAAGAAAGTTAGCTGTTGTGAGCATAAGATTGGTTAGTGAGGTGTTTTTTCTGCGTTACCGACACACCCATTTTACCGAGAGCTTACACCGATTATTTGTGAGATTGCATAGTTATCCAAGAAAAACTGATGCTGTTGGCGAATTCAAAAGTAGACAAGAATCCCGTAGAGTGTCATCTAAAATTGACAGTCTGCATAATATAGCCAGGAGAGTTAGGGATATATCACTGAAACCGCAACCCATCAGTCCTATGCCATAGGAAACAGTTTGTGTCGCCTGTGCTGCTTTCCCCAAAGGAATCTTTATCTTGATTCTCCTTATACCCAAAAGCCTTATGAATTAGAACTTAGGGATTGACAAGCAGAGAATTCTGAAAAAACTAGCGATCGCTATATTGCATTTATAATAAACACGAGGCAAAGACTAAAAATTATTATTTACGATATCTGACAGAAGTTGTAAAAAAGGGAAATTTTATCTCTGCTTTCTAAGAATGAAATTCCCCTTAAACCCTTATAAGACCCTTGAGTTCAGATAGTTAGCCACAGGCGAGATTTACTTAGTTACCACCAGATACGACAGCTTTATGATGTATTGCAGTATCTTCAGGCTTTCTCTGCCATTTGCCATCATTGCCTGGTTCGTATTCATTTTTTACACTATTCCAAGCAATATCACGCGCACCTTCTTCACTCAAACCATCACTTTGAGCAGCATTAAATGCCGCAACGAAAATCTGTTGTGCGTGTTTAGGCAGTTGTTTTTTGATTTCTTCAGATAATTCATCTATTTTGTTATAAGGCATGAACTCACTCCGATTATCTCAACTATAAGTTCATACTAAAAAATTGGCGATCTAATTTCCTCTTTCTCTAAGTAGAGAACCAAATAATCATCCTTTTGGCTGAGTTAAACAAACTTTGATTTTATCTTAGTCCGAGGAGGCGGACTTTGCCTATGTAGCCGCGTTCACGCAGTGTGCCGTAGGCAATTCCATTCGCCAAGGCTTAAGTTAACTTTTCTAGAAAAGTATTGGCTCACCAGAAACGATATGGGAATTTTGAGATATCTGCAACTTAGTTTGAACACTATCAATGATTGCCACCCAATCAGCATCTCTGTTCCATTTTGAGTCAATCCGGGTTTTAGTCGCCGCGTCGTAGAGGTTACAAAAAACCACATTCTCTTCTCCAGCAGTTGCAGCGATAATCAGGGGCTTAGAAAAGTCTTGGACTAGCGATACAGCTAACAAAAAACTTTTGGCAAAGTTCGTTTCTATTCCAGTCCTAACAATATAAATTTCATCCGCTCTAACAACGATATCTAATTTAATGTTGTCCTTATCTTTAAATTATTTTGTCGTTAATTTAAGTTCAGATATATAGCCAGTTAATCCTTTTTGTTACACAGGAATAGTCATTTTATTATTGATATCATAGTTATACCAAAGATATGACTCCCCACTTAATTCTCCTTTTTTCACATACAAATAGATAGGTTATGGCGGGTTACAAAGACCTAGCTTAACTTCAGTAACCATGTTTTACATTCCTTGATTAAAGATAAAATTTTTCAGAGATTCTGTAAAATTCAATAGTTTTTTAAATTATGTTTAACTGAAGAAAAATAATAAATATACAAAAGGGCACCTACAAGAGATGCCCGTCATGCAGGAAAACCCCAAAGGGATATCCCTACACCTTCCCAACAATCAGCAACAGTGACTAATTAGGTATTAGTCACACTCACAGTCACAGACGTGAATATAGTAATACTAGTAACTTAAAACGCTAGATGTCCCCAGTGCATACACTGAAAAAACTCATAGCTAATTTTGATGAGATCGCAGCCTGTCTTTTTGGCTATAGCGATCTATTACTCCACAAATGGCAGCCACAATTAACCATGAAAGCGCATTCAAACGAAAATCGAAGAGGGTGACATCTACTGTATTTAATAAAATCCACCCAACAAAGGCCAGAAGATAACTGAAAAATATCAATCTGTCCCCTGTATTTATATATTTTGACTTTTGCAGTAATTGGACACCTGTAATCAAAATCCAAGCTAGTAAGCCACAAAATAACAACGCATTGAGAAAACCAGTTTCAGCAGATAACATCAAAAACAAGTTATGGGGATGACCCAAGGGAATCTGCATCTTTGCGTTGTAAAGTGTACTAAAACTGCGTAATCCCCAGCCAGTCAAAGGATGTTGTTGAGCTAAAGACCAGGCAAACTCCCACTGAGTTTTTCGCATTAAAGCGACTGGTCTATTGGGATACATATCGTCATTTAACCTGGCCCAAAAGAATGCAGGCACTACCCCGCGAAAAATGTGAGCGACTGGTAAGGGAGCAAAAGCTGCCAAAAGCACACTAGAAACGATCGCAGCAACACCACCAACAAGAATGCGCCAACCTTGGTAAAGTGCATAAGCTAAACAGGCAAAAATAGCGATCGCCCACCCATTGCGTGAGTTGGTAAAAATCAAGGCAACGAAATCCGCAATTACCGCTACAGTGAGGAAGAGAAAGGGGGCTGGGGTATAAGAGGCAGGGGAGCAGGGAGCAGGGAGCAGGGAGAAGAATTTTCCCCTCCGCCCCCCGCTCCCTGCCCCTCCTCCTTTTATGCCCCATGCCCATTGTTCAAGCCACAACCCTAGACCAAGGATGAAAACTATTGTTAGATAAGCTGCGAAGGTATTAGCGTGCAGGAAAAATGAGGCGATACGACCTGGGGGGTTTCCTCCTGGTCTGACCGTCCAACTCAACACAACCCAAAAAATCTGGAACTTAAAACTCCAGCCTAAAAATAACTGTCCGAAGCCGAGAATTACCACTGGCACGGAACCAATTACCAAAGCCCAAGCCATTTGCCGCAATTGGGCAAATGTTTGAATTAGAGCGCTATGGGCAGCGAAAAGTAAAAAGAATGGTAAGAAATTAAATAAGCCCAGAAAAGCCGCTGTCTTATCTTGGGCAAAGCCAGCACTCACGATCAGCAACACACTCAAAAGGGCAAATCCCCAGTTGAGGGGGCGGCGATTAATTTTGCAGGATTGTTTCAGCCAAGTGATTAATGACACAAAACCTACAGTCACAGCCCCGACTAAAGGACTCAATGGGAAGATTAACAGTGCCCATAGAGAGTAGTTCCAAGAAGATTGCCAACGAGATTTGAAATAGTCAAAAACCTTGTTCAAGCTGGCTCCCAACATTCCTCGCGAGTGAGGCGAATTTGAGCTAAGGCAAAGATAGTAGGGATGATTCGACCATAGTTAGTAGCGATCGCTCTCCAACCTAAATCCGCAAAAAACCAAGTCCACATGATCGGCCCAATTACAGCAAACATCGTGCGGGCTGCCCCATAACGAGCTGCACTCACTGTCATACCCCGTTGCGCCATTTGCATTGCTACATAGCTTTGGAATTGCGTTGCAGCTGCTTCTGAGCCTGTAATTGCGGCTTGTTTGGCTACTTCATAAGTAGCAAAGTGGATGGCAAATTGACGGGCAATTTGTTTAAGTACAAATGGCTGGAGAACAGCAGTAACGGCGATCGCACTACCGCCTTTGAAAAGCAACCCCAAGGGGTCAGGCTGCAATAAAAGTGGTAGCGGTTCTTTTAGTTCTGATGTGATCAGGTGACGCTGCACCTGGAGAGTCAATTTCTGTTTTTCCTGTTCAGGTAATTTTTTCCACACCTGTCCTAGTAGATGTAAAAATACTTCTGCTTCTAAATCAATAGTTGCCAGCTGATTAGAATAGGGAATTTTTAGATACTTACATACTTGAATTAAGGCTTGTCGGTAAGTTACCTGGCCTGTGCGTCCCCGTAATACCGTCACCCCATCTGCCGCCAAAAACCGGAAGCGGCCCTCTAGTGAATCTAACCAAGCTTTGCGGTCTTGGCTTTGAATTTCGATCGGTTCGGGTGTGTGTACATAGTCTAGGGGATTGAACTTACGACTAAATAGAATTGCCGTTAAGTCTTGCAATTCTTCTTCGGTCGCTAACTCTAGCGCCGCCCTCATTTCATCCAATTTCCCATCCTCCCTTCCGTGCAGCTTTCTGTACCTTATTCTACTATTAGCTTTCAGCAGTCATTAGTAATAATTTTGTCCTTTGATGATAACGAATAACTAATGACCAATAACTAATAACCAATGACTAGGGACTATTGACTCATGACTGATATTGCAGTGATTGGTGCCGGAATCGCCGGTTTAGTCTGCGCCCAGCAGTTAAGTCAAGCTGGATATTCGGTGGTAGTGGTGGAAAAGTCGCGTGGTTTGGGGGGAAGACTAGCTACACGCCGTTTGCATGGAACTTGGGCAGATCATGGGGCTTGTTACCTGAAACCAAAGGGTGAATTGTTTGGACGTTTTGTGAAAATATTGCGATCGCGCCATATCCTGGAAGTTTGGACAGATGAGGTTTACGAACTTACAACAGGTGTTCCTTTATCTGAACCTAAAAACCGCAGTCCGCGTTATGTTGCACCTGGGGGAATGAGTGCGATCGCAAAATCCCTCGCTCCCGGTTTAGAAATATTACTGAATCAGCGTGTCATTGCTATTACTCAAACTCCCGAAAATAGCTGGTGTCTGACTCTGGAATCTAGTAACGAAGAATTAACTGTAAAAGCGATAGTTCTTGCTATTCCTGCACCCCAAGCCGTAATGCTGTTAGAACCGTTGGGTGAAAGTATATTGGATACAGTCTTTCTTGATAACTTGCGTTCTGTAGAATTTTATCCTTCGATTAGTGCGATCGCTGGATATCCTTCTACATCGCAACCCTTCCCTCAGTGGAAAGCTTTAACTTTTGTAGATGATGCTGATTTAGCATGGATTGGTTTGGACAGTAGCAAGCGTCCTAATCCTCAACAACCACATTTTGTGGTGCAAAGTAGTGCTGATTTTGCCCAATGTCATTTAGAATCACAAGATTTACAACCTGCTGGACAGCTGATGTTGCAAAGAGCAGCTGAATCTCTGTCTCTTCCTTGGCTGAATACTCCCGAATGGATGCAGGTACATCGTTGGCGTTATGCTTTTCCTAGCCGTCCTTGGCACGAAGCTTTTTTGTCAGCCGGAACTCCTTTACCTTTAGTTTGCTGTGGTGATTGGTGTGACGGCAATCTTGTAGAAGGTGCAATGCTTTCTGGATTAGCTGCGGCTAATAAAACTAATAATCAGTTGCGTCATCTACCTTTAGACAATGTGAACTTTTTAAACATTTTTGCCCGATCTTTTAATCTATCGCTAGACTGATTTTGCACTATAGCGAGTCGCTACTTTTCTGACTTACTAAATCAAAGTGCAACCAATAAGTTTTTTAGATGAAACAGCACACTTTGCCGCAAACCTAAAAAGTGATGTAAATTACCAAAAAAGCTTAATTTCATGAAAAACTTGTTTATCATTCAGGTTTTTCATTGCCATTAACCTTGATCCCCTAGCATTGATGCTGCGTTTTATGTAGATTTCTGCCTTTTTGGCAGAAATTTGAAATAATTAGGATCATAAATATAAAACGTCGGTAGCTTGCCAGTTTATTGGATGCTGTTTTAATAAAGTTATATTGTTTCACAATATAAAAATACCTAAAATAAGCAAAGCCAAATGTCTGACATTTTACCAAGATAAAAGGCTAGTTTCAGGGTCTATTGCATCTATCAGTTGAATTACTTTTAACTGATTGTCATAACAACGTTGCCATCTAAAAAATTTATTTTCTCCACCAAGCATTGACTTGATTAAAAAGGGAGTTTAAAAATCATGAAAACGGTAGTCAATTTAACACAGCAATCAGTAGTAGAAGAGATTGAAAGCGTTTTGGAGACATATCCATCTCATCCATATCAACAAGCCTTTGCGATTCCTGACTTACGCCAAGAGCTAATTACTTTCGTCCTCAACCGAATTCCTTCTTTTTACAGCGCGATGTCTGACAGACAGATTCCGCTAGCGGAGGCTGAACAAGGAACCTTGGCTTATTACAAATTGCCTCGTAAACTCTTAGAACAGCAACTACATTTACAGAATTTGATTCACCAAGGCATTTGTTTAATCGTTCAAGAAAAGTCAGATTGGATTGGCAATCATCTTTGTGAAACAGTTGAACCAGCTTGTGAACCTTCTCACTGGTTTGGTTAATAGTTTTAACAAGATTTGGCTCTCTGCTGAAATATAATCATGTCCGCAGTTAATTTTTGAATATTGAGCTAATCCACAACTAAAGTCAGTGAAAAAGACGTGGGATTAGCTCAATATTTTTTTCTCAAAGCGCAACCGACACTATACGTAGGATTTGAAAAAGGGACTGGGGATTAGGGACTGGGGACTGGGAAAACTTGAAAGGCTACTACCCAAGTTTTGTTCGCGCAGCGTTCGCACGAGAAGAAAACTCTTCCTAGTCCCTAGTCCTTAGTACCTTTTTTAGTCAATTATGGGAACATCCCAATTTTCTAAATTTACCAAAATCGTTACTTGTCATTGCGTACTCCTTCGGAGAACCCGAAGGAGTACGCAATGACAAATTATGTTTTTACACATTTGGGATGCTCCCGTCAATTATTTTGGATAAAGGATTCAGTATATTCCTCTTGAGGTGTAAACTTTGACAATTACTAAGTTCAAAGGAAATTCCCAGGACATGAGAAAAATAACTGCTTTAATGCTGGTAAGTATGACCGTGACTTTCGGGGTAGGAGCATTAACACCCAAGGTCACTAATGCCCAATTATTCTACCCACCAGCGAGCGATCGCCATTCATTAATGGTAATCGGTCAAGGGGCAGTGAGAGTGCCAGCAGATACAGCGGATATTGAACTGGTATTCAGTAGTGGAGGTAGCAATGATGAGTTACAAACGCAACCATCAGCCTTCCCAGAAACTCGCCGGCTATCTTCATTGACTTTACTCTTAAATGAAAAAACACCGACAGAACCTTTACCAAACAAAAAATCTCTAACTAAAGCAACTCTCCAGCCTGTGGTAGAAAGCTTAATTGCCAAAGGGATTAGTGCTGATAAAATTCAGGTACAAATTAACACAAATTCTAGTGAAAACAATGCCAAGATATTAGTGAAACTGGAAAAACCAACGCGCGATCGCATCCAGGAAATTGTTGCTACAGCAAACAAATCCACGAGCAAACTTGAAAATATATCTATTAAGAGTGTAGGTGTAGAGTACGCAGTCAATGATTGTCAGGCTTTGCAGAGTTCAGTTTATCAATCAGCGATGAAAGACGCTCAAAGTCGCGCTCAGGCTTTAGCAACAGCTATGGAAGTTAAACTTGGAACTCCTTCTGTAGCCGAGCCATTTTACACATTATTTTATCCCTCATGTAGCTCTAAAACTGGAGTTACTTTGCCGTCATTTGCTAGTTTTTTATTATCACCAGCTTACAATCCAGATGCCCCAGCAGAAGTAGAGATGAAAAAGGATATTTTTGTGACATATACAACAAAATAAGTATTTATTTTCAGTGTGTAGATGCACCTGAATTCTGTACGAGTGGCACATAGCACAGCATTAGCGACTCCGCGATGCAAGTATTCGTACCCTTACAGAGAAGTAAGCTTACGCTTTTAGAGGTTGTTTTAAAAGTCTAATTTGTTACTAGCCTTGGCGATTAGAAATCGCGGCTACACGAGACAAAACCCACGGGGGTATACTTGGTTTGTGTAGTAGCGAATTATATGAGACTGTTGGTCAATTCACGGTGGGTTTGACCCCTTAATCCTAAAACATTGGTTTGGCATTGCTTTCCCGCCCTGAAATAAATTTCGGGCTATTAACTCAAGTCCGTTGAAACGGACTGAAATCAGAGTAATGAGGAATGATGGGTTAGACCCCTTATTAATTCGCCAACAGTCTCATTATATTCGCCTAATACTTTTCAAACAGCCTCTTAGCATCTGTCTGCAACACACTAGGCAAACGTAGAGAGCCTCGCATCTTTATTCTGACTCCTGAATTCTGAATTCTGACTTCTTCTTCAAGAATTTGGCATAATAATTACTGAAAAACCAAAATATTTTTACTGAATCATATTAAACTGTTTTGATTAATCAACACTCCGAAAGTCTCCTAAACAGTCAACTAGAAAATGCACCAGGTAAAGGCTATCTATTTCGCTGGTTTGATTGGTTTTGTCTTTGGTATCCTCCAGGCTGGTTAATTTTATTCAACCGCCATTGGCAGCACTATCACACCGATCCAGATGGTTGGAATTGGCTAGAATATGGATTATTTTTAATTCCTGGCGGATTTTATCTGGCGATTTTAAGTCGTTGGTTGCGTCTGGGTTTTCGTTCACCCCGAAAAGAAGTTGGTGAATTCGATCCCAAATATCAACAAGCTTTTCGCTCAGAAATTCTTGCCCCCATCGTTAAATACTATTTTCGGGGAGAATTACAACAAGTCGAAAACTTACCGCCAACAGGGCCTTTGATTGTAGCAATGAATCATGCCGGGATGTCTTTTCCTTGGGACTTTTTGACCTTGGGTTATTTATTAAGTGAAGCCAAAGGATGGGTATTACAACCTATAGCAAGTACAGTATTATTTGAGCATCCTTGGGTGATTTGGTGGCTACCGCCTAAATGGTCACAGGTTTTAGGTGGTGTGCGAGCCGAATTAGATGATTTTGAGGCGGCAATGGCTGAAGGTAAAATTCTCTTATATGCACCCGAAGGTACACGCGGACTTGCAAAAGGTTGGAGAAGACGCTATCAACTACAAAAGTTTGATGTCAGCTTTATTCAGTTGAGCGATCGCTATCATATTCCCATTCTCCCAGTGGTTTGCATCGGCAGTGAATTTCTGCATCCTTGGGCTGTTAATTTCACCAAATTGCAACGGTTGGTCAAATTACCATTCTTGCCTTTGTCGCCTTTGATGTTTGTCTTACTTCTGTTTCCCTCAATGGGAGTTTGGGCGATGAGAACTCGTTTGCGTTGCGTTATTCAGCCTTTAGAACCAGCAGGATTAGACACCCAGTCAAACAAAGGGCGTGCAGTAGCCTATCAACAGGCGCAACAATTACGAGAAAAACTGCAACTTCAAATTAATCAGTTTTTGGGTAAATCTTAATACTACAAGCTGAAATTTGTTGATTATAAGAGGAATTTACTACAACACCTGAGCAGCGTCAGCAACTCAATGTCAAATTAGGGGAATTAGCTAGAGAAGCCATAGATAAAGAAGCAACCCGTTTTCGCTTGCGGCAGGATTTTGTTAGTCAGTTTTTGGGAGATGTTGATGATGAAAATTCACTGCTGAAATTGGCACTAAATCGCGGCTGGGTGAACTGTGTAGGGATAGATACAAATAGAAAACCTGTTTACGCTTTCTTTCATGCCTCATTTCAAGAGTACTTTGCTGCTAAGGCAATTGATGACTGGCATTTCTTTCTTAACCATGTTCCCAAAAATCCCAGTCAAGGAACTTATCGCATCTTTAAGCCGCAATGGAAGCAACCGTTTTTACTCTGGCTTGGGCGTGAGGATCTAGCCAAAAAACACAAGCAAGCGTTTATTACGGCTTTAATCAATTTTAGGGATGAATGTGGAGTATGGTTTTTTCAAGATCAAGTAGACAAAGGTTTTTATGAGTATCGAGCGTATTTTCTAGCCGCAGTAGGAATTGCCGAGTTTAGGGATTATTCCAGAGCGGATGAAATAGTAGCCCAAATTGTCAAGTGGACAATTGATGGTCTATGTTCAATTAAAGAGCAAGCTAGATCAGCACTGCAACAAACAGACCACACAAAAGTAATTGATGCCTTGATGCAACTATTACATTCAACAGATGTGTTTGAGATTACCCGTTGCCAAGTGGCAGAAACCTTAGGAGAAATCGACCCCGGCAATAAAAATGCGATCGCCACTTTGGTGCAACAGCTTCATTCAACTGATAAGTATTATGAAATTACCCGTTGGCAAGCAGCAAAAAGCTTAGGCAAAATCGGCACTGGCAACGAAAAGGCAATTGCCGCTTTGGTAAAACTGCTGCAATCAATAGATGTCCATCAGGATATACGTATACAGGCGGCAAAAAGTTTAGGGCAAATAGATCCTGGCAATAAAAATGCAATTGCAGTTTTGGTAGAACTCCTGCAATCAAAAAATCTGCACAAAGACACACGTATGGAGGCAGCGCATAGCTTACAAGAAATCAGCACTGGCAATAAAAATGTAATCGTCGCCTTGACCCATCTGCTGCAATCAACAGATTTGGATAAGGACACACGTATGCGGGCAGCATATAGCTTACAAGAAATCGGTACTGGTAATGAAAATGTAATTGCCGCCTTGACCCATCTACTGCAATCAACAGATTTAAATAAGGACACGCGTTGGCTGGTGGCATATAGCTTACAAAAAATCGGTACTGGCAATGAAAATGTAATCGTCGCCTTGACCCATCTGCTGCAATCAACAGATTTGGATGAGGAAACCCGTTGGATGGCGGCATATAGCCTAGCAAAAATCAGTACTAGCAATGAAAATCAGATCGCTGCTTTGGTACAACTACTAGAATTAAAAGATACGGATCAGAACAGCCGTACTCTGGTACTAAAAAATTTAGTGCAAATCGACTCTGATAATCCACAAGTGATAGCTGCCTTGGTGCAACTGCTGGAATTAACAGATATAGATGAATACACTCGTATATACGCGGCAGAAAACTTAGGGCAAATCAATCCTGGCAACGACTTGGCGATTGCTACTTTGGTGCAACTGCTGGAATCAACAAAAGTCGATGACTACATCCGTAGGCTGGCAGCAAAAAATTTAGGGAAAATCGGTAGAGGTAATCCACAAGCGATCACCGCCTTGGTACAACTGCTTGAATCAACAGATGTGGATGACCTCATTCGTATCCTGGCAGAACAAAGCTTAGAGCAAATTCTAGATAATAACCATCAGTTTGCGGTAGTTAAAACTTTAAGTGGTTATCAACTATTTGATGATGACTGCTACAGTGTCTTGTGGAAATGCGCCCAGAATATGCCTTACCCCGATTTCTACCAAGCTTGGCATCAGTCTAATGTTGTTACTCGTGCAATGCGAAGCTTAAAGAAAATCCTCCTCACACGAATAATTTGAGTATTTTTGCAGTAGCTACGTTACCAATAAAGTTGCCGTGATCGCAACAGCTTGTCAATTTATTACCAAAACAGAAGTGGACGTTAAAAATAAAGTTGTTTTCGTTACCACAGCTTGTCTGTTCGTTCACAACACAACTTGTTTGGTTCAGAAAACTTGTCCGTTCGTCCACAACACAACTTGTTTGGTTCAGAAAACTTGTCCGTTCGTCCACAACACAACTTGTTTGGTTCAGAAAACTTGTCCGTTCGTCCACAACACAACTTGTTTGGTTCAGAAAACTTGTCCGTTCGTCCACAACACAACTTGTTTCGTCCAGAATGCTTGTCCGTTGTTACAGAAAACTTGTCCGTTCGTCCACAACACAACTTGTTTCGTCCAGAATGCTTGTGTTTTTGTGACAAAACTTATGTCTTCGTTCACAACGCTTAAACAAAACTTATCAATCAACAGCAAAATATAGCCATTCTCGTTTTGATGCCTACTTGTGCGCGAACTTCGAGAGTTATGCCTTTCCCTTCAAAAATGAAATAATGAGGCTATTGTAAAGCGATCGCAAATAGCGATGTGCTACGCCTACGCGCAATTTTACTAAACTTACGCACCTCGTTCAAATTCGTCAATGGCTTGAATCTCGTCTGAAATCTGAATACATTGTTCTAATAAATCAATATTCAGTTCTAGCAATAATTCACTTGACGTAATTTGTTCGTAGCCGTAAGTCTCTAAAAACTCAGACGGTGTTTCTTCCCGTAAGTGGTAAAGTCTGAGCCGATTGAATTGCCAAATCCAAACTTCCGCAACTCCTAAACGGCGATAAATTTCTAATTTATCAATGCTTCCACTAGTGATGTTCACCTCAATAGCTAAATCTGGGATATTTTTCGGCTCGTAAAGCGAGTAACATTCATCTGGTTCAACCCCGGCTTGCTTGAGTTGTTTTTTAATTGTGGAACTTCCCATTGGGTTGAATCGAATTCGCTTTAAGTAGAGATAGCGTTCTATCAAAATAGCCAAACGTTTTTTGATATTTTCATGTCTTATAGACGGCGACACAATTTCTAAGATTTCATCCAAATAGGTGACACGGTAATGAGAATTATCTTCTAGTTTGGCTAGTAAAGCTTCATACATTTGCCAGCTTACCCCACTAGTGATAAACTTTTCCTCTGGATCATCAATATCTGCAAGCTTTGGGTCGTCTAAAAGTTCTTTCAGGCTGATGACCATTATTTTTTCTCTCCTAGTAAAAATCAAATTACCGTAGGGTGGATAATGCCCACAACATAAAAATTAGGGTTTAAGCAAATACTAAGCAGTGCCCACAAAAATTTCTTCGCTAAATTGACTCTACTGATGAAGCACCAAAACGATAGCCTTTACCATAAACTGTGTGAATCAGCGTAGTTTCCTTACCCACCTCAATCTTACGCCGCAGCAAACGAATTAATGCCGCAATCACATTGCTACTGGGTTCTTCCTCTTGCCACAAATTTTGCATAATCTGGGCATGAGTTAACAACTGTCCAGTGTGTTCCATAAAGTATTGCAATAACTGGCTTTCTTTTTGCGATAGTTCAATTATCCGTCCCTGACGATAGGCAACTTGATTGTCACAATCGAGTTCTAAATCAGCGACAGTAAGTCGTCCGGTGGTAGTTTCATAGATTTGAGAACCGGAACGACGCAATAAAGCGCGGACTCTGGCTAGTAACTCTCGCAGTTCAAAAGGTTTAACTAAGTAATCGTCCGCACCAGCATCTAAACCTTCAACGCGGTCATCGAGAGTATCTTTAGCTGTGAGAAACAGCACGGGAGTGGTTTTGCTTTGGCGTCGCAATTCCTGACAAATCTCTAACCCCGTTTTTCCTGGCAGCATCCAATCTAAAATCAGTAGGTCATAACTGCCTGCTTGTGCCAGTTCGCTGCCAGATGTCCCATCATAAGCGGCATCTACAGCGTAACCCTCACGAGTTAACAAGCGACTCAAGGGTTGAGTTAATTCAATTTCATCATCAACTAATAAAATTATCATGCTGCTTGTGGTAAGCATATAGAGATATTCTCAATATTATTCAATTGCCGGAACGCCAAGGATACTAAGAAAAAGAATGCTGACTGTTGCATTGCCAAAAGGGGAACTACTTAAAAATAGCATCCGCCTGCTACAAGGTGTGGGATTAGATTTTAGTGCTTTTTTAGATTCAGGAACTCGCCAACTTCAAATTCCTGACACAAAAGGAATTGCCAAAGCTTTACTGGTGCGCGCGCAGGATGTACCTGTCTATGTGGAATATGGTCAGGCACAACTGGGGATTGTCGGTTACGATGTGCTGCGAGAGAAACAGCCGCAAGTTGCCCACTTGGTAGATTTGCAGTTTGGTCATTGTCGGATGTCAGTGGCGGTAAAAGCATCCAGTTCTTATACATCGCCTTTAGATTTACCACCACATGGTAGAGTTGCTTCAAAATATGTGAATTGCGCTCGTGAATATTTCCACAGTCTCGATTTGCCTGTGGAAATAGTGCCATTGTATGGTTCAGTAGAACTAGGCCCAATTACTGGTATGTCAGAAGCGATCGTGGATTTAGTTTCGACAGGGCGAACTTTGCGCGAAAATGGTTTAATTGAAATCGCTACTCTGTATGAAAGCACAGCGCGATTGATCGCCCATCCTTTGAGTTATCGCCTGAACACGGGTAATCTAAATGATGTGATTGCCAAACTACGGGAAGTAGTTTTGGTGGAGGTTTAACACCAATTTGTAATTCGTAATGAAGCTTCTACAAACCTTTGCGATCGCTAACACTACTAGCGTGGCAAGCTTAAAATAGTGCATTATACGTAGGTTGGGTTACGCAAAGCCTCCACCCAACCTACAATTTTTTCTTTAACCCCTTAGCAAATGGAATCAAAGCGTTGGTGAATTACCGCAACTCCTCATCATCCCTTCACACAGCTTTGTGATATCCATATAAACCCTGAAACACTCACCGAAGAATAGTTAGAGCCGTTGCGTAAGAATACGCACCCGAAAAATGTCCATTCTTAACAAAATGCTCACAGCCAGGGTCATATATTTTTATCTGTAAAAAGAAATTAAAAAAAGATTACGCCTCTACTTTTGCTAGTTCAGGTGGAATCTGCATTCCCAAGCAAAATCTGGGAACGAGCTTAAAGCGAAAAGCATGAGGGGTTTATAAAACATGAATAGTTTCTCTAACAATTTATCCATAATACTTAGGGGAAGTATCTGCCTATTCGGGTTAGTGAGTGTAGGAAATTTTTTAGCAGCGCCAGTAAATGCACAACAAGCTACTGCTCGTGGTGCTGTTAGTATTATTAAACCTTCTGGTGCATTTCTCAGTGTCAGTGGCGAGGTAACTTTACCTTCTGGCTCTTACTTTGACGGAGGTGTAAAAATTACACCTACTTACGGAGGGATAATAGGCGGAAATGACGAAACCATAACTAGTCTAACTATAACTCCAGGAGTAGTAAAAACTACCACAGTCTCTAGCCCAAACTCGTTTATTGATACGACGGCTAATTTATTAAATAATGGTGCTTCGATTGAAGATATGACAACTATAATCCGAGCCGGCGCTGGTAATAATCCTTTGGGTGCTTTAGATTAGACAGGATTTACAATTAAAAGGCTTAGATTCCTTACTGATTAAATAAGTCAGTAATATTTTTATTTAATGTTTTAGAGACGTTGGATTGCAACGTCTCTATTTTGGTGCGTTACATTAATACTATTAAAATCGATAACCACCTTGAAGCTTAAGGTCAAAACCATTTTCACCTGTACCAATTTGAGTTTCTATAAATACACTATTATCTGGGAAACTGTGCCTCAAAATAATTCCATAGTTGAAGCCAGAAACTCGACTGTTCAAACCAATATTGTTAACACTATAATTTTTTAGATAAGCACCAGCTGAAATATTTTTGCTAACTCTTTGTAACCCTTGAAATTCAAAGAAATATTCTTTGCCCATCTCTAGGTCTGTCTTTAGATTTAAACCATAACTAGTACTAAATTCACCATTAAAAAGACCTAAAAATTCCCCATTGCTATTATTCTCAATAAAAGCTACACCAGGAGCTAAAGAGAAACCGAAATTTCTTTCTTGATGCTGATATAGATAACTTAAAAAAGTAGAGAAAGGATTATTTTTATTAGAGGCACTATTCCAATTAAATCTCAAATATGGTACGTGAGTATTAATAGCTACAGGCTTTTTAGCTGAATTTAACCGGACATCAGTTTTAATATAGTTGAGGAGTATATTAGTATAAATACCAAAAGTTGGTTCTTCTATTCCCAAATTATTATTGGAAATGCCTGGTGCTGAGTTGGCATCTACATTAAACCACGTTCCTAAATTGGCACTATAGTTAAAATTTCCAGAAGAACCTGCTGCTAATAATTCAACTGTGGGTAAAGATAGATAACCATTAAAGTTATTAAAACTAACACCTATTTTGTCAACTCTAGTGAGTTCCATATAATCAAATGCTAAATCAGCTGCTCGCACCTGGAGCGGTACTAATGTTGTATCTGCTGAATTAAATTTTTGTACAAATTGTTGCCCTTGGGGGTTTGTCAAAATTACTTCTGCGGCAGAAGATTCGTTAATAGGATTAATGGAAGTATCATTTAAAGGAATTGGGATACCAATGTAAGTTAGAGGGCCGAATGTTTTATTAGAAAGCCTGAGATCGGAAAAAAACGTATCACCTTCATTTAAAATAGTGATATTTCTTTCAAGAAACTGAACGGCTCGTTTGTAGTTTCCCGTTCTTATTTGCAAAATGCTGGAGTTATTAGGAGTAACTTGACTGGGAAGTGTATAAGTTCCAGATACTTGCTCTAGTCCACTGGATGCATTGGCATAAGATAAAGTACGATTCAGCCTATTATTAATTTGTCTTCTTTGGTCAGCTGTAGCAGGTGTATTTAGAGGAGTAAAACCTTCTCCATTCTTAAATTTTTGTCTAGCTTCTTCTAGACCATGTTGAATATTATCGATTTTAATAGCTTCAAAAACTCCACCTAATAGCAAGCCTAATGTAGAATTCACTGATTGAATAGCATCAATACTAGTATCGCTGAATTTAGCTGTTAGAGATAATCCTGGAGCAGAAAAAATATTTGTATAAGTAGCTTTAATTGCAACTGGATCATATTGAATTAAGCTACGATTATGAGGATGGCTAACATAAAGTCTGTGCCAATCAGAAATTTCTTGAGTTTGAGATAGTGTCTCAAATACAGGTTGTCTTCTTCCTAAAGATAGCCATTGTAAAGAGTTAAGATAATGAAAGTCTTTCTCGGATTGAGAGAGAAAAGGATTGACTGCTACATTTAACAAATCAAAGTTATCAAATTTTCCAAGTTGGGCAATCTTAATACCTGGAAAAGAAGACACAGGAGCAGTAAAACCAAAACCTTCTCCCGTCAGGATATTTCCCCAGAAGATACCAGCAGCTTCGAGGGCGCTATTAGGAATAACTTCACCTACTTGAAGTTGGACATTTCCATTATCCAGTAAAGGTTGTATATTCGTTGTTGGAAAGCCTTGGAGAATTTTGGGAGCATTAATAGCATCTAAAGCTTGAAATAAAGCTTGCCCACCACTCACACTTAAAGTAGAGGCACTACCAATATTTGGAATAGGATTTTTGAGAACCGTGACATTAGGGTTGTTTGTGTCAATCCCACTATTAATAATAACTCTGCCAGCAGGTATACCTTCAGGATTTACCAATTCTCCTGCTATTGAAATTATAGAAAAATTATCAGTACCAACATCTCCACCTAAATTTTGAAAATCTGTAGGTATAGCGAACAGGGTTTGCAATCCCCAAAATGCCTGCTGGGAGGTCACATTTTGGGTGATATAAGTATTGGTTTGTCTTCCTTGAGAGAGAATGCCTACTTGGGAGCCTTTAGTTTCAACTACAATTCTATTATTATCGAGAACCCAATAAAATTGGTCAGCTTTAGGGAATTTAGCATAAGTAAATTTATTAATAATCTGATTATCCCCAGAAAATCTTACACTTATATCCGTATCTATATAATTTTCATCTTCATTTGGCTTAAATAATTCTGTGGAGAAGGTAAGGTTATCTGTTGGGTTAACAATCCAAGGATATTTATTCGCACTAAATGTGAGAGCATCAATAATTATTTGTTTTTGTTTTACTTGTTGTTGCTTTTTTGAACTACGTAGTTTTTCTATTAGGATTTCTTGTGTTGGTGTGTATGGTTTAGTTGTATTTGGTTTAGTTTCTTCTTCACCTTCATCAGATGGTTTAGGAGGCTCTACTTTATATTGTTCAATTGGAATAACATCGGCTATGGTAAATTGGGATGACTCTTTAGTTTCATCTAAGTTAGAGTTAGGAGTTTTTAAAGTTTGTTTTAATGAAATTTGACTTTGCAAACTATCTAATTTATCCGGGTTGAGCAAACTTTTACTACTATGGGTTGGATGATTTTGTCCAATTAAATCGATTTCAGCAAGTTTGGATAATTGTTTGGTTTTGTCTAAGTTAGAATTGGGATATTTTAAAGTTTGTTTTAATGGAGTTTGACTTTGCAAACTATCTAGTTTATCCGAGTTGAGCAAACTCTTATTACTATGACTTGGATGATTTTGTCCAATTAAATCGATTTCAGTAAGTCTGGATAATTGTTTAGTTTTATCTAAGTTAGAATTGGGATCTTTTAAAGTTTGTTTTAATGGAGTTTGACTTTGCAAACTATCTAATTTATCCGAGTTGAGCAAACTCTTATTACTATGACTTGGATGATTTTCTTCAATTAAATCGATTTCAATAAGCTTGGATAATTGTTTAGTTTTATCTAAGTTAGAATTGGGATCTTTTAAAGTTTGCTTTAATAAGTCTGAGTCCGCGATCGTTGTGCAGGAGGTAGTGTAACTCGCTAATTCTGTGCTATCTTTCTTCTGCTCCGACCAGAGAGGGCAAGGGTTTAAGACCTCCACTGGAATCTCTTTTAGGGCTGCCAAATCATCCGGGTTTGAATCCCCAGATGATTTGCTCCTCATGCCTCCTTCAACCGATTTAAGGAAACTCTTATTAGTAGCATTTACATTATTTTCTCTAATTAAATTAATTTTGTTAAATTTGGATAACTTTTTAGTTATATATAAGTTAGGATTAGCAGTTTTTAAAGTTTGTCTTAATAGAGCTTGACTTGGGGATTTATCTAAACTTTCAAATTTTAGCGAATTACCATCAATAGTGTTTGGATTATTTTTTGTAGTTAAAGTAATCTTATCTTTGCCATCAAACTCTAAGGCGATTGCAGAAAATTGTACTAATATTATTTTGAACAGAAGTGTTGAAGATAAAAAGTAAGTTGTAATTATTCTTAGATGTTTATTTAATCTCTTTAACGAGATTCTTAAAATTCTTGAGCTTAAAATTTTACGAGTTTCCACCATATAAGTATACTGCTTGGTAGATCAATAATAAAAATTAGAATGAATTTAAATTGCTGGACATTGACCCTCGTTACCTTGGCAACAAAAATAAATTTGTAATTATCAGAAACTTGCAACAATTTAATTTTTAAAACTTAGGTTTTTGTTGATTTATTTAAATTTATTCAACAATCGTTTTGGTTAATTCGCTATAAATAGCCTAAGAAAACCGATTTTTTATCTTGTCTGTAAAGAATAAAAGAGGATTAAGCAGATTTACTGCAACAAGAGTGTAATTCTTCAGTAAAAATTAAACCTCAGCAAAATTACCAGAGCAAGAAAATTGAGCTACTTTTTAGCCGTACAAACACGTAATGTAGATATTCAGTCAAAAATTTAGGTAACAAATATGTTTCAGGCTACTCGCCGCCGTCTTGCAATTTGGTACACTGCTGTTACTGCTGTATTACTATTACTATTTGCCAGTGGCGTTTATTTATACGTCCGCAGTACATTGATTGAGCGGATTGATGACACCCTTAATCATGTAGTAGAAATAGTGGAGCGTTGTCTTACAACTAGCCGCTGTGCGTCTACGCTGATATTTGAGCCAATTGATGCTGATGCAGATAAATTTCGCATTAATGTAGAAGCCAGTCTTCGTGACAATACCGATACTGTAGAAGATGACCACATCGACCTAGAATGGTTTAGTCCGACTGGAAAATTACTTTGGTCAACGCTATCGGAACCTCTAAATATTCCCATTCGTGCTAACCGTACTGGTGAAACTGTGCGTGTAGTCAAGGGAGGGAATGAAAATTCCAAATTGCTAACTTCCCATTACCCCTTATCCCCAGAGGGGGCACCACCTTCCCCACTCTTATTACGACAAGTCACACAACGGGTGGAAGTGAGACGGCAAGTATTAGGATATCTGCGTGTTAGTCATCCCTGGTTTGAAGTCACTAAACCCAGTCGCCAGTTAATTTTTGATTTGGCGCTAGGTATAGGGTTAATGGTGCTTTCGGTAGGTGCAAGTGGTTGGTTTCTTTCGGGTAAAGCAATGGAACCTGTCGGCGAGTCTTATCAACGCCTCAAACAATTTACTGCTGATGCTTCTCACGAACTTAGAAGTCCTATTACTTTGATTCAAACTAATGTGCAAGTTGCTCTTGCTGACTTGGATTTAGCAGAGACAGAAACAACTACTTCTTTGCAGTATCGGCAACAGTTAAAGGTGGTGGAACGGTTAACGCAGCGTTTAGGTAAGCTAGTCAATGACTTACTTTTCCTTGCACGGCAGGATAGTGGTATTAGCAAAGATACTTTTTCACCTTGTCCACTGGATGCTTTGCTGATGGAGGTGGTTGAAGAACAACAATTGTTAGTCCCTGAAAAAGAAATCGCCCTTTCTCTGGACTTAGTTGATCCTCCTGCCTCTGAAACTAGCCCAGAATTACTGGAAAATTGGTTTACCTTTGTGGGCAATTGGGATCAATTGGTGCGGCTGTTCACAAATTTAATTGCTAACGCCTTGCATTATACTCCAGCAGGTGGACAGGTGAAAGTGGAATTGGCGCGGATTGAGGGAATAAATCGCGTTTCTGGATTACGTAACACTAGTGCCCAGTTGCAAGTTAAGGTGAGTGATACCGGAGTTGGAATTCCAGCAGAATCACTACCACACTTGTTTGACCGTTTTTATCGAGTAGATCCGGCACGTACTCATCGGACTGGGAATACAGCTACAGCTAGCGCTACTGGTTCAGGATTGGGATTAGCGATCGCTCAAGCTATTGTCGAACATCACCAGGGTCATATTCAAGTTGAAAGTACCCAAGGCATTGGCACTACCTTTACTATCACTTTACCAATAACTCTTGAGTCTTAATTTGATCAGAAATTTCTGTTTCCTGTGATAGATGTACAGTAGTAAATAAATTTACTACTGTACATAACAACAGTTGCAAGATTTAGCCATTTATTTAATTGCTACAGTTTGATATTTCTGCTCCTCTTTATTTGCTGGCGTAGTTATACATACTGCTATTTTATTTTGGCAGATATGCATCTATGAATAATACTTTGGGGGTTTAAATGGCAACTTCTTCCAGCGATATAAAAGAAAAAGATATACCATTTTTGGAAAAAGTCAAGGCTGAAAGTGGTTTGCCAGACATTTACGATGCTAGGGACATCACCGAAGTAGTATTTCGGGTGATGCGCGATCTGATGACTACAGAAGCAGCTGATCGAGTTGAAGGGGAACTGCAAAAACCGGCCGAAATAACCGATGATAAATCGCTGCAAATTGATATTGCAGACCTGTGGCACGATACAAATCCAATTGTGGGGTTTTTAAGTCGGGTACGTCCACCTTGGCAAGGCCCTGGCATCTTTAAAATTGATAGCGATCGCTTCTTATTTAGAGTCGCAAATGAAGGGGGAATGCCACCCAATGTAGAACGCGAGCAGGTAGTTAAGGCGGTGTTTTCTGCTACTAAAGACGAATTATCGTCAGAACGAATTCAGGAAGTTGCTAGCTGGCTGCCTGATAAAGTTCGCCAGCTTTGGGAAGAAGCTTAAAGCTATTAAACTATTATAGCTAAAATTCTTAGGTATGAGTTATGAATTGTTTTAAATTCATAACTCATTAATTTTTTGATTACTTTGCATAATTTCTCACTAATGATTGAGAATTTTCACTCTTATGAATCAAAAGTTTATATCGAAGCTTAGATAATTTTCATGTCTACAGTTAGATACGAAAAACAGAACTACTTATTAAGATTCTATTGAGCATAAACACACTAACAGCTTAAATAGTAATAATTTAAGTAGGCTGTTTGAAAAATATTAAAAAAAGATAACTTGGATGTTTTTCTAGGAGTCAATGATGAATATGAAGTCTCAAAAATTTCGCAAGTCCGTTAAGTTATTTGGCACTATTTGTGGAGGATTGCTGATTAGCCTGTCTGCAATTCCTCAAGTATTAGCCCAAGAATCTATCCCCAAAATTAACCCTTGTCCTCGTATTTTTTACGAAGAACCACACAATAATCAGGTTGTAGTACCACAGGGATGTCCTCCCAACGCGCTAACAGAAAGACTAGCCGCTCAAGGGCTTCTTCCTGTACCTGCTACTCCGTCACAAGAGCAAACAAGATTGGGTGTCGGTGGTGGGGAAGCCCCAGAACCAGGTGTCAGGCTACCACGCCCAAACCCTGGCAATCAAACTCAACAGCCTTCACCAGGCGCGGTTTCTACTGATCAACAACCACAACTAGAACCGCGACAAACTCCTAGTGCGACGATCGCACTAACGAATGGTATGGTTAATGTCAGGTTGGTAAATGAGACTGCGGCTAATGTAACTTTCCAAGTGATTGGCGATACTGCACCACGATCGCTACAAGGTAAGTCAGATGTAATACTGCAAAATCTCAAAGCACCAGTAACAGTGACATTTGAACGACAAGATGGCGGACAGTTAATAGTGACTCCACAAGGCTCTTCTGAACCAGGAAGCTTGCAAGTGACATTTAAGGAAGCCACCAATGCCACACAGGGTAGAAGTGCGATGAGAATTGAACGAAATGGTTCAGTACTTTTGAATTAATCAACTTAGAGCTAGGGCGAAAGTCATGAGACTGTTGGCGAATTAATAGGGAGTCTGAGGTCTAACCATCATTCCTCATTACTCTGCTTTCAGTCCGTTGAAACGGACTTGAGCTATTAGCCCGAAATTTATTTCCGGGCGGGAAAGCAACGCCAAACCAATGTTTTAGGGGTGAGGGGTCAAACCAACCGTGAATTGACCAACAGTCTCAAGTCATTCGCGGCTACACAAATAAGAGCTACACCAACCTGGGCTAAGGGACTGACAAAATAAAAAATATCCAATTAGCTCTTGTGGGGCGGGCAAGATGCCATTGGTGTCAACTTAACGCGAAACCGCTTGTCCGCCGGGAATTTCAATTCCCGTCTAATAGCTAAAGTCATCTGAAGATGACTAAATATCGCCAAAAATCTCCAGTTTACTTCAGTAGACTTAAGCTAAAAGCCAAAAAAAATTTATTTCCGGGCGGGCATGGAAGCCAACAGATAAGATATTTCCAGCTTAAGTTGACACCTATGGCAAGATGCCCACCCCACAATATTGGATAATTTATTTCTTGGAGTTCCCTAAGAAAAAATCTATTTTTATAACCCACGCAAGTGGGTTTTGACTGTGGAGACGCGGTTTCTAACTGCCCTTTTAACATTAAATTGACTGCTCACTTCCGCTGAAGCATTTTAGTTAGCTGATCCTGCAATTGCACTTCTTGCTTGCTATCTTCCAATGTCCGCGCTAGTGTAATCGCCCTTTCATAAAAATTACGGGCAGTTAAGTAATTACCTTGTTGCTTATACAACTGAGCGTAAGATTCAAAAGATTTTAATTCTTCTCGCAAATTTTGCAATTCTTTAGCAAGTGCTAAACGTTGCTCTAGTAAGTCAAAGGCGCGTTCGTAACGTCCGACAGCAGTGTGAGCCGTAACTAAACCGTCAATTGCTCTTAATTCATTAGTGCGATCATGGTTAGTTTTAGCTATCCGCATTGCTTCACCATAAGTAGCAATAGTATCTTGATAATTTCCAGATGCTAAATAGGCATCACCTAAATTATTCAGGGTATTTGCTTCACCAATGGCATCACCAGTCTGACGGCGGAAAGTTAAAGCATTTTCGTAAAGCTTAATCGCCTTGTTGTAATCTCCCAACCTGGCAGTTACCAAACCCAAATTACTCAAAGATAGTCCTTCACCTTCAATATTGTTCACACCATGAGCAATTGCGAGCGCATCTTCAACTGTTTTACCAGCAATAGCAGATTCGCCTTGTTGCAGCAGAAATGTACCGATATTATTCAGCGCAAAAATTTGAGCTTGGAAGTCTTTAGTATCACGAGCGATCGCTAATCCTCTTCTTAAAGCATCTTCTGCCTCTTTTGAACTACCAAGCTGGATATAAGCCTTAGCAAGCAAATTGTACGCTAGACCTTGTGCTTTCAGGTCGCCAATTGAGTGATATAGTTCTAGTGCCCGCAAGCAAGACGCAACTGTTTTGTCGGCATATCCTGAAGTGTATTGTTGTTCACCGATACGCAGCAAACTATCTGCTTCATCTCTTGATTGTCGCCCAACAGAACTATTTAAAGGTCGATGGAGTTGTTGCGTAATATCAACCACACTCGCAGCTACAGGACTCAGCAAAAAAGTAACCAGTAAAAAGCTGTGTAAAAGTACCTGGGGACGAGAAATTGTACCTACACAAATTAAGCCTACCTTTTGCCAGGAAAATACAAGCTGTTGTTTCATAAAAATTGCCCGTAAAGTTGCGGGTTTAAGTAAAAGGTCTAAGAAGAAGTTTTAAGTTTTTAAATTGAAGACATTTAGTATACGCATTTATACTTAATCTATGATTGAGCTAAATCTTCCCCAAAGTAGATAGCGCGGATATCTGCGGGTAATTTGTCCTCTAGCATACGATAGCCTTCCTGAAGAAAATTGGCTACAACACTTGGAGCGATCGCTTCTCCTTCGGCTTGGAGATAGGCAGCGATTCTAGTTTCACTCCAGTGGAAAGTTTGAGACATTAACACGATCAATCGTAAAACTGGTGGTAGTTGGTCTAACGCCTGTTCCACATAGCACCATAGCGGTGGCGAAGTCGCTTGCAGAGAATAATGAATTGCTTCTGTGGGTGGTAATTTAATCTCGTTAATACAGAAAGCTGTCATATTAATTAACCAATTTTGCATGGTTAAGGCTTCCTCGCCAGATTCAGAGTCAGTTAATTTGAGTCCACCGAGTTCGTAATAGATATGTCGCCAGGTAAGGGCAAACAGATAATCTGCCTGTACAGGCGATCGCGCCGAATGCCGAATTAAGGTATAGACTATGGGACTATAGCGGCAAAAAATTACCGTAAAGTACTTTCCGGCATCTGGATAGCGCTGGAACAAGGTTAGTAGTTCATGGTCACTGTGATGGAATAGCGACTTCACTAGCGGGTGATTAGCTTCCGTAAAATGAGGAATTTGCATGAGCCTTGCGATTGATAATTGTTAAAATAGTTTTGGGAATTGCACTCCCCTAGTTAATCGCATAATATCTTGGTGTTGTTCAGTTTGTAGATGAGACTCAGACTACTTGAGTATTGATAAACTAGAAACAAGGACTTAATTTTAGTCTTAATCGACAGTCATAAAATCAACTACCTTATAGAATCCTTATTTGTTCATGGTTATAGCAGCTAGTGTGATATCATTCCTGGTCAGTCCCCTTACTTTAGGCTCCTTTCTGCCTTCCCTGCCCTTGGATAGCCTATTTTCCACCCAAGGCATTATGGTAATGCTGCTAGCAGCTTACGCTGGTGCCATGTGGATGTTTCTCACCAGTGCGCCAAAAGTACACACTGTAATGGTGTCAGATTTGGAAATTGCCCGACAGTTGTATGAAGGGCTGCTAGATTTGCCGGCAGCTGAAGTGCCATTGCACTACTACTACAACTACGAACAAACTATAGGCGCAACTGGCATTGATCCGTTATATATGTCTACTGGGCCAAGCTTGTCTGGTAAAATGATGAATAATGCCAACGATGGGCTGTGGTATCAATTGAAGAAAAACACCCAGCTACACATTATTACTGGCGCGAGCTTAGGTAGCAAAAATCAGCAACGCCACGTCTGTTTTGACCACGACTGCCTAGAAATGATTTTAATGCGAGTCGAAACACGCGGTTTGAAATTGAAGATTCGTAACCAAAAACCCCTGAATTTTTTAGTCAAGGACTATGAAGGGCGAGTTATTGAGGTGGCTGAGGTAGCGAATTAGTTCTGAGATTTTAGATTATTTGAGATTGGGTTTGGCGTAGCTCGTCGTCGTAGGCATCGTACCACCCAATCTTTTTTTATATAATAGGTCAATCAATTTTAGATTTTAGATTGGACTTAAATTCTGAATTCTTACCAAATCTAAATCAGGTTGATGAGCAAAACTAGTAGTACTCTCACGATCACCTATAACATTTTTATTACCGTAAACTGTGGCAAATAAAAGCAGCCCAGTAATGAGGCTCTGAAAAAGGAAATTGCTGAGTAGAGTTTTCAATTTCTTTAATTCGTCTGTTCAATTTAGTATACATATTATATTCAAGCTTCCATTGTTGATATTCGATAGAATCTGAAGGATATTTTTTTCTATTTACTATCAGTGCTTTTTCCCTTACTTCTACTTCCTGAAATATTTTATTTAGGTCTAATCTTGTAAATTTTCGTAGCTGAATTTGCGCTTTCTGTAATGCTTGAGGACGGTTTCTACCTTCTTGTCGCTGCTGATAATAAAAAATGGAAAATAATGCTGTAGCTAAATCATTGACTGACCACAAAGTACTAACAACGCTTTTAGCACCAGCACACAAAAAGCCTGTGGAGAGAGTAAGAATATCGTCAGTTAAGGAAGGAGTACCCAAATTAGTTTCGCAGCAAGACAGAAATACTTCTACAAGTTGAGGTAAACGCCAGCTTGGTGTCATCAATTGCCCCAAGGTGATGCTACCATCAGCTAATTTTAACTGTGATTCTAACGGATTATCGAGGCGAGATAGGGCATGGTGGCAGGAATGAAGTACTTGAACTTGTTGTGCTAATTGTCGATAGTTCTTGGAAGTGGCTTGACTGCTGCCAATTAATCTGTTTTCTAGTGGGATGTTGTACATTTTGGCGAGTTATTCGCCTTCAAATCTGGCACAGGGAAGGTTATCTTCAGCATCTTCCACAGTTCCATATTGTAGAGATATTTCATTAAATTTCCCTACATTGTCGCGTTGTTGACAAAATTCCAAAATTTGGCAGCTTGGGGTATAACGAATGATAAATTTATCTCCTAAATATTCCTGATATTCTCCTGTAGGCAAAGCGGCAAACGGAATCTGATGTAGTAATATGTGAGGTACTAAAATTAACTCTTCTATTCCTTGAAGATGTTGGTAAATGAGTTCAGATATTTGCAGGCGTTCAGCTAATTCGCGGAGAATACTATTAATTTGAGTTTCCCATTTTTGGGAATCATTCATATAAGGCAATAACCAATTCTGGCTAATCCAGCCTTGCAACGTATTTAAGCCTTGTCCTGTGCAGGTGTGGAGAGTAATTTTGTCTTGCTGCACGGCAAAAATATGAGTGTCGCTGTTGGTAGTGTAGAAACTGAGGATAGCTGTATTGGATTGGTCAATTAGTTTTTGAATTTCTGACAAGCTGAGAGGGTTAACTTGAATTTCGCCAGCTAATACGGGATCTTCGCGTCTGAGATTTTCCCAAACTTGTTGTTTTTGGGTTTATAAAGATGCGATCACTTCATTATAAGCTTGGAATGCAGCGCGTGTTTCACTGCGATTATTTTCAGATTTCTGGCTTTGGCGTTCTTGGTCAATTTGTCGTTGCAGTTCTTCATACTGCTGCAATAACTTCTCAACTGCTGGAGGAATTTCGCCGCTTTGGTAGATATCGTTACTTGCCATTAAGTCTACCAGGCGTTTGGAACGCGATCGCTCTGAATATTCAAAAGCTTTTTCTATTTGTCCAGCGTTGATGCAGGCTTGCACCATGCTTTCGTAAATGCCGATAGATTCCTCTAAAATTTCTTGACGACGGAATTCAGAAGTTACCCAAGTACGGATTTTTTCAATAGCATTAATTGCTTGTTCATAGCCATAAATAGCTTCAGACCAAAGTTTAGCAGTAAATGCTGCATAACCAAGATTACAAGCGTTTACCCAGCAGCTATTGGGAAAAGCATCTGGAGAGTTAATTTTTAAAGCTGCTTTTAAAGCTGCTATACCTAAGACCAAATTCTCTGATTTATCGCCTTTTATACGTTTAAAATAGGTAGTCCCTAAGCTATTTTGAGTATTTGCCCATGTTTGTGGGAAGCTTTCAAAATTACGAATCTGTAAAGCAGCTTGATATGCATTTATAGCTAATTCAAGATTATTTTCTTCCTTTCCTTTAACACGAGCATTATAGGCATTTCCTAAATTGTGTTGAATCTTCGCCCACTCTTCAGGAAATGCCTGTTGGGTATGTATCAGCAAAGCTTTTTGATGGTAAACGATTGCTCGTTCTATATTCTCACTAGGTTTTCCCTCAATCAGCTTTTGGTAGGCAACAGCGAGATTACCCTGAATTATAGCCCAAGTTTCAGGATAAGTTTCGCGGTTATATACCTCAAGGGAATTTTCTAGACAAAGAATCGATTGCTTCTGATTCTCAGATGCTTTTCCTCTGATACGCTTACAGTAAACATTTCCTAAATTATTTTGCGTCTCTGCCCAGCTTTCTGGAGCAGCTTCATGGGTAAAAATTTGCAAAGCTCTTTCAAAAAATACGATGGATTTTTCTAGATTATCTTCGTGATCTCCATGTATCCGATGAAAGTAAGCCCTTCCTAAACAATTTTGTATGGCAGCCCAAAGGTCGCAAGATACTTCGGGAGTATAAACTTGTAAAGCATTTTGACAACAAGTAAGCACTTGTTCCAAATTTTCAGCCTTTTCTCCTCTAATTTTACTCAAGTATATTTCCCCAAGAAATATTTGAAGTAAACCCCATTCTTTAGGAAAAGATTGTTGAGTATAGACTTGTAAAGCTTGAGCAAGAAGGGCGCAATACTTCGGCAAATACATCATTTAACTTTTCCAGGTTTGTTTCTAAAAGTGAGTAAACTAATTGGCCTTTCTGAAGTCCCTGTTCAGTTATTTGCAAAATCTTATCTAAAAAATGTCTGTATACTTCACGTTCTTTAATACTTATGGTTTGCGTTTTAAATCCAAATCCTTTTACCATATTGATTTAGTTAATATCTAGTTATTTTTCCCAAAAACTTCTGCCAACTTTTCTAGCAATTCTTCAGCTAAATCCAATAACTCAATTTCATCAACTTCATCACTACTTCCACGATTACTTTCTCCACACGCCATATTAGCAGCCAAAACATTTTTTACAGCAAAAATCTTATCTTCTTCAGATAGACTCAAACATTTTTCCAACTCTACAGAAATTTCTCCGATTGTCCTTGAACCTAAACGCGCTCTTACTTTCACCGCCACCAAATCGTCACTTTCAAGTAGTTTTACCAAAGCTGTTTTCAGTCCATCATCCTCACCAGAAAACTTCTCAACAGCGACACGCACATATTCTCGGACGCTCATGTTTGCCGCCAATGCTTTTTGGAAAACTACATCTGGTACATCTACCAGCAACACACCTTCGTTATCACTAGCTTGATATAAGTCATCACCTTGTTTGACGGCTACCAGCAAATCTGCACCCAATGTATGTAAATAATGCAACACCGATTCCAACTCATGTTCCTTTAACGCCGACTCCAATTTGGACACAGCCGCCTGCTTTACTCCCAGCTTTTGGGCTAACTGTGCCTGAGTCAATCCTGCTTTATTACGTATTTTCCGCATGGCATCAGTAAGATATAGACGCAGATACTCTAACTTTCCCGCCAAAATCACTTCTGGCTCATCGCTTACCTTCTGCTGCAACCAAGCTTGAAAATTAGGTTTTTTCATCAATTTTCCCTCTGCTGCAATTCACGTAATCTTACTCTTGCAGGCTCTTTGTCTCTATCTTTAATAGCGTTGTCGTATTTCTTCATAAAGGCGTTCAGCACAACAAATCGCTGAGGTGTTGCAGCCGTTAAAATAAACCTTGGATTATGTTCGCTCTTGGTCATACGTAACTCATACAGGTCATCTTCGAGTTTCTCAAAGATGCCACTGGTGAGTGATGCGAGTCCTTTGTTACACAGGTAGCCAAGGTTAACTTGTAAACGTCTAGTTTCGGAAAGACTCAGTAATGGCTTTGGTGGATTTTCTGGTTGCTCCTGTTCAGGAATCATCCTAATGAAAAAAGCAAGCAAATCTTTGGGGATTTCTCCATTGACATCTTGATAAAGTTCCCAAGTCCAATTCACTTCCTACCTCAAACTATAGTATTCCTTATAAAGAATGTCAATATATTATTCTTTATAAGGAATATCGCATAGATTAGGGACTTCCAAAGAATAAATTATTCCAAGAAAAACAAGAGACAGGTTTTTTCAA
>NZ_JABXKK010000100.1 GCF_017115045.1 Nostoc sp. NMS8 | reverse complement strand
GGGGGATTTAGGGGGATCTAAAATTTTTGATACCGACAAGAGGACTTTTCAAACATCCTCTAAGGACTGGGGACTGGGGACTGGGAAAATTGTTCGGGGATTCAGACCCCAACCAAGTTTTAAAAAAACTCTTCCTAATCCCCAGTCTCCAGTCGTGGCGCGACCCGTTAAACGGATTAGCTTACTTACTCATCAGGAAAAGTCTGTACCTTACCATCAGGACTGAGAACAACTCGAATTCTGACATTTTGTCCGCGTTTATTGGCGGAAACAAAAGGTTTACCAACTTCAGGCATCCCAGCGCTATCAACAAATTCTCTTGCTACCTTATTCAGGGGAAAAATTCGTTCAACGGTGCCATCAGCACTAACTATCAAACTGTACTCTAATGTTTGTGCTAGTCCAGTCGGTGGTTGCCAGCGCTTTACTAAGTATTCTCTAGCTTCTGCTACTTGAGGTGTATCAAATAATGTACCAGTCGCTACTTCTCTGGATGTGGGAGATTTGCGTGCGTCCCCCAATTGATCGATAAAAGGATTATTCTCGGCAGTTCTAGAGGAGGGAACTTGGGAAGCAGGTTTCTCTACAGAAGAAGGTTGTTGTAGGGAATTGATTCTTTCATCTAGCTGTTGTGAGTTTAGTGGGGCGGGTTGGGTAGGAGCATTGACACGATTATTATTGGGTATGGTGTCAAGAGATAGAGGAAGAACTGGTGAGATATTAGTTGGTAAGCTGCTGGCGTTAGAAGATAGTCTAGGTGGCAAGTTTCGCAGTTGAGGAATAGCACCGGGTTGGGAGCTTGACCTTGTAGGATTTTGCCCCAGATTTGGTAATATGGCAATTTCCTGGCCTGGGAGTTTTTTGCTAGATGGTGCGTTAGAAAAGCTCGCCGGAGGCATCGCACTATTTTTAGGAAGGGTTGCAGTCGTCCCCTGAGGTATTGTTAATACATTCAGAGGTGGCGGCGTAGAAAAACTAGAAGAACTAGGGGCTATTAGAGGTGCTTGGGGTAAAGTGGATGTGGCAAGTGGAGGGGTAGAACCTAGCAAGTTATCTGATGGATTGATTGGAGTGGTTAGCCCAGGATCGGGCGTAGGAAAGTTTAGTGAGGATGAAGGTTCTAAAGCAGTCTTTACTGCTGCTGAATCTGATGTTTTGGCTGTTTGCTGTTGCTTTTCTCTAAGATTGTTAGCATATTGCCAAGTAACTGGTAAAAAACCTACACCTATTACTAATACTGCGGCAATAGGTGCCCAAGTCGGGAATCTCAGAGTGGAACTCGTGTTGTTGAGAGTTGGGAGTGCCATGACATCAGTCGAGTATTCATCTAAAGCACTTGCCAAATCGAATAGTTGCAGCAGACTGAGTTGAATTACAGGGCCAGATGAGTAATTGGCAAGAGAACCGAGAAATAGATTGTGAGTTAAATAGCTGCTTGGTTCTAAATAAATATTTGCCCCTGGAATCTGGGTATTAAAGGCATTTAATGTTTTTGTTGAAGACTTTAATTCCGGTTCATCCAATACTGTGCTTGACTGCTGGGTAGTTGAGAAACTGACCCAAAAGCTTTCTGGAGACTGTTGGAGAAATTGCTGTACGTAGCTAGAGACAGCATCACATAAAGCTTCGAGTTGCTCGCGATCGCCCCGAATTGGAATTCTGTTTTCTTCTGGTAATCGGGGATCGTCAAAACGTAACTCAAAACTTAGGTGTTTGAGGACAGTTTTACCCATCCAACGGGATAGAGGCGAACTTTGCGCGAATACTTCTAGCGTGCAAGTCGGTGGTGTATAGCGACGAATGACAGAATTTGATAGAGGCATAGCAGGAACAACTTGGAAGACTATTTGGGATTTTGCAAAAAATTGAGCGAAAAGTTGGAACGCCGGACTCCTCCACTCAGAACTTTGTCAGGTTCCTTCAGTTATGCAAACTGGTGTGGAAGGAGGAAACAGTGTTGACAGTGCATCGCCCAAAAAGAAAGCTAACGACCATCAAAAGGGTTTTCCGATCTCGCAAACAAATCGCAAGTAAATTTTGGTTGAGAAATTTCAAATCTAAAATTTTGTTGAACGGTCTATCAGTGCTAGCCAGAGACGGCGATGCCCACCAGTAGCACTGTAAAAAAGTAAATCTACAAGCAGTTTTAGAGCCAGGTTGGTTAGTAAATCCGTTGAGATTTTCTCGTCCTCTTCCATCCGCTCTTGGTAGGTGTTGCAAAAAGCATCAATATAGTCTCCAAGTAAAGCAGCTTGGTGAGGTTCCCGGTTATTTTCTGCCATTTGTTCTAACAGACCGACAGCGCGGCGAATCAATTCCTGGTGCTGTTTGGCTAGATAGCAGATGATCAAAACAAGCGATCGCGCTTCTTCGACATCTAGCTTTTTGCGCCCTCCTTGACCTTTGCGTAGGGGATTTGATTGGCGCAGTCGCCATAAAGCTACGCGGTCTGGCACTCTTGACTCTAAATTCAGATCGGTTGCCGCCGAAAGCATAGCCTCTGAACCAATCCCAGTTAAGGTTTCTAGCGCCAATAGCACCAAGTCTAATTGGGTTTTGATATTATCCCATTGGACTGTGTTTGGGGCTGGAAGCTTGATTAAATCCTCCCACTGGGAATTTGGAGTGGCTGAGTTGGCGGCCGAGTGCATAACTTTTAGCATAGGTGATCTAGCTGATAGGGGATGTTGCTGTTACCCATTTTGAAACCAGACTCTTCAGAATCAAGCTTGGTTTCCCATAGCTAAAGCCTTTGGCTCTTAGCTAGCTTTTTATGTGGTAAATAGCTGGTATCTTTGTCCTACTCTAGATGAAAATTTATTTTGGACAAAGTAGAAAATTATCAATTCTAGTTAAGGTTTACTTGACTTTTGCTGCTAGCTCCGTACAAGAGTATTAATAAACTATTGTTTTAAATGCTAACCGCTAATTATCACTAAGTAATTATTTAGAATACCTCATAATTTATTTGCAGTTTTAAATTTTGAAATTTCTTGATGTTTATTACTTGATCTTCATGTATATAAAATTACTATACAAATCTTTTACCTATTTGCTAAAGGCGTTTCTTACTACTGGAGATCATCCCACCCCATTTTGCTTGTGTGTAGCCTGTTATTTCAAGACAGGCTGGGCAACATCAGGAAGATTGATGTCTCCATGAAACTGATGACCAATATTAATAATTCATAATTCATAACTAAGGAATGGGTATACCGCAATACAGTTTAGTTAAGGGCTACTGGCAAAAATTTTGGGTTTTCGAGACGCGATAAATCGCCGTCTCTACAAATCTTTTTGTCTTATCTGAACTGTATTGTGGGGTATAGAGCCGCGACTAAATTAAAAATTCAGTGGTTTTAAATCCAGGGTAAAGGCATATTGTCAATAATAAGATGTCAATCTCAATAAAGCCTCAGATAATCGCATTTATGCCTACTTATTGAGAATATTTTAGGCGATCGCTTTCATCCATAAAAAAATCAATCAAGTGAGAAATCTTATTCTTTTTCAATACATAAACTAAGGCTTTTGTCAATGTATCATAAGGTTTAATTATAAATTATATTGGCAAACTTAAAAATTTGATCGAGTCAGCATTTGAAAATGTTGGATAATTGTTTTTGAACTTAATTTGTATTACGGAAATAATCGCATCCTAAAAATTTTGTCTTCGTCTTTGGAAGTTCTTAGCTTGCTGTTTAGTAGTAATTAATAAAGGATGTAAGAACTCTTTACGTCCTTCCTGATTTAGCAACATCAGCACTCCATCAGAATCTTTTCCGAATTCACTTACTACCTTATGTGCGTAATCACAATTGACCTGCCACCACCCATTATGTTTGCCTATTGTGTATAGTACATAAAAATAAGTATCGGCTGCTACGTTTTTTTCAGCACATTTATAACTTACTGCGGCCATTCCAGTGCCAAAAGCCACGTCTGTCCATGTCAGTATTCCACCTTTATTAGCTAGAGTTTCTGGATTTTTACCTTGCACCATTATGTAGTAAACCCTATCAGTTTGCTCTGAAATATTTGCTGCACCTATATACTCAGCACAAACTGGGCTATTAGTAAAAAAGCTAAAAGCTGCAATGAAAGGTAAAATCTTGGTCTTCATACTGTTTTTATTTTGTAACTTCTGCTTCATCCTAACTTTGGGTGATGAAATATAGCAGTTCTCGTTTGAATGCAATTGAGAACCGCTATAGTTACATTTATTGCTACTTTATTTGATGTGAGCAACCGTAACACCGGTGCCGCCATCTGCTTGTTCTGCTGGTTCGTAGTTGTTCACTCTGGGATGCTGTTGCAAAAAGGCATGGACGCCTTGTCGTAGCTTACCAGTGCCATACCCGTGAATAATCCAGACTGGGCCTGTAGCTTCCGAGATGGCTTTATCTAAAATGTATTCGGCATCAGCTACCCGTTTACCACGCAAATCGATGGTATTTTGAGAAGTCCGAATTTCTGGGACACTTTGCGGTGGCGCGGTTACTGCTGCTGGGGCTGGCTTGGGTTTGACGACTGGTTCGGCTTTTTGACCATCTAAAGATTCTATATCTTCTAACTTCACAGCCATTTTCATTAGCCCAAAGCGAACGCTTAACTGGCCATCTTCATCAGGGGCGGTGATTACATCGGCTACCTGTCCCAGTTTGGGAACACGGATGCGATCGCCTACTTTGGGCATGAACCCAAGTTTTGGTTTTGCTGGCGTTGCTGGCTGATATTGCTGGCCAATTTGATTCAAAGCGTTGGTGGCTTGCTGCGCCTCTTGGGCTGTGGGCATACCTTTCTGCAAACGGCGGATCACTTGGGCAATTTCACCTTTTGCTTGAGCGATCGCTTGTTGCACTGCTACTTCTTGTGAAGCCCGCAAACTGCTTTCCCTCTCCTCCAAACTTGTGGCTTTTGCGGATACTTCTTTGTATAAACGTTCCGCTTGCTGCAACAAAACTTGGGCTTCGGCAGCTTTGGTTTCTTGACGGCGGCGTTGCGCTTCTAAGCCAGCAATCACCTGGTTAACTTCATCTGTGGCCTCTCCCACTTGGGTTTTTGCCTGTTGTACTACTTCCGGTTTTAATCCCAAGCGCAGGGCAATAGTTAAAGCGTTAGAACGTCCGGGGATGCCCCACAGCAGACGATATGTGGGCGAAAGAGTACTTTCGTCAAATTCTACAGAGGCATTTTCAAAGCGATCGTCTTCGTATTTTAGGGCTTTCAGTTCGCCGAAGTGAGTGGTGGCAATCGTTAGCTGGGCATGGTTAGCGAGATATTGCAACAAGGCGATCGCTAAAGCACTACCTTCTACTGGATCGGTTCCTGCACCGACTTCATCAAGTAAGACTAGGGATTGGGGATTAGGAATTTCCTTTTCCCCAGTCCCAAGTCCCAAGTCTCCAGTCCCCAGTCCCAAGTCCCCATTCCCCAATGCTTCTAAAATCCGACTAATTCGGCGGATGTGTCCAGAGAATGTAGATAAACTTTGCTGTAAGGATTGTTCATCGCCAATATCTGCCAGCACTTTATTAAACCAAGGGATTTCTACTGGTTCGTGGGCGGGGACAAATAAACCCACTTTCGCCATCAATGCTGCTAATCCGAGGGTTTTTAGGCTTACAGTTTTACCACCGGTATTTGGCCCGGTAATGGTTACAACCCGAATTTGCGGACTAATCAACAAATCTACAGGAACTACTGGTTGCCCTTGTTCGTGCTGTTGCTGCCACACTAACAGAGGATGTCGTAAGTTTCGCAAGGTAATGATTTCCTTGTCTTCCCGCTGGATAAATCGCGGGGGATTCGCCCCTAGCCAGTAACTATATCGCGATCTCGCGGTTGCCAAATCTAAAGTGGTGGCGATCGCTAACAATCTCTCTAAATCTGGTTTGACTGCGGCGACAAGTTCTGTCAAAATGCGGCGAATGGTTTCTTCTTCGGCTTGTTCTCTCCTGATGATCTGCCGCAGTTGGTTGCCTAGAGGTACTACTGAATTCGGTTCTACGTACAGCGTTGCACCACTAGTAGAGGTATCGTGAACAATACCGGGGATGGCATCTTTTTGGGGTGCTTTTACAGGGATGACAAAGCGATCGCTGCGTTGTGTAATTAGCTGTTCTTGAACTGCGCCAGATTTTGCCTGTAAAATATTTTGCAGTTTTTGAGTGATTTGGCTGCGTAATCGGCGTAAGTCTGTGCGAATTTCTCCCAGTTTTTGACTCGCGCGATCAGTTACCTGGGCCCGTTCATCAATACAGCGGTGAATTTCCTGTTCTAGTTCGGGATAAGTCCGCAAATCGGCAACTAAATCAGTCAGTATCGGTAAATCTTCCTGATTGTCAATGACACGGCGTAAATTTCTCGCACCAGCGAGAGTAGTGGCGATCGCTAACAGTTCATCCCCTGTCAAAGTCCCACTGCGTTCTGCACGTTCTAAGGAATCGCCAATATCTTGAATTCCTTCAAATGACAGCCCCGTAGTCAGGCGATTTTCCAGTCGGTAGACTTCTTTGGTTTGCTCTAATAACTGTTCGCTTTGGATCTGAGAATCGGGTATTTTCAGATAACGCGCAGCTGTCGCCCCTAGCTTAGTTGCCGCAAAGGTGGCAAGGTGCTGGCAGAGGCGATTCCATTCTAATAGTTCTAAGGTTTCAGATTGGATCAAGGTTTCAACATCTAATCTGAAATTATCGTAACAATTATAGTTCCTAGATGGATAAATCTTAAAGAAGAAAATTTTGCTTTAGTCTGATGCCTGGTTTGGGCTGCGACAACGCCTTAAGCTAATCCACACTGCGAAACCTTACCATCGCCTTTCCGCAAAATTCAGTTATTTTGCTCTCTGCTTACCTGGATTTTCATTTGCCAATGTTTTTTGTAATACATTGTACGCAGAGGCATGATCTTAAAAAAAGTTAACCATTTCTATTGACCTCATATAAACATACAGCAGGACTACTTGTATTAAAAAAGAAACTTTTACTGGACATAAAATTTTTTTTTATTGGTTAAGATTTTGGTTAATATTTTATTCAAATATTTAAGAGTAATATTATTTTTTTAAATAAAAACTAAACCTATAGTTTTTTGGTTAAATGCTTAGAGAATAAAGAATGTAGATTGCTATATTGACATTTGTAGAAAACTAGCTCAAGAAGATGTAGCAATCGCTATTGCTAACAAAAAACGCGAAAGCTTTGTTGCCCAAGCACAACAAGCCAAAGCAGAGGAATCAGTTAAGACAGCAGGTGAAGTTAAAAAAGCCGAACGCAACAAACGCCTATCGGTGATTGCTGCGGAACGAGAAGCCGAAGAACGGAGTATTAGTGATTGCAACGTTGTAGAAATCGATGCTTTCCGCCGTCGCCGTCAAGCAGAAATCGCCCAACAAGCAGCAGAATTAGAAGCTGAAGCAATTCGCACCCTCGCAGTAGCTAACCGCGATAAAGTTTTAGGCTATTTCTTGTGCCAAAACGTAAGGCTGGACAATGAGAGTATTAAATCGCTTACTACGCTCAAGATTCCATTCTCCCACCTGTACTGTCGTGGGTTTGGTAAGCAATAGCTCATCAATCCACTGTTGCACTGATGGAATGTTATCACTGGCGATCGCTACTCCAACATCTATCAAGCTTAAATCAGGTGCCACCAAAATTACTGCATCTCGTTGTACATGAGGAATTAGCCACTCCCACTCTGCCTCATCCAAAATCTTTGTTAATTCCGCTCTTAAATCCGACATCATTTCCCAATTTGTCTTTTCTAAGATACTATTCTACAAATGTTACAAATCGTAATCTTATTCTTACGGCTATATTTCCAGATTCTTTAAAACGTCTGCCACATAGAGCAATACAGAAATTTATCCGTTGAGGCAGGGGGAGCAGGGGATGTAGGGGGGAGAAATAGAAACCTGACTTTTCACGGCATCTGGAAAACCTCTCTCTAAATCTCTCTCCTAGAAGGAGAGACTTTGAATTTTCCCCCTTCCCGCGACGAGTTGGGAGTTAGGGGTTAGATTTTTGGTGGACTTTTCCACATAACTTGAAAAGTCAGAAATAGAAACTGGCGTTGAGTTTTGCCTCCCCTCCTTCCCCTACCTCCTCTGCTTCCCTTGCTTATCCGAGCAGTATTGGGGTTAGAGTTCCTTAATCTCAGCAATAACTCTTCATGGTAATAAATCCCAACAAACGCTAACCATCTCCCACCTCGCTACTTCCCTGTTTTCTTGGAAATAGCGGTTTTTAATAGGTATTTTTTCCTACTTTTGGGGTAGTTTTTAGGGAAACAAGTACCCTAAAATTACAAAACATCCTGAAATCTATATAAATTAATGCTTTCATCTATCCACATCAGGCTACAACACCTTAGAATGATTCATTGAAAAGTCGAGCCGATGGGATGTACAGCCGTTTAGAGTAAAAATACTCCCAAAGGATGATTTTTGTATTTCTGCGAATAGAAATTTCAGTACAAAATGTATTAATTTGCATACGTACTGGAATCTCAAGTAAACCTTCAGGAGTTTGACATGAACAAAGGTGAATTAGTTGATGCCGTAGCTGAAAAAGCTAGTGTTACCAAGAAACAAGCGGATGCAGTCTTAACTGCCGCTTTGGAAACCATTATTGAAGCGGTTTCCTCTGGTGATAAGGTAACTTTGGTGGGATTTGGTTCATTTGAATCACGGGAACGTAAAGCCCGTGAAGGTCGCAACCCGAAAACAAATGAAAAGATGGAAATTCCAGCTACGAGAGTACCTGCTTTCTCCGCAGGAAAACTGTTTAGAGAAAAGGTAGCACCCCCAAAAGCATAGGTTCTGTCTTCGGGAACCCTTTTTTAATGCGGCAACCTGCACACGGGGGAAATTTAGCCTGGGCAGCAGCACTGGCTGGCTGTCCCCCTGATGCTATTCTGGATTTTTCTGCTAGCATCAGCCCGTTGGGGCCTCCAAACAGCGCGATCGCTGCTATACTGTCCCAAATTGGTAATCTTAAGCACTATCCAGACCCAAATTATAGTGAACTGAGACTAGCTCTCAGTCACTTCCATCAATTGCCGCCTGAGTGGATTCTGCCGGGTAACGGCTCCGCAGAATTACTCACTTTAATCGGTAGGGAATTAGCTCAATTAGCCGCAACAATTTTAATAACTCCAGCCTTTGGCGACTACTACCGAACCCTAAGGGCATACGACGCGAAAGTGCTGGAGTGTCCTTTGTCGTTAGTCACTGGTCATTGGTCATTGGTCATTGGTCATTGGTCATTGACAAAGGACAAAGGACTATTGCTAAACAATCCGCACAACCCAACCGGAAAGCTATTCTCGCGGGACTCTATATTGCCCTACTTGGAGCAATTTGCTTTGGTTGTGGTGGATGAAGCATTTATGGATTTTGTGCCGCCCAATGAGGAACAAAGCCTGATTCCGGTGGTACAGGAATATCCAAATTTAGTAGTATTGCGATCGCTGACCAAATTTTACAGTCTCCCAGGATTGCGATTAGGATATGCGATCGCACACCCCGATTGTCTAGCAAAATGGCAGCTATGGCGCGATCCTTGGCCTGTAAACACACTAGCGGCAGCGGCGGCAATTGCGGCACTCCAAGATACAGAGTTTCAGCAGCAAACCTGGGCATGGCTACCACCTGCACGAAACCAACTCTTTCAGGGTTTAGCTGAAATCCCAGGATTGCAACCCCAAGCAAGTGCCGCTAACTTTTTACTGGTTGAGTCTCAACAGTCTACTTTGCAGTTGCAGCAACAATTACTCAAACATCATCAGATTTTAATCCGCGATTGCCTTAGCTTTCAAGAACTAGGCGATCGCTTTTTCCGGGTTGCTGTACGTGAAGAGTCCGATAACCAACGCTTACTAACAGCGTTAAGTAATGAGTAATGAGTAATGAGTAATGAGTAATGAGTAATGAGTTGGGAATCTCACTTCTTTATTTAGCACTGGCTTAACGCCCCGCTACAGCTAACAGAACTATTTTGCCGAATAACTAATGACAAATGACAAATGACTAATGACTAATGACTACGATATTGTAATTATTGGCGGCAGTCTTGCTGGATATTACGCTGCCCTTGCTGCAACCCAACTACGTGCTACAGTTGCCCTGGTGGAACCCAAAGTAGATTATGGGTTTACTCATCATCATGCTCTTACGGAAATTGCTAAACTGGCACAGAAGTTGAATAATGCTGCTGGTTCTGGTATTCACGCCACACACACTAATACCTCAGAAAAATGCCATATATCTATGGCACGGCAAGAAGCGATACTGTATGCTCAATGCGTCGCCTCAAATCTTAAAGAACAGCATTCTCCAGCTATCCTAGCCGCGCAGGGAGTCGATGTCATCGTTGGCAGTGGTCAATTTCAATCTTCCCCGCAACTAGCTTTTGCAGTTAACAATCGCCTATTACGCGCCCGTACCTATTTGCTAGCCACTGGTTCACGTCCAGAAATTCCTGAGATTGAAGGATTGCAAGCCACTGGCTATCGAACCCTGTCTAATATTTGGCAATCCTTACAGGGAGAGACATTACCCAAAAATTGGGTAATTATCGGCGGAATTCCCCAAAGCATTGAAATCGCTCAAACTTTAGCGCGGTTTGGTTGTAGTGTGACGTTAGTAGTCAAGCATCCTTATGTTCTCCCCTATTTAGAGCCTGAGATAGCCATATTGCTTCAGGCACAATTGGAAGTCGAGGGTGTGCGCGTCCTCACCGAAAAACCAGTAACTCAGGTAAAGCTAATTGAGGATAAAAAGTGGATTCAAGCAGGAGATAAGGCCTTTGAAACTGATGAAATTTTAGTGGCGACTGGACAACAGCCAAATCTCGAATCTCTCAATTTGGCAACAGTAGGCGTGAAATGGCATCAGCGTAGCTTAGTGGTGAATGATAAATTACAAACCACTAACCACCGCATTTATGCTTGTGGTGATGTAATTGGTGGTTACGACTTTGCCAATATCGCTAATTATGAAGCCAAAATTGCCCTGAACAATGCCCTCTTTTTCGCCCGGCTACGAGTAAATTATTGCTCCACTCCTTGGGCGATATTTTCTGTGCCGATGCTGGCGCAAGTCGGTTTGACTGAAGCCCAAGCAAAACGCCAATTTGGTAGAGATGAAGTTTTAGTTTTGCGACAGTATTTTAAAACAGTGGTAGCAGCCCAACTTCGGGACGAAACTACTGGTATGTGTAAATTAATTGTGTTACGCAACGGGGAAATTTTGGGAGCTTCGATATTGGGGGGAGAAGCTGGAGAATTAATTAATTTGATTGCCTTGGCAATATCACAAAAAATTAAAGTCAAAGATTTAGCAAATTTATCTCCCGTCTATCCCAGTTTCTCAGTAATTCTGGAACAGACTGCAAAAGAGTGGAGTAAACAAAAGTTAAATAGCAATATTGCTTTACAAGAGTTTTTAGAAGGCTTCTTCCATTTCCGCCGCAATTGGAATTTATGAATTATTGAGCATTGGGCATAACACTATATCGACTTTAAAATCTTGTTTCGCCTCGTTCCCAGCCTGGAGGCTGGGAATGTATTCCGAGAGGTTCTACCTCTCGTCAAGCCTCTGGAGGCGAATTACAAATTATTTTAAAATGCCTGCATTATCCACACTACTCCGGCTGCTACTAGAGGCACGCTGAGGTTATCTGTACCGTGTGGTGAGACTGCCTCTACTAGGGTGGCGAAGGTAGCACTTACCACTGCCGTTAATAAGGCCCATCCTAAACCTAAAGGTGTTGCTAGGGGACTCAGCGACGAACCAGGTAGCAACAACAGCACCAAGAAAATCACCACTGTACTTGCTACAAACATTGCTGCCGAACCTTCCCAGGAACGCACAGAATTTCCCACTTGGTATTTATGCTGTCCGAAGCGTCTACCGATTAATGCCGCTAGCGCATCACCCCAGGTCATTGCCATTATCCCAGCAACCGCGATCGCAACGCTATCTACTGGCCCATCTGGCCGCCACAGCAACCCGAATAACAGTGTCACTGAGATAGCAAAGTAAACTGTACCAGGTGAGCTATCTTCAGTATCCATTGCGCCGATGATTCGGTAGCGGTAAAACAGGTAATTGAGTCCGATAAAGGTAGCAAAAGGTATAATTCCGATTTGCCAGCGATTAAACAGCAGCAGGACACCGAAAACCCACATCCCTGCACCAATATGAATCACTTTGCGGGTCAAATCTGGCTTTACCGCAAATAGCCTACGCAGTGCCTCGCCAATGACAAGCAGACTGGTGGCGTAAACATAAGAAATTGCTAGTCCGATAAAATCATTATTTGTCATTTGTCATTTGTGCTTCACTTTGGTCGATCGCTATTTCTTCTAAAGTTCTTTTCTACTGACGAAACGCTACCAATACCTTGAAGAATACCACGACCGATTAAACCTAAACCACGACCAATTATTTGAGTAAGAATGAAGACTATACCGCTACCTAAAAAAGATAATAGTGATTTTAGACGCGGTGCGATCGCATCACTAAATTCTAGCAACAATGTCACTACTAAAGGAATATTAGAAAGTCTTACTAACTCCTGATTTCGAGGAGCATAAACTGAAGTTTTGGCAATACCACGAGGCACTATTACAAATAGATCATAACGGCTTTCAAACACTGCTTTTGGTTCATTTATATAATTTCTAAATCTATATTTCCATGATAAATCATTTCTAAATTTTTCAATCTCTCTTGTGGAAATCAATTGCCGTCCATAAAAATTCTGCTTAATCTCTTCTACATCTGCTAAATAATTTAGCAATGGTTGCACTACCCCATTCGCTACCTGAATCAACAAGTTCTCTAAAATCATTAGTGCCTGAGACTTAGACTCAGCGCTCACTACTGAATATGAGGTATTATCAATATTTAATTCTATTTGAAATATAAGATAAGAATATAACTCACAAATTAGCGGAATTTTATTGAGAATATCTCTTTGCACAACCTCTGTATTTTGTAGCAGCAAGTTAACAATTTCTATATTTTTATTCCCTATTTTGATTCGAGAAAATTTACCGAAAAAATCTGTTATAGCTACTTGCCATAAATCGTGTATTAAGATATTTTTCAATTCATATAATTGATTTATCTCAATGTGAGAAGCACGCATTTCATCCAACTGTTGAACTAATTTTTGCAGGATAAGATAAAGTAATTCCCGCTTTTTATCTTCACGAAAGATGTCAATTTCTAGAGGTATCTCTGTGACATTTTTTAAAGGAAATTGAAGTTTAGTAACGCAAGATGCAAACAAGACAGATTGTAGTGTTCCCGGACTAACTAAAGGTGAGACAGTTTGTCTTTGTTGAATGGCACTACTCAACGAAGGAGTCAAAGGCGGCTCATCGGCAATCGGAATTTCCCCTTGCTTTTCTTGTGATGAAACCAATAACCGATTTAGCAACCAACGAATTGCTAACAGTTCTCGCCGCCGTCCAGCTAGAATTGCTCGATCTAGTACTGGTAATCCGGGAACTTGTAATTGTGCTGTTACTACGGACAGGGTGGCGTCAATGTTAGTGTTTCCTGACAAAAGCAAATTATTTCGGAGTTTAGAAAATGGGGGTGGGGAGTCGGGAGAGATGCGATTAATCGCGTCTGTACTAGGGAGTAGGGATATGATTGCTTCCGCATCGTCAAACCAGTAAGAACCTCCATTTGCAACCTCTTGGATAGCAGCGACTAACTCAGCAAGTGGTGTACCTTTGGGGCAGTAGCCATTTACACCAACAGATTTTGCAGCTAATAGCAGTCCTTGTTCTTGGACAGAACTGAGGAGCAAAATTGGGAGGTTGGGATATAAGGCTCTGAGTTGGCGACAAAATTGTAAACCTAGCTGTTGACTGGTGGTAGAGCGACCATTACCGAACTCCAAAACTACCAAATTTACCTGGTTAGGGTCTTTTTCGGCAATTTCTGCTAGAATCTGCAAGGCAACGGTATCAGTTTCTACCGATGCGATCGCTACCAGGTTAGGAATTGCTTCCAGAGTTACTTGTAATCCCAGACGAAAAATTGGGTCTTGGTCGATTAACAATAATTTTATCGGGCGATCGCTCATAGTCCACTCAATGCATAAGCAGTGTTTTTACCAATCAAAAAACAACTTTGATACAAAACTTTGTCTTTACGATTGTTACCTGTTTTCGCAAACTGATAAATCGATCATAATTGCCTCATGCAGCCTTCATTATGTAATTAAATGAACCTGAGTATTCGGCACTGGTTGGCAGAACGCCATATCGCCATCAATCAAATTAGAGGGTTTTCAGCGGGGCAATTGGCAGGTATTGCCTACCGTATTGTTCAGGATATGGAAGTCAAAAGCCTTGTACCTTTTGATATCTGTACCTTGGTAGAGGTTTTAGAATTGCCCTTAAATATTGTTTGGGAAGAAATCAGTGTCATTTCCCGATTGACAGAAAACCTGTTGCGTAGCCTCAGCCAAAAAAAACCATTAAAACGTAACGAAGGGACGTGGTTAGCGTTTCAGATTGCCTATCTCCAGGCTTTGCAAGCAATTTTAGAGCAGGAGTCAAGGCTGCAAAGACCGTGGCTAGATCGGGCAAGTATACCGATGCAACCACACATCCTTATAGAAGATGTGGGTAGACTCATCCTTCAAGATCCGCAACTACAAGGATTGCTGAAAACTCTCACCCCAGGTAAATTGACTGATACTCAAGCTGAACAAGCACTATCTTTGGTTGCAGACTCATTGCTAGTGCAACAAATAAATAGCGCTGTTATTGCTTGGTTAGTTGCCAATGGTGCAGAGGAAACTGAAGCTAAACTCCTAACACAGCGTTTGGTCAACTCACTTCCTGGTGACATGCTGGTAGTTGTCACCGAGAATGCTGCACCTTTAGCCCAACTACAAAAATTTTTCCGATTGGGGATTTCATTATCTCCCAGCTTCATCGCCCCAGAAGTTGGTTCTACAGTCGGTGAGAAAATTGATTTGCACCGAGAACATTACCGTGCAAGTTTGATTCAAAACCTCAGTCAGCCTTTGCTGATGGAATCCTTTGCTCTCCAGGATATCTATGTGCCACAAAAAGGCTTACCAATAGAGGAAAATATTTCTGAGCAGGAGAAAAAAACTGTTAAACCAGTTGATTTAAAGACATGGGTAGAGCAACAGTTAACAGATTTAGAAACGATCGCTGTAATTGAGTCGGAACCTGGTTATGGAAAAACTAGTTTTTGCCAACTTTGGGCGGCACAAGTTGCACAAGAATTATACCCTACTTGGATGCCGATAATAATTAGGTTACGAGATGTAAAATACGGCAAAACTTTAATCGAAACCTTAAATTCTGCCTTTCCTGTTAATCTTTCAACTTGGTTAGAGCAAGAAAATCTCCCTTGTTTGTTGCTGCTCGATGGTTTGGATGAACTACCCCATTCTCCTCAGGGTATCAGGGCGCAAGCAATTTTTCTTCAGCAATTATTGAACTTTCAATCTCAGCATCGACACAAAATTGTGTTGACGAGTCGTTCAACGACGTTACCAGAAATCGTCTCGGAACTACCGCTATTGTTGAAGCGAATTATTATCCAGCCATTAGATGTAGACGAACTCAAACAATGGTTTCAGCAGTGGGCAAAAGTGCAATCATTACCCATTGCTCAAAATTTATTTACATTGCTAAAACAGTCGGGGGTATTTGCTAACCAATCCAAATTAAGAGAATTATCTGCCCTTGTTCGTCAACCTCTAATGTTGCATTTGTTGGGCATTTTGCACCGCGACGGATTGCTAGATGATGAACTATTACAGTTAGCTGCTAATACCCAAAAGTCTTTTCTGTTATGGGAAATTCATTATCGTTTGAGTCGATGGTTATTGGGATATCCGCTAATTGGTGGCATTAAGACCATGCTATTGCGTTCAGGATCGGCTCATATCCACCGCACTCCAGAAGCGATCGCTAATTTACTTGCTGGTCGTCATCCTCAAGATTTACTTGAGCAGATGCAGGCGATCGCTCTTAAGATTTTACACTCACAACGTCACCAAATTAATCTAGCTGGTGAATTTAAGACTTTACCAGGGTTTTATTTTAAAATTCGGGATGTAGAAAGCTCAGGCGAAAGCGCCGCCCAAAGTAGTTTAATTGAGTTTTCATACATCAAGTTAGGAGAATTTCTTTGTGCAGATGCCATTGCTGCCCAACTTAAATTTTTGACTCAGTACCAAGATGAGGCTTATGGTACGCCAACTTTTGTGCTTGATTCTCCCAGTAGCGTAGCCCAGCATATTTATAATTTACTAGGTTACGGCATACTTAGCCAAGAAATTGAAGAACTGGCGATCGCTGGATTACGTCGCCAGCAAAAACACAAGTTTTCATTTGAAGTCTTGTTTCAACGTCTTTTATCTTTCTGGCGTGCTTACTGTCAAGGACGTTGGTTAGATGAAGGGATAGCCCACAACGCTCTAACTAATTTTCACGCATTACAAAACCCTGTGAATGTTGAACAGGTTAATGCTGCTGTAGGACTGAATGTCTTTTTATTGCTTTGTGCTTGCTACCGAGAAACAAAAATTCCTTTTTGGCTTTGTGGGAATCCAGTTAATTTGACAGAATTTAATCCAGAGGCGCTGAGTGTATTAATTGCAAGAACAACGGTTTTACATAAAAGTGCTTTCGTAACCCGAATCAAGTCTCTGGCTAGACTCAATTTACCGGGAGCCTCTTTATTACAAGTGACGTTAACTGGGGTAAATCTTGAGCAAACAAACTTATCCAATGCGGAGTTAATGGGGGCGAATTTAGCTGGAGCCAATTTGCAACAGGCTAACCTCACAGGCGCGAACCTTACACGCGCAAACCTTGCAGGCGCAAACCTCCAGCAGGCAAATCTCACAGGCGCAAACCTCCAACAGGCAAACCTAAGGGGGACAAATCTTAATTCTGCCAATCTCACCAATGCCTGTTTATTTGATGCAATTCTCACTGATACTGAGAAAAAATTGGCTGCTGATAATGGTGCTTTGTTCTCAAAAGAATCGTTTCAAAAACTGAAACATTTGCGATTGCAGCAGCCTTTCTTAAACACCGTCCAAATCACCCCAAACATTGATGTTAATTGGAAAAATCCCCCTGCGATCGGACAAATTGAAAGCTGCGAAGGCGCAATTTTGCCAGTAGATTTATATGATGATGATACCTATGATGAAACAGTTTTTGGCAATAATTCTATTGGGGGATAGGGCATTGAAAAGAGGCAGAGGGGCAGGGTGCGGGGGGCGGAGGGGAAAATTCTTCTCCCTGCTCCCTCATCTCCCCCAATCCCCAGTCCCCAGTCCCTAACCCTCCTGCGAATTACGGTAGCCAAAAAAGTTAATACTGTACTCAGTAATCCGCACTCCTGTTTGTTCTTCAATTTTGCGGATAAAATCTTCTGGTAGTTCTACATGGACATCAAGAATTTGATTTGTATCTATACAGTTAACATGACTGTGAGAGTCACTGATATTACCGTACAAACGCCCATCACAGCGTTCAATACACTCAATGATGCCTTGACTTGATAATGCTTCTAAGTTTTGATAAACAGAAGTATGACCGATCTCTTTGCCTTGTAGGTTCAAGCGATCGTAAATCTCTCTTGCTGCAAGGTGTTCATTTGCTTGCCAAAGTAGTTCCAGAATAAAGCGACGCTGACGACTGACGCGCATACCCAGAATTTGACAGCGCTCAAGCGCATCTTCTAAGGAACGAATTGGTTTTGTAGTAATTGTTTGTTTTTGCATATTACAGCTTGTTAACTGTTGAGGGAATTTTCCCATCTAAATGTTTATTGGTTATTTAATATATGCAATGATATTGCACACCGCTGTTTTACCTGTACTTATGTTTTGGCTTTTGATGCTGCGGAAGTAACAGGTGGCGATAATGATTTTTTTTTGGCTTGTATGACGGCTACTTTCTCAGACCTTAATCTAAAACAAACTCATTACAACTTTAACTTAAAATTGCTGTAAATGTCCACCTTGGGGCAGGCATCGCCTTACCCAAGGAAGCTAATTCTCATGGCATACCATATTAAATCGTGTAGTAATTATTTAGTTAGGTGTGAGTAATTATAGCAATGATAAAAGCAATATTTAATTTTAGTAAAAATCAGTGAAGTGAGTGGCGTAGGTGTAGCCCGCCTCAGGCATCGCCAGCAGATAATATCAAGGCTAGCAACTAGATGTATCTTTGTGATAACCAGCGAAAATTAAGCAAAAGTATCAAATAAATCTGAGCAAGTCAGACTTGTGCATAAACCTTGTGTAGGTTGACCAAATTATCAGCAAAAAAGTATCAGTAAATACTAATTTATTTTTAGAGGTGAATGTAGCGTCAATCGCTGAAAGCTGCTACTGTATATTGTCGATCCTACAGTTGAGCATCAAGAAAGTGGCTGCTGAATCAATAACAATTGCGATCGCACTCAATAATGACTTTATTAACAATCTGGATCTGTCGCCTGCGTCAACGGTGATTGAAAAACTGCTGCAAGATGGGGTTACATCCCATGAACAGCAGCTACGCTTTGATATCAATTACGATCTCGAACCTGGCGACCCACGGGAACTATCAGAAATTCCAGAGGTGCGGCTGTGGTTTGTGCGCCTAGATGCCAAATATCCCTGGTTGCCATTTTTACTAGATTGGAAGGCTGGAGAGTTTGCTCGTTATGCTGCCATGCTTGTACCACACCAGTTTAGTTTTCAAGAAGGTATTCAGTATAATCCCGAAGCCTTAGAGATATTTTTGATGCACAAAATCTTTATTTTAGGTGATTGGCTAAAACAGCAAGATATCCCTAGCCTATCGCGGCTGAAGTCTATGGCCCAAATGCTGGGCTATGAATTAGATGATGCTTTTTTTGGGATATTTTAATCAGAAAGAATTCAGTCAAATTAAGACCTAGCGAATAGAATTCACGGCTATACAGGCAAAGTCCGCGGAGGCGGACTAAAGTCAAATTAAGAGTTTGAAACCCACGGAGGTGGGTTTTGTTTGTATAGACGCGGTTTCTAACCGCCCGTTTCCTTTCTTGTTCTGAATTCTGACTTCTGAATTCTTCAAAAAACGACTGGTTTAGCCGCCCCAAATCTTCTCTAAAACTGCGTTTGGTGAAATATCCGCCGTTTTTCCCGTGGGGGATTCAATGGCCAGAAATTTATCGTTTTTCGGCAGCAACTTAACTGGATCGGTGGGCCCAAATAGGGCAATGGTATAGGTTTGGACAGCAACACTCAGTTGTAGTGCCTCATTATCAGTAGACAGCAGCAAATTTGCGCCGGCAATTATGGCTGTTAACTTGCCAATATCATCGGGGGCAGTTACTTTGATATCTGGAGAAGACTCCAGGAGCGATCGCACAAATTGCTCATCATCAGTCCCCTTAACGACCAACACAGGCAGATCCGGCTGCTTGTCTTGGAAGCCATGAATAATTTGCTGCCAACTTTCGACAGGGTAGATTTTATCCAGTTCTTTAGACTTGGATAATTGACCAGAACTGCCATTAATCAAGATATAGCCTGTTTCATTCACCCCTAAACGTTTTTGTTCTTTTTGTGCCCACTCAATATTTGGTTTTGGCACATTTACGGCTAACTCTGGGACGGGGCTATTTATTTCCAATGGTTGCAGCAAATCGTGGTATAATACTGCCGCATACTGGGATGGTTTGAACGGCACAGCATGGGTAAGAAAACCCGATCCTTTGCCTTGGTAGCCAATACGTATCGGAATTCCCGTCAACCAGAGTAAAAGACCCACCAACCAATTTTGCTTAACAGCAATGGCAACATCGTATTCGCGATCGCGAATGCTGCCGACCAAATTACCCCAATCTGCCAGACTATTACGGTCTTGAAAATCAAAGTTCAGTACCTCGTGAACCGACTTGCTCACTTGGTAGGCAGCCTTTGACCGGGGTTCAACAACGACATCTATCTGAGCGTTAGGGTAATGGCGCTTCAGGTTATCTAGAGTCGGAAAGAAGAGAATTTGGTCGCCAATTCCGCCAGGTACAAGGGCTACTACTCGCATAATATTTATTGACGCTTACTCGCTCCCTATTTTAGGGGAAAATATATAGCTTAAAGATTGAGGAATTCTGTGTATTTACTAATTCCCGCAGCTGGAATCGGAAAAAGAATGGGGAGTAACCGCAATAAACTCCTGCTGAAAGTGCGATCGCAACCAATTATTGCTTGGACTCTATTAGCCGCAGAAGCCGCCACTACCATCAGTTGGATCGGGATTATTTCTCAGTCTACCGATTGGCCAGAGTTCAATGCAATTCTCGCCGATCTGAAGCTGACCAAACCAGTAGAATTAATTCAAGGCGGTTCCACCAGGCAAGAATCTGTTTACAATGGCTTGCAATCTCTGCCGGTAGTCGCAGAACAAGTTTTGATTCATGATGGTGCTAGATGCTTGGTTACACCAGAATTATTTAACTCTTGTGCCGAGGCGATTCGCCATTTTCCCGGTTTAATTGCTGGTGTGCCGGTCAAAGACACTATCAAAGTTGCCGATGAACAAGGGATAATTCAAGAAACACCCGACAGACGACAACTATGGGCGGCACAAACTCCTCAAGGATTTGATGTCAAGTTATTGAAACAGTGCCATGCTGAAGGTGTCCGTCAAGGTTGGGAAGTAACTGACGACGCCGCTTTATTTGAAAAGTGCGGCATCGAAGTCCGAATTGTCGAGGGAGAGGAGACAAATTTAAAAGTCACCACTCCACAAGATTTAGCGATCGCAGAATTTATTCTCACAAGTAGAGGGATTAGGGATTAGGGACTGGGGACTGGGGGACAAAAAAGTGTGTTCCTAATGCTCAATACTCAGTTTTTAATTGGAGAGTGTCAAAATATTCTTCGACTTATGTTATTAAGATACAATCCCATACACATTGTTGATTGTTAGTTGTCATCTGCGAATGACTAATGACTAATGACTAATGACTAAATGATTACAGCCACAGCGACGAAGATAGAAGCAATTCTCTATTTAAAGGGTAAACCCTTGTCGCTCGGCGAAATCGCCGAGTATGCCGCGTGCGATCGCGCCACTGTCAAGGAAGGCATAATTGAACTCATGGACAACTATGCTCACCGAGATAGCGCCCTAGAGGTAATAGAAACCCCAGATGGTTACAGTTTGCAACTACGGTCTGACTTTCATGATTTGGTGCAAACTATGATACCAGTCGAATTGGGTGTAGGTGCATTGCGGACTTTAGCTGCGATCGCTCTCAATAGTCCTATACTCCAGAGCGATTTGATTAACCTGCGCGGTTCAGGGGTATATCAACACGTTCCAGAACTCGTAGAACTTGGTTTCATCCGCAAGCGCCGAGACAGTGATTCTCGTTCCTACTCATTGCAAATAACCCCGAAATTTCATCAGTATTTCCAAATCGAACAACTTCCGCAAATACTTTCCACCAATCAGAAGGAAGAACAATTAGAACTAGAACTAGAACTAGAACTAGAGGGAGTGGGGAGCGGGGAATAGGGAGTAGGGGAGCCAGAAAGAAGCAAGGGAGCAAGGGAAAATTTTCACCCTCTGCCCCCCGCACCCTGCCCCTCTGCCTCTTATAAATGCCCAATGCGCTTATATAAAAAATATTTATAATTCGTGACTGTAACCAACATTACCCCATCTGCCCTTCATATTTTGATAATATTCAGCTTGTGAAGCAAGAAAGCAGGGGGAGGTTGAGGAGCAGTTCTTGAACAAACCCCACAAGTAAAGTTAGGGACTTCAAAAATGGCGGACGCTTTTTTTCTCGCCCAAGGGGCGACGCTGCGCGAACGCACTATTTGTCTCGTAAAAAATATTTTTTCTTTCTCATAAATAAATTTAGGGGCTTCAGACCCCTTCTGAGCAGGAGAGGTATTTTCTTCCCCCATACTTCTCTTCTTCCCCTGCCTCCCCTGCTCTCTTCGGTGACTTGTATTACCCTCTTAACGACGATTAACCGTTGGCAAGTACAACTAGTGCAACAGATGCCGTTTGTTTATAACCTAGAAATACGAATCAATTGATTTGGGTGGGAGCGAGAGAGCATCTTATTTGGAGGTTGGTATTCTCATAGCTTTGTCAGTACGTCCATATAATTAAGTCTGCTGAAAAAAAGAGCAAGAGACTTGTATTGGTATAAGTATTTTCGTTAAGCTGGCAACCAAAGATGAAAATTAAGGTCTGAATTGCTTAAAAGCGTAGTTTAACGATGTAGTCATTAAGTCATTAGCAAAGACAAGTGACTAATGATTAAGGACAACCCAATACGATTTGACATGTTTTCGACCTCATACCCACTTAAAATAAAATAAAAAATGGCTAACAACGAAGAATCACGTGGTTTAAAGTCTCTATTTGATTGGTTTGCAAATCGAAGAAAGTCAGGATCTACCAGCCTCGAACGCCAAGAGCGTGAAATTGCTGATGGACTTTGGCATAAATGCTCTAAGTGTGGTGTATTGGCATATACAAAAGACCTGAAAGCCAATCAGATGGTTTGTGTCGAATGTGGTCATCACAATCGGGTAGACAGCGATGAGCGCATCCGTCAATTGATAGATCATAATACCTGGAAACCGATGGACGAGCATTTGCGTCCAACCGATCCGCTGGAATTTCGCGATCGCAAACTCTACAGCGATCGCCTACGAGAAACACAAGATAAAATTGGCTTAATAGACGCGGTTAACACTGGTTTAGGTCAAATCAATGGTTTGCCCATTGCCCTTGGAGTTATGGACTTCCGCTTCATGGGCGGTAGTATGGGTTCAGTTGTGGGAGAAAAACTCACCCGCATGATTGAGCAAGCCACTCAACGGCGATATCCTGTAGCGATCATCTGCACCTCCGGCGGCGCGAGAATGCAGGAAGGAATGCTCTCTTTGATGCAGATGGCGAAAATCTCCGCAGCCCTACAGCGCCATAAAGACGCTCGACTATTATATATTCCCGTTTTGACCAACCCCACAACGGGCGGCGTTACCGCTAGTTTTGCAATGTTGGGTGATATTATCTTGGCAGAACCCAAGGCAACCATTGGTTTTGCAGGTCGGCGAGTGATTGAGCAAACCCTGCGGGAAAAACTACCCGAAAACTTTCAAACTGCTGAAGATTTACTCCAGCACGGTTTTATCGATGATATTGTACCCCGTACTCAATTAAAGAATACCCTAACCCAGCTGATTGCTCTACACCAGCCTGTACTAACAACACCTCACATGGTTTTGTGGGAAACAATGTCCTTGACTTCTACCGCCGCAGAATAGAGCAGGGGAAGCAGGGGGAGACAAGGGTGAAAATAGTACCTTATCCTCCTCATCCCTCTCATCCTCTGCTTGGCTCTTGAAGAAACATCAGTGGAACAAGCGCTACTAGTCGGAATAGACCAGAGAGGGCAAACAAGCCTAGTAAGCCTCCAGATTGAGCAAATTGGACGAGAAAGCTGCCTATGGTTGTGCCTAAAGCGCCACTTACTCCAGCAACGGCAGCTGCTGTCGCAAAATAGATAGACTGATTTTTAATTGGTGCGATCGCCAATTGTATATTATTGCTGCACAAATCAATGGCCGCCCAAGTACCTCCAGCTAAGATGTGTAATAGAGGTAGCCACAACCAGATATCAAGGCGATTAGCACCAATTCCTAGCCAGAGGAGTGGTGTGACTCCAACCAAAATCCCAATACAGATGAGGATGGGACGATTACCAATCTTATCTGCTAATTTTCCCCATAGAATAAGCATTAGCAAAGTCGCCCCCGCCTGAAGGCTGTTGTAGACAGTCACGTAACTCACATCCAAATTCAGCGTGTCCAGCATGTAGAGGTTAAAAAAAGGACTGCTGAGGTTAACAGCAAGATTCCAGAAGCAGAAATACAGCAGAAATATCAAAAAGTTAGAATTTTTCCAAATACTGTTAGTTAACTGGTCTTGTGGCAAATGAATTGACTGAAGTACTTCAGATTCATCTTTTGTAGTGTCTGATTGAATCTCACTTGTTTGTGGTGACTTGCCATAATAAGTATTTTGCGATTGGGGATTTATATCCACCTGGAAATATTGACACCCCAATCCCATAATTCCAAAGACAATGCTTACTAGTAAGACCACCCCATAACCTTGTAGAGATCCCCCATACCAATGTGATACAACTAGTCCAGCCATTGGTACGCAAATCAAAGTGGTGAGGTTCGCAGCACTATTGCGTGTTCCAAAATACCTGCCTCGTAATCGCCGGGGAACTATCATTGCCACCCAACTTAGCCACGATGCAGTTCCTAATCCTCCTAAAAGATTGCTGAATAAAACAATCAAGAGTGTCAATATTACTAACTGCTGAGTATCAATTACTCCCCAATTGGTGCTGACAATAGCAATTACTAAAACCAACCATAACAGCCGACCAATTCCGTGCGTCCGAAGCGAATATTGAAAGCGGCTGGTGCTGCGTTCAGACAAGTAGGCACCTAAAGGCTGAATAAGATTGACCAACATCGGGATAGAAGACAACATCCCAAATACCACTGGACTAGCACCCAATTCCACCAATAAATTGCTGAGTAAAATGCCACTAGTTCCAAGAGAATAAACCGATGCTAAGACAGAATCCGCAGTGGATGCTTTTAAACTAATGCGAATAGTATCCTTGGGAATTCGAGAATTTGGAGAGATTGCTGTTGGTGGTGAGGCAATCTGGGCAATTTCTAGAGTCAGTGGCGCAGTTGTTTCAACCTGAACAGAATCCATAATCTATGTTTATGGGTGAGGTATCCTGGGAGAAATCCGATTGCAAAAGAACTCAGTATGCTTTAATTAGCATTGCTGATAATTTTCGTTATTTTAGCTTGCAATTTTCAATAACTAAAACATCATTCCTTCGTAACACAAGGTATAAGCGAAGAAAGAGAATATTAGTTGTTTGTGAACAATAAAGGATTATTTAATTTTTTGGCATTGGTGATGGCGATCGCCATTAGTGGCAGGAGTTAATTATGCTACACAGTGGCAGGTGGGGAAATATCCAAGTGCGTAGGCGTAGCCCACCGTAGGCATCGTGAATAATTTTGATAACCAGTTTGTCAGCGCCTTGTTGGGTCAACAACCGATACAGTTACCTTTGTGCGAGTGCTTCACCGTAAGGATATTTACCGCTATTTCCCATGAACTACATCTACTATGAGGCACAAGATCCCCAACTTTTCAAAAAAGTCGGGATTCTGGGGATCTGATTGAGAAATGTTCGCTCTACAAAATTTAGAATAAGATGAGGTTTACTAATTATTTGGCAATGGAAGTTTTAAAACTTACAACTAAAATCGATGAAGCAGGATATTTAAATCTTAATATTGCAACGGAGTTAGCGGCGGTTGAAGTGGATATTGTAGTTGTTTTGAATCCAATTTCGTCAGAGGAAAAGCAGCAACCTAGTTATGATTTCTCTGATTTGGTGGGGCGATTAACTTGGCAAGGAGATGCGGTAGGAGCGCAGAGGGATCTACGCGATGAGTGGTAATCGCTACGTGTTAGATACGAATGCGATAGTAGCTCTGCTTCAAGGAAATTCTCAACTTATTCAATTAGTTCAAGGTGCTGATTGGATTTGAGTTTCAGTCATTAGCCAAATTGAATTTCTCGCGTTTTCTGGGCTGAGTCAAGAGGATTGTTAGCTTTTTGAGCAGTTTTTGCAACGAGTTGAGGTTGTCAATTTAGTGGCGAGTGATGCTGTTTTGATTAATAAAATCATTAAAATTCGCCAGCAATATCGGTTGAAACTACTAGATGCAATTATTTCAGCAATGGCGATCCAAAATTCAGCAAGTTTGGTGACTACCGATCAAGAGTTTGCGGAAGTAACAATTTTAACGGGAATCAATTGGTTTTGAAAAGGTTTAGGCGAATATAATTCGCTACTAAAAAAACTTAGTCCGCCTGCGCGGACTAAGCAAAAACTAGGTCTTTCAAACTCACGGAGGTGGGTTTAGTCTGTATAGCCCCGATTTCTAATCGCCGAGGCTAGTATTAATTTAGACTTTTGAAACAAGCTCTAATACAGTCCCCACTCTAATTTCAGAGTTTCTAACTTAGGATTCTTTACACTCATTCTCTTACACTCTTCCAAAAATTCTTTGACTTGTCCTTCGTTAAGACTTAAGCCACCATCTTGCAGATTATTGATGTAAGTAATCACATCTGAAGTTGTTAAAGCCGAACTGATTTCTTCTAGAAGAATAGCATTTCTAACTTCTCGACAAACCAACTCAATATCTGATGAAGTAAATCTCCCACTTTTATCTGCCAGAATTTCCAAGTTAACTAGCTGATTCATATCAATTTTGGACAGGTAGTGTTTGAACAAATCTATTCTCTCTGCTTTATCGGGTGGAAAAACAGGAATCTTCCAATCCAATCGACCAGAACGTTTCAAAGCACTATCAATACCACTCAAATAATTAGTAGCAGCAATGACAATTACATCACTATTTTGCAGATTATTTAGTTCTATCAGTAATTGGTTGATAGTCGCCTTTTGGTCTGTGTGTGCGTTGTCTTCGTTACGATTAAACCCAATACTGTCTAACTCATCAATGAATAAAAGCGAAGGAGATTTTTTCTTAGCTTGAGCAAAGATATCTCGAATATTCTTTTGACTTTGCCCTATCCAAACACTGACAATATCAGCAGGAGAGAACTTAAAGAAATATCTTCCAGATTCATTAGCAAAGGCATTTGCTAATAGAGTTTTGCCGCATCCTGGTAAACCATAGAAAAGAATTCCACCAATTGAACTTTTATGTCCTTTAGATTGCAACTTCAAAAGTCTAGTTAGTTTTTCTTTTTCTTCGTTTAGGCCTTGTACTTGGCTAAAGTCAAGCTTAAATTCTTTGATGCGGTTAGTAATTGGATATGCTTGGACTAAACTAGGTTTTTTGGCTCCATACTTAAAAGATGGATACTCGATAGAATCAAATGATACCGGGACTAATTGGTGTTTTTCATAATCAGGAGCCATGATTATAACTTGGAAGCGATCGCCATAATATCCAGAAAACTTATATTCTAATATTTCCTTAGCTTTTTTCAGTTGGTAATAGTTGCGTGCGATCTCAAAACCGGGAATTACCAACCAAAGACTTTCTAGTTTATTTGGCCATACTTTTGATTTTCTCAAAACTCTTTTAATTGAATCTAAAAAGAGATTGTTATCTTGAAACTCTTGGTATTTGAGAGTTTCTATCTCAACCACTACCTGATTTTTTACATAGACTTCTATGATTTCACTTTGGTACTCTTCATCCTCATCGGATGTATCTTCATCGATTGTTTCTTCATCCCTAGAAGTCAACTCAACTTCACAGTCAATATTAGACAATCCATATCCTAAGTTTTCCAATGTTTTAATAGCAAAATACTTAAGATAAATATATTCTTTACTTTCTTGCTGCCACTTCAGAGTATAAAAATGCTCAGACTTCATCTTCAGAAATAGCTGAGACTCAGCCTGTATTTGAGCCTTTTGTAATTCAACAAAATAATCTTGCAAAGAGGCATCATCTTCCTCTATTTCATAATATGGAAGTTCCAGCAGTAGACGGAAATGGGCGTACACTTCCTCTTTATATTCAATAGATGCTTCATTTGGATATTTACACCTGAGAGTAAAAGTAAAAGGAATTTTACTAGCAACTCTATCTACCAAGTATCCTAAAGCATCTTCTTGCTGGTGGGCTTGGATTTCTAATGCCGATGGACAATGAAATAAAATGAAGAACTGTTCGGAATTATATTTATTTGCATATAGAGATATCTGTTCAAACTGCTGATCGAATTTTTCAGAATCAAGCAACTCTAAACCAGTATTGCCAAGGATAATGCTGGTCATGGTTGAACGATAAAACTGAAAAATGCTAGCATCAAAAATGGGTTTTTCTTGCTCATCTTCACAATCTTTATCATCTGAAGCAATACTTGTAGGAATTTTCTTAGTGGCAAGTTTGGGTATACTACTATAGCCTCCATATTGATATTTTCTAATTAATTCATAATTAAAGATTTTGACAACAATATCACAGAAGAAATCTTCTCCTTGTGGAATCAAAAAAATACCTACTGGCTGATGAGAATCTAAACACGCTTGAAATCGTTCATATTCTTGTTCAGAACCAAAATCAAACAAGTAGTAGAAAAAATCGTGTTTGACTGAAATTGCCTCTTTTAGTTTGGCTGAAATTGATTTAGATTCAACAACTTCACTTGTTGGTTCTACACCTTTAATAGAAATAGCTATTTTTGTATCTAAGGGAACATGTAAATCTAACCGAGGATTTGCACAAAGCCCCAATTCATCAAGGGCAGTATTAAAATCGTCTATGAATGATTGACTTCTACGCTGGTAGCCAAACTGTTCTATGATGGTTTTGATCCGTAGATTTTTTTGAGTTTTACCAGTTCTTTGAAGTTTACTTTTAATTGAACGTAAATAGGCTGTATATGACATTTTGTGAGCATCCCAAAGAAACTAAATATATAGTTCCCTAACTGACATATCCAGCTAACGCACACAAGCAATGTCTTTAGTTTTGTCTGGGAATACGATAAATAATCATGCACAATTCATCGCTACAGCCGGGTTAGTGCGAGATTAGATGGAGGTTCAGTAGTGTATGAAATAAATAGGCGGCGGAGTAACCCCAGGTGGAACATCACCGAAGACTTGGCTGGGTATATGTTCATGATGCCCATAATTCTAGTTTTGGGAACTTTTGTAGTGTTACCCATTTTCTACGCCGTTTTTCTTTCCCTGCAAAAAGTCCAACTTCTCGGCGGTTATGAACATTTAGTCAACTGCACCGTTTTTCATGGTGATTTATCTGGCGGCGTTGCAAGATATACCCCAAACACTTTATGAGGCGGCGGAACTCGATGGTGCAAATGGGTGGCAGCAATTTATCTACATTACTCTTCCCCTGCTTAAGCCTGTAACCTTCTTTGTGGTAGCAATGGGGGTGATTGGGACTTTTCAACTTTTTGAGCAGTCTTATATCTTCTCTGGCGCTACTGGTGGGCCGAACAACGCTACCTTAACTGTGGTGCTGCTGATTTATCAAGCTGTATTTCAGAATTTACAAATGGGATATGCAGCAGCGATCATTCTCATTACTTTGATTCAGCGGCGACTTTTCGGAGGCGAACGCATTTGACTAACACCTCTGGCTTATCCTGGCTCAAAGCCCTGTTATACGTCCTGCTGACACTCTATGCCATCATTACCCTAATTACCCTTTCTCTGGGCACTTTCAGCATCATTTAAGCCGCTATCAGAGATTGTCAGTAGTGAACCCAACTTTCTCCCCAAGAATTTTACTCTCGATAACTACAGGCAAATCTTTCTCCAAGAACCGCTATTTGGCGCTGGTTATTCAACAGTGTAGCGATCGCAATCAGCGTCACCCTTTTAAACTTGTTGTTAAATTCAATGGCTGGTTATGCCTTGGCAAGATTGCATTTTGTAGGTAAGCGTTTTTGGTTCTTCCTAATCTTGGCTGTGCTGGCAGTCCCAGCGCAAATCACCATAATTCCCACATTTTTAATTTTAAAAGCGATGTCTACGGCTGGCTGAATTCTTACCAAGGCATGATAGCGTCTAGCATGGTGAATGCCACTTTTATCTTCATGATGCGGCAATTTTTTGTTAATTTTCCTAAAGAACTAGAAGAAGCCGCTTAACTCGATGGCTTAAATACCTTTGGGATATTCCGACATATTGTCTTACCTTTGGCAAAGCCAGCACTAGCAGCACAAGCAGTATTTGTGTTTATGGGAAGTTGGAATAATTTCTTACTACCTATAGTTATCCTATTTGACCCAGAAATGTTTACCCTCCCTTTGGGCCTGAACACCTTCAAAGGTCAATACATCAGCTATTGGAACTACATAATGGCGGCTTCTATGGTCTTTACCCTGCCAGCTTTAGGTATTTACGCCTTTTTTAATCGTTACTTTATCCAAAGCGTCACCTTCACTGGAGAAAAAGGCTAATAGTCATTAGTCAAGAGTTAAAAATTCTTCCCCTGCTTCCCCTGCCCCCTGCCCCCTCCCGATCCCCAAACAGTATTTTGGGCAACAAATTGGACTCCTAACGTGATATTGGTATTACAGAGACTCAATCTCTATCTATCAGTTAATAAGCATTATGGGTTTTGCAGACCTATCGATCGCAGAGATAGCAGCCGACTACAGCATTCCTGTAGAAAAAGTGTTTTCTCTGTGCAACCAACTGGGAATCGCCTACAAACACCAAAAGACCCGTTTGGCGTTAGAAGATGCAAAGGCAATTATTTCCCAAATATCGTCTGAAATACGCCCAAAAGGTACTAGCGACTCGGTGGGCGATAACGAAGTCACCTAAAGGGTTATCTCGGCTTTGGCTAATCACTGATAGCTAATGATAAAAAACAATGAGTCATTAGCAATTAGCAGCTTGGAGATTGAGAATCGCGTTCTTAGTTAGCTGTGTTGAGCGTCAAAATTTTTAAGGGGAAACATGTTTAGAAGACTAATTGGCGTTGTTGTGGCTACTGTTTTACTCTCGTTTCAGTTGCTTGTCGGTAGCGCGACGGCAGTGGAACTGGACAAAGCTACCCGAACAGTGCCATTAAATACTCAAGGTGATACCGTCGTACTCAGCCTTAAACAAGTAAAAGAAGGCAAACGCTTATTTAATTACGCTTGCGCCCAATGTCATGCTGGTGGAGTTACCAAGACAAATCAAAACGTGGGACTCACTCCAGAAGACCTGGCACTGGCAACACCCAACCGTAATAACATTGAAGGCTTAGTTGATTACCTGAAAAATCCCACTACTTACGACGGGGAAGAAGAGATTTCCGAAATACACCCCAGTCTCAAAAGCGCAGATATTTTCACAGCAGTGCGAAATCTGACAGATGATGACTTGGAGGCGATCGCCGGTCATATTCTTTTACAACCCAAAATCGTTGGTACTAAGTGGGGAGGCGGAAAAATCTATTACTAAATCCTGGAACTGAGTCATTGGGAATAGGGCATTGGGCATTGGGAATAGGGCATTGAGAAGAATTCATTCCCCATTCCCCATTCCCCATTCCCCATTCCCCATTCCCCTCTGATCACACAGGTTTTTGCAATAAATTTCTCTCCATATATTAAAAAAAAATTTATCTATGACAGATTGTCATATTTGGCGTTGATTTTATTTAAAATGAGAAAGGGAAAAAAATTTGTTTGTTAGGAGAGAGCTATGAAATTAATTTCGATAAGCTGGCGACGCCTTAGTTTAGCTGTGTTGACAATCCTTTTAGTTGTTAGCAGCTTTGCTGTTTTTACTCCCAGTGCTTCAGCTGAAACCTACAAGGTGAAATTAGGTAGCGATAAAGGACTGCTGCAATTTGAACCTAAAAAGTTGACAATTAAACCAGGTGACTCAGTTGAATGGGTGAACAACAAACTTGCTCCCCACAATGTTGTGTTTGATCCTTCCAAAAACCCTAATAAGGATGCCACTCTAGCACAATCCCTGTCTCATACAAAGTTGCTGTTGAATCCTGGTCAAACCACAACAACAACCTTCCCCGCAGACGCGCCTGTTGGCAACTACACTTTCTACTGCACTCCTCACCGTGGTGCTGGCATGGTTGGTACAATCACTGTCGAATGATAGAAACACCAGCGTTTGGCACAAGGTGATTACTCACTGAAATTAGTTCATCGCAACACGCCACACTCTTAGAGTGACGCACAAAAGACATCAATGGCTGGCGGCAACAAGTTCTATCCTTCCCAAAGACGCTAAGTAACCTGTAGCGATAGAGGAGTGAACTCGTTGCCGCCAATTTTGATCAAATTTGACTTAATCGGGGATTAATCGCGTTTATACTCTTCCTGGAGGCTTGTTGCGAGGAAATTCTGTTGAGAATACTTTTATTAATTTTAATGTCGGCGATCGCCATATTCAAATTGACATTCATTAGTCCAGCACTAGCTACCGAAACATCCAACGGTGCTAAAATTTTTGAGGCTAATTGCGCTTCTTGCCATATCGGTGGCGGTAATATCCTGATTATTCAGAAAACTTTGAAAAAGGAAGCATTATCAAAATACTTAGAAAATTATGATAGTGACTCAATCCAGGCGATTATCCACCAAGTACAAAATGGTAAAAATGCCATGCCTGCTTTTAAAGATAAGTTAAGTGCTGAGGATATTCTGGAGGTAGCTGCTTACGTTTTTCAGAATGCAGAACAAGGCTGGTAAATTCAGCTATACCGTCTAGTTCTTGTAGGGTGGGCCCGAAAGCCCGCCCTAATAGGAGCAAGTTTACGCTAACGAACTCCAAAATTAACTATATGTTATGAATCTACGATGAACTAGTGCATTAGACGTAGGTTGGGTGGAGCGGAGTGCAACCCAACATATATTAGGATATTGGCTTTGGCAAAGCCTCCAACGCCACTTGCTACAACGCCGGGAACCCGCGCAACGCAGTGGCTCCCCAACCTACAATTTTTTACAACTTGGGGCATTGGGCATTGGGAAATCTTACCCATTCCCCATGCCCTAACACTCCATTCCGCAAGTGGCGTGGAGTTTTTTATCCAAATCACGAGCGGATGATTATTTCTCTGGATTAGACTTTTCTCTGTTTTCCTTCACTTGACGCAATACTTCTACTAATTTTTGATCGGATTCAACCGAGGGTGTAGCCAGACCCTTATTGACTCTTGGCAGCAATAAGGCTTCGGAATTAGTAGCTGCTGATGAAGGCGTGGACTGGTTATTTTTTATTTTCAGTTCAGATAATGGTTTGGGAGTAGCTGCCGGTGAGAACTCAGGTTGATTGCCATTGACTCCTGGTGTAGCTAATGGTTTCAGAATACCTGTCGGTAAGGACATAGGCTGGTTATTTCTGATTCGCAAATCAGGTAACGGTTTAGAAGTAGCGGCTGGTAAAGGCGTAAGCTGATTGTTATTTATTCCTGGTGTAGATAATGACGAGGGCTTTTGCTCTTGAGTAGCCTCAGTAGTATTGTTAGTACTGTTTTGGAAACGTAGGTTAAAGGGATAAGAACTAATCTGTTTATCTCCCTTAGGGGATTGCTTGTTGAAGTATTCTCTTGCTTTTAGTTGCAATTCCGGGGAAATTAGCTTGTCTTGAAACTTGATATCTAAGACCTTACCATCAGGATCTACAACCAATACACCCAAAACGGCACCTTGAAGATTCGGCCGATCCGTAGGTAATGTTTGGCGAATGACTGGTTTTTGTTCAGCGTTGGGGTATTGTTGCTGGACTTCTTTTCTCAGGTTTGCGTAGGAGTCTAGCTGTGCGATCGCCTGCTGAGTTCCTTTCACCGATAAATCAGGTGTCTGGGGTGTGATTCCCCTACTCCCGATTAAAGCATCCCCATTTCTTGGAGCTTGTTTTAGAGAATTTATCAGGGGGTTTTGAGCAATTCTAGACGCATTATTAACTGGTTGCGTCATTGGCGAAGTCATATTTCCCTGTGCTGGTGCAATGGGGGTTGTGTTAGAGAATGTTGGAGATTGGGGATTTTGCAGAATATTATCTGGTATTTTCTGTGCCTGCAATTCTGGCAATCTATTTAAAGCTAGCGGCTTAGATGGCTGATAATTGCTGGCAATATTATTACTGGCAATATTATTGACACGAGGAACTGATGGAGAAAATTTTGCGCCAGTATTGTATTTAGAACTGTCAAATTTAGAGGCGTCAAATCGTAAATTATCACCAGGAATCATCCGCAAGGATTGCCTCGTAGGCAAGGATGAGACTGAATAGTTATTTGATGATGCGGGGAGCGGAGGCAGTACAAATTGACTGGATGGCGGTGGCGCTAATGGGGTTAATCCAGCTTGGGGGCTAAAGTTCGGTGCCGAAAGTGGTGCTACTGGAGGAAATTGTTGTAAACCAACCTGGGGCGTGGTTTGGGGCAAACGGTTTTGGTCGGCTTGGCTCAATTCCAAAAGTCCGACTGTTTTGGATGATGCTGTTTCTTTGGGCTTGTTAGACTCCATAGGCATCAAAGGCACAATCATGGCGATCGCACCGTGGATACCAAGGGACGCGATCGCTGCTATCCCAATTGGTTGGCTTAAGATGTCTGGTATATTTTTCAGCAGGGAGACGTAAGACATGGCTATTATCGTTCACTCGACTCAGTTGCAGTTGACTAGCGATTTTCTCTTTCCGACTATATTTTAATGTCTTGTAAGAGATGCGTTCCTCTAAGGAAATAGTAACTTCCTCTGCTGGCAATCAAAACGCCAAAATTGCCATTTATTCAACTTTTTAATTAATCAATGACGCTATATCATAATCTTCAAAATTTCAACTTGCTAAAGAGATATTTGAAAAATTACTACTTTTGACTTCTTATTTTTATGACGCACCCAATTAAACCTAATTAAAATTAATATCTGGGATATTTATAAATTTAAGTAAACGCACAAGTCTGGGTAAATTACAACTTCAGCAGATGTTGCCTTGTTATTTCTACTGGTTTCCAGTCAACTACGCTTCTGTAACAGATGGCACACTTGCTGATCCAAGAGTAGTCCCTATGTAAAAATACTACCACATAGGCAGCCCCTAAAACTGTTGCAAATTGTACAATTTTATGAGCATTCTCGTTCTAAACCCCACCAAAGCTATTTGGGTTTTTATCAAAGGAGTGAGTCAAACGATCGCAATTCTAGCTCTTGAATCATGACTAGTTCTTCAGCCAAAAAGTTCAAACCCTCAATCACTGCATCCAAAATTTAAAATGCCGTTACCGACAGTTATTTTACCTGGATATCTAGAAAGTGCGATCGCTTATCGCCAACTAGAACAATCTTTACAACAGTTAGATTTCCCCACCGTTACAGTACCACTGCGACGGCGTGACTGGTTCCCCACTCTGGGAGGAAGACCCGTAACACCAATTTTGCAACAACTCGATCGCACAATCAAGCATACATTGCAGCAATATAATGCTACTAAAGTTAATTTAATTGGTCACTCAGCCGGAGGTTGGATATCCCGTATTTATATGGGAGAAAAACCCTATTTGGGACGCGGTGGTGTCAAACCATTTCTCTGGGAAGCGCATCCCCTGGTTGCTAATCTCATCACTTTGGGTACACCTCACATTAGCCAAGAACGCTGGACGCGCTTCAATCTCGATTTTGTCACCAATAACTACCCAGGAGCCTTTCACAAAAACGTTCGTTACATTTGTGTGGCTGGCAAAACTATCTTTGGCCAAAGGCGGTCTGGTAGTTGGTTAGCTTACAGCAGTTACCAATTAACCTGTGGTCAGGGTAACACTTGGGGAGATGGCATTACCCCCATTGCCGCTGCTCATTTAGAAGGTGCAGAAAATCTAGTGATTGAAGGTGTCAGGCATTCTCCCAGAAGTCCTGGAATTTGGTACGGTTCAGCAGAACCTTTAAAAGCTTGGGTGCAATATTTGATTTAAAAAACTTTATCTTTTTCTGATAAATGCAACATTTATTAATATTTCTTAGCTAAAATTGTAACAAGAATAAATACTTAGTTAAGAACAGGAGGGGTGAACTATGCAAAGCACCCAGTTCGATCAGATTTTGCGACGAATAGCGACGATATTATCGATCGTGATTTTGACTCTGTGTTTAATTTATGTATCTACCGGAGTTCTGCTGTCTTTTTACTATGAACCGACAGCAGGCGGGGCTTATAACTCCTTAAAGATGATCAATACACAATTGCCATACGGATGGTTGTTTTGGAGAGCGCATAACATTGCTGGTAACGCGGTAATTACGATCGCCTTAATTCAAATTGTGGTGATGTTTTTAGGTAGGCAATTTCGCCAGAGTTGGCTAACAGCTTGGATTAGTGGGATTCTGTTAACCCTAAGTGCGATCGGTCTGGATTGGACAGCGATGATTTTAGATTGGACTCAGGAAGGATACTGGCGTTTTAGCATTGAGCTAGGAACTATCGAAGCTATTCCTTTCATTGGTGGCCAACTGCGCGACATCCTAACCGGCGGTGGAGCCATTAACACAGTTACCGTCGAACACCTTTACACAATACATACTTATCTGATTTCGGTGGCGACCCTAATTCTCGCCATAGTCCATTTCTCTGCTTTACTCTGGCAGGAATCGGAAGTTGAGTTAGGAGTTAGGAGTTAGGAGTTATTTTATTATTCTCTCCCAGTACCCAGTCCCCAATCCCCAATCCCCTCATACCCCAGAAGCCTCACTAGTAGAAAGTTGAGATAATTGAGCGAGGGACAAGTCTTCAACCTCTGGTAACTTTTCTAAAGAGAGGGGAGTGGATTGGGTGGCACCAGATAAACGTTTTAAAAGGCTAGGTCTGGGGTCATGCAACAGATAAATAATGCGATCGCCAATTTCCCAATCTTGGTTAGCTGGCATTACCTGTAAACGTTCTTCTCGTTCTATCAATAGCGGTATCAACACCCCAGTCCGAATCTTTTCTTGGATGCGATCGGATTGAGTAGAAAATTCCGACTCATTCAGCGTGGTTGTCCCCAATTTAACTCGCCCATCATTCAAATATTCATTCCAAGTTTTAATTGCTAAGTCTGAGATAAAAGCTTGATTAACTTTATTACTAACCGAAGTACTCGCCTGCGGATCGCGGGGGAAAACAGCTAAGACACGCGGCGGATTAAACTCCTCTGCGGCTCGTTGAGCCAAAACAAAATTCACCTCACCATTACTCGTCATCGCCAAAAAAGTACCCATAGAGGCAAGTCCGGCCTCTTCCAAAACAGCAGCATCTAGGGCACTGCTGGCAATAACCCGGAGATTTTGCGCCTCAGCTTGTACAAGACATTCGGGGTCAGTATCAATCATGACTACGTTTTCTCCCCGTTCTTGAAAAAACCGAGCAATCAAAAGACTCAAGGGATTACAACCCACAATCACTGCCCCAATTGCATCTTTAGAAGTGATTTGCAGCCATTTAGCAACCCAACCAGCTGTTAGTCCTTGGCAGACAACAGTCATAATAATTGTGAGGAATACCAGAGCTTTGATGGAATCACCGCCGTTAATGCCGCGCTGTGTCAGCGAAATCGCAAAAAAAGAAGCTACGGAAGCAGCAACAATTCCTCTTGGTGCAACCCAGCTTAAAAATAATTTTTGTCGCCAGTTTAGATCGCTGTTCCAAGTACACAAGAGAATATTAATCGGGCGAACGACAAACATTAGTACCAAAACAGTAAATAAACTACCCCAACCCAAAGCAAACACACTAGCAATGGATAGGTCAGCAGCTAATAAGATAAATAGCACCGAGACGCTGAGAATTGTTAGCTGACCCTTAAAGCTTCGTAAAAGACGTTCTTCTGGGACTGAGGAGTTCGCAAATACTGCTCCTGCAACTACTGTTGTCATTACTCCCGATTCACTGCGGATCATTTGCGATAAGGTAAACAGGCTCCAAAGTATCGCCAACACCACTAAATTTTTTAGCTCGAATGACAGAAAACTGGCGCGTTTAAAAATCAAACTCATCAGATAACCGCCAGCACCACCAATTCCTGCACCAACACCCAAACGCATCAATAAACCAACGATCGCATTAATCGGGTCAGCATCGCCGTTCAAAATCGTATCGAGGACAACGAAGGCGAGGATAGCCCCTACAGGGTCAATTAAAACCCCTTCCCCTTCCAAAAGTGTTGCTACTTGCCGATCGACATTAATTTGTTTAAGCAAAGGGCTAACGACGGTTGGGCCTGTTACCACAACTATGGAAGCGTAGAGAAAAGCTATGTTCCAGGGAAATTCCCCTAGCCAGTGGGCTGCCATACTCCCACCAAGTAATGTGATCAGCGTTCCGAGTGTTACCAGCAATTGCAGACTAACTGAAACTCTGCCTAATTCTCGTAGATCCAAGTTAAGTCCGCCTTCAAACAAAATTATTGCCGTTGCGAGGGCGACAATAACTTCTAGCCCAGTGCCTAGCGAATGGGGATGCAATAACCCTATGCCATCAGAGCCAAACAAGATGCCCAACAGCAATAACAAGACGATGCTAGGTACACGAAGGTATGCGGCTAGCACTTGGGCGCTAATGCCTGCAAAGACGGCGATCGCCATCTGTATGGTAATTTCAAAAGATGCTTCCATGCTGTAGATTTTGAGCGATTTATTTCAAAATCTTTTGTAAAAAACCGTAGATATTAACTCTACAGGGTACAACATCATACCCTTTGTTCCTTGCTGTCTTTAGCGTTTTTTCGATCTCTATATCCTCCTAAATCGCCAGCATCGTTAACTGACCACCTCTGCGGCTGACTGCAGCAGCATCTACGGACTTCTTTTTGTGTCTCCATATCCTTGTATCCTCTTTCAAGCTTTTGCCTCCACCCAGTTTAGCTGCCACAAACTTTTTTTGGCAAAACCTGTTGACAACTGCGAGGAAATTGGTTAACTTATAAAAGGTCTGAGTCAGATGCCCCCATCGTCTAGAGGCCTAGGACACCTCCCTTTCACGGAGGTAACGGGGATTCGAATTCCCCTGGGGGTACTTAAAAAGAATGAAAAGCAAAAGCTTTTTGTTTGAAGTTAAACGATAAAAACCATCATCCAGCAACACTACTGAATGATGGTTTAACTGTTATACATGCGCTTCTTTGCTGGCTAGTTCTTCTACACGTTGGTGAATAGCTAGGAGATTTAACCGCAAATCTTTACTCAGGCGATTTTCAATAATTCCCACCGGCATAGTGAGTTTAGGCCAAACTTGAATTGTGTAGGACAGATTTGTTCCTATATACTCACCGAAGGAATAAGGCTCTAAGCACCAGCTACCAGAAAAGCCTTTAAAATCTCCCTCTACCATACGGAAATTAATTGCTTTGGGGAAGTATTCTTCCAAATCCAGAACTACCCGCGCACAAAAGTTGAAATTCAGTAAGCGCTGGGAGCCTACTTGCTCCAGTCGAATTCCACCATTGGGATGCTCGATTAGGCAACTCTTGGCGAGGTTGGGGAGGAAGTCTGGTAAGGCTTCATAATTTGTCAGAACCTTCCAGATTTGCTCGACTGGATGGGGAATTTGGACTTTAGCACTGATTTGCCGCTGTCGCTCTGCTATTTTTTCAATTTGAATTTCTACCTGAGTAAGCAAATCTCCTTCTAGGTCGGTGTCATCAGTGGAAGACTGCAAATCAGGGTTCTCTGTTGTGTTCTGTTTTTTAGTCACTTTCAGAATTATGGTTTGCTTTCGTCAGAAAATTGGGGCAGAGTCAGGGTGAAGCAAATTTCGCTCTGTTCAGAATCCGAGATGGGGAGACTTTCAACTGCGATCGCTCCATTCAAATGCTGCACTAAAGACTTGACTAGAGCAAGTCCCAAGCCTGTCCCTGGAGTCCAACGCCCTTTTCCGCGACGGAACTTGTCAAAAATATAGGTCGCTTCTTCTTCAGAGATCGCGCGTCCTATATTCGTCACCTTCATGATAACTTGATCGATTTGTTGATCGACTCGGTGAGCCGCTTCCAGGCGCACTATTGTATCCTGCTCTGAGTATTTACAGGCATTTGTTAATAATTCTTGCAGGATTCGGTCAAAACTCTCCAGTTCTGTTTGCAGTTTTAGCGAATCTTCTGGTAAATCTACAGAAATCCTTAATCCTTTTTCGCTAAGTTTTTTCTCAAAAGATGCTGCTATATCCTGGATTCTAGTATTTAAATCTATAGATTGTAATAGCGGGGCTTCATGAGGTGACTCTAGTTTCTGGAGTGTCAACAAGTCATTAATCAAGTTGATTTCCTTAGAACATTCTTGCTCAAGGATATCCAGATATCTAGCTTGACGCTCTGGTGCTATTCCTGGCAAACGCAAATTTTTTATTGACATCAGCATATTTGTCAAGGGGTAGCGTAGGCGATCGCTCATGTTACTCAAAAATTCATCTTTGAGTTCATTAAGTTTACGTAGCTGATCGACATATTGCCGTGTTTTTTCATGCAATTTTGCCTGAAGTTCTATACTGCTCTGGAGTTTCGCCGTCCGATCGTCTACCAAAGTTTGCACTTGGCGCAATGTCTGTGACTGAATTATGGCGTTACTCATTTGAGCGCAAACCATTTCCACAAGATTTAATTCTGCTGGTTGCCAATTGCGAATCACAGATTGCTGTAGCACCAAGAATCCTAAGATTTTACCTTGGCTCTCTAATGGCACTAAAAGTACCGCAGGCAATTCCTCTATTGCAAATAATGAAGCCGCTGTCAAGGTTTCGTTTTGGTCTGTATAGTCATCGAAGATTACTGGTTTTCCAGAATCCATGAAGGCACGCTGGCATAAACCACACTCTGAAATCAAGAAAGACTGAGCTAAGGTGTCTGGTTTAGTAGTGCGGGAATTTTGTGCTTCCCTAGCCCATTCACCAATCACAGTAGCTCTTGCTCTGGGAATTTGTTTTTTACCTTGAGTCCTAAATAGTGGATCTGTATATTTCAGTGATATGAGCAAACCCCGATCTGCCTGTAGAGATTCGGCAGTAGAGGCGATAACTAACTGGAGCATTTGATTAAGCTCCAAGTTGCTGCGACTTAATACGGTCAGTTGCTTGATCAAGCTTTGATGCTGCTTGCTCTTTTGCACGTACTGCTCTTGATGAGCAATTAGTTGAGCTTGTGCCACTCTAGAAAAAGCGATCGCACAAGCCGACTCCACTTCTTTGAGCAATTGTTTTTCTGATTCACTCCATTCATAAGGTTGGAATTTAATCAGATTAATCACTCCGTTATTCTTGCCACCAAACCGAGTGGGAATTGCCAAAACCGCTTTTATCGGTAGTGGCAAATATTGACAACCAATTACCAGACTGTTCTGAATGATGGAAATGTCTTCAATAGTCAATGGTTGGGCAGCACATTGCAGCACTGGCGAGTGCATAAGTAACTGTTCCATCGAAAACATTTCTTCTGGGTGTGGCAACCCTAGATACTCATCAGCACACCAATTAGTAGTAGTTGCTTCGTCGGATGTTTCATCCGCCACTGAAACCAAGCAGCAGCAATCTACTTCAAAAGCAACTCCTAGTAATTGGGCAATATCTTGCAGCATCAATGCCGTAGCGGAGCTATTGGCAATGATTTGGTTAATTTTTTGTCCCAACTGGCGGGCACGTTCTTCCTGATGCTGCATCACCTTGACTTGGTAAGGTTGTAGTCGATCTATGTCATCTACGTAATGTGGCGGCGATGATAAAGGCTTTTTCATTCTTGGCACGCCCTTGGATAGTAACCCCATTGTTCTTGCACCCAACCTTTTGGCATATTCTTCACCGTTAGTTGTGTTGCTACACCTTGATAATTGACAAATTTTGTGTGAATACTTTCTCTCACCTGTTATAGCCCTTTTCTATCTCAGATGGCCAAATTTCCCCTGTATCAAGCAAATTGCTACATTGGTACATAAGTAATAGAATACTTAAGATATCCTATAAATGCTTCTGTCAGCTTATTTTTAACTGTTCTATCTGAAAATAATTTACTAACCTTATCCTGCCGGTAAGTATACACAAACCGTAATTTCTCTGGAATTACAGGAAAATTACCCTTTACATCACGTAAAATTACGTACCTGGCTTTATGAAATTTTATTACATTTTTTTTTAAAACCTAGTAGGTTTAACAAGCTACTCGTTGATCTCCGTAACTCTCAGTAAAATATTGAGTAATGAGTGATGAGTAATGAGTAAGTAGTTACTATTATCTCCCCAGTACCTAATCCCCAGTCCCCAGCTATTCTTTCATTCAAGGCTTTTGAAACTTTTTTCATCGGGACTGCCTTCCTTGATAGCTAAATTTTGAAGCAGCCCAGTTATTAGTAAAAATAACTGGGCTGCATTCGTTTGAATATGAAAAACTATCCAGCCAAGCTTTCGACACTCAGAGGAACCATATCGCCGTTCCTTGTCAGTCCTAACAACATCGGTTGTTGGGGTTGAATTAGTTGACCTGTTAGTACACAACGTTCTTCTTGCTGGGCTGTGGCAGCTATGCTAGCTCGAATGTCGGATCGCGAAAATCTAGGCTTCCACTCACCTGATTTTTGCTGGACATAATTCCAAAGGATATCTCGAATTAGAGCTTGATATCCCTGATTCCCAGCGATTTCTTTGAGCTTATCTTTGAGTTCCCGCTCTAGGCGGATGCTGGTAACTTCCATATCGGTGGTTGGGGTGCGAGCGATCGTATGCATCAGTTTTTCTCCTTAAAGGTATAGACAGGATAGTAATACAAGTGTAGTATGTTTAAAGGAATGTTCAATAGGTGAAATTTTCTGTGAAATCCATTTACCCCATCTCTACTTCAATTTTGTGCGCTACTAATTGCCGAATCAATTGGGAATCAGCCGCTATGGAAGTGGAGTATTTATTTATGGGCGATGGTAGCCGGAATCATGGGCAAATCACAGAAGGTAATGATGATTATAAACATCTCAGCATTATTGCACTAATTGCAAAGCCACAACTAGATGAACAAAGCGGGGGGTACAGACAAAGGAATCCTGTACCGATATAAGACCAGAAAATTTTCCGGTCAATTCTAACCCCCGCTTCACCAAAACAAGAAGCGGGGGTTTTTTTATAAGGAGTTAAGCTGTGACGATATCTTCCATGCGCGGCGCGAACGCAATGCAAGTGTTGGAGCAATCTGTGGTGGTGTTTTCTCAAAATTACTTGCCACTATGTCGGGTCAATATTAAGCGGGCAATTGTGCTGTTAGTAACCAACAAGGCGCAACCGCTGGGTTTTACCACAGAAGGCGGCTGGCAAGTTCACTCACCCAATTTGGTAATTGATGTGCCAAAACACATTCGCTTGACAATCACTTCCAATGAGCGGATGTGGAAAGTTCCGCCAGTGAATCGGCGGGAAGTACTGCGACGAGATCATCACAGTTGCCAATATTGCGGTAGCGGCAAACATCTAACGCTAGATCATGTGATGCCGCGTTCTAAAGGCGGTTCTCACACTTGGGATAACGTAGTCGCAGCTTGTGAAAGATGTAACTCCCGTAAAGGCGATCGCACCCTGTTTGAAGCTGGTATGCAGCTGCGTACCAAACCAAAAGCGCCAATTCACCCCGCGATTTCTTTTGCTGAACAGTTTTGGATAGATATGCAAGCAAACCTGGAATAACAGGAGAGCATAAGGAATGCTGAAATTAACTTACACTGAAAGCAGTTTTGATTTGGAATGTGTCACTCTGTCGCTAGAAGAATGGGTAGCGCAACGAGTGATTTTAGCCCTGCGAGTTGGGCAAAGTTTGTGCATTGAACCCAATACCGCTTCCTTTTTGCTTCCTGTTGATTTGCCAGGAGTAGAATTACTCAGGGCTGAGGTAAAAAGAGATGACAGAGAAATCATTGCCCTCTGTGCCTGCGATGCCGAATACCTGGAAGTCACCCTGCGGGGTTCTTGGCTATCAGATAGTTCTAAGGATTCTGTAGGTGTGTTCTTCACCGCTATGAGCGATCGCGCTGAGTTCTTTTTGCACAAACTTTGGCAGGAAGCTCAATCTTGTGCTTCTGTCCTGAGCGAATAAACGAAATAGTTGGGTGACTCAATTTTGGATTTTAGATTTGTTCTCGCCTGCGCGAACAGACCTTTTTGGATTTTGGATTAAATAATCCAAAATCCAAAATTTAAAATCTAAAATCAGGTGAGTCATTCCTTCATTTGCAGCAGTTCGGGAATTGTCACAAATCGATAGCCTTGTTGTTTTAGTCCACTGATGATTTGTGGCAAAGCTTCTACAGTTCTGCGGCGATCGCCACCACCATCATGCATTAAAACAATAAAACCAGGTTTTGCGCCTTTCAGGACATTATTTACAAATGCCTGGGGTTTGGCATGAGGATCGGTATCAGCGGAAGTTAGCGACCACATAATTACAGCATCTTTCTGGCTTTTGGCGTAAGCGGCTAGTCCGTTATTTAAAAAGCCTCCAGGAGGACGAAACAGAGCCGTTTTGACTCCTGTAGTTTTGTATATCAGATCCGCTGTGCGATCGATTTCACTTTTAGCTGTGGCTTCATCCATCTGCCGATACCAATGATGCCAAGTATGGTTGCCGATGGCGTGTCCCTCGGCTACTTCACGCTTGGCTAGGTCGGGATTTGCTTGTAAAGCTTGTCCTACCCAAAAGAATGTTGCTTTAACATCATTTTGCTTCAGGATATCCAGCATTTCTAGGGTTGTCTTTGGCCAGGGCCCATCATCAATGCTTAAAGCAATAACCTTTTCGTTGTTGCTGGGTTGCACCTTATAAACTGTTTTTCCCTGAAATTTAGCTGGGATTGTAAAAGTAGGGTTTTCTACTTGGGCTGATGGCGGTAGCTGGGCTTTAATTTGGCCCTTTGCTGGATCTTGAAGTGCAGTATGAATTTTGCTTAGTGGCTGGTTCAACCCCGATTGTGGGGAGGTGCCTGGAGCAATACTACAAGCTGTAATACTAGAGGCGATCGCGACAATACTAATTATCTTTTGTCGCTTGAGGTAGTTGTCTGTCACGTCAGGCTTTTAAAAACTCACCCAATCATAAGCTGTAGTTTGACTTTTCAGAGGGTTTAGCAAGTTCAAATCTAAGTGCAGAAGCTTTTCTAGACAATTTCAAAAAAACTTTCTAAAACCCCTTGACACCTCTTGTAGTATTTTGTAGTATATTTGTAGTAAAACGCAAGACAAGCTTCCCAAGAGTCAAAGTTACGTTCTACATACAACTAAAGGAAAGGCGTTGAAACAAACCAGAGTCCTTTGTCAACAAAGCTGCTTTTACTTGCAAACCATCGGCAGTAGAGGCAATAAACGAAAAAAGTTCTAATTTTGCACTCATCAAAACCACTGAATACATCCGTAATACACAACAGGCTTGCTACCTAGAGTTTCGGTTGTTTTCCTAACAGTTTCTAACAGTTAAAAGTAAATTTTCTGAACCTTGAAAACTAAATAAGAAATGGGCAAGTTCACCAACAAAATTTGTGCCTAAAAACTTCAAAGTTTAGGCACAGATTCCAAAAAATCGGGGTGTAGCTCAATTGGCTAGAGCGTTCCGTTGTCTGCGGAAATGTTGCGGGTTCAAGTCCCGTCACCCTGGTTGTAGTCCTGTAGGCGAATAGTTTAAGCCGTCAGCCTACGGCAGTCGCTACAACGGGTAGCGCAGCGTTAGCGAGTCATCGAGCGTCGGGAACCTCCGCAACGCGCTCGCTGCCTCCTCAAACTGAAGATTGCGAGTGCAAATCTCGTCGGGACTCCCAAATGGTCAGGTAGCCAAGTTGGTAAGGCGTTGGTCTGCAAAACCGATTAGCGCGGGTTCAAATCCCGTCCTGACCTCTGTCGCAGCGTAGCTTAACCAGCAAAGCCCCAGGTTCATACCCTGGTATATGCGGGTGCAAATCCCGCCGCTGCCACCAAATGCAGGGATGGTGTAACGGTAACACCTCGTGACTCCAAATCCGATGTTCTAGGTTCAAATCCTAGCCCCTGCGTCAGACAATTTTGGATTTTAGATTGCCAATTTTAGATAAAAAAATTTAATCCAAAATCTAAAATTGGCAATCTAAAATTCCAATTATGCCCTCGTGGACTAATGGTTAAGTCAGTGTTCTTTCAAAGCACAGATGCGAGTTCAATTCTCGTCGAGGGAATGATTATGGGTCGGTGGCCGAGTCTGGCTGAAGGCGACAGTCTGTAAAACTGTTCTTTTTTGCACGCAGGTTCAAATCCTGCTCGACCCACTATGGAGAGGTGGCTGAGTGGCTAAAAGCGTCCTCCTGCTAAGAGGAAACGGGTAGCTCCCGTCGCAGGTTCAAATCCTGTTCTCTCCGTTTTGAGAGTGTGGTGTAACTGGATAACATCTCAGTCTACGAAACTGTAGCTTGCTTCCCGAAGGGTAGATTTGAGGGTTCGATTCCCTCCGCTCTCGTTACATAATCTCTTCTTCTATCCCCCGGTAGCTCAGTTGGTAGTTAGCGCCTGTCTGAAGAACAGGAGGTCGTCGGTTCGATTCCGACCTGGGGGGCTTCGTTGCCTCATAGCTCAACGGTAGAGCAAGCGGCTGTTAACCGCGCGGTTGTAGGTTCGAGTCCTACTGAGGCAGCCATTCATTGCCGGGTGGACGAATTGGTAAGTCGCATCGCTCTGAACGATGAGGTTGCAGGTTCAAACCCTGCCCTGGCAATAAAGCCCTGTGGTGTAATTGGCAACATAGCGCCCTTTGAAGGCGAAGATTCCAGGTTCGAGTCCTGGCGGGGCTGCCAAACTCTGCTCTTGTAGCCCAACTGGAAGAGGCTGCCGTCTCAAAAACGGTATGTTGTGGGTTCGATTCCCACCAAGAGTACCAAAATTTGCTCCTGTAGCCCAATTGGAAGAGGTGGCAGACTTAAAATCTGTTTCGTTGTGGGTTCGACTCCCACCAGGAGTACCAACGGGATGTAATTCAGCGGCCAGAAGCCATGCTTTGGGAGCATGGAGTCGCAGGTTCAAATCCTGCCATCCCGATATGCCCCTGTGACGGAACTGGCATACGTGCTGGAATCAGAGTCCAGATTTTGCAGGTTCAAATCCTGTCAGGGGTACTAAGCTCTCGTGGCGGAACGGAAGACGCACTAGACCGAGGATCTAGTTTTTTGCAGGTTCAAATCCTGTCGAGAGTACCAAAATATCTGGGTGTGGCGCAGATGGGAGCGCGGGAGTTTCGGAAACTCCAGGTCGTAGGTTCACCCTACCACTCAGACTTTACCCTTGTAGCCCAACGGAAGAGGCGCTTCGCTTAGAACGAAGAGGTTGCTGGTTCAAATCCAGTCAGGGGTATTGGTAAATATGCGGGGATAGAGCAACGGTGGCTCGTGGGGCTGCATAACCTGAACATCGGCAGGTTCAACTCCTGCCCCCGTCACCAAAAATAGTGCTGGTGTAGCTCAATCGGCAGAGCAACTGACTTGTAATCAGTAGGTTGCAGGTTCAATTCCTGTTACCAGCTTGATGCGGCTGTGATGTAACGGCAGCATGAGACGTTTCCACCGTCTTCGTGCGAGTACCCTACGGGAAGCAAGCTACAAATCTCGCCGTCCGCTCTGAACTTGCGGGTGTGATGTAATCGGTAGCATCTGAGTACGCCATACTCAGTGCGTGGGTTCAAGTCCCTCCACTCGCCTGCGTAGTCCTGTAACTCAATTGGTAGAGTGTCTTCCTTACAAGAAGAATGTTGCGGGTTCAATTCCTGCCAGGACTACCAAATATTGGGAGTGTAGCTCAATGGAATAGAGCTTCGAGCTTCTACCTCGAAAGTTGTGGGTTCAAGTCCTACCACTCCCGCCTTATGGGTCTGTAGCTTAATTGGTAAAGCGTCTAACTGGCTGTTAGAAAAATGTCGGTTCAATTCCGACCAGTATCCACCAAATATGGGGTCATAGCTCAAATGGCTAGAGCGCCTGCCTTGCAAGCAGGAGGTTATGGGTTCAATTCCCATTGATTCCACTGATGGTGTCTGAAGCCAAAATGGTCGAGGCGCTGGTTTGTGGAACCAGTCATAGCGGGTTCAAGCCCCGTCAGACACCCCTAAATGGAAGATGCCGCTGAATGGACGGCAACTGGTCTTGAAAACCAGGGTATGGGCAACTGTAGGGGTTCGATTCCTCCATCTTCCTCTTTTTCCACCTGGAGCCGAAAAGCGAGGCGCTGTGCTGATAACACAGAAATAGGAGGGGGAGTACCTCCCTGGTGGATTTATATCTAAGTTTGGTGTTACAAAGCTTGCGATCGTATTAGATCGCACTTGCTCATTTCTTTTTCACATTAACTAGGGTGGTTGGCATACCGGCTGTGCAGCGGGCTTTTAACCCGCAGAAATAGGTTCGACCCCTATACCACCCACTAAAATAATTAAAAATTAAAAATTAAGAAATGCAATCCTAGCTAGCCTTTTGGCAATTGCTAATATGCAATTTGAATGCACGTTGGTTTATGAGTAGCAGCTAGCGATCGCTAGTTGAGCATGTTGCAATAATACATCTTTATCCAAAGCATGTATGGGATATTGCGGTGTTACTGCCAGTAGTTTCTCAATTCTTTCTCTGGCTGCTTCTACCACTGCTTCATCTAAGCTACCGTTACTGAGCGAATCAGCAAAATCCTCAGTAATCCGATAAGTTCTTTCTAAAGATGATGAGTTGATATTGCGCGAAACAATAAACAAGTCACAGCCTGCATTAAGTGACCGCGCCACAGTACCAGATTGAATAAACATATCTGAGATAGCTTTCATATCCAAATCATCAGATACAACCACTCCCTCAAAGCCAAGTTCTTCTCTAAGTATGGTTTTGAGGATAGCCTGGGAAAGGGTTGCTGGCACATCAGCATCTATTCTGGGAAATAAAATATGGACAGTCATAATCAAAGGAATCTGTACTTCGATTAAGGCTTTGAAAGGTATAAGTTCTCGAAGTTGCAGGTCTTCTAAAGTTAAATTCAGTATTGGTAACTCAATGTGAGAGTCCTTGCTGGTGTCTCCATGTCCGGGGAAATGTTTGGCGCATCCCAAAATTTCTGAATCTCGAAGTCCAAGGTAATAGTCACGGGCACCTTGAGTAGCAGTTTCGGGAGTGTTACCAAAGGCGCGAGGCCCAATCACGGGGTTGTCGGGATGGGAAAAAATATCGGCTACGGGTGCCCAAGATAAATTGATTCCTAGTGATTTTAGTTCTACCGCTGTGGCTTTTGCTACTTCATAAGCGTGCGATCGCAGCAACAAGGCATGAGGAAAGCGGGTAATTGGCGGTGGTGTACGAATTACACGACCTCCTTCATGATCGAGAGTGATGAACATGGAATCACGCTCAGTGTATTCTCGTATCTGCCTGTTTAAATCCTTGAAGCTTTCCAGCCAAACCTGATATGGGGTGCCGTCCAAAAAGTTCTTAGCAAAAAATATCGCCCCAATCGGTTTTAATTCATTGAGTGCGCGTTTATCGTCATCGCTTAATGTAGTGCCGGAAATACCTAAAATTAAGTGATGTCCAAAGCGCCTTAGCTCCTGCGATACACCCATAATCTTTTACCTATTAAGTTGTGGGGTAAACAACTTGGTTGTTCAACCTAGAGGACATAAACATTTATCCTACACCTTTATAGGGAGAGGAAAGTTTTCTTTAAGTAATGCCCCAGATATTTTCTAATAGCAAATACACAAATTAGCCAAGAAATCAACTACTTTAAGACAACTTTTAAAATTAGCTATTTTCAGTCAAAGGAAATACTTTTGTTTCTCTAAATCACTTGCATGTAAATATAGATAAAGTGCGTGCCGCAAAGCTATTACCAACAATGGTATTGGCAATTTTTTTGTGCAGGTGTGCGTAGGTAAAATTCCCTTTGGCAAAAGTTTTTTAGGGAAGCGATCGCACAATAACTGCCAAATGTAACGGATTGCAACGTATAATGAAAACGACAAAACAGTTAAGAAATATTGAAGAGCAGTAGGGTTACATGCGAGTAGCGATCGCGGGAGCGGGACTAGCAGGACTTTCCTGCGCGAAATATCTTACAGACGCAGGTCACACACCCATTGTCTTGGAACGTCGAGACGTTCTAGGCGGTAAAGTGGCTGCATGGAAAGATGCTGATGGAGACTGGTACGAAACAGGTCTGCACATCTTTTTTGGCGCATATCCCAATATGTTGCGGTTATTCAAAGAACTGGATATTGAAGATCGATTGCAGTGGAAAGAACACACAATGATCTTCAACCAGCCGGATGCACCAGGTACTTACAGCCGCTTTGATTTCCCCGATTTGCCAGCACCAATTAATGGTATAGTGGCAATTCTGCGAAACAACGACATGCTGACATGGCCAGAAAAAATCCGCTTTGGCATCGGGTTATTGCCGGTCATGATTCAGGGGCAAAAGTACGTTGAAGAAATGGACAAATATTCCTGGACAGATTGGCTGCGTAAACACAATATTCCAGAACGGGTCAATAAAGAAGTTTTTATTGCCATGGCCAAGTCGCTGAACTTCATCGACCCAGATGAAATTTCGGCAACCATACTTTTAACTGCCCTCAATCGTTTCCTCCAGGAAAAAAATGGCTCAAAAATGGCCTTTCTGGATGGTTCGCCAACAGAACGATTGTGCCAGCCACTAGTGGATTACATAACCGAACGCGGTGGAGAAGTCCGCTTGAATGCCCCTTTAAAAGAGATTTTGCTAAACGCCGATGGTAGCGTCAAAGGATACTTGATGCGGGGGTTGAATGGGGAGAAAGATGAAGTTTTCACGGCGGATTTGTATGTATCTGCTATGCCGGTTGACCCTCTGAAGGTGATTTTGCCAGCACTTTGGAAAGAAATGGAGTTTTTCCAAAAGCTAGACGGGTTGGAAGGCGTACCTGTAATTAACGTGCATTTGTGGTTCGATCGTAAACTTACGCAAATTGATCACTTGCTATTCTCGCGCTCGCCCCTCCTAAGCGTTTATGCTGATATGAGCAATACCTGCCGTGAATACGCCAACCCCGAACGCTCGATGCTGGAATTAGTTCTAGCCCCGGCAAAAGATTGGATTGCCAAATCCGATGAGGAGATTGTGGCTGCCACTATTGCCGAGTTAGAAAAACTCTTCCCCGACCACTTTGGGGGAGACAATCCAGCAACATTGCTGAAATCTCATGTGGTGAAAACGCCCCGTTCAGTTTACAAAGCGACCCCTGGTCGTCAACAGTACCGTCCCTCGCAAACAACCCCCATTAGTAACTTCTATCTCAGCGGGGATTACACCATGCAACGCTACTTAGCAAGTATGGAAGGTGCCGTACTTTCTGGTAAGCTGACAGCGCAGGCGATTTCTGAGGCCCTCCCGGTAGCAAATTCCTCAAACCTGCAAACGCTCACCCGACCGCCCGCAACGAATGCTGCAACTGCCTGATTCCCCCCCGCGCATGAAAACGCTGGTCTCTGTAGACGAGTCATACAAACTTTGTCGGCATCTCACAGCAAAGTATGCCAAGACTTTTTACCTGGGTACTTTGCTTATGAGTCCGGTAAAACGTCAATCTATTTGGTCAATTTATGCTTGGTGTCGCCGTACAGATGAATTGGTGGATGGTCCCGCATCTGCTATTACCACGCCAGAAACCCTAGACCTATGGGAACAGCAGCTGGAATCTATTTTTGCGGGGCGTCCATTAGAAAATTACGATGTAGCTTTAGTTGATACCCTCCAGCGCTTTCCGATGGACATTCAACCATTTCGGGATATGATTGCCGGTCAGCGTATGGACTTATATCGCAGTCGTTATGAAACCTTTGAGGATTTATACCTCTATTGTTACCGCGTTGCTGGCACTGTTGGCTTAATGTCAACATCAGTTATGGGTGTGGATAACACCATATATGCAGCACCGTGGCAACATAACAAACAACCTTATGTTCCCATAGAAGAAGCGATCGCTCTCGGAATTGCCAATCAACTCACCAACATCCTACGGGATGTGGGAGAAGATGCCAAACGGGGGCGAATTTACATTCCCCTTGAGGACTTGGAAAAATTCAACTACACCGAGCAAGACTTCTTCAAAGGTGTGGTAGACGATCGTTGGCGGGCATTGATGCGCTTTCAAATTGACCGTGCCCGCCAATTTTACAGCACATCCGACCAGGGAATTACTTATTTAGCATCCGATGCCCGTTGGCCTGTATGGGCAGCATCAATGCTGTACGGTCAAATTTTGGAGGCGATTGAACGCAACGATTACGATGTATTCAGTCAGCGGGCTTACGTTCACCAGTGGAAAAAGTTACGCACTTTGCCCATAGCTTGGATGCGATCGCAAGTCCTTTAAAAAATTAGTCATTTGTCCCTAGTTCTTAGTCATCAGTGCTTTCTAAATAACCAATGACCAATGACAAATGACTATTGACTCTTATTGGCAAGTCTGGTAACATTGATATTCGTGAGTCAGGAGAGGTGGCTGAGTGGTCGAAAGCGGCAGATTGCTAATCTGTTGTACGGCAGGCAACTCCGTACCGAGGGTTCGAATCCCTCCCTCTCCGTTTTTCAGCTTTTGATACACGGAGAATATTCTGTGTAGAAAAAGAATTACTAATATCGGCGTAAATATTTCTACTCCCAAAGATGGATGATATGATTTATCCTTTGGAGTCTTGATAAGATCCAGCTAAGTTACAAACCTAGCTTGGATATTATTTTTAGGCTCCTAAATATCTGAGGAGTGAAAGTAATTTATGAGAAAAATTAGCGCCGCCTTAAGTTTAAGTATAGCTACCCTAGCAACTGGCTTCCTACTTGGAGCTTGTGGTGATAGCAGTACCCCCAACGGCACAGCTAACAACGGAAGTACCGCTACCCCAGCGGCAAACTCAACTACTACAAGCAGTGCTAAAGGGCTAAAAATTGGTTCCTTGCTACCGACAACAGGCGATTTGGCTTCTGTAGGACAGCAGATGTTAGGCTCTGTACCTTTGCTGGTCGATACGGTTAACGCTTGCGGTGGAGTGAATGGCGAACCTGTTACCTTGGTGCAAGTAGACGACCAAACCGACCCGAAAGCTGGAGCTGCCGGTATGACTAAACTAGCAACTTTAGATAAGGTGGCAGGTGTAGTTGGTTCCTTTGCCAGTAGCGTTTCTAGTGCAGCAGTCTCCATTGCCACGCCGAATAAAGTCATGCTGGTTTCCCCTGGTAGTACCAGTCCTGTATTTACCGAAAAAGCCCAAAAAGGTGACTATAAAGGCTTTTGGGCGCGTACTGCTCCCCCCGATACCTACCAGGCATTAGCTTTAGCCCAACTTGCCAGAAAAAAAGGTTTCAAGCGAGTTTCTACAGTCGTGATTAATAACGACTATGGCGTAGGGTTTGAAAAAGCATTCGTGCAAACTTTTGAAAAATTGGGTGGAACTATAGTTAATAAAGATAAGCCTGTCCGCTACGACCCAAAAGCCCAAACATTTGATACAGAAGCGGCTGCTGCTTTTGCTGGTAAGCCGGATGCAGTTCTGGCTGTACTCTATGCGGAAACTGGTAGTCTGTTCCTGAAAGCCGCCTATCAGCAAGGTGTGGCGAAGGGAGTGCAAATTCTGCTGACAGATGGGGTAAAGTCACCGACTTTTCCCGAACAAGTTGGCAAAGCTGGTGATGGTAAATATATTTTAACAGGAGCGATCGGTACAGTACCGGGTTCCGATGGTAAAGCATTAGAAGCTTTCAACAAGCTGTGGAAGGATAAAAAGGGTAGTGCGCCAGGGGAATACGCTCCTCAAGCTTGGGATGCAGCAGCTTTGTTGACATTGGCGGCGCAAGCTGCTAAGGAAAATACAGGCGTTGGTATATCCAGCAAAATCCGGGAAGTTGCTGATGGGCCTGGCACAGAAGTTACTGATGTCTGCGAGGGACTGAAGTTACTTAAAGATGGTAAAAAGATTAACTACCAAGGAGCCAGTGGCAACGTAGATATTGATGCTAACGGTGATGTTGTTGGTGTTTACGATGTTTGGACGGTAGGAGACGATGGCAAAATTAAGGTAATTGATAAAGTTACCCCTAAATAGAAAGTTAGGAGTTAGAGGTTAAGAGTTAAGAGTTACGAATGAAACATTACTAACTCCTAACTCCTAACTACCAGTTCACAACTCCTAACTTTTAAAGCCCATTGAAGTTGTAACCAATTCCTAACAACAAGCCCACATCAGTTTTATCAAAAAATCCCGCATTTATAGCAGCTGTTGCTGTAAATTGAGGAGTTAGAGGCACATCAATGCCACCAGATACCAAAAAGGCAAATTTGGAATCATCACCTGTTTTGTAAGCTGCACCCACTCCGACGTAAGGTGCGATCGCTAATGGTTCGCTAAAAGCATCTGCTGATTTGAAGGTAAAATCATAGGTGATCGGAAGTAGAATTGTCGTGTTGTCCCCGAATACGGCTGAGGGTCGCACCGATATAGAATTTGTCAGTCCGATTTTGCTCACTACTGCAAAATTACCATCACCCAAAGACGTGTCACCATCACCACTCAAACCGATGTTAGCAGCGACGCCAACATAGCTGCTGCCACCACGAGTAGTTCTACCTAAATCAATATCCGATTGTGCCACTTTGGTAGCAGATGGTTGAGCAGTTGTTTGAGAAACCGATTGAGAAGTCGGTTGTACTACCTCAGAGGTGAGCGTCGCAGATGAGGTTGACACTGTGCCTGGAAAGGGTATAACTGTTGTGCTGGTGTTTTGTTCCATCGCAGTGTTGGGCAACTGCTGTACCTTAGCTAAATTTGTCGCTGTAAATATTTCAGTTGTTTCTGTAGAGAGATTTTGGCTTTCAGTGTCTAGTTCTGGACTAAACTCGTTGGGAGACGCTACAGTTGCAGAAGACTCAGTTAATGGCTGAATGCTCACCTTGTCCACAGTCTGGGCACTTGCAGATAAGCCGCTACCCAGGAAGGTAAGAGCAGCTACACTTGGCAACAAAAAAACACCTTTACGAAGAAAAATAGTATTCACGTTCACTCCTAAAACAATGTTGCCACGAAAAATAAAGATTTTTGTTGATTTAAGTCAACAAATTCGGGCAATACTCAAAATTTAACATCAAAAAATTGGTTTTTCCATCCTGACTTTACTCGATTTCTCTAGTTAATATTTACTCGCAAAAAATTAAATACTATACTAATCTGAATCGTTTGTGACAAACAAGATCGCTGACTTCTTTAAGAAGTCAGCGATCTGTGAGTTGCGATTTTCACAATCAAATACAATTGCTAGATATTCTGAAATATCCTCAATTTGATAGATGACATTCAGCAAAGAGATTATCTGTTTAAGAGGTTATGAAAATGGCGACCCCTGCCACGAAGAGAAAAAGTTTTCTTCCAGAATAGCTGCCTTCCTGCTAAAGGTGGCTTGATTGTGAAGTGATATTACGAAGCTTGCAAAAATATTTAGAAATTGCCGACAAGGCAAACATAGTTCTAACGTAGAACCTATTAGGAGAGACTTGAGGCAAATGTAATGAGCGAAAATAATATTCAAAAGTATCGGTTTGTCTGTACCTTGACTTTCGGTGATATCTACGGTCAAATAATTGTTTGGTTAATTACAATTACTCTCAGTTTGGCATCAGCTTTGGCATTGATGGGTGCCAAGCGACCTGTGTATGCTTTAGCAACGGCGGGTCTCGTCGTTCTGCTATCGCTACCTTTCTTGGTGTTTGCCTTTGTCACTACCTTGTTAAATCATATTGAAGTCGCTCCTGTAGGGCCGGGAACTAAATTGGAACCCATACCAGGTAATGTGTCTCAGCAACAACCTGTACAAGCAACGAGCTAAAGAGTTAGGAGTTAGGAGTAGGGATACGATTAATCGCGTCCCTAGAGGAGTTATGAGTCACTTTATCTGTCCCATAACTCTTCATTTTTAACTTTTTATTCCTAAATTTAAAAATTTTTCATAACATCCCTGTCTATAAGCCAATACAGTTCAGTTAAGCATTTGTCTCTTCTCTCAGTACCCTCTGCGTCTCTGTGATTTGTTAATAAAAAAATTGACTTTGACAAGGGGTTTTAGTCTTAACCCAAGCGTATTGGTCTATAAGCAGGGAATTTTTTTGTAGAGATGCCACTGTTGTAACCCACTGCCTGATTCATCACGTCTCTACAATAGAACAGCAGTGGTTTGCAGTCGGGGGCTAAATATGCTGGAACATGATGTGATTATTGTCGGGGGTGGATTAGCAGGATGTCGCGCTGCTGTGGAAATTGCCCGCACCGACCCTAGTTTAAATATTGCTGTGGTTGCAAAAACCCACCCAATTCGCTCCCACTCGGTTGCGGCTCAAGGTGGCATGGCTGCGTCGCTGAAAAATGTTGATTCGGAGGATAGTTGGGAAGCACATGCTTTCGATACTGTCAAGGGTTCTGATTACTTGGCAGACCAAGATGCTGTAGCAATTCTCACCCAAGAAGCGCCAGGTGTGGTAATTGACTTGGAACATCTTGGCGTTTTATTCTCTCGCTTACCCGATGGACGCATTGCCCAACGGGCTTTTGGGGGACACTCCCACAACCGCACTTGTTACGCTGCTGACAAAACCGGTCACGCGATTTTGCACGAATTGGTTAACAATTTGCGGCGTTATGGGGTGCAAGTTTATGAAGAGTGGTACGTGATGCGTCTCATTTTGGAAGAGAATGAGGCGAAGGGTGTGGTGATGTTCCATCTTTTGGATGGACATATAGAGGTGGTGCGGGCTAAGGCGGTGATGTTTGCCACAGGGGGCTATGGTCGCGTTTATAACACTACCTCTAACGATTACGCGTCTTCGGGTGATGGTTTGGCAATGACTGCGATCGCAGGTTTACCTCTCGAAGATATGGAATTTGTGCAGTTTCATCCCACTGGTTTATATCCGGTAGGGGTGCTGATTTCAGAAGCAGTACGCGGAGAAGGGGCGTATCTGATTAATAGTGAAGGCGATCGCTTTATGGCGAATTATGCCCCCAGTCGTATGGAACTAGCTCCTCGTGATATTACCTCACGAGCGATCGCTTACGAAATTCGCGCCGATCGTGGTATCCATCTTGATGGTAGTGCTGGTGGCCCCTTTGTCTATCTGGATCTGCGCCATCTGGGCAAAGAAAAAATTATGAGTCGCGTTCCCTTCTGTTGGGAAGAAGCCCATCGCCTAGTAGGCGTTGACGCAGTAACTCAACCAATGCCAGTTCGCCCAACAATTCACTATTGTATGGGTGGTATCCCAGTTAATACTGATGGACAAGTTCGTAGTAGTGGCGATGGTTTAGTTGATGCTTTCTTTGCTGCGGGTGAAACATCTTGTGTTTCCGTGCATGGTGCCAATCGTTTGGGGAGTAATTCACTTCTGGAGTGTGTAGTTTATGGTAAGCGGACTGGGGCTGCGATCGCCAAATTTGTCCAAAAACGTAAGCTACCCTCTGTAGATGAGCAACGTTATGTAACAGAAGCCCAGCAACAAATTCAAGCTTTACTAGAACAACCAGGACAGTACCGTATTAACCAAGTCCGTGAAGCTTTTCAGGATTGTATGACTGAGTACTGCGGCGTTTTCCGCACTGAGGCATTAATGACTGAAGGTTTGCAAAAACTAGAAGAAATACAACAGCAATACCCTCAAATTTATTTAGATGATAAAGGTAGTTGCTGGAATACGGAACTCGTTGAAGCCTTAGAATTGCGAAGTTTGATGGTAGTAGGACAAACTATTTTAGCATCAGCTCTAAATCGTCAAGAAAGCCGTGGCGCTCATTTCCGCGAAGATTATTCCCAGCGAGATGATACAAATTTCCTCAAACACACAATGGCTTACTATTCACCAGCGGGAATTGAGATTCAATATCGACCGGTGGCGATTACTATGTTTGAGCCAAAAGAGCGGAAGTATTAACCAAAGGTAAATTTATGTGAGAAATCGAGGGGACTACAAAAATTTTGTCCACCTCGATTAATAACAGTAAGTGCGAAGATATTTTCTGTATGCAGTAAAATTCTGACTATAAAAACAAGATTTTTATTTAAAGTATGAGCAAATCACAAACTTGGTATATTGTCAAGCGCTCTGGTGGAAACTGTGAAATTATCCCCAGTGACCAAGTTGCAGACGATAACCCAGAAATTATAGAACAATGGGGGCCTTTTAATTCGCAAGAAGAAGCGATCGCTCGGCGTGTCGGACTTATTAGGGCAGGAAAATGTCAACCAGTTTAAGTTAGCAGTTAGGAGTTAGAAGTTAACAATGATGGTTTTTATTCCTAACTCCTTACTATTCATTCCTAACTTTATTTTTCTGCGGTAGGTGTACCCTTAACAGCAATTTTTTTACCTATAACTTCCACCGCTTTAGCGAATTGAGGGTCTGCTAGGGTAGCGAGTTTGTCGCGTCCATGCAGCCACAAATCTTCCATTTGCTTTTTGGTCAAATCCACCTTCACATCTGGCTCAATGCCTTTATGATTGATGTCTGTACCATTGGGGGTATAGTAATGAGCAATTGTTACCGCCAATCCTGAACCATCTTCTAGAGGACGTACTGATTGCACCAATCCCTTACCAAAGGTTTGAGTACCTACCAAAGTCGCGCGCTTATTATCTTTCAAAGCCCCTGAGAGGATTTCACTGGCACTAGCTGAACCTTTATCTACCAGTACTACCAAAGGTTTATTTGTTAAGGCTCGTCCGTTTGCCTCTTCTTTTTCTGCCTCTCCTTGGCGTTCAACAGTGGAGACAATCTTACCTTTATCTATCCACATCCGGGCAATATCCACACTGGAGAAAAGTAAGCCACCTGGATTACCACGCAAATCTAGAATATATCCAGCTACTTTTTTGCTTTCTAAATTTTTGATAGCGGTTTGCATTTCTTTACCAGCATTGGCACTGAACTGGTTCAAGCGGATGTAACCAAGATTCCCCGCTGGGGTTTGCTTTTGGGAAAACTTAACTGGATGGATTTCAATTCGCGCCCGTTTGATGTCAAATTGTTTTGTCTGACTGTCGCGCTGAATAATCAGGCTGACTTGCGTCCCTGCTTCACCCCTAATCAAAGATACTGCCTGATTAGTATCCATCCCCTTAGTATCTTTGCCGTCAATTTTGAGGATGATATCTTTTGCCAAAACACCAGCTTTAAAGGCTGGTGTATCTTCGATTGGCGCAATTACAACCAACTGCTTGGTTTTTTCGTCCTGACTAATGGTGATCCCAATCCCTGTCAATTCTCCAGAGGTATCAACCTGCATATTCTTGAATTCCTCTGGGTCCATAAATCGGGTGTAGGGGTCTTCCAGCTTTTTCAGCATTTCCCGAATGGACTTATACGCCTCCTGTGGATTACTGTAAGACTTGCTCAAGTATTCCTTACGAACAGCCTGCCAATCAACCTGATTAAAAGTACCGTCTACATATTGGCGTTGAACAATTTGCCAAACTTCATCTACTAATTCTTTAGGACTTGCTTTAAATAAAGCCTGACCTCGCGAATGAATGCCAAGGCTAGTAACAGCGATCGTGGAGAGTGTCACTGCCGTAGCACCCAAAACAAGTCTACTTTTTGTAATCACCATAATGACAGCTGCATCAGAGGGAAAATTTATAGTCAGTATGCTCAATCTAACACAGGCTACCACTGTACAGACGGAGTATGTATTCCTAATTTACACAAAATACTTGACAATCTGGCAAATTGGGGGATTGGGGGTTGAAAAGAGGCAGAGGGGCAGAGTGCGGGGGGCGGAGGGGAAAATTCTTCTCCCTGCTCTCTGCTCCCTTGCTTCTCCCCTGCTCCCTTTAAGGTTCTACCCAGCGTTCATCTGCCTTAATAAGGTTAATTAATTCCTCTACACCTTTATCTTCTGGGACTTTTTTAATTTCTTCTCGACCACGATACAAAGAAATGTAACCGGGTGTTTTGCCGACATAACCATAGTCGGCATCGGCCATTTCTCCCGGGCCATTGACAATGCAACCCATAACTGCAATGTCTAACCCAGTTAGGTGTTTAGTGGCTTCCCGAACTTTGTGCAGCACTTCTTCTAGGTTAAACAAAGTGCGTCCACAGGAGGGACAAGCGACATATTCCACCATCGTTTTTCGCAATCCCAAAGCTTGGAGAATGCTGTAGCAGACGGGGATTTCTTTTTCTGGTGCTTCTGTAAGTGACACGCGAATTGTATCGCCAATGCCATCAGCAAGTAAGGTAGCAATACCAGCCGTGGATTTAATTCGCCCGTATTCGCCATCACCGGCTTCGGTAACGCCTAAATGTAGCGGATAATCCATACCCAGTTCATCCATACGCTTGGCGATGAGGCGATAGGCGGCGACCATCACCGGGACTCGTGAGGCTTTCATAGAAATTACCAAGTTGTGGAAATCCAAAGATTCACAGATGCGGATGAATTCTATGGCAGATTCCACCATTCCTTCGGGAGTGTCACCGTAAGTAAATAGCATTCTCTCTGCGAGGGAACCGTGATTTACCCCAATTCGCATCGATTTTCCTTGATCGCGCAAAGAAACTACTAGAGGTTCTAAGGTTTCCCGGATTTTATCGCCAATTTCGTCAAATTCGCTTTTAGTATATTCAGTTCGATTGATGTTTGGCTTTTCAAACACATACAAACCTGGATTAATCCGTACTTTCTCTATGTGCTTGGCGACTTCCACGGCGATTTTTAGCCCATTGTGATGGACATCAGCCACAATTGGCACGTCTTGGTAAGTTTTAATTAATTTTTGTTTAATTTCCCCTAAAGCTTTAGCATGAGCCATACTTGGCACTGTAACGCGGACAATTTCGCAGCCTATTTCGTGCAGACGACGAATACCAGCCACGGAACCATCAATATCAAGAGTGTCTTCGTTAATCATTGACTGCACTACAACGGGGTAGCCGCCGCCAATGGTGACATTTCCCACCTTTACAGGACGGGTTTTACGCCGTTTGATAGTTGTATCAAAGGTGGCTTGAGGTGATGTGATGCTTGAAGTGTTTACTGTGGGCAGAGTTTGCATAACCTGATTAGGTAAATTTGCTGTAGCTCAAATATCAGATTTAATAAATCTCTGTTTCCCAGATTGCCACAGCTAGCGCTTTTTTGGACGATTACTATAGAAAAAAATGGAGAAAATAACAATCTTCTTAGCCTTTAGGGAACCCTAGTAAATGAAAAATCTATTCAAAAAGAACGAACATGGGATTTATCGAAGCAATTTTTAGTGCTGGAGCTATTGTCATGAAGGCAATCCGCACTGTCAATCAAATAACCAAAACTGTCCATCAAGCAACCAAAAACCATATTAATAGCATTGTTGATGAGCGTTTCCAGGAAAGAGTTAAAGAAAATCAGACTGCGCCGAGTCCAACTCCTGTTACTGTAAATATTCAAATTGACATCAAGAATATTGACCTTCAGGAAACGGAACTTGAGAAAAAGCGGGCGCGTGATGGACTGCTAAAGCGAACTGAGCTAGAGAAACTCCAAGAATTAAAAAAACAACGTGAGGATAAGTTTGAGCAGTGGCAAAAGGCTAAAACTGAGGAAGTCGTAGCCGAACAAGTAAAAAATCCTGATAGATATGAAACATCATTCTTGAACAATGATAAAGCTCACATACTTCAGTTTCACATGGGGCAAGTTGTTCTTGAAAAGCAATGCGGGTGTGGCAGACCAATGTTTTTACAACATAAAAATCGACCTGACGGCAGTTTATTGATGTTAAATGACTTTTTCTGGTCATGTATTGGCTATTACAATCATGCAAATACTCAATGTAGAGGTACACAGAATTTTTCTACGCAGGATATTGGTTTAATGCACAAAGCAAATGTCTATGAACTTAAGTTATCAAATGCCGAACTAAGTCAGAGTTTTACACCTAAAAATATCCAAATTACAGTGGTTGATCGTGTTAGACAGTATTTGAAGGTAGAAAACAGCGATGTACTATGCCCCATACATCATGTGCCTATGGTCTTACGTGAAAAACGCAATCACTCAGATGTTGTTATAGATATGTTTTACCTGCAATGTCCGCATTTTGGATGTCAACAGCTTGTTAAATTGAAGTCAGCCGCACAAATTGCTGCATTTTTGCACAGTAAAGAAGGAAGGGGAATATTGTAGTAAAAACTTTGTAAAGTATTATATTTAACTTAGTCAAGCCTAGTAATTATCAACATAAGTGCAGAATTATATGAACACCCAAATAACACCCCAAATACTAATTCCCTCACACTTTAACCCTGAAGAAGTGGGCAAAGTCTGGCGCGTACCTTACCAAGAACGTGCCGCCGAAGCTGAAATCTGGGCACAACAACACGATATAAAACCTGCATCTTTAGATAAAACTCATATTTGCTTACTGTTAATTGATGTCCAAAACACCTTCTGCATCCCTGGATTTGAATTATTTGTAGGTGGAAAATCCGGGAATGCGGCGGTGGATGATAACGTCAGATTATGTGAGTTTATCTATCGAAACTTGGGAGTAATTACGAAAATTGTACCAACTCTAGATACTCACACAGCAACGCAAATATTCCATCCAATCTTTTGGGTGAACGCTGCCGGAGAACATCCCACTCCAGCAGCGACTAGCATCACACCAGCAGATATTCAACAAGGTATCTGGAAAGTTAACCCAGCAGTTGCTAACAGTGTTACTAATGGGGATTATGAATTATTAGAAAAACACGCTTATCATTACCTTAAAAAACTTAATCAAGATGGGAAATATCCCCTCACTGTTTGGCCTTATCATTCTATGTTGGGTGGTATTGGTCATGCTTTAGTTCCATCGGTAGAAGAAGCGATATTTTTTCACGGGATTGCTCGTCAGAGTCAGACGCAATTTGAAATCAAAGGTGAGAATCCCTTAACAGAAAATTATTCTATTTTGCGTCCAGAGGTGTTGGAAGATTTTGAACAACGTCCACTTGCTCAAAAGAACACGCGCCTAATTAAACAACTTTTAGAATATGATGCAGTAATTATTGGTGGTCAAGCTAAAAGTCACTGCGTCGCCTGGACAATAGACGATTTATTAACAGAAATTAAACAGGTAGATGCTGCCCTTGCTCAAAAAATCTATCTGCTAGAAGATAGTACTTCTCCTGTTGTTGTCCCTGGTGTTGTGGACTACACAGAACAAGCAGATGCAGCATTTACAAGGTTTGCAGATGCAGGAATGCACATCGTAAAATCTAGCGAAAATATAGCATTTTTTTAACGCAAAGGATCGCGAAGGTTTCGCAGAGGAACACAGAGATTTCCTTTGCGTCCCTCTGCGTTTAAAAACAAACCTATTTCTTCAAATAACCCTTGGGATCTTCTGCTACCCAACCCAGAGATGAGCTAGAACGCACTTCAAAATGGAGATGCGGTTGAGTGGATGTTGGTTTTCCACTAGTGCCTACTGTTCCTAGTAAGTCTCCTTTTTTCACTTGCTGACCGACAGTAACTTTGATGCTGTCAAGCTGGGCGTAGCGGCTTTGGAGTCCGCCACTGTGGTTAATAATGACCAACTTGCCATAAGAACCTTGATCGCTGGCAAAGGCTACGGTTCCAAGTGCGATCGCTTGCACATTTGTACCAACTGGTGCTAATAAGTCAATACCACTATGGAAGAAAACTTCACCTGTCGCAGGATTAATTTGCCAGCCGTAAGCTAATCCCACTGTCGTCACTTGTGCTAAGGGATATCCAGATAGCGATGCTCGATTTGGTGTACCTGCATCACTGGGTAAAGGGGATTTAGTTACAACACCATTGGGCGACCAGTTTACCCCCGGAACAAATACGATTCTGGGGTCTGGTTGGCAGCCATTCACCTCAAAAAGGCTATCAGCACGAACTTTGTATTGTGCCGCTACTTGTCGCCAAGTTTCACCGCGAGGGACTTCGACTACAATCCCATTGTAGGGAGGAATTTGAAGCACACTCCCAACGGCTGCAATCCCACCATTCTGCAAAGCTGGATTCATGCCGATAATAGTTGTAGGAATGAGATTGTAGCGCTGCGCTATGCTCTCCAAAGTTTCGCCACGAACAACTTTATGGCGTTGGAAGCGAGATAAGGCTGGAATTGGGCAACCACCTACAGCAGCGTTAGCACTGTTCGAGTATGGCAGTATGCTTACTAGGCCCAAGGCGCTAACTAAGCTACAGAGAAACAGTTGACGAAAGAGTAAAGTCATGTATAAAGGTCAATAGCGCATTAACTTTAGATTTTAGATGGGAAGAGTGGGGATTGGGGATTGGGGACTAGGGACTAGGAGATCGGAAGTGGGAACTAAGAAATAGGGACTAAACCTCGTCTAACTTGAGAACTGTAGTTTTTACCAAAGTTTTGCGATTGCTTCCTACCCTGCGGGAACGCTAAGAACGAATGTCGCAATAACACAACAGAATAATTCAAAACTCTAGGTTTCAACATGCACGAGGTTTAGAAAAGAGTTTTCTAATATTCAATACCCAATCCCCAATCCCCAATCCCCAGTCCCCAGTTCCCAATGCCCAATTTCCCGTAAATTGATCTGTCCACTTGCCGTTAGCTTGACTACACTTAGAAATTAGCAACTGCATTGCTGTCCTTGAGTAAAAAAATTATGAAGTTATCCTTAAAGCAACTGGCGGTTTATGTATTTTTACTAGTGATTGGCGGTGGTGCAGGCTTGTTTGGCAGTCACTATCTCCTGCCACAGAACCGATCGTTCCAACAGTTAAAAAATGTAACGATGTCTTCGCCTCCAGAATCCGTAGTTCCGAATTCTCCAAATGGAGCAACTAGTGCTACTGGGGGCGATAATGTGAATTTTATTGCGACGGCAGTGCAAAAAGTTGGCCCGGCTGTGGTGCGAATTAATGCCACTCGCAAAGTAGCTAATCCTATCTCTGACGCGTTGAAAAATCCCCTCTTACGACGATTTTTTGGAGAAGATGATCAACCAATTCCTCAAGAACGCATTGAGCGCGGTACGGGATCGGGATTTATTTTGAGTGAAGATGGCGAATTACTCACTAACGCTCATGTGGTGGCAGATACCGATACAGTACAAGTAACTCTTAAGGATGGTCGGAGTTTAGAGGGAAAGGTGGTCGGAGTTGATTCTGTGACAGATGTGGCAGTGGTAAAAATTAAAGCGAATAATTTGCCAACGGTAAAACTGGGCAATTCGCAAAACTTGATACCGGGACAATGGGCGATCGCTATTGGCAATCCTCTAGGTTTGGATAATACTGTCACTATGGGCATTATCAGCGCTACCGATCGCACCAGCACTCAAGTTGGTGTCCCAGATAAGCGAGTTAGCTTTATCCAAACTGATGCTGCGATTAACCCTGGTAATTCTGGTGGCCCCTTGTTAAACGCTCAAGGTGAAGTCATTGGTATTAACACTGCTATCCGCGCTGATGCTCAAGGACTCGGTTTCGCTATCCCTATTGAAACCGCCGCCCGCGTTGCCAATGAACTTTTTACCAAAGGGCATGTGGAACATCCCTTTTTGGGTATTGAAATGGCAGACCTTTCTCCTATCAGAAGACAGCAGATCAATCAAGACAATCAACTGAACATTCAGCAGGATGCGGGGATTGTCATTAAAGGCGTAACAGACGATTCTCCAGCCAAGCGTGGAGCATTGCTTCCTGGAGACGTGATTCAAAAAGTTAACGGTAGACCAGTCAAAACCTCAGCCCAAGTTCAGAGGCTAGTAGAGTCCAGCAAAGTTGGGGACATAATAGCGCTCGAAGTCAACCGCAGCAGTAAAATTCAAACCTTCAAAGTAAAATTAGGAGCTTATCCTGAAAGGAAATAATCAATAGTCAATAGTCCCAGAATGTTTGACTATTGACTATTAATTATTGACCATTAGACAAATGCTCTAACTGCATTCTTTGTTCCATCTGGCGCAGAAAATACCCTGTCATCATTGCCGACGCTAGAAGTCCAGCTAAGTTCTCCCGATCTGTCGTGATTTGCACGTTAAAATTTTCTGCCGGGAGCATTCCCACTAGCCCTTGAACATTTTGCGAGATGATTTGTTTAATTTCGGGGCTGGCAGACTGAGCAACCCTAGCTAAAACATCAGGAGACTGATGCTGTAGATATTTGAGTAACTGATTGGGGTATTCCTCAGAGTGGTCGGAAAGAAGTTGATTAGGGTGTTCCTCGGAGTTGTCATTCAAAAAGTCAGGATTAAACACCATTGGCAGTTTTATTTAGCTTAATTGCTAACTCTACTCTAAACCATAGTACAAGAGTAGCGCATTCACCACGGGTATAAGTCAAGAGGAATGGGGAATTGGGCATTGAAAAGATGCAGAGGGGCAGGGTGCGGGGGGCGGAGGGGAAAATTCTTCTCCCTGTTCCCTTGCTTCTTCCCCACTCAGCACTCCTGAAGGGCATTGGGCATTGCTATTCTCCTCATCAAGATGCTGGAAAAAATAACCGCAGGTAGCTAGACAAGATGGCTTCGCCGCTAAACAGAGTAATCACAGATCCTAAAGCCAGAAAAGGGCCAAAAGGCATCTTTTGTCCTAACCTTTGTCGCGATCGCATCATAGCACCGCTACCAATTAACGCTCCCAGCGCGCAGGCAATAAAACTAGCCAAGAGCAAATATTTCCAGCCTAACCAGGCTCCCATCATGGCTGCTAACTTGGCGTCACCTGCCCCCATTGCAGTTTTACCAAAAGCAATTGAACCCAATAAGGCGATCGCTTCAAATAACCATAAGCCCAATACTGCACCAACTATTGCCATCATCAGGTGATTTACCAATGCCACGGAACTAGCCTCCGGTAAAAAACCAACCACCATTTGAAACAAAATCCCCATAACCAAACCCGACTTAATAAGTGGATTGGGTAGAGTCATTGTATCTAGGTCGATAAGCGATAGCGCCAATAACCAACTACAAAAAGCCCAATAGCCTATTGTTAAAATCGAAACTTGAAATACTAAAAAAATCAGTAAAAAAATTATGCCCGTTACCCCTTCTACCACGGGATAACGGACAGAAATTTTGCTTTTGCAATATCGACACCGCCCTTTTAAGGAAATCCAGCCGAATACTGGTACATTGTCGTAAGCTTTTAGCTGGTTTAAGCATTTAGGACAACGAGAAGGTGGCCAAAGAATTGACAACCCAGCAGGTAGCCGATAAACAATAACATTGAGAAAACTACCAATAGATGCACCTAAAGCAAAGATCATTACACTCGCCGGAATGGCGAACAAAATGTCCATACAGTCATTTGTCCTTTGTCATTTGTCCTGTGTCATTTGTCGTTTATCTTTCGTCCTTTGTCCAGAACTAATGATTAATGACTAATGACTAATGACCAATGCCCAATGACTAATACATGTGCGATTCAATTTGACTCAAGGGCACAAAACATTCTTGAGGTAATAGAACTGGTTGGTTAGTAAAAATAACCTTACCTCGATGAGTCATGCGATTAATTGCTACACCGGAAGGTTGCCCAGCTATTTCGGGATGTACTTCACAGTGAGTGTAGTAAATCTGCCCAGCGGCTCTGATTACGGCGGGATCAATCAAAGGTGACTGGTTCTTTGGGGCGGTAAAAGTTGCTTGTCCTTGTCGTAATGCGTACACTATCGACTGTTATTTGATTGCTAGATTTCCCTCTAGTCTACCCGAAACTTTTAGCAAAGGTTGCCAAATTGCCCAGGTTGCACTTTAAAATTCGCAATTCGTAATTCGTAATTCCCTAACGAAGCGGGATTTAGCCATAAAACCTGAGTTTAGGAAACCTCTATAGACGTTTTACGTTGAGGAAATCGCAGTCTTGGCAAAAGTGAAAAACTTTTGCCAAGACTGCCTGGCATTCATCTTCAACCAACAACTTTAAGGTTGGTCGAGTACTTTGATCAAGGCATCGCCCATAGCGCGGCAACCTAAAAGATTTTTTCCTGGGGAAATTATATCCCCTGTGCGATCGCCTTGTTCTAAAACTTGCAATACGGCTTGTTCGATGCTATCTGCTGCTTTTGGTTGGTCTAAACCGTAGCGTAACATCATCGCCGCACTCAACACTTGTGCTAGAGGATTTGCCTTATCCAGTCCGGCAATATCTGGGGCGGAACCATGAACTGGTTCAAATACACCAGGCCCAGAAGCGCCTAAACTAGCTGACGGTAACATCCCAATACTACCTGTGAGCATAGCAGCAGCATCAGAAAGAATATCGCCAAACAAATTACCTGTGACGATGGTATCGAACTGCTTGGGAGCGCGTACCAACTGCATGGCAGCATTATCTACATATAAATGAGAGAGTTCGATATCTGGATATTCCTGAGAAAGTTGAGTGATGCGATCGCGCCACAACTGAGATACTTCTAATACGTTTGCCTTATCCACCGAACAAAGTTTTCCGCCGCGTTTTTTAGCTGCCTCAAAAGCCACCCGTCCAATGCGTTCAATTTCCGATTCGGTGTAAACCATTGTATTTACACCGCGTTTTTCACCAGTTTCCGTAGCAAAAATTCCTTTAGGTTTACCAAAGTAAATCCCACCAGTGAGTTCACGCACCACCATAATATCTACGCCTTCGACAATTTCGCGTTTCAAAGTCGAGGCATCGATTAGCTGAGGCAAAATTTTCGCTGGGCGTAAATTGGCAAATAATCCCAAACCTGCACGTAGTCCTAACAAACCTGCTTCTGGGCGTAAATTAGATGGCAGGGAATCCCACTTATAACCACCAATGGCGGCGAGTAACACAGCATCACTATTACGGCAAGTTTCTAGAGTGGCAGATGGTAGGGGTTCTCCCGTGGCATCAATTGCTGCACCACCAATGAGGGCTTCTTGGAATTCAAACTGAATATCAAATTGCTTCCCTACGACTTTCAGCACATCTACCGCCACTGCCATAATTTCAGGGCCAATGCCATCGCCGGGAAGTAGAGTAATGCGGTAGTTATGTGTCATAGCTGGTTATTACTAGGTAAATGCTTGCAGATTAAATATCATACCGAGCAAGATGTACCGATGGAGTTTTTAATTTATAGCAGTTCTCGCTTGGATGCAACATACAGTCAATTTAAGCCGTGGCGATTAGAAATCGCGGCTACACAGGCAAAGTCCGCCTCCGCAGACTAAGGTAAAATTAGGGCTAAACCTACGGAGGTAGGTTTTGTTTATGTAGATGCAGTTGCTACACCCCTAAGAGTGTTCTATATTCTATGCAATTGAGAACCGCTTTACTTAATTAGTTATTGACATCCGAGAATTAAAAACCAGGTTTCTAATCTCAACAGAGATTCAGAAACCTGGTTTTTTAACAATTCTGAATTCTGATTTAATACTCAATTCCCGGTTGTGCTTTCACACCTTGATCGCGGAAAGGGTGCTTAACTAGAGTCATTTCAGTTACTAGGTCAGCACGTTCAATTAAAGCCGATGGTGCGCCTCTACCTGTGAGAATAACGTGTTTGTTAGCTGGTTTTTGCGCCAAACCGGCTAAAACGTCTTCTACTGGTAAGTAAGCCATTTTGAGGGCGATATTGATTTCGTCTAACAATACCAGATGAAAGTCTGGGTTGCGGATGTATTCTAATGATTTTTCCCAGGCGGCGCTAGCTTTGTCAAGATCGCGATCGCGGTCTTGAGTTTCCCAGGTAAAGCCTTCGCCCATTGCGTGAAATTCTATCTGGTCTTCCCAATAGCTGAAAACCCTTTTCTCAGAAGGTTCCCAGCTACCTTTTATGAATTGAATGATCGCTACTTTATACCCATGACCTAGCGATCGTAACACCATCCCTAAAGCCGCAGTGGTTTTACCTTTGCCGTTACCAGTATTTACAATAATTAACCCTTTTTCTGGTACGGCTTCTGCTATACGCTTGTCTTGAACTTCTTTGCGTCGCTGCATCTTTTTGCGGTACTGTTCATCAGTCAGAGACGAAGACATTACCTCATCAATCAAGCGCCCAATTTCTGGGTCTGAGTTCAATTCTTGCGGTGTATCGTTTTTCATCAAGCTTGTCTAGAAATAACTGTTAAAAGTGTTGAAAATGAACCAAAATTGTCTTACTTATCCAGTTTCACCTAAATTAATTGATTGGAAATGTCCAGTAAGTCTTCATGTGAAATATTCATAGTGTGTTAGCTTTATTAATGATTTGCAGACAAGTAGAAATATATATGATACACAAACTGAACTTATAATTTGAGTTTACTATTACTATTTTAAATAATTTAATATGTTCATTAAAGTAGTTTACCAGTAAAAAATTATCATTATCACATTTGGTATAGTCATGAATTAGACTACCAACCAAGGACTTTGGTTTAAGTGTCAGGGGACTGATGTCTAATATTGGAAATTGTGCATTGATCATAAATACAAGGGTTTAAGACCCCTACTATATGTAACATCAGTTACCCTACGGGAAGCAAGCTACAGTCAGGGTTAAATCCCCGTCTGAAATGTCTTTAATTTTGAATTATTAAGGATGTTGTTGTTTCCATTTTTCCCATAACGGCTGCGTATCCTCTGGTTGACCGTCATAGTTGAGTAATTGGTCTGAAATGATTACCCATGACTGGGCACTGCCTGTCCAAATGTTACCCACTGGGTGTAACCAACTTGTATCATCTAAGGTTCCAGCTTTGACATTGATAGTATCTGGTTTGTAAGTCCGTTCATGGAACAATCGCGTTCCGCAGTCGCCACAAAACAGGTTATTTACTTCACGTCCGCTATCATTTTTCCGAGTCCAAGTTTTGGGTTTTCCCTGAACAATTACAACAGCATCTCGTAGTACTGTAAGAGACATTCCAAAAGCACTAGATGATTGTTTTTGACATTCCTTGCAGTGACATAGGTAAAGTGTTAATGGTTGGGCATGAATTTCATAACGAATCTGTCCGCATTGACAACCTCCAGTATATGGAAAAGTCACAGATTATTATCTCCTGATAATTTGTGTTGCCTGATTATAACTAAAACTATCTCTGTCTTAAAGTGGGTTTTACTAGACACAAACAGAAGACACGTGGACACGATTCTCTGTGCGCCCCTAAATCTCCTTTATTCTTCATCTTCATCCGATTCATCATCCTCACTCCAATACTGTTGAGGTGCATTTCCATGAACATCTAAAATTTTGGCTTTTTTAATTTTATTATCAGGTGGATTAATTACTTCTAACTGCACATCAAATTTCCAGTTGTCACCAAAATCATAAAGATAGGTCATTTTACCACCTGGCTCTAGCGATAAATCACCAATTTGCACTTGGTCTGCAAATGGCGGTGTTTCCATGTAGGCATGACCGATTTTTATGATGCGACCGAAATGGTCTTTATAACTAAACTCGTATAGGTGATCGTAATCAAAATCAAAAGCATCAAGAATTGTCTCTGCTAACCAGCTTAATGGTTTATTTGCTGGTATCGCAATGCGTCGCCAAGCTTTAAAAAGGGACACTTTAAAAATATAAATACCATCCGTGAAGCCTTGCATAGGAACAAGTAAATTATGCTCCCATTCTGGAAAAAATGGTTGTAAATGTGACTGTAATTTTCCAAAATTCACATTTACACCATCTTGTAATTCTCCTCGTATTCCCAATGGAAAAAGTAATTGTAACAGAGCATCACCAAAGGGTAAGCGTTGTAAACTAGTAATGCGCCATCCCTTACCTTCTTGTGGTTTACCATGTTTGATAGATAACAATCCAAATAACTCTAACAGGGCAACATTATGCAGACTAGGATAATAACTAATATTGTTTTGAGCTTCATATTTAGGAAACTTTAAACCTTTATCTGGGACGCGGGGCCAAAGCTGCATACATCTAAATAAATTCCCTAATGAATCTTGATGTTCACCCAAAATTTCGTTATTTCCCCAAATCAACCAAGCTTCTAATAAGTTGAAATAACGTTCTGTTAAGTTCAGGCTTAACCATGATTGTAAAGTTGCTGCATCTAAAACTAAAACCTGCTTCTTCCCTTGGGATCTAATTTGGGCTATTCCAGAACTGCGTAATAACAGATATAGTCCATTAATGTAGGGGTATGATTTCTGTACGGGGCGTTTAAGTTTAGTTTCAATTCGGTGACTTAACCGAGAATTAACTTCTGATAGTACTTTTAGCGGTAGAAGGTTATTAACACTACTAACTTCCACTCCGTTTGGTTGCAAGAAATCTATCAGAGTTTGAAAGTCATGCAGAATCGTACCGGGTTGATTTTCATCAATACTGAGTTCTTGTAGTAGTTGTTGTTGTGACTCTGCAAGGGTTGGCAGTTCAGGATTAAGTGTGCGTTCTAGTCGCGCAAATAGATCTTCCATAAATAAAAATTCTTAATTATCAATTCACAATTTAACCTTCGTATAACCTTGTTTTCTTTATACTATGACTTCAGCAGTTAGCCTCAAAAAGATTGACTTGCCAAGTGTCATAGCAGGACTATCAACACCGTAAGTTTCATGAAATGTGAATGATAATATTTTCACCTTTTACTTGACAATCCCAGGTATTTAATATGAATAGTAACACTCGCCTACAGATGATTTTAGCTGATACACGTATTAATACAGTATTACCTGCGATCGCTCAACTAAATCTACCGAACTGGTGGTTAGCCGGTGGTGCAGTCCGAAACACCGTTTGGTCGTCAATTTTTGACAATGATTGTGGGTTAGGTATTAAAGATTTTGATATTGCATTCTTTGATATAGAAGGAAATCGTTCCCAGGAACAAGTAGCAAAGACAACCCTCACAGAAAAATTTCCTCATGACGAGTTTGATGTTAAAAATCAAGCCAGTTTTGCTCGTTGGCGGCTTGGCAGCAGACCTTACAATAATACAGAAGATGCGATCGCAGATTGGCTGCATACTGCTACTGCTGTGGGAGTTCGACTAGATGCACAAGGCCAATGGCAATTTTTCACACCCTACGGCTTGGATGACCTATTTGGTGGCATTATTCGACCGACACCAATGCATACTCATAATATAGACGCCCACAATAAGGCCTCTGGTTTTTTACAAAAGTGTCCTTATCTGCGGTTGGCGTAAAAATTACAGTCAGATTTTAGCCACTACTTTCCGTTACAAGGGAACAATTGCTTTTTAATGTACAACCCTTTAGTACGGAATCCCAATGTTAATAATTTTCTCCTGCTGGGAATAATTAAACTAGAACCCCTTTCACGACAGAACGGGGGTGACGCTAATTTTATAACTTTATAGTCAAAAATCAATGCCAAATCGTACTGGATATCAAATCAACTCGACTCTCCACGAAGGAATTCAAACAATTATTTATCAAACACAAAGGTCAAAGACGCAACAGCGAGTTATCCTCAAGCTGCTTAAAAATGAATATCCAACTCTTGAAGCCTTTACTCGGATTAAAAACGAGTACCAAATTCAGCAAGGTTTAGACCATCCTAATATAGTTAAAGCTATCAGTCTAGAAACCTTTGAAAATCGTGTAGGACTGTTATTAGAAGACTTCGGAGGTCAGTCTTTAACTCAACTGCTACAAATAGAAAAACTCGATTTAATTAACCATTTAAAAATTGCCATTCAACTGACTAAAGCCTTAGATTATTTGCACAAACAGCAGATTATTCATAAAGATATTAAACCTAGTAACATCATCATTAACTCTCAGACTGGTATTGTTAAACTCACTGACTTTGGTATCGCCTCCCGCCTCAATAAAGAAAATCCCCAATTTAATAACCCTAACTGCGTTGAAGGCACACTTGCCTATATGTCTCCTGAACAAACTGGGAGAATGAATCGCATTCTTGATTATCGCACTGACTTTTATTCTCTTGGTGTGACTTTATATGAAATGCTCACTGATAAAACACCATTTTTCAGCCAAGACCCCTTAGAAATAGTTTATAGTCATATTGCTGTTCAAGCTATAAACCCGCAGTCATTAAATTCACAAATTCCTACCGCCGTCTCTGAAATTGTGATGAAGCTGATGGCAAAAAATGCGGAAGACAGATATCAAAGTGCCACAGGATTATTAGCAGATTTAGAATTATGTCTCAACCAATTAGAAACTAAGGGAATCATTACTGATTTTGTTCCAGGTCGTTTAGATGTCTTGAGCCAGTTATTAATTCCTCAAAAATTGTATGGTCGTGAAGAACAAGTTAATAAACTGTTAGCTGCGTTTGATCGCGTTGCTAACCCTCCTGAATCCGAGGGACTAAGAGGGGTAGAAATGATGCTAGTTTCTGGTTATTCTGGTATTGGCAAATCAGTTTTAGTCAATGAAGTTAATAAACCCATTACCCGCAGACAAGGCTACTTTATTTCTGGTAAATTTGACCAATTAAAGCGGAATATACCTTATACTTCTTTAATTCAAGCTTTTGCTTACTTAATGCGGTATTTGCTGACAGAAAATAATGAACAAATAGAAATATGGCGTCATAAAATCTTGTCAGCTTTAGGAACAAATGGAAAAGTCATTACTGATGTAATTCCAGAAGTAGAATTAATCATTGGTACACAGCCGGAAGTAGCTCAAATTGGGGCAACAGAATCACAAAACCGCTTCAATCATGTTTTTAAAGAACTTATCCAAGTTTTTACTCAAAAAGAACACCCCTTAGTTATCTTTTTAGATGATTTACAATGGGCAGATTCAGCTACTTTAAATTTAATTCAACTACTCATAACTGATACCGACAGCAAATATTTTTTATTTATTGGGGCATATAGAGATAATGAAGTTAATCCGGCACATCCTTTAATCCAAAAAATAGAAGAAATTAAGAACAGCGGCACGGTTATTAATAATCTTGTATTGCAACCTTTAAATTTAGATAATGTAATTCAGCTAGTTGCCGAAACTATCCAAGAAACAGAGGTTAACCAGAATGAACAAATTGGAATATTTAACAAAGAAATTATTAAATTAGCTGAGTTAATTCTTAACAAAACAGGTGGCAATCCATTTTTTATAACACAACTAATTCAAGTACTTCATCAAGAGAAACTGTTAACATTTGACTTTCCTAATGCTAAATGGCAATGGAGTCTAGAAGATATTCAAGCAATTGGTATTACTGATAAAAATGTAGTTGAGTTAGTTGCCAGTAGAGTTGAAAAACTACCAAACTTCACCCAAGAGGTTTTAAAGCTAGCAGCTTGTGTGGGTGACAGATTTAGTTTAGATATTTTATCGATAGTTAATGAAAAATCGCCTTCTTTGACAGCAAATGATTTGCACTCAGCTTTGCAAGCGGGATTAATTCTGCCTTTAAGTGAAGCTTATCGTATTCCTTTGGTTTTTAATCAAGAAGAAGCGGTTAATTTGAATTTCGATACTTCACGAGTAGGTTACAAGTTCCTGCATGACAGAGTACAACAAGCAGCATATTCGTTAATTCCAGAAGAACTGAAGAAATCTACTCATCTGAGAATTGGACAATTACTTCTCCAAAATATACCCAAAGAAGAAATAGAAGCTAATGTTTTTGATATCGTCAATCAGTTGAATGTAGGTATTGTTAACCTGATAGAGCAATCTGAAAAAACTGAATTAGCACGATTAAATTTAATTGCTGGACGAAAAGCTAAAGCTTCTACAGCTTATGAAGCGGCTCTTAAATACTTCACAAATGGGATAGAACTTTTAAGTATAGAGGCTTGGCAAAATGAATATACCTTAACCATCAGTTTATATGAAGGAGCCGCAGAGGCAGCCTATCTAGGCGGTGATTTTGAGCAGATGCAAAAATGGGCCGAGGTGGTGCAGCAAGAAGCCAAAATTCTTCTAGATAAAGTGAAAGTATATGAAGTACAGATTATTGCTTCTATAATTCAAAGCAAGCAACTAGAAGCCATTCAGATAGCAGTATTGATTCTGCAATTATTAGGAATAAGTTTTCCAGAGGAGCCGACATCAACTGATATTCAGCAGGGGATGGATGAAATCGCTACCTCTTTGAGAGGTAAAGCCATTGCAGATTTAATTAACTTACCATTAATGACCGATCCTAACAAGATTGCAGCCATGAGAATCTTAATGGGAGTTCTCCCTGCGGCTTTTCAAACTGCACCTGCAATGATGCCAATTATTGTTTGTAAAATGGTCAATTTGTCCTTAAAGTATGGCAATACCGCTGTATCTGCCTATGGTTACAGTCTTTATGGATTACTTCTTTGTGGAGTTCAAGGAGAAATTAATTCTGGCTATGAATTTGGGAAGTTAGCTTCTAGTTTAGTATCACAATTTAATGCCGAAGAACTCAAGGCTAAGATTCTGACGGTTGTTAGTGCCCATGTTATGCATTGGAAAGAGCATGTTAGAGAGACATTAACATCATCAATGTCAGGGTATTCTAGCGGTCTGGAAACTGGAGATTTAGAATATGCTGGCTATTGTGGTTACATTTATCCCTATCATTCATTTTGGCTGGGTAAGGAACTTTGGGTTCTCGAAAAAGAACTGATAGCTTATTGTGATTCTCTGAAAAAAATTAAGCAGCAAGTAGCTTTCACTTGGAACTCAGTGTATTTACAAACAGTTCTGAACTTGAAAGGAAGTTTTGAAAATGTAGACTGTTTAATTGGAGAAGCCTACGACGAGCAAAGGATGCTACCGGTTCATCAGCAAGTAAATGATCTTTACACAATTAACCATTTATTTGTGAATAAGCTAATGCTCTCTTACATATTTGGAGAGTATTTTAAAGCTGTAGAAAATGCTGCGATCGCAGAAAAATCTTTAGGTGGTGTTACAGGCTTGTTTGTTGTTCCACTGTTCTACTTTTACGATTCTCTAGCCCACTTGGCAATATATCATACTGCTAAAGAGTCTGACAAGCAAGCTATTCTAGAAAAAGTCCGAGCTAATCAGCAAAAGATGGAACTCTGGGCTACTCATGCTCCCACAAATCACTTACACAGATTTTATCTCGTGGAGGCAGAAAGGTATCACATTTTGGATCAAAAACTTGAGGCGATGGACTACTATGAACACTCGATTGCCAAATCTCAAGAAAACGGTTTCCTCCAAGAAGAAGCTTTAGCCTATGAGTTAGCTGGAAAATTTTATCAGTCTTTAGGTAAAGAATTGATTCATCAAGCTTACATAACTAAATCTTATTATGCCTATATTCGCTGGGGTGCGATCGCTAAAGTTAAATACTTAGAATCCAAGTATGCTTTTCTAGTAGGACAAACTATTACGGTAGAAAACACTACTTCAACAATAGATACAATTCATCTTACCGCTAACACTACTACCAATAGCAGCCTGAGCGATTTTCTAGATTTTAATGCATTCATCAAGTTTTCACAAGCGATTACCAATGAAATTGTTTTAGAAAATTTATTGGGCAAGCTGATCAAAATTTTACTAGAAAATGCTGCTGCCCAAAAAGCAGTACTGCTCTTAGTTAAAGATAATCACTTATATATCGAAGCTTCTGGAAATGCTACTGATGACGTGGTGACAGTTTTACGCTCTATTCCTGTTAGAACCTATCAGGATTTACCGCTCTCTGTGATTAATTATGTTTCTCGAACTCAGCAATACATTGTATTAAATGATGCGACAGTTGCCGAACCATTTAACTTTGATATATACATTCAGAAATCTCAAACAAAATCAATCTTTTGTTTGCCCATTATGTATCAATCACAGCTTACTGGGATTATTTATTTAGAAAATCAGTTATCATCAGGAGCTTTTGTTTTAGAAAGAGTAGAGGTATTAAAAGTCTTAGTTTCGCAAATGGCCATTGCCATAGAAAATGCTAGCTTGTACACAAGGGCACAAGATAAATCTAAGGAATTAGAACAATCTATAAAAGATTTACAAGAGGCGCAACTACAACTTATCCAAAGTGAAAAAATGTCTTCTCTAGGAAATTTAGTTGCAGGTGTAGCACACGAAATCAACAATCCCATTGGTTTTATTACAGGTAGTATCACTCAAGCCAAAGATGTTGTTAAAGATTTAATAGATTATCTGCAACTATATCGAGAAAAATTTCCCAATCCTGGCATTGAAATTGAAGAAAAAGCTGAAGAAATAGATATAGATTTCTTGCTAAAAGATTTACCAAAAATGATTGATGGTATGACGGTAGGGACACAGCGTATTCGTAATATTAGTACCTCTCTCCGTACTTTTTCCCGCGCTGATACTACCTCGAAAGTATTAGCTAATATTCACGAAGGTATCGATAGTACTTTGTTGATTTTACAGCATCGTCTAAAAGCGGATCACAATCATCCTGCTATTACAATCATTAAACATTATACAGATATTCCATTAGTAAAATGCTATTTGGGACAATTAAACCAGGTTTTTATGAATATCCTTGCGAATGCAATTGATGCTTTAGAAGAAGCAAATATCGGCCGTAACTTTTTAGAGATTCAAGAAACATATCCTAACATTATTACTATTGAAACTAATGTGGCGATAGATAATAAAAATGTAGTAATTAAGATTCAGGATAATGCCAAAGGAATGACTGAAAAAGTTAAAGAATGCATTTTTGAGAATTTATTTACTACCAAATGTGTAGGAAAGGGGACGGGATTAGGATTATCTATTAGTCGGCAAATTATAGTTGAAAATCATGGTGGAGATTTGATTTGTGAATCAGTCTTGGGACAAGGAACACAATTTATAATTTATATTCCCATTTTGGGAGAATGAATAAATTTTGATAGTTTTAGCCGCAGATTCTCGACTTTTCAAAGGAGTTGAGGAGCTTATCATAAATATTTTAGAATTGCTATAGTAATTCTATTTAGGACTTGCTGAAAATTAGTAAACTAAAATTCATTTTACTATTACTAAAACTATGTAAGTGCTAACTTTATTACTTAATCAAATCAACACAAACTTAGTTGCAATTAACACCTCTAACTTAGTAATTAACTGTTATAACTAATTGTATACATCAAATCTTGTACATACTAGCTTTTTAATTTACTAGAAAATATATTTTCTAGCGAATATAAAATATCATTGCTAGCAAAATATCCAAGCATTTTAGCCAGCTTTTATTGGCTGAAGTTATTAGCCAAAACTAAAGTTTTGGCTACAGTACAAGATGCGAAAGATATAAATAATTAAGGGAGTAATCTTGTGGAAAAAAGAAGAGGAAATGGGCGGATAGTTGCAAATGCTATCTCGTTTCTGTTAAATCGAATAACTGTGGTTGTGATTGCAGTTGCTCTTGTGCTGTTTATTGGAGGTAGATTTGAAATAGCAAGTGCAAGTCAACCTGACGCAGAATTAGAAATTCAAAAATTAACATCCTGTTACGCTCTGGGAACTGATGCTATTGGTAGAGGAAATCTTCAAGAAGGCAAGAATATTTATCGGAATTGTTTTACTCAAGATGCAGTTCTCACCGCCATTTTCCCTGATGGGGCAACTCAAACAAATTATGGGACAGATTCTTGGGCAGATTTTGTCTATTCAGTATTCCAAGGAAATGGTTATACAGCTACTCAACACTTGATGGGTACAATAAACATTTCAATTGAAAATAATAAAGCAACGATGACCTCTTATCTCCATGCTACTCACAAACGTTCGGAAACTAGCATTGATGTCGCTAATGGCACTTATGAAGATAAAGTCGTCAAAACAAATGGGATCTGGAAAATTCGTAATCGTACCCTTAAACTCATTGATTTCTTGAATCTCAGTTCGCCAACTACTGCTTCTTCAAGCACTAATGCTCGAAGCACTAATTCCTCAGCTACCTTTGTAAGACCAAATATACCTCGTTTAAAAGAATAATTCTTCAGATGAGAATGGTATTAATACAGGTTGGATAGTATTATTTACCTTCCTAATAACCTAGAAAAGGAGTGAATATTTACAATTCACCCCTTTTTTTCACTTGATTGAAACATACTGCAAGATAAAATCCAGTTTGATATTCAATAATTTGCAGCTTTAGCAAACTTTTGCAGTCAGCCTTTATTCTGTTTGATGTATGAATAGAGAAGTTCGCGATCGCTGCGAGGATTTATAATTAAGCAGGGGCTATTACCGTAATTTCCATTACTTACAAGCACAACAGTAACGCCTATTCGGGGACAAACACCTAAACAACTGGTGCTAACTACCCGAAAATCACCCCATAATCCCTCAAATTTTAAACGCGATTTCAACCAATTTTCTAAGTCTTCGGAAGCCGTTGAGCCTGACTGCTCGTTTGTACATTGCGAACACACAAGCACCAAACCAGACTCCCATCGGGGAGAAACACTGGGAATAGAAGTCTCTAATGAGCGAGGGCGAGAATCTATTAAGGGCGATGGTTGCTGAGAATTGAATGCAAACCTTCTGAGGATACGTTGAAGTAATATTTTAATACGCCGGAGCAATTTTTTCATGGACGACCCTACCTGTTTCTCTCAGTGAGAGAATAATATAAGTTTCCCGTTTAGTCTGTTCTACTAGATCAAAGCATTTATCAAGAGCGAGAATTTATTGCAGGTCGGTTTAAAAGATACAATCAAAAAACGTAAGTAATTGGGTAAGCTACCGCTATTTTGTGATATAAACCATCCAAGGCTAAAATACTGTAGAAGAAATCAGCCTGCGATCGCTTGCACTAATTGAGTGAAAACTACCAAATTCAGAAGCACAATGACAAAAGTTACACTCTACATTGCAGCTAGTTTGGATGGCTACATTGCTCGCACCGATGGCGGAAGTGATTGGCTATCAATTCTTGATACAGAAGGTGAAGACTTCGGTTACACTGCTTTCTACGAATCACTTGATGCGATCGTTTTAGGTAGCAAGACGTATGAAGTAGGGCTTGGTTTTGAACAATGGCCTTATCCAGAAAAAAAATCCTTCGTTTTCACCCAGCGCCATCTCCAATCTGAGCGTGAGGACGTTGTGTTTGTTTCTGAACCAGTAAAACAGGCGTTAGCAAGTATAGAGACTGAAGGTTTTAAAAATATCTGGCTAGTTGGTGGCGGAAAATTAATCAATTCCTTTCTTCAGCACAGCTTGATTGACGAATATATTATTTCAACTATTCCAACTATCTTAGGTGGCGGTATACAACTTTTCCCACCGCCTACCCCGGAAGAAAAATTGGAACTGATTAACTCAAAACAATATACTAGTGGTTTAGTCCAGGCACATTACAGGCGACAAATCAAAAATTAAAATAATTCGTAATTATTAATGATAATATCTAGGACTTACGCATTACGTTAGCAAGTCTTCTCCCTTCGCTCTTAGCGTCTCGTAGAGAAGGGGAGACGCTAAGAGCGAAGAGCGTCATTACGAATTAGCTAAAGAAGTTTCTGAACGGCGTTGCTAAATTCTTCGTAAGGAGAAACCCCTACTATCGTTTCTGCTAAGATACCATCTTTGAAAATTAAAACTGCTGGAATACTGCGAAGACCGAATTTTTTGAAAATTGGCTTGTTACTGTCAACATCCACCTTAACGACTTTAGCGCGACCTTTGTATTCTTCGGCAAGTTGATTCATTAACGGACTGACTAAGCGACAGGGGCCACACCAAGTAGCAGTAAAATCAACAACAACAATTTTTTCTTCACTTCCGTTTAAAACAACATCAAATTCGCTTTCTTCAACGTAACTAACGATGTCAGTATCAGTAGACATTTTTTAATTCCTTAGTATCAAACTAAAATCTCAGCAAAAAGCTAACTATATAAACTATACTCCCTTCTGAGTGTCAGATTCACCAGTTACTTACATTGGGAAATCCTCGCAGATGAGTAGCGTATATTTAATAACGTACAATTTTTGTAGGTAGAGTGCGTTATGCGATCGCACCCTACCAACCGAATCTAAAAACCTATGCCTTCAAGGCGTATAAGCCTCAATAGTCATCCTGTCGATCAAACAGTTCTAACAAACCAATTGTACCGACAAAAAAAGTATAAATAGCATATTTTATTGGTATTTTTTGTCTTGAAGGTGCATAAAAAGCTGCTATAATACCTTCGATAAAATGGCTGATCGTGGCAAAACGCTCAATCCAAAAAATTGGATTCAGACTGCTTGGTACATTAGTATTAGTGATTACTGCATAAATATTCCACGATTCCAATCCAATTGCGCTTGTTATAAGCACTGTAGATATAATTTTTACAAAGGTATAAATCTTTTTCTTGATAAACTTTAAGTCCATACTGTTCACAAAAATAATGTTTATAGCGTTTCCTAATCATACAAGGTACATCATAGTCCCCTCTACGAAACCAGCGGCATTGGGTGTGAGGTTCTTCTAACTCACCAAGAACAGCTATATTTAAAAAATGACAAAAGTGTGGAATAATACATAGGTGAAAAATTTCACTGCACTCCATACATTGATCGTAAAACTAAAGCTATGATTGCTCAACATTACAACTCAACCCATGTTGAAAATAATTTGATTAAACAAATCAAAATTAAAGAAAATCAGCTAAAAATTGCACAAGAATCTGATATGATCCATGTGGCAGAAGAATTACAGGGCCAATTATTAAAGCTACAATCTCAATTATCAGAGCCGCAAGATCAAAACGTTGAAATTCAAGCGTTGATGGGTTTGCTAGACGATTAAAGTTGTAACTTTGTGTTGCAAATTTTCTTGAAGACACAAAACCTCTGTAACCCCGAAACAGAACATAGTGATACTGAGGCTTGGGAGTGTAGTTTATGTACTATATCTCAAGAATTAATATTAAAAAAAATAGCGATTTCAAGAGTCATAAAAGGATGATGATTCTTACTTAGGAACGTGGATTAAATAAGATGCAAAACTTCATCTTGTCTCTAGCTTTCCTCTCAAATATATCGGCTACAGTGTACACACAAATCAGAACCAGTTTTACACCACGCTTGGGATGAGCCAGAAAACCCTCATGTAGAGACGCGATGAATCGCGTCTTAAAAACTGGTACGTTATACAGACGCGATAAATCACCGTCTCTACAGAAAGTATACTCGTCAATTATTCCTTGACAGACTACTATTTGCGACTTGTGTGTGCACCGTAGCCAATATATCGGAGAAGAATTGAGGTGAGGTAAACCAAGAACATAAATTGTATGTTATTTAATTCTTATTCCTTAGATAAGACCTTGAGGTTTTTGCTGGGGATTTGGTTTTTTGATTTGCGGTAATAAATCAATCTTAAGAATAGGTTTAATTGAGCGCTGTTGTTCTTGCCCCAGAATTTGAATTTCTCTCTCAATTGAATCTTTTCCTTGCCTAAAAAAGTCTTGATAATTATATGGAACCAAGTCACGGGATAAATGTTGAGCTTGTGCTGGGGTTAAACTAGGAACAGCTGGTTGAGCATTAGCAGAAGTCTGTATAGCTAGCAAAAAAGCTGTTGAAACCACCAAGGGTTTTATTTTTATACATCCGGTGGATATTAGGTTTAACATAATTGATACATCTGTTGCGTGAATCTTGCTTTAAACCATCTTGTATTGGTCTGGCTATAAGCAAAGTACACTTATTGGGTTGCTAATTACCTCCCACAAATGGGTGAATTAATTAATCAAACTATTAGTACAGCACAGGAAAAATCCAGCCACCATATCAATTCACTAGCCAAGTTGCTCAAGCAACTTCTTAAAACTAGGCAAACTTCCACCACTTGAAATTTCGATGAATATTGAGAGCGAGAAAATTGTACTAGATGCCAAAAATCTACTATTGAGCATCTAATGGTATTTTTGCCTTTTGAAACATCTGCTCGACCGTAAATTCCAGTCCCTCAAATAAACAATCTGTGAGTAATTCTTCTCCCATATAAGTTTGTGGTGCTGCATCTGGATAAAAAACAGTGATGCTTCTGGCTTTACTATCTAATACCCACACCCGCAGCACCTTAGCATCTAAATAGTCTTTAGCTTTAGCCGCCATTTGTCCAAAGGTTTGTCCCGGTGAAATAATTTCAATTACTAAATCAGGAGGAACAGAACATATTCCTTCTTGATCCCAATCAAGGGGTAAACGTTCATTAGAAATATATAAAATATCCGGTATTGGCATCCAATCTCGCCCTCGACGAGTTAATGCGACAGCTAATTCTGGGCAAACTTCTCCTTTTCCCTCACAGCATTGCTCAATTAAATTCAGAAGAGCGCGGGTAAGTTTAGAGTGAAATTTTTTTGGTGACATTTTAGGAATTGCTTGACCATCAATGAGTTCGTAGGTGATATCTCCCTCACCTGTTGGAAGATTTAAGAACTCTTGCAAGGTTAATTGATTCTTGGCTTGGAGTATCATGGCTCAATAATTCGTAATTTGTAATTGAAGAACATAGCAACTAATGTTTTATTCTGACTCCTGAATTCTTCTTTGGTCACATTCCCCGCAAAACTTGCCGAATAATATCCGATGGCACTTCATCGGTAACTGTTACTACACCAATCTCTGTTGGTAAAACAAACCGCACTTTCCCGGCTTTGACTTTCTTATCCAATTGCAAGGCCTCAATAATTGCTTCAATATCTACCCCAGTTGGTAATTGAGTTGGTAAACCCGCTTTTTGAATTAAAGCATTTTGACGTTCTGTGTCAAGATTTTGCCACATTCCCAATTCCACAGCAATTTGACCGGCTGCTACCATCCCAATAGCCACTGCTTCACCGTGATTTATTAGGCGATAACCAGTCAAACTTTCTACTGCATGACCGATAGTATGTCCATAGTTGAGAATCGCCCGTAATCCCCCTTCTTTCTCATCTTTGCTAACAACATCAGCTTTAGCTTGACAAGAGCGCGTTAATATGATGGTTATTAGCTCAGGTTTGACATAGCGGAGTTGGTCGAGGCGTTTACTTGCTTCCAACAGGGCAAACAATTCGGCATCCCAAATCACACCGTATTTAATCACTTCTGCCATTCCTGCACGAAACTCGCGCATAGGTAGAGTTTTTAACACATCTGCGTCAATCAGAACTAAGCGCGGTTGATGGAATGCCCCAATCAAGTTTTTGCCGTGGGGATGATTCACGCCAGTTTTGCCACCAATTGCCGAATCTACCATTGCTAAGAGAGTGGTAGGTACTTGGACAACATTAATGCCGCGTAGCCAAGTTGCAGCCGCAAAGCCAGTCATATCGCCAATTACACCTCCGCCCAAAGCCACCATAGTCGCAGAACGTTCTAGGCGGTTTTCTAAGGCAATATCGTAGAGTTTTTGGATGGAATTGAGGGTTTTGTAGCGTTCCCCAGGTGGTAGGGTGCAGCTAGCAACTTCAAATCCAGCAGATTTTAGGGATGCGATCGCTCTTTCGCCAAAATGTTTAAAAATCGTCGGATTAGAAACCAGCAATACCTTCTTGCCTAGCTTGAGACTAGCCATCTGTTGACCGAGTTGATCTAAACTTGAAGGTGCGATAGCAATCTCATAAGACTGCCCTGGTAGATTTACATTAATTACAGAAGTCATTGCCCAACCCCTAACAAGCGTTCGTGGGCTGTATTCTATCGCAATCTGGGGATTGGGGATTGGAGACTGGGGACTGGGGACAAGGATAATAACCTATGCCCAATGCCCAACAACTAATGATTCAATAGATTTAGGAAGTATTGTGGAGAAAAATAAATGTTTGCAATTGCAGCTTACATCGGCTTTTTAGCTTTGTTCTTTGGTTTGGCTGTCGGTCTGCTGTTCGGTCTGCGGACTGCCAAAATAATTTAACCGAGAATCTTTCTTGTGGGGTGGGCATCTTGCCTGCCCTCAGTTTACTAGGGACGGGCGAAATGCCCATCCCAGAAAAAGATATTTATCCTACAACAGCCGGACTTGCTATTTTCTCCTGTCTTTGGGAAGGCGATCGCATACCCAAACCAAGTAAGTTCAACATTTCTCGGTCAGTGTCGTAATCTGGACAGGGAGTTGTCACTGTTAACATCTTGTTGTCGTCGCTGGAAAAGATAGAATTGGCTCCTGCCATGAAGCAGAAAGCTTGCTCAACTTCAGAAAGTCTCGCCCTACCAGCACTAAGACGCACATCGGAAGCGGGCATTAAAATCCTGGCTGTGGCAATCATCCGCACAATATCCCAAATGGGGACATCAGGCTGATTTTCTAAGGGTGTGCCTGGTACTTGTGAAAGAATATTGATTGGTACGGACTCTGGATGCGGATGTAAGTTTGCCAGAGTTTGTAACATTCCAACACGGTCATCGACGGTTTCGCCCAAGCCCAGGATACCGCCAGAACATACAGTAACATTTGTCTGACGGATGTTTTCAATTGTGTTCAAGCGATCGCTATAAGTCCTTGTAGTAATAATTGTGCTGTAATATTCCTGCGAGGTATCTAAGTTATGGTTGTAGGCATAAAGTCCCGCTTCTTCCAATTTCCTGGCCTGATTGGCTGTCAACATACCCAGAGTGCAGCACACTTCTAAACCCATTGCGGTTACATCCTTGACCATTTCCAGGACTTCCTCAAATTGTGAGTTATCCCGAACTTCACGCCAAGCAGCACCCATGCAAATGCGACTAACACCAGTTTCTTTAGCTTTCTGGGCAATGTTAACTACAGTTTCCTTTTCTAGGAGTGCTTGCGCCTTTACCTCTGTCTTATAGCGAGAAGATTGGGCGCAGTAGCTACAATCTTCTGGACAACCCCCCGTTTTAATCGATATGAGTTTACAAACTTGTATTTTTGTTGGGTCATGATATTGGCGATGCACGCTAGCAGCTTGATAAATAAGCTCTAGCAATGGCGTGTTGTATATCGCCCGAATCTCTAATTCCTGCCAATCGTAGCGTATTCCCACCACATCACTATCCTTCTTGTAGACTGGGTTAATCAAGAGCTGTTTTTTGCTTGAATCTGCTGCGGTACAGCGTTTGGGCAAAGCGATTTTATCGAAGTTATGCCCTGCACTGTGCTTTATCACCCATTGGCTCTCAATCCTTCCGCTCTAGATATTAGACATCAGCTTATCAAGATTTTGGTGGAATGGCAGATTAAGAGCAAAAATACTCATGTATTGGGGATTTGGGATTTGGGATTGGGGGGACTTATGCAACTGGCGCATATATCTTTTGTTGGTCAACAGTCAACTGAGTGGCTTTAGGATAAAACAGGCGGATTTTGCCTGTATAGCCGCAAATTCTATTGCCTTGACTACTGCTAAACCGCAGGGTATGAGAGAATTTATAAATTTAGAGAATGTTATGGGAACAGATCCCGCCGATTAAGTAATTTATGATATCAGAACTGCCAATAATTACAAGCGATCGCCTATTATTACGAGCAGCCATCCATGAAGACATACCCCAAATTCTCAAATACTTCATTAACAATAAAACTTATCTCACTCCATTCTACCCTCTTTGGGCTGATGGTTTCTTCACTGAAGAATATTGGCAATATCAGATAGAGAATAGTTTTCTAGAATTTATCAATGGGCAATCGTTAAAACTATTTATTTTTACCAAAAAAAATCCCACCGTAGTTATTGGAACGGTCAATTTTAGTAATTTTGTTCGAGGAGCCGCTTATTTTTGCTATGTGGGATATAGCCTTGCTGAAAATAAACAAGGTAGAGGATATATGACAGAAGGGCTAAAATCTGCAACTCAATATCTCTTTCAGGAGTTAAATTTTCACCGAGTTATGGCTAATTATATGCCTCACAACCGACGCAGTGGCAACGTACTTAAAAGACTCGGTTTTGTTATTGAAGGATATGCTAGAGACTATTTATTAATTAATGGTCAATGGGAAGACCATATTTTGACAAGTCTTACAAATCCTAATTGGAAAGTACCTATATTTTAAACATCCTAAGTATAATTGTCAAAAATATTTGTTTTATTTCTCACACTATCTATACACAATATTTACTTATTTATAAATACTACTTTCTAATAAAAATTAGAAAGTTCTGTAAGATAACAAGACTTAAAATTAGCTAAAACCATTATTTTGAGTTTGTAATTATTGCCAAAGTTACAACTAGTGACAATAGGAAAATATTTAACCTGAAATCATTTTCATGTCTCGGTTGTGAACATTTACAAATTCATAGCAAATTCATAATAAATACACAACAAGTCCATAATCAAATGCAATAGTAAGATTTATTCACTACCTGGCTTATTTATCAAGGTTAGCTTTAGCCGATGTGTCCAATTTTATTAAATGACTGAGGAGTTTTTTCAAATGTCCATTAATTCTATAAAACCCTTTTCTGTATTTTCTGCTATCTTCGCTTTTGCTACCATTTTAAACGGAGTTGTCTTGGCAGCACCAGTTCCAAATTCAGCCACTACACCAGTCTTAAAAACTCAGACTAGTGCTGCATCACACCAGCCCATCAAACTCACAAAGCAACAACGCCTACAAATTCAACTGGCTCGCCAGCAAAGAGATAAGGATATTCAGGCTCTATTAAACCCATCCCAAGCTACTAAATTTAAAGCAGCGTTGCAATCACGTCAGAGAATCAGGATAGTGTTAAAATCTTTGGGTCTGAATCAAGAACAACAGAAACAGGTTCAATCCATTTTGCAAACTTATAACCTACAAGTGAAAAAAATTCTCTCTTCACAGGTATCACCAGCAACATCAAACTCAGTAGGAATTGCCGCACCAACATCACAACCAATTAACAAATAAAAAACTAAGTTTCATTTAATTAAGGTTAAGTTTCAGGAGACTGGCGGATTTGATGCAAACTTCGGTTAAGCCAGTCTTCATAGCAATCACAAAAACTCAGAGGTTGCTTTTGATATTAGTGTGATTCTGAACCAAAAAACTCAAATTTAGAGTCTAAAATTTCTAATTGAGTTAACTTTTTCTTTAATTGTAAAATTTTATTCATTATGCGCTCCAGATTTTGACGGTGGTGCTGCCATATTTTAGATATAAGTCGCTTTTTGCATCTATGCTGATGCTGAAGCCAGAGGTAGTATTAAAGGAAGAATGAATTAAGCTTTGCTCGTAATGACTCTGGCTGAAACCCCAAACTACAAGAATTCTAGCAATCCTTTTCTCACCCTCAACTACGAAAGCGCTTTAGAATCTCTAGGCGGCGACTACTATGATGAGGTTGCAGCGGCGGAATTTCCCCAACACTTCCTGCGTTGGCGTAATGATGAACTATTACCCCGTTTTGGTCTAGACCCCCAAGTAGTCAAAGACGAAGATTTCATCACAGCCTTTGGTCAATTTCAAGGGCGCAAACCCTTGTTGGCACTGCGTTACCACGGCTATCAATTTGGTGAATATAACGGACAATTGGGTGATGGTAGAGGCTTTCTCTACGGGCAAGTACGCGCCAATGATGGCCAATTGTACGATTTTGGCACTAAAGGTTCTGGGAGAACGCCCTACTCCCGTGGTGGCGATGGTATGCTGACGCTCAAAGGTGGGGTGCGAGAAGTTCTGGCTGCGGAAGCACTGCATTACTTGGGTGTACGTACTTCGCGCTGTCTGAGTATGATTGAAACAGGTTTACCACTCTGGCGGGGCGATGAACCTTCGCCTACCCGTTCATCTGTGATGATTAGAATGAGCAGTTCTCATATTCGGTTTGGCACTTTTGAGCGACTGCACTATTTCAAGCGTCCAGATTTAACTAAGAAACTGTTAGACCACGTAATTGAGCAGTATTATCGACACTTAAGTGCTGAAGAAGATAAATATGCCCTGTTTTACGCCGAATTAGTTAAACGGGTTGCAGAACTAGTAGCACAGTGGATGGCGGCTGGTTTTTGTCATGCAGTCCTGAATACCGATAATATGTCGATTACGGGAGAAAGTTTTGATTATGGCCCTTACGCATTTATCCCTACTTATAACCCATACTTTATAGCTGCATATTTTGATTATTCTGGGCGCTACTGTTATGGTAATCAACCAAGTATTTGCAAGTTGAATTTACAAATGCTCCAAGAAACTTTAAAGGCGATTATCGATAAAGGCGAAATGGAAGCTGCATTAGAAAGGTTTGATGAATATTATCAAGCTGAATACAGTTCTTTAATGTTGAAAAAGTTAGGTTTTTCAAAGTTGCCACATCCACAAGCTGCGGAACTGTTGAATCTAACGGTTGAATTTTTGAAAGATAGCCAAGTTGGTTATCACCAGTTTTTTTATGAGATGGCTCGTACTTTTTCATCGAAATGGCGAGATGAACCAGGTTTTGTAATGAATGGTTCCGATATTGTACCAGTACCGGGTGCGTCAGCAATTTTTGATGATTGGTGTATACTATACCATCAAATTTTGAATGATTTTGATAGTGACCGCATTGATGTAATTGCCCAAACTCTAGCTATTCATAATCCCGAAACGGTATTATTAAGACCAGTAATTGAATCTATTTGGGAATCAATTGCCCAGGAAGATAATTGGCAACCTTTTTATGATTTAGTCAAGGCAATTCAGTCTAGAAAATAGTTACTATGGGGCAAGGCTTGTAACGAAAATCATTTTTTTACTTTGCCCCTCTCCTTTATTGTCAATATAGCAATAAGCAAACTGATTTCCTTATGACTCTTGTAATTCAATACAGTTCAGTTAGCGTCAAAAACCGGAAACTGCGTAGTAGTCTGTCAAGTTTAAATTTATGGGTAAGCAAGTTCGTAGTCATGACATCAGTATAATCCTCATATAATAAGGCTTTTAAGCTAGTAATACTCCGCAAGAATCGCTGCCGGAACGCTGTTAGCAGATGGGACAATTTCAGAAAAAAGATTCAGACGATTAACCATAAGCACCGTTGGGAAGGAATCCTAAAAGTTGCTTCAATCTGTCGTCTGCTTCTTCATAGCAGTGACTAGGCATTTGATAATTCATAAAGGGTTCATACTTATGGCCAACCAGTCTCTTGGCGTAGGTAACTTGTGTGATGTAACGAGTGATAGAGGAAGAGTTTCTAGAGCCTCTATGCCATACCTGATTGTTAAAACAAACGGCAGAACCCATCGCTCCCAAGCAACTATAAATTCTGTCTTCATATCCGGAAATATCATCGTCGCATAACTTGCCAAATAGATGAGATTCTGGAATTACCTGAGTTGGGCCATTTTCTTCAAACAGTACATCCGTCAGGTAGTAATTAACAGTGAAAGCAAGAACATTCAGGCGAATGTTGGTTAAAGGTTTTCCATCAAGCGAAAGCACGTGGGGTGTATCGTCTTGATGCCATGCATTTTTAGCTAATCCGTCAGTTTTGGGAGGAATTTTAAATGAGTTATTGTGAATAACGTGAATTATATTAGCGTTGGGAATACCATCATGTATTGAGTAGCTGGTGCCATTGGCTCCACCAATTAAATGTTCTGCGAATGTAACGATTGGCTCTAAATCAAAAATATTCAGATTATGCTTAGAATGCTCGAACATTCGCTTCACTATCTTCTTTGATGTTTGATAATCTTTACCTTTAGTCTTTTTCAGGGTTTCATCTAAATCATTTCTTAGAAGCTCACATCGTTCTGGTGTTAACACATTCTCAATGACAAGAAAACCATTAGCATGAAAAGACTCAATCCATTCATTTAGTTGCTCTATAGTTGGCTTTTTACCAGTTAAGTATTCAGGCATTTTCTTCCTTTATTTTTAAAGACTAGTTGAAGGTTTCTACGAAATTGGTAAGACTATTTTTAGTAATACCATTATGGAAGATGGAAGTATTTGTTACGACAGTATTGGGTATTGAATACATAGATACTCATTCTTCTAGCTCAAAAACCGATTTTGTGAATTCAAAAACTAATTCGGTTGTCTCAAAACCTCAAACTTTCCCTACCTCTAACTAAATTGCTGGGCATAAAACCGCGCATAGCGATGTTCTAGGGCTAATAATTCTTCATGGGTTCCCGATTCGACAATTTGTCCTTGTTCGAGAACTAAAATACGATCGCACCTTCTAACTGTCGATAAACGGTGAGCAATAATAAATACTGTCCGTTTTTCCATCAATCTTTCCAGCGCTTCCTGTACCAACGCTTCTGACTCGGAATCTAATGCTGATGTCGCCTCATCAAGAATCAAGATTTGGGGATTGAGTAGAACAGCACGAGCGATCGCAATTCTTTGTCTTTGTCCACCTGATAAGTTTACCCCACGTTCGCCTACCCAAGTCTTGTAACCTTCTGGTAGCTGGCTAATAAACTGATGAGCATTAGCAATTTTTGCCGCCTCTTTAACTGCTTTGATGTCAAAAATATCTTGTCCAAAGGCGATATTTTGGGCAATCGTCCCCGAAAACATGATGGTTTCTTGAGGAACAATCCCAATTTGTCGCCGCAGACTATGCAACTTCACATCTCGAATATCAACACCGTCAATTAATATTTGACCAACTTCGGGATCGTAAAAACGGGGGAGGAGATTCACAAATGTGGTTTTCCCAGCACCAGAGGCACCCACAAGTGCGATCGCTTCACCTGGCGATACCAATAAGCTGATATCTTTTAATACAGGTTCACCCGGTTTATAGGCGAAGGAAATATGACGATATTCTACCTTGCCTTTGACTGGAGGGAGAGCGATCGCATTTGTCTTTTCAATCACCGTCGGTTGAATCGCCATCAATTCAAAAACGCGGTCAACAGATGCTTCACCCTGCTTAAATTCGTTGTAGTTGTTAGTAGTATGACCAATAGGATCGATTAACAGCGCCGCCGCCGCCAGATAACTGAAAAAATTCGCCACTGTCAAGTTACCTTGGGAGATTTGCCACGCTCCCACAATCAGCAACGATAAGGCACTTAAGGCTTCTAGAAACCCGATGATGGGAATCTGAATTGCTTTCAGGCGTTCGGCTGAGTATTTGGCTTTCAGACTGCGTTCTGCTTCATGGCCAAAACGGGCGATTTCGTAATTTTCGGCAGCAAAAGCCTGTACCAAACGAATACCGTTGAAAACTTCTGAAAGGATGGCTGATAAACCCGATACCCGATTTTGACTTTTTAAGGAATACTTGCGTAAGCGTTCCCCAAACCAGCCGACTAAAATACCCATTAGTGGCGCAACTATCACTGTTGCGAGTGTCAGTTGCCAATTTAGATAAATCATGTAAATCGGAATTGCTACCAACTGCAAAATACAGGGGATAAAGTCGTGAAATACTTTATTTACTACTTCGCCAACTCGGTCAACATCTTCCGTGAGGCGGTAAGATAAATCACCAGCTTTTGCAGTTTCAAAATAGCTGAGATTGAGCTTTTGCAGATGGGCATAGACTTGTTGGCGGAGATGAAAAGCAACTCGCAGAGCAGCTTTCGCCATGTACATATCTTGTATAGACTGAAACAAGCCTCTGACAAGAAATACTAAAGCACAGCTACCAGTTATTTGAGCGATCACTACTACATTACCTTGGGCAAAGGGAATTGCCAATTTCCCAGCGACATTGATCAACACTAATGTCGCCAGTACGTATCCCAAGATGCCAATAAGTCCCTTGGTGATGGTTTGCCACTGGAGTCGGATATAAGGCAGTAGTAGCCAGTAATTAGAACGCGTTTTCAAGCTCGAAAGTCCACAACGATATTTTACTTTGTTTGACGCTAACAGTTTTTGGTGAGTTTCTGAACACTTAACTAATTAGTTACAAACTGTTTTAGCGTTGATCCTAGAATTAATTACTTCATAAGATACTAGATAGTTCCATTAATTGCGGTGTGACAGTTCTAGGTGTGGAATCCCGGATTTAATCTTGTTTTGAATATCGCACCGCCCTCATCACCAACGCCGTCATAGGTAAAATAGACGTGCGCCAAGTCCCCATCCGCTAACCCCAGAACCCACCATGACACAGATCACCCTTTCCGATCTCCCCGAAACCATCCAAACCCTACTCAACCAAGCCCAAAAAACAGGCGAACCCCTCACTATTACCCAAAACGGTATCCCCTTCGCCATCATTTCCCCAATCAAGAAAAAATCCCTCCTGGAAACCCTTTCCACCCTTGAACCACTGGACGAAGACTTTGCCGACATGGACGAAGGATTATTACCCTTAGATGATATTGAGTTTTCAAAATGAGTTATTTATACTTGTTAGATACAAACATCATTTCCGGACTAATTAAAAACCCCAGAGGAGTGGTATTTTCAAAAATTAAAGATGTCGGAGAAGACAAAATTTGTACAAGTGTTATAGTAGCTTGTGAACCAAGATTTGGAGCTAGAAAGAAGAACTCCCAAAAGCTCATAGAAAAACTTCAAATAATTTTGGATAGTATTGAAATACTACCCCTAACTCATCCTGTAGAGCAATATTATGCAGAAATCCGCACTGATTTAGAACAACAAGGTGAACCGATTGGAGGTAATGACTTATTAATTGCTGCCCATTCTTTAACCCTTGGTCTAACTCTCGTTACCGCCAATACTCGTAAATTTTCCCGTGTTCCTAATTTAAAAATAGAAACCTGGCTCGAACCTCGCTAAAATCAGAAATATCTAAAAAATTGCCCTCTCCTCATAAGTAAGGAAAAGGCTGAATTAATCTTAAAATACTTCCTAATTTTTCGGTAAATTACGAATTACGAATTACGAATTACTTAATATCCGCCTTCTTCTTCGTATTCTGGCTGTCTTTCCTTGACTTTCTTAGGAATATTCACAGGCTTCGGCGCATCTTCCCAAGCATCGCCGTCTACGTCGTCATAATCGTCGTATTCGTCAACATAAGGCTTGCTATAAGGCTTGGCTTCATACTTTAGCGGCTGCGGTTGTTGATACCTGTCGTTGCCCGTTGCTTCGCTCCAGTTATCTTCTTCCTCGTCTTCTTCGTATTGAATAGACTCATACTGCCGCGCCTTCATTACCTGACGCTGTGGCCTTTCCTCTTCCACATAGTCTTCATTCCATTCTTCTTCCCGCGCTACGGGTTCTGGGGCGCGAACTTTTTGCCTGGGTGGCTGCAATGGCACTCCACTAGGCAGTTGATTGGGTGGTGCAATTGTACGTGGTGGAGTATAGCCGTATTCTTCTTCTGCATCGCGCTCCCACGGCGCTTTCCCGATACCCAAGCGCTCTAGTAAACCAACTGTCAACTGGTTTACCCGTTCTTCGGCTCCCTCAAACACAATCAACCGATTGGGGCCAGTGCTGACAATTTCATCTACTGAGAACTCATAAGTACTCACAAATTGATCGGGAATTTGGGGCAATCCTAAAGAAGCAATAACTATAGATTCAAGCTTCCCGTTTTCGCCGTTGAACTTGAAGCCCCGAACTTTGCCTAATACTTCACCTGTTTCTGTGATTACTTCCCAGTTAATCAGATTACTGAGAGATTCAACTTCGATATCTTCAATGACATCTTCGTTATCAACCAAGATCACATCACCAATCTGGCTGATGTTGTTGAGGTACATATAGCGCGGTATGCCCGAAATGGAGATCAGGCTGTCTCGCAAACCAAGAGCCACAACCTCTCTTTGATCGATATCAACCCAGACTTGACTGATGATGCCTAGCCGCTTGCCGTTGTCGCGGGTAATCACCTGGGTATTTAATATGTCGGAACGCCTAATTATCTGTTCAGAGGTCATTCTATACCGAGTCCTGATCTCGAATCCGGTTTGGTTTATCTATACACTATTATTAACAAAAACTCAAGCAGATGTATTGGATGATTGTAATTTAATCCCCAAAACTTGAGTGTAAGCTCCTCGTGCTTGAGTAACGCCAATTGTGCGTTCGGCTGATTCTATCATCGGACGACGCAAACTCACAACTATAAATTGCGCTTGTTGTGACTGTTGTTTAATCATTCTAGCTAATCGTTCTACGTTTGCTCCATCTAGAAACATATCCACTTCGTCAAAAGCGTAAAATGGCGATGGGCGGTAGCGTTGCAGTGCAAAGATAAAGCTCAAGGCTGTGAGTGATTTTTCTCCCCCAGACATGGATGCTAGGCGCTGTACGGGTTTGCCTTTGGGGTGCGCGACTAAATTCAGTCCACTGCTAAAGGGATCTTCGGGATTTTCGAGTTGCAAGAAGCCGTCGCCGTCGGAAAGAATGGCAAAAATTGATTGAAAGTTTTCGTTGACAGCATCGAAAGCTTCTTTAAAGGCAAGTTGCCGCAATGTGGTAAAGTTTTCAATCCGCAAAAGTAGTTCGGTGCGTTCTCCTTCTAGTGTTTCTAATTTTTGGGTGAGTTCTTGGAGGCGGTTTTGGGTGCGTTCGTATTCTTCTAACGCCAGCATATTAACAGGTTCCATTGCCTGTAAGCGTTTGGTAAGCGATCGCAATTCTTTCTGCAATTCTTCTAAATCTACCTGATCTGGAACTTCTGGTAAGGGATTTGGCAATTCTGCTCCCACATCTCGCGATTGAGTTTGCAGTGCAATTAGTTCCTCTCGCCGTTTCTCTTGGGTTTCTTGGAGTTTTTGGATTTCCCATTCCAATTGTTGTTGGCGTAAAAGGTGCGATCGCACTTCCAGTTCTGTAGCGTCACGTTTTTGTTTCTCTTCACCCAAATTCTGCTCCATAAGGCTGAGGTTGGCGCGGGTTTGGGTGATGAGAGTGCTGAGTGCTGAGTGCTGAGTGCTGAGGGTATTTAGTTGATTTTGTTGCGCCTCTTGTTCGTGATGATATTGGCTAATTCGCTCCTCCCCTTCTTGGATTTTTTCTTGCAAACGTTGTTGCTGATTTTCTAAATTTTTTAATCTTTGTTCCGCTTCCCGTAAAGCTGTTTCGCGTTGTTGCAATTGTTGCTCTTGAATTTTAATGGTTGCCTGGATTTGTTGCCATTCACTAGGGGTTTGGGATGCTTCTAGCTCTGCTAAAGCGTGTCGCAATTGTTGCAACTCATTTTCTTGCCCTGGTAATTCCCGCTCTAAAATTTCCAATCGAGATTGAGCAGTGGTTAACTTTTGGCTGTTTTGGGCGAGTTGCGATCGCGTCCCCTCTAATTGCACTGTTAAATTCTTAATATCTTTCTGCAACTGTTCCAATTGCAACTGCTGTTCGCGCCGCGCTTGACGCGCTTCTGTGAGTTCTTGGGTGAGTTTTTTGGTTCTGGCTGACAAAGTAGCGATCGCTTCAGTACAACGTTCTAAAACTCGCTCAATATCCACCAAACGAGTTTTTAAAGCGATCGCTTCATCAGATTCCGCCGCTTCTGCATTGCCAAACCGCAACGCTGAACGATTGCTATTACTACCACCAGTCATTGCACCGCTAGTTTCTAACAATTCCCCGTCTAAGGTAACGATGCGATACAGTCCTAAATTTTTCCGCGCCGCCTCCAGGCTAGAAAAAACTACCGTGTTACCGAAAACATAGCTGAAGACATCTTTGTAACGGCGATCGCAATCGACTAAGTTAACAGCGTAGTTAACGAAGCCGCTAGCAAAACGCAGCGTAGCATCTTGAGTAAATTTGGGAGCGTGAATTTTATTCAGTGGTAAAAAAGTTGCTCTCCCTGCACGCTTCTGTTTGAGCAATTCAATCCCGGCGGCGGCGATGCTGTCATCATCTACCACAATATGTCCCAAGCGTCCCCCAGCAGCCATTTCCAAAGCTAGTTGATGGCGGGGTTCCACTTTTCCTAACTGCACAACTAAGCCACAAAGTCCAGGTATGCCCGATTGTAAAATAACTTTACTCGCTTGGGTTCCTTGAACTTCTTGCTGTGCTTGCGTTTGCGCCTCGATTTTATCCAACTGGCGTTGTTTTTCTCGTTGTTCAAAAAGTAACCGTTTTTGAGTTTCCTGTTGGATTTGCAGTTCTTGTTCTGTGGCTGAGAGATTTTGGGCTAAATTTTGGATGGGTTCGCTAGAGGTGTTAAATTCCGTTTCAACTCCACTACACTGAGTTTGTTTTTCTGCTAACAGCGGTTCGTCGCGTTCAATTAACTGGGTTTGCTCTTGGATAAGTTGCTGTAACTGATTATTGCGTTCCCTGAGTTGTGCTTGTTCGGTGCGTTGCGGTTCTAGGGTGTGCAGCAAAGCTTCAATTTGACGGTTGAATGCCGTTTGTTGCTGCACCCAGGCTTCCGAAGCCGAGGCGATTTCGGCGGCGGCTTCGCGGGAGGTTTCTAGAGATTGCTGTGCTTCATCTCTTTGTTGCTGGGAAGACGCGATGAATCGCGTCTCTACAATGTGTGTTTCGGCAATTTCTTCTAGGGAATGACGGTGTTTTTGAATCTCTTGTTGAGTTTGAGTTAGACGTTTGGCAGTTTCTTGAGAAGCTGTTTGTAATTCTGTTAGCTGGCGCTGGAGTTGTTTACGTTCTGCTTCTTGGGTGGCGAGGGTAGCTTGTACTGCCAACAGTTCTTCTTCTCCCAAAGCTTTGACATGGGCATTGAGTTGTTCAAGTTCAGCAGTTTTTTGGACGATTTGGGAATTTAGGTTTGTGAGTTGGGTAGTCAGTTCAGTAGAATTGCGATCGCCTGTTTGAATTTCGTGAACTAACTTCTCTTGTTGTGTTTGTAGCGATCGCCATGATAAAACAGCTTCCCAGGATTGCTTCGCTAGAAATTCTGTGCGGAGTTTTTGATATTTCTCAGCTTTCGCCCGATCTTGGGAAAGGCGATCGCGTTGTGCAGTTAATTCCGTTTCAATGATCCGACAGCTATCTTCTTTTTCCTTCACCTCATCTAAAGTTGATTTGGCTTGAACAATTTTGCGATCGAACGCCGCCACCCCAGCCAATTCATCAATAATTTCCCGTCGTTCCCGCGCATTCATCGAGATAATGCTGGTGACATCCCCTTGCAGCACCACGTTGTAGCCTTCAGGATAAACCCGCAGGTTACTTAGTTCTCCATGCAATTCTGTCAACGTGCAAGCTTCACCATTGATATAATAATTCGATGTGTAAGTCCCTTGGTGAGTGACTCTTAGCCTTCTAGTAACACTCCACTCTGCCGATTTTGGATTTTGGATTTTGGTGAGGTAGCCCCCGTCTTGGCGGTTCCCGTCGATGGGGGACTGCCGAACCCGAAGGGATTTTGGATTTTCTTCCCCTGCTTCCCCTGCTTCCTCTACTTCCTCCCTTTGCACCTTTGTGTCTTTGTGTGAGATTTCATCCGACAAATCAAATGTCACAGTGACGCTAGCTTCAATAGAAGCGCGTCCTTTAGCCGTTTGAGTATTATTTACCAAATCCGGTAGGCGATCGGCTCGCATTCCCTTAGAACTGGAGAGTCCGAGGCAAAATAGCAGTGCATCTAAAATATTTGACTTACCCGAACCATTTGGCCCAGATATGACAGTACACCCCGGTAGCAAAGGGACTGAAGTAGTGCCACCGAAGGATTTGAAGTTGGTAAGTTCCACGCGCTTGATATGCACCATAGGCGCTGGTTCACTGGGCTAATGAAGAACAAGTGTATCAACTAATTAAAAATTCGCAAGAGGGTAAGGGGGAGAATTGGAAATTATAGTAGACGCGTTGCGGTAGTCTGTGAGCTTCACCCGAAAGGCTTACCGCAGGCGATCGCTAAGTGTACGGCAAAAATTTTGATGTCGCAAACTTATCATCAAATTTTCCCAGAGCAGATAATATCATGTCTGACTAATTACTTGTAATTTAAAAATTTGAAATAGGATCAAGGCATTCTGACACAGTAATGTAGTTGCTAAGTAACAGGGGGGAGGAAGTGAAAAAAGCAACTCACTCCAATGGTAGAGGGTATTAAAAGCACTAAATGAATTTATAATGTAGTAATCTTTACAATTGGAAAAACGTAGAAAGAAAGCCCCTCTTTACTACCTCCATCTGATGTATGTGATTTGTTTCTGAACCCCCCAAAATTTCTAGAACTTAGTAATGAAGAGATTAATTAAAGGTTTGCGCGAATTTAAATCTAGCTATTTTTCGACACATCAACAATTGTTTGAGCAACTTTCACAGGCTCAAAAGCCCAGAGTATTATTTATTACCTGTTCTGATTCGCGTCTCGATCCAAATCTAATTACACAAGCCCAAGTTGGTGAATTATTTGTCATTCGCAATGCAGGTAACATTATTCCACCGTATGGCGCAAGTAATGGCGGTGAAGGTGCGACAATTGAATATGCTGTTCAAGCTTTAGATATTCGCCAAATTATTATTTGTGGTCACTCTCATTGCGGTGCCATGAAAGGATTAATGAAGTTACACAATCTCAGCGATGAAATGCCGCTCGTGCATGATTGGCTTAAATATGCAGAGGCAACCCGAAGGCTAGTTATGGATCACTACAGTCACTATGACGGAGAAGAACTGCTAGAGATTATGATTGCCGAAAATGTTCTGACTCAAATTGAGAATTTACGGACATATCCAGTGATTCATTCTAAGCTTTATCAAGGAGAACTCAGCATTTATGCTTGGATTTATCACATTGAAACAGGAGAAGTTTTTGCATACGATCCCCAGAAACACGCTTACGTTTTGCCTCAAACTCAGCTTCCACCATCAGAAATAGATGATTCCTTCAGAGGTGAGGTTACAAATCCCAATGTAGCTGTGCTTTCCCCTCAAAACCAGCAGGATGATGTTCAACCTTATGATAAACAGTCTGTTTCTCCATTTGAGTGGTTTCCAATGAGACGACTCTCTCCAGAACAGATGGAGCGAATTTATCGAGGTTCAAATAATGGAAGTTGAAAGATGAAAAATAGAATTAATTATAAATAAGCCATAGCTAAATTTCAGTCTACTCAAGTAGACTGAAACCATTTTTCAGTCTTTTTTATAAGACTTTAACTATTAAGCATAGTAGTAGGAGCGCCCCCACCACCATTGGTGTCAACTTAAGCTGAAAATAGCTTAACTGCTGGTTTCCATGCCCGCCTGGAAATAAATTTCTTTGGCTTTTAGGCTTAACTCTACTGAAGTAGACTGGAGATTTTTGGCAATATTTAGTCATCTTCAGATGACTTTAGCTATGAGATGGGAATTTGAATTCCCGGCGGACAAGCGGTTTCACGTTAAGTTGACACGAATGCCCCACCACATCATCTATTTACCTGAAAATAGCTATAGCAAAAACAGAGACTTACACAGATGTAAGTCTCTGGTTGGCTTTTATGCCGCTGCTAACTGAAAGCTTCAGTCATTCTTTTATGGCTTTTTCACAGTATCAACTTTTGCTTCTACCTTTACTGTCTTCACACCTTGAACTTCTTTAGCCAAGGTTTCAGCTTTCTTGAGTTCTTCAACAGAAGCAGCTGTACCTTTGAGGATAATTTCACCCTCTTTGTTTTCAACTTGTAACTTGTTGCCTGGTAAGCCTTTATTCAACTTTGCGCTAACTTCAGTTTTTAAATTGCTCTTAGCTTTTGTTGCTGCCGTTTTTTCAGCATTTGTTTTAACTTTAGTGCCAGTATTAGCTGCTAAAGGAGTAGCTTGTGTTTCTGGAACTTTGGCAGTTTGATTGATCTGCGAAGCTGGTTTTGCTGGTGCTTGAGCGGCTTCATTAGTAGTGCTAGGAGTTTCCGAACCAGTTTTAGGAGCCTCTTGACAGCCAAAAGTACCAACTACCAAAATGCTACTAAATAGTAATGGAATTAGCTTTTTCATTATCATCTCCGAATTGAGTACTTGAAGTAATTAATGTGTGTGTCATGGTGAGGAGCAGATGTTAAAAAGCAATTAAATATGAGGCAGTAAAAGCACCCAAGCAAGCACTCAGGTCACTTAAAATTGAAACTTGGACGATTTATTGAGGCTAATATTTTGCAGCCACTTTTGAAAAGTACCAATTCAATTTTCCTAACGGTTGCTGACCAGTATAGTCTGCATACAGTCTGTGGTTATCTGTCAATTTAAGGTAGATGCTAATAAGCTTTATTAAGCTGAGACTGTACCGCTTTACAGTCGTGACTCGATATTATCAGATTTGAGTCAGTTTGGCGATGTCTACAACGGGCATAGCTACAACAACTCAAAACTTCAGCGTTTTTGTAATCCTGTCTCAACAAACTTACCAACAAAATGTTACTTTAGAAAACTATGGCTTACTGACAATGCCCTAAATATCAGGAAATATTAGCCAATGCCCTACCTTACTTCCGCCACCGAAATTCGTGCCATTGTCGCTGAATATACCAATGCTAAAACTCTATGGATAGATACAGAAGTAGCTGACTATAAAAGTCGTAATCCCCGACTATCGCTGATTCAGGTATTAGATAATCCTCAAGATATGAGTGGCGATCGCGTCTATCTTTTAGATGTCTTAGATCAGCCTAATATTATAGCTGAATTTATTGAAGAAATTATGATAGATTCTGCTATTGAAAAAGTTTTTCACAATGCCAGTTATGATCTAAAGCTTCTCGGTAGCAAGAAAGCCAAAAACATTACTTGCACTTTGGAAATGGCAAAAAAAGTTCCCTACTATCTTTTACCATTACCCAACTACCAACTCAAGACTATAGCTACAGCGCTTTGTAGCTTTAACAATATCGATAAACAAGAACAAGCAAGTGATTGGGGAAAACGCCCCCTGACTGAAGAACAGATAGAGTATGCTTACTTAGATTGTATTTATCTTGCTCAAATCCACTTAAACTTGTTAGGATTACAAGCCCAAGCCAGCCCCGAACCCGCAACGGAAGACTTAATATCACTAAGTACCAAATACTCACAAGTTGAGCAGCAATGGAAGTTGTTGAATTCAGAATTTGAGCATTTGCAAGAACGTATAAAAAAAGCTATGCAGGCTCAGAATATATCTGAAACTTATGATTATAAGCTGACTAGTTATGAGCGCACTACAATCAAAGCTACATTTACCGAATTGGCAAGGCTAGCACAAACTCAAGGTATTAATTTAGATTTTCCGATTACGCTAACTCAGAAACTCCAAAAAGATTTAGGGCAAAATCTGGAACAATTGTCTGTAGATATTGACAAAAATACTTCTTGGCGGCTAACGCCCAAAGCTCAAGATAGTCAAGCTGAGGATGAATAAATTGTTCATCAGGCTACACATATCGGAATTTATAGAGTTATTGTAAAGCATAAATCTTGAAATTTAATAATTATTTTCTCGTGCCTTCCCTGAGAAATCTATAAGATATTAAGGAAGTTTGTCAATTAACTTTAAGGGTCTATCAAAAGTTAAAATAATTATTGAGTTAAAGAATTAAAATCTAGGTTTTGGTATTAATTCGATTTAGGTGTTATGGCAGTTGATATTAACTTATGAGACGGCGTTTATTTGGGCAAAAGCGAACAAGGGTAAATACTTTATTTACCATAGCTATTTTTACTACATTGGCTGCAACTAGCAGTATTTCTTGTAGTAAGAATGACAATGTGTTGGTGACAGAAATAGGAGTCAGTCAACCTAGCCGTGGTTCAGCTACAACTTCTAAAGGTGGAGAATTCTATCTTCAAGGAAAGAATCAACATTTAAATGGTGACTTACAAGCTGCGATCGCATCATACAGTAAGGCAATCGATCAAAATTCTCAATATGGCGCTGCCTACAACGGGCGGGGATTAGCCTACTTTGATTTGGGAGACAAGGAAAAAGCGATCGCAGATTACAATCAAGCACTCCGCATCAACTCTAACGACGCTGAAGCCTACAATAACTTAGGAAATGCCCGCGCCTCATTAGGAGGTAACAGAGAAGCAGTCAAAGATTACAGTGAAGCGATTCGCCTCAATCCCAACTATGCCGAAGCCTACAATAACCGAGGAAATGCCCGCGCCGCCAATGGAGACAAAAAAGGGGCAATAGACGATCTTGGTCAAGCAATTCTCCTCAACCCCAAATATGCGATCGCCTATAATAACCGAGGAAATGCCCGTGCTGCGAATGGAGATCCTAAAGGTGCGATCGCAGATTACAATCAAGCCATTCGCCTCAATCCTAACTTTGCCCCTGCCTACAATAACCGAGGAAATGCCCGCGCCACCAATGGAGACAAACAAGGGGCACTCAAAGACTTACAACAAGCAGCAAACATTTTTCAAAGTCAGGGTAACAACGACTTATATCAACAAGTGATGAATAACATCAAAGAACTTGGGCAGTAGGGAAAAGCCAACATGAAAAGGGCGGTTAGAAACCGCGTCTACACAAGCAAAACCCACCTACGTGGGTTAAAAAAACCTCATTTTTCATTAGTCCGCCTGCGCGGACTACCCTGCGGGAAGCCGTAAAGCGTCTATGTTTGTGTAGCCGCGTACTCCTGCAAAGAAGCAAGCTACACGCAGTGTGCCGCAGGCAATTCCATTCAATAAGGCTTAAATTTACTTGTTTCTACGTTAACAAAATCACATCCCAGAACCAATGTGAATGCGATCCTCAACTTCCGCAAATTTTTCCTGTGCTTGCTCTTCAGTACTCAACAGTGAAACGACAATCGCCACAATAAATGCTAGTGGAATACTGATTAATCCAGGATTTTTCAGTGGAAAGGGTGCAGAAGCGTGCTTAAGAATCGTTACCTGAATCGTAGGTGACAAATAAATCAGCACTAAAGAGGAGACAGTACCTACTAACATACTCGCAACCGCACCGTTGGTAGTGAAGCGTCGCCAAAGCATTGATAAGAGCAACGCTGGGAAGTTTGCACTAGCAGCGATCGCAAATGCTAAACCTACCATATAAGCCACGTTTTGACCTTTAAACAAAATACCTAAGAATATCGCCACCAACCCCAAAATCATTGTTGCACCACGAGCCACTTTCAGTTGTTCTGACTCGTCAGCATGACCTGAACGCACCACGTTCACCCACAAATCATGAGACAGTGCAGCCGCACCTGAGAGTGTCAACCCAGCAACAACCGCCAAAATCGTTGCAAAGGAAACAGCCGCAATAAAACCTAAGAAAGCATCACCACCGAGAAATTCTGCCAACATCGGCGCAGCCATGTTACCACCAGTACCAATTTTCTCAATGGCATCTTTACCTACCAATACCATTGCTCCAAAACCCAGGATGAAGGTAAGGAGATAAAAAACGCCAATAATAGCTGTGGCATAAGTAACAGAGAGCCGCGCTGCTTTGGCATCGGGTACTGTATAGAAACGCATTAGGATGTGAGGTAATCCAGCAGTGCCGAACATCAACGACAGTCCCAAAGAGATAGCATCCAAGGGGTTGGAAACCAGTTTGCCCGGAGCTAATACACCTGTATATTTCTCAGATGCAGCAGCGAAAAGAGCAAGTGGGTTAAAGCCAAATTGTGCCAGTACCAAAATAGCTAGTAAGATAGTTCCGGCAAGCAACAGAACTGCTTTGATAATCTGTACCCAAGTGGTGGCAATCATCCCACCAAAAATCACATAAGCCATCATCACGCAACCGACAATGACCACAGCTAGTTCATAATCAAAGCCAAATAATAGTTTGATTAGTTCACCAGCACCTACCATCTGGGCGATTAAGTAAAAGCTAATTACTACCAACGTTCCAATCGCAGAGGCGATACGTACAGGTTTTTGCTGCAAGCGATAAGCCACTACATCGGCAAAAGTGTATTTACCTAAGTTACGTAGTGGTTCGGCAATTAAGAACATGACAATCGGCCAGCCCACCAAGAAGCCGATAGAATAAATTAAGCCGTCAAAGCCGTTGAGTGCTACCAGCCCAGCGATACCTAAAAAGCTAGCTGCACTCATGAAGTCTCCTGCTAGGGCCAGCCCATTTTGGAAACCGCTGATTTTACCGCCAGCTGTATAAAACTGTGCCGTATTTTTGGTGAGCTTTGCCGCCCAATAGGTAATGCCTAAAGAACTGATAACAAATAGAAAAAAGAAAGCGATCGCTAACGGGTTAAAGTGACCAAGATTAGTAATATCCGCCGCCAGTGGCAGATTGAACCACACACTATTCATGCTTTTTTGGTTTAGTATTTTTGAATTTGGGACTAGAAATTGCTAATAGCTAATTTACTTACGTGTCAGCCTTGCGATTTGGTCGTCGTAACTGCTATTTGCCCAACGCACGTAGATAAAAATTAATATCCATGCTGAGACAATTACCAGCGCCCCTAGTAAAATTCCCAGGCTAAGACCAGGAAATACTAATGACCCCAGCAGGGGCTTATTGAACGCGATTAATAGGATAAAGCCGAAGTAAATAAACATCATGGCTCCACTGAGAATCAGGGATATCCGCCAACGTTCAGCGGCGAGAGCCTGAAGAGCCTTTGTGCGATCGTTCATGTCTTCCTTTCGGTTGAGAAGATTAGGTCAGATTCTCTCATTGAAGTTGATTTCTGCGTAATTTTCTTAAAGATTATTAGTAAATCTATTGCTATATCAGGTAATAAAATTAACTTTGCAAAGTGATATATCAAAATAACAAGACAATAGCGGCTCTGTCTTGAGTCACAAAAACCTAAAACTATATGACAATCCTATCTGAGTTGTAAGAAATTCCCTACTCCTACTTACGCAAATAAGTTCAAAAATCAAATCGGATTGCTATATCTGTGGTTTTTAATCAAGCTATTTTGAGTATTATATTATACTTTATTATTCTGCTCAACTTAAGTATTAAGTTTTTATATACTAAAACTTAAAATAAATACGTACTTGCTACCAGGTTTTAAAATCCTTCAAGTTCGGTTAAGACAAGAGACGTGATGAATCGCCGTCTTTGTGATGATTTATCGGATCTTTGCGATCTATAATTTTCATCAAAAAATCTTAACCTAACTGTATTGAATCCCGACTTATTTGATAAGTCGGGATTCTAATATTTGCATTCTTACAAATCAAATTAGATTAGTATATACAATCTAATTGTCTACACCTACAGAAATAAGTTTGCTGTAATATTCAGTTTTTCCATAGATGCTGATAATACTATCGCCAACTGCAAAAAAAGTACCTTCTTGCTCATCTTTAGAAAATTGCAAATTTGGATATTTAGCAGCAGCTTCCTCAGCAGTCATGGCTATTGCTTGCATTTGATCTGGCAATAGTCCAGTAGAACCAATGTAAAATATTAAGGGAGATATTTTGTCTTGGTAGATATTTTCTGCATATTTTTCTAGCTTGTTACTTGCTGCCGTTAAAGCTGCAACCATTTCTTGTTTGCTGATTTTTTTACCAGTTTGTTTATCCTGCAATAACTGCGCCAAACTATCAGCACCAACTTTCTTAAGAATACCTCCAACAATGCCATTTTGCTCAAGTCCAAGAAAATCATCAAAAATTGGTTTCATCAATTCGTCAACTTTTGTAATCTTGGTGCGTGATGATAGTAGCCTGTGCCGAAAAGCAAGATTTTCGTTCAATGCCATCTCAAAACTAGGCTTGATGAAAATTTCTCCAGTTATTCTATCATAAAGACGATACATTCTATTCAGAAATTTGTTAGCAGAATGAAACTTACTGAGGTTAAGAATATCTTGATTACCGACATCAATTTTATAGCTCAATCTTGATTCAAGAGTACCATTAACTAAAGCTTCATGAATATCTGTGTATTCATTAGTTGTAGGGTAGTTAATGTAAACATTTTTAGACAGATAGTGCTTTTTAAATTCATCTAACTGCGCTTCTATAAATACATCTGATTCCTTTTTCAAGTGAGCGCAAATAATACTAATCAGTACTTTAATTTCAGCTAATTCATTGAATAGTCCATCAATGCTGTTGTAATAACTATTAGCGGCTACAAGGGGCAAGTTATCTAACTGAATGGTATGTTCAGCACGAAAATCAAATTCTTCTGCATCCAGTATGCCTTTCTCTTTGAGTAAGTCAAAGGCTTTTTTATTACTGATTTTGACTACTAAAGACTTTACGTTAATTTTGCCATCACTGACAATTGTATAGTTATTAAAGGTATTGAGGTCATTCACTAGCAAACCTGCTACCTCAATAGTGGGGGTTTGGTCTTCAAATTTGGCAAGTTTGACTTTACGTTTGATAAGCATATTGAGAGTAGCAGTATTGCGATTAAACTGAAAATCGCCCATACTTACATACTCAGCATTATCAATATATTCGGCTCTCAACCAAGGTTGAAGCAATTCCCCATTTTCGTTTCTAACACCTTTAACACGCTTGATGCCTGTTCTTTGATAATGTTCTTGTAGGTGCTTAATATTGACGATAATATTGTTGCGGTACTGTGTAAAAATTTTGATTAATTCTACCAGAGAAATTTGATTATTCGTCATATTGCTACCTTCTACATCAAGGTCATTAACAATTCAAAATTCAAAAATAAATTCCCTGTAGAGACGGCGATTTATGGCGTCTCTCTAACCGTCAAAATGAATTTGACAGATCACTGGCTACTATGGGCGTTCATTTACTACAAGTTTTGGGCATTGTCTGGTAAATTTCGCGCTGCATACTCATCGGACATTCATACTTTTATAGTACAATTGTATCATAAAAATGCTAAGTTGTGTAGAGGTAGCTCGTGGTCAATATGAGTAGTTCACGCTCCAGGTTTGAAATAATCGAAGAGGCGATCGCCTGAATCTGCGCGAATCAATGCCACAACTATATCTGGTAAGGCGGTTAAACTGGGGTAAACCAAATAACGCGGTTCCCAACGCGGGCGGAACTTTTCTTTATAAGCGTGCAATCCCTTGAAGTTGTAGAAGCGATTCAAGTGCCCATAAAGATAGTGCAATACTTTTTCTAAGCGGTGCGATTCTGGGTTATCTCCAACTCCCGCAAGGGCAGAAAGACCAAAATTAAAGCTGTCGTAGCCGCCCTCTTTAAAATGTTGGAGTAGGGAAATAAATAAAAAGTCCATTGTGCCATTTTCCAGAGATGAGCGGTGTCGCATCATGTCAATAGTGGCTTCGTTAAGTTGGTACTCCCGGAGAATGTTCGCAAAGGCGCTGATCTGACCTTCAGGATTATGCACTACAGCAATCTCGCACCCTCGCAGGTAAGCTTCATCAAACCAACCCAAAGAAAATTGTTTTTCCGAACCTTGCGCCATTTTCAACCATTCATCACTGACAGGTTTGAGGAGGTGCAATAAATCATTAGCGACGGGTGGTTGGTAAAATTCGATTTGGTATCCTAGTTTAGTTAAACGACTGATTGATGGTCTAAAGTTTTTACCGGCTTTACCTTGTAACGTAAAACTTTTCAGGTCAACGATCGCTTCTTCTCCTATCTTAAGCACTCTAAACCCCAATGACTTGTAAAGCTCAATATCATCGGGCAAAGTTTGATAAAAGCCAGGATACCAGTCGTTACGCTGGCAAAACTCTCGGAAAGCAACAATTGTCTCTTTGCGGTCTTCAACAGGGCCAATGGGATCTCCTAAGGCGATCGCACCCCGTCCCTTGGGTACATAAGCAATTACACTATTACCAGAAGGACTGAAATAATAACTTTTATCATTTAAGAGTGCGATCGCTGCTAAAGAAGAACATCCATATTGCTCGACAATTTCTTTAGCCCTTTTTCGCTCATTTGTAGTTGCTAGATTCTGCCAAAGCACAGGTTGCAATAGCATTACCATTGCATAAGTAATAGTAACTGCTGCAATAATATAGATAGAATTAGCAAAAAATTCTCCAAATCGACTCTTTGGTTGCAGTCCCCAATTATCCGCGGTGAAGAACATCGCTAATGTCTGAACTATCGCTTCACGCCAATTAAAATTCTCAGAAAATTTGCCATCTAACAAATAAAATCCAATAGTTCCGTATGCCAGAGTAAATAATAAAGCGCCTATTAGTACTCTGACTCCCTGTGCGATAGAAGGACGGTCTGACTGCGCCGTGAAAAAATGGCGCATCAAGATTAATTGCCCCAGTAAAACTCCAGAGAGTAGACTTTCTTCATAGTCCAATCCCTTCAGCAAATGGCTGAAAATGGAAATTATTAGTAAACCAATGGTAAGCAACCAGGCTATTTTTTTTCGGCGTAATAAATTAGTAGCAAGTGTTAGTAAAATAAACCCAGTCAGAGCTGTAAATATATGACCACTGGCCCGGACATCAAATGGCAAAAATTCCTTCAACCAGTGATTTCTACCATACAGATTAGGTGTCACTGCGGATAACAAATTTACTACTCCGACCAAACCTGTAAGGAATGCCGCACTCCAAAGCCCAATCTGAGTTTTTAAATTATTGGTCATTAGTCATTAGTCATTGGTCATTGGTCATTGGTCATTTGTTTTGGTGTTAAAACTCTTAATTTTTAACTCCTAACTCCTAACTTTTTTCTCTTAACTCTAACTTTTTTGAAACTGTTCACCTACATACGATAGCGAATCTTTAAGATGTTTGTGAAAGTAGTTCCAGCCTATATCTGCACCAGACAAACCATGACCTCCAGGAAATGCATAAAATACGTGAGCAATGCCTAACTGATTCAAGGTTTCGTTAAAAGCTTTGGTAGAAGCTAGTAAATTACTATCGTTTATACCCGCATCCAGATAAACATGCAATTGCTTCCGATCTTGGGGCGATAGCTGCTGCACAATTTGTTGGGGACTATTTTGTGAACCACTGTTATCGGTAAAATAACCGCTATGGCTAAACAAAATCTGGAAGTTGTTAAGATGCCGTAACCCAATATTAAAAGCCCCCCATCCTCCAGAAGACAGACCTCCCAGCGCCCAAGACTGGGGTTTTTCTAAAGTGCGATAGCGCGACTTGACAACTTGCACTAATTCTGAACCAATTAAAGTTCCCACTTTACCATTTGGCCCATCAAAGTAATCGGGGTCATATAAAGGACTGGAACCGCGATTATCATTACCATCGGGTGTAATCACAATCGATGGTGGCAATTTTCGACTTTGATAAAGTTCATGCAGTACGTCTAAGAGTGCATATTTGTCAGCATAAGCACGGGCATCATCATGACCACCATGTAATAAGAAGATTACAGGGTAGCGCTTTTGCGGATTTTTGCTATAACTAGGGGGCAAAATCACGCCATAATTACGGACTGCACCCATCGCTTGGGAGTTGAAAGTAGCTAATTGAAACTTTAGCCCAGTATTGGCCTCTTCTTGGGGTGGGTCTAGTTGGGGCGCACCTAAAATGAATACATAATAATAACCAGCGCTGGTAAGGAGTGCGATCGCTCCTACCAAGATAATTAAAAGTTTATAAATCTTCATATTTTTTTAGCATTTGAAAAGATCACCTCCATTAGAACTTACTATAGCGATTTTTGTTTTACACGGAGATGTGTCTATACAATAGCCTGTTATGAGAGAGTTCATAGTGTATTTTAGGGGTTGTTATTACCAAGAAATTTAGCTTTTAATTCTTCTAATTCTTGATCTATTTTATTTGTACTAGGAGGCTGAGATGTGGGGTTTGGTGGCTGTACTTTATTTGGTTGAGGTTTACTGCTACCCATAAATTGGGTTTTCATTTCTTCTAATTCCCTCTCCAGTTGACTAGGAGATTTCGATAAAAAAGCGGGGGGAGAATTGGGTGGTGGTTGAGGAATAGGTTTTGCCGCAATCGCTGGCGTGGCTGCAACTTGTGAGTATTTATTTAAGTCTTTGAGAACTTCATCGACTGTTTGATAACGCCGAACTGGAATACTTTCTAGCATCTTGTTCAGAATACGACTCAACGGATTACTAATCGGAGTTTGTAAGTATTGCTGCCAAACCCATGTATCGTTTTGAGTATCATAAGAATCGAAGGGCGATCGCTGGGTTAATAAATTCACACAAGTAGCACCCAAACTGTAAATATCGCTAGCGAAAACAGCCCTACCTCTCATTTGTTCAGGTGCAACATATTCTGGACTACCAATACTAGTACCGGTTCTATTTAAAGCAGTGCCAGTGGCAGATTTAGCCGCACCAAAATCTACTAATACTAGTTTGCGATCGCCGCTACGTAAAATAATATTTTCTGGCTTAATATCACGGTGAATTACGTGTCTGGCATGACAAAATTGCAAAACTGACAATAAATCATTTAATAGTTGCCAGATTTGCGTTTCACTAAAAGCCCCTCTATGTGCTAGTTCCTGGGCTAAGTTTTGCCCGTCAATAAATTCTTGTACAAGATACTGTCGGGCTTCTTGGGTAAAATATGCCAATAATTCAGGAATTTGGGGATGTTTGCCCAATTCATCTAACTGCACCGCTTCTTGATTAAATAACTCTACGGCTTTTGCAAGAGTGTTTGTGCCTTGGGATTGGGGATAAAATTGCTTAATTACGCAGCGTGGTTTGGAGGGTTTATCTTCATCCACAGCTAAGAAAGTTTTGCCAAAACCACCTTGTCCGATTGGTTTTATAGCACGGTAACGTTCTTTGAGGAGTAACTTAGAACCGCAAGTCACACAAAAATTGACATGATCGGGATTTTCAGGCTTGGGACAATGGGGATTAAGGCAGTAGCTCATACAGGCGATCGCTCTTATATGTCTTTATTTTCCCCTGTCCCAGGCAAAAGGGGGTAATTAACAGATTTTGGATTTTGGATTTGTGTCACCCAGAAGGGTTGAAAGGGGGTAGGGAGAAGTTATACCAATTCACGAAAATCCTGATACATATAGATTTATCGTAGGGGCATGGCAATGCCCATAGGTGTCAACTTCAGCTGGAAATAGCTTATCTGTTGGCTTCCATGCCCGCCCGGAAATAAATTTTTTTGGCTTTTAGCTTAAGTCTACTGAAGTAGACTGGAGATTTTTGGCGATATTTAGTCATCTTCAGATGACTTTAGCTATGAGACGGGAATTGAAATTCCCGGCGGACAAGCGGTTTCGCGTTAAGTTGACACCAATGGGCAATGCCATGCCCTTACCAGCGTATTTGTATCATTATTAAAGTGAAATGGTATTAGAACCAAAATCTAAAATCTAAAATTGGCTCGCGATGTCTACGACAGGCTACGCCTATGCACTGTTAACTAGCCTATATTTTCTATAACTGGATGGAAGTAAAAAGCAAACCCCAATACTGTATAGGCAGCTAATAACAAAGTGCCTTCCAGCCAATTGGACTTACCATCAGAACTAATACTGTTGGCAATCAACACTGACACAACCACAGCTACTAATTCAAAAGGTTTGAAATCTAAATCCATTGGTTGGCCTAATATCCGCCCTGTGATAACTAACACGGGGGCAACAAATAGGGCAATCTGCATACTCGATCCCACAGCTACCGAGAGGGAAAGATCCATCTTATTTTTCATTGCCACGGTGACTGCTGTAGCGTGTTCAGCCGCGTTACCGACGATGGGAACCAATATCACCCCTGTAAACAGCGCCGTCAAACCTAGCTGAGATGTAGCGACTTCCAGAGAATCTACTAGCATTTCTGACTCAATTGCCACTAGCAAGGTACATACTAGCAACACGCCAACCCACAACATCATATTTGGTTTCGCGTGGGGTGTTTCCTCTTCTTCTGTCTCTGCTACACCCACATCATATAAATAAGAGTGGGTTTTCATCGAAAATAGCAGCGTTAGGGCGTAAACCAAAATTAATACTACGGCAACAGCAATAGAAAGATTTTGCACTGTTTCTTCGTTAATTCCTTGAGAAGTGTAATTCATCGCTGTTGGCATCAAAATGGCAATCACCGCCAAATTCATCGAAGCAGCATTTACCCGCGCCACAATTGGCTGAAATGTCTGTTCTTTGTAGCGCAATCCTCCCAAAAGCATGGAAAAACCCATCACCAATAGTAAGTTGCTAATAATCGATCCCGTGATACTGGCTTTGACTACATCGATTAATCCAGCGTTCAACGCCACTAGGGCAATGATTAATTCTGTGGCATTGCCAAAGGTGGCGTTTAACAAGCCCCCTAATGATGGCCCGACTACGACAGCAATTTCTTCTGTGGCTGTACCCATCCAAGCTGCTAAGGGCAAAATTGCTAATCCAGCAGTAATGAAAACTATCAATTCTCCCCACTCCAGAAAGTGGGCTGCTACAGAAACCGGGATAAACAGTAGTAAAGCGAAAAGAATAATGTTTTTGGTTGACATTTGTTGTCTTAAGTTGAGGGTATCATTCACAGCGAGCAATCCTAAGTTTCAAATTTGGAGTGTTGAATTAGCAATCACTTTCATATCAGCACTTCCATAGGATACTCTCAACCGTCAGTAGACCAATTCAGAGATTGTACTGTTTTCCGTTCGCCGTTGCGAATGTTGTGTAAAGCAAAATTGCGATATGATGAGTTATTGTAATCTTTTGTTGCAAAACTATGAAATTGAGCCAAAATATTACATTAAAAATGGGGTTTAATATATTAAAAGACAATTAAAATTTGATTGACGCCCAAGAATATAAAACCCCTAACTGAGGCTTTGTTCAATGGCTAATTACTTTAAGCCTTCAGGGAAAGGGCTGTCTTGCAAAGTTCCTTTAAGTCGGCACAGCCGCCCAACGGACTTTGCGCTGTGCGATAACGCAGATTTCCCACTACAATAAAACAGCTTTGTCAAAAATTTAGTTGGATTCCATAGTTGTTGTTTATACCGGATTTTGTGTTCAAACTATTGGAGTAAGGTTTACGCACAATGTTTTCGGTGCAACTGCAAGTTTTTTGTTTTGGATAAATATACATGACTTCTGCTGCCCAAATGCCAGCTAGCTCTGGCTCAACGTTAACATTACATTCAGATCCCAATAACACCAAAGAAACTGATCCCCTGAGAAAGGCTAATGGTGTTTACGTGACGGTGCATGGTCATTTTTACCAGCCACCAAGGGAAAACCCTTATCTGGACGCAATTGAACGCCAACCGAGCGCTGCACCTTTCCATGATTGGAATGAGCGGATTCATTGGGAATGCTATCGTCCGAATGCCTTTGCCAGAGTCTTAAATGATCGAGGCGAAGTGGTGGGGATCGTCAACAATTACGAGTATTTCAGTTTTAATATCGGGCCAACGCTGATGTCGTGGCTAGAACGCTACGATGTGGAGGTTTATCAGCGGATTTTAGAGGCGGATGCCAAGAGTAGCGATCGCCTGCATGGTCATGGCAATGCGATCGCGCAAGTATACAATCACATCATCATGCCCCTGGCCAATGAGCGCGACAAATATACCCAAATTCGCTGGGGTAAAGAAGACTTCCGCTCCCGCTTTGGCCGCGATCCCGAAGGAATGTGGTTAGCAGAAACCGCTGTAGATTATGCAACTCTAGAAGCTCTTGTTGCTGAGGGTATTCGCTTCATTATCCTTGCACCATCTCAAGCCCTACGTTGCCGTCCACTGCCTACTCCAGAACATCCTCATCCTGAATGGATCGAAGTTGGCGGTAGTCAGATTGATTCCACCCGTCCCTACCGTTGTTATTTGAAGCCCACACTAGACACTTCATCTTCACCTCTAAGTGCGATCGCCACTAGCTCTAACGATAGTAGTACAGAAGAATTACCTTACATTGATATCTTCTTCTACGATGGCCCGATATCGCGGGACATGGGTTTTAGTGATGTCGTTTATAATTCTAGTCACTTTGCCGGACGTATTGGTTCGGCGGTGCGTGGGGATCATCGTCCAGCACAGTTAATCTCTGTGGCGACAGATGGGGAAACCTTCGGACACCACAAAAAGGGAACTGAAAAAACTTTAGCCTACGCCTTTACTAAAGAGTTTCCTCAACAAGGTTGGACGGTGACGAACTTTGCTCACTACCTGAGTTTAAATTCTCCCAGTTGGGAAGTGGAATTAAAGTCAGTCACAGCTTGGAGTTGCGCCCACGGTGTCGGTAGATGGGAAGATGATTGTGGTTGTGGTGGTGAGGGCGGTGTTTGGCATCAAAAATGGCGTCGTCCTTTGCGGGATGCCCTAAATTGGCTGCGGGATCAGCTAACTGAAGTATATGCAGAACATGGTAGACAGTTATTTCGCGATCCCTGGCTAGCGCGAGATGAATATATCCAAGTATTGCGCGATCGCTCTGCTAGCAATGTCAACCGTTTCTTAGCCCGTCATCAAACCCACAAACTGACGGCAGCCGAACAAGTAGACGCTCTACGTCTATTGGAAATGCAGCGTCACGCATTGTTAATGTTCACTAGTTGCGGTTGGTTTTTTGAAGAAATTTCCCGTCCAGAGGGGACACAAATTCTGCGCTATGCCGCCCGTGCTTTAGAATTGGCAGGGGATGTGGCAGGTGTGCAGTTAGAAAAAGGCTTCGTCAAACGCCTTGGTTTAGCTCCTAGTAATGTAGATGAGTTTAAACATGGTGCGGAAATTTATCGGCAACTCGTGTTAACTGCTCAACTTGGTTTTAAGCAAGTAGCAGCCCATTACGCCATTACTTCCCTATTTACCAATCAGAAACCAGCAGAAACGCACAATTCCCTACCGAGAAAAGATGCTGCTGACAAACAGTCTCAGCGTTACCACAAAAAGGTTTATTGCTACGCTGCCAATGAGTTAGATTACCAACTGCAAAGGATGGGATCGCTAACTCTGGCTGTGGGAAATTTAAAGCTAGTATCAGAGATTACTTGGGAAAGCGAGCATTTGGTATTTGCGGTGCTGCATTTGGGAGGCTGGGATTTCCACTGCGGTATTCAACAATTTACCGGGCGGCGTGATTACAGCCAATTAAAAGAAAAGCTGTTTGGGGCGCTAAAACAAGCTAGTGCGGCTCATACGATCTTGGTGATGACGCAGCTATTTGGCAAAGAAGCTTTCAGTTTGCAAAATCTATTTGCTGAAGAACGCCACCGGATTATGCGGCTGCTGAGTCAGGAAACACTAGCACGTTTAGGACAGTTATATACTCAAGCCTATCGTGATAATTACGGTGTGCTGATGGCGTTTCATCGTGATGAAATTGCAGTACCCCAAGAATTGCAGGTAGCAGCCGATATTGCTTTAGGGCATCGCTGTCTGATGACATTGCGATCGCTTGAGCAAGATATCGCTGATCCCCAAAAGAGTTGGAGTCACATCTTAGAATTAGAAGCGATCGCGACTGAAGCAAAACATCTGCGTTGTCGGCTGAATATTCCCGACGGTAAGCAGATGTTAGAACAATTAATTGCGCGATCGCTCTGGCAATTGTTGCACGATGCCAATGGTAGTTTTAATGCAGATATCCAACTGTTAGAGCGATTGATTGATGTCGGGGATCAACTAAATATTGATATTTCCCTACAGCGATCGCAAGAACTATACTTTAGCTGTTTGCACAGTCAGATAGCGCCAGTCTGTATTACTAACCTTGACAATGAAGGAAATAATCAGTGTCTTCAGTTGCTCAAATTGGGCAAAAAATTAGCCGTTGATGTCAGCACGATCTCAAATCAATTGGGATAAGTGCGTAATGTATCCAAAACCCTAATTGTAGAGACGCGATAAATCGCGTCTTGATTGAGAACCGTCATAAATCAAAATGCCGCCGGAAACGGGGATCAATATTGTCTGTTTTCTGCTGATTGCAGTTTAAGCAAAGAGTTTGCAAATTGCTGATATCATTTTGACCGCCACGGGCGAGAGGAATGATATGGTCAATGCTGAGGTTAGTTTCTCCAGTAGTTTTACCGCAGCTTCGGCATTGGTATTGGTCACGTTGAAAAACATATTTCTTTACTTCCGGCGGAATACGAATGCGAGGTGTTTTGCTCATTTGTTTTCTAGTTACTAATGAACCCTTCCAAGCTGGGAACATCTACCCAGCTTGCTTTTTGATGAGATTCATGGGATAAATCCATCAACAACTGAGAATAAATTCCTTCTCGTAATGATGGTGTAATTTCCTGATTGCGTTCAATTCCCTGTACCCATTGGTCTACTACGCGGATAAACGCCGAAATACGCCCATCAGCATGATTATTGGGGAAAATCAACCGATTCGGTATTTCTATTTCCGTTAGAGGTTTACCTGCCTGGGAACCCCAAACCCGAAAACCATGTATATAATCTTTTTGATTTTCACTGCCCACTATTAATGTACCGCGATCGCCATATACATCTACCCAATGGGTTCTTGGTGCATGAACAACCGCACTGATAGAAAGTTGACAAGGTGTGCCATCTGCCAATTCCAGGGTTAATATACAGTTGTCATCTGTATCCACTGGTTTAGATTCCCCACTCACAGGGTCAATTCGTGTGGGAATCCCAGTAGTTAAATGGGCGTTTAATCTACGGACTGGCCCAAATAACCAGTGAATATAATCAAAAGCGTGAGAACCCAAAGATCCTAATGCACCGCCTCCTTTATCTTTCTCAGAGTACCAATTCCAAGGGCGTGAAGTATCAGCACGAGAAGAACCTAACCAATCAATTTTAATTAGGCGTAACTTACCCACATAGTCTTCTGACAATAATTCTGCAAACAACTGCCATGCTGGTACAAAGCGGAATTCAAAATCTACAGTCGCAATCACGCCTTTTGCTTTAGCTAACTGATAAATTTCTTTAGCTTCACCTACATTTAAAGTTGTCGGTTTTTCTAGTAATAAATGTTTGCCAGCTTGCAATACAGTTTTTGCCATTTCATAGTGTAAAAAGGGCGGTGTAGAAATGCTAACTGCTTGCACTTCTGGCAATGCCACAATATCTGCAAATGAGTCGGAAGCGTAGGGGATATTATGGGATTCTGCTATGGCTTTGGCTTTATTGATATCTCGGTGATAAACAGCAACTACTTCAGTGCGAGGATGCGCTTGGAATCCAGGGATGTGGACTTTTTGACCAAAGCCGGTGCCTGCGATCGCAATTCCAATCATATCATTTTTGCTCCTATTAATTATTTATTAAACTCCAATAATCTTACCCCGCAAAAGGTACGCTTTTTTTTATCGCAAAATTCTAATTTTAAAAAAATAACAACAATGTTCACAATTATAATTTTTGATAGCAGCAAAAAAAGTTATACCAAAGAATTATAATATCAAGTTTAATGAAATTAAGCACATGAAAAAAATTAATAATTTGTCTATAAATTTACAGATAATCATCTACTGAAATTATCTATAAAAAAGCCAAACAATAGCTTAAAATCTGAACATTTATCTGTCCTAGTTTTTAGGAAGAGGTTTTATTTACCAGACTATGCCTCTCGAAAGATGGTACAGAATAAGTATCAGATGATAAGGCTAAAACTACCTAATAAAGCACGACAGAAAGCTTCTCGCTAGGAATGCGGGAAATCAAAAAAATGCTATATTGTTGATTAAAACTATTTTTTTGAATGCTGTAATAGACTACGCTCCAGCATAACCCATCGCCATTTGTTTTTATTCGCTGATATTTTTTGATAAGCAATAATTATATACAGCTGTTATCAGGCATTTTTATGTATATTAGCTATCAAGTTTTAGTGTAGTCTGATTTTTATCATGTTGAGAATGCTGGAAAATCAGAATTTCAATAATTTTACTTGTCTAAATACTAATTAGAGTTTATAGTGATACGGTGTTTCTCGTTTCACTTTCTCGGCAGGTTTATACCATGAATTATTCTCGCAAATTACAAAAGTATTTTGCATGTTTCTCTTTGTCTATAGTATTAGCATCTGATTTATTACTCACACAAAAAGCTCCTCCAGTTTTAGCCCAAACAGTAAATTCATCTATTGGTAATGCTGTGACATTCACTTGCGGTGATAGTGAAGCAACAATCAAAGCTAAAAATGGCCCCAGAGTAGTTAGTGGAACAACAAGCTTTTACATTGGTTATCGGCAAGTCTCATCTAATAACAAAAATCCTAGAACTATCCGCTTTAATAATGGGATAAAAGCCTGGTGTCGTGATGATTATGAAACAACTGGGGACGATGGTACAGGTTATGGATTGTATTGGAATGGGAGCAATGTTTTATATGGCGTTTACTCTTCCACCGGCACTCAAACAGGTAATGATTTTCGCCGCTTTGCTACTGGGCGTTGGCTGTCTAACTATGGTAGCGGAGGCGGGCCGAAAGTCGCAGTTATAGCCCGGATTAATCCAGACAATGGCGATGTTAATTATGCCACATTCTTATCTGCTAAAAAGGCGGATGATGGCAAAACTAACTCTTTAGTTGTTAATGCTCTCTCATGGAACGGCGCAAATTTGACTGTGCAAGCAAAGTCATGGTGGACTCCCCGTCGTGCTAATACAAATTCCATGAATTGTTCTGGTTCATCACCTTATCAATACACAGTTATCTTCACTGGCGATTTAACAACAGTGAATTCTGCTTCAGCAAATACTTGTAGTTAAAAGGGAAGAATTTAGCGATCAAATTGCTCGATCTCTTATTGTAAATCCTCTAAATCTCGCAATTTATCAGGCGATTTAGAGGAATTTTTGTATAGGCTGTAGACTATGTACCCTTTAGGCGACAAGACTTCATGCAAAATCGTTTTGGCGTGAAAGAAAATTGCTAAAAACCAGTTTCTCTGAGATCGACGAGTACTGAAAACACCAGATCTTCAGGCATTCACCGACTTATTTAATGATTGTGCGATTGCGCGATTGTGCTTTCGCTCAAATCCCCTATCTCATTTATTGGTAAACCACTAGCTTTAACAAATCATATAAGACTATTTTATATATATGAAGAGATAAAAATAAAATCCTGATATTAAATCGGTTTCAAAACTTATCCTTTTTTGGAAGCAAGCGCGAAGAAACAAGGTTTTGAATATTATTTGATGAGAGTAATAAGATAGTCCTAAAATCATCAGGTATTAAATGATTACTAGAATTAACTTCAGTAACTCGATTCTCTGTATAATTAATTTTATTAATGAGTAAAAATCCTATACCATCAGTGTAGTAGTATCTGAACAACTTTCTAGTTTTGATGGGTTGAACGAGTAAGGTTTAACCCCGTGTTGTGTCCTATTCTTTTTCAGAAATAAAATTGGATTCTGATATTAAATCTATAAGAATCCTTGTCTAAATTTTACAAAAGGAAAAATATGCCAGGAAGTACATTAACGACGGCTCAAAACATTGGTATTCTCACATCCTTTAACTACACTGATGCTATCAGCAATGCAAATCCACTTGATTACTATAAATTTTCGCTGACAGGTACAAATAATATTACTTTGCTTTTGAAGGGAGTGACTCAAAACTATGTCAATGCCTTCATCTACTACGATAGCAATAATAATGGGTTGATTGAGAGTGGAGAACAACTTTATTCTGATTATGCTGGCTCCAGTCGAAACGGTCAAATTACTACAACATTAGGAGCCGGAAATTACTATATTGGAATTACTCAAAATTCTACAAACGTCAACTCTAACTATTTCTTACAGTTAGCAGCCACATCTACACCTCCTTCCATTCCTTCAAATCCTGGGAACACACTTAGCACTGCATACAATATTGGCAATCTAACTAGTACTCAGACTATCAAAGAATTTGTCGGAAATGTAGACCCAGTTGATTACTACAAATTCTCCCTGACAGGTACAAATGATATTACTTTGCTTTTGAGTGGAGTGAGTCAATACTATGTCAATGCCTTCATCTATTACGATAGCAACAATAATGGATTGATTGAGAGTGGAGAACAACTTTACTCTGATTATGCTAGTAATGGTCGGAATGGTCAAATTACTGCAACCTTAGGAGCCGGGAATTACTATGTTGGAATTGCAGCAAACACCAACGTCAACTCTAACTATTCCTTACAGTTAGCAGCCACATCTGCACCTCCTTCTATTCCTTCAAATCCTGGGAACACACTCAGTACTGCATACAATATTGGCACTTTGACTAGTACTCAGACTATTAAAGAATTTGTTGGGAATGTAGACCCAGTTGATTACTATAAATTCTCTCTAAGCAGCACAAGTAATATTACTTTGCTTTTGAGTGGAGTGAGTCAATACTATGTCAATGCCTTCATCTATTACGATAGCAACAATAATGGATTGATTGAGAGTGGAGAACAACTTTACTCTGATTATGCTAGTAATGGTCGGAATGGTCAAATTACTGCAACCTTAGGAGCCGGGAATTACTATGTTGGAATTGCAGCAAACACCAACGTCAACTCTAACTATTCCTTACAGTTAGCAGCCACATCTGCACCTCCTTCTATTCCTTCAAATCCTGGGAACACACTCAGCACTGCTTATAATATTGGCAATCTGACTAGTACTCAGACTATCCAAGAATTTGTTGGAAATGTAGACACAATTGATTATTACAAATTCTCCCTGACAGGCACAAATGATATCACTTTGCTTTTGAGTGGAGTGAGTCAATATTATGTCAATACCTTCATCTATTACGATAGTAATAATAATGGATTGATTGAGAGTGGAGAACAACTTTACTCTGATTATGCTAGTAATGGTCGGAATGGTCAAATTACTGCAACATTAGGAGCCGGGAATTACTATGTTGGAATTACAGCCAACACCAATGTTAACTCTAACTATTCCCTACAGTTATCAGCCACATCTAGACCTCCTTCCATTCCTTCAAATCCTGGGAACACACTCAGCACTGCTTATAATATTGGCACTCTGACTAGTACTCAGACTATCCAAGAATTTGTTGGGAATGTAGACACAGTTGATTACTATAAATTCTCTCTAAGCAGCACAAGTAATATTACTTTGCTTTTGAGTGGAGTGAGTCAAAACTATGTCGATGCAGCCATCTATTACGATCGCAATAACAATGGATTGATTGAGAGTGGAGAACAACTTTACTCTGATTATGCTGGTTCTGGTCGAAACGGTCAAATTACTGCAACATTAGGAGCAGCAGGAAATTATTATGTTGAAATTAGTCAAGACTCCAAAAACGTCAACTCTAACTATTCCTTACAGTTAGCCAACAATACCAGCACAAGCAATCAGCGTCTCACTGGTAATGCACTAAATAACACTCTGATTGGCGGTGATGGAAACGATCAGTTGCAAGGGTTAGCAGGAAATGACACCCTCCAAGGAGGTAATGGTAATGATATTCTCACTGGTGGAACTGGTGATGATTTACTCTGGGGAGGACTGGGCGATGATATTCTTAATGGTGGAGCCGGGAGGGATAAATATCTGTTCCAAAGTAGTGGGGTTTTTAACACAAGCTTAGGTGTTGATTACATAACCGAGTTTGAAGCTGGACAAGACCAGATTGTACTGAGTAAAACCACCTTCAATGCTGTTACTAATACTGTAGGACAGGCTTTAACTAACTTTGCAGTTGTCAGTGACGATCAATTCGTCAATGCTAATAGTGCGCGTATTGTCTTTAGTCAAAGTAGTGGCAGCCTATTCTATAACCAGGATGGTAATGCTTTGGGTACAGGAACAGTGTTTGAGTTTGCTCGTTTAGGAAATCCTGATATTACTCTAAGTAGTAGCAATTTCAATCTGATTGCCTAGCTTTTTAGGTATTACAACTATTTTAAGGTAAATAGACTACGTGGTAGGGGTACAGCAATGCTGTGCCTTTACGACAGATATGGTTCAAATATATGAAAACTGCTGTAATACATAGAACATTTTAATCTCACTTTTCAAACTTAGATTTAGATGCTTAACACTGTATCAAAATTATTAGGTGAGCATTGCCCACCTAATAATTACCTACCTTGCGGCAGTCGGCATACCCAAAATATCCTCAAGCCTCGGCATATCTTCCAAGGCAATCACACGCCCTTCATCCTCAAAACCGGCGATTTGATCGAAGTTCAAATACCGATACAAATCATTGGCAAAAGGATGAATTTTACTCGCCACAATATCCAAATATTCCTGTACTGTCGGAAGTCGTCCCAGTAGCGCACAAACTGCGGCTAATTCTGCTGAACCAAGATACACTCGCGCATCTTTACCCATGCGATTATTGAAGTTGCGGGTTGAGGTAGAAAATACTGTTGTGCCATCAGCAACTCGCGCCTGATTACCCATGCACAAACTGCATCCTGGCATTTCTGTACGCGCACCCGCAGCGCCAAAAATGCTGTATACACCTTCTTCTTTTAATTGGTGTTCATCCATGCGCGTTGGTGGTGCTATCCACAGGCGAGTTTTCACTTCACCTGCACCTTCCAAAACTTTGGCTGTTGCCCGATAATGACCAATATTCGTCATACAAGAACCAAGGAATACTTCTTGCACTGGATCGTTAGCAACTTCCGATAATAACTTAACATTATCGGGGTCATTGGGAGCAGCAACAATTGGTTCTTTGATTTCGTTCAAATCAATTTCAATTATTTCGGCATACTCCGCATCGGCATCGCCTTCTAATAACACGGGATTTGCTAACCATTCTTCCATCTTGGCCACACGGCGCAGCATGGTACGCGGATCGTTATAGCCTCGTGCGATCATATTTTTCAGCAATGCGATGTTAGAACGCAGATATTCAGAAATTGTCTCTACACTCAGCTTAATTGTGCATCCGGCACAAGAACGTTCAGCACTTGCATCAGTGAGTTCAAAGGCTTGTTCAACTTTTAAATCTGGCAAACCTTCTATTTCTAAAATTCGCCCAGAGAAGATGTTTTTCTTATTCTGTTTCTCTACTGTCAGCAAACCTTTTTGAATTGCCACGTAGGGAATAGCATTCACGACATCTCGCAAGGTAACACCTGGTTGCAATTCTCCTTTAAATCTTACCAAAACTGACTCTGGCATATCTAAAGGCATGACACCCAAGGCGGCTGCAAAGGCTACCAACCCAGAACCGGCGGGGAAGGAAATACCCAAGGGGAAGCGGGTGTGAGAGTCGCCGCCAGTTCCCACGGTGTCGGGTAGCAGCATCCGATTTAACCAAGAGTGGATGATACCATCACCGGGACGGAGGGCAACACCGCCACGAGAGGCAAAGAAATCGGGGAGTTCGTGATGAGTTTTAATGTCTACTGGTTTGGGATAAGCAACAGTATGGCAGAAACTTTGGATTACTAAGTCTGCACTGAAACCAAGACAAGCTAGTTCTGTCAATTCGTCGCGGGTCATGGGGCCTGTGGTATCCTGAGAACCAACGGTAGTAATAATAGGTTCGCAGGATGTGCCGGGACGCACACCAGGTAATCCGCAAGCTTTACCTACCATTTTCTGTGCTAGGGTGTAGCCTTTCCCTGTATCAAAGGCTTGCTTGGGACGGGTGAAAACGTTGCTGGGTTCTAAACCAAGTGCAAGACGGGTTTTGTCGGTGAGGGTACGCCCGATAAGTAGGGGGATGCGTCCACCTGCGCGGACTTCATCGAGGATAGTATCAGGTTTAAGGTCAAAGGTGGAAATGACTTCGCCTGATTCGTTGGTGATTTCACCTTTGTAGGGATGGATGGTAATTACCATGCCGGTTTCGAGTTTGGTGACATCGCACTGAATAGGCAAAGCACCAGCATCTTCTGCTGTGTTAAAGAAGATTGGCGCGATCGCACCACCTAAAACATAACCCCCAGCGCGTTTGTTTGGCACAAAAGGTATATTATTTCCTGTATGCCACAACACGGAGTTGATGGCAGATTTCCGCGAGGAACCTGTACCAACTACATCCCCCACGTAAGCTACAGGATGGCCTTTTTTCTTCAACTCGACAATGGTTTGTAAGCTTCCCGGTTGCCGTGACTCTAGCATCACTAAGGCGTGTAAGGGAATATCTGGGCGAGTTGTGGCGCTTTGGGCGGGGGATAAATCGTCGGTATTGGTTTCGCCAGGAACTTTAAAAACGGTGACAGTAATCGCTTCTGGGACTGTGGGGCGCATGGTAAACCATTCAGCTTCCGCCCAAGAGTCAACCACCCGTTTGGCGAAAGGATTGGTTTTAGACAACTCTAAAACATCATGGTAAGCGTCATACACCAACAGGATTTTGCTTAAGGCGTTGGCGGCGTAGGCGGAAATGGGTTCCTTTCCTTGTCCACCCATTACCAGAGGTGTTTCGGATGAGTCGGAGAGGGATACAGTGGGCAATTGCAGCAAATCGATTAAAGATTGCACGTTATAACCACCGATCATTGTGCCCAGCAATTGCACTGCTTCTATGGGCGCAATCAATGGACTGGTGATTTCTTCCTTGGCAATGGCGGTGAGAAATCCAGCTTTGACATAAGCTGCTGGATCGACACCAGGAGAAACGCGATCGCTCAATAAATGCAATAATATCTCCTCTTGACCCTTGGGCGGATTTTTCAGTAATTCACATAATTCTGAGGTTTGCTTCGCATCCAATGGTAAGGGGGGAATACCGAGTGCTGCTCTTTCGGCAAGGTGTTTACGATATTGTTCTAGCATTTTTATCTTCTCCATTGGGATTTTCTCCCTTCAATTATGAAATATTTTTAGGCAATACTTGGCTATAAGAGTTTAGCTTACTTTTATTACTAAAAGCCTTACTGGTAATCGGTTATTAGCAGCTTTTTTTATACTGAAAGTTTGGAAGGTATTGAGCAAATGGAATTCGCTACTACACAAACATAGTCCACCTCCGTGGACTAAAAGAAAATCAAGGATTTTTAACCCAAGTCGGCGGTTTTTGTCTCTATAGCTGCATTTTCTAGTACCGTAAGGCGGAATTAAGAAGTAAGATGTAGGGTTTTTAAACCCTTTAATTTACGATAATTATTTCTCAAATTGGTATTACCTATTCTCCATAATGTGTATCTGCAACTTTCCCTCGAAACACAATGTAATTGTAGATGTTGTAGAACAACATAATGGGAATCAGAAATCCAATGAAAATAATCATGAACACTAACGCACTAGGTGCTGCGGCTGCCTGATAAATGGTGATGCCTGGGGGGATGATATAGGGAAAAACAACTAATCCCAACCCCACAAAGGTAAGTAGAAAAAGTAGTACTGTCCAAACTAGGGGAGTTGTTTCTGCTTTGCGGTTCAGGCTTTGAATCAATAACCCAATCAGCAGCACACCTAACACTGGAATGATTGAAAATAGATACACTTCTGGCTGATGAAATAACTTTGCCCTGGCATTTTCATACACAACAGGAGTCGCAATCGTGATTAAGATTGCACCTACAAGCGTTGTCCAGGCAGCGATTTTTGCTGTGCGGTAATGGGATGTTTGTAGTTCTCCCTCAGTTTTCAAGATGAGATAGGTGGAGCCAATTAACACATACCCCTGGATCAATGTCAAGGCAACTAAGAGCGATCGCCAATCAAGCCAATCCCACATACTGCCGATAAAGTGACCCGCTTCATCCACCTTAATGCCTTCTAAAATGGTGCCCAAGGCAAACCCTTGAAATAGCGCCGCCATGAAACTACCGACTCCAAACGCCACATTCCAAAATACTTTGTTTGTAGAATGCTCTCGAAACTCAAAGGCCACAGCCCGAAAAATCAAGCCAAAGATCATGCCAAAAATGGGAATGTAGAGCGCATTCAGAATGGTGCCATAAGCGAGAGGAAATGCTCCAAACAACGCACCCCCCATTAACACTAACCAGGTTTCATTAGCATCCCAAATATTACCCAAACTCGTCATTAAGATGTCGCGTCGGTCGTCATTGGAACTGGTTAGCGATAGGATACCTACGCCTAGATCAAACCCGTCTAACATGACGTAGAGAAATAAAAACAGAGCCAAAATGACAAACCAAACTTGTGCTAGAAAGTGTTCTAGATTCTCCATATAGTTACCTATTGATTTACCATACTCAGCACGGGCTAAACCCTAGCTATCCGCTAACAGCAATCTTCATTGCGAATTGCGTTAGCGGAGCGGGGCGTTAGCCCATTGCGAATTGGTTTCATTGCTCTGCTTCGATAGGACGTTGATCTGGAACAAATTCAGCCGGAGTAGTTTCTGCGGCAGCTTGCATGTCAATGCCTGGAATCGGAAGCTCTAGGTTCGGGCCTTGACGAATGATCCGACTACCAAAGAATAAAGCACAAATAAACAGGGCTGTATAAATTCCAGCAAAAATTAGCAGAGATGTTAAGACCTCACTAGCAGGTAGGTGAGAAACTCCGTCTGCTGTGCGAATTTGCCCGTAGACTACCCAAGGTTGCCGCCCAACACAACGCACAATCCAGCCTGATTCGACGGCGATATAGCCCAATGGAGCCGCCAAAACCCAGATTCGCAGTAGCCATTTTTGCTCGGCGATCGCTTCTGGTGAGAGTTTGCCCCGTAACCACTGAATCACACTAAGTCCTATCAATCCAGCCATGAAGAAGCCAATACCGCTCATAATACGGAAGGCATAATAAATCAAACCCACCATCCGGGGGCGATCTTCAGGCTGCCAATGTTTCAATCCAAGAACGGGTTTAGAGAGGTTCTGTTTGAATTCTAAAATGTAGCCTAAGCCGTTGGGAATTGAGATTTCCCAGTCATTTTGTTCCGTCTGATTATTGGGTAATGCCACCACACTCCAGGGCGCAGGAAGACCTGCTGGAGAGGTTTCCCACTTGGCTTCCATCGCCGCAAGTTTGGTAGGCTGATAATCAGCTACCTGCTCGGCGCTGAGGTGTCCGACATAGATTTGTAATGGGGTGACTGCGATCGCAATTGCCAAGACAATTTTGAGCGATCGCCCAAAGAAAGCCTCATGACGGTTATTGAGAATATACCAGGCGCTAATTCCTCCAATTACAAACAGAGAAGTTTCCAGCGTCGCCAAAAACATGTGCGAGACGCTGTTGAGCATGAAGGGATTTAAGATTGCCTGAAAGTAATCATCGACAACAAACTTTCCGTTCACTATTTCCCCACCTGCTGGGGTCTGTAACCAAGAATTTGCCGCTAAAATCCAGAAGGTAGATAGGTTTGCACCAAAGGCAACCATAATTGTCGCGAAATAGTGAATGACTGAGTTTACTCGTTCCCAGCCAAACAGCATAATCCCCAAAAATCCGGCTTCTAGCATGAATGCCATCGAAGCCTCAAAGCCTAAAATGCTGCCAAAAAAGTCGCCTACCGCTTCAGAAAATGGCGCCCAGTTCGTGCCAAATTGAAACTCCATCGGTAAGCCGGATGCTACACCAATGCCGAAATTCAACACATATAGCTTTGCCCAGAAACGAGCATGGTGGTAGTAATCGGGATTGCGTGTTTTGAGCCACATTCCTTCAACGATGACTAGATAAATCCCCATCCCAGTGGTGAGAACAGGCCATAGCATGTGAAAGATCGCCGTCAGTGCAAACTGCATCCGCGACAGGGCAACGGTATCCGATAGAAAATCCATGAACTAACCTCTGAATTCGTTTAAATCTTGACTTGCACAGCATCTTTGGGTCATAGCCATCTGTGAGAGTTTAAGAAAAAGTACATTTTGTCAATCAGCTAAAATACTCAAAAGTTTTTAAATAAAAATGATAATCGTAGCAGAGGTGGGGGAGGAGGCACTTTGGTGCAAAAGAGAATCAAGATTTAGGAGTAGTCAAATTCTTGTCTAAAGTCTTGCATAAGCTAGGGCGTGTCAGCGATGAAGTCCAATTTCATTTTAGAACCAGCAAAGGATCTATCAAAATTCTTACTAAGGTTATTTTAAGTATTTTGACTAGTTTACAAAAGGCACTTTATCTTAAATTTTCACGAATGCCCTCCCTTCCCCTCTCCTCCATTGATGCAAATATCCTGCACTTAGCTAAAGTTAACAAATATATTCTTCAAATAATGTATTTAATAAAGATTTATCTGGATATTTTTTAACTTTTTCCTAGATTTTTTAGTTTGACTAAATGTCATAGAAAAGAATGACAGTCTGTCTTTTGACATTTGTAAAATTCTCATTATAAAATAGACAGACTTATTTATATTGGTTCTAGATAATCTGGGTTAAAGATGATTGCTTAATCGGAAGAGATTGAACATTTGGTAAATTTTATTGATTGAGTTGAAATAGGCATATTCATTAATTTCTGGATAATTGGAGGTTTAATCAAGATTCTAATTAGCTTAATGTCTGAAAAAAATAAGTTAATCGATAATCATCTTCTCTAAAAGCTACATTTAAAAACGGCAGTCGCTACAACGGAAGGAACCCTCGCAACGCACTGCCTCTCCAAAAATACGTCAGGAACGTAAGACACCTGACGAAATTAAATCTACAATGTCCCCAAAGTCCCCTTTACTAACAGTTAGGGGATTTACTTTATGCGTGTTATCTGTAACACAAGTATAATTCCATATCCAGTAAGTAATATGGAGAATCAAAATTGTTATCGACTGAATTTACATATACACAATAACTATGGTAGTGTGACACATAACTGTCGGTTCTGATGGTGAGCAGCCATCAGGCGCAAGGGGGAAAGTTCGGTGTAAATCCGGCGCTGTCCCGCAGCTGTAATGAGACGAATAGAACGTGTCTCTTAGTCAGAATGCCCGCCGACTCACTCTAGACACAAAACATTTATCTGCGAGGCACAGATGATACATTTGATTACAGAATTTCATGGGTACAGATACTATTTTAAGACAGTACCCTGTGCAAGTTTTACTAATTCGCTTCGCTGTTAGTAACAACAGTCAATTTTGGGTTGTTCTATAGAAATTTGGGTATCCATAAGGAATACCACAAAGTCTTTTTTGCTATCCAAATATGTATCCACCATGATTTAGGTATGGCAATGCATTGTAGCAAGCTAGTTGAAACCTAAATCTGAAAAACTCATAGCACAAATAAATACTTGCATTTACTGAAAACGAGGAGTTTCATGTCCACTTCCCGTATAGTTACTTATTGTGAATTTTTCTCAAAAATCTTCGTTTTTACCACAATTTATACAATGGTATGTGGAAGAAATGTAGCCATTGCTAATCAAGTTCAACAGATATCTGAGTTTCCCAAGTATGAAAGTTCTGCTTCATACTTACAACCAGTTGCACAAACGACACCTGAAAATACCCCAGCGTCCACAGAAGAACCTGATATTGAACTAACAGTCATCGACAAGCTACTCAATGAACCTGTTTACTCACCCTTTCGCCGAGAAGGAACAGTAAAAGATTCCACCCGTCCGGTTTATGTGATTACGGGTGAAGAGATGGAAGCGCAGGGTGCTAGAACTGTCAGAGAAGCGCTAAAATTCCTTCCAGGTATCTTACCTGATGGTACAGTTGGCACAGAAGTAAACGCCTTAAGCGGTCAATTTATCCGGGGTTCTAACTCTGCACAAGTCTTGATTTTACTTGATGGTAGACCAATTAACGATTTGGGTTCTGGTGGTTTTGACCTTTCAGAATTTACTACCAATATCGTTGAAAGAGTCGAAGTATTACCAGGTGGTGGTTCTACGCTTTATGGTTCCGATGCAATTGGGGGAGTGATTAACATTATCACTCGTCGTCCCACAGAAAAAGTGACGACACAAGCGGGAGTCACCGTTGGCGCGTATGGACTAAATCAACAGACTATCAACAGTAGCGGTAAAATAGGGGATATTGGTTGGGTTGTAGGTTACAACCGTACCGAAGCCCAAAATAACTATCCTTTTTCTATCCCAGAAGCGAATTTCAAGGGAACCAGGGAAAATAATGATACTCTCTACAATAACTTTAATGTCAAGTTGTCGGCGGATTTAGGGAAACGCAACACCGTAACCCTTTCAACCCTATATTTAGGTAAAGACCAAGGAGTACCAGGAGGAGTCCCCATTCCTGAACCATTATTTGGTCAAGGTTATTTTAACTCATTGACGAATAGCGATCGCAAATACACAGACCAAGTTCTCACCGATTTAACCTGGAACTCAAAATTAGGAGGTGGGGATGATTCACTACTAACAGCAAGAGTTTACGCAGATTTCCTTAACACTCGTTATGATAGTCGCAATTCATCCCAAGCACGATATGATAATGGGCAGACTTCTTATGGATTGCAAACACAACACAGTTGGAAATTTGCTCATAATCAAACCTTAGTTTATGGCTTTGATTATCGCAATGTATCAGCTACTAATAGTACATTCGACTTTTCTGCTAATACAAAAACAGTCACTTACGACGATAGTATTAGTCAAGGGGCGCTATTTGCTAGATATGAAATTAACTTTACCCCTGGTTTCACTGCTAACTTAGGTTTACGTCAAGATTTTAGCAGCTTGACAAATGGCTCTTTTACATCACCAAGTGTAGGAGCAAAATTTGCACTTACAGACTCTACCACCCTGAGAGCTAACTATATCAAGAATTTCCGTGCGCCGAATCTTTTCAGCTTATATGCGAATGGTGGTAGTTACGTTGGTAATCCTAATCTCCGTCCAGAGAAAGGCGATAGTTATGATATCGGAATTGACCAGAAGTTAGGCAATTTTGGTTTATTGCGCTTCACATATTTCAACAATACAATATCAGATTTAATCGCCTATAACTTTGCTGTTCCGGTAGCTACTTACGAAAATATTGGTAAGGTTCGTACTACGGGAATCGAAGCAGTTTTAAATTTGCAGCTAGCGAAGAATATCTACACTTTTGTTAGTTATACAGCAAATGATCCACGGATTTTGAAAAGTACAAATTCTGCCGAAGTTGATAAAGAACTACGGTTTGCTGGTGCAGATAGTTTGAATGCAGGACTTTCTTATGAAACTCGTCAAGGTTTATATGCTGGAATACTGATGCATTCTTTGGGTGCATATCCCACAAACAATACTAATACAGAATTTTTGTCTGGTTATACTACTTTTGATTTCAAAATGCGGGTTTCTCTCAGTGATAACTTAATATTAACAGGCAGTCTGGATAATATTTTTAACCAGAGATACCAATTATTTCCTGGTTATCCTGATGGAGGGAGGGTTTTTCAAGTTGGGTTGAGTTCTACGTTTTGAAGTCAAGAGTTTTTTCACGCACAGAGGAGTTTTGAATGACTGAATTTAATTGTTGGGTAACTCCAGTAAATAAGGTTGTGATTGAGCCTTTATCTACTGAGGGGTCTATTGAATATGAATATTTTGATTCTAGTACCGATGTTTTGTCGTCGCTACTTTACACTTTATTTCAGCAAAATTGGCAGCAGGTAGGGGTAGGGCATATTGTCCAAGGAGGTGTATTAGAATTAGAATTTAATGCTCCACCCAAAATTTGTATCCTCTATGATGGATATCTCACAGTAGTCACAGAAGGCTGGCATTTGCATTTATGTATTGAGGCTAATTTAGGTGGCCCCCATTGTAAGACTCCTTTGGAATTAAGGCAACAACGTCAAGTAAATCGTGCTGCATTTTATCGACGGTTTAATGCAGAAGGTATCCCTAGAAGTTGGGGAATAGATTTTTGGAATGGTGCAGATGAAAACCTCATGACTATTTTCTTGCCAAATCCGTATGTAGAAGGTGAGAATTTATTACCAGAAGGTAAGCCGAATTTATCAAAGTTAGCTTTTTATGAGGAACTACGAGATATTTATGTATTAGGAAACCAACCTATACCATTTACCAAAAACCCCCTAAAACATTCTTATATCTCAGTTTGTACTTCTACTCGCTGTCTTCCTTCACGCAAATGGCAACCTACATTTGATGCTTTAAAATCAGCAGTTGAAAATGCAGGTGTAGATGTGGAAGTAAGAACATCTGGCTGTTTGGAAGTTTGCCAACAAGGCCCAGTAGTATTTTATTCTGATGATAGGACTTGGTACACTCGCGTTAACTCAAGTGTAGCGGAAACTATTGTCAATGAACATTTGCTAAAAGGTAACAAAATTATTGAATATTGCTATCCACCAGAGTCTGTGTAATTTATCATTTTTAAAATTTCACGCAAAAATATAAAGCTGTTTTCTTATCATTCTTCTTTGCATGAGATAAAACCACGTTTCTCTAAAAGTCCATGAAATTGATAAAATATTCTCGCTCAAAATCAATTCTTTTTTTATGCCAATTCTTCTTAATTGCTACTTTAATTATTGCTTGCCATAGTACACCAATTAACACATCTGCAAATACCAATAATAATAGCTGTATTCAAAAATATGACCCCAATACTGATTATTTCCCTAATAAAATCAAGATTACTCATGCAACAGGCTTCGCAGTAAAGTATCATAAACACTACAAAATCGTCACTATAAAAAATCCTTGGCAAAATGCCAATACAAAGTTTCAATATGTTTTAGTCCAATGTGGAACTCCCACACCAAAAGAATTTAATCAAGCACAGTTAATTACAGTTCCCATTAATTCCATAGTTTCTCTATCTACTACTCATTTACCCCACCTAGCCAAATTAGGTGTAGTTGATAAACTAATTGGTATTAGTAATAGTAAACAAGTAAATACACCTGATGTAGTCGAGAGAATCAAAGCCGGAAAGATAGCACAAGTAGGTGATAATTCAAATGTGGATATAGAGAAAGTACTAGAATTAAATCCTGACTTGGTAACAACTTTTGGTACTGGAAATTCCCAAAATGATAGTTATGCCAAACTCACAGAGGCAGGTTTGAAAGTGGGGATAAATTCTGAATATATGGAAGACACGCCACTGGGAAGAAGCGAATGGTTAAAATTTACTGCTCTGTTTTTTAATAAAGACGAGCAAGCAGAAAAAATATTTAGTGAAATTGCCAATAAATATGAACGAGTAGCTGAAAAAGCTAAAGCTGTAAAAAATCGTCCAACTATATTTGTTGGATTCAATTTTAAAGGTACTTGGTATATGCCTGGGGGTAAAAGTTACTTAGCCAAATATCTAGCTGATGCAGGAGCAAATTATCTCTGGAGTGATGATAAATCCTCTGGTAGTTTACCTTTATCTTTTGAAGTTGTTTTGGAACGTGCAGCCAATGCTGACTACTGGTTGAATTTTAGCCAATCTTGGAAGAAATTAAAGGATTTAGTCGCAGAAGATAATCGCTATGCTGATTTTAAGGCTGTGAAAACAGGCAATCTTTACAATAATAATGCCCGTGTCAATGAAAACGGAGGTAATGATTACTGGGAAGGCGGAATTAGCAATCCAGATATAGTTTTATCTGACTTGATTAAAATACTACATCCAGAGATATTACCTAACTATAACCTATTTTATTACCACAAACTTAATTAATAATGTTAAGCGAAAAATATAAATTTAAAAATCCCAGATTAAACCAAAAAAATCCAGTTTTCAAAAGCATTATTTTTTTAATTATACTTATAAGTTTAATCTTGGCTTTTTTATTAGACTTAGCTTTAGGTTCAGTTGATATCCCTGTTAATGAAGTAGTCAAAGTTTTGCTCGGACAAGAACCAGAGAAAGTAACATGGACTCATATTATTCTCAAATTTCGCCTACCTAAAGCTTTAACTGCAACTTTAGCAGGTGCAGCATTAGGTGTGAGTGGCTTACAAATGCAAACCCTATTTAAAAATCCTTTAGCGGGGCCTTTTGTATTGGGAATTAGCTCTGGTGCAAGTTTAGGTGTAGCGTTAGTTGTGCTGACAGCAAGTGCTACGACACCAACATTATTAGCAGATTTGGGATACTTCGGCGATTTTAGTTTAGTCATAGCAGCAAGTCTCGGCGCAGCATCAGTTTTAGGGATGATGTTAGTTGTTTCTCGCCGAGTACAAGATACGATGACACTATTAATTTTAGGTTTATTGTTTGGTTATGCTACTAGTGCAATAGTAAGTATTTTGTTGCAGTTTAGCTCAAAAGAACGCATTCAAAGTTATATCATGTGGACTTTTGGTAGTTTTGCTGGGGTGACTTGGAAACAGTTAGTTGTTTTAATTCCAGTGATATTTTTGAGTTTATTGGGAGCAGTGTTGCAATCAAAATCTCTGAATGCACTTTTACTGGGTGAATCTTATGCACGTAGTCTAGGTTTAACGGTGCAAAAAACCAGATTTTCAATTATTACGAGTGCATCTATATTAGCTGGAGCAATTACCGCTTTTTGCGGCCCTATTGCATTTTTAGGTGTAGCAATTCCTCATCTTTGTCGTAGTCTGTTCAATACTTCCGACCATCGGATATTAATTCCTAGTGTAACAATGATGGGTGCAATCTTAGCATTAATTGCAGATTTGTTTTCTCAGCTTGCGGTAAGTCAGATGGTTTTACCTTTAAATGCTGTTACTGCTTTGATTGGAACTCCTGTTGTGACTTGGGTTATTCTGCGGCGTAATTCCCAAAAGTCTTTTTAATATTTTTGAAACGCAGAGGTACGCGGAGGTAGGCGCAGAGGTACGCAGAGTCTTTTTAAGGTGAAGTTTCTTATGAGTAACTCGATTTTAACAACTCACAATTTGACTATCGGTTATAAGACATCCCGAAAAACTGTTCGGTGTGTTGCGTCGGATATTTCTGTATCTCTGCAAGCTGGGGAACTGGTTTGTTTACTCGGCCCCAATGGTGCAGGTAAATCTACATTACTGCGCTCGCTCGCCGGAATGCAATCCCCAATATCAGGTGAAGTGCGACTCTTGGGAGAAAATATTTACAAGTTAGCACCACAAAAATTAGCCAAACGTCTGAGTTTGGTACTCACCGAGAAAGTTGATGTCGGAATGCTATCAGCCTACACCTTGGTAACTCTGGGACGATATCCTTACACTGATTGGTGGGGAAATTTGACATCTGAAGATGAAGCAATAGTACATTGGGCAATAAAAGCTGTAGGAGCAGTACACTTAGCACAACGCCAAGTTAGTGAATTAAGTGATGGTGAACGCCAAAAAATTATGATTGCGCGTGCTTTGGCTCAGTCGCCTATTGTGATGTTACTTGATGAGCCAACAGCATTTTTAGATTTACCGCGACGGGTGGAAATTATGCAGTTGTTGCGTCAGTTAGCACGAGAAACTAATCAGGCGATTCTCCTTTCCACCCACGATTTAGATTTAGCTTTGCGTCTTGCGGATAAAGTTTGGCTATTATCAACTAATGGAATTTTACACGTTGGCGCACCGGAAGATTTGGTGTTGAGTGGTGCATTTGCTGATACTTTCGAGAGTGAAGGTGTAGAGTTCGATGTTGCTTCTGGGGAATTTCATCTCCATACATCCCACAAAGGAGAAATTAATTTGATAGGTGAGGGGATTGCAACTGTGTGGACTATTCGTGCTTTAAAACGTGCAGGCTTCAAAGTTAATCAAAGTCACAATAGCTTACCAATCTCAGTAGAAGTAATATCAAACTCTAAATTTTTGTGGAAAATCACAAACAATAAGACTGTGTACACTCATAATTCATTGTATGAAATGATTAAATCTTTAAATTCTTTATAAAATCATTTTCCTTAATTTGTTGAATTATCTAACTATTTGCTAAAGGAACTTGAGTTATAGCAAAATTCCGGCGAATTTGATAAATGAAGCAACAAAGCCACCAACAGGTGCAGGAAAAGTTAGGGCGAGTTGGATAGAAGTGATAATGTAGGTGAGTAAATCTGCGATCGCAGCTGCTAGAAATATGGCGATTTTTTGTTTACCACCCAACTTGATTGTTAGACTATATATCCAGTAAGCTACAAATGGCCCTGCGATCGCCATCGAAAAAGCATTTGCCCCCAGCGTCGTCAAGCCGCCATGCGCCAGTAACAAAGCTTAAAACAACAATACTAAGCTACCCAAAATTGACATAGTAAGGGGGCCAAACAGCACCTAACCTTCTGACTCACCAATTTTGGTTTACAGTTGCGGGACAGCGCCGGATTTACACCGGACTTTCCCCTTGCGTCCGATGGCTGCTCCCCATCAGAACCGATTAGAGTAACTATATCACCGCTACTAAATTTTTATAGTAAGATGTTCAAAATTAGTTGCTAGAAGTATCACTCTTTAACCTAAATTTTTCTAGTAACATCTGGATATTTTTAATTAATTCAGATAAACTAATAAATTTGTCCGTAGGATCGCACTTCCTTTGTATATGTCCAAAACTTACACCGTAGAAATTAATCATCAAGGCAAAATTCATACTTTGCAAGTTCCCGAAGATGAAACGATATTATCAGTTGCCGAAGCTGCTGGTTTGGAGTTGCCCAGTTCTTGCAATGCTGGTGTTTGCACAACTTGCGCCGGTCAACTATCTGAGGGAACTGTAGATCAAACTGATGGTATGGGCGTAAGTCCAGATTTACAAAAGCAAGGTTACGTATTGCTTTGTGTTGCCAAACCCCTTTCTGATTTGAAACTTGAGACAGAAAAGGAAGACATCGTTTATCAGTTACAATTTGGCAAAGGGAAATAATCAACGAACAGTTATCAGTATATCGGATGATTATTCATCACTGAGTAACTGTTCACTAACATCACAAAATCTGATAAATAACATAAATATTTCATCGCAGTTGACCGAAAACGACTCATGATACAAGCCCCTGAATTTATTTATGGAGAAGCAAAAAAATGTATTTCTAGACGCACAGCGCAAGAAATACTACGTCTTTGTTTCAAGCCCCTAAATTTATTTATGGGGATTGTAATTTTTAATTTTTAATTTTTAATTTTTAATTCCCCGAAGGGGTTGACATCAGCTATTGTAGTAACTACAAATCAACAGGATTTCCCAAAATGACGACTCATTTTATTACCGCAGAAATTGATTTACAAGAAACTCCCACAGAATTACTAGAAGCAATTGAAACAGAGTTGAAGAAACAAGGCGAACCCTTGCGTTGGGCAGTTACTTCTTTGGACGTTGACGAACAAAAAGCGACAGTTGAAGCTGTGGTGACAAAGAGTGCCCAGTAGTGAGTAGTCAGTGCTGAGTGCTGAGTTATAAATCAAAAGCCATTAAAAACTAACTCCCAATTACCAATACTCAACTTTACAACTTCCAACTCTCAACTCCTAATTCAGCACTCAATTATGTACACAGCTATCTTAATTGTACCAACTGGCGTTGGGGCTGCCATTGGGGGTTATGCAGGAGATGCTTTGCCTGTTGCTAGAGTTCTAGCACAGGTTTGCGATCGCCTCATAACTCATCCCAATGTCCTCAATGGCGCAAGTTTATATTGGAATCTCCCTAACGCTTTCTATGTTGAAGGTTACGGACTTGACAAATTTGCATCTGGATGCTGGGGTTTGCGTCCAGTCCGTAGCAACAGAGTAGGCTTGCTTTTAGACCAAGCTCTTGAGCCAGAGTTACGGCTACGACATATACAAGCCGCCGATGCAGTTAGAGCCACTCTCGGATTGACTTTAACAGACTATGTAATTACAGATGCACCATTAAATGTAGAATTACGGACTACAGCATCGGGAGCGAGTTGGGGAACAATTGGCAACCCAGATAGCTTGTTACGGGCAGCTGAAATATTAATCAAAAAAGCAGGGGCAGATGCGATCGCAGTTGTTGCCCGTTTCCCCGATGATATGGATGAGGAGGCAGTACAAAAATACCGCTACGGTGAAGGGGTAGATCCTTTAGCGGGCGCAGAAGCCGTAATTAGCCATTTGCTAGTGCGAACCTTTCAAATTCCTTGCGCCCATTCTCCCGCACTTTTGAGCGCACCTCCCGAACCTGATTTATCTCCCCGTTCCGCCGCCGAAGAATTGGGCTATACCTTTTTGCCCTGTGTCCTTGTAGGATTAAGTCGTGCCCCACAATTTATAATAGAAAAAACAGCGATTGCATCAAAGAAAGAAGATATTTGGGTAGATGAAGTAGATGCTGCGATCGTACCTGCAACTGCCTGTGGTAGCAGTGCCTTACTGAGTTTAAGTCAAAGACGATGCCAAATAATTACAGTCGAAGAAAATAAAACTCTGATAAAAGTTCCTCCCCAGCCGTTGGGGATCAAATCTATACAGGTAAACTCATATTTAGAAGCAGTGGGTGTATTAGTAGCACACAAAGCAGGCATCAACCCTTCTGCTCTCCGTCCTAAATTATTACCTTTGCAGTCAATTAGTCATTAGTCATTGGTCATTCTCCCCCTGCCCCCTCCCCTTAAAAACCCGTGGTTGAACAACAAAAGCAAGAGCCAGAAATTCCATACCTGACGCGCATCCAAATACTTGGGGCGATGGGAGCGACTGCAATCATTTTGTTGATAGTCGCCAAACTCTCGTTATACTTTGGCAACTTTTCCCTATTTTCTTGGGACTTGAACCAAAGAGAGTTGCTCTTGGGCATAGGGCTAGGGTTCGTCATCACTGCGTTAAGTGGCTTAACTTATCGCCTATGGAGCGCCTATCGTAAAAGTGCAGATTATTACCTAGAAGTGGTGCTGAAGCCTTTAGCTTTACCAGATTTAATTTGGCTGGGGTTACTACCGGGGTTAAGCGAAGAATTATTATTTCGAGGTGTGATGCTGCCAGCTTTAGGCTCTGATTTTACAGCCGTAATTGTATCGAGTCTTTGCTTTGGCATCTTGCATTTTAGCGGCTCGCAACAATGGCCTTATGTGATTTGGGCAACAATTGTCGGCATCATATTGGCATATAGCGCCCTGCTCACGGGCAACTTATTAGTACCAATTGTCGCTCATATTATTACCAATTGGATTTCTAGCTATTTCTGGAAAATGTGGCAATTGTCGGCAATTAAAAAATAAAGCCTCTTCAGTACTAGGGCGTGTCATCAATTAGGTAAAGTGGAATAAGAACAGGTGAAGAAAGATAAATAACAGGAAAA
>NZ_JABXKK010000072.1 GCF_017115045.1 Nostoc sp. NMS8 | reverse complement strand
AGAGGCTGTAAATTATATTACCGAAGATGATGCCTTCGGTTGGTTCAACCACTGTGGTCTATTTACCTGAAAATTGCTGTAAACAATCAAAAAGCCCCACTGCCAATAGGGAGTTTTTTACCTATTGCTTTATCATAATTTAAACGCCCTTTACGATAAGCATCTAAAATATAATTTCGTTTAGCCACCATAATCTTACACCGCTCTCCAGTAGCTACAGCAATCAACTCATCCATCTGGCTGATTAAGGATTTAGCTTTCCCTTTTTTTAAACTCTTTCTAACTTTAATAAACCATTCTTTAGACTGTGCTTCTTCATTAAAAGCTGCGTCTGCAAATACTTTTATATTTTCTGTAACATGATAAAAATCGAATAGCTGATAAGTTTCAACTGGGCATCCTAATCTTGCCAAAACTGGGGGAATATGTATCCAGATCCACTCCGCTCCATCCCCGATTAATAAGACTTGTTTTGCTTGACTAATTCCCAAGTCAACTAAATCCGCTTCTCAAATCTCCAAAAGCGCTTTATATCCTTCATAAGTGCCATCATTCGTAATAGAAATTTCAGAATTATTTATTTTTTTACCTTGCTCGTCAACAACATAAATTGTAAATAACTTTGGCTCAACCCATTTGCCGATAAACCTGTGTCGCTTGGTTTTGGAATTTTTTCTCCCCTTTTTATTAATTCGGATTCTACTCCGACCACCCTTCGGGTTCGCCAGTTCGACGGGACGGAAACCGACACCGCCGACTGGACTCACCATCTACGGCGATGACAACTCTTTGGCCTTTAAGAATATTACCTTCAGTTAAATTCCCTAATTGGAGATTTAAGATTTTAGATTGACGTAAGTTGATCCCAATTTGACCAAATTTATATGTGTTTTACGTTCAATTCGTTTTAAACTAAGGTTAATTCCCCAACCCGTTAAAGTTGTGCAGGCGGCTTCAAATGAGCTAGTGATTGCACCATATTGGGCAACTGTAGACCATACCAATGGAGTTAATCCCTCTGACATTCCTAAGCACATTAAAAATGGGTAAAATCCTTCACAAAAAGATTTATTTTTATCCTTTTTTTTGTTGATAGTTACTACATACGGTGATTTTAAAGTAACCAGTACATTCCCAATTGTTAATATTTGTCGAGTCCGAAAACCATGTCTTTGGGTTTTGGGATGCCACCAGCCTTGAGTTTGAGTTTTTGCTGTATCGAGAACTGATTGAGATTGGGAAAGATTATATAAAAATAAGGCAATACATTGACCCGCTAAAATAAGCGCTGAATCTCTAATTTTTTGTTCTCTTTCTTTTAATAGTTGCCCATCCCAAACAATAACATTAGTCAATTCTAAAAGTTTAGTAATCTGAGCTTCAAAGTCTTTCAATGATTTCGCTAAATCTAAAGTTGCATCTATATTTTTTTCCATCAAGGTAGGCATTTCCTGTCTCAAAAGTATTGCTAAAACTCATATCTTGCACCTGATAAAAGCAATCAGTATTAACCAAGAACAATAAAATAAAAGTAACATCTAAAAATGGAGCTTCTACTTTATATACTGAGATAATAAACTACATTTAGTAGCAGTATATATACAAATGACATATACAAAGATGGTAATAATGTCATCTGCATAAAGATATTTTTATATGTTCGTAAAAAATGAGAGAAAAGGGCGTAGATAACATAAATAACAGCAAGAAAGATGGAAACCATTCCTGCCCACGCCCATACCCTAATGTATACGATTCTGGCATTGATGCCTAGTCGTTATCAACGAGACAACTTGGAAGCGATGCTAGGGCTATTTCTGGCAGCAGATGGAAAACCTTTGCCACACTACAGCAAATCCAAATCTGAAAGCGCTTTAAGTAGATTTTTAAATACCTATAAATGGCCTACTCGTAAGCTAATTCGTCATGTTCGTCAACAGGCGATTGAGCAAGTTAACAGTCATTGTCCATTGGGGAGAAAGGCGTTTCTACAAGTAATAGTTGACCTGACAACTTTAGAGAAATGTGGTCAGTTTAAAGCATTTAAAAATCTAATAACCGTTTACAACGGCAAACGAGGTTTGCATATAGTAGTCTTATATTTGGTAGTTGGACAATGGCGTATCCCTTGGAATTTCCGTGTCTGGAGAGGTAAAGGGACAGCTAGTCCGTCTCAAATAGCATTGCGAATGGTACGTCATTTACCCAAAGATTTAACCAAACGATTTCGGGTGAAAATTCTCGCTGATACTGCTTTTGGGACTAAAGATTTTATCAACAATATTCGGAAGCTAAAATATCATGCTGTTATTGGTATTGGTTGTAATCGCAAGTTGGTTAGTGGTTATCCAGTTAAACTTCTACATCATCGAGGGCAACAGGTTAGACTTGTTGGATTATATTTTCCTGTCACTCTTTCTTGGTATTACTTCAAATGCGATAATGGTAAGTTTGTTAAAAGATATGTTATTTCTACACAACCTCTTAAAGCTAGTACTATTTCCTGGTGGGGTAAACGTCGTTGGAAAATTGAAAGTTGGTTCAAAACTGCTAAATATCGCTTTGGTTTAAATAGATTTGGACAAGGTACTCTTTTAGGAATTTATCGTTGGTTAGTCTTGTCCATTACTGCCTATTTATTAGCATATTGGACGTATCTTTCATCCTGTTTACCTGATTCTTTGGACTGGGGTCAAGCTGCTTACCTTGCACTATCTACTTTTTTACCTCATTTAGTCTTGTCTTTATTGTTACTAGATATTGAACGGCTTCGACCCTTAGCACTTAGTCATGGAATTGACATTACTATTTCTAAGTGCAAGATATGAGTCTCTCTTTCCAATTGTCTCGACCATTGCGAAACAATCTTGCTAATCGGCTGTTTGGGCTTTTAAACTCTTGCATTAACTTTTATAAAGCTACGTACTTATTGCATGAAAATTTACCACCTCAAAACCCTTAGAGTCAACACTCTAGTTGGCGGCGCGGATTTTCAATCGCAGGTAGACGGCTCATCAACAAGAAAATAACTACACTCGATTTAGCCTATAACCTTAGTCACGGTAGATTTGGTTCTCTTTAGATTTTCTTTACGAATCAGCTCTAAGAAATGAGGATTTAATAAAATCCGTAATTATTGGATCTTATTTAATCCTCATTCCTTAGCCTACTAAAAGTTGGCAAGCATTTGTTCGATTTCTGTATCCATTAACTCATTAACTTCAGCTAAAATTTGTTCTAGAGCATCACTTTCTACTTGTTCAAGTTTGTGAGTCTGTACCAATTCGCTTATTTCAGCGATTGTCGAGCATTCAAATAAACTACGCAACGGTAACTCTATCAAGAAGGCTTCGTTGACCTGATTTACAAGTTGCATAGCTAAGAGCGAATTGCCTCCCAATTCAAAGAAATTATCGTGGATACCGACTTGTTTTAAGTTTAGAACTTCTGCCCAGATAGAAGCTAGTAACTCCTCGATAGGGTTGCGGGGTGAAACCATATTCACTTCAATACTGTTGATTAACACACCCAAGCTATTTAGAGCAAGACGATCGATTTTACCGTTAGGGGTAAGGGGTATGGTTTCTACTTGGAAGAAAGTAGAGGGTAACATGTACTCAGGCAATTTTTGCTTGAGGAAGCGATGCAGTTTGCTACTATCTACATTTTGCTCTTGATGAAAAACAATGTATGCTTGCAATCGCTGATTATCTAGTTGGTCATCGCTGGCTATAACTACACACTCTCTGACTTGTGGATGTTGACTCAGCGCTGCTTCGATTTCTCCTAATTCAATACGGAAACCGCGAATCTTCACTTGGTTATCAATTCGACCGATAAATTCAATAGTACCATCGCTTTTGTAGCGGGCTAAATCTCCTGTTTTGTACAAGCGGGCTGTCGGTTCATCACTAAAGGAGTTGAAAATAAACTTTTCGACTGTTAATTCTGGACGGTTAAGATAACCTCGTGCCAAACCATTACCACCAATATGCAATTCACCTGCAACACCGATAGGCACTGGTTGCAAATGATGGTCGAGAATATAAATTTGAGTATTAGCTATGGGATGACCAATAAACAGTGAAGAAGCTGTTTGATGTTCTAAACTCACTTGGGAATCATAGACTGTAGCTGTAATTGTAGCTTCAGTAGGACCGTAAGCGTTTCGCCAACTAACGTTGCTACTTACTTGCTGTTGCCAAGTAATAAACCGCTCTAATGGGACTCTTTCGCTACCAAGAACTAATAAACGTACATTCTCTGCCCAGCTGATATGGGGCATTTGGGAAACCCACTCTTGCCAGTATACTACTGGCAGGTTTAGGACAGTCAATTCTTGTTTTTTGACAAATTGCACAAAATCTGCCACTGCAAGCATTTTCTTTGGTCGTAGTACCAAAGTTGCTCCACTTAACCAAGTAGGAAGTATTTCCTCGGCAGCTACATCAAAGCTAAAGCTTGCAAATTGTAGGACGCGATCGCTCGCTTTGAGTTCATAATTTTTAGCTATGGCGTAGTTATGGTTTACTAAGGCTTGGTGCGGAATTAGTACTCCCTTCGATTTGCCAGTAGAACCGGAAGTATAAATCACATAGGCTAAATTTGTCGGCTCAACAACACTAACAGGATTCGTGATTGATTGACGAGAAATCACTTGCCAATCCGTATCCAATAGTACTAGTTTTGCAGAGTGTGGAGGCAGTTGACTCTCTAATTCAGCACTTGTCAGTAGCACTGAGGCTTGAGAATCACTTAGCATATGAGCCAAGCGTTCTTGAGGATAAGCCGGGTCTAGGGGTACGTAAGCACCACCAGCTTTGAGAACACCCAGCATCGCTACTAACATTTCTACAGAATGTTCAACGCAAATGCCCACGAGGACTTCTGGTTTTACACCTAAACTTTGTAGGAAATGCGCTAATTGGTTAGCACGCTGATTTAGCTCTCGATATGTCAGTTTTTCTTCAGCAAATTCTACTGCTACAGCATTCGGAGTTAATTGTGCTTGTTGTTCAAATATTTGATGAATACATTTATCTTGGGGATAGTCGGTTTGAGTGTTATTCCACTCAACCAGTATTTGATAACGTTTAGTTGCTGTTAATAAGGATAATTGCGAGAGCGATGTTTGGGAACTGCCAATAATCGCCATCAATAACGTTTGGTAATGTCCAAGTATACGGTCAATAGTGGCAGCATCAAACAAGTCTGCATTATAATCACATTCCAACAGTAACTCGTTTTCAATCTCAGTCACATTCAAGCCTAGATCGTAGTCAGCAAAACTTATAGATTGAGGTAACAAGCTACTTGACAAATTATACATTTGCGGAATGTCTACGGGGCGCTCCAGGTTAAAGGTGGCGTTCACCAAAGGAGACATGCTGCTACTAGCCTTTACTCCCAGTTTGTCAATTAATTTAGCAAAAGGATAATCTTGATGCTCATAAGCATCCAACAACAAACTTTTGCAAGTTTTGAGATGTTCGACGAATGTCGCATCGCCCACAATTTGACCGCGTATCGGTAGCATATGGCTGCAATAACCAACTAGTCGCTCACTGCCTTCAAGAGAGCGTCCAGCAGCAACAATACCAATGGTAATGTCGTCTTGGTTGGTTAAGCGATAGAGTAAGACAGAATATGCAGACAGCAGCGTCATAAATAGGGTACAACCGTTTTGCTTGCTGAATTGTTTGATTGCACCACTTAAGCTACTGTCAAGCTGTAACTGTTGTCTGCCACCTTGATAAGTTTTGATTAGTGGGCGAGGACGGTCAGTGGGCAGGTCTAAAACTGGAACTGGGCTGGCAAACTTCTGTAACCAATAAGATTCATGAGCTTTCATCTCGTCTGTTTCACAGTATTGACGATGCCAGTCGAGATATGAACTATATTGCATCGGTGGTTCTAGCTGGCAAACATCACCCTGACAAGTTGCTGAATACAATGCAATCATTTCTTGCAAGATAACGCTGATTGACCAGCCATCAGTAATAATGTGATGGGCGCTAACAACTAATATATGCAATTGGTCTTTTAATTTCAGAATCCGAACGCGGAATAAAGGCCCCTTGGTGAGGTCAAAAGATTCGCGGCTTTCGTTTTGCAACCACTCGGCTAGTTGAAAGTTGCCATCTTCTAAATTTGAAAAGTCAATTACAGGAACGTCTATTTGCAGTGATGGTAATATTTCTTGAAAATCGCCTTGACTGCTGATAGTTGTACGTAGAGCCTCATTACGTTGTATCACTTGCTGCACTGCTTGACGCATGGCTGCTAGATGAAGTGTACCCTGTAATTGAATATTGAGGGAAATGTTGTAAGCTAAAGACCCATTGTCACCAATTTGAGCTAAAAACCAAAGCTGCTTTTGGGCATCACTCAGGGGAATTTTGAATGCTGGTTTTACTTCTAATTCATTTTTAATTTGGGTTTCCAAAGCTACAGAACTTCTCAATTTGTCTGATGTGTTATATGTCTGCTTTTGGACTATGGATAATTTTAGCTTTTTGGGAAAAAAACCTGCTGTGCGTAATTCTTGTACACTATCTTGGACTGATTGAATTACATAATTTACATCTTCATCTGTATGTGCAGTAGATAGAAAACAGGTGCGTCCTTCCCAAATATAAACGCCTTTTGCAATTAAAGAGTAATACAGCAAATCCATTTCTAAAGGCTGATATAGATAGCTAGAATTTCCCGATAAAGTAAAGCGAAAAAGCGAGCTAAAATGCACTATCTGAACAGGAATATTTTCTTGTTCAAAGTAAGTATTGAGTGTTGCGGCTAACTGTGATGTGCGTTGATTCAATCGCTCCTGAAGGGTAGCTCCTTCAGCTTTGAGGTGTAGGAGTGTGGCTCGTGTTGCTGCCATCGTCAAAGGATGTTTGGAGAAAGTACCAGCAAAAAATGTCGTTTCCACTTCTGGATAAGATTCATCTCCATAGTTCCACATACCACCGTCAATTTTGTCCATATAAGCTGCTTTTCCAGCGATCACCCCGATTGGCATTCCCCCACCAATTAACTTGCCATAGGTGACAATATCTGCATCAACACCAGACCATGCTTGCGCTCCACGGGGATGAACACGGAAACCTGTGATTACTTCATCAAAAATCAAGGTGATATCTAGTTGTTGTGTTACCTCTCGCAACTGTTGCAGAAATTCTTTAGGTTGTAAATCGGGTTTGCGGCTTTGTACAGGCTCAACTAAAACTGCTGCTAATTCATGAGCATTGGCTTTGATAATATCAAGCGATTCAGAAGCCCCATAAGTCAGAAGCAAAACATCATCAACCATATTTTGCAGCACCCCTGGAACCATTGGGTGTGCTGGTAATTTTCCATCCTCAGATGTTTGTGGTATGGCTAAGGTGCCATCAAAATGACCGTGATAAGCACCTTTAAAAATAGCAATTTTGGCACGACCTGTGGCTGCACGGGCTATACGCATCGCTGTCATCGCCGCTTCTGTACCTGAATTACAGAAAGTGACTCGTTCCATTCCTGTCATTTCGCAGATTAAAGTTGCTACCTCACCAGCAAGTTTAGATTGGGGGCCGATTTGCGTGCCTTGCTTGAGTTGATTTTCTAGAGCTTCTGTAATAAAGGGAACATCATGACCAAAAAGATGTACGCCAAAACCCATAGAAATATCTATATACTCATTGCCATCAATATCCCAAATTTTTGAACCTTGAGAACGATCGCCAACAATAGGATAGAGGATTTCTTTAGTTTCGGGACGAAATCCTACAGAAGCCCTTCTGTCGGCGAGGACAGGACGATAGGTTTGCGATCGCTGTTTGGATTTTGCTGTACGTTTGGTATAACGGGCGATCAGAGAATCTAAATATTGTTGCTGTTGTGGGGTGAGGATTTTGGCTGACGATTGTTCAACTCGCCAGAAAGAAGAGGGAAAATCTTTTTTTGCGGTTGATTTGTGTAATTCTACTGGGTTATGGGCAAATTTCGCTTCTTTATGTGGGCTAGGGGAAGAATTTAAATTTGTTGATAAGCTTGAATTACGCAAGATTTCCAACTGTTGGGACATCAATTCAAACTGCTGCCGAAGAACGGTTTCTACTAATGTTTCAGATGTTGTTTCTGACGCTTGAGAGGGCAATATTTCGGGTTGTTCTTGAATTTGAGATTTGATAGGTTCTTGTTGTATATTCTCATCAATATAGTTTGCTAACGCATTGAGGTTTGTTAGTTCTTCAAATAACTGACGAATCGCAATTTTAATTCCAAAAGTATTTTCAATTTGACGAATGGCATCAATTAGCACTATTGAATCAGCACCCATTTCTAAAAAAGGAGCATGAACATCAATATCTTCTGGATCGGATTTGAGTAAATTTGCAATAATTGTGCGTAGTTCTGCTAATAATTTTTGGCATTTATTGGGTTGACTGGTAACTTGAAAATAAGAATTATCAGTGTTAAGAGTATATGTATTCATGATTTTTCATCAATTGCTTGGTTGGAATTTAATCTGATTAGTTTTTCCAGGGGCTATATATATAGGACTTACGCAAGAGTTCTCTGAAACTCTTATTTCTCCGTGTCCTCTGCCCCCTCTGTGGTTCGTTTTTTCATGATTTTGCGTAAGTCCTCATATAAAAGGAAGAAGGAACAAATGTGTACCTAGCTTCGCAAAAATAAAATAAGTCCCATATATCGCCTATGTTTTCATAGGGGTAAGTCAATTAATTTATGCAATCACTAACTTACCGTTCTTTTTTTCGCTAAATTTGGTTATAAATCAATACGGTTTAGTTTTAGGAGATGCGATTAATGAGCCAGTGCGGTCTGTGGGAAGACCCCAAGACCGCATTGGCGTTGGAAACCCTCCCGTGTGGAGGGTTGTGGGCTTATCTTGACCGTATTCCATTCTGGAATAGCAAGAATTTGTCTGTGGACAAATTATGACTACGCAAAACTTCTAATTGCTGAGACATAATCTGTAGTTGTTGTTTGAGCATTTTTTCTACCAATGCTTGAGATGGTGTTCTTCTAGCATCATCATTAACTGAAGCAACAGGTTTAGAACCATTGCTATTGAGATTTACTTCTGTACTGTCAACCGAATTTTGCGATTGAATCCAGTAACGTTTTCTTTGAAACGCATAAGTAGGAACTGGAAGTACCCGATGCGAATAATCGCTTTCAAATCCCGTCCAGTCAATATCTACTCCTCGCAGATACAATACTGATACACTTTCCAATAATGTTTGCCAATTATCTCGCTTTGCAGTCAAAGAAGGCAACCAAACCGAATCTTCGTTTTGCTGACAACGTTTACCCAGACTAGAAAGAACTGGTTTAGCACCAATTTCTATGAATAATTCGTAACCTTCTGCCAATAAAGTATTCAACCCTGCCATAAATCTTACAGCTTGGCGCGTATGGCATCGCCAGTATTTGGCATCAGGTACTTGTCCTGCTGGTAGAAAATTCCCGGTGACATTGGAAACTAAAGGAATCAGTGGTGCTTGAAATTTGACTTGGCTTGTTACTTGTTCAAAAGCATCAAGCATTTCATCCATTAAAGGAGAATGGAAAGCATGAGATACATTCAAGCGTCGAGTCTCAATTCCTTGGGCTGTGAATTGGGCGATCGCTGCTTCAACTTTGGCGATCGTACCAGAGATGGTAATATTATTAGGAGCATTAACCGCAGATATCGTAAGTTCCGATCTGTAAGATTCAATTACAGCTTGCACTTGCGCTTCATTGGCAAACACCACAGCCATCGCACCCATTGACTTGATTTCTTGCATCAAGCGCGATCGTTCAGTAATTAGCTTCAGTCCTACTTCCAAACTAAATACTCCAGCAATGCAAGCAGCCACATATTCACCGAAACTGTGACCAATTACCGCTGTTGGTTCCACACCCCAAGACTTCCATAATTGCGCCAAAGCGTACTCTACAGCAAATATAGCTGGTTGGGTATAGGCAGTTTCATCGATGCAGCTACTTTCATCAGAATACAAAACCGACGCCAGAGGTTTATCTAAATGTAACCGCAAAATTTCATCGCATTGGTCGATGCAAGCACGGAAGGTCGGTTGAGTTTCGTAAAGTTGGCGACCCATATTTAGATATTGGGAACCCTGACCTGTGAACAAAAAGGCGATTTTGGGATGCTTTTTGCCGCTAATTTTACCGCTTTCTAACTGGGATGTTTTTTTACCAACCGTGTAAGCACCAAGTCCCGTTTGTAATTGGATGTTAGATTGAGCGATCGCAACTAGGCGATGCTCGAAATGGGAACGTCCGGTATTAGCCGTAAAACAAATATCTGCTAATGATGCATCAGGGTTATTACTAAGATAATTTTCATAATCTCGTGCTAAATCGTGCAAAGCATTTTCACTTTTAGCAGAGAGTGTGAAAAGATGCATCTGCCGTTCATCGCGGCCTGTTTGTTTTTGAAGAGGTGCTTCTTCTAAAATTACATGGGCATTAGTACCACCAAAACCAAAGGAAGAGATACCAGCCAAGCGCCGTTTATGTCCTCGATGCCAAGGTACACATGCAGTGGGGATGGATAACGTTCCAGCCAAAGAAATGTGGGGGTTAACTTGTTTGAGGTGCAGATGGGGTGGAATTTCCTCGCGATCTAACGATAGTACAGTTTTAATTAAACCAGCGATTCCCGCTGCTGCTTCTAAATGTCCAATGTTGGTTTTGACCGAACCAATCACACAGGGATTTTCCGGCGATCGCCCTGGCGTGAGTACAGCTTTTAAAGAATTGATTTCGATAGGATCGCCTAAAAAGGTTCCAGTACCGTGGGCTTCAATGTAGCCGATTTCATCAGGTGACACACCTGCATTTTGCATCGCTTGCCGAATCACTGCTTGTTGAGCTGGGCCGTTGGGTGCTGTCAGTCCGTTGCTGCGTCCGTCTTGATTAATTGCCGAACCTTTAATCACTGCCAGGATATTATCACCATCCCGACGAGCATCGCTAAGACGCTTGAGAACTACTACACCACAACCTTCTCCCCGGACATAACCATCAGCATCGGCATCAAAAGTTTTACAACGACCATCACTAGCCATCATCCCGGCTTGGGAAAATGTAATCGTCAATTGTGGGGTGAGAATTAAGTTTACACCAGCAGCTAAGGCCAGTTCGCATTCTCTCTGACGCAGACTTTGACAAGCTTGGTGAACTGCAACTAAGGATGAAGAACAAGCTGTATCTACTGCCAAACTCGGCCCGCGCAAATCTAACAAATAGGAAATACGGTTAGCGGCGATGCTAAAAGCGTTACCTGTACCCGTGTAAGCATCTAATCCAGTAATTTGTTTGGATTGCAACTGAGAGTAATCAAAATTACTAATCCCGACAAAGACACCTGTATTGGTTCCTGCTAATTTATCTGGTGGATAAGCTGCATTTTCTAGCGCTTCCCAGCTAACTTCTAGTAATAATCTCTGTTGCGGGTCGAGAGATTCTGCTTCACGTGGGGAGATGCCAAAAAATTGCGTGTCAAATTGGTCTACTTGCTCTAAAAAGCCACCCCAACGAGTATTCATTTTGCCTGGTGTAGCGCGGTTGGGGTCATAGAAAGTATTGACATTCCATCGCTGTTTAGGTACTTCAGTAATGGCATCAACACCATTACGGAGTAATTGCCAAAAGGCTTCTGGGTTATTAGCACCAGGGTAACGGCAACCAATACCAACGATCGCGATCGCATTATTTTCTGTTTGCGGTTGCGCTATTATCTTCGGTTGTGGCACTCCATCACCTAAATATTGTGCCAGAACAGCGATAGAAGGGTAATCATATAACAGCGTCGGTGAAAGTTCCCGTCCTAACCATTCTTGTAATTCTCCAGAAATTCTCACGGCTGCCAAGGAACCCAGACCATATTGTGCAAGCGGTTCGTCAATATTAATTTCCTGGGGAGATTGCAATTGTTCAGTAACTTTTGCGACTAACCAAGCTGCGATCGCTTCGGTGTTTACTGTTTGTTCTACTTGTAGTGCAATTGATTCTTGGGTCTTGTTGGGAGCATCAGCACTCCACTGGGCAACCATATCAAGAGTACCAGCTTCTAACTCAGCTCGGCAGGTACTGCGTCGCACTTTGCCAGAAGAAGTTTTGGGTAAACTGTTGGTTTTAATTAAGACAATGGCATGAGTTGGCAAGTCATGGTGTTCGGCTACGGCTTTACGAATTTCTGTTATGACTTCATCAGCGTTGAGTTTGCGGAGATGAGAGCGTTCGACTTCTTGGACTATGACCAACTTTTCTGAGTTATTGATTTCAACTGCAAAGGCTGCACCACTAGCAGGACGTAATGCTGGATGACAATTTTCAATTGTGAATTCAATATCTTGGGGATAATGGTTGCGACCCATGATAATAATTAAATCTTTGAGACGACCAGTGATAAACAACTCACCATCCTGTAAACAGCCTAAATCTCCAGTTCGCAAAAAAGGGCCAGTTGTATTGTCTGCAAGGTACGCATGAAAAGTATTTTTTGTTTGTTCGGGATTATTCCAGTAACCTTGAGCAACGCTAGGCCCTGATACCCAAACTTCTCCCACCTGTCCATCTGCACAAGGCATAAATGATTCGGGATTTACAACCAATACTTTTTGGTCTGGGCTACTTTTACCGCAACCAACAATCGCTTTGCCGCCAGCTTCAGCAGTAGTATCTATGACTTGGTTTTGTGACAAAGCTGTGGTTTGAATATGACGAACAATTGGAACTTCAGATGTTAAACCGCCAGATACAATTAAAGTCGTTTCCGCCATCCCATAACAAGGATAGAAAGCTGAGTGCCGGAAACCGCAAGGAGCAAAAGTTTCGGCAAAACGTTCTAGTGTTTGGGCGCGTATCGGTTCAGCACCTGTAAACGCAACTTTCCAACTACTCAAATCAAGACTTGCTAGTTGTTCGGGGGTAATTTGGCGACAGGCGAGGTCATAAGCAAAATCTGGGCCTCCACTCGTAGTTGCTTTGTAATTAGAAATCGCCTGCAACCAACGGAAAGGCTTTTGCAGAATAGCAACCGGTGCCATCAGTGTTACTGGAAAACCACCATATATCGGTTGCAAAACCCCGCCAATTAATCCCATATCGTGGTATGGTGGCAGCCAAATTACACCTTGGCTTTGGGGTGTGTGTTGATAAAAGTTATAGATTAGTTGGGAATTATGCAATAAATTACCGTGGGTAATCATTACTCCTTTCGGTGTGCCAGTAGAACCCGAAGTGTATTGCAGAAAAGCCAAAGTATCACTATTGACATTTGGATGCTGCCAAATTCCAACTATACTGATGTTAATACTATCAGTTGCGATCCAGGGTATCACAGCCAATGTAATATTTTCAGCTAATTGAGGCGAGATGCTTGTCAATATAGATTCTGTAGTCAATGCTACTACCGCTTCAGCATCAGATACAATCGCCTGTAGCCTAGACATTTTTTGATTGCGTCGGGGTGGATAAGCTGGAACTGCGACAAAACCAGCATATAAACAACCAAAAAAGGCGGCGATAAATTCTAGTCCAGGTGGATACAGTAACAAAGCCCGCGAACCTGGTACTCCCTGTTGCAGAAGTTGAGTAGCGATCGCGCGTGCTTTTCGATCTAATTCTTGATAAGTTAAGTTAACGCTTTCTGTTTCTCCATCAACAAGAAAAGTATAAGCTGTTTGCTCAGGTTGATTATGCGCTCTATAGGTTAAAAGGTCTATTAAAGTAGAAAAGTTAACATTATTTTTATTGGCAAAATTGTTGAGGCTAGTAATCATTTGCTTTTTCCTTATAATAAATCCAGTAATGGACGGAGTTTGTAATTAATAGTGAAGTTAAGAGACTTTGAACTGTGTCTGTTGAATAGACATTTGTATGTTTTCTAACAAAGCATCTACATCTGCCTGTAGTTGCTGCAAATCTTGTTGAGGGTTTACTGTCCAAGTATGTATTGCATCCAAACTTGCATTCAGAAAAATTTTCTGGCAAGTTTGACGGTCAATCTTTCCATCAGAGTCTTTTGGGAGACTAATTGCCTTTAGAAGTACTACAGCATATATTTGCAATCCATGTTCTTCCAACACAGCAGAACGGATAGCTTGAATTACTTCATCCACGTTAATAATACGTGAATAGGTTCTCTTTACTTCCTGAATAACTACTAACCGTTCTTGATAATTAACTTCGACGGGAAATGCCACTCCTGCATTTTTTCTTAAGGAAGAATGGCTTTGATTTACGGTTTTTTCAACAGCTTGAGTGGAATAATTAGCACCTCGAATACTAATTATGTTTCTGACAAAATGTTTATTTAGGTTGAGGTTACTTTCATCAACAAAATTTTGTACTTCTTTTTGCTGCTCGTTTACCAATACTAAGAAGTTCATTTTTCTACTTTAATGTATAACTAAGATGAGTAAATTCATTCAAAAATTTAGGAGAGTTACTTATAATATATATTACGGATCTAATCTATAAAATTATGCAATTGAAAAGTAATTTTTAGAAAAGATAATCGTAAATAGCAAACATTAAGAAATATATAAAGCCCTAAATAATTTCTCGAACGCCTCCGCCATCTCCTTTCATATAGCGTCTTTGAAGGAAAAGAGTAGATTTAAAGCGCCTTTGAAAGCTGCGATCGCCTACAAAAGTTATTATGACATACAGTTGATGACAGCTACTTATTCAGTAGTTTGTAAAATATACAATTTTGATTCAATTATCTTATACATGTGCTTTTGAAACTGTTCTGCCATTAATTTTTCAGGAATTTCTGCTGCTAACATTTCAATAATTTGTTTGGTAGAACAATCTGAAAAACTTACTAGTACGTTATTAATAATTAGCTGTGCAATTGGCCCAACAAAGTTAGTATATTCTTTCTTGATAAGTTCAAAAAGCTGTAAATTACTAGTTACCGAATAATTCTCCAGAAATTTATGTATGTTAAGTTGAATATAAATTTTGTTATTACAGTCATTATTTTCTGCTACTTCTTTAGTAGTTATTTTCATTAGAAAATTATTAATTTTTGTGAATATCGTCGAACTTTTAATCAAGGCATGAGTAGAAGACTCAGAATTTACACTCGATTTTTGTTTTATATACTCTGATAAATCTAAGTTGAGATAAATAGGTTTTTCTAGACCAATATTTTCATTTATATTATTAGATTGTCTCAGGTTTCGTTCTAAATTTTGTAAAATTAATAATTCTTCTAATGCCTTATTAGTTTCTTTTTTTTCTCTACGAATTTTAATAGCCTTTGTTGGAGATGTGATTTTGAATTCAAAACGAGGTAAAACAGATGAACTACTATCTAGATTATTCAAGACAAGGAGAATTTCTTTAGCTGACTGAAAGCGGGCATTTGGTTCTTCTACTAACATTTTTTCGATAATTTTGGCAAAATCATCGCTTACATTGATTTGAGAACGCCATTGCCAATTTAGTGATTCATCTAAGAGAGCATGTGGCATTTTTCCAGTTAAAAGAATTACTGTACAAACACCAAGTGCATAGATATCACTAGAAGGATAGGAATATCCTAAACGTAACTGCTCAGGTGGAGAATAACCAAACTTTCCAACTACTGAAATACGAATTGAGTTATAAAAGTTTAGAGAATCAGTAGACAGAATCTGCGTGTAATTTTCTTTAACTGTCCCAAAATCAATCAACACAGGTTTAGATTGATTATCAGGTAGCATGATATTCTCTAGTGAAATATCTCTGTGAATTATTTTACGTTCGTGGAGATAGTCTAAAACTGGCAATACATCTGTCAGCCATGTTCTCACTTCTATTTCAGAAAAAGGCTGACCTGTCTGCACCAGGCGTTCTGAGAAAATTTCAGAATAAGTTTTGCCGTTAATATATTCCTGAACGATAAAGATTCGTTGGTTATCTGTAAACCAAGCTAAAAATTTGGGGACTTGAGGATGCTGAATCTGGTATAAAACTTTTGCTTCACGCTCGAATAAATCCTGGGATTTCCGTAGGTTTTCTGCTTTTGATGCTGTTGGTACAAACTCTTTCAAAACACAAGGTTCATCAAATCGCTGATTGTCTAATGCTAGGTAAGTTCGTCCAAATCCTCCCTTACCAAGCAATTTCTGAATCTGATAACGGTTATTTATTAAAGTTCCTGACTCAAGTTCTGTAATCATTTCTAATACCTTATTAATTTGGAGCAAACATTATTTTTTTATTTAATAGTGTTGCATCCTCAAGAATTATGCAGAAAACAGACAGTTAGCGAATAAATAAAACTTTCCTCCTTCAGGATAAAACGAACGCTAAAGAACATATGCATCAAAAATTTACTGCTAGTATGGCCATGCCAAGCAACTACATTGTCATAGATAATTTAGCTTTACTTTAGTTATATGTAAATAGAGACCTTACGGTTAAAGTCTCTATAAATCAAGTTTTATTTGACCTTATAATTTTTTGAACTTTTGTCTGATTTGATAAGGAATGACATAAGGTGCTATTTGCAATAACGTTGGTAAAAATCTTTTCTGCACAATTAGGTCTTTGATACTTGGAGGATACCAAAAAGTTAATGAAATATTTTCCTCTAACGCTGTAACATGATGCCACCACAAAGGTGGAATATAAAGTATTTATCCGGCTTCTAGAATCACCTCAATTTTGTCTTGCCAAGGAAATTCAGGGTATAATTTTAAGTCTGGCGTAACAAGATTTACTTTACTCCAAGCAGGTGAATAAGCATTCTCTTTAATCGGTGGATAGAATGATAGATAATTGGATGGTGGAAATAAAATAAACCTTTTGCGTCCCCGAATCTGCACAAAAATGTTATGTATATCATCAAAGTGCAAGTAAGTAGTTGAAGTAAATTTTTTGTTAGAAAAACCAAAAAAGAAATACATTATTTTTAGATTCTTCGCAAAATATTCGGGATAAACTATATCTTTAATGAGTTCAGGAAAGTACTTATGGAAATCTACCTGAGCCATATAGTACGAGATATTATCATCGTTTTGATTACCGTTAACTATATCAATATAGTCTTTAAACTTCATTTGCTTGGGATGATTATAATAATCACCAGAAGCAAAGTTGTAATTTTGAAAGAATGTTGGATTATAAGTTTCAACAGTAACAAGATTATCTCCACAAACATTTGTTATATAGCTATTTGACCAATTTTTATAAGCGTCCCATTGGTTAGCTACACCATTAATAATAAATGCTTGACCTTGCTTCCACAGATTTAAGAATTCTTGCTTGCTAGGATTACAAATTCTTGTGATAGAAATTCTTGCTGTAGTTATCATGAGATATCTCCTATAATCAAAGTGAATGTTAGTTTAGATTGAGGGAAATAAGGTAACTTTGGTGTCAGTACAACTTCTACTTATTAAGCAGCACTTACATCATTTCTTAACTGACCATCTTCCATGTAAATGATGCGGTCAGCCATATCAAGGATGCGATTATCATGAGTAATTAAAAGAATGGAACAACCTTGATATCTGGCGCATTCTTTTAAAATTTCAACGACTGTATGAGTACTGTTTTTATCTAGCGATGCTGTTGGTTCGTCAGCAAGAATTAATTTAGGTTGAGTAACTAGCGCTCGTGCAAACGCCACACGTTGTTTTTGTCCTTCTGAAAGTTGCTCAGGATAATAATGAATACGGTGATTCAAACCTACTATTTCCAAGATTGCTTCTGCTCGGTTACACATTTCTTTCCGAGACATATTTCGAGCTAATTCCATAGTCATTTGTACATTTTGACTAGCAGTTAGAAAAGGTACTAAATTATGTTTTTGGAAAATATACCCAATTTGACGGCGTAGTTGTAATAGCTTTTGATTGTTAGCTCGATATATTTCCCTTCCCAAAACTTTCACGCTACCTTCTTGCACACTCCGTAAACCAGCCATTAGACTTAATAAAGTTGTTTTACCTGAGCCAGAAGGGCCAGTTAAAATTACAATTTCACCAGATTGAATTGACAAGCTAACATCAAATAAAACCTGTTTTCGTAACGAGCCTTTGCCAAAGTAGTGGTTGAGATGCTGAACAGATATGATAGAACCTTGTGACATAGTGATTACCTAAAAATTAAAAGATAGATAAATTTGTGGTGTAAATATTCTGAAAACACTAAGGTTATTAATGATGGTATGACTTTATCCAAAAAGTTCGGCAGGGTCAGCAGAACGAAGTTTATTCATGGCTAACATTCCTGCAAGAGAACACATAACAATTGTGAGCAACATGACTATTACACCCCTAGTAATAGTCATAATCATTGGTAAACGAGTAGCCTCTTGAACAAAGTTATAGAGATACATGCAAACAGCAAATCCAGGGATATATCCAATCAAAGACATTAAAATTGCTTGTTGTAAAACTAGCTTTACCAAGTAAGAATTGCCGTATCCAATAGCTTTAAATGTTGCATAAATAAATAAGCTATCAGAAATTTGTGTGTATAGAATTTGATAAACAATAATGCCACCAAAGACACAGCCAATCACAGTACCCATATTAAAAATAAATCCTATAGGTGTAGATTGTGCTAAAACGTCTTTCTCTAGTTTTATATAGTCTTCTAGAGTCATTAATTTCACGTCTTGAGGTAAGTCTTTTGAGATTTTTTTGATTATACTTTCAGGTTTAACACCAGGTTTAACTTGAATAACTCCCATCTGAACTTTTTCTAATGGGTGGTTTAAAATCTCAGAGTAGTTTAAATCACTGGTGATGATTACACCATCAGCTGTCATCACCCCACCTCCTAGAGAAAATAATCCTCTCACTTTTATTTGGTGATTAGATACTTCTGTTGTTACTTCTCCATGCTTTTCTAATTCTGCAACGATTGGGCCAAATTCAGGTCGAGAAAGTCTATCAAATAGTATAGTATTAGCAGCTTTTATCAGTTCTTTCTGTTGATTTACTTCTGGCAAATTAAAAACAGGTTGATCGGGTGTAAAACCAGCAATAGCGATTGGTCTATTGACAAAAGTTTCAGGATTTTTAAAATTTATAACGGAAAAATAAAAAGGATTGACTGATGCGATGCCATCAACCGCTGAGATGTTATACAAATAGCGTCGTGGAAACACTTTCATATCAAAAAAGCGCTCGGTATCGCGATGTAGCAGTACTAAATCTGCTTGTATTTTTTTATGGAATACAACAGCATCTTCAAAAAGACCGTCTCGAAAACCCAATTGAATAAACATCAACATCACAGCAAAAGTAACGCCAGTAATTGTTACTAGTAGTCGGGATTTGCGATGAATTAATTGTAACCAAGCAACTGGTGTTGTAGCGTTCATATTTTAGTATTTATCTATTAGTTTAACTTAACTATTGATATCAGTTTCTAATTTGACATTGACTTGCAGATTAATAAACTTAGCGGCTTCGTCAACATCATTGGGATTCAAACGAACTTTTACTTCTACAACTCTTGAATCTATATTGATGGCTGGGTCATTGTTGACAACATTTCTCTTACCTATTTGGACACCTATAGTTTCAACGGTTCCAGAAAAATTTCTAGGTAATACAATACTCGATATCAAAGCTTTTTGACCTACTTTAATTTTGTTAATGTCAGTTTCGTAAATTTCTGCAAATACATACATAGTTTGAGTTTGAGCTAGATCGACTATTCCCTTTTCACTAATAGTTTCTCCCGGGAAAGTATTAACTTTTAAAATTTTTCCATCCATCGGGGTTTTCACGTAAGCTAAATCTAAGTTAGCTTTGGCTTCCAGAACAGCTGCTTTTGCTTTTTCCAACTCGCTTTGAGCAACCTGCACATCTACAGGACGAACTTCTTTTAACTCTTCCAAGCTAGCTTTAGCTTGTCTAATCTGATTGGGAAATGATGATAAAGTCTGATTGAGAGAACTTTTAGCTTCTTTGAGTTGTGCTTGCAAAGTTTCTACTGCTAAAACTTTAGTATCTTGAGTGACCGCAGATATGGCTCCTTGGTCGTATAAAGATTGAAAGCGTGTATATTCAGTCTGGGCATTTCTCAACTGCGCTTGCAATCCAGCAATCTTAGCTTTTTGAATGTTAATATCTCCTTGAAACTGCGCTTTTAAATCTGCAATTCGTGCTTGTTGAGCGGCAATTTCTCCTTGTTTTGTAGTCCCCGCTTTAGCTTGCATCAGTTGCGCTTGAGCAACTCGAACACCTATTTCTGCTTTATTTAGGCTTGTTTGCAGTTGACTGACGTTATCAAGAACAGCAATTAATTGTCCGCGACGAACATTATCGCCTTCTTTTACCACAACCCGATCTAACCTAGCAGTTTGCAAAGCTGATGGACCAGATAAGTTAATGATTTTATCCTTTGTTTGGATACGTCCCAAAGCTGCAACTGTTGGATTTACAGGTTGTTGAACTGGAACTACTGGGGCAATATTACTCTGCTTTGTAGATTGCAAATTAAAATTTGAGCTAGTGGAAAAAATATAGGTTGGTACACCAACAGCCGCTAGTCCTACAGGAACTATTAAAGCTAGCCTCCACTTTTTAGATTTTGTATCAAAGTTTATTGGTTTGCGAAAAATGTCCATTGGAGGTCAACCTCATTTAATATTCGTGCAATTTTAGATGTTGAGATTTGTAATTCGTAAATATTCTTCAATTCCGAATCATCTCGCTTCTGTATCTTGATAGGGGGTAAGCTAATTATTTTATGCACTCGCTTAGGGACTAGACATCTCCAGAAATTAAATATGCGTTACCCAGAACCCTTGTAGAGACGTAGCACTGCTACGTCAAAACAATTCTTTTTCGGAGATGTCTACTGAAAAATCAAAAAATAAATATCTCAAAATATCTTGTGGTATGGCTGTCCTCACCGAATACGGTTCGATCTCTTAAGGTGAGCAGGGGGAGCAAGAGGGTTAAGTGCTAAGTATGGATGGCATTATTCCGTTGGGCATAAACCCCTCGTATTTTTCATCTGGAGGGGATTTTATGACTTAACGAAGAACAATTAGCAACTTGGGTTAATAGCATCGGGCACAATCTTTTCTACCAGTCTCAACGATTTATACTGATAAGCAATAATTGTTACCAATACAGTTAGTATTCCCATGACAATAAACATCAAACCAATACCACGCCCTTGACCGACACCAATAATTTTTCCTATACTTCCTGCTAAAAGTCCGTTCGGAGTCATTAATGGCTCGAAGATTTTATCTGCCATTGGCCCTGCAACTGTGTAAGCAAAAGGCTGTGACGCGTTAGCGATCGCTCCTATTGTTGCAAAAACTCGACCTTGGAGACTGGAGGGTACTTTCTTTTGGAAAATAACTTGGGCTGAACTGTTAATAATTGGTAGACCAAAGAAAAATAGAAAAGCTATCAGTGCTAAGACTAAAACAGATTGATAAAATCCTGCACAGGTAATGCAGATTCCACCTAGCAGCATAAAAGTAAATATACTGAGAATTAAATGCTGCGACGATTTTCCTGTACTGACGAGAACGCTACTGACCAGCATTCCCACACCACCAGCGGTCATAATTGTACCTAAGTCTGTAGCTGAAGCAAAAGACAAGACTAGAGGTGTAATTAGCATCTGCACAATTCCGACAAGAAAATTGTTAACGGCAAAGAAAAGTAGCAGTGCAAACAGTCCTCTTCTTTTCACTAAATATACTAAGCCGTAGGATGCTTCCTCAAACCAAAGAGTTTTTTCGGCGCGATGTCTATCAATGTACTGTTTGGGAAACGGAACTAGTAACAGAGTACTCAGAGCAAAAACAAAGGTGGCAAAATCAATAAAGATAATGCCATCAATTTCGAGAAAGAGCAGCAGTACACCTCCTAACATTGGTGCAACCAACCGACCAGCTGCTTCCCCGATTTGCAGCATACCGTTGGCGCGTGCCAGTTTTTGTGGCGGGACAAGGAGAGTGGTAGCAGCTGTATAAGCTGGCCATTGAAAGGCGCTGAAGCAGGAACTAATGGCAGCGCCCACGTATATGTGCCAAATAGCTAAATCACCTGCGGCTAACAAAATCGCAATTACCCCTGTAGCGATGCCCGATCCTAAGTCACTAAATACCATCATCCAACGGCGGGGAAATCGGTCTACCAGCGTTCCTGCTATAGGGGAAATCAGAATCATGGGCAAGCTGGTAAATAGGGAAATGAGGGCGAACTGTGTTACCGAACCAGTTCGCTGGTATACCCATACACCCAAGGCGAAGTTAGTTAATTGAGAGCCGATGAGAGAAATCATCTGTCCAAACCAGATGAGGGTAAAAATTTGCATTCCTGTATTTTTTGGATGTTGGGTCATTTCAATACTCCTCATTTACCTACATTTGCTTGCTCAATGCAGATTCCCAGCTGTTCTGCAACAGTTAGAATATGAGGTTGAGCCATCATCGTAATATGGTCGCCTGGAACAACGTGAATATCGATGTTTTGAGCGGAAAACTGTCCCCATCCCCAAGCGGGATCTTCGCGTAAATCAGTTAAAAGTGCAGCATCCTCCGCATTCACTTCGCTAGCTCGCAACAGAGTCAGACGATTGGGATAAGCTTCTTGTGGTAAATATTTGATACTAGCTTGCAGATTTGCCTCGAAAACTTGCATCAAACCACGCACTTGCTTTGTATCAGTACCAGCAGGCAGTAAATCAACGGTGATTAATCGCTCTTTGAGATATTCCAATTGTTCGTCGAGTTCTAGCGGCTGGAGCATCTCATAGGATATATCTAGGTTTTTGCCTGCCCAGCGTTCGATGAGACGAGCAGTTTCGGTCAGTCTAGTTGCATCATCGACATCAATATATAAGGGTTTGTCGCTAGCAACCGGGGCCGGAGCGTCTAAAATCGCAACCAGAGCAACCTCATTTCCTGATTTGATTAACTGTTGAGCCATTTCATAGGCAACAATACCTCCAAAGGAGTGACCTCCAAGAAAATATGGACCTTCAGGCTGAACGGTTTTTATCGCCTGGATATAACAAGCTGCCATATCCTCAACACAAGTCAATGGTTCTGATTCCCCATTTAAACCAGGTGCTTGCAACCCATAAAATGTTTGGTTTTCCCCTAAATAACGAGCCAAATTATGTAAATAGAGGACATTGCCGCCACCCCCAGGTAAACAGAAAAAAGGATACTTGGAATTACCTTTTTGAATTTCTACCAAGGCAGACCAAGATAATATTTCTGTTTCTAGGCGAAGAATATTAGCCAGTTTTTCAATTGTAGGATTTTGGAAAAGTGTCGCTAAAGACAAGTTTTTACCAAACTCTTGGTTTAGATGAGCCATTAAGCGTACAGCTAACAGCGAGTGACCGCCCAGATCGAAGAAATTATCCTTTACTCCCACAGGATGGACGTTGAGTAGATTTTCCCAAATATTAGCTAATTTCTGTTCTAAATCATCTTGTGGTGCTAAAAATTCGGTTTTGAGTGTACTGAGACGAGATGTATCGGGTTGCGGTAAAGTTTGTCGGTCTACCTTGCCATGAGCGGTTAGAGGTATTACCTCTAACATCAAAAAGGCAGAAGGTATCATGTATTCGGGTAACTTTTCCTGCAAAAATTGGCGCAGTTCGCTACTTGTTGGGGCTTGCTCTTGAGGAACAATATAACCTACTAAACGTTTGTCTCCAGGTTGGTCTTCCCTGGCAATAACCGTAACAGAATTTACTAAGGGGTGTTGAGCCAGTAAAGACTCAATTTCTTCTAGTTCAATGCGGAAGCCGCGAATTTTAACTTGATGGTCAATGCGTCCGAGGTACTCTATATTACCATCAGGTAAATATCGCGCTAAATCCCCTGTTTTATATAGACGAGAATTAGGTTCATCGCTAAAAGGATTGGGAATAAATCGCTGTTGTGTTAATTTTGGGCGATTGAGATAACCCCTAGCTACTCCTGCACCACCAATGTATAGTTCGCCGGGAACACCAATTGGTACAAGTTTTTGATTTTCATCAAGCAAGTAAAGTTGAGTATTCGCAATAGGACGACCTATTAAAATTGCACTTGATAAAGAAGTTTGTTCGCTAACTTCATAAACACAACAACCAACAACAGTTTCGGTTGGGCCGTATTCGTTAATTATTCTGATATTTGGAGCATTATCGCGCCAAAATTTCAAGCTTTTACCCAATAATGCTTCGCCACCGATGATTAATGCTCTCGTTTTCGTTACACCTTCGCGGTTAGGTAACATCTGATTGAGCATTTCTAGGTGAGCTGGAGTAATTTTAACCAAGCTATAGTTTTTATCAGACTGCAAAAGTGCTGACAATGCTTCAATTTCTTCCTTCTCAGGCAACAGTACTACCCTTTGTCCGACTAATAACGGTGAGAATAAGCTGGTAATCGTTGCGTCAAACCCTATGGAAGATTGTACTGGAGCGCCGTAACCTTGGGCAAGTTTATACGCATTTGTACACCAACTCAGGTAATTAACTAAACCTCTGTGAGGAATCATGGTTCCTTTAGGTTTTCCTGTAGAACCAGAGGTATAAATTATATAAGCCAGATTTTCTGGCGTGACTTCGCTTACTACAGGATTTTCAATGCTGAGTGTGGCATTTTCTGGCAAATCTCGATCGAGACAAATTAAACGGGTGTTATGTTCAACAAACTTATCTACAAGTCTTTGTTGAGTTAACAGTATAGGAATTTGAGCATCTTCTAACATAAATCCCAGGCGTTCTTGGGGATATGCGGGATCGAATGGTATATATGCACCACCTGCTTTGAGGATACCAAGGATACCAATCAGCATATCTAAGGAACGTTCTACACAAATTCCTACCAATACTTCTGGTTTTACTCCCAACTTTTGTAGTTGATGCGCTAGCTGGTTGGACTTGGCGTTTAATTGTGCATAAGTGAGATACTCGTTATTAAATTCAATGGCGATGTTTTTGGGTGTGCGTTCTACTTGTTCTGCAAATAGTTGATGGATGCATTTATCTTGTGGAAATTCTGTTTTTGTATTGTTAAAATCAATCAATATTTTTTGGCGATCGCTTTCACCAATTATATTTAAATCAATGATTGCTGCTTCTGGGTTATGAGTGACACTCTCTATTAATGTCAGATATTGTCCGACAATAATTTTGATACTATCCTCTGAAAATAAACTGGAATCGTAATCAAAATTTAAAGATAGATTATTCGGACTATAGCCACTGGAAAGCTTAATTTGATATTTCTCTATGTTAGCTGATTTTTTATATTCCGAAAAGGAAATATCAGCATTTACATAGCTCTGTGACTGTTTCGTAAAATCAAAACAGAAAGGGAAAAATGCACGAGAAGCAAACTTCTCATTTGCAGCAATCAAATGCTCCCAATCAAAATACTCCTGCCATTGTTTGACAAAACGCAAAGACTCAGAAACTCTTCCCATAAGTTCTGAGAATTTCAAAACATCCTCTAAGTGTGAATAAGTGGGCAAATATTTAGTTAAAAGTCCTAAAACTTCTTTTAATTCGTCATATTCGCGTCCATCGCCAGCAGTCCCAATCACAATATAAGACTGACCACTTAAGCGCCAAAGTAGTACTTGCCAACAAGCTAATAAAATTACTTCAGTTGAAATATGATAATTTTCTTGCAATATTTCCAGTTTTTCTACCGTATCTCGATTAATCTCCAAAAAGAGCGATTGTGGTGCAAATACAATTTCTCCAGATGATTGATTGACATTTTTACTTTCAAAGGGAATTTGCAAATTTAACACAGAAGAAATATCTTGTTGATGCCAATAATTTCTTGCTGTCTCTGTCTCCTCAGACTCTAATAATTCATTTAGCCATTCAGAAATATCTGCATATTGCATCATTTCATCTGACAGTTCTTCGCTGTGTAAACAAGCTGTATAAGAACGACCGATTTCACATATAAGATTATTGAGTGTTGTTATATCTGCATATAAAGCAGGCAAGTTTATAAACAGTATATGCTTGTCTGGAGCTAATTTACTTAAGATAAAATGTAAACTTACGGCTTGTTCAAAATCAAAAGTTCGGAGGCTTTTATCTTGGAAAAGCGCATCAATTTTGGTTTGTTGTACTTGAGAAGTTAAACTACTCCAGTCGTATTCTCCAAGTGAAATTGTGCTGCGATCGCTAATTGATTGGAACGGGATATTCATACCTAGTAAGGAATGAAAAGCAGTGCGAAATATTTCGTGGCGATCGCTGATATTTGCTAAAGCTAATTTAAGAATATCGGGGTTAAGATTACCTCCGATATTTATCGCGATTTGGGAACAGTAAGCTTGATAATTATCCTTTTGTTGCAACCATAAATGCTTTTGTTGAGGAGAAATGCGAATCAAATTGGTCATTTCAGCGTGCATAAAATTGAAATCCTTTTCAATTAATACTGGCGATACAAGTTATGTAAATTGAACGAAGTCGCACCTGCATCAATGTTTTAATAGGGGTAGTCAAATCAATTTATGCTGTAAGTTGCCAGATTTTAAACAAAAACTCCCAAATACTTACCTAATAAGCATTTGGGAGGATAACATTAAAAACCCTCTGCGTACCTTTGCGCTAACCTCCGCGTACCTTTGCGTTGAAAAAAAGCAAAATAAAACTGCTTTAACAAGGTTCTGCCATCGCAACTACAATCTTTCTTTTGCCGACGAATGGCATCCGTCCATGTGCTGCCAACATATTGTCCAGCATTAACACATCTCCTTTCTCCCAAGGATAAATAACTGCTTCTTGGCGATATATTTCGCGGATTTCATCTAAAATAGAGACTTCGATCGGAGAACCATCACCATAATAGGCATTGCGAGGAAATTCATCTTCTTTGAGTAATGCAGACAATGATTCGCGTACTTCTGCTTTCAAGCTGGAAATATGGAATAAATGAGCTTGGTTAAACCACACGATTTCACCTGTTTTAGGATGTTTGGCAACAGCTTGACAAACTTGGCTTGTTCTGAGGGTATTGTTACCTGTCCATTCAAAAGAGATACCCAACTTGCGGCAATGACTTTCTACCTCAGATTTATTTGCGGTTTGAAAAACTTCTTGCCAAGGCAAATCTAAATCGCCATAATTTCGCACATACATGACTTTCTTTTCGATAAACCGTTCTTTGATGGACGGATTGAGGCGTTCAAAGATTTTACGGCTATCAGCGATTGGTGTTTCTCCGCCAATTTCAGATGCTTTAACGCAGAAAAACCATATCTTCATAGGATAAATGGGAGAGTAAGCATTTTCGTTATGTAGTGGAATTGCTTCATCTGCGGGATATTCAGTTGAAGTGTAGATTTTATCGCTTACTTCTGTGCGTGGCGTTGAACGATAGGTGTAATCTAAGAGTTCTCCGGTTGAAGCTACCTTCACAAACTTTTGGAAATCTTCGACTGTATTGACATGGAAATTTCGGAAAAGTATGCCACCATTTTTAAGTAAATTACTTTCAATAAAATCACGGTTTTGCTGCATCCAACTAATTAAATTGACACCATCTACAGCAGGGTAAATGATTAACGGTAGAGGATTAGCTGAGTTGAGCGGTTCTATGTTGACTAATTTTTCAACTACTTTGCGTTTGCCGATTTGTAGTTTTTTGATGGTGTTTGTTGTTAGTTCTAAGTTGTTCATTTTTATTAAGGATAAAAGTTCAAAATCAAACAATACTTGCAAAATTGATTTCTTACACCCTTCTTTGCGCCTCTGCGACGGCAGTCGCTTCAAGTCAGCAAAGCCGACGACAGTCGCCTCAAGTCGGGAAACCCGCCCACGGCGCTGTCTCGTCTTTGCGTGAGTAAAATTCACACTTGATTAGCAACGCCAGAAAATTAAGCTGATTTACGTTTGAACTTGCTCAACTTATTAATTGCTGTTGCTGCCAGTTTTTGGTCTTTGATGAGTTGTTTTTGTTTGTCTGCTTGGACAAGTATTTCTGCTAATGTTTTTAACTGTGCATCAGGCTGTTCAGTAATTTTGTTGGCAATAGTTGCAAAATTGTCTAGAATGTTAGCAATAGTATCGTGAGTAAAGCGCTTGCCTTCATAGCTCAGTCCCACAGATAAATTTTCACCAGGCATAATTACTAACATCAAAGGATATTTTGTGCGTTCATAATTACTGATGTTGTCAATTTTTAAGCCGCTATTGGAATTTTGCAAAGCAGGATCTACCGGGTAATTATAAAATGCGACGTTAGTCTCAAACATTGGTGTGCCGCTAGCTATTTCACTTACCCGTTGAATTTCCACTAAGGGAGTATAAGAGTATTGCTCCCGTTCTACCTGCTGCATGTGTAAATTTTTCAGCCAAGATAAGATTTGAGAATCTTCTAATACTTGTACCCGTACTGGTAACGCATTGATAAACATGCCTACCATAGTTTCTACACCCACAAGAGATGGAGGTCGACCGGATACAGTTGTGCCAAACACTACATCCTCTTGAGTGCTGTAATGGCTGAGTAACAGTGCCCAAATTCCTTGTACTACAGTGTTAAGAGTCAGTTGATGTTGTCTAGCTAGAGATTCCAGCGTAGTTGTTAATGCTTGTGGTAATTGAATATGCTGCTCCTGATAAGTTTGCTTTTGCTGGGAATTGTGAACAACAGACTTATCTGCAATTAGCAAAGTTGGGGCTGTAAAACCTTGAAGCGATCGCTTCCAAAATTCTTTGGCTTGGGAAAGGTCTTGTTGTTGCAACCAAGTTATATAATCTCGGAAGGGACGGGGGGTTTTTAAATATAATAAATCATTGCCCTGATTCGCAGCTTCATAGAAAGCAAAAGCTTCTTGAACCACAATAGGTAAAGACCATCCATCTATCAATAAATGATGGAAAGTCCAGACAAATTCGTAAGTATCATCTGCTGTTTGGATGAGACTACAACGCATCAAGGGAGCATGGTTAAGTTCAAAACCCCTGTTTCTATCTGCTTCCTGAAAAGCTGTAAGTTGTTCTTGTTGCTGGGTAGGCGATAGAGAACGCCAGTCATCAGCAGCAAAAGGTAGATTTACAGTTTTGCAAACGACTTGGTGCGGCTTGTCAAGATTATCCCAGACAAAGAAGGTACGCAAAGCCGAATGACGCTCAACTACTCGTTGCCAAGCTTGAGCAAACGCTGTTGGATTAATATATCCGTGGAGAGCGCAGCTTAACTGTTCGCAATACACCCCAGACTCTGGGTCATATAGGCTATGAAAGAGAATACCTTGCTGCATCGGGGAAAGGGGATAAATCGACTCAATATTTTTCTTTTTGCTGGCTGTGTCACGGATTGCCATTTCTGCAATCAAATTGTCCAGATATTTCTGAGTTAACTCAGCTTCGGGAAAATCTGAAGGTGTATAACCACTAACATTAGCAGACTGACAGTGATTGATAATATCTATTAGTGTATTGATGAAACCAGCAGCTAAAGCCTCAATAGTGGCTTGTTGGTGAATGTTTTGGCTATAAGTCCAATTAAGTTGCAGCTTACCTGATGCTACTAAGGCGTTAACTTCTAGTAAGTGAGTGCGATCGCCTAATTTGCTTTGCTCTGCACCAGCAGATTCTTGGGTCAATTTCCACGAGCCAGATTCCGATAATTCTTGGTCAAATTGTCCCAAGTAGTTGAAACTAACTTGTGCTTGGGGTACAGTTGCGAGTTGATGGCGAATTGCTGAATTGGGGCTGAGATAGCGAAGAATCCCGTAGTTAATACCCCGTTTTTGGCAAGGGCGTAGTTGTTCTTTAATTGATTTTAAAGTTTTACCAGCATCGGCGTACGCTGCCAATTCTAATTTAATGGGGAAAAGGCAAGTAAACCACCCGACAGTGCGCGACAAATCGATGTCTGCAAACAGTTCTTCTCGTCCGTGACCTTCAACATCAACCAGTAGGGAAGATTCACCAGTCCATTGAGCAAAACTTTGTACCAAAGCAGTTAACAACACATCGTTAATTTGGGTGTTGTAAACAGCAGGAACCTCTTGCAGCAAAGCACGGGTTTGTTCTTCGTCGAGAGATCCCGAAACTTGTGCGGATGAAACAACAGTATTAACTGCTTGAGTATAGTCTACAGGCAAAGAAGTAGAGCCGGATGACTGAGCCAACCAAAAATCTATTTCAGCTGCGAGTGCTTCTGAGTTGCTATATTCAACTAAGCGATGCGACCATTCTTTGAAGGAAGATGTTTTGGCTGGAAGTTGAATTGTTTCTCCCCGATTTAGTTGTTGATAAGCATTAAATAAGTCTTCTACCAAAATTCGCCACGAAACACCATCCACAGCTAAGTGATGCACAATTATGAGCAATCTAGCAGGTTGTTCGGCACCAAAGTTGAACAGGGCAGCTTGCATTAACTGTTGTGACAGATTTAAGCTAGCCTGTAGCCTGTTAGCAGTAGTTTCTAGGGCTGCTTGTTTTTCTTGTGAGGCGATCGCTGATAAATCTACACAAGTTAAAGTTACTGTACCATCAGCATCAGCATTAGTTTGTAACCAGCTTTCCCCTTCTTGGATAAATCTCAAACGTAAAGCATCGTGGTGCAATAATAATTGCTGCAAGGCTTGTTCTAATATTTCTGGTTTCAGGTTTGCTGGTACTTCCAACAACAATGACTGATTAAAATGGGCTGGTTGAGGTAGATTTTGTGCAAAAAACCAATGCTGAATAGGTGTTAATGGTAAGGAACCTGTAACTAAACCTTGTTCTGCTTTGATGCTCTGTGTTGTGTTTGCCATAGCAGCCAACTCAGCTATTGTCTGATGCTGAAATAACTGCTTGATATTTAATTGAATTCCGGCTTGGTTGGCTCTGGCAATAATTTGCAAGCTGAGGATAGAATCGCCACCAATTTCAAAGAAGTTATCGTGAATCCCCACTTGCTGCAATCTCAACACATCCGCCCATATCGCCGCTAACTTTTCTTCTTGTGGGGTACGTGGAGCCACAAAGTTGACTTCTAACTCAGGACGGGATTCTGGTGCAGGTAATGCCCGACGGTCTACTTTGCCGTTTGGTGTTAAAGGCAGAGTATCTAACATCACAAAAGCCGATGGTACCATGTACTCAGGTAGCCGTTCCTTTAGGAATTGTCGCAGGTCACTAATTGTTGGTACTTGGTCTGAATTAGGAACTGTGTAAGCAACTAAACGCTGCCTACCAGGGGCATCTTCACGGACAATGATTGTATTTTGAATTACGCCTGGGTGTTGGCTGAGTAAAGCTTCAATTTCTCCTAATTCAATGCGAAAGCCGCGTAATTTAACTTGATGGTCGATACGTCCTAAGTACTCAATATTACCATCGCTCAAGTAGCGGGCGAGATCGCCGGTTTTGTAAAGTCGCGCTCCTGGTTCATTGCTAAAGGGGTGAGGAATGAATTTTTGTTGTGTCAATTCAGGACGGTTGAGATAACCTCTGGCTAATCCAATGCCACCAATATGCAGTTCCCCAGGAACACCAATGGGTACAGGTTGCAAATCTCCATCAAGCAAATATATTTGTGTATTGGCAATTGGACGACCAATGGGGGGTTTGTTAATACTGTTGCTGCTACATTCTGCAACTGTTGACCAGACAGTTGCTTCTGTTGGGCCGTAGGCATTGAAGAAACGCCGACCGCAAGACCAACGTTCAACCAAGTCGGGAGGACAAGCTTCTCCGGCTACAGTAATATTCTGCAAAGCTGGGAGTTCGTCGGCAGGTAAGACCGCTAAAGCTGATGGTGGTAAAGTGATGTGGGTAATACCGTAGTTTTGCAATAGTTCAATTAACGATGAATCGGGCAATAAAGATTCTTTTGTTCCCAGGTAAAGTCTAGCTCCCGTTCCCAGAGCCATCACAACTTCAAAAATAGAAGCGTCAAAACTAAAGGAGGCAAACTGGAGAATGCGACTATCAGTTTGGACGTTATAAGTCTGAATTTGCGCTATTACTAAGTTACATAACCCAGTATGTGCCACCATCACACCTTTTGGTTTGCCCGTTGACCCAGAGGTGTAAATTACATAGGCTAAATTGGAAGCGGTAACTGCACTAACAGGATTAGAGTTACTATTGTTGGCAATTTCGTTCCAGTCTGCATCCAGGCAAATTGTGACTGCTTGATGCTGTGGTAACTTCTCAACCAATCGCTGTTGTGTCAATAGCACTGGTAATTGAGCATCCGAGAGCATAAAAGCCAAGCGATCGCTCGGATAATTAGGGTCTAAAGGTACATAAGCACCACCTGCTTTGAGAATCCCCAATAACCCAACTATCATTTCTAGGGAACGCTCAACGCAGATACCCACCAGTACATCTGGTTTTACACCCAAGATTTGCAACTGATGTGCTAATTGGTTGGCGCGATTGTTTAACTCTCGGTAAGTAAGTTGCTGATTCTCAAAGACTACCGCCACTGCATTTGGTGTTTGTTCTACCCACTCTTCAAACAACTGATGAATGCATTTACCTTGGGGATAATCAGTTTGGGTATCGTTCCACTCTACAAGTAACTGGTGCTGCTCCCTAGCACTGAGTAGTGATAATTCCGCAATTTTTTGCTGAGGGTTAGTCACAACATTTTCCAGCAAAGTCTGAAAATGCCCTGCCATACGGCTAATAGTCGTAGCATCAAATAAATCGCTATTGAATTCCCATTCTCCTAAAAGTCCTGACTCGGTTTCTTGCATTGATAAGGTGAGATCGAATTTCGCTGTGCGATTTTCGATTTTTAAGAGATTTAAGCTCAAGTTGGGTAATTCTAATTTACCCATCGGTGCATTCTGCATGGCAAATGCTACTTGGAACAAAGGCATGTGAGAAAGCGATCGCTCTGGTTGCAAAGTTTCAACTAATCTCTCTAAAGGCATATCTTGATGAGCATAGGCATCTAAAGCAACTTGTCGCACCCTTTGTAGCAATTCTGCAAAACTCGGATTTCCTTCTAAATTAGTCCGCAGCACTAAGGTATTGACAAATAAACCAATTAGTGGATATGTTTCCTGGCGATCGCGGTTAGCAATCGGGGAACCGATAACAATATCTGATTGGTTACTATAGCGGAACAGTAAAGTTACAAAAGCTGCCACCAGGGTCATAAACATTGTTGTCCCTAACTTTTGACACAGGATATTTAATTGTTTTGTGAGATTTTGGTTGAGTTCAAAATTTAAAGTTTGCCCTTGAAAGGCTTGAACTGAAGGACGCAGACGATCTGTAGGTAATTCTAATATTGGTGGAATACCAGCTAACTGCTGCCGCCAGTAGTTGAGTTGATTTTCTAATACCTCACCTTGCAACCATTGCCTTTGCCAATGAGCAAAATCAGCATATTGGATGGCTAATTCTGGTAGTGGAGAAGGTTGATTTTGATAAAAAGCTGCGTATAAACTGGAAAACTCTTGAATAAATACCCCCATCGACCAGCCATCAGAAACAATATGGTGCATTGTTACTAGCAATACATAATACTCTGATGCCAAATGTAGTAATGTCACTCGCAACAAACAATCTTTCGTCAGGTCAAAAGGTTGTAGTTGCTCCTCAATTGCTAAACGCTCTACCTCGGCAAACTGTTCTTCTGCTGGCAATGTTTGTAAGTCGATTACTGGAACAGCTATTATTAAACAAGGTGTAATTATCTGGACAGCATTTTCATCAATTGTTTTAAAGTTAGTGCGAAGTATTGCATGACGTTGAATGATTTCTTCGATGATTTGTTCGAGGATATATACTTGCAAATTACCAGTAATTTCTACCGCAGCAGCCATATTATATACAGCGCTATTACCCTCGATTTGGTCGATAAACCAAAGTCTTTGTTGAGGAAAAGATAAAGGTATTAATTGATCATTGCTAACAGATTTAATTCGTGGAACTTTAGGTTTATTGTTGATTGTAGAAGATTGCTGTGCCAACAATTTTTGCAGAACAAGTTCGCGTTTTTGAGGCGATAGATGTTCTAAACGCTTTAGTAAATCACTCATAAATTTATTGCTTGTATTTAAAAAGGTAACTTTAGTAAAGTTACACAACGTAAGTGGCTAGTATCGGTCAAAATTTATATAGGGCAAGGTCAATAAATTTATGCAGTCACTTCTCGACATATCTTGTTTTGGCATTGCTGATTTTGGGCGTATGAACGATAAGTTAAGCTCGTATGCTACTTGTAAAGCGGCTTTGAGGAGATGTCTGGCAGAAAAACTGAACCCTCGCTGCTTTTTTGAAAAGTCAATGGTAATTCCTAGCAAAATCCCTACATCTAATAAACTAGGCGGACTTTACCGCCACTTTCATTGGATGGTGCAGAGATTTTAAAAGTTGAGCCAGCCTTCTGCGATCGCCCCCATGGTCGATTACCTTTTTCCTGCACCCTCTTGACAAATGTGCAATCACTCTAACCTCTCACAAGTGGTGCATCACCCTCTAGGTACTCAACGTAACCTTCTGTGGGAGTCTCTGTAGGACAGTAGTAGCAATTCTCTAAATAACTAGGACCAGCCCTTTCAAGGTGTCTGTTTTTAGGTACTATTTTTGGGATAGAATTTTAG
>NZ_JABXKK010000096.1 GCF_017115045.1 Nostoc sp. NMS8 | reverse complement strand
AGAGTGGTAATTTCTTTACGCGTGTCGAGATTCCACAATTTGATCTTCTTGTCAGCACTGGCGGAAGCTAAAGTTTTGCCATCCGAGCTGAAGACGACGCTGTTGACTGAATTGCTATGCCCACTCAGAGTGGTAATTTCTTTGCGCGTGTCGAGATTCCACAATTTGATCGTCTTGTCAGTACTGGCAGAAGCTAAAGTTTTGCCATCCGGGCTGAAGACGACGCTGTTGACCGAATTGCTATGCCCACTCAGAGTGATAATTTCTTTGCGCGTGTCGAGATTCCACAATTTGATCGTCTTGTCAGTACTGGCAGAAGCTAAAGTTTTGCCATCCGGGCTGAAGACGACGCTGTTGACCGAATTGCTATGCCCACTCAGAGTGATAATTTCTTTGCGCGTGTCGAGATTCCACAATTTGATCGTCTTGTCAGTACTGGCAGAAGCTAAAGTTTTGCCATCCGGGCTGAAGACGACGCTGTTGACCGAATTGCTATGCCCACTCAGAGTGATAATTTCTTTGCGCGTGTCGAGATTCCACAATTTGATCGTCTTGTCAGTACTGGCAGAAGCTAAAGTTTTGCCATCCGGGCTGAAGACGACTCTATAGACCCAATCGCGCCCTCTTAGAGTGGTAATTTGTTTGCGCGTGTCGAGATTCCAAAATTTGATCGTCTTGTCACGACTGGCGGAAGCTAAAGTTTTGCCATCCGGGCTGAAGACGACGCTGTAGACCCAATCGCTATGCCCTTCCAGGCGATTTTGTTCACGAATTTTAGTACTAGTACTAGATAGAATTGTCTGTAAACTAAACAAAGGGCTGTATGCTGGATAGTCTGCTAAAGATTGTTTATCCTTAACCAGATTTTTTAATGTTCCTGCCGCCTGCATTGCTAATAGCAGAGCATCAAATTTCCTGGAAGTTTGACGAAATAGCTGCAACGCATTTGTTCCATCTTGTTCCAATTGCGTAGCCGTTAAAGCCACTTTTCTGGCTGCTTCTGCCTTTTTGAGTTCCTCCACAGAAGTTTTACGAGCATTGACTGCCTCTTGCCGTTGTTGAATTGCTTGGTTTGCCTGGATTTCAGCTTGACTAGCCTTTGCACTAGCTGCTACCACTTTGTTTCGGGCTAGTTTCAGGTTTTGCTGTGCCTGATTCACGTTGTTATTTGCAACATTCAGTTTTGAGGTGGCATTACTAAGATTCCGTTCTGCCTGTGCTGCCTGTTTTGATATCCTTTGATTGTCGCGTGATATTCGCTGATTGTCGCGTGATATTCGCTGATTATCTTGCCTGGTTGCTGCGGTTTCTGTCTTCGCCTGATTTAATTCGGTTTGGGCATTATCTGTTTTTGCCCTTGCTGTTCGTGCTTGTCCCAATTGATATTCAGCAAATATTAATGAGGCAAATGCCCCCAGCACAGTCAGTCCTAACACCAAAGAACCAATACGAATCCGTTGATTAGCTTTATAGTTCGCCTCTGCTAATACTCGCTTTGCTTGTTTCTCTGCTTCCAGCCTTTTCTGTACATCGCGCTTTTCCAACTCTTGGCTAGCAGCTAAAAACTGATAATCTAAATCACTCAAACTTTTACCTGCTGCCCATTCTTGGGCATCTTGCAAAGTCTTTCCCCGCAACAAGCGCGACTCATCTTGACGTTCCGACTCAACCCAGGCATTAAATGTATCGGAGTAGGGGCGCAAGTTTGCTAAAATCTTGCCACACCATTCTTGTTTAAACACCTCTGCATAAATCCGGTTATAAATTCGCAGCTTCCCCTCCCGCCTCACCACCAATCCTGTCAACCGCAATTCTGTTTGTTCAAAACTGTCATCAGTTGCTATCTCTCCCTGCTGCAAAATCTGCTGACACAACCCCAACAATCGCCCAGTCCTTCGTTCCCCACTCCGCAAAATTCTGTCTCGAATCGTCTTCAAATGCTCTGGCTCATCTTGTCCTTCCCAATTCTCAATAATCCGCCTTCTTACCACCCCTTCCACCAACGCCTCAATTTGGGATTTCTCCTCGTCTCCACAAGACGCGATAAATCGCGTTTCTACAGGGCATTCCTCAATTAACAACTTACAAATTTTCTGCGTCAAAAATGGCTGTCCCCCCGTCCAAGCCAGCACCGCCGCCATTGCCTCTTGAGGATTTCCCGTTGCTGCCAAACCCTCTGCTAAGGGTTGCGCCTCTTGGAGTTGAAAGCCAGTTAAATCTATTGCCTGTCCAATATTAAAAGGTGTCCGGCGTTTATCTTGAATCAAGTTTGAAGGTGTAGATACGCCAATCAAAGCAAAGGTGAGGCGATTATATTCAGGATGGTCTGCTCGTCGGTTATAGCAATCGCGGATAACTGCAAAAAAGTCATCTAAGTTGAATGAAAGACTCAGAATGCTGTCAATTTCATCAATAAAAATAACAATCTTTCCAGTAATTGTTTTTAGTAATATTGTTTCAATAAACTTGGTCATACGCTGTACTGGTGAAAGCAAACCGTTATCAGTCCACCAAGTATTTAAATCAAAAGTTGTATAAATATTAAAACTTCCCACCAGACTATCAATCACCCCGGCATACCACTGTTCTGGGGTAATATCTGCCGTCCCAATAGCTGTAATATCAACAACAGCACAAGCAAATCCCTCAGTTTGCAACTGCTGCATTACCTGCACCCGCAAGCTAGATTTCCCTATCTGCCGGGAATTGAGTACATAACAAAAATTCCCAGCCTTCAAGCCTTCATAGAGGTCATGGTCAGCTTGCCGTCTAACATAAGTTGGTGCATTTTGAGGCAGACTACCACCGACTTGATACTGGTACTGGGTCATAAACAATTCAAAATTCAAAATTCAAAATTATGAAGTCCAAGCTAGTTTGGTTTTGGTATGGTGCGTTAGCCAATGGCATAACACACCCTACAAGATTATGAATTACGAATCAAATGAGCTAGGTGTTTTAACACTTTCAAGACAATATATATGTCATCACGACTATCTAAAGCAAACAAATCAGATAGAGCGTATTGTGGAGTTTCAGTTTTTAGCAGTTTGATAAATCTAAATTCATTACCATTGGTGACAAACCCAAAAACAGGTTTTGCCGAAGTTGCATCTACCAACATATATATAAGCCAATGCTTGTGGAATTGCTGGCACTAAGGAGTAATCTGCTCGTTTTGCCTCAATAACGAGAACCCAAAGTGGAGGATGGAACACTAAGATGTCAATACGTCCTCTGATAATCATGCCTTCGTCTTCAGAAGAAATTCTGACCTCTTGTTCTGAGGCGATGTAGAAAGGCGGTTGATAAAAACCTGCTAGACGCAATAGTGGAGATAGCACTACCATTTTGACTACAGGTTCTAAAATAGGATATTTCGATAGATGCAAATATTCTATCTTGACTTCGTTGAGAGATTGCTTTTCTAAATCACTCAACTCAGGTAAATCTTGCTGCCACTCTGAAAAAAAAAGTTCATCGTCTGCAAGGTGTAGACCAAATTCATCGATGAATTGGACTAGGGTGATATCTTTTCCTTGAATAACTTGAACCATTGTTGAGCCTTTTAGTTAAATGGTAATTGCAGATGAAAGTATTTCAGGTCTTCCTAATGTAGTTTTTTAATTTTTAATTCCCAAGCGATCGCAAAAATATTGACGATATAATTCACATAGTGGCATTACTTCATTGCCTTGAAACTTAACTAACCCCATACTGCGGAGTTTAAACGCTTCAGTTGTGCCTACATCCACGGCGCGATTTGCCATCATCACTTGTTTGAGGGCAGCTAGCAATTCTGCATCCTCTTGCAAATTCAGCCAATGGCGGCGTAAATGGTCACTGTAAAGCCCTTCCTGAGTTGCCGCGATTTTTTGCAGATTTTCCAGCGTCATCCTACCACGGGCAATTTGGTAAAGCGCCACTCGCACTAAATAAGGATGACCACCCACCAGTGTCATTAATTCTTCAATTTGTGACTTAGACCAATTGAGTTTGTGACGTTGTACCAAGTTTTGTACTTGTATCTGATTTAAGTCTGGTAACTCAATGGGTAAGCCGACATTAAAAGGCGACTGATTAATGTTGAGCGGTATATAAACTTCCTTAGAATGCACAATCACCAACCGGAGATTTTTCCAAACTGTCTCATTCTTTGACCGCTCATGCCAAGCTCGTAGCAATCCAAAAAAATCAGCAGCAATTATGGGATGCTTGAAGATTTCATCGACTTCATCCAAACCCAAAGCTACGGGGCTATTAATCGCGGGTAATAAATACCTTTGAAAGTAATTTGTACATTTATTCTTGCTACCTAAAACACCCTTCCAATACTCATCTAATTTCTCGGGTAAATTCAATTCGTAGGTAATGCTGGCGCAGAACCACTGCAAAAACTGATCTAAATTAGCGAGAAATACTGCATCGGCTGACTGGAAATTTACAGGTGCAGTCTGATAACCATGTTGACTAGCATGATGGAGAACCCGCGACATGAGCGAAGTTTTGCCCATCTGCCGGGGAGCTTTGATATGAATTAAGGCCCCTGGTTGAAGAATCGCTTCATAACAGTCTACCTCAATAGGCGATCACTCCACATAGAAAGCAGAGTTTAGAGATACCTGTCCTTCTGGATTTTCTAAGGAGATTGCTGGTTTTATTTCGATATCGGGAATAGTTTCCTTAGCAGAGATAGCACCTTGCGGATTGTTCCGACTTTTTAGCACTGGGGTGGAAGACTCTGGAATACTTTCTAAATCAATAGCACTACAGCCAAACTCATAAGCATCTTCATAAGACCTATCAGCGCCCAGTGCATCATAAAAGCCTACCGCAAATTTAATTGCGGCGCGATCGCCAATTGCCCGATTCATCCCAACTACACAGTTAATGTGTTGGTAAATAGCCTCAGCTTGCACCTCGCTATAACAGGCATTTAATAATATACACTCAACTTTGTCTTTAAATAACTTAAATAGCCTTGCCAGTGACTCTGTACTCACCAGCTGCATTTGCCCTGTGTTATTTTCCAAGGCTAAACCTTGATTTCCTCCCCCATGTCCAGAAAAATGGATGATATGAGGATTATGATCTAAAAGCGCACGCCGCAAATCATCAGGCCGCACCGCCCATTTAGTAATCAGTTCAAACTTATCTCGGCTTCGAGAGCGTTTCAACCCTTCCTGAATTTCCCTTACTTCCTCGTCTAAGCGGAGTTTATCTGTCGTCGTCGGATTAGCTGACACAATCAGGATTTTTTTCACAGCGCTATCAACTATTGAATGCAGGCTTCTGACTTAGATGTAGTTTACTACAGCAAACAACTAGACAATTCCTAATAGCACATTACCGTGAATGAGTCTTTGAACTCCGTGAATGAGTTTTTGAACTCCATTAACGAGTCTTTGAACTCCGTGAATGAGTCTTTTAGCTCCGTTAACGAGTCTTTTAGTATGTAGGGTGTTATCGCCCTTGAGTACAGTACCAAAATCATCGGATGGTGTGTTAGCCAAAAGAATAACGCAATGCCAGTTCGCTCAAGTCGGGAAACCCTTTCGGCAGTCGCTCATGCGGGAAACCCCCTGTTCTCGCGCTGCCTCACCACACGACTGGCTCCCCTACGTGTATTTCAAAAATCAAATATGAGTCCTATACCAGGCAAGGATTTTAGGACTTATGTATACACCGTATCTCCCTATAGGGGGAGAGTATACTTCAAGACATTTTAAACATCCTTTAAGAATGCGATAATCCTCCCATGTCTTTGTTTTAACTCTGTCTTTATTTGTATGATTTACAATCAATTAGAATTTGATTTACGCTGTGAGTGGGGGCCACAAGGAGTTGCTCAACTTGCTCCCATCAGTGATGTAGTTGTGATAGTTGACGTTCTCTCTTTTTCTACCTGCGTGGAAATCGCCACCAACAAGGGCGCGATAATTTTTCCTTACGCAATGAGAGATGAATCTGTCATAGATTATGCCAAATCAGTGCGAGCAGAGTTGGCAAGTCATAGACAACGTTGGACTATAAGTGGATATTCTCTCTCGCCAAAATCGGTAGCTCAGATTCCTGCTGGAACTAGACTAGTTTTACCATCACCTAATGGTTCTTTTCTTACCTTACATACTGGGAATATACCAACTTTGGCTGGTTGCTTGCGAAATTGCCAAGCTGTGGCGGAGTTTGCTCAAAAGTATGGTGATAAAGTCGCTGTGATTCCTGCCGGTGAGAGGTGGAAAGAAGATGGTAGCCTACGTCCTGCATTTGAAGATTTAATTGGTGCTGGGGCAATTCTCAGTCATTTACAAGGTAGTTTATCACCAGAAGCCGAAGTTGCCGTGACAACATTTCAGGCTTTCCAGAAGGATTTACTAGGATACTTGAAAAAATGTAGTTCGGGTAAAGAGTTGATTGAAAAAGGTTTTGAGTCAGATGTTGAACTGTCTGCCGCCTACAACGTTAGTGATTGCGTACCTTTCTTTACTGATAATGCTTATGTAAATTACACCCCATAGGCTTAATCAAACTCAAAAATTACGAATTACGAATTAATTAAACGTCGCACTGATTAGTTTGGCAATATTTGGCATTATCTATAAACTCTTGCAACTTATTCAAGGGAATTATCTGTAATGATGACCCACCTTGTACCTCAGCAGCGATGTAAGCAAACTTTTGTCCGCGATAAAATTGGTCACGTCCAACTTTGGTGACATACCGAGACTTCTGGAAATCATTGCCAATATTAGAATTATAAATATTTTGTAACAGTTTCACCGCATTGGCATTTTTTGTGGTGAATTTGAGGCGTTTATCACCACTAACAGTTATGCCTTCTTTATTCACTGTCCCATTTTCAGAAGTGACATCAGCATAGAAGTATAAATTTCCCTTTGTACCCTCGTAGCCGTGGGCTTCACTGTTGTATCTCAGAGTTGGTAATAGAGGTCTAGTCTTTGCCCACTTCACAACGCTACTGATATTTTGCTCTGGAAGTGCATTTGCCGGAGCGACAGCTAAAATAACTGCGATCGCAGACAAAGTAACATTAAATAAATAGTTAAAATTAAAACTTTTGTGCATAGTATTTCCTCTGTATATAAATACTGACTATTTGCAGATTCAACCAGCACCAATTAAGAATTACTTCCTATGCGGTATCAGTTGCGAATATGAGTTCTTTAGTAGCAAAAACAACTTAACACTGAGTAGTAAGCACTGTCCAGTGACTAAGTACAACATTTATTAATTCGTAGCAAATTCTCCGCGTACCTTTGCGCCCCTATGCGTTTAAATGAAAAATAAATTCAGTAGACAAGTTCCCAACCTACTACTTTGTTACAAAACTTAGACTTAATCTCAGACAAATTGGAGTATGCACTTTTAAGACTGGAGACATTTAAGATACATGTTCTACATACTTCTTAATAAATCCGCCTTGAGAACGCAAAACGTTCTAATCTAAAAGCTAACTGGGTTAATTAACTGGCAGTTTTGCAGGCAATACTCTCAAGCTCATAAAGCATAGACACAGCGATGTGTCAAGCCTCAAAACAATCCAGACTTAACATATAAACGCTTATGATGGGAGTTTTACAAATCCGATGAGTGTTAAGGCGAGTGGTGGAAGCTCGGTTGCGCGTCCGCAACTATATCAAACTCTAACTGTATCCACGATTATCCAAGCAGAGCAGCAAGACCGCTTCTTGGGAAATGGTGAATTAAATGAACTGGCAAGCTATTTTGCATCTGGTGCAAAGCGTCTAGAAATTTCTCAGACACTAACGGACAATGCCGAGATTATTGTGTCTCGGGCTGCCAACCGGATTTTTGTCGGTGGTTCGCCAATGGCTTTTTTAGAAAAGCCCAGAGAAGTAGAACTAGTAACTGTTGGTGGTGGGAAAGATGTTAGAGAAGACCTCAGACTAGGAACTGTAACCTACGTTGAAAGTCGTGGTGGGTTCCTAGAAAATTTACGCTCAATCTTTAACTCATCCCCCAGCGGCCCGACACCCGCAGGTTTCAGACCAATTAACATTGCTCGTTATGGCCCAAGCAACATGGCCAAGAGCTTGCGGGATTTATCCTGGTTCTTGCGCTACGCTACTTATGCGATCGTTGCTGGCGACCCCAACATCATAGCGGTGAATACACGGGGTTTGCGGGAAATCATTGAAAATGCCTGCTCTGGTGAAGCAACGCTGGTAGCTTTGCAGGAAATCAAAGCTGGCTCACTTTCCTTTTTCCGCAACGATGCTGAGGCTACAGAAATTGTGTCTCAGTACATGGATGTTTTGTTAACAGAATTCAAAGCAGCCACACCTTCAAATAAAGTGCGCCAACGCCCCTCTGGCGACCAGCAAGGGTTGCAACTGCCGCAAATTTACTTTAATGCCGCAGAACGTCGTCCCAAGTTTGTCTTGAAGACTGGGTTATCAGCCACCGAAAAAAATGAAGTAATCAAGGCCGCATATCGGCAAATCTTTGAGCGCGACATTACCCGTGCTTATAGCTTATCCATATCTGACCTAGAATCCAAGGTGAAGAATGGCGACATCACGGTGAAAGAGTTTGTCCGTCGTTTAGCTAAATCTCCCCTTTACCAAAAACAGTTTTACCAGCCTTTTATTAACAGCCGAGTCATCGAACTAGCTTTCCGTCACATTCTAGGACGGGGGCCAAGTAGCCGCGAAGAAGTACAAAAATACTTCTCGATTATTTCTAAGGGTGGTCTACCAGCTTTAGTAGATGCCTTAGTAGATTCTGCTGAATACAGCGACTATTTTGGTGAAGAAACAGTACCCTACCTGCGGGGTCTGGGTCAAGAAGCACAAGAATGTCGCAACTGGGGGCCGCAGCAAGACCTGTTTAACTACAGTGCGCCTTTCCGCAAGATACCTCAGTTCATTACCACATTTGCGGCTTACGAGCAACCGTTACCAGATCAACATCCCTACGGTTCTGGTAATGACCCATTAGAAATTCAGTTTGGGGCGATTTTCCCGAAAGAAACTCGCAACCCCAGCACCAATCCGGCTCCTTTTGGCAAGGATACCAAACGCATCCTAATTCACCAAGGGGCAGGGATTAATAACCAAAATAGTAATCCCAGGGCGCGGGGTGAAGCTCCTGGTACTCTTGGGCCTAAGGTATTCAAGTTAGATCAACTGCCTGGTACTAGAGGTAAAAAGGCTGCCAAAAATTCTAGCGTCAGATACTCCGAAAGCTCCACGCAAGCATTGATTAAAGGTGCTTACCTGCAAGTTTTCGGTCGCGATCTTTACGAAGGTCAGCGACCGAAGGTATTGGAAATCAAGCTGGAAAACGGCGACATCTCGGTGCGAGAGTTTATCCGTGGTTTGGCTAAGTCAGATGTGTTCCGCAATCTGTACTGGTCATCGCTGTATGTTTGTAAAGCGATCGAGTATATTCACCGCCGCTTGTTGGGTCGTCCGACTTATGGTCGTCAAGAAATCAACAAGTACTTTGACATCGCTGCAAAACAAGGCTTTTACGCGGTAGTTGATGCCATTATTAACAGCGTAGAATACAGCGAAGCCTTTGGTGAAGATACAATTCCTTACGAACGGTATCTGACTCCTGGTGGTGTAGCAGGGCGACAATTGCGCGTTGGTAGCATTGGCGAAGATATCGGCACCAAAGTCAAGAAGGAAGTAACGCCGAGTTTTGTGACACTAGGTACAGTGACAGAAAATCGGTCAGAACCAGATATTCAGTTCCGTATTAACCAAGGTGTCAGCAAGCAACGGGAACAAACCAAAATCTTCAAGCTTGTGGCTAATACCAGTGACAAAGTTGCAGTCAAAACTTTGATTAGCGCTGCGTATCGTCAGATTTTTGAGCGGGATATTGCACCCTACATCGCCAAAAACGAATTTACAGCGTGGGAAAGCAAGCTGGGGAATGGCGAAATTAGTGTGAAGGAATTTATTGAAGGTTTGGGTTATTCTAACCTCTACCTGAAAGAGTTCTACACACCTTACCCCAACACCAAAGTGATTGAGTTGGGAACCAAACACTTCTTGGGGCGTGCGCCACTAGACCAAGCAGAAATCCGCAAGTATAACCAGATTTTGGCTACTCAAGGTATTCGTGCCTTTATTGGTGCTTTGGTAGATAGTGTGGAATATAACCAGGTGTTTGGTGAAGATACAGTGCCTTACCGTCGCTTCCCGACCTTACCTGCGGCAAACTTCCCCAATACAGAGAAGTTGTACAATCAGCTTACCAAGCAAAACGATGACGTGGTTGTACCAAGCTTTAAGCCAGTACAAGCCCGTGTCGGGGCTAGTAACAATACACCGCTAGTGCTACAAGCGATCGCAGATATAGCAGCACAAACAAATGGTAAGCCATCCTTTGCGGAACTGGGTCGTTCCTACAACGATGCTAGCGGACAATCGGTGGAACAAGGTGTGCGTAAACATGCACGCATTTACCGTCTAACAGAAAATACCAACCAAGCCGAAAAACAACAGGCAATCAACGCCATTTATCGGCAAGTGTTGGATGTATTTAGCGGTGAAGTGCCTGATAATTTCCGCCGTACTGACTTAGATAGCAAACTCCAGAATGGTGAAATTTCCGTCCGCGAGTTTGTGCGTGAACTAGCTAGTTCCCAAATCTATCGCCAGCGCTTCTTGTCACCTTATCCTCATGCCAAGGTCATTGAGTTCCTCTTCCGCCATCTGTTGGGGCGTACACCCGCAACTCAGGAAGAAATTCGCCAGTACAACAAGCTGCTAACCGATAGTGGTTTGTCATCTGCTGTAGAAGCCATAGTCGAAAGTCCAGAATACAACCGCTACTTCGGTGAAGATGTTGTGCCTTACAACCGCTTCCCATCTCTGCCAGCAGGTAACTACCTCGGCAGTGTAGCGGTTGATTAGGGAATAGGGAGTAGGGAGTAGGGTACAGATTATTTCCAGTACCCTATGCCCCACTCCTAACCTTTCGTAATACTGCTCTCAGATTGCTGCTAAAAGAGTAAATTCTGAAAAGCAATATTACAAAGTATTAAGAGCAGTCATAAATGCTCAACAGAATGCCGGAAAATGTTTTGCGGAAGGTAATTGAGTTTAAAAGCTAGTTGACTTATGTTGACTCAAGCAAACTCGTAATTTATTAGCCGTAGCAGTTGTAAAACGGTTGTGTCTAAAAAAACGAAAATAAACTCAGTAAACCAAATCTAAAGTCGCACCAGTTTAATCAAATCCTGGTTTCATTCGTACTGGAGGAATCCATTAATGAGTATTGTCACGAAAGCTATCGTGAATGCTGATGCAGAAGCCCGCTACCTCAGCCCTGGTGAGTTAGATCGGATCAAGTCCTTTGTTGCAAGTGGTGAGCGACGTGTGCGGATTGCTCAAATTTTGACAGAAAATCGCGAACGTCTTGTTAAGCAAGCTGGCGATCAACTGTTCCAAAAGCGTCCTGATGTTGTGTCTCCTGGTGGTAACGCTTACGGTCAAGAATTGACTGCTACCTGTCTGCGTGACCTAGATTATTATCTCCGCCTCATTACCTACGGTATTGTTGCTGGTGATGTTACCCCCATCGAAGAAATTGGTGTTATCGGTGCCCGTGAACTGTACAAATCCTTGGGAACTCCTATTGATGGTGTTGCTGAAGGTATCCGTGGGCTGAAGAATGGAGCTTCTACATTGCTCTCTGGTGATGACGCTAGTGAAGCTGGTGGCTACTTCGACTACCTAGTTGGCGCCCTTCTAGGATAAGTTGAAACTGTTTACCTACTGAAACAGAAGTATTGCAATACGGTTGGAAATAAGGAATTAACAACATGGCTCAAGACGCAATTACCGCTGTCATTAACTCGGCAGACGTTCAAGGTAAATACCTAGACAACAATGCTTTAGAGAAGCTAAAAGTTTACTTCTCCACTGGCGAACTGCGGGTACGTGCTGCTAGCACCATTAGCGCTAACGCTGCTGCGATCGTTAAAGAAGCTGTAGCAAAATCTTTGCTATACTCTGACATCACTCGTCCCGGCGGCAACATGTATACCACCCGCCGCTATGCTGCCTGCATTCGTGATTTGGATTATTACCTCCGCTACGCTACCTACGCTTTGTTGGCTGGAGATCCTTCCATCCTAGATGAGCGTGTACTAAACGGCTTAAAGGAAACCTACAACTCCTTGGGCGTTCCTGTTGGTGCTACCGTGCAAGCTATCCAAGCAATCAAGGAAGTAGCTGCTAGCTTGGTAGGTTCTGACGCTGGTAAGGAAGTCGGTGTTTACTTAGACTATATCTCTTCTGGCTTAAGCTAAGAGCTAGTTTGCGCTTAAGAATTTAGGTGCGGCTTTATTAAGGTCTGGAAATCAACCGTGAGTGCTAGAACGTTATATTGCTTATCTTGGTAAATTATCAGTGATGAGTGTTGGTGGTCTAGTATTGATGTTTGATTTCCAGCCTTGGAATGATTAAAAGATTTGCACTCAAGATTTTGAGATAAAAAAAGTTTTCACAAAATATACAGGAGATTTTCAAAACATGGCCCGTTTCTTTAAAATTACTGCTCTAGTTCCCAGCCAAACCCGAATTCGTACCCAACGCGAACTACAAAATACTTACTTTACTAAGCTAGTTCCTTATGAAAACTGGTTCCGCGAACAGCAACGTATTCAAAAAGCAGGTGGCACAATCATCAAGGTGGAATTAGCAACTGGTAAGCAAGGTGCTAATACTGGCTTGTCATAATTCTGTAAATAGAATATTATTTTAGGGAATTGATAAGAGGTCGAGAAAGACCTCTTTTTTGTAGCTCAGATTTTGGCAAATCAAAAGTTGAACATATTTAAAAGGCGATACCCACGAGTATAAAGTGGAACTGGAGCGTCAGAATTCTGTCTATTCTTAGCTTGTTCAACAGTTTCATCAAACACAATTAGCGTTTCTTTCCCAACTTTCAGCCAGTCTTCATAAGGCACACTCATATCTTCTTCAATACCACCAATATTAGGTGCTACCATTGCTCGGTAAGCTTCATTGAATTTCCTGCGGAACCGGAAATCTACTGAAATTCTTAGACCTTCAGTTTTCCTTCTTACTGTTTGATGCAATCCACGGGCATCATTAAAGTACATTGTGCCGTGTTGTAGTTGTGCTTCGGTGTAGGAGACAACCATTGGAATATCCCGACCTTCAGCGAAGTCTGACATCACGTGCATAGATGGTAGTTCCATTTCGCGGGGCATCTCACCTGCTTCGATGGTGATATTATCGATGTCACCAAATAGTGGCAGAACTACTACAGTTGCATCAGCAGCAACACCTGCCCAGACATCACTGTGACATTTTGAGCTAGCGAAGGGCAAACCCAATTTCTTGGCGTCAGTCTTGCCATATACCATGCGGAGATTGACTGGTAAATCTACTGCATCAATCAGGTCATTTGCTCCTAGTTGGTAGAAAGCCTCTGCGACACTTTTTTGAAAGAGGTTAAATGCCAAAATGTGTTCTCGCTTGGGCATCAAAAGACCAGTGCCGGTGTAGTTCGGCAAAGTACTTCTTGCTTCTAATAGTCGTTCAAGCATCTCTGCTTCCGAAAGAATGATGGGACTATTCAGACACGCTGAAATATAACCAGAAGCAGCAATTCGGATTTGTTGGAATAACTCAGGCTTTAATGTGTGTTCAAACAGTAGTCGGTACTGTCGCTTTGTAGCAATTTTATCAGCAAGCTCATCAAAAAGGCGATCGCCTAGCTCAGAAAATACGAGCGCACGTTCATATTGTAAGCGATCGCGCACCGATGATTCTGCTAACAGTTCTTCTAACATCATTTCTTCCAACGTTATTCTAAATTGGCTAAATGCATCCAAAGCCATTTCGTTTTGAAAACGAATCTTGGCTATTACAAATTAACAAGGTTATTCTTTTTATACTTCGTAAAATATACTGTTTTATTTTTCTTACCTATCTTGATTAAAAGAGTTAATTTGAACTTATTTAATAAAGCATAGATGAAGCTGGAGCTTAAAAGCCAAACTATCTATATGTGAAGTTGCTGTTAATTAAGTAACAACGCAAATTCATGAAGTTAAATATAATTTAGGTGTTTATATTTAAAGAAACTAACAAGATGAAACTTTTCAGGTTAGCTACTCATTTGAAAAGGCTAGTTTTTAAACGTAAAATCGACAAGTAAGCGAAAATCGGTAAAATCAACCTTATCAGTAAAACAAATTCATTATTAAATAATAGATATCCATGATTTTAGCCCGTTTGAACTAAAATCAGTAAGCGCGAATCAAGTATAAATCAATACTGATAAATGTCAAATGTGAATCACAAAAACTCAACTAAAAACTTATATAATCGCACAGCATCAGAATGGATTAGAGGAGAACCTACTTCCTTATCAGACTTTACAGCACGCCCTTTTCTATTAGAGCTTTGTGAGCCTGTTGCTGGTTTGCGAGTACTTGATATAGGTTGTGGTGAAGGTTATTGCAGTCGAGAATTAAGCAGACGTGGCGCTGCATGGGTACATGGAATAGACCTTTCTCAAGGCATGATTGCAGCAGCAAAATCGCAAGAAATAGAAGATTCGTTGGGTATTAGCTATGAAGTAGGATGTGCTACCAATCTCAAGCAGTTTGATAATGGCGAAATTGATTTAGTGGTTGCAGTGTTTCTATTTAACTATTTGACAATTGCTCAAACCCAAGAATGCTTGGCAGAAGTTGCACGCATTCTTCGTCCGGGCGGTCGATTTGTATTTAGTGTTCCCCATCCATCTTTTCCATATATGCGAGAGGCAGCATATCCGTTTTATTTTCAAGTTGAGGGTTCAGGCTACTTCAGCAAGCGAGATCAGCAGTTTCCTGGTCGTATTTGGAAACGAGATGGTTCTTGGCTAAATGTGCAATTGATTCACAAAACTCTTGAGGATTACTTTAATGCTCTGAAAACAGCTGGCTTCAATACGATGCCAATCTTACAGGAATTGCGTGTAACTCCAGAACATATCGCAATAGATGAATCATTTTTTAGCCCCTTACTCGATCAACCCCTCCATCTAGCCCTACAAATATCACGATGATACAGACATCTTCTTTAGTTAGAAATTCCTTTCATGAAATAGCGATTAATCATCCTCTGTGGAATCATGAGTTCTTAACTCGCTGTCGGACTGGAAATTTATTTTTACCAGACATACAGGTACTAGCTGTTCAGATGTACAAATTCTCTAAAGAATTTAATCGGATCTTGGCTAGCATCTTGTCTTGCTGCCAAGATGAAAGTAGTCAGTTAGTCATCTTGGAAAACCTGTTTGACGAAATGGGACAGGGAGATGTAACTCAGTCTCACCCAGAATTGTTTCGTCAATTTACCCGCGCCCTTGGTATCCATGACGAAACTCTGGCATCACTACCCACTGCACCTGAAACTCGCGCCCTGATTGAAACCTACTTGCAGATGCCACATAAATACGGCTATTTAGCTGCACTGGGTGCTGTCTGTTATGCTTCCGAAGGGATTGTTAGTTCGCTATACACACAGCTATACAAAGGAATTGTTGGCGCTGCTCCCTTACCCAAAGAATCCCTGATCTTTTTTGAAGTCCATATTGATGTGGATGATAGTCATGCAGCGAAGCTAGCAGCAGTTATTGAACCTCGAATCACTATGAATGAAGAGGATATCAAAGTAAAGCTAGCGATTGCAGAAGCTATGGATGCCCGTGTCCAATTTTTTAACGGCATTCAGCGTCAAATTTCCAAATATAGCTTGTATCCTGATTCATGGCTGCCTTTTGATGAATCGTTGTAGTTACTCTCTCAAGATTAAGGCAAGCAAATTTGTAGTAAACACTAAAATGCTTACTACAAAACCTCAAAGCCATCTAGTAGTCTGTCCCATTAATTTTGTGGGGCTGCTAGATCCCTGACTTCTTGAAGAAGTCGGGGATCTGAACATCACTAACCTCTCAAAACTTTTGGGACAGACCACTGGGTAAAAGTAATAAGTAGAAATACGGTTGTGATAATGAGTATTTTTAACATTAGAATGCAAACAGTTTTCCCTATTTTTTCGGTTTTTAAGTCTGTATAAAACCATTTTAAGGTTTGATTACAGGAAGTTTTATCATTTAAATTAAGCCTTTTAAAAAATTAGTTGTCCAGTCTTAGGTAAATTAACAAAGCAAAATTAGGTGCAGCAAGAGGAGGCTTCCATGTACGGTTTAGTAAACAAGGCGATTCAAGACATGGTGTGCAGTCGCTTTGGCGAAGAAACTTGGAAAAAAATTAAGCACAAAGCGGAGGTGGATGTAGATGTTTTTCTCAGTATGGAAGGCTATCCCGATGACATCACCCACAAGCTGGTAAAAGCTGCTAGTGCCATTCTGGGTTTATCTGCCAATGAGATTATGCAAGCCTTTGGGGAATTCTGGGTTCAGTATACAGCCCAAGAAGGCTATGGCGAAATGATGGATATGAGTGGAGATGAACTACCTGAGTTTTTAGAAAACCTTGATAATCTTCATGCTCGTGTAGGAGTTAGTTTTCCTAAACTTCAACCCCCATCATTTGAATGTACTGACATGGAAGAAAATTCTTTGAGCTTACATTATCGCTCTGATAGAGAAGGGCTAGCGCCAATGATTCTTGGATTAGTCAAGGGACTGGGAAGCAAGTTTGATACAGAGGTTCATGTTACCCAAACCCAAAGTCGAGATGAGGGTGCTGAACATGATGAATTTTTAGTGATTTATAAACCAAATTGAGTGCAGTAGCATGGCTCCTCCTCACCTTACACTTTCACCAGAGTTGCTGGCGAAAGCTTTTCCCTTCCACTTTGTCTTTAGCCGTAATCGGGAAATTGTACAAGCTGGTGATGTCTTCGGGCGTATTTGCCCTGAACCATTGGTTGGTAAATTGATTGAGCAGCATTTCCAGATCAATCGTCCAAAAATTTTAGTCGATTTTGATGTTATCAGTAAACAGTCTCAGGCCCTGTTTATATTAGAGTTTCTCCACAATGGAATGCATCTCAAAGGGCAGATGATCTATCAACCAGAGGAGGATGTGATATTTTTTTTAGGTTCTCCCTGGATTACAGATACAACTAGCCTGACTCCTCTGGGTATTAAACTCAAAGACTTTGCAATTCACGACCCTATTGTTGATTTCCTGTTTCTGCTACAAGCTCAGAATACTGCTTTAGCTGATGCCAAAAAATTAACAAGTGAACTGAAACAGCAAAGGGCGCAACTACGGAGTGCGCTACAAATCAAGGAGAATTTAGCAGAAATTGCTGAAGCTCAGTCTAAAAAATTGGAAAAATCCCTCCGAGAGCTACAACAAACTCAAGCCCAATTAATCCAAGCTGAGAAAATGTCTAGTTTGGGGCAGTTAGTTGCAGGCGTTGCTCACGAAATTAACAATCCTGTTAATTTTATTTACGGGAATTTAACGTATGCAAATAATTATACACAGTGTTTACTAAACCTTGTGCATCTTTACCAGCAATTTTATGCCAATCCTGTGTCAGAAATTAAAGAATACATTAAAGAAATTGAGTTAGATTTTTTACTAGATGATTTGCCCAAAATCCTAGATTCAATGCAAGTAGGAGCCGAACGGATCTCTGAAATTGTTTTGTCCCTGCGGAATTTCTCTCGTCTTGATGAAGCGGAGAAGAAAAGAGTTGATATTCACCAGGGGCTAGATAGTACTTTGCTGATTTTACAAAGTCGCTTCAAGAATAGTGTCGATCATCCTGGGATTAAAGTAGTTAAAAATTATGGAGATTTGCCTTTAGTTGATTGCTACGCTGGTCAACTCAATCAAGTATTCATGAATATTATTAGTAATGCAATCGATGCGCTCGATAACTTTGATAGTAAACGCGCGATCGCAGAAATCCATGCTAATCCTAATAAAATTACAATTACTACGGAAATCATTGAAACAAACTGTGTGATCCGAATTGCCGATAATGGTTCAGGAATAACAGAAGCAGTTAAAGAACGACTGTTTGATCCATTTTTCACAATTAAGCCTGTAGGTAAGGGTACGGGATTGGGTTTATCAATTAGCTATCAGATTGTAGTTGAAAAACATGGAGGAACACTTAGATGTGTATCGGAACCTGGGCAAGGAACTGAGTTCTGGATTAAAATTCCCTTATCTATGGATAAACAATTAGTCAATTACATGAAATCATTAAGTTTAATGAAATAAATACTTTAAGTCAATTTTTGAGCGATCGCTCTTAACTATAACAATTCTGGATTTTACAGTATAAAATATTACTTTTATCTGTGCAGGGTAGCGATCGCAAATTGTCAAAAATATTAAACTAGTGGTGCATTGAAGTTGACAACTCTAAGATTTATGGTTGTAAAGCCTACTTATGAGTTATAAGTTATGATTTATGAGTTTTATTTCTAACTCCTAAAATCTAACTTTTTACCTGTACCGATCGTGAATCTACGCCGCCTGATTCCAATTTTTGATAGTTCAGTCTCCAACTGGGCCTTAGAAGCGCGGTTGTTGCGCTGGTTAACGTTGATTTGGCTGTTCGTCGGCTTGGTCATGCTATTTTCAGCATCCTATCCCGTCGCTGACGCCCGTCAAAATGATGGGTTGTACTACTTTAAGCGTCAACTACTTTGGGTTTTCGTTTCCTTAATCGGATTCAATATTATTGTTAATTCGCCGTTGCAGAAAATTTTGGGGCTATCCCATTGGTTTTTATTGCTGTTTTTGGGGTTAATTTTTGTCACACTGATCCCAGGATTGGGAAAAAAAGCTTTTGATGCAGCGCGTTGGATTGCGATCGGGCCAATTCCGATTCAACCTTCAGAATTAATTAAACCCTTTTTGGTGCTGCAAAGTGCGCGGCTTTTTGGTCAGTGGGAACGAATCAGTTGGCGAGTTCGCTTGGCTTGGTTAGGTGTTTTCGGTCTGGTACTTTTAGGAATTCTTGCCCAGCCTAACTTGAGTACAACGGCACTTTGCGGTATGACTATTTGGCTAATTGCTCTCGCAGCTGGCTTACCTTACAAATATCTGGGAGGAACAGCAGTTGGTGGAGTGATGTTAGCAGTACTCAGTATTAGTATTAAAGAGTATCAGCGTAAGCGGGTGATGTCATTCCTGAATCCTTGGGCGGATGCTACAGGAGATGGATACCAGTTGGTGCAAAGTCTACTAGCTGTGGGTTCTGGTAAAACTTGGGGAGCCGGATATGGGCTTTCTCAACAAAAGCTGTTTTATTTACCAATTCAAGATACTGATTTTATTTTTGCGGTGTTCGCTGAAGAGTTTGGCTTTGTTGGCAGTATGGTGCTGTTGGTACTTTTAGCTACATTCGCCACTCTCGGATTAATTGTGGCGCTGAAGGCTAAAAATATAGTACATAGATTAGTTGCGATCGGTGCGACGATTTTGATGGTAGGACAATCATTGCTTCACATCGGTGTTGCTACAGGTTCTCTACCAACTACTGGTTTACCTTTGCCTATGTTTAGTTATGGTGGTAATTCTATGATTGCCAGTTTAATAGCTGCTGGGTTGCTGATTCGGGTAGCACGGGAGAGTAGTGAAGCTGAGGTAGTACCGTTGCGAAAACCTCTGTTTGAAAATGGGCAAAGACGTAAAGCTTTTCATAAAAGCAAAAATTGAGTTAGCAAAACCGATGATAGACAAAGTTTGATTTTGGAGGCAGTCTTCAACTTTCATGTATCTCTGCTTTTCACATTGCCCAAAATAGTTACCTCGGAGGTAAGGGAGTCTTAAATGGGTTATTACTAGGTGGCAGAATAGGTGGAATTGGGTTAATGCTAGGTATAGGAGTCGGCTCTACTTTTTTGATTACTGTGATTGCAAATCCTCGTTGCTGGGGTTGTTGCTTACCAGATATATCATTGACTAGCAGTCCGATTTGAGGGGGAAAGGCTTGATTGACTGGAAGCTTCATGGAACCAACGGCTGGAACATCATTGCCGTATGGTAGAAGTTTAACCTGAATATTTTCTCCCTCTACTCTCCAACTCAAGGTAGCAGATTCGCCTTCTTTGAGAACCAGATTTGGTTGCTCGCTACCGTTGATTCTAAAAGAGACAATTTTAAATGGTTTCGGTAATATTTCAATTTTTGATTCAGTCTTTTTAAAACTAGTTTTTTGGCTTCCATTGTTAGGAAAAGCTTTAATTTCAAACGCATATTTACCAGCTTTATATGCTAGTAGAGGAATGTTTATACATCGCAGTTGTTGATTTTGTTGTGTACATAGCTTTTGGAGTTTCGGATCGGTAAGATTACCTTGATTAAATTTATAAATAATTGGTTCACTATATAATGTACCATCATCTGCACTGCCAGTAATTTGAATTTCTCCTAATAATAATGGATGGGCAATTGTCCAACTTAAAAGAATATTTTGACCTTTTGTATAGAGTGGTTTATCCGTTTGAAAACTAAGTACTTCCGCAATTTGTTTTTCAGCTATTTCTATTTGGGTTGTTTGGCTGGCTACTTGATTATTGGGAGAAAATAATTGGATTCCATTACGATAAAATGCTTGTAACTCAAAAGTGTAATTTCCTTTTGTTTTCACTCCAGTTTTAACGTTGCTACAAATTAGCTGTTGTTTATCTTGCACCTGACAAGGAGGTATTTCATTAGCATTTCTCTTACCCAGTGTTTCAGGAATGCCATTGCTAAAGTCATAAGTAATAGGCTGAATCGGTTGCGAACCTTTGGCAGTGACAACTAACTTTTGCAACTGTTGATAATTGTGAATGTCCCACTTCAAAGCTACTTCATCGCCTTCAGTGATTTGAGAGTCATTTGCACTAAAATTTTCTAATCTTAAAGGATCGGGGTTTAAAATTCGCCAAATGATGAATCCTATCCCTCCTAGTAAGCCTAAAACTACCAAAATTAACAAAATAAATTGCCACAAAGGACGGGGTTTCCATACCAAAGTTCCTTGAGGCAATGTGTTAGGTAGGGGTAAACTTTGTTGGTCTTTGATGTCGAGTTGAAAATTGATCGCTAGCCCTGCACCAAACCACGGTCGTCGCCACCAAGGTCTGGGTTTGACCGTCAAATTAGCTACGGCACTTCTATTAGGTAATAATCGGATTTCAGTAGGTTCAAATTTGTAAGTATATAGTTCTTCTTCGTCTCGACTTTTTAAGTTTAATATCAGTTCGCGGATAATATTGCCCCGATTAGCTAGTGATAACTCGTATTTACCAAGGCTACGGCTAACTTGTGCCAAGATGGTATGAAGTTCTATATCTAGGCGATAATTTGTCGGAATTTGGATATACACCAAATCCAGTAATACTAAGTCTGGAGAGTTTTCTGAATACAAGCGGATTGTCGGCGAATAGCTTCCCGCGAGGGTATCCCCAGGTGGGTGAAATTTCAAGAATATTTGACCTTGAGTACCAGGGTTTAGTTCTAGTGCAGTCACGTCAGACACTAACCCTGGCCCCTCAAATCCAGTTGCAGGATAGTTAATTGTGAACCAGTCATCATCTAAATCTGGGCAACTCAAGCGGAACCTATCTACAAGATAAGAGCGATTATCAACTATTACTTCCACTTGCAGAGGTTCACTAGGATTGAAAATTAGTGGTTTGTTGGGGTTGGTATTAGGTCTAAGGGAAAATGTCGGGTCATTTACCCGAATTGCTGTCTGTTCTTTTAGCAGAACCTTAATTTGGTTAGGGAAGGTTATGGGAGTATCTTGGGGATAATGTAGAGGTGAATCTACGACTAGTGTATAGTCATAGGTTCCGGGGAGAGCATTTGCAGCAATTTCAAACTCAAATTTTACTTCGTCGCTATTTTGCCCTGGAGCTAATGCTAAACTTTCTCTAGGAGAGGTAGACCAGCCAGTTAAATTTTGAAATACTTCGTCAAAAACAAAATATAAGTCAATAACCGCACTCTGATCTCCCCGATTGATTACAACAATATAGAGTTCAATAGTATCTCCTGGCATCCCAAATTGAATTCCAGGTGGATTGATAATAACTTGTAGGGGATTGAATTTTACTTGCATATATCGACTTCCTTATTTGATGCGATGTAGTTTGACCTGAAAATCTTCACCACCACTCACAATCATGGTTCCTTGATTAGTTTTCAAGTCGATACTATTAATTTTTTTAGAGCTTTGGTAAATTGTTTTGCCTTCTGCTGCTTTTGTTTTGTCGAGTTTCTGTTCGGAGGTTAAGTACCAAACCACGACTCGTCCATCATCGCCACCACTTACTAAGAGACTACCATCGTCACTAAATGCGAGAGTCCGCACTGATGTTTTTGAGGCTGACCAACGGTCTAGGGGTGAACAATTAAGTTCATTTACTTTTTCGAGGGGATTCGGATTTTTGATAGTTTGACACTGATTTAAATCCCAAATTGTAATGAAGCCCGCAGAATCAGATGTTGCGAGGATTTTTCTGGTTGAGTTAGGAACAAAAGCCAATCCCCAGATATAGTCTTCACGCCCAACTAATGGGTCTAGTTTTTCTAGATTTTGTACTAATAAACTGGGAGATTGTTTATTAGATTGATTTGGATTCCACTGCCACAAGATGAAACGTTTAAAGTTTCCAGCAATTACGAGAGTTTTTGCATCTGGGCTGAGATTTAATGCCCGGACTTGGAAACCTGATAGTTTCAATGTACTTTGTACGTCAATAACTTGCGGTTCTGGCAGAAAATCGCTGTTAGGCGCTGGTCTTGACCATAGTCTCACTTTACCACTGCCATAACCACTGAATAAGTTAAGTGAGTTTGAGGTGAAAGCTAAATCAAAAACGCGATCGCCTTTTGCTTTAGGATCTTTAAGGTCTTGAAGTTGGCCAATCTTTGCACCTGATGGGACATCTCTGAGTTCAATGACACCATTATCTAAACCAACAGCCGCACGATTATTTTGTAATGGCATGAAGCGTAAGACTTCTACCGCGTCATCAGTAATCGCCATTAAACCTTTGGGTTGTTGTGCTTGATCGCAAGCAACGGGCTGCCCAGTGTATTTTACTGTATCATCAGGATCTAAGCTATCAGTACCGATTCTCCAAAGTCTTAAGGTGCAATCATCTGAACCACTGACCACAGATAAACCAATGCCACTAAAACGCACTGAGTTTACAGAACGGGTATGCATTACATTTCTGGGTTGAAAGATTAATGCTAGGAGTGCGGCTAAAAGTGCGATCGCAACCAATTGTAGCCATAAAGGTATAATTGGCGAAGTCTCCACTTCTAATGTCTGCGTGGCTGGGTCTGTACTCCCTAAACGTTGGTCGGATAATTCCGATTTGACCTCCAGCAATAAAGTTTTGCCGATTCCTACCCAAGGGCGTTTTGTTTTAACATCAAGGATGACTTTACTTGTCTCTCCTAGATGGAGATTGGCAATTTCGGGAAGCTTTTTAAAACTACATTTTCGCCAGTCTCTACCCTGCACCTGGACATTAATTTGCTGGTTGAGGTTGCTAGCATTTTTAAATAACAATTCAAAGGAAGCTGTATGAGATTTCCAGTCAGGCAACCATGCCGATTTACTAGGAATTTTCAGGTGCTTTTCTGTGGTGGTAAAGTCTATAAAACCCACTGGTAAAACTTCAACATTACCTTCAGCATTAGTTGGATAACCATTATTACTAACAGCTTCAATGGTAAAAGGGTAATTTTGACTGGGTGCTTGCACTACAGATGGAGGTTGACATTGGAATGTAGCTTCTGCTAAACCACCTGGATCTAAGAATAAGCGGCGTTCTGCACTGCCAGCTAGCCAAGATGAATCAATACCTGTAAAATGTAATACTACATCAGTCGGTTGTTGCCCCAAGTTCCGCACTCGTACTGGTATATCTACAGAATTGCGGGGATAAACTTGGAACTCCCGCACAGGCAATTCTACACTTAAATGCGTTGGTCTGTTGTCTCGCTCGATTTTCAGGCGTAGCACAAGTCTGCACTGTTGTGCTAATTGCGGTGAAAAAATATTTACCATCAGGTTGACAGTACCGACAAATCCCGGAATGGGTGTATTGAATACAAAAACTTGGAAGATGGTACTACTACCGGGTGGCTTGGCTGCTGCTACCTCTGGTTCGAGTCGATACCAGCGATAGCCTGTATTCCGAGTTTCTCCGGCTGCGGTAATTTCGATCTGAAAATTGACAAAGCGATCGCTATCATTATTGACAGTTACCTCAAATGATACAGGGGTATCACCTGGACGAAAGGTTAGATTTTGGGTAGAAAGGCTGGCATTTATAACACTTTTTTCCATACTATTACTTATAATATTTTTTGATATTTTGTATGATTAGCGCTTTTAAAAAATTAATGTCTTACGAAAACGTGATAATGCTCCGCAAACGTTGAGCTTCTCTACGAGACACTTGCGTACCCTAATTGGCTAACTACAAGATTTTATCGCTCTGCGTCCAGATGTGCGTGATGTTGGGAAAGCGTAGACTTGATATTACTTTTCAGATGTATAGATTTTTAGTTGAATGCTTTCTTTCAAGCTGCTAAGGTAAGCTAGCAGCGCATAAATAAAAATTACAATTCCGACCATTTCCAAAAACTCTTCAACAAATATGCCAATTAACGTTATGAGAGTGCGTCGTCCAAAATCTACTCTCAAAACTCCACCCACCATTTCCATACCTAAGCCTCCACTCACATAAACAACTGCGGCAATTAGAAATAAATACCGAGTCTTTGGAGGAAGATGGAGCAAAAATTTTAGATATTTAAATGCAAAAACTCCCACTAAAATAACACCAGGGATAACCCAGGTTTGGAAAAATAGAGGATTGAGATGAAGCAATTCTCGTACTGACGGAATGATCAAAATCTCGTGAAAACTAAATGCTTCGTCCAAACTCAAATAGAAAAATATCAAATATAGAGTTTTCCAGTAAACAAAATAACGGTCTTTCGTCTTAATAGCGCTAATTATTTTAAGTAATCCCGAACAAAATAATAGAGTGCATGAAGAATACCAGGCAGGAATATTCAATTCTCCATCTAGGCTAAATAGTTCGTAAAACCATTGGGTAGCTGGGAAGGGAAACTTCAAAAGCCAGAAATAGCCACTTAGAACGCCTGCGAAGGTGAGGCACATAACTGTGACACTTAAACGTCGAGCAATTGTTTTCGCATTGAGATGAATTGGGAACTCCACATTGTCGATTGATACTTGCTGCATACAAATATTGAGCTAATTTTCTCTATGTTAAACAGTTAATAGGAAATTATCTCATGTAGGCAAATAAGATGAGAGAATGATTATAGAATTTTCACTACGGAAAACCCTAGATTTTGAACAGAATTATTAAGATATCACATTAAATCTATCTCAATAACCCTTGTAGAGAGATAGCAGTGCTACGTCTCTACAAGGGTTATGAATCAATACGCTTGGGTTAAGGGCTACTGGCAATAATTTTGGGTTTTTGAGACGCGATAAATCGCCGTCAAGACAAGTGTTTTGTTGCTCATTCTGAACTGTATTGGGTTATGGATAATGCATAAATTTTTGGATATAACCTATCAGCAATGCTTGAACTCAAATTAAAATCGCTGCCCGATACCTAGATGTACTTTGCTTTCTCCCTGGTCATTAATACCATAGTCAGCCCGAATTAAGCCTAGTGGTGAATTTAATCGCACTCCCGCCCCATAACCAAAACCATAACCTGGTTTATCCCGCACACCCGCAGGATCTCCTAATACAGTATCACCTGAGCCTAAGTCTGAGGCGAAGTCGGCAAACAATACACCGCCTACGATTGGTAAGACAGGAAAACGATATTCTGCCGAAGCCAACACATAACTGCGACCACTCCCAACCTCTCCAGAATCGTAACCGCGCACTGAATTGGAACCACCCAAGTTAAAGCTTTCGTAAGGCGGTAAATTCCCAATGACGGTACCAGCTTGCACATTCACTGCAAATACTTGTGGCTGTTTGCTGTTAAATAACTGCACTGGTAAATACTGGCTGTAATTGGCTTTGAGGCGATTGAGGGAAATATTACCTTCGCCGATAGGTATAGATTGTTCTGTACTCAGACTAAGAACGGAACCTTGAGTTGGATTGAGGGGATTATCTCGTTTGTCTTTGGTGGCGGTGAAGGATACGGTTGTTAGGTCGTCAATACCAGTGCCACTGGCAGAGAGGGGATTACCCTGAGCATCAGTTGGGGTAATATTACCTTGGCGATCGCGAATACTGGTTCGAGTATAGTTTAATCCTAATGAGGTATTCCAGTCGTCAATTGGTCGTAGCAAGCTAACACCACCGCCAATTTTACCTTCTCGCACTTTATCGCCATTGGCTAGCTTAATCTTGTCATCAAAGGTTTCCGAAAGTTCTTGACTACGAAAACCATTTACAGTGTATCCCAAGCGATCGGGGTTAGTTGTCCGATAGGGACTGGTAAATTTGGTATTAAACTGCAAGTCTCGACTACTGACACCAACATTCACACCTAAAGTATCATTAACACCGCCGACATTCTGATCCTGATAGCTGATTGTACCTACTAAACCCTGATCGGCATTGTAACTACCACCCAAGTTAACACCACGCGCCCCAGTTTCTTTAAGTTGGTAGACTAAATCAAGTTTTGTCGCATCTCCTTCTAAGGCAACATTCACCTGCTCAAATAAACCAGTACGATATAGCTGTTGTATATCTTGCTTGACGACATTTTCTTGGAAAATTTGACCAGGTTTCAGCTTGAGTTGCTGTTGCAGAAAATCTGGTTTAGTGCGTCTGCCGACGGGATTACCCTTGCTATCAACGGTTTTACCCTCATCGTTGACAAAGCGAAATTTGATATCACCCACCAAACCTTCAGCGACATTTACGGTGAGAATTCCTTGAGGATTGGGTTTAATTGATAGTACCCGCGCCAAGTTATAACCATTATCGGTGTACCACTTGTTAATTTGTGCTACTGATTGTTGCAGTCCCGCCGGACTGATGGTGGTTCCTATCTGAGATTGCAAACTTTGTTGAGCTATTTGGTAAGTAAGGACTTTAGCACCAGATAATTGCAGGGAACGCACAATCACCGGTTGCACTTGATAAACTACATTCAATCCAGAGGGTGTGCTGCGGCTATTCACACTGACATTGCTAAATAAACCTGTATCTAAAATTGCTGCGACATCTTTTTGTAACTGGTTTTGACTAGTTTCCCCACCAGCTTGGGTTTTAATGACTTTACGAATGATTTGCTGCAATTCTTGATTGACTCCCACTACCTGTACATCTGTAGCTGTGACTACTAAATTACTTTCAGTAGCGGGGGATGAAGATATGAAGGGGAGTGTTACTGGTGAATTACCCTGTAAGACTACTGGAGAATTTTTGTTTGCACCCGTTTGCACGATGACGGGATTTTGGGAAAATTGTTGTGCAACTATAGTTTCTGGGGAAGCAATTGTCTCTACTCGTGCGGGAGTTTCTTCAATTATCGGCACTATCAAGTTACCGGCTTTTGCAGTTGGGGTAACGGTTTTAGCGGGTGCAGCCGTTGCTTGTTGGGTGACATTGGCAGCAGCTAAAGTAGCTAAAGTAAAAATTGCAGTAGCAGAAACTCGCATAATATTTAACCTAATTAACTGGGAGTTATACTAATCTTGGATTTTAGATTTTAGATTTTTGATTAAAAGTATTGACCAAAAGGCTGTTCGAGGAATTTCAAACAATTACATTCCTATCCAAAATTGGTATTAGTTGTAGGGAAGTAAAGAAATAGGGATAATACTAACTTCCAGCTGCTTCGTCGATTTCCCTATTTATACCTCTTAGCTAAACAGACAGTTAATTTTGATATTTTGTTTCTATGAGTAATGTATCTCGGTCATCTCTAGCTTCTAACTCCCCTCCTTTGCGGTTACTTGTATTAAGTAACGGTCATGGGGAAGATATGATTGCAGTTCGGATTTTGCAAGAACTCCAACGACAACCAAACCCACCACAGATATTTGCTTTACCTTTGGTGGGCGAAGGACGTGCTTATGAACAGTTGGATATCCCCTTTATCGGTTCAGTCCTTAATATGCCTTCTGGCGGCTTTATTTATATGGATGGTCGTCAATTAGCGCGGGATGTACGCGGTGGTTTATTGCAACTGACTCTCAGCCAGATTAAAGCTGTCCGCCGTTGGGTAAGTTCTCAAAAAAAATTAGGTAATAAAAGAGCAATTTTAGCAGTGGGAGATATTGTCCCCTTGTTGTTTGCAACTTTCAGTGGCGCTAATTATGCTTTTGTCGGTACGGCGAAATCTGAATATTATGTGCGGGATGAAGCTGGATTATTGCCACGGAAATCTAAAAATGCGCGTTGGGAAAACTTTTCCGGTTCAGTTTATCATCCTTGGGAACGCTGGTTAATGAGTCGTCGCCGTTGTAAGGCGGTGTTTCCTAGAGATGGGTTGACGACGGAAACATTAAAACAATGGCCAATTCCAGCTTTTAGTTTGGGTAATCCCATGATGGATGGTTTAGAACCAACGTTTTCACGCCAACAATTTTATAGTCAAGATGTCCAACAGCGAGAAATAGTTAGACCTTTTGTAGTAACTCTTCTTCCTGGTTCTCGCCCGCCAGAGGCATATACTAACTGGGAAACTATTATGATTGCCGTATCTGCATTGATGGCAAGTTTTCAGGAGAGAGATTCGATCTTTTATACTTCTAAAATAGTGGTATTTTTAGGTGCGATCGCTCCTGGGTTAGACTCTAATATTTTATCCCAAAGTGTGCAATCTCAAGGCTGGCGCACTGAATCAGCATCTCCGATCCAAATCTCCGATCCAAATGCCTTGACATTTAAACAAAGAAATGCTTATTTATTCTTGACACAACAAGCCTATAATGATTGCTTGCATTTGGGAGATATAGCGATCGCAATGGCAGGTACAGCCACAGAACAGTTTATCGGTTTAGGGAAACCTGCGATCGCGATTCCCGGTAATGGGCCGCAGTATAACCCTGCCTTTGCTGAAGCTCAAAGTCGTCTTCTCGGCTCATCCTTGATTTTAATTGATCACCCAGCAGAAATTGCCAAGGTTGTACAGTCTCTCTTCAAAGATCCTGATATTTTACAAATTATTGCCGAAAATGGTGGGCGACGCATGGGTAAACCAGGAGCCGCACTACGTATTGCAGAATGTTTACAGGAACGATTTTGAATGGGAATTGGAGAAAGGGGAAATAAAATTCCTAACTCTTAACTCAGTACTCACCACTCCTCATGCTACCAACCCAGAACGTAAGGCTCTCACAGCAGCTTGTGTACGATCGTCAGCACACAGTTTATTTAGAATATTGCGAACATGGGTTTTTACAGTACCAACTGTAATGTAGAGTTTCTCGGCAATTTGCCCATTGCTACACCCACCTACAATCAACTCTAGTATTTCCAATTCCCGTTGAGTTAGGGGATATGTTTCTAAAACTTGCTCATATTCTGATGCCAGTGCCTCAATTTTTACAGTTTTCGGCTTGTCAGAACCTTGACTTTCTCCAGGAATACCTTGGCGCATCTTCCGCAGTACCACGTTGGCAATTGCCGGATCAATCCAAGAGTTCCCGCCGTGAGTTGCTTGGATCGCCTCAGTTAATTTACTGATGCTGGTTTCTTTCATGTAATAAGAATCAGCACCAGCGGCAAAGGCTGCTAGTACAGCATCCTCTGTATGATCCATTGTCAAGATAAGAATCTTCGTATTTGATTGCCCAGTTTCCGTCTGATAGCGTCTGAATTTACGAGTGAGTTCGATGCCATCCATATCAGGCAAGCCAATATCTACAACCGCTACGTCTGGCTTTGCCGTTTCTAAAAGTTTTAATCCTTGGGTAGCATTTGCCGCTTCGCCAATTACTTTTAATGCACTGTGAGACTGTAATGCTGCTCGTAGTCCCATTCGTGTTAAATCATGATCTTCAATTAAAATAATACTAATTTCATTCATCGCTACACTCACTATTGTGTTGTTTGCAACCTTTCAAAATATTACCTTTTGTAACTTCTCTCTCTTATTATCCCAAACTAAAGATAGATGATATTTCAACCCGTCTGCATCCACCGATAGAAATAATAAATACCCGAAAATTTTACATTTAGATAGAGGACAAATCTAGCTGAAGATATATAGATACTTACATAAAAAGTATGAAATATTGAAACGAATGCCAAATTGCTACTCCCTACTTATAATTCAGCTTTGAGTTGCTATGTTCCATATAGTATTATTTTGTATACAACTTTAAAAAAAGATTACGAAAGTGAAAAAATTACAACGTGTCGAAGTTGCTTTACGAGAAAGTAAATGATGGTTTCAAGCGGTTTTTAACCAAACCTTTGGATTCATTCGATTGATGGAGCCTTTGTCAGGAAGCTTTGTTAGAGGCTTAAATATTAGTATTTTTTCAAACACTGTAATTACGATATGTCTGTAAAAATACTAGTAAGTTGGCTAGCGATCGCTAAGAAAATTGTCGAAATTGCAGCAGGTAAAATGACTTCAGATTCATCAATAGGTATAGACAGTATTTTGTTATTTACCTAATTTAATCAATCTAAAGGGTAAAACTGTTCAAGCTTATAGTACAGGATAATACTATGCAACTCTCACCAATGACTGACGACGGTCACTTACTCACTCAATTACAATTGGTATTAAGCTTGATAAAGTATTCTATTTTACTTTATATCAGTTCTATCTGCTGTCTTCAGTTCAATAGTTTTAAGTTTGTTAATTGCTAATTTTTTGAGAGCTATCGATCAGTTTACTAAGAGTTTTATTCCCAAACTCTGCTAAGTTAATCCAATTGAAAATACAACAGACTGAATTCAAACCAAGGCAATGTCCAAAATGTTGAGATTATTGCAACGCTCAACGTTTCAGACACTATACAAAATGTCTTAATCAATCAAGTTACAAATTTTAGATGTACGAAAATATTATATTCTTTAGTTGGATAATCTGAAAATAGAAATATTATACATCAACCTATGTTTGGCGGCAAAAATAAAAACCGATGGAAGAGACGCTGAAAATTTTGGTTGTAGACGATAATGAAGTAGACCGGATAGCCATTCGTTCGGCTTTAACTCAAGCAGGCGTCCCGGTTGAACTGTCTGAAATAGGCGATGGAAATGAAGCATTTTCTGCATTAAGCACTACTGCATATCATTGTGTTTTTCTCGACTATCGCTTACCAGACCAAGATGGACTGACCTTGATTCAACAGCTACGTTCTTCAGAAATTAAAATTCCTTTAGTAGTCCTAACTGGTCAAGGAGATGAACAAATTACTCTCCAATTATTGAAAGCTGGTGCTACAGACTATCTCTCTAAGTCTAGAATATCTCCAGAAAGTTTGTCGCAGGTTTTGCGAAGTGCGATTCGCATTTATCAAGCAGAAATGCAAACAGATTTGGCCAGCCAGCAGCTTAGAGAAACTCATGAAGAACTTATTTCTAAGAACCAAGAACTGGAGAGACAACAGCAACACATTCAAATGCAAAACTTTAAGTTATTGGAGGCATCACGTCTAAAATCACTCTTTTTAGCAACTATGTCTCATGAATTTAGAACGCCGATGAATGCGATTATTGGTTTTTCACAAATTTTATTGCGTCCTAAGTTCGGTCAACTAACGCACCAGCAAAGAGATATGGTTGAGCGGATATTAAATAATGGAAAGCATTTGCTAATGTTACTCAATGAAGTCCTCGACTTTTCCAAGCTGGAGGGAGGAGGATTAGACTTAAAGGCAGAAATATTTGATATATCAAATGTAATAAATCTCGCTGTTGGTGAAATACGCTCCCTAGCTAAGGCTAAAAATCTCTCATTGTTAGTGCAAACTAATTTGCAAAATCCTTTGATATTTAACGATCCAGTTCGGATCAAACAGATTTTAATTAACCTACTCTCTAACGCCATTAAATTCACCGAGTCTGGTGAAATTTGGGTTGAAGTTAAAGAACTACCTGCAAATCGAGTATTAATTATTGTTCAAGATACAGGTATTGGCATAGCACCGAAAGATTTTAAACATATTTTTGAAGCATTTCGGCAAGTAGATCAAACTATCACTCGCAAATATCCAGGTACAGGTCTGGGTTTGGCAATTATCGATTCACTGGTGCGAATGATGGGTGGCAAAATATTTCTTGAGAGCAAAGTAGGGGTTGGTTCAATGTTTAAAATTGAATTGCCACGTCGAATTACATTACCGACTGTAGAAGCTGATGCTCCAACTTCGCAGTTACATGATGATAATTTTTTTGACCCTGCTAAAAATCCTCCTCAGTCATCTTATCGAGGTAGGAAACCATCAAATAGGATATCCTAAATTTACAACTATAAATTACTTCCAAAAAAACTGATAAATCATGTCTGTAGTTGAAAATAATAAAATTTATCGTATCCTTGTAGTTGACGACACTCAAGATAATCTCATTTTAGTTCAAGTAATTTTAGAAAGTGAGGGCTATGAAATTGATTTGGCTTCAGATGGAATAAAGGCTTTGCAGAAAATTGATCAATCTCCACCCGATCTAATTCTGTTAGATGTGATGATGCCAGGGATAGATGGTTATGAAGTCACACGTCGGATTCGGAAAAACCCTGCAATATCTTATATTCCAATTTTGTTGATTACTGCGTTTCACCAATCCAGCGTTGTCGAAGGTTTGGATGCTGGTGCTGATGATTTTATTCGTAAACCATTTGATACTGATGAACTACTGGCAAGAGTGCGATCGCTATTGCGTCTCAAGCACAGTCTAGACGAACAACAAAAAATGGCCCGCCAACGGGAAGACTTTGTTTCCCGTCTGACTCATGATTTGCGAACTCCCCTAGTAGCCGCCGATCGCATGTTGAACTTGTTTGAAATGGAAACATTCTGCAAAATTCCGCCGGAAATGAAACAGGCGATCGCAGTTATGATTCGCAGTAACCAAAATTTGATGGAAATGGTGAATACCCTGTTAGAAGTCTATCGCTTCGAGGCAGGTAAAAAAACGTTGAATTGGGAAGAGTGCGATTTACGTGAGATATCTCAAGAAGTAGTCAGTGAACTCAGCCCCTTAACAAATGAAAAAGGCTTGGCTCTGAAAATAGATACCAGTAAATTAGATCCACTGAGTCCAAACGCTGGTATTATTATGGGCGATCGCTTAGAACTACGGCGAGTACTAAACAATCTGGTTGCAAATGCCATCAAATTTACAGATACGGGAGGCATAACCATCCGCATTTTTGAAACACCACCTCAGCCAGGAAATTCCGATTCGGTAACAATTGAGATAGAAGATACAGGATATGGGATTGCGCCAGAAGATCAGGCAACCATTTTTGAGCGATTTCGCCAGGGTAAAAATAAACGCTCAGGTAGTGGCTTAGGGCTACATTTATCCCACCGGATTGTTGAAGGACACGCAGGAAGTATGCAGGTAGTTTCGGAAGTAGATAAAGGTAGCTTATTTACTGTGCAACTACCTAAAAACACTTAAGTCTACTTATTAGCGATCGCGAGATTAGCTTGAGGGGATTCTCTCAGAAATTACATTCAATTTAAGTTTATTCTTTACTTTAAAAAAATATTAATATCAGACTATGGAATATTTTATCTGATACTAAAGGAATAGAAAATATCATAAAAATCTGCAAATTTAGTTTTATGGGACACCATCAAAAAATCATTCATACCATATATGGAGCAATATTTAGATCATTCTATGGATAGTAGAAATAACTATTTTACAAAGTTATGATTCAGCTTAATTAATGCCTGAAAAATGTGTATGCACCCTGGAATAATACCCAGGGTGTTTTTTTATAAAAACTAAATTAATCTGGGATATCTGCTTAAGCACTAAGTATCAAGTATAGCAGCCGCCATCATAGTTAGGACATAGAATAGAAAAGCCCTTAAACTTTTCCGTCCTATTTCTGTCATGCCCAAACCCTACAGCTACGACCTGCGCCAAAAAGTTATTGAGGCGATCGAACTCAATGGCATGAAGCGCTGTGAAGCCAGCGAACATTTTAACTGTCTTCCGCAACACCATTAATTTATGGTTGCGACGTAAAGCTCAGACGGGGGACTTCCAAGCCAAAGTAAGTGAGCATCGGGGCAAGAATAACAAGATCGCTGACTGGGAGAAATTTCGAGCCTTTGCCGAAACCTATGGCGATAAAACCCAGGTAGAAATGGCTGAGTTGTGGGATGAAGAGATCAGCGATCGCACAATATCACGTGCCTTGAAGAAAATTGGGTTTACGCGAAAAAAAAGACCTACGGCTACCGTGAAAGAGATGAACAATTACGCCAAGCCTTTGTCGAACAGCTAGCCACCCTTAAAAATGAACAGATTGTTTACGCGGATGAGTCAGGTATGGATCATCGAGACGACTATGGCTATGGTTACAGTCCTCAAGGAGAGCGCTTTCATGACCTGAAGTCCGGTCGCAGAACAGGTCGAGTCAACATGATTGCTGCACTTTGTGGGCAACAGCTTTTAGCACCGTTCACGATTGAAGGAGCTTGCAATCGAGAGGTATTTGAAACTTGGTTAGAAACGTGCTTGATTCCCACCCTGAGACCAGGGCAGAAACTGGTGATTGACAATGCCACCTTTCATAAAGGCGGACGCATTCAGCAACTGGTTCGGGCTGTAGGCTGTGAGGTGTGGTACTTACCACCCTATTCACCAGACTTAAACCGGATTGAAAAATGCTGGTCGTGGCTAAAAAGCCGCATTCGCAAACAACTAAAGCATTTTGAAACACTCCGAGAAGCCATAGAGCATGTCCTCAATTTAGCGTCCTAACCAATCTGGCGGTTGCTATATATAGAGATTTAGCTGAGTGTTAAACCTTTTTTTGGATCAAGCGAAGAAATTTAAGCTTGCCATGCGAGTAGACATCGTTCTCATTCATGACGTTGGGGAAATTCCCACGCAACTAGTTAATTGCAAAATAATCATCAATGCGATGTAGTTATTGCATTACTACGGATTTATTATAGCTTCACAAATGCGATCCTAAATAAGGGAATAAAGATGGATGCCCCTGGATGTGAACCAGGGGCTTTTTATTTAGTAGCTACGCCTTAAAAGTCAACACTGGACTCAACCGTGCTACAATATCCACCATTTCTGCCTCAACTTGCACATCAATCACAGACTGAATCGGTTTGTAAGCAGCTGGCGCTTCCTCAATTCGGCGTTCTTCACGCAGGGTAATGCAGTCTACGCCAGTTAATCCCAGTTCAGACTCACTTTGAGATGCACCTTTGCGACTGAGATCGAAGCGAGAACGAATTCTTCCCGCCCCATGTGACGCGGAATTACAAAATGCTGGATTGCCTCTACCCACCATCAGATAAGAATAAGCACCCATTGAACCAGGGATAATCACTGGTTGTCCTATATGGGCGGGACAAGCGCCTTTGCGTGTCACCCATCCTTCACCTTCTGGCAAGGTGATGTTATGGGACAAATCGTAAACTAGAGGTGCTTCTACATCTTTGTATACTTCTCGTAAACGCAGACGTAGCAATTCTGCTAACAGCAAGCGATTGACAAAAGCATAGTTAGCAGCAGTGGCCTCAGCTTGCAGGTAACTAGCAACTAGTCCCGGGTGAGAATGGGTAGAGAGAGGAAAAATCTGAGAATCAGGATACTTTAGACCTTTTTGCCAAGTCGCCTTAGCTTTATCCCGCCACATTCCGCCGATATACTTACCCACATTTCGAGAACCAGAGTGAATCATAAAAGCTAGCTGTCCCTCGCGCACTCCCCAGGCGTGGGCAAGTGGGCGATTTTCGACTTTATCAACTCGCTGCACTTCGACAAAATGATTACCACCGCCAATGGTTGCCAGTCCGCCATCGCGTACTAGTCCAGCATCAGGAACCAATTCTTCCGGCGCAAGTTTCCAGTCACCATCCATTGAACCACCTAAAAAGATGCGTTCGCTCTCTTGGGCAAGTTGCTGCAAATCAGACTTGACTACACTCCCCATAGGATTATCTAGCATGGCATCCAGCCAACCAGGAACACCGTATTGAAATAGCGATCGCATTGCTTGAGCAGTCATCGTTACATCACGCGTACCGAAGAAGTAATCGCCCTTCATCCGTTCTACGAATTGGTTACGCTTTGCCAGGAATTCATCGATTGTCAAATCAACAACATGCAGGCGCATCCCACAATTGATGTCAGAACCGACAGCACCAGGGATGACTTGACCCACAGTTGCTATGACTGAACCGATAGCAACACCAGCATCACCTGGGTGAAAGTCAGGCGTAGCACAGGCACGACAAACACATCCACCTGATGGGTGGCGGACGCTTGCTAAATTCGCTAACTGCTTTAATGCCTTAGCTTCTACTGGAAAATCTTCTGGTAGTAGCACTTCTGCTACAGGGGCATCAGGAGAATTAACTAAACGAACTGAATAAGTACGATTGTTATAAGTTACATCTAAACCTTGCCGCTCTAAAGCACGCAAGAGACGTTTGAGATTTTTTGGCTGCATGAAAACTCCAAATAGAGTCTTAAATAAGACCCTTGGTTGTGAAGAGATAGGGAGACTTGGGTTCAGCAGCCGCGTCTCAAGTAGTGCAGCAGGTCATTTTCCCAGAACTGTGGGGAAAACAACAGGTTAATTCTGACTAATGTGGTTATATAGCCTTAATAACACACACTTTCATCTGATGACAAGCGTTTTGTAGTACGTTGTATTTTTGATGGAGAACGGTTACTCAGTTAAACCAAACTTGTAAAGAAATTTGAAGTTTAGCGAAAAAGTTTTAAAAATCTCTAGACTCTCCAGCCGGCTAGAGAGTCTAGGATGAATTTAAGACGACCCTCAACCAGAAATTTCTGATGTGTGAGGGATACGTCTCAGTCATCCAGCTTGGTCTGGCAAGGTTGTTCATTTTATCCCGTAAATCTATGACTCTCCAACTCACAGTTCCCAGCATGTCTTGTTCTGTTTGTGCAAGCAAGATCACCAAAGCACTTCAGGCAGTCGATGCCAATGCTAGCGTTCAGGCTGATCCAACAACCAAGCTGGTCAATGTAGAAACTCAAGCATCAGAAACAGCAATTAAGGAAGCGTTGGCTGCTGCTGGTTATCCAGTTGCTTAAGGGAATTGGGGACTGGGTACTGGGAGAATGATCAATCTCCAATCCCCAATCCCTAATCCCTAATTCCCAATCCCTAATCCCCAATCCCCAATCCCCAACATGGATACTCTCACGCTCAAACTTCGAGGCATGAGTTGTGCCGCTTGCGCCAATAACATCGAAAAGGCGATTCGCTCTGTTTCTGGGGTAATTGACTGCAATGTTAATTTTGGAGCAGAGCAAGCCACTATCAAGTACGATCGCTCTTTAGCAAATTTAGAGAAAATCCAAGGTGCGATCGCAGCTGCGGGATACTCTTCTGACTCACTCCAAGAAGAATTACTTTCCCAAGAAGATGATGCTGAAAAAGCGAGTAGGCAAGCATTACAACGCCAACTTTCCCTCAAAGTAGCGATGGGAGGCGTAATCAGCATTTTTCTACTTTTGGGGTCATTGCCCATGATGACGGGGCTAAATTTACCTTTAATCCCAAACTTCCTGCAAAATCCTTGGCTACAGTTAGTGCTGACAACACCAGTCGTGTTGTGGTGTGGTGGATCTTTTTACCGCAATGGCTGGAAATCCCTCAAGCGTCATACGGCGACGATGGACACGCTGATTGCTTTGGGTACAAGTGCAGCGTATCTATATTCTTTGTTTGTCACTGTTTTTCCGAAATTTTTGATTGCTCAAGGCTTGATACCTCATGTTTATTATGAAGTTGCCGCTTTTGTAATTACCTTAATTTTGCTGGGGCGATTGTTGGAAAATCGTGCTAGAGGACAAACTTCTGAAGCTATCCGCAAACTCATTGGATTGCAAGCTAGAGATGCCAGAGTTATCCGTGATGGTAGAGAAATTGATGTTCCCATTGCCGAAGTCAGAATCAACGATGTGATTTTAGTGCGTCCTGGTGAAAAGGTTCCGGTAGATGGCGAAGTGATTGCAGGCGCTTCGACGGTAGATGAAGCGATGGTAACTGGTGAAAGTTTACCAGTCAAAAAGCAGCCAGGAAATGAGGTAATTGGGGCGACGATTAACGGTGCGGGTGCATTTCAGTTTCGGGTGACACGAGTCGGAAATGATACATTTTTGGCTCAAATTGTCAAACTAGTGCAACAAGCGCAAGGTTCTAAAGCACCAATTCAGCGCTTGGCAGATCAAGTGACAGGATGGTTTGTAGCAGCTGTAATTGCCGTTGCGATCGCCACTTTCGTCATTTGGTTTAATTTCACTGGCAACCTCACCCTAGCCACAATGACAACGGTAGGTGTACTGATTATCGCTTGTCCTTGCGCTTTGGGTTTAGCTACTCCCACATCTGTAATGGTAGGGACAGGCAAAGGTGCAGAAAATGGCATCTTGATTAAGGGTGCTGACAGCTTAGAACTAGCACACAAAATTCAAACCATTGTTCTAGATAAAACTGGCACTTTGACTCAAGGGAAACCCACGGTTACAGACTTTGTAACTGTCAACGGCACAGTTAATGGTAATGAACTCCAACTTTTACAGTTAGCAGCAACGGTAGAACGTAATTCTGAGCATCCTTTAGCTGAAGCGGTTGTAAAATATGCTCAGTCTCAAGAAGTGAATTTAATAGATGCAAAGAACTTCGTGGCTAATGCAGGTAGTGGTGTGCAAGCAGTTGTGGCAAATCAGCTTGTGCAAATTGGTACACAACGCTGGTTAACAGCACTTGGAATTAATACCATAAGTCTCCAGCAGTATAAAGATGCCTGGGAAGCCGCAGGTAAAACAGTTATTTTGATTGCTGTAGAAGGCGAATTACAAGGAATAATGGGTATTGCCGATGCCCTCAAACCTTCGTCAGCAGCAGTGGTGAAAGCCTTACAGAAATTAGGTTTAGAAGTAGTAATGCTTACTGGAGACAATCGTAAAACTGCTGATGCGATCGCAAGACAAGTTGGCATCCAGCGAATCTTTGCCGAAGTGCGGCCAGATCAAAAAGCGGCGATTATCCAATCTCTTCAGAAAGGGGGACTAGGGACTAGGGAATGGGGACTAGGGAAATTTCTTCTCAATACCCAATCCCTAGTACCCAATCCCCAATCCATTGTTGCAATGGTAGGTGATGGCATAAATGATGCGCCAGCCTTAGCACAGGCTGACGTGGGAATTGCCATTGGTACGGGAACAGATGTAGCGATCGCAGCTAGCGATATCACCTTAATTTCTGGAGATTTACAAGGAATTGTCACAGCAATTCAACTCAGCCGTGCCACCATCAACAATATTAAGCAAAATCTCTTCTTTGCCTTTATTTACAACGTCATTGGTATTCCCATTGCGGCAGGAATTTTGTTCCCCATTTTTGGTTGGTTACTCAACCCAATTATTGCCGGTGCTGCAATGGCTCTTTCTTCGCTCTCTGTTGTTAGCAACGCCCTCAGATTGCGTAACTTTCGACCAAAAATTAACTCATAAATTCAGGGTAATTTAGCAAATGTTCAGTCAAAAAACGCTTTGGGGAAGCCTTATAGCTTTAGTGCTTCTCACTGGAACATCAAGTGTAGCATTCGCAGAAATGCCAGCCCATTCATCAGAGCAAACCAGCCAATTCCAGCGCATTGAGCAACCTTTGGGCTTGAAAATTGGTGTTGCGATCGCAGGTTTAGCCTTGATTGGATTAGAGTTGTGGTGGTTTCTTCTCTATAAAAATTTTGATTCTTGATTGGTGTCAATCCTGAGAGGTGTTTTGAATAATCGGACAAATTGTCTCCTCTTTTTCTTTGAGTCCCGCTACGTACATTTGGTGCTTCTCTAGCTTGCTACCTGTTTGGTATCCATATAGTTTCCCTAGCGAGTGGGAACCCCTAGATTGTAATACTGAGTTGCAATTAAATATAATAACTTGAGTCTTTGAGGCTGAAACTTTTAGCCAATGTCAGGTTACTGAAACGATAGATTGACAGCGCACTATTAAAGCGCTTTTTCAATCCAAGCAACACGAGTGAGTATCCAACCATCTACTTCTTGAGCGATGGTACTCTCCTGTACTTGAAATCCAAGCTGTTGTAAATACATTTCAATGTCCACAGGAATTATTCCTCGGCTGCGACTACTGTAGCTGCTGACAATTAATCGTCCTGCTGGTGCAACCAGTTGTTTAAGCAGTCGCCTCAAGTACTCTAGGTGTAAGTTTTCGGGGACATATTCCAGTAATGTGTGTACAAAGTCATACTGCATCGGTGTTTGCAAAGTGAACGCATTCGCAACTACTAAGTTAGTTGCAAACGCAGGTAATCTCATACGTGCTAGTTCAACAAGCTGGAGTGAAATATCTACACCATACGGAGTTAGATAAAACCCTTGCTCACCTGCCCATTGCATCAAACACTCCAACAATAGCCCATTAGCACAGCCCAAATCGAGAAAAGTACCACTTTTATTGACTGCCTTTAGAATCAGCTTTCGCGCAAATTGCCAGCGTTCGGGTGTACTTCCCCAACCCGATTGTTGATAAAAGTTTTTTGAAGATAGATAGGTAACTTCAATCTCGTTTTGTTGAGCATCAAACCAAGCTTTTAGTTGACAGCTATTGGAAGCTTGTTCACTTTGATAGTCATTACTCTCCATATACGCTTATTTCCGCCGACCTGTACTAGTGTTTTGAATTATCGGACAAATTGTGTCCTCATGCTGGTTGCTGATATTCTTCCAGCCTGAAAGTAATCCCTTGATTTCAGAACGTAAAGTTAACAGTTGATCGATTTGGCGATCGATCTGCAAAACCTTCTCTTCAAGTTTTTCTTTAATTTCACCGCAAGGAGTTTGCCCTTGATCGTAAACCTGAAGAATATTTCCAATCTCCTCTAGGCTAAGACCGAGATTTTGTGCCCTTTTAATGAATGCCAGACGAGTTAGCACATCCAATGAAAACTGGCGAAAGCCTCCTTCTGTTCGTCTGAATGAATTGATTAAGCCTAAACTCTCGTAATAACGAATTGTCCTGATGGGTATTCCAGTTAAATCTGTTACCTGACCAATTAAAAGCAGTTTTTTATCTTGAGTTAACATGGTAGACTTCCCCAACTCTTGTAATTATTATTACATATTTTTATAAACGTTAAGTTGTTTGAGAGTTAATCAAAATATTATCATCAGTATTGCAACTTTTTATCTAATTAGAGATTTTACTAAGTTTTAAATGTTCAAATATCTAGTCTAAATATATTTTTTAAATTTAGCTGATCTTAGAATGGCATAATTTTGACATTTTTAATCATATTTTTTCAAGATTTTACCTGATAAGCTTTATTCATTTATTGGGTAGCTGTTGCTCATGGTACTGAAAGTAACTGTTTTTTTAGAGTTCCCATGTTACTTCTAGATTAACTGCTTCACTTCAAGTGAAACCATAAAAATGAATCTCAACTCGCAGACTTTTAGCTCAATCCGTAAACCTAAAATTTTCAATAATCCAGAGCGTTTTATTGAGGGATGGTATTGGGTAATACCCTCTCAAAATCTGCGGGTGGGTGAAGTAAAACCTGTCACGATTTTGGGTAAAGAATTAGTAATTTACCGTGGTAAAGACAAAAAGGTAGTTACTTTTGATGCCTACTGTCCACACATGGGCGCTCACCTTGCTGAGGGTAAAGTTGAAGGTAATGCACTACGTTGTTTTTTCCACCACTGGAAGTTTGATGCTGAGGGGATGTGTATTAATATCCCATGTTTAGATACACCACCTTCTCTACAATTACAAACTTGGCCCACTGCTGAAAAATACGGGATGATTTGGGTTTGGACTGGAGAAATACCACAACAACCTCTACCTTTTGTTCCAGAGTTAGAACAAAAAGAGTGTGATGTCGCCATCCATTCTCACTTCTCACTGAACTGTCACCCCAACGTGGTGATGATTAATGCGATTGATGCTCAACACCTCAATACAGTTCACAAATTGCCACTAGAAATTATTTTTGAAAAACACGAACTGAACGAAAATGCAATTATCTTTAGTAATACTACACCCATCAAAGACAATTTCTCGTTGATTAAGCTCATCCGTCTTTTCTACAAAAATGTCATAACTTACAGTATTTGCTATTGGTACGGTAGTATTGGCATTGTGACACTTGGCCCTGATTTCTTCCATGTCCACATGATGGTTGCAGTTCGCCTCTACAAAGGCGGAAAAACTGAAGGTCAAGTTCTGTTGATGACTAAAAAACGTAAAGGAATTTTTGGTTGGCTATACAATCGAGTTGTGCTATGGCTGACTAAGATTACAGCTAAGTACTTTCTCATGGGTGACATCAAGATTCTCCAAACAATTCAGTTTGATTTGAAAACTCCCATCAAAGCAGATCACTCAATTATGCAGTTTATTAACCATGTTGACAAACAGCAATCCCTAATGTGGGGGACTTGGAAAGAAGCGCGATCGCACGATATTGAGAGCAAGCCTAAGCGTGAGAGATGGCAAGATACAATGAGTAATGACTAACATCATGTTTAATTGGCCAGAATTCCGTCTGGCTAAATTAAACAGACACGCTTTCATACCATTGTCAACAATCTTTGTAACAATTAATCGTTTGTAGGGGTGTACAGATGTATGCCCTTACCAATGTATGTTTAGCAGGTATTTTGTAAAATAATATAACAATAAAGTTTAAAGGCTCAATAAAGTTATTTTTGACTTTTAATTGATTTTTTACTGGGCTACTAAATAAATAAAAAGAAGTGGCAAAGCCACTTCCTAATTCCCAGGTAGAACCTAAGTTATGAGTATAACGACTACAAAAACTTGAAATAGTATAAACCAACACCAATTAGCTGAATATCTCTATTTTCCTTGTTTTCTGGGTGGGTAAATCTTAATTTATATGCGCCAAATACGCCAAATAACTGTATATTTACATAAGTCTTATGATTTCAAAATGCAGTTCGGTTGGAAGTTTCAGGTATACGTAAGGGTGACAACAGCCGCGTCAAAGCTAGAGTTAAACAGAAACTTGAGCAGGTAAGTCCTACAGATGGTACACTCCCAGCATATATCGTGGTTCTGGAGTTCAGTAACCCCTTAGCATTCATCGTGAAAAAATGAGTCAAATTCAAGAGTTCCATCAAGAGGCAATGGATTTGGCAGAGATGGCACAGGTTGCTAAACTTAGAGGTGACTTTAATGCTGTTATATTGTATCTTGATGAGCTATTCTCAAAATATCTAATGCTAATTCATGATAGTCACTCTATCCCTAAACCAGCAAATTAGATGTTTAGCAGTCGATTATTGCTCACTTGGATTCAATACAACGATGATTTCTGCTAGCTTAATTCCCAAAGGTTTCCAATGGGGATTGGTGGAGGAAAAAGTACTATCTCCTAACACTGATTGGTAATCATTGGGAAAGTTTTCAGAAGCATTGGGAGCAGCATCTACTCGTAAAATGAGTTTGCCTTGATAGCGGGATAATTTGCTACTATCCAGCAAGATAGTACCGCCGTAATCCCACTCCAATCCATAGAGTTTAAAGTTACCTAATTTCTTGCGTAACTCACTTAACGGTGTTCCTACTCCAATACCTTCGCGGGTTTTCCAAGCTGAACCCAAGTTACGCACATCTAGAGGTTTGGTACGAGTATTATTACTCCAGACTACCAAGAGTGATCGCCCTTGATTCAGATTTACCTGAGTAGCTGCAAAACTACCTATTCCTTCAGCACCAGAAATGGTTTTATCAACGAGACGGGATGCACCAAACAGCTTTACTAAATCTTGCTTGGTGGTTGTGCGTGTTATCGGCCCCACTCGTTCGCCAGGAACAATTAAGATATCTTTTGATGCTTGCGTAGCAACAGTACTTGGATGATTGATTTTCTGGGGTAGTGCAAAGGCTGGGTTTGCTGAATAGTTAATCAGTAAAGCTAAAGTAGCTGTAGCAATGCCTTTGATTGATGAATTCATAAGTTCTATTTTGGGTAGCGGTTTATGAGTGAGAAGCATTCATAATTTAATTACTACAATTTCTCAATTACATATTCCCGATTTCCCAAAAATTTTATTTCATCGCTCTAGTTGCGTTTAAAATTGCAAGTAAAGCTACTCCGACATCAGCAAACACAGCTTCCCACATTGTCGCTATACCGAAAATACCCAATCCAATAAATACAGCTTTAATTGCTAAAGCAAAGCCAATATTTTGCCAAACAATTGTGCGAGTTTTTCTGGCGATTTGTATTGCTTCTACCACTTTTAACGGTGCATCTGTCATAATCACAATATCGGCAGTTTCTATGGCTGCATCTGAACCTAACCCACCCATTGCCATACCAACATCCGCTCTAGCAATCACAGGTGCATCATTAATACCATCGCCAATAAAGGCAACTTTACCATGCTTGCCAGCAGTGCTGAGTAATTTTTCAATGGCATTAACTTTTTCTTCTGGTAATAACTCTGCTTGATATGTATCTATGCCAAGCTGTTCAGCAATCCGAGAAGCGATCGCTTCATTATCTCCTGTCAACATTACTGTTCTTTCTACACCCATTCGTTTTAGTGCTTGAATAGCAAGTCTCGCATCTTCTTTGAGTTCATCAGCAATGACAATATATCCAGCGTAAATATCATCCACTGCAAGATGAATAACTGTTCCCTCTAACTGGCAATTATCATGCACAATCTTCTCTCTGTGGAGTAGGCGATCGCTTCCCGCTATCACTACCCTATTTTCAACCTTGGCTCTAATTCCATAACCTGCGATTTCTTCATAATCTCTCACCTCAAATTCATCAATTTTTTCACCATAGGCTTTGCAGATAGATTGAGCAATGGGATGATTTGAGTGGGATTCTACTTTGGCAGCTAATTGCAGTAATTCTTGTTCATTCCAGCCATTTAATGGTACTATTTTGACTACTTTGAATACCCCTTTAGTTAACGTTCCAGTTTTATCAAAAACAACTGTATTGACTGCATTTAAAGTATCTAAAAAAGTAGAACCTTTAACCAAAATACCACGTCTAGCCGCACCTCCCACGCCTCCAAAGTAACCTAGTGGAATACTGATAATGAGTCCACAAGGACAGGAAATAACTAGTAAAATTAGGGCACGATAAACCCATTCGGAAGAAGTTGCACCCGAAATAAATAAAGGAGGTAATATTGCAACTGCTAGAGATGTAAAAACTACTATTGGTGTATAATATCGGGCAAATTTAGTAATAAACTTTTCTGTCTCTGCTTTTTTACTTTTGGCATTTTGCACCAAGTCTAAAATCTTGGCAATGGAAGATTCATCAAATAGCTTTGTGACTTTAATGCTGAGAACACCTATTTTATTGATCGTCCCAGCTAAAACTGTCTCTCCCAATCTAACCGTTCGTGGTACAGATTCTCCAGTTAATGCGGATGTATCAATCTGCGAACTACCATCGATAATTTCGCCATCTAAGGGAATCTTTTCTCCAGGTTTAACAACGATGATATCTCCAATATTTACTGTTTCTGGCGATACTCTTTTGAGTTCTCCTCCTATTTGGATGTTGGCATAATCTGGGCGGACTTCCAATAATGATTTGATCGAATTACGGGAACGACTGACGGCAATATCTTGGAACAATTCTCCAATTTTATAAAATAACATTACTCCGACAGCTTCGGGTAATTTATGAATTGCGATCGCACCTAATGTTGCTACTGTCATCAAAAATGTTTCATCAAATACTCTGCCTTTGAGGATATTACGTCCAGCAGTTTTTAACACACTCCATCCACTTAATAAATAGGCAGGGATAAAAAGCAGATATTCTCCTATTGAATAAAACGTATTGTGTAATTGAGTTTCAAAAATTACACCAGCTGCATATAAACTTAAAATCACAACTAAAGGCAATACCTCATTTTTAAGATTGAATTCTCCACCGTGGTCGTGATTGTGGTCATGGTTATGATTCTCATCATGATTGTGATTATGAACATGGTTATGATTCTCGTGATGGTCATGTTCACAACTGCAACAATCTGAAGATTCTGAATGTACTTTCTGCTTCATTTTTTCTATGGAGGCTAGCAACTTATTGGATATATTAGCCTTTATTCAAATGTAATTAAAAAAAGAAGTTTTTACAAGTTGATAATTTAAGAACGAGAATCTATATCAATACAATATTTAGGTTGCTTGTTAAATCTTTCTACTAATATTTAATGGAGATTAAAATTTATAGTCTGGCGACGGTAGTTATTCTTGTAAGTGTTTCCTATAATTATGAGACAATTATGAAAATTTGAGAGCGTAAACAAATGCCCTTCCCAGAAAAACCAGCTAGAAAGCCCAGCCTACCTGAAGTTCATCGCAGCATTAAAATTCCTAACACCAAAAGCTTCTGGCGCAAGATGTTGGCTTATGGAGGGCCAGGATATTTGGTATCTGTAGGGTATATGGACCCTGGTAACTGGGCAACTGACTTAGCAGGCGGGGCTAAATTTGGTTATGCGTTGCTAACGGTGATTATGCTTTCCAACTTGATGGCGATTTTAATGCAATCTCTGTGTGTGCGGTTGGGAGTAGCAACGGGGCGAGATTTAGCACAGGCTTGTCGAGATAATTTCGGCCCCCGTGTCAATTTCGGGTTATGGGTGCTTTGTGAAATAGCGATCGCAGCCTGTGACTTAGCAGAAGTTTTGGGAAGTGCGATCGCGCTGCAACTGCTTTTTGGTATTCCCTTAGGTTGGGGCGTGTGTATCACAGCACTAGATGTAATTGTATTATTGCTGCTACAAAACAAAGGCTTTCGCTATACAGAAGCTTTGGTAATCTTGTTCGTAGCAACTGTAGGCGTCTGTTTCATAGCAGAAATCATCTTTTCACGTCCTGATTTGGGCGGAGTTTTACTAGGATATGTTCCCAAAATAGAAATTGTACAAAATCCAGAAATGCTCTACATTGCTATTGGCATTTTGGGGGCAACAGTAATGCCACACAACTTGTATCTACACTCATCAATCGTGCAGACGCGAGATTGGGAATCAACATCCGAAAAGAAATGGGAAGCGATTAAGTTTGGCACAATCGATTCTACACTTGCTTTATGTTTCGCCTTGTTTATCAACTCAGCAATTTTGATTATTGCTGCGGCAACTTTTCATTTTTCTGGTTATCAGGATGTTGCAGAAATTCAAGATGCTTATAAATTACTCTCTCCCTTATTGGGTGTAAATGCCGCCAGCGCGATTTTTGGCTTGGCATTACTTGCTTCTGGACAAAGTTCAACCCTGACTGCCACCTTAGCAGGGCAAATTGTCATGGAAGGATTTTTAAATCTGCGTCTAAAACCTTGGCTACGTAGATTATTAACTAGAATAATTGCCATTATCCCAGCATTAATTTCAATTATTCTTTTGGGAGAAAAGAGTACAGGTGGCTTACTAATTTTCAGTCAAGTAATCTTGAGTTTACAGCTATCGTTTGCGGTAGTGCCTTTGGTGATGTTTACGAGTAATCGTCACTTAATGGGTGAATTTGTCAATCCTTGGTGGCTGAAAATTTTATCATGGTTAGTAGCGATTGTGATTGGTAGTTTAAATGCTTGGCTATTATTGCAAACTATTTCAATCTGGCTATTTACAAGTACTAGATAGAATATTTATAGCGGTTCGCAGCGCTAGGATGTACACAAGCTCATTTTCAGTACAACAATTATGGTGAAAACACCCTCCCAACCTTTGACAATTCCTCCTTTGGAAAATGGCGACAAACTCACCCGCTACGAATTTGAGCGTCGCTATAATGCCACCCCTAACCTGAAAAAAGCTGAATTAATCGAAGGGATTGTCTATATTATGCCAGCTGCTCTGCGTTTCCGAAGTCACGGTCAACCGCATGGTTGGATTATTGGTTGGTTAGTTGCTTACGAAGCTGCAACTCCTGGTGTAGCATTGGGAGTTGAACCTACCGTCCGCTTAGACTTAGATAACGAACCTCAACCCGATGCTGTTTTGTTGATTGAACCGGAAGCAGGTGGTCAAACGCGGCTGAGTGAAGATGATTATATTGAAGGTGCGCCAGAGTTAGTTGTGGAAATTACTGCTAGTAGTGCGGCTATCGATCTTCATGGCAAAAAACAGGCTTATCGTCGTAACGGTGTCAAAGAATATATAGTTTGGCAAGTTTTAGATCAAAAATTGACTTGGTTTTCTCTTGAACAGGGTGAATATTTGGAATTAATACCTGATAATGAAGGCGTTTTGCAAAGTCGGGTATTTCCAGGGTTGTGGTTAGCTGCGACAGAGTTATTAGCAGGTAATATGCAGGGTGTATTGAAGGTTTTGCAAGCAGGTTTGCAATCTGCCGAACATGGAGATTTTATCAAGAAATTAGGTAGCGCTCGTTGAACAATTTCTAAATAGGGAAGTCCTTTAGGTAATTATGTTTGCACACCAAATTCTTCTGGATCTACACCCCAATTTACCCAGCTAATTGCTTCACGCGCTGAATTCATATTTGGTGGAACTCGCAAGGCATGAATAAAGCTTGTGCTAGGGCAAGTCATTTTTAATAAATAAATTGATTCTTCATCAACATCAGCATCAATTTTTAATAACGTGTATTTTTGCCAAGTATCTAATTCAGCAGCTTTTTCACGATCAATCCGCTCTGTCAAAAGCGCAATTTTCTGCCACTTCTCTCGATAAACTGGAATTAAAGCCTCTTGCTCAGGCGTTAACTTTTCAATCAGCGACATAACGCCAACCTTCAGGCTGGTATTCTCGCTGAATTTTCACCATCCAGTCACCTTGGGGAATAGAAATAGCTTTATGCTCCTCATGAGCTAACAATGCCGAATCTGAAAAAACACGTAAGTAAAGTGTGCTATCTTTTTCCAATAATTCCGCCTCGCCTTCAGTAATACGATGCTTATGACCCGTAACTTCGCCTTCTGCCAAAGTTAAATGAGGTATTTTTTGTCCTTCAACCAGCTGCACAGGTAGTAAGATGACATCACCCTGACGAATTGATTGCATAGTTTTGCTTTCCTAACATAGGTACAAATCCCACTTCGCTTTTGCTCTCAAGTTTGATTTAATTTTGGCACAAGCTCTATTAAAGTAGGGCATTGGTAAATTCAATAATTATTCTTCCCTTGCTCCCCCTGCTTTCTCATCTCCCATTCCCCATACTCTATGCCCTATGCCCCATGCCCAATTAAAAGATATTTTAAAAACTGTAGTCGCCAATTATGCGTTAGATAAGTTAAAGATTAAAATAGCTGGAAATTCAGACCCAGCGTACCCTCATTTATCCTCTGGGATAGACTGGGCACTAAGTTCAGCGAATTTTATCCCAAGCAGGCAGTTTATGTGAGGATTAAATCACCGCTCTAAGCGTGACCATTTATCTTGACAATTTGCAAAAGTTACCTCAATTTGACTGTTTGGCTTAGTAGCTCTTCTTTTTATTGAAATTTCCATGTCAACTCTCGTCATCGTCGAATCTCCAACCAAAGCTCGTACCATTCGCAACTATCTGCCAGCAGGCTATCGGGTGGAGGCGTCTATGGGTCATGTGCGTGACCTACCCCAGTCGGCTAGTGAAATTCCTGCTGCCGTCAAGGGGGAATCATGGGCGCAGCTAGGGGTAAATGTGGACGCCGACTTTGAACCGGTATATGTTGTCCCAAAAGACAAAAAGAAAATTGTTACCCAGTTGAAAGATGCCCTCAAGGATGTAGATGAACTAATTCTGGCAACAGACGAAGACCGGGAAGGTGAAAGCATTAGTTGGCATTTATACCAATTACTGAAGCCGAAGGTTCCCACTAAGCGGATGGTGTTTCACGAAATTACCCAAGAGGCAATTAAAAAAGCTCTGAAAAACTGCCGCAATATTGATGAGCAGTTGGTTCGCGCTCAAGAAACGCGGCGGATTTTAGATCGACTTGTAGGCTATACCCTGTCCCCCCTGTTATGGAAAAAAATCGCCTGGGGATTATCTGCTGGGCGAGTGCAATCTGTAGCTGTGCGACTTTTAGTCACTAGGGAACGCCAACGCCGCGCTTTCCATGAGGGTACATACTGGGATTTGAAAGCTAGTTTATCAAAGGAAAAAACCCCCTTTGGTGCCCAGTTGGTAACACTGGGAGGAACCAAAATCGCTAATGGTAGCGATTTTGACGCAACGACCGGAGAAATTACCGCAGGTCGCAATGTCTTGTTGCTGAACGAAGACCAAGCGGTAGCCCTCAAGGAACGCCTAACTGGTAAAACCTGGAATGTTAACGACATCGAGGAACGCCCAGTGACGCGCAAACCGTCGCCACCGTTCACAACTTCGACGTTGCAACAAGAATCTAACCGGAAACTGCGCCTCTCAGCCCGTGACACGATGCGGGTTGCCCAGAATTTGTACGAGCAAGGGTATATTACCTATATGCGGACAGATTCAGTGCATTTGTCAGATCAAGCGATCGCAGCTGCTCGGAGTTCTGTAGAAAAGCTCTACGGTCAACAATACCTTAGTCCCCAACCCCGGCAATACACCACTAAATCCAAAGGCGCACAAGAAGCACACGAAGCAATTCGTCCAGCAGGTAGTACCTTTCGCACCCCCCAAGAAACTGCTTTGGGTGGTCGAGAACTTGCTATTTACGATTTGATTTGGAAGCGGACTGTTGCCTCTCAAATGGCTGATTCTCGCCAAACTCAAATTACCGTGCAATTACAAGTCGAGGATGCTGGATTCCGTTCTTCTGGCAAACGGATTGAATTTCCAGGATACTTACGCGCCTACGTCGAAGGTTCAGACGACCCAGAAGCAGCACTGGAAGACCAGGAAGTAATTTTGCCAAATCTGAAAGTGGGGGATCATCCAAATTGTACAGAGCTAGAAGCCGTTGGACACGAAACTCAACCGCCAGCTAGATACACCGAAGCAACTTTAGTGAAAACATTAGAAAGCGAAGGTATCGGTCGTCCCAGTACTTACGCCAGCATCATTGGCACTATCATCGATAAGGGTTATGCCCATTTGGTGACTAACGCCCTCATTCCCACCTTCACGGCTTTTGCCGTCACCGACTTGCTGGAAAAACATTTTCCAGACATCGTTGATCCTAGTTTTACCTCGAAGATGGAGCAAACCCTTGATGACATTGCTACAGGTGAAGCGAAATGGCTGCCCTACTTGCAGCAATTCTATCTAGGAGACAAAGGGCTGGAAACCCTCGTTAGAGAACGGGAAAGTCAAATTGATGCCACCAAAGCTAGGACTGTAGAACTGGAGAATCTAGATGCCAAAGTCCGCATTGGAAAATATGGCCCCTACATCGAAGTCGTCAATGGTGAGGGGGTGATCACCGCCTCAATTCCCAAAGACTTGACACCAGCTGACCTCGACCCCAAACAGGTAGAAGTACTGCTGCGGCAAAAAATCACTGGCCCTGACCAGGTAGGTCGGCATCCCGAAACTGGCGAACCGATTTATGTGAAAATTGGTGCTTACGGGCCCTACGTCCAATTGGGTGATAAAACCGACGAAAACCCCAAACCGAAACAAGCCTCTTTACTTAAAGGTGTCACCCCAGAAACCGTTACCCTGGAAATGGCTGTTGGTCTGTTGGCACTACCCCGAACATTGGGAGTTCATCCCGTAACTGGTGGCAAAATCCAAGCAAGTTTGGGACGCTTTGGCCCTTATGTGGTTCATGACCAAGGTAAAGAAGGGAAAGACTACCGCTCCCTAAAAGCTGCTGATAATGTATTGGCAATTAGCCTAGAACGTGCATTGGAATTGTTATCCGAACCCAAAAAGGGGCGCAGTTCCACCAACAGCAAGTCCAAGGCAGCCTTACGCGAACTGGGTACGCATCCAGAGGACGGGGAAGCAATCAATATCTACGATGGCCCTTATGGGCCTTACATTAAGCATGGCAAAACTAATGTAAGTATCCCAGAAGGTCAAACGGTAGAAGATATAACTTTGACGGCGGCGTTGAACTTGCTGGCAGCTAAGGCATCGACTGGGAACTCGACTCGCAAAACGAGTAAATCAACGAGTTCCAAATCTAAGTCAACTACTAAGTCAACTACTAAGTCATCAACGACGGCTGCAAAGAAAAAGGCCACCGAAGGCTAGTTGCAAGTCAGCTGATTTGGGATTGTAGATTGACGATAGCGGGAGGAGCGTCTTTTAGATTTTAGATTTATTTCGCCTGCAAGGGGCGGGGGATAAACCCCAAAATTCTTTTAATCTAAAATCTAAAATTCGTAGTCAAGAGTCTCAAGTCCGATCCTGAACTCTTGACCCTTGAGATCCATCCTTGATAGGATACAGTTCGATAGGTTGCAAGTGTGATAGTCTAAAAGGTAAGGGAAAACACAACGCCAAATTTTAGAAGTGGCTTATGTCCCAAATGCGGGATTGTGTATCAGCCCGATTGGAAGCCAGAGGTGCGGAAATATGCCATTTTCTGCGTACCTGTTAATCAAAAATTGAGGTAGTATCTCAGGAGCGGTCTGTTCATGGACTATATAGAAAAGGTGCTGGAAAAGCTTAAGGAATTAGGTCGTAGGCTAATTGAGAGCCTGTTAGGGCCAGAGGCGGAACCGGAACCGGAACTGATTCCGATTCCTGTGAACAATCGCTCACGGCGTCGCTACTAACCCCAAAGTGCTGAACTCGACTTTGCAATCCTTAAACATTCTAGTACTGCATGGCCCAAACTTAAATTTGCTAGGACAGCGAGAACCAGGAATTTATGGTTCTTTGACGCTAGCTGAAATTAACCGCCTGTTAGAAGAAGAAGCATTCAAGTTACAGGCGAAGGTTTTTTCTGTGCAGTCAAATCATGAAGGAATTTTGGTAGATACTATTCATGGCGCATTAGGAGAGTATCAGGGAATTCTGATTAATGCAGGCGCATATACTCACACAAGTGTCGCCTTGCGAGATGCGATCGCTGGTGTTAACTTACCCACAGTAGAAGTGCATCTGAGTAACATTTACCGCCGGGAAGATTTTCGCCATCATTCGTACATCGCCCCAGTTGCGATCGGACAAATAAGTGGTTTTGGCATTCAAAGTTATTTGTTGGGATTACAAGCATTAGTTAATCATTTAAGAAAGGATGAAAGATAAATCAGTTATAGATTTTAGACTTTAGATTAAGTTCTAGAATCTAAAATCCAAAATCGTATGCGTTACTCTCCTATTAGTCGGTTTAAAGGTACTTTACTCGGAGGGTTTCTAGGGGAAAGTTTAACTTGTGGTGGAATCCAATTTCAGAATTGCCTAGATTTGGGCAAAATGGCGGTTACGGGTACTCAGAGTTTGATTGCATTGGGTAGATTAGATTTAGATGATTGGATAAGGCGTCAGCAAGAAGAATCGCTTCATTTAGCTACAACTGATGAGATATCGGTAAAAATAATTATTGCCACACTACCAGTAGCACTCTTTTTTCACGAAAATCCAATTAAGCTAAGGCAAAACTTGCTATGTGTGCTAAATATCTGGGAAGATAACCCAGTAGTAAGAGATGGAACACTCGCAGTTGCTTATGCGATCGCTCTTGCCCTAACTGAAAAACTCGACCCCTTAACCCTAATACCACAAACAATTGCTTTTATCGGAGAAACACCGACATCAATACCAAAAAAATTATTAAGAGTCCAGAATTTATTAGAACAAGGGGTTGGATTGTCAAGGGTGCAAGCTGAGTTTGCGAGGGAAGAAGAACTCAGTAACACTATTGCAATGGCATTTTACTGCTTTTTGAGTACCTTAGAAGACTTTCGCCTTGCAGTTTTGCAGGCAACTTACAATGATAATTCTCAAGTGCAAGATGCTACGCCTCTAAGCTCAAAGGCTACAGGCGCAATTACTGGTGCTTTATCAGGAGCATATAACGGTATCGGTGGAATTCCTGTAAATTGGCAAGTCTTGCTCTTGCAGAGTAATTCTCCAGTATGGGGACTAAATAGTTTTTCCCAAATGTTAGAATTGACTGATGCATTTGTGGCGGTGTGGTCGGGAGTGTATAATTTTACCTTAAATCCAGAGGAGGGATGTGAGGTGGCTCTGCTTTCAGTTTACGCAGCTCCTCGCGTTATTCGATTGCGTTAATCTCAATTAATGAGATAAGGGGTTAAATCCCTTCTTAAAAGTAAGCAAACTGATGCCACAGTGTATTAGTCTCATATACTATAATTTTTCAGCAAACCTCAGACTGATTCTGTAGCTAGCTATTGTGGCAAATCCGCAGTAAAAAAGCCCCGCCACCGTAGTTGCAGTAGCCGCAGAGTAAACTTTCCTGATGATTGTCTTTTTTTGAGCCATCAAAGTCGGCAATTGCAGGCAGAGATAATGAAAATGCAGCAATTTTTGCAGTTCTTGAACCAGCAATTGACTCACTGGCGGCGACAGTATACAGCACTACGCCGTAAGGGAAAGTTAATGAGAAGTCCCAAAGGTAAAACCCATAGAAGGGAACTTCTAAGGACTATGCTCAAGAATATAGTCCTGTTTTTATCAAAAACCAATCACAAAAGCGAGCGTCGAAAACAAGAAAGAGGGCTAAAACCAAAGGCAAAATCGGTCAAAACTCAGAGCAGTATTTATGCAGTCGGTTTAGATTGGGCATATCAACAGCGTTACTCGGTAATTTTAGCGATCGCGATAGTATCTCTAACAGGCGTTATTGGAAATAAATTATACAATCAGACGCAACTCCAAGTCGGAAATCCCGCGCCTCAGACAATTACAGCCCCTTACACAGCTAGTATCGAAAATCAGAAAAAAACAGAAGCCAAGCGCAAAGCCGTTAGTGAAAGCTCTTTACAGGTGTTGATGCTTGATGCGCGAATGAATGAAGAAATCAATAAAAATTTGCAACAACTCTTAGATGATGGCAACGAAATTCGCGCCGTTGCTGGAGCTTTTCCTTTTTTTGATTCTGTCGTTTTATCCATTTCTACCCAGCGTTATCTCCGCTCTTGTTCTGAATCGGAATGGCAAGCACTACTATTGACTGTAGAAAATAGTAAAAATCAGCAGAAGAAACCAAAAAGACAAATTACCACTTCATCCAATCAGAAACGCCAGGCGCGCACAACGCCCAAATCTGATTCACAGAGTTCAAAAAAGACAGAACCAGTTGATTTGTCTCAAAATACTGACTTTACTCAAGCTGTAGCAGAACTAGAATCTTACCGCCTCACAACTTCTGAGAAAAACTTATCCTTACTGATTGCCTTAATTTCCCAAGCACGCCAAAGATACACCCAAGCCACTGCCAAACTTTTACAGTTAGAGACTGTTAACCCAGAAGCAGTATACGAAGAATCCCTGCTTTTAGATTTGTTAGATGTGGAGTGGGAAAAAACCCAAACGGGAATCCATCAAATTACAGAGCGGATTCTTGCCCAAGGCATCCCACAAGGACTGCCAAAAAATATTTTACAAGATGCGGTGAGTTTACAATTGCAGACCTTTGTACCAGAAGACGCCGAAATTTTGGCCAAAAACTTGTTGTTAGCTGTACTCAAGCCGAATCTGCAAAATGATGAAGAACAAACAAGAGAAAACGCTCAAAAGGCTGCTGCTGGTGTACCACCTGTGATGGAGAAGGTACGTTATGGTGAGGTGATTGTCAAAAAAGGAGCGCAGATTACTGCATGGGACTTTGAGGTGCTGGAGTATTATCACCTGATTCATCGGCAGATAAAATGGCAGGATTTGCTGAAGTTAGGAGGCGTGATTGCGATCGCCATCGGCATTTTTGTCTGGGTAGAACGGCATATCGATTACGAATTGCGACAACGCGATCGCTTGTTAGTGTTACTGCTAACTCTGAGTGTGCCCGGAGTAATCGCGATCGGATTGCCTTACACTACCTGGAGTGCCCTTGGTTTGTTGTTGGGAAGCTTCTACGGCTCTACTTTGGGGTTAACAGTTGTCGGACTGTTGTTGCCGATCTTAGGCATTAGTTTGGAGATGAGCAAGGCTGCCCTTTTAGCTGGTGTTGGGGGAGGAATATTAGGTAGTTACGTCGCCCAACAATTGCGATCGCGTGAAGAATTGGCCTTATTAGGTGTGGCGATCGCTTTAACTCAAGGTGGTATTTATCTGGTTGTTAAAATCTTAATTGGTCAAGCATTTGGTTCAACCTGGTATATAGTCCTCCAAGAAGCCGGATTGTTTGCTTTATCCGGCTTAGGCTGGAGTATTGTCGCCTTGGGCTTGAGTCCTTATCTTGAAAAAGTTTTTGATTTAGTTACCCCAATCCGCCTAGCAGAGTTAGCGAACCCTAACCGCCCTTTATTAAAACGACTTGCTACTGAAACTCCGGGAACTTTTCAACATACGCTGCTTGTGGCTACCCTTGCCGAAGCTGCTGCGAAAGAACTAGGATGCAATGTTGAACTGGTTAGGGCTGGAACACTATATCATGATATTGGGAAAATGCACGACCCCCTTGGCTTTATTGAAAATCAAATGGGGGGGCCGAATAAACATGATACTGAGGTTAAAGACCCTTGGAAGAGTGCAGAAATTATTAAAAAACACGTAACTGAAGGGTTGGTGATGGCGCGTAAACACCTTTTACCGACAGCGATTCAAGCTTTTATTCCAGAGCATCAGGGAACGATGCTGATTGCCTATTTTCATCACCAAGCGCAGCAAATGGCTCAGGAAGATGCGAGTTTAATAGTAGACGACGCAGATTTTCGCTATGATGGGCCGATTCCGCAATCACGGGAAACAGGAATTGTTATGTTAGCAGATTCTTGTGAAGCCGCGCTGCGATCGCTCCAAGTATCAGCTAAACCTCCGGGAAAGAAGCCATTACTTAAAGATGTCTCCACCGAACAAGCTTTAGCAATGTTGAATAACATCCTGCGTGCCAAATGGCAAGACAATCAACTCGTAGATTCAGGACTAACACGGGAAGAAATGTCACAAATTGCTGAAATATTTGTGGAAGTTTGGCAGCAATTTCATCACAAACGTATTGCTTATCCCAAGTTTAAGGCTGGTGGTGCTGCGCTTAATTCGTAATGCGGATAAGTAGATAAACAAAATTAATTACACAATGTCATTGCGAATGCAGCGTACCCCGTAGGGGATCTTGCTACGGGGTAACGTCTCCAAGAGTTGCGACGTGACTTTTCTTTCCTACCTACTTTGACGAGTCATTTCAAACAATTGCTGGGCATTACTTCCTAAAAAAGCATCAAAAAGTACCTGCTTTCCAGATTCCACTTCTACTAGATAGCGCTGGGCAATTTCATAATAGGCGTAAGTCCAAGGAATCTGAATTTCTGCACCACTGTTATCATCTAATACCGTCACCATTTCTGTGACTGCTTGAGTTGCAGTTTGCCGCAAACCACAAGTAATATTTCCCTCTATCTCTGCTTTCATTGGTACGCCCAGGTTAGCCAAAGCGCTGGCGGTAGTATCAATGTCTGGATATTTTGGAGTATTCTGGCCGTTGACGTAGCCTGTGAAATGGTTGACAGCATATCCGTGCAGCAACACCCAAGCGCCATATTGAGTAACCTCATTCACCTCTTCGACAATAGAACGCTGGGGAAGTTGCCAAGGGCGGGTAAAAACTTGCTGGAGTTCTTTGGCGATGGTTTCAATATTCCTGTGTTTTTGTAGAATAATCAGGGGTGAGGTCAGTTCCTTTGGGATTGAAGATACTGTTTTAGAGATGAGTTGGGCAATATTAGCAGGCAATTCATCGACAATCAACTCGCTGATAAACAGCTTGGGTAAGTTAAATTCCTCTTGCTGCGGATGACGATAATGACGAGCGTACAAATGAGTTTGAGCAAAAGTATACTCTCCAGCCGCCACGTAACCCAAAGCTTCTGCAAGTTGTCCAAGGTAGTCAATTCCCAAGTTAAATTGACCCTGTGGAGTATCTACTAATAAACGCAAAGACCGAAAGGCAATGTGGTCATTGGCGACAGTCCCACCCGCAGCAGTAATCATTTGTTGGTAAGTACGGGCATGATTTACTCTGGCGCTGTATTCTTGCCAAAGTAATTTCCATAGATTCAGGGTTATTTCGGGTTTCATAATGAATTGGGGATTGGAGATTGGGGATTGGGGATTAGGAATTAGAGATTGAATTAAGTATTAAGGTTCAACTAATTTTTTTCAGTCCTCAATCCCCAGTCCCTATAATTTTTTAAGAACTTAAAATCTCGCTGATAATCTCAAGGGCTATCTGAATTTGGTCGCTGTCGATAACTAGAGGGGGACAGAAACGAATTGCGGCTTTACCGCAACCTAGCAATAATAAACCGTGTAAAAAAGCTTCTTGGATAATGCGATCGCGTAATTTATGATCGAGATTACCCACTTTATCCAATAAATCCACCGCTACCATCAAACCCTTACCTCGTGGCGGCGATACTCTCGGAAATCTTTGATGCAACTTGGTAAGACTAGCTTGTAATAATTCGCCCATCTGGGTAGCGTTTGTCATCAAACCACTTTCCAAGAGTCGCAGTGTGGCAATACCAGCAGCACAAGCTACGGGATTACCGCCAAATGTAGTAGCGTGAGAACCTGGAGGCCAAGCCATTAACTCTGGTCTGGCAAGTATCGCTCCCAAGGGCATACCACTGGCGATACCTTTAGCTGTGGTAATGATATCAGGCATCACGCCCCAATGCTCGATCGCAAATAAGCGACCAGTCCGCCCCATCCCCGCTTGTACTTCATCCACTACCATCAGAATACCGTGGCGATCGCATATCTCCCGAATCCGCTGCAAAAAACCATCTTCGGGGACGATATATCCACCTTCTCCTTGAATCGGTTCGACGATGATCGCTGCTACTTCTTGCGGTGGTAAAATCGTCGTAAATAGCTGTTGTTCCAGATAATCTAAGCTAGCGTGAGTGCCGTAGGGAATATGAGTTACCCCAGAAACTAAAGGCCCAAAATTAGCTCGCTGCACTGCTTTGGAACCCGTGAGAGACATTGCCCCATAAGTGCGTCCGTGAAATGCACCTAAAAATGCCACAATTAGCGATCGCTTGGTGTAATATCGAGCTAGCTTAATTGCTCCTTCGTTGGATTCTGCCCCAGAATTGCTAAAAAATATCTTTGCGGGAAACACAGCATTACTCTGTGGCTGGGGAAAAGGAGCGCGCATAGCTAATTGTTCCGCTAGTTCCACCATCGGCTCATAATAAAAATCTGTCCCTGACATGTGCAATAGCCGCGCCGATTGTTCTTGAATTGCCTTGACAACTTCTGGGTGAGCGTGTCCGGTGGCGGTAACGGCAATACCTGCGGTCATATCTAAAAATACATTGCCATCTACATCTTCTACCATACAGCCCTGACCGCGAGATACAACTAACGGGTAATCGCGGGTATAAGAAGGAGAAGTTACAGCGCGATCGCGTTGTACAATAGCTTGAGCGCGAGGCCCAGGTAAAGCAGTTATTAAATGGGGTATACGAGGTAAATTTAGATTAATAGGAATACTTAACATATTTTTTTCGGGGTTTTTAAAGATTACTGATGATTAAACGCTAAAGTATTGATTGCTTACAGTAACATTTGATTCCATTGCTGTAAGAATTACGCATTTACCGAAAAATGAGAGTATACGCCAGCGTCTCAGGAAAAATACAGCTAATCTTTCCTGAATCCTCATAAGTATTTAACGAAAAAGCTTAATATTAAGACCTTTCGTATTGTTTAAGACTCTTGCCCGTTTTTATAGCACAACTTTTAGAAAATATTAGACATCTCCGAAAAAGAATGTAGAGACGTAGCAGTGCTACGTCTCTACAAAGATTCTGGATAACGCATATTTAATTTCTGGAGATGTCTATTCCCCATTCTCTCTATGGAAACCACCAGCCTCTACCATTGCTGTAGAACTGAAACCGTCCAAAGCCAAGAAATTGACCGTGAGATTTTTCACCCACAGGGAATGCTGTAACACCTAATAAGTAGACACCAGAAAAGCTGGGATTACTTAAAGGGCGGAGGGCGATGGTAATTGTCTGTCCTGGAGCTACAGGCGGGTCAAAGTTTACAGAAACCGTGCGTGTGTCGCGGTCGTTTGTGACTGGACCTAGTTTCAGTTGCGTTTCTTTGCGCTCGCGTGTGCCGACAAATGCGCGGGTATCATCAAGATTGTAGCGGATGTTTTCCGATCCTTCTTTTTGTGCGATCGTTACCTTCTGGAGCGATTCTCCAGCATTTTCCGGCACATTAATGGTGAAATAGTAAGTTGCGCCCCAAACATTCACCTCTTTATAAGTAGTTGTCGCATTAACAAGTTTTGGCGGTTGGACAAAATAGACTAGGCCATCTCTAAGCTGCACAGCTTGAGTCACCGGAAGCGTAACTCCTCCGATGCCTATTGCTAATGAGAGTGTTATTCCAAACAAATTTGCAACGCGCATAATTCAAATATAAAAAACGCACTTATTTCGATTTTAGTTCTTTAGGAATCAGTGACTTAGGAATGATAGAAGCTTGTTTTTCCCCAACCGAAGATTTCGTATACCACCAAGCCCAAGCAATTAAAACAGCTTGAAAGGGAAGTCTAACTACGTGTACCCAAGGAGAGTTTGGTATATGTTCTAGCTGAATGTGATTAACCGCCATATTGATATTGGCAGGGAAAACCGCAATAAAAAGAGCAATAAGTCCCCAAGCAGCAGCTTGACTTACAGGCGGAACTAATAACCCAATACCACCCAAAATTTCATAAAAGCCACTGAGATAAACTAATCCTAAAGGGTAAGGAAGCTGTGGTGGCATAATTTTGACATAAGGTTCTGGAATCACAAAATGTGTCACTCCAACCACAATAATAGATATAGCAAGTATGACTCGTAATATTTCCTTATATTTCTTCATGGTTTTTGCCTCATTATATACTTGCCCTTATTACTTCAGTTTGACTGACAGATGTTAATCTGCCTTGAGCCAATAGGAGTAAAAACTGAAAATACTCTAAACATCTCCGAAAAAGAATGTAGAGACGTAGCACTGCTACGTCTCTACAAGGGTTATGGGTAACGCATATTTAATTTCTGGAGATGTCTTCTCATTAAATCAGGATGTTGTTTGATTTATCATCTGTCATACTAGCGATTCTTAATTACCTGTTATTAACACTTTATTCATAAAAAATATGAGCAATGCCTTTAGCCGACTTGCACCCTTCATCCAAGAATATATTTATCATCACCAGTGGACTGAATTACGTCCAGTTCAAATTGCCGCTTGTCAAGTTATCTTTGACACAAATGCTCACTTACTAGTTACTGCTGCAACTGCTGCTGGTAAAACAGAAGCAGCTTTTCTACCAGTTTTGACTCTATTACATGCCAACTCTTCTGCCACAATTGGCGCATTATATATTAGTCCAATCAAAGCTTTAATTAACGATCAATTTGAGCGTCTCAACGACTTACTCAAAGAAGCAGATATTCCAGTTTGGCACTGGCACGGCGATGTTTCGCAAACTAGAAAAAACAAACTTTTAAAGAATCCTCAAGGCATTCTTCAAATTACCCCAGAATCTCTAGAAAGTTTGTTAATTAATAAAAATAACGACCTACTTCGGTTATTTGGTGATTTAAGGTTTGTCATCATTGATGAAATTCATGCTTTTATGGGTTCAGAACGCGGTTGTCAAATCATTTGCCAATTACAACGTTTAGCAAAGTTGACACAAACCCAACCGCGTCGTATTGGTTTGTCGGCAACTCTTGGTGATTACTCAATAGCTGAAGCGTGGTTGCGTTCGGGAACAGATAAGCCAGTGATTACACCCAAAATTGATGGTATAAAACGCCAAATAAAACTAGCTGTAGAACATTTTTATATTACTGATGAAGTTGATGAATCTGAGGTAACAGATGATGAACAATATATTTTCAACCTCAGCAAGTCTCGCAAATGTCTAATATTTGCTAATAATCGCACACGTACCGAATCTGTAATCGCATCTTTGCGAAAAATTGCCACAAAACAAGGACTACCAGATATATATCATGTGCATCATGGGAGTATCTCTGCTAGTTTGCGGCAAGCTGCTGAAAATGCCATGCGTGAACCTAACAATCCAGCTGTTACTGCCGCCACTTTGACTCTAGAATTAGGCATAGATATCGGTCATTTAGAGCGAGTGATTCAGTTAGAGTCACCCTTGTCGGTAGCTAGCTTTTTACAGCGCTTGGGACGCAGTGGTAGAAGAGGTGAAGCTGCTGATATGCGCTTTGTCTGCGCTGAAGATAAGCCATTAACAGAAGCTTCTCTACCAGAACAAATCCCCTGGCAACTTTTACAGTGTATTGCGATAATTCAACTTTATTTAGAGGAACAATGGATTGAACCAATTAGACCAATAAAATATCCTTTGAGTCTGCTTTATCATCAAACAATGAGTATTTTAACAGCAGCAGGTGAAATTTCAGCTAATGCCCTAGCTAAACAAATTCTTAGTCTGCCCCCCTTTGCTGCAATTTCTAAAGAAGATTTACAAATATTACTACGCTATTTAATTAATATTGGTCATATTCAGCATACTGAACAAGGTAAATTAATTCTGGGTTTGGCAGGAGAAAAGGTAGTGAGAAAATTTCAGTTTTATGCCGTCTTTGCTGAACAACAAGAATATATTGTTAAGCAAGGTGCAACAGAAATTGGCAGTATAGTCACGCCGCTTCCTATTGGCAATCAATTTGCTTTAGCTGGCAGAACTTGGGAAGTCGTAGAAGTTGACTTTAAGAAGAAGGCTATTTTTGTTAAACAAGCTGAGGGTAAAGCTAGTATTTATTGGCGTGGTGGTGGTGGTACTATTCATACCAAAGTTTTACAGCGAATGCAGCAAGTTTTATTTGAGAATGTTGAATATAGTTATTTGCAAAAAAATGCTTTACAACGTTTACATAAAGTTCGCCAATTGGTGCAGCAGGTTGGATTAGATAAGCACAATATTTTGCAACTAGAAAAAGGTAAATGCTGTATTTTTCCTTGGATGGGTACAATTGCTTATCGCACCTTAGAAAGATTACTCAATTCATACTGCCGGGAATCATTGGAAATTACAAGTATAAACGGAGTAAACCCCTATTATTTGACACTTAAATTAGGCAAGGATAAATTTAAATATATTTATCGTGAAATTGCTTCCTTGTGTGAACAAAGAATTACTTCAGAAGATTTAGTTAGTACTTCAGAAGCACCAGAACTTCAAAAATATGATAGTTTTATTCCTCATCCACTTTTATGGAAAGCTTTTGCTAACGATTATTTGGATATGAGCGAACTTAAACAGCAAGTGACACTGTGGAGAGAATAAGCTCCAATACAGTTCGCTTAAGATTCCCGCCTCCTTTTTATGTAGTAGGTAAAAGGTGGTTATATCACAATACAGTTCAGATAAGCCCAAAACACTTATAGAGACGGCGATTTATCGCATCTCGAAAACCCAAAATTGTTGCCAGTAGCCCTTAATTCTCAAATTAATTTGAGCAAAGTTGATATTTCAGTTCAAGAAATAGTTTTTGTCGTCACTATTCATGAAGCAGAGCAAAGAAAGCAAAACTTTGGGCAAGTCAGAAACTCGTTTATCAGAATTTATGACAACGCCACAGAAAAGCAGATTGCTAAGTATGAATTAGATGAAGATGCCTCCACAGAAACCGCAATTGAGTTTGGTAAACTTTATCGAAAAGATGGAGAATGGAGATTCCAAGCTGTTGGGGCTGGTTATAAATCAGGGCTACAAAGTTTTGTAGACCGATACGCTGCTTAGTAGCTATATCAGAAGGTAATAAAAAGGGGGTATTCATTAGTATTACCCCCTTTTTTTCATAAATTAGTTAACAAAAATTTAATTTATTAGGATGTATCTGAAATGGAAATTGAATTAAGCAAAGGTGGCAGGTTTAATCTTTCTAAAGAAGCTCCAAATTTAAAGAAAGTAGCTATTGGCTTAGGTTGGCAAATAAATAAAGCTGGTCAAATCTGTGATATTGATGCTTCCGTATTTATGTTAGGTGCAAATGGTAAAATACCCGATGAAAAATATTTTATCTTCTACAATAACTTGGAATCACTCGATGGTTCTTTAAGACACTCAGGAGATAATAGAACTGGAGAAGGTAACGGAGATGATGAGACGATTTATGTTGATTTAGCAAAAATCAATCCAGCTATTCAGGAGATAGTTTTTGTTGTCACTATTCATCAAGGGCAAGAAAAAAATCAAAACTTTAGCCAAATCAAAAATGCTTTCATCAAGATTTACAATTACGAAAATAGAAATTCTCTGGCTCGGTACAACTTAAGAGAGGCTTTTTCTCAAGAGACAGCTTTGGAATTTGGACGCTTATATAAAAAGGAGAATGAATGGAGATTTCAAGCGGTAGGAGAAGGCTATAGTTCTGGACTACAAAGTTTTGTAGATAAATATATTGTCGAAACTAAACAGGAAGAAAACAAAGTAAAGCCTAAAGTCGAGATTCCTGTAGTAATTTCTTATATTGACATCACAAAAAAAGCTGAGATCAATCTGTTAAAAGCCAAAGTTGATATTGTCCTAGAAAAGAAAGGAATTAGTAAAAATGTAGCAAGAGTTGCTTTAGTTTTAGATATTTCTGGCTCTATGAACCATCAATATAATTCTGGTGCAGTCCAAGCATTTCTTGAAAGAATAGTTCCTGTAGCTTTTAGTAATAAAAGATGTAATCAAGAAGTATACTCAAGAAGAACCTAGTAAACTGCCTACATTGATTGTGTTTCTCAGCGATGGAGGTGTGACTGATGAGCAAGGGATTAAAAATAGTGTTATTGACGCAGCAAAATCTCCTATATTTTGGCAATTTGTTGGTTTGGGTGGTTCTAACTATGGAATTTTAGAAAGATTAGACACAATGGGCGATCGTATCGTTGATAATGCTGATTTTTTTCATGTAGATGATTTAGGAAAAATAACTGATGAGCAGTTGTATGAAAGACTCCTGAATGAATTTCCTGGTTGGATGAAACAGGCAAGATTAAGAGGTATTTTAAGTTAGGGTTCTGAGGCAAATATCGGATCAAGAGATTGAGGACTGTATGCTCTATTATTCGCTGTGGATAAAATTATCTGTTATTGTTCTTAAACAGCGAAGTACTCGCTTAATAAATGTAACAATTATTAAGGCTACGCAATACTCCCGCGCTTTCTGGCTTCTTTGTAGGAAGTTCCCACATTTTTTAAACCAGCTTTAATCATTTGTTGTTCGAGTAGGGCAAAGAAACGCGCTCGATCGCCACCTTTTACTACTGCTTGATTATGGGCTTCAGCGATCGCTACAGGGTAGCCGTATCCTTTTTGCACTTGTGCTAACATCAGTCCCAGTGCTTGATCTAACATAGTGGCATTCTCTGCCACCCATGCCGGGATTTCGATGCGGGCGATTTCGGTGCCAACGTGGACGTAGCAAAAGTAAATTGTTTGATCGCCGTAAAGTTCGAGAATGGGAGAATTACTGCGCCATAAGGTACTGCGTTGTCCTGGCTTGAGTCGAGTTGCCCAAACAGAAGTATCTCGCAACTGTTCAAAAATTTTACAAGGTACTTTTTCTAGCTGATTTGGGCAATGACTTTTACAGTCTGGTGCTGGATGAGGACAAGCCAACAAGCGTAAAAAGTTCATTGTTTCGATGCTGCGAGAGGCGCTAAGATAGCCCATTAACGGAATCTGAGCATCACGCATTTGCTGCCAAGCTTCGAGAATGGGGGGTAAAATGCGATCGCGTGCATCCATCGGCAACTGTTCTAAAAACCAGTAAATTAGCGAACCATCTACCATTGCTAGTGCTGGGGTTTCCTTTTGCGCTGCATCACACGCCAGTTCTGCTAACACTGTTGCTTCGGAAGCTGTGCGGCGAAAACTCATCCATTCCTCAGTTCTAATTCCCCACTGCCGAGACATATATAAATCTTCTGGACGGTAAAATACCTCTGGTAAACTATCGAGTAGCGGATGGCGATTTTGTCCGTAGTGCAAGACGACTCTGCCGATATTTAGGAGATAACAATAAGCAATTTCGTGATGGTTGGGGGCAATTTGAGAACCATCGGTAGCGATGACAGTATGAATTTTTGGGGGAACTGGAATATCGATGCAGGTTTCTAGCGGCTCGATTGGGGTAGCATTAGCAAAGAGAATGCGATCGCGCCATTTTTCCTGGCGATCGATTAAATCTTGTTGAGACTCGTAAGCATTTTTTAAATGTTGTTGCGCCAATTCTAAACGCTGACGACTGGCAGCAGCTTCTAAAGTAAGATGCTGACTTAAACCCTGCATTTGTCGCGCTAGTTTTGTTAGGTCAAGCATAAAAGTTAAGTGCTAAGTGAGGAATGAATAGTTATGAGTTATTATTTCACCTAAATTTACAAAACACATAGTTTTATTTAATAGATATGTGGCAAAAGTCCATAACACTTACCCCTTAGTAAGCGGAGGGGAGACAAAGCATAGCTTTGGCGAGGTAAGATTCAAATTTTGTGATTTATGCAAAAGGTTTAATAGACATAACCAGAAATTAAATATGCATTATCCAGAACTTTTGTAGAGACGTAGCACTGCTACGTCTCTTTTTTACTAGATGTTTAATAGATTAAAGCCAAGCTGAGAAATCCTTAGTAAACTGAGAAAGTGATAACAACTGAATTCGCGGATCATTTTGGGCAAATTCCCGTTCTGCTTGGGTATTATAGCCCCAGTCTGCAAGGAAAAGTTTCACATCCTCAAGGTCTGCTTGCTGTTGGACTAACTGTAATGCCTTGAGTCTATCTTCTACAAACCAGAGACTAACTGGCTTGTCATCTGCTGACTGGATTAGTTGTCGCAAAATTTCATATTTAGGACGCTTGACTTCTTTACCAAAAATTGCTTCCGGTGGTAAATTTACCCCTTCTTGCTGCAATAATTGCTGCACAAAACGCCCTTCTTTAGTTGTCACAATGTATAGCTTAACTCCACTGTCAAGAGTTAACTTTATTTTTTCTCCTACACCCGGATAAAATTTATGTAGACTCAGCCAACCACTTAAATCTGTAGTAATCCATTCATCTCGCTGCTGATCTAGTTTCGCAGCAATTTCTCTTGCTTGTAGCTTGTCATCTAACAAAAGTTGTGGGGCGATGCTTGTCCATTGATGAAAAATATTTTCATCAGGAATTCCATCTATCAAGGCTTTGATTAAAACAGGCATTTCCCAACCAGTTTCAATTACAGGGCGTAAACGATAGAATCTCAAAGCTAAATCATCTGGTGGTGTATCGTTAGCAGACGACCAAATTTCAGAATAGGTACGCCATGCTACCTCAAAATATTCAATTAGTCCGTCGCAAATCACTCCATCAAAGTCCAGGGCTAAAATCGTGGGACTACTTGCGGTCATTGTTTTGAGGATTAAAACTGCTGTTGTCAGCTTACCCGACAAATTCAAATCATGCAGTAATTTTTGTTAGTCTTTTATGATTTATGACTTGCTTAAAAAGTATGGTGGCATTGTCCAATCTAATTTGATATTGACTAGGTTAACGAGGATCTACACCAGGTTTGCGATCTACTAAACGAATTTGATTTTGCTTGACTACTATAGTAATTAGTGGTAATGAGCGTTTAGCTGGGCCCTGAACAACTCTACCCTGAGAATCGTATTGAGATCCATGACAAGGACAAATAAAGTGATTCTTTTCAAGATCCCATGAGACTGTACATCCTAAATGGGTACAGATTGGATTGATAGCGTACTCAGCAATCTTTGGCCCATCTTGGATAATCAGATAATCAACGCTGCTATCTGGCAAGCCTTTAACGAGAATCGGAATTCCTAGCTTTGCAGTTGCTAATAATGCGTTGGCGTCAATTTTGTTACCATCTTGAGCCAATGCTACCGATCCGGGAAGATAATTTTGACAGCGCGAATTCTTGGGATAAAGTGAGCAAAGGGTTTCTAAGTCTAGCTCACGACTTTGGCTGACTTTGGGAAACAGATATCCTATTGCTACAGATGCAACTGTAGTACCTAGCATGTAGGTTAAGAAATCCCGGCGCGTTTTTATTCTAGTTGGAATTTCGCCACTAGTAGAAGAATTTTTTCTCATAATTAAATCTATCAACAAAGGTCTACAAGTATACTACGGCGCGATCGCACCAGGATTAATGTACATTTGTGTTTTGCTTTTTTTAGAGTTGTTCAGGCAACTTTAATTTTTATTTATTTCTGAAGTAAGAGGTTGTTTCTAAACCTGAGAGCTAAAATCTAACCTAAGATATGTTCACTCACAAAATTTCTTTTCAAACTCTCTCCAGAGAAAGAACTATTTATGCCTTTGATTTTTTAAGCTGTTGTTAGTAAATCAACATGTTTTAATAGCTGAAAGTGCCATGAGTGATAAAAATCAAGAAAACCAAATTAATCAACCAGTAAGCGAAGATCGGGATTCTCGTGAAAAGCCAGATGTGAACGAAAGAAACTTAACTGCGAATCCAGGAGATAGAATTTCTGATCAGCCTCAATCAATTGAAGAAAAGGCTAAACAGAAAGCTATCGATGATGTTCCAGACATTACAGGCGACAGAATCACAGTCCCGACTTACTTTGTTGTGGATGAACCCAACGGCGAAAAGAAGGCACTCCATCACGTTAAAGATGCTGAAGAAATCTCTGACGTAATTCGGCAGGCACGACTTGATGAAAATGGAAATCGAATTTGGTAGTAGTGTTTATGGAAGACGCAGGGATACAGAGAAGTTATCAAATACTCTCTGTATCCCTGAGTCTCGCGCTGACAGCAGATTGAAGATATTTTCCTCTGGATTGGAATACACTCTAAATTAAATCAGAATCTTTAGTTGTATTAGTATTTATTTCGCTCCGAATCTTTGCAACTTCGTTTCTTATTTCTTCTGGTGAGAACTCAATTCTTTTTGTCTGTAGTCTAAAGTATCCAAAATCCGAACATTATGACCCCAGGGAATTAGTGCAACAACTTGTTGCACTAATTGCTCATCTGGATAAGCTTCGGAAAATGCCCGCATATACTTGAGGTTCCGAAGCGAAAAGCCTTTCATCTCTAGAAAAGCTTTCTGCAAGTCAGCCGCCAGACTATTAATAACTTTTGCGCCCCAACCCTGCTGCTGTTGGCGATTCAGAATATCTTGCCCAATTTGCCAGTAGAGTAATACTAATTCTTTATTGACTGCAACTACAGCACGTAATTAAGCGCTAGAAATTTGTGTTTTTAGTTCAGTTAAAAAATCTTCATAACCGATAATCTCAGATGCGCCTTTGTAAAACTTCAGATTTATCATCTTTAGGCATAAAAAAGAATTAACGCTACTTTTATTCTGCCAGCATTACACTAACTTTTGGTATTAGTTACAGAATAATTCAGCGTCATATCAGTATTTTTGCTGCATTGTTCCAAGAAGGATGTAAGTTAAATTTACCAGGATTTACGTAATAGCGATCGCCACAGCTTCAACATATTTTCATGAAAAATATTTTTTAGCGTCCAAATATTAAAGGTTCCAAGAAGTCGCCACTTGCACATTTGACATGAGAGTATACAGCTTCAATAATATTCTTATGTAAAAATCCATACTTGTATAAAAATTTTATTTTTTTGCTGAATATACTCAGATCCAAAACCCGATCCGGTTAGCTCTCAGTCTGTTTGGCTTTTACAAATCAAATGAGATTTTTATATAAACTGGTATTAATAGGGTTGCATTATGCTTTTCTCGAATTCAAGAACCAGCTTAAAAACTCGTCCAAAAAATAATAAGATAGGTGCAGTGTTTTGGACTAATAGTAACATTATCCTGCTCACTGGATATTTAATAATTCTACCGATTTGTACACTGATAACTTTATCCTTATTATTGCCCTTATTCACTGCTAGCTTATTCGCTGTCACTGGAAACTCGTATCACTCTACATCGATTCCTTGGATAGATAATGCATCTGAATGTGAACATACTGGCAGAAATTGGAGCGATCGCAAATGTTGGGATGATAAACACAATCCCCTGTTTTAGTCTGCAAACTCTTCTGACAAAACAGGCTACTTCTCTCTATCTAGCTTCTCTTGAATAGCCTCTCTACAAAATTCTGGCGGGTCGTCTTTAGCTTTCACTTCTTCCTTCATCTTTTCAGTAGCGCGAAAGCTGATAGTAGTTGTTAATGGTTCTTCTCTATGAGATTTAATTGGTTCTAGGCTTTCTGGATTACCTTTGGGATTAGGCATTGTTGAGAAATACAAATAATAGTCGAAACATTAGTGTACAATTGTTTAATGGATGATTGGTGGTGATACGCGGTCTTGCAAACTAGTACACCACCAATATCCACTTTTCAGTGGACACTACTATTTTATGTTCACGCGCACAGAATTAGAAGTTAAAAGCTTAAGAGCGTTACGCGATTTATGCTTGATACAGTATGGCATCTAAGCAATAGGGAACCCTGCTGATAAGGCATCGTACATTAATGCACTTCTGACTTTTCCTGTTATCGCCTGCAAGCAAGTATCAGAAAATAAAGGATTGAAGTCTCCTATGCTTTCGCAAGTAGAAGCGCTAGAAGCGATACTAGAAGCTATGGGAACACCAACACCAGAACAGTCAGCATTGCTTAAGGTGACGATGGAGGGAAGGAAGCTAGAGTACCCCGCACGATACAGTCAAGAGAAGTTATTTGGACTCTATCGGGTTAAATGGCATCTGGATACAGCGTTAGAGATCCTGGAAATGTTCTAAACCACTAATGCACCTAGTCCCTAAGAACTTTAGAGATATAAGATAGAGGTATGTTCACTTTCTCAATTCTGGTAACAGAGTTGAGAAAGTCGGCATTTGTTGAGCATAATTTGGGGTATGAAAATATACTAATATTTTATACTCAAATGCTGAAAAACAGAGTTTTGAGCATTAGATGAGCATCTGAGAGAGTCAAAGCTGAAAGTGCTGCTATTATGTCGGTTTATCGTAATCTGCAAGAAACTCATTTGAATCGTGCCCGCGCCAGTCTCAGACAAGCGCTTTCTTGGTATGGATATCTCCGCAAGTCAGGACAGTTATCATCTAACCCACAATTGTTAGGGTTGGTGAAACCGGAATTGGAAGCAATGAATGCCACACTCAACAAGTTGGATTCTAACGTGATTAGAATTGCTGTCTTTGGTTTGGTGAGTCGGGGAAAGTCAGCAGTTTTAAATGCCTTGCTGGGTGACAAGATTTTGCAAACTGGGCCCCTGAATGGTGTCACTCAATGGCCCCGTTCCGTGCGTTGGCAGCCTGGCGGCAAGGTACTAGTAGAGTTAATTGATACCCCAGGATTAGATGAAATTGCAGGTGAGTCACGGGCGGATATGGCACGAGAAGTAGTGCATCAGGCGGATTTGATTTTGTTTGTCGTGTCTGGTGATATCACACGCACTGAGTATCAAGCATTGCTGGAATTGCGGCGATCGCAAAAACCCCTGATTTTAGTGTTTAACAAAATAGACCTTTACCCAGATACCGACCAAGGAGCAATTTACCAAAATTTGCAACAACTGGGTGCTGGACATCCTGAAGCAAAGCCTCTACTACCTGATGAAATTGTCATGGTGGCAGCCGAACCAGCAGCAATGGAAGTGCGGGTTGAGTGGCCTGATGGGCGTGTCAGTTATGAATGGGAGACACCACCACCGCAAGTAGACGAACTCAAAGAGACAATTCTGAATATTTTGAATCGGGAAGGGCGATCGCTTCTGGCGTTAAATGCACTCATCCAAGCACGAGATGCAGAAGCCGCTATCGCTCAAAAAACTATCGATTTACGCGAAAAAGAAGCCGAAGATATCATCTGGCAATTTACCAAATACAAAGCTTTGGCAGTAATGCTCAATCCCATCGCCTTCTTAGATATCCTGGGCGGAACTGTTGCCGATTTGGCTTTAATTCGCGCTCTAGCTAGATTGTATGGTTTACCGATGACTAGCTATGAAGCCGGGAAAATTTTAAAAACAATTTTATTTAGTTCTGGTGGTTTACTACTGGGGGAATTAGGTAGTAGTTTTCTTTTGGGTTTAAGTAAAAGTACGGCTGCAATCACCAGTGGTGACAATCCCAGCAATATTACTGCTTTTGCTGGCAGTGCGATCGCTCAAGCTGGTATTGCCGGTTATGGCGCATACTCTGTTGGCAAAGCCGCCCAAGTCTATCTCGAAAAAGGCTGCACTTGGGGACAGTTGGGCGCTAGCAGTGTCATTCAAGAAATTCTCTCTCAAGTTGACCAAAATACAATTCTGTATCGTCTGCGACAAGAGTTAGGCATAAAATATTGAGAATAAATAAGAATTGTTACTGCATTGTTACCGTTTATAAGTGTTTATCAACTTCTATCAAGCTCCTCTGACAATTGACTGACATTTCTAATTTGGGATGCAAGATTGAAAACATGACCACCTCTACTAGTGATTACAACTAGTGGAATTCCCTTAGCTTTTTGAATCAAAGATGACTAGAGGGTAATTCCCACTCAAATTAGCTAAAAAGATGACGGTGTTTACCACCACCTCTTGTGGGAAGCCTATCTAAACTGGAAATGTGAGCCAGCCCGGTCTTGTTGCTCCAACAAAGAGGGACTAGCGTTAGCGACGCAGGAGCGTCACTCGGAGGGTAAGTAAGCTTCCTGGGGTCATTAAAAGCTCACAGTCAATATCTATCTCTGTAAATTAAAGGTGAAAGTATCATGACAACAACCCTAAATTCATTTGAAACTGCTGGAGCAGCAAATCTTGAAGAAGCTATTATTGAAGCCATTACTGAAGCGCGGACAACTTGTGAGCTAGATGGCAGTAATTCGGCTGGTTGTGCCGTAGCCTGGGACATTGTAGAAGAATTACAAGCTGAAAAAGCCGATCAACAGCAAGCAAAATCAAAGAAAACCTCTTTGGAAAATTACTGCGATCGCCATCCAGAATCTGTAGAATGTCTAATCTACGACGTTTAACAAGAAAGAATTCAGGAGTCAGAATTCAGTATGAATTTGAGTCCGAGTGCAGATGAATATCTGGGTTGAAGTCTCCCACTAATTGATTCTGCATTCTGAATTCTTCTTTAACTCTTCCGTAAATCAGTTGTTGCTGATTGCGTTATCTGCTTAATTGCCTCTAGATCAAGTGGTAGTGTTTCACTTTCCATTCCCAACCACAAAAGATATTCGATATTCCCAGCAGGGCCAGTGATCGGCGACCAAGTTAAGCCTTTGTATTTCCATCCTAATTCGTAGGCTGTTTGCAACACCTGGAAAATGGCATCAGCTTGGTCGTTTGGATCGCGCACAACACCTTTTTTACCCACACGGGATCTGCCAACTTCAAACTGTGGCTTGACTAACAGCACAGCTTCTCGGTTAGCTTGAGTGAGTTGCCACAAAGCAGGCAGAATCTTAGTTAAAGAAATAAACGATACATCAACTACCGCCAAATCAGGAATCGCGTCATCCTCGCCATATAAATTATCTGGTTGTAGTTGGCGTAGATTGGTGCGTTCCCGCAAAATCACTCGTAGATCATTTCGCAACCGCCAGTCAACTTGTCCGTAACCGACATCAATACCGTAAACTTTTTTTGCTCCAGCTTGCAACAGACAATCAGTAAAACCACCAGTAGAAATTCCACCATCTAAACAAATGCGCTCGACTACGGGAATGGCAAATACTGACAAAGCTTTGGAGAGTTTTTCGCCACCTCTAGAAACAAAAGGCGATCGCTCTTTAATATTTATTTGAGCTGCAATATCAACTTCAGTACCAGGCTTATCAACTAACTGCTGATTAACAGTAACTTCCCCCGCCTGAATTAACCTCTGTGCTAAGGCGCGAGAAGCACATAAATTTAACTCTACTAATAGTGTGTCGAGTCGCTGTTTAGCCAATTAATTAGATTCTCCTGGTAAGATTAAAGCCAAAGCACGATTGATAATTTCTTCTCGGTTAACCAGCTTTTCTAATTCTTGGGCTTCATAATGACCTTCTTCTACTTCTAAGGAAGCCTCATCAATGGCATTTAAATAGGCTTCTGCTAAGGTTTCTAACAATTCTTCTGGCGTGAGATAATAGTCCCCAGCTTTACGCCGCTTATTTTCTCGTTGAATTTCCCGAACCGAATTCCGAATTGAGACTTCCCAAAAGCGAGTCGTGCGATTTTCAGCTTGTTGTTTAATCAGATGCAACAGCAAAATCACTGCATAGCTACGAATCGTCTTGATGATGTCATTTCGACTCATTTCTGTTAATTCTTCAACTATAGTTAACGCTCCTTGAACATCGCCCTTAACAAGTAAGTTTTTCAGGGTTAATAATTCTTCCATAATTAGCGCTTCAAGCATCAGCAACTTCTATTATGGCTTATAGCGGTTCTAGTCCAGATAAGATAGGCTAATGCGTTTACTATTAAGAATTAGCTGACCAAAGCGTTCGGAAAATATACCTTCGTAAACCTGCTTAGGAACTGCTAAATAAAGATAGCTCCAAAAACACAGCTTTAATTTAGCAAAGTTATTTTACAGAGGCGCGATCGCAAATTCAAAATATTGCCTATTCATCCTCATCATAATTAAACATTAATAAAAATAAACGCACCTTGCCAATCAAGCCAAAGTGCGATATATATTAAGTCTATTTACGCGAACTTTGTTTGTATAGTTCTACGATTTGTAGTCATCAGGACTAGATGCTAAATATCTGTCTCGCTCAACTCGCGTGTGATGTGATCGAATGGTTCATCTACAAAAGCAGTATTAAGCACACCTGCTGCTGCTACTTGTTCCTTAATCAAATCCTTGAGAATTTGGACACCGCGAACCGTAGGCCCAATAGGTACTCCTAGAGAATTGTAAGTTTCCCGCAGCCCTTGCAACACACGCTCATCCAATACGTTTGTGTTACCTGCAACCAGCGCATAGGTGGCGTAGCGCAAGTAGTAGTCTAAATCTCGCAGACAAGCGGCATAACGACGAGTCGTATAAGAATTTCCACCAGGACGAATTAATTCTGGTAGTTCTTCATATAACTTCAAACCAGCTTGCTTGACAAGTGCAGCCGCATTAGAATTGATTGCTGCCGCTGCTTGTACTCTTGCAGTACCACTGTCAAAGTAAGACTTCAAGCTATCAATCGCATTCCGGTCAAAATACCGACCTGCTAAGTCATAATTCTTAATTAAACTTGTTACCGCATCGCGCATTCCTTCTTCTCCCAATCCTTGCTATTTATGGTTTGATATTTATTTGGCTGCACTTGGGCACCAGTAAATTTTTGTGCTATTTAAAATAGATTTGGCACAAAAACAATTTATCCACTATTTAAGGATTTTATGCCAAAGTTGACCCCTATGTGATGAACTTTCCAGTTTTGTACAGATGATCGCGGAAAGGTTAATATAACCTGTAATCCAGATATCTGTAGCACAGACTACAAAATCCACTAATGTCTAGTATTTAAGATATTTCAGGTGTGTCACGGCTGGATTGAGATCAGCAGGGTTAGGATGCTTTGGAAGATTCTGGTATTACTTTAGGAAACTGGTAGAGAAGGAGTAACAATGACAACACCGCAAGAACTCTTGAAGAGAATTCAAGATGAAAAAATTCAACTGATTGATCTCAAATTCATCGATACAGTAGGGACTTGGCAGCACCTCACACTGTACCAAAACCAAATCGATGAGACTGCATTCACTGATGGCGTACCTTTTGACGGTTCTAGTATCCGAGGTTGGAAAGCGATCAACGAATCGGACATGACGATGGTACTCGACCCCAACACTGCTTGGATCGACCCATTCATGGAAGTGCCAACACTAAGTATAATTTGTAGTATTAAGGAACCCCGTACAGGCGAATGGTACAACCGTTGCCCACGCGTTATTGCTCAAAAAGCAGTAGATTACCTGGTTTCCACTGGTATTGGTGATACAGTCTTCTTTGGCCCTGAAGCTGAGTTCTTTATCTTTGATAGTGCTAGGTTTGCCCAAACCGCTAACGAAGGCTACTACTTCTTAGACTCCGAAGAAGGTGCTTGGAATTCCGGTAAAGCGGGTACAGCTGACAAACCAAACTTAGGTTACAAACCACGCTTCAAAGAAGGTTACTTCCCAGTCGCACCGACGGATTCTTTCCAAGATATCCGTACAGAGATGCTGTTGACGATGGCAGAATTAGGTGTGCCTATTGAAAAGCATCACCACGAAGTTGCTACTGGTGGTCAGTGCGAACTAGGTTTCAAGTTTGGCAAGTTGATCGAAGCGGCTGACTGGTTGATGATTTACAAATATGTCATCAAGAACGTTGCCAAGAAACACGGCAAAACCGTCACCTTCATGCCAAAACCGATTTTTGGCGATAACGGTTCGGGAATGCACTGTCACCAGTCCATCTGGAGAGACGGACAACCTCTATTTGCAGGTGATAAGTATGCTGGTTTGAGTGAAACAGCATTGTATTACATTGGTGGTCTGCTCAAACACGCACCAGCCCTGTTGGCCATTACCAACCCTAGTACCAACTCATACAAGCGCCTAGTGCCTGGTTATGAAGCACCCGTTAACTTGGCTTACTCCCAAGGTAACCGTTCTGCTTCTATTCGTATTCCCCTATCTGGTACTAACCCCAAAGCCAAGCGCTTAGAATTCCGTTGTCCAGATGCTACATCTAACCCCTACTTGGCATTTGCTGCAATGCTTTGTGCTGGTATCGATGGCATCAAGAACAAAATCCATCCTGGCGAACCCTTAGATAAGAATATCTATGAACTCTCTCCAGAAGAACTAGCGAAGGTTCCTTCAACACCAGGTTCTTTAGAATTGGCGTTGCAAGCACTGGAAAAAGATCACGCCTTCTTGACAGAATCAGGCGTCTTCACAGAAGACTTTATCGGAAATTGGATTGATTACAAGCTGGGCAACGAAGTCAAGCAGTTGCAGCTACGTCCTCATCCCTACGAGTTTTACCTCTACTACGATGCTTAATTAAGTACCGTATCTAACTAAGTTGATAAGTTTTGCCACCCTAGAGTAGAGGGTGGCTTTTTTTTCCAGAGCTGTCAGTTGAGACATTCACTCAAAAAATCAACCTTAAAACTTAACTCATGGAAGCATGACTAGGCCCATAAATCATCCGAGCGTTAGCATCTACCTTCCCTTGAATAGGGTTCCAGTTGTGAGATGCTTCTTCAGGAAGACCAAGTTCTTGAGCAGCCCGCATCAGTATTGATTGTTGGCGATTCTTGACTTGTTGATGTTCACGCGCCATTAATGCACGAGATTTATCTGCGATAGACATAACCATAGCCCTCTCTATTTGGTGAATATATAATTTTTTTCCCACTAGACTAATATAACAAAAATTCTGTAACATAAGCTACTTTTTACAAAAGTTAATATTTGCTTCTGCTCACAATATATTCAACTCAAGTGATTAATTTTTGTAACTTCTACTCTTTTTCGTGAAGCGGCACAAAAACAGCAGTTGCAAAAACTAAGTTACTATGAAATAAAGATTTACAAAGATTTACACAAGTTTACAAAATCTATGACAGTTGCTTATCCACGTAGATTTCAGAATGTTTTGAGTGCTAGAGATGTATTAAAACGGGTGGTATGCGATCGCGAAATCCATCTTATTACCCTCAATCGCTACCGCTACAGCGAACAACGCAGTTGCAAAGACCTCACAGAGCTAAGTGAACAACTGAATGGACAGCCACGAGAACTAGTGCGGGATTTGTCTCATCACATCTCAGATGAAGCTCGTCATGCCATGTGGCTAACTGATTTGTTGGTAGAACTGGAAACAGATATTGGCAAACCACCCGGTTCCTCCTATATCAATGAATTTGAACGCCTACTCGACAGCGAACAACAAGATCCAGTCGAAAACCTTGATGATTTTGTGATTTCTTCCCTTGCGGCAATTAACGTCACCGAAAAACGGGGTTGTGAGTATTTTTCTGCTCACATTTATGCACTCAAGCAAGGGGCACAAACCGCAGAAAACATCAAAATCCGGGAAACCATTGAAAAAATTCTCCCAGAGGAAGTGGGACACGTCCGGTGGGGTAATCGTTGGTTAGGAGAACTTGCGCGTAAGAGTCCAGAACATCAGCAAAAGGTAGAACAAGCCAAGAAAAAATATACCGCGATTGAACAAGCGGCGTTTGAATCAGGAATGGATATCACCTTGGGTGCAGAACTACGGCGAGTTGCCAACCTGGTGGAAGTGGCAAATACCATGCCCTTTTGGCAACGTCCCCAATACCTGATGGAACGCTTACCCCAAACATTGCTAGCGCCTGAGTTGCAATTTACTAGGATTCAGGCTGCACAAAGAGCTTGGCAGCGCGATCCACAAACGTTTATCGAGAAGTTTGTGCCAATGTTCCTCAACGGCATTCAGGGAAGAGAAAATAACCGTAAGAAAACAAAAGTTTAAAAGTGCATTGAGCATTGAAAAGAGGCAGAGGGGCAGGGGGAAGGGTGCAGAGGAGAGGAATTTTCCCCCTGCTCCCTGCTCCGTACCCCCTTGCTTCTTCCCCAGTCCCCAGTACGTTTTCTTTAAGTAAAATTCATCAAAAAAAACCAGATGCAAAATTTTGCATCTGGTCTTGGGTGTAGAATAATAACAATGACTAAGATAATCTGGCAAATACTTCTTAAATATTTATTTCATCGCGAGCCATCTGCGAGGAGAACGAAGCAGGGAGCAAGAATAAGTCAAGAATAGTAAGATTTGTTAGCAAGTGCAATAAACCTATACTACATCTACAAATCTATCCGATAGACAAGCAAGAGATGAAACGAAAGAGATTTTATGCTTCGGGAAAGGACGCTAAACAAGCGTCGGAGCAAAGATCAATTTCTAGCTGATGTAGATAATTGGCTACTCAATGTATGAGAAGAAAATCTATTAGGGAATAAAGTGAAGTTGCCTTAAGGCTGTTTCCTCAACAAGCAAAATGTCTGAATTGGATGTGCTTTAGATTAACTGATAGCCTAAGTAACTAGGACTTACGCATTGACAGAAAAGCCAAAATAAGAGGTATAGTTTTCAAGGCTTCTAGGTAGGTTTTTCAGTCATATTTTGGCGATCGCCAGCAATCAAAAGTGACCGCCAAAAGCCTTAAACAACGTATTTACGTTAATACACAAGATAGTTTTTTTTACAGTGCGTAAGTCCTAGTAACATCTATTTCTACCGTTGAGGATTAAGACGCAAAGCTTCCCAGAAATATGAGCAACAGTTGTGTAGCTTTTGAGGAGTTGGTAATGCTGTTGATCAAGGCACTGAATTTGATTTGCGTTTTGATCGGCAGGATTGATGCCAACTATATAAAGCTTGCAGTTGAAATACTAAGCGATCGCTGAAGATTTCCGTGTGTCAACTGTATATATTTTTGCCAGAAAAGCTGTGTGAAAGATGTTAGCATAACGTCCTGTTTTCTGGTAATTCTGTTCCTTTGGGAAAAGAGGCATTACCTACATTAGTCAAACCACAGCATAGATATTTCTGAGTTTTTGTGTCACTTCCCTACGCCCACTACCGCGATGACGTGGCACATCATCTGTACTTTGTTCAGATGCTACCAGCCAGTGTTCCGAAGCAGGCGTGGAAGACAGCCCTGTTGATAAGTGATTGACCATTGCTTGGCGGTTAAAAGCTAAGGGGCCGAACACCAGACTCGATATTAAAAGTGAAATGGCAGCACGCATAGCAAATGTCTATTTTGGAACTCTCCACTTCACTGATACTTAGCTTTTTGATTAATATCCGGACAATTCATCAAAAAGTATTCTGTTTTACTGAAAATAAACTCTTCTTACCCTCCATTTAAATGTTCGACTAATAACCAATTGCCAGAGTGATTGTAACGACCCCACAATGTAACTGATTGTTCGTCGGGATAAGCGCGTAATTGCTCGTCAATGTGCGATCGCAAAGTCACGATCTGCCAGCTTTGCCCTTGATATGTGGCTGGTGCTGTGACAGTGAATCTGTATTCTTGCTGTTCCAAGCGGTAAAAAATCCCTTTGAAACAGTTACTTTCCTGAATTAATGACTTGCCAAAAGCAGATTCAGGGCAATCGCCACTAACTGGATAGGCTTGTGGGTTATCTAAGTAATACAGTTGCCAGTGCCGCCAATCCGAATGATTGGGTGGAAGATTAAACAAAGGAATAATTAGCGCTTTTGAGCGATTATCTTCTAATAAAGCCGTTTGCAGCTTTTTAATAGGTAAATCCCTCGGCTGGCAGTTTAATTCAACACATATCGCCGCCGCCATCCCTGCTGCTTGACCAATGCCCATAACCACAGGTTGTAATCTAGTAGCACCATTAGCAATGTGAGAGACAGAAATATTCTTCTCACAGACTAAGAAACCATCTGTTGTAGCTGGAATTAAACAACTGTAGGGAATTGTAAAAGGAGTTCCAGTCCAACGCCCCCCCCAACGGATCGATTTAGGTTGCAGTGGGAATTGAACACCAGGATAATGATGGTCATTGGCGTAATTACCAACTGCGATTGCTTCGCAAACGCCTGCCGTAGGATGCCCGTTCGCGGAGCGTCTCGTAGAGAAGGGCTGTAGGGCGAACGCATCATTAAATATAGATGCAACTCTACCTTTTGCGATCGGCAAAATATCCTGTTCGCGGATAGTAGTTAGCCCCACTAAGCGGCGGCTTTCCCGGTAATAAGGATGCAGTGCAAAAGCTGTAGGAGTGTGAGGAAATACTTTTTCTGCTAAACCATAGCGACTACCAAGCTGTTTTTGGATAAAATGGGCAAAATTTTGGCTGTGCCAGCAAGATTCTTGGATGAATTCACCTCTGGATACATCTGACTCTATCAACCTCCCTACTCCTTCGCCGTAGTCATTGCCACAGATTGGCCAATTCATCATAAATAGGCCACCAGGCAAACGTCCATAATTTAAAAATGTCTCTGCTCCATAGCTATTCCAAGCACCTGTAAACTGCGATGGATTATAGTTAGGAGCAGCCGGAATTTCTGGTGCAACGGCTTCACCAAAGTCCTGCATAATGACTACATAAGTGGGCGCTTGCACAGGATATCTTTGGGTTAAAGAGTTAAAAGTCACTGGGGCGCTGGGTTCTCCCCACTGCGATTGCAATTCCCAACCCCAACGGTAAGGTATGTCAGCTAAAGCCAATAAATCTCCTAACTCTGTGCCATCGAGAATAACCTTGGCTGTGACAGCAAAATCAGCAAAGCGCACACCAGTAATCGAATCACCTTGTCGGAAGACTTCTAAAGGTACTTGTCCCGAAATCCAGTGCAAATTGGGCAATTCCTGCACCCAATCAGCAAAAATCTCTGCCCCAATCCGGGGATCGTAACTAAAAAAGCTTACCCAGCTGTTATCTAATCCTCCTGGCTGTCGTTGTCGCAATTCCTGCAAAAACGCACCCCATAACCCCGTTTGAAAGGCTTCTAATTCATTGCCATCGGGTGCAGATACTCCAGCCGACGTAAGCATTCCCCCTAACCAAGGAAATTCACTCACTAAAATGGTTTTGGCTCCCCGTCGCGCCGCTTGGATAGCAGCCGCAGTCCCTCCAGTTCCTCCACCAACAACTAAGACATCAGCTGTATATATCTGATGAACCATGACCAAATCCTCTACCAGGGTTAGCTATCTAGCTGATTTCGGTTGATCCTTGGCTCTACTTTTATCAGCTGAGTTTATAATTCACCTCTAGAAATCAGCTTTTGTCAAGTTTAAGAAGACTTTTCTAAGCACTAAAGTGCTGACTACAAACCCTGAAAATGTACTACCGCAATTACGTATGAAATATTACACATTTGCCTTGGTGAGGTACAAGAGTCTTGCATTTTACACATCTGTATGCAAAGATAATTTTACAAAATACTGTAAATCTATCGAGTTGCCGGATTAATTGGGGCTTAATGCTTTTAAATGTAGCTGATTGCAAGTGAAGGCATTCAGCGAGTATTTATTTGGCAATGAATAACTAAAATCTAAATAATAATTTACTTTAGTGTAAATCACCTAACAAACTGAAGAAGAAAGAATAATTTAGACTAAAAAACAATGTGGATTGTTAAACTTGCTCTTCGTCGCCCCTATACATTTGTAATTACTTCCATACTTATTTTTGTTTTAGGAGTAGTTACTATTACACGCATGGCAACGGACATTTTTCCAGAAATTAATATTCCCGTTGTCAGTGTAATTTGGTCTTATAGTGGTGTCTCACCAGAAGAAATGGAACAGCGTATCGTGACAGCGAGCGAACGCTCTTTTACAACCACTGTTAATGATATTGAACACATCGAATCGCAATCACTCAATGGTCTTAGCGTCATTAAGGTTTTCTTTCAACCAGGAGCAAAAATTGAGGCAGCAGTAGCTCAACTTACCTCTAATACTCAAACAATTCTTCGAGGTTTACCTCCAGGAATCACACCTCCTTTAATTGTTCGCTACAATGCCTCTAATGTGCCAATTCTTCAGCTAAGTGTTAGCAGCACATCACTATCAGAGCAAGAACTTTACGATAACGGCAATAATTTTCTGCGGACTCAGCTAGCGACTGTTCAAGGTGCATCTGTACCGTTACCTTATGGAGGTAAACCTCGGCAGATTATGGTAGACATTGACCCGCAGGCACTATTTGCCAAAGGTCTTTCAGCTACAGATGTCACAACCGCAATCAACGCCCAAAATCTGATCTTACCTGGGGGAAATGCCAAATTAGGCGATCGCGAGTACAGTGTTCGACTCAATAGCAGTCCCCAAGTCTTAGACGCCTTAAACAATTTACCCATCAAACAGATCAACGGCACTGTAATTTATATACGTGATGTTGCCCAAGTCCATGATGGCTTTGCAGTACAGAATAATATTGTTCGTCGAGATGGGCGACGGTCTAGTTTATTAACTATTCTCAAAAGTGGTAGTGCTTCAACTTTAGATGTTGTCGCTAGAGTCAAAGAAAGACTACCAAAAATTCAAGCTACATTACCCAAAGAATTAGATTTAGAAATCTTATTCGATCAATCCATATTTGTTAAAGCTTCCATCCACGGAGTATTAATCGAAGGATTGATTGCTGCTTGTTTAACTGCCGCCATGATTTTATTATTCTTAGGCAGTTGGCGCAGCACTTTAATTGTGGCAATTTCCATTCCTTTATCAATTCTTTGTTCTATCATTGCTCTGCGATTGATCGGACAAACTCTGAATATTATGACCTTGGGAGGTCTATCTCTAGCAGTTGGGATTTTAGTTGATGATGCCACAGTAGAAATTGAAAATATTCACCGCAATTTGGGACAAGGAAAACCTCTGCAACAAGCTATTTTAGATGGCGCACAACAAATAGCTGTTCCGGCTTTCGTTTCAACCTTAGCAATCTGTATTGTTTTTATCCCAATTGTCTTTTTAACAGGAGTAGCACAATCGCTATTTATGCCTTTGGGGATGGCAGTTGTTTTTGCGATGCTTGCTTCCTATCTACTCTCGCGGACAGTAGTACCAATGTTGGCAAAGTTTCTCCTTGGAAAGGAACTACATCTTTATACTGAACATGAAAATTTAAGTAATAACGGTAATGGTCATGTCATTCCCAAAAAAGATATTTTCTGGCGGATTCATGAGCAGTTTAACCGCCAATTTGAGAAATTTCGGCAAAACTATCGAAATACTTTAGCTAAAGCTCTAAATCATCGGGGTGTAGTTTTTGCGATGTTTGGTGCTTTTTGGGTAAGCGCTTTAGTTTTACTACCTTTTGTTGGTCAAGACTTTTTTCCTCAAGTAGATGCAGGTCAGTTTCGGCTGCACGTCCGCGCTCCTGCGGGAACACGACTTGAAAAGACAGAACAGATTTTTACTCAAGTTGAAAATGAGATTCGTCAGGTTATTCCTGAGCAAGAATTAGAAATTATTCTTGACAATATTGGTTTACCTGTAGGTGGAGTCAACCTAGCTTTTAGCGACACAGCAACTATCGGCGCTGGTGATGGAGAAATTCTTGTCGGTCTTAAAGAAGGTAAACATCATTCTACTTGGCAATATGTTAGACAACTACGCCAAACATTAACCGCCCAATTTCCTGAACTAACCTTCTTTTTCCAACCTGCGGATATAGTGACTCAAATTCTCAATTTCGGTTTACCAGCCCCTATTGATATTCAGGTAATAGGCCCAGCTAAAAATCGTCGGGATAATTACAAGATTGCAAAACAAATCAAAACCCAAATAGCTCAAATTCCGGGAGCAGTTGATGTTCATTTACATCAAGTTGTTGATGCCCCAGACTTACGTATTAATGTAGATCGCGATCAAGCACAACGTAACGGTTTAACTCAACGAGATGTTGCCAATAATCTACTCACATCATTAAGTTCTAGTGGTCAAACATCACCCAACTTTTGGCTTGATCCTATCAAAGGAGTGAGTTATCCAGTAGCAGTACAAGTTCCCCAATACAAACTTAACTCACTAGAAAAAATTCAGAATACTCCTATTGCTAACGGTTCTAGCTCGTCACAACTTTTGAGCAATATTGCTGTTGCTAAACGAGGTAAAGCTCCTGCTGTTGTTAATCATTACAACGTACAGCCTGTATTTAACATTTACGCCAATGTTCAAGGTCGTGATTTAGGTGGTGTAGCCAGCGATATTTATAAAATAGTTGGACAATTTCAGCAGAAGTTACCACGTGGAACGTCAATTATGGTGAAAGGTCAAGTAGAAACGATGAATTCATCTTTTCTAGGATTAGAAGTAGGATTGATATTTGCTATTGGATTAGTTTATTGCTTAATAGTAGTCAATTTTCAATCTTGGGTTGATCCATTCATTATTATGATGGCACTACCAAATGCCTTAGCAGGAATTGTCTGGATATTGTTTGTGACTAACACGACTTTTAGCGTACCTTCTTTGATGGGTGCAATTATGAGTATTGGGGTTGCTACTGCTAATAGTATTTTGCTTGTCACCTTTGCTAATGAGCAACGTCTGATAGGGGAGAAAGCTGTTTCAGCGGCTTTAGCTGCTGGTTATACTCGTTTGCGTCCAGTATTGATGACTGCTGCGGCCATGATTATGGGGATGTTACCAATGTCTCTTGGTTTAGGAGAAGGTGGTGAACAAAATGCTCCTTTAGGACGTGCTGTAATTGGTGGATTATTAGCAGCAACAGTGGCAACTTTAATTTTTGTACCTGTAATTTATAGTATTTTGCGCCGAAAACAACCCCAAAATTTAGAGTTGGAGGAAGAACTATCCTCTACTATCAAATTAACTGTAGCTAATCGGTAAATAATTCGTGAATAATTAGATCCCTGACTTTTCTAAGAAGTCGGGGATTTGAAAGAATTTTGATAAATCAACAAATCAAATAGAATTCTATAATATGGATACTCAAGAAAATACCCAAGTTGATAATTCTGATATCGCAGCAACGACTAAAAAAAGTCGTTTCACTTCTATCACAATTATTGCTACGACTACTTTAATTGTTACTGGACTTTTAGCACTTGGTATTATACCTCGCTTACAAAAGCAATCAGAATTAAATGCTTTCGCTAAATCTACAATAAAAAAAGTCTCTTCAGTCAATGTAGTTAAACCAAAAGTTGCTGCTAATTTCACCGAACTAGTTCTACCTAGCAGTATTCAAGCCAGCCAAGAAACCACAATTTATGCCCGTACCAGTGGATATTTACAAAAAAAATTAGTGGATATTGGCGAACGTGTAAATAGGGGACAGCTACTCGCTATAATTGATGCCCCGGAAACTGACCAAGATATACAGCAAGCTCGTGCAGAATTGGCAAAATCTGAGGCAAATCTGGCTCAAGTTCAGGCAGATTTAGCACAAAAGCAAAGTAATCTTTCTCAAACAAAAGCTAACTTAAAAGCTAGACAGGCAGAATTAGCCGAAGCACGTACTAACCTAGAACTAGCACGTCAAACTTGGCAACGTTGGCAATTACTTCAAAAGCAAGGAGCCGTGACTACACAAGCTGCCGATGAACGTGAAAGTGCTTTTAATGCAAGTCGAGCTAATGTAGATACTTTAATTGCTCGCGTTAATTCAGACCAAGAAAGTGTAAATACAGCTCTTGCAGCTATTAATTCCCAAAAAGCTAACATTAATGCGTTTATCGCAAGCAAGAGTGTTAGTAAATCAGATTTACAACGCATAACTTCTTTACAAACATTCAAACAAATTGTTGCTCCTTTTGCGGGTGTAATTACTGCTCGTAACATAGATACGGGAGCTTTAATTTCTGCGGGTAGCAATAGTAATAGTGGAAATTCCTGGTTATTTAAGATTGCTCAGACGGATAATTTACGCATCCGAATTAATGTCCCCCAGGCTTTTGTGCAATCAATTCACCCTGGACAAACTGCGCTTGTTCGTGTTCGTGAGCTACCAAAAAAATCTTTTGCTGGTAAAGTTATTCGGACTGCTGATGTCTTGGATGCTACTTCTAATACCCTTTTAACTGAAATTGAAGTACAGAATTCAGAAAATCTTTTGCGTCCGGGGATGTATGCTGAAGTCACTTTTAAGACTGAACGTGCCAATCCACCTTTATTAGTACCAGCTAATACCTTAGTGATTAATGCAGATGGTATACAAGTAGCCACTGTGACAAAGGAAAAGAAAGTTAAGTACCAGAAAGTAGAGCTTGGACGAGATTATGGTACTGAAGTTGAAGTTGTTTCTGGTTTAAGCCCTAATGTTAGGTTAATTACTAATCCGACGGATGCTCTCCAAGATGGGAAATCGGTTCAGGTACTTGCATCTAAGCATAAGACTAAGAATTGAATTTTGAACTCGGAGCGTCCTGTAGAGATGCGCTCCGCGAATGGGGAAGCAAGGTGACTACGCAAGAGCTAATGGAATAACGTAGACGCTTCTCTACGAGACGCTACGCGAACGGCTTGGCGCAGGCTACCACAGAGGGAGGACACGGAGAAATCAGAGCTTGAGAGATATTTTGCGTAAGTCCTATAGCTTAACGTTGACCACTAATGTTACATCTAGTATCGTTGAGCGGGGAAAAACCAACGTGAAAGCACAGGTATTTAGAGGCGTTAATCAACTGTCTTACGAAGATATCCCAGTTCCAACCGTGGAACCAGATGAGGTGCTGGTACAGGTGCGGGTTGTGGGGTTGTGTCAGTCAGATATTAAGAAAATTCGTTATCCGCTGTATGAACCGCCGCGCATTTTTGGACATGAAACTGCTGGCACGATCGCAGCATTAGGCAATAATGTCAAAGGTTGGCAAGTTGGACAACGGGTAGCGGTGATGCACCACATCCCTTGTATGCGTTGCGCCTACTGCCTAAATGATAATTTCTCGATGTGCGATGTTTACAAAAACATCTCCACTACCGCAGGCTTTAACGCCAGTGGTGGCGGTTTTGCTGATTATGTCAAAGTTCCTGGACATATTGTGGAAAATGGTGGTTTAATTCCCATCCCGGATAACATCAGTTTTGAAGAAGCCAGTTTTGTAGAACCAACTAACTGCTGCTTGAAAGCTGTGAAAAAAGCCCAAATCGCTCCAGGACAAACTGTATTAGTTACTGGTGCTGGGCCAATTGGGTTAATGTTTATCATGTTGGTGAAGTATTTTGGAGCAAAAGCGATCGCTACCGATTTACTACCCTCTAGAATTGATAAAGCCTTGAGTGTCGGTGCAGAGGCGGCTTTTGATGCGCGCGATCCTGATTTAACCGCCAAAATCTCTGCCTTAACTGGTGGACTAGGTGTTGATGTAACTTTGCTGGCTGTTCCTAGTGAAAAAGCTTTCTTTCAAGCACTTGATAATACCCGCAAAGGCGGCAAAATCTTGTTTTTTGCAGAATTCCCTGATGAGGTGGAAATTCCCATTAATCCGAATGTCCTCTATCGTCGGGAAATTGACTTGATCGGTAGTTACAGTTCCTCTTATCGGCTTCAGAATCTATCAGCCGATATTGTATTTAATCAGCGAATTGATGTAAAAGCGTTGATTAGCGATCGCTATCCATTAAAAGATTTATCAGCAGCTGTGGAAGTTGCGATCGCACCCACACCGGATACTTATAAAATCTTAATTTATCCGTAGAAGGAAGATTAGGGGGATGAGAGAGTGTTAAAACTAGAAGTTTAAAGTTCTGTCTGAGATTCAGCTACGAAGCTCAAAAGTTCAACGGTGAAGCTAAAAGGTTCAACGATGGAGCTCAAAGGTTCAACGCTGGAGCTCAAAGGTTCAACGATGGAGCTCAAAGGTTCAACGGTGGAGCTAAAAGGTTCAACGATGAAGCTCAAAGGTTCAACGATGGAGCTAAAAGGTTCAACGGTGGAGCTAAAAGGTTCAACGATGAAGCTCAAAGGTTCAACGATGGAGCTAAAAGGTTCAACGGTGGAGCTAAAAGGTTCAACGATGAAGCTCAAAGGTTCAACGATGGAGCTAAAAGGTTCAACGGTGGAGCTAAAAGGTTCAACGATGAAGCTTAAAGGTTCAACGATGGAGCTAAAAGGTTCAAGATGAAGCTCAAAGGTTCAACGATGGAGCTAAAAGGTTCAAAGTTCACCCTTAAAAACTCCAGTTTCATCTTCATCTCTCTCACTTTCCTCTTGTCTCCAACAAAATGCTTATTACCCTACTTTTCGTCGCTCTACTAGCTTTCTACGTCGCCTGGAATCTCGGAGCAAACGATGTTGCTAATGCGATGGGAACCTCTGTAGGTTCCAAAGCTGTTACCCTCAAGCAGGCACTAATAATTGCTGGAGTATTAGAGTTTACGGGTGCTGTGTTGTTTGGACATGAGGTAACGGAAACTCTCGCAACGAAAATTGCTAATCCCGCCTTATTCGCAGCTACACCCCAAATATTCGTTGTTGGAATGGTAACGGTACTAATATCGTGTGGTGTGTGGTTGCAAATTGCCACATCACGCGGTTTACCTGTATCCTCTTCTCATGCGGTTGTTGGTGCGATCGCAGGATTTAGTTGGGTAGCTTTGGGAGTAAATGCAATTGATTGGTCATCAATTGGCTTGATTACCATTGGCTGGATTTTAACGCCGTTAATTAGTGGTGCGATCGCTGCTTTATTTTACAGTCAAATCAAGCACTGGATTTTAGATCAACCAAATCAAGTAGTCCAGTTACAAGAATGGATTCCCTGGCTGAGTACTCTGCTGCTAGGTGTATTCGGCGTAATTGTATTACCATCGCTAACTGAACCGCTAACCAATTTTGTAATTGAGCAAACTGGTTTCAATATCCCTACTTACGACATCCCCTTGTTAATCGGTGCAGTAGCAGTAGTTGGACTCACAATCATTAGTTTTCGACAGTTAGGGGAGACGGGGGGAGGCGGATTGGAAGAAAAATTTTTACCCCCGACTCAGGAATTACCATCAATCCAAAATCCAAAATCTAAAATCCAAAATACCGTTGAGGGCATATTCGCCCGATTCCAACTACTAAGTGCTTGCTTTGTAGCCTTTGCTCACGGTTCTAATGATGTGGGAAATGCGATCGCTCCTTTAGCTGCGATCGTTTACATCAATCGCACTGGTAGCGTACCTACCGATGGTATAACTATCCCGCTTTGGATTTTAATCCTTGGTGGCGCTGGTATTGTTGGTGGTTTAGCTGTTTGGGGTAAAAAAGTCATCGCCACTATTGGCGAAAATATTATTGCCTTGCAACCTAGTAGTGGATTTTGTGCCGAACTGGCAACTGCTATTACCATCCTCATCGCTTCCCGGCTAGGTTTACCAGTCTCCACCTCCCACGCTCTTGTCGGTGGTGTAGTTGGTATTGGATTAGTACAAAATCTCAACTCGATTAAGTTTCAAACTCTAAAAGGTATTGCCGCCGCTTGGCTAATTACAATCCCCGTAAGTGCTGCATTGAGCGCTGCCATCTTTAGCATTGCCCGAATTTTATTTTTCTAAGAATTATTAATATTTTCCTAACTTTTTTCTTTACTGGAATTTACTCAAAGCAAAACCTAGACTACAAAAACGCCAAAAAACCGTTTTTGCAGAATTGCTGCTCATTCATTAGAATGTTGTGCAGGGGATAGCGTAACTTTGAATTTCCACAGAAAGATACTTTAATCTCCATATAGAGATATAAACTGTCACACAAGTTACATTCCAGACAAATTTACAGCTAGTTTCGCAAGTCAGACAATTTTGTAGCTATCGCACAGGCATCTGGAAATCTTTGACGAGTATTATTGGCAGCAAAATAATAAATATTTATTTGGAGTGAGATTTCTTTAAAAGTAAAAATCTCATTGGTAAATAATTGATGACAATAAAACTGACCAAAAACAAACAAAGTCTCTGTTCAAGCGACTCCCAGCCCTAGCGCTCAATCCCAAATCGAATGGTTAAATACTTGTTAATGGTGAAGAGAACACGCTGTAGTAAGCTGTGAGGCAAACTTGATGCTTTGCTAACTTGTGTCTAGTATGACAGAATTACGTTGAAATGCGGAAGTGCTGTTAAAATTTTTAATTTATCTGAAAAAATACAGGAAATTAGGATGACCGCCAATAAAGTGTACCGAAAGCAGCTTTATCGTCAAGGTGTTAGAGGTTAGAAGCTAATGGGGCGATTCGAGAAGCAACCAGAAAACCCAAGAGTCAGAGGTGAGCTATCCAGAGCAGCAGAAAATGCGCTTTGGGCTGTAGTTGAAGACTTAGAAAATCTTCAGCAGAATGTCCTCAGAGGCTTGCAGGAAGACGTAAAGCGGCTTCAGTCAGAAAAAAATCGGTTATCTGATGAAATTCAAAGCTTGGTAGAGGAAAAAGAGCATTTACAACAAGTGCGCCAAATCACTGAGCAGCAAGTATTAATTCGGCAACTGGCAGAAGTTCTGGCAAAGCATATATCTTCACAACTGCAATCCTCTCTGACAACTTTAGCTAGCCAAAACATAGAGGGCAAATCTTACGAACAAGCTGCGCTGAAGTCTGCTGAAGTGAGCAACAATGTAGTAGGTGAAATCAATGCAAAAGTCGAACACATGTTTGATAGTTTGGATGACACCGTTACTGTTACCTTTAATTCGCTACAACAGGAGTTGAAGAACTATCAAAGTAATCTTTCCCAGCAGTTGTCACGGATGTATAGCCAGCAGCAGCAAGGGGAAACGATTTTAACGGAATTTGTGAATCGCCTGCATGGAGAACTAGAAAAAACTATAGAAGAAACTTCACGTAAACCAGCAACAGGAGGTATACCTACTGTTTTGCAGTTTACTGAGCCAGAAAAAAACAGTTCTGTTGAAACATCACTGCCAGAGTTTGAGGAAGTAGTAAGAAATTCTCTTGAGCCAATTTCCCCGATTCCCAATCAATTTTCACCAAGGGAAACGACATCAGAGCCGCCGTCTATTACAGAAAAGGTTGCAAATCCAATTTCTGTACCTAGCAAGGATTTGTCAGAAAGGGAAACGACATCAGAGCCACTATCTATTACAGAAAAGGTTGCAAATCCAATTTCTGTACCCAGCAAGGATTTGTCAGAAAGGGAAACGACATCAGAATCTACTGCTGCTGTAGTTCCGCCATCACAAGATAATGCTACCGAACCAATTTCTGTCCTCAATCAGGAATTGCCAGAAAACGAAACGCCACCAGTGCCTCCGCTCGCAGCTGTGCTACAGCCGAGAATAATTCGACCTTCGCAAAAGCTAAATATTACTGAACCAATTTCTGTCCTTCGCAAGAACGAATCGCAGAGCAAAGCTAAATCCTCATCAACTACTGCGCTAGAACCACCACCAGAAGCAAAACCCCCACAATCGCGATCGCCTAATTCCTCTGGCTTATCGGCACTCCAAATTGGTTTCTTGTTAATTGTCTCATCGGTAGTGGTATCGTCGCTCTACAACGTAGCCATCAAGGTAATTTTCCACGAAGGTTCCCAGATTTTTGGGGTATTAGAGGTAGAACAGTTGCTACCGCCGACTTTGGGCAATACTCTGTTAATTTTGACGCTCCGGTTTATGGTAGTCGTACCACTGATGGTACTTTTATCTCCGATATTGCACCCAAGATTGTGGCAAGATTTGGAAAACTTGGCCGCTTCAGTCCGAGGAAATCCCACACCTGCCAATGCAGCTACCAAGCAGATTTTGATATTGTCCATTGTGAGTGGATGCTTTTTGTTTTTGTCTCAGGTGCTAATCTACATTGCGATCGCTCAAGTACCCACCGGAATGGCGATCGCACTGTTCTTTATCTATCCGATGGTTAGCGGTCTATTGTCATGGTTTCTGTTTCGCGATCGCCCCACTCTATTCCGCATCGCGGCGATCGCTGCAATTTGCTGCGGCGAATTGTTGGTTTTAGCGAGTTCTCCCAGCATTGGTACCGGTAATATTTCAATGGGAAGCAGCACCGCCATTATTTCGGGTGTGGCTTTTGCTGCCTACATAATTTTGACGCGAGTCTGTGCCAGCAAACTCCATCCCGTGACTTTTACTTTAATTAACTTCACTACCATGTTGTTATTGAGCTTTATCTGCTTGATGCTACCCTTGCCAAGCAATTGGAACTTGGTAGTAGTTGACCCCTCTAAAATGCTGGAACTGGTTTTAAGCGCGTTTATTTTGGGTGTGTTAACTCTTGCCGGCTATTTGCTCAACAATATTGGTATTGGTAAACTAGGAGCCTCGCGATCGGCGCTCATCGGTGGTAGCATCCCAGTTTTAACCGTGATTTTAGCTGGGTTAATCATTCAAGAAAATTTGGATATTGTGCAAATTCTGGGAGTGTTATTTGTAACCTTTGGCGCAGCGGCTTTCAGCTTTGAAACAATGCGAAATCAGGTTAAACCCTCTAATCCCACGAATTAAATGGCGAGTTTAATCAGCTTAAGTGTGATGGGAGCTACTTCACCTCCCATTCACTCAGGATCGGTTTTGAAACTAATGCACTCACTTGTAACCTTTATAAATCAAATATCCCCGACTTCTTCGAGAAGTCGGGGATTTAAGTTTTCACCAATGATTATTCTGAATCCTGATAGGTGCAGATAAAACTTAGGGACTGACTAAATCAAAATATCCAATTAACTCTTGTGAGGTGGGCAACATGAGCGCCCAGTCCATAAGGTGGGCAAGATCCACCCCACAATATTTGGATAATTTATTTCTTGGAGTTCCCTTAATAGATTATGACTTATAACATTTCACGAAATGCGCGATCCAAATAATTGCTCTCTAATTCTTTCCCCTCTGCTCCCTTTTTCCTATTGATATTAACCTGAAATTGGGATTGTACTACATAAAATTACATACGTAGGAACAATTCATGTAGACGCAAAGTAGCTTCCCACAGGATATTCTCCCTACCATAAAATCACTCTTTTCGGCTATTGTTTGCGTAACTCCTATAGATAAGTGAGCAGTAATCAGAATAACTTGACTTGTAATAAATTTTTAGGAATTTAGCCTGATACAGGTAGGGAAAACACGTATATGTAAGCAGTATGAGTAGTACTGACTCCAACTATTGAGTACGAGTACTTGCTCAGAGAGGAGATTTGCAAGGAGTCAACACCATTGATCGCATTTTGGAACTAGTAGCTCCAGAAGTAGCAGAAATGTTTAGAATGAACTGTTTTTTCAACCTAGAGATGCGATTGAAATAACCGATATTTCTATACTACTAAAACCCCTGCAAGTAATGCGAAATTCAAAGTTTCTCATTTCTCTGCTCTTGTGTTTAGTGAAATGGTATCTTTATTTCTGTCGTTCCTTACTAGTTAATGCGGTCTGCGTAGGCGTAGCCCACCGTAAATATCGCCCAAATACCAAAGAAAAAACTTATCCTGCTTTTCTAGCAACAAACTATCTACGTAATTCAAGTCTCTCAAATATATAAAATAGCGAGGTAAAAACATACTTAGAAGTAGACAATGAATTAGTTAAATCATGAAAATTTAAAATTCTTTCATGAAAAAAATATAAATTCATTGAGAAAAACTTTCTAAATAATCATCTTATGGAATCCAAGATGTTTTATTATATGTATGACTAGTAACTAATCTTTCGGTTCCTAGCACGAGCAATAAAGCCTTGTAGCTACGCGATTCAGTCGAAAATAATCGCAGCTTTTTGTGTCAGATTATCCGTATGAAAAGATAGATCGGACTTAAATTTAGGAGAAAATATGAAAATATCATCAAACCTTGATTTAGTCAGACTAGAAAGTATTTAAATAGCGTGATTTATGAAATCCAGAACACATGATTTCATCCCGAAAACAAAAAATAGTGATATGATGAGGAACAATATTTGAAAAGCAACAGGTATTTTGAAATTGGAATTATTTACTCTACTTGATGTCTATTATTTTCCTTCAAACCAACGGCTGATAATGCCGAGACATCACTGGAGGTTGTGAACGGTATGATAGTTCACAAAGAGCTATGTGGCTCAACCTCTAAATATGGCTACACCTGGTAAGCGATTTATTTTTAGACCACTCCCAATTATTTCTAGTAACCTATGTACTACAAATAATTCGCCAAAGCTGAAAAATCCATCTTTTGCTAGTAACAGATATCCCAGATAAACTGTATAAACTAGTTTTTACTCCGAGTCGGCATAGTGCCATAATTAGGTGTAAGCCGCTTGAGATTGTTGCTCTTAAAAGATGAAAAAAATCCAGAAAACTGAAAAGCTTTGTAGATTAATTGCAGCATAGTTGACTTTTGGGAGATAAACCGCCGTTAATCTTGATTTGGTGGTGTCTGTAATTTTCCGGTCAGATGCAGAGACAGTTATAGTCACAATTACCGAATCTGCTTTTGTACCAGAAAATATGCGAGAATTGTAGTTTGTGCTACCACTAATATCATCGTTATCGCATACTAATATAATCTGAAGTAAAGACAGCCTTCAGCCAGGTGTATACTACCTATTTTCACTCGATTAAAAATTTGTAAACGTGCTATTCAATTGTCTGTAATATGAGTAACGACATAGATCTGATCAAACGTCTTGGCCCCAGTGCGATGGATCAGATCATGCTTTATCTGGCTTTTAGTGCCATGCGGACGAGTGGGCACAGGCATGGGGCATTCTTAGACGCAGCCGCAACAGCAGCAAAGTGTGCAATTTACATGACCTATCTAGAGCAGGGACAAAACCTGCGAATGACAGGGCATCTGCATCACTTAGAGCCGAAACGAGTAAAAATTATTGTAGAAGAAGTCAGACAGGCATTAACAGAAGGCAAGCTGTTAAAAATGCTGGGTTCTGATGAACCCCGCTATCTAATTCAATTGCCTTACGTCTGGCTAGAAAAATATCCTTGGCAACCGGGCCGATCGCGCGTTCCTGGTAGCAGTCTGACAAGCGAAGAAAAAAGACAGATAGAGCAGAAACTACCAAGTAATCTACCTGATGCTCAGTTAGTTAGCTCCTTTGAGTTTCTAGATTTAATCGAGTTTTTGCACAAGCGATCGCAAGAAGACTTACCACTCGAACACCAAATGCCCTTAAGTGAAGCTTTGGGTGAGCATATTAAGCGCCGTCTGCTTTACTCAGGAACAGTAACGCGCATTGATTCTCCTTGGGGAATGCCCTTCTACGCACTTACCCGTCTTTCTTACACCCCAGCAGACGATCAAGAACGCACTAACATCCTGGTAGAAGATACCGCTCGGTATTTTCGCATGATGAAAAATTGGGCAGAACGGCAACGAAACGCCATGCGCTTACTGGAAGAACTTGATATACTCCCAGAAAAAATGGAGCAGGCTATGGAAGAATTAGATGAAGTTATCCGTGCCTGGGCAGATAAATATCACCAAGATGGCGGGATTGCAGTCATTTTACAAACAGTTTTTGGCGAAAGAGAAGACTAGTACTGCAAGGCAATTCAAAATGACGCTCTCTACGAGACGCTGCGCGTAGCTTGCTTCTCTATAAAATTACGCAGACTCTCGTAGAGAAGCCTTTGCGTTGCGCTAACAAAATTAAAAATTAAAAATGAATACAGCGTAAGCGTTTCATTAATTTTGAATTGCTGGTTTATTTACGCCGTGTTGTACTAATGTAATGTAGCAAAAGTTTGTCTGTCTTTAACAAGGGGCTTAAGCCCCTTGTTTAGTATCGCCTCAATCAATTACAAAGGACTGTAATTTAATTAGTGCGCGGCTGCGTTGGCAGAATCGGTTGTGTTGGCACAACTGGTTGCGTTGGAAATGGCGTAGTCTCAATACTCGGACTTGACCCTGCAGGACTTAGAGTCGCAGGTGTAGATGAAGATGAAGCGCCAAGAACGCTGTCACTAGCATCGATACAAGTATCTAACACTTGAGTAGGCAGAAGGTCAATTTTGCTACGTAATCCAACTACGCACTGACCAAAACGCACAGGCAACAAACTACGACCACAGTAATTTAAAGCTTCTGGATTAACTGCTTCTTTAGTAATTGAGCTAACACCGACTACACAAGTAGCTAACTCTTCAGGACGGCGGGCCCTTCCACAAGAAGAAAGCGCATCTATCGCGGCAATTTGGGTCTGTTTCTCAATTTTAACCACGCAAGCAGCCAAATCCCTGGGGCGCAGTGCCTTTGCACAAGCTGGGGATGCCGCTTCTCCCGTGACACCCACGCTTAAAAGTCCAGCGGCACAGACACTATAATCATTAGTGTAAGAGGCAGCAACAGCCACATTAGGCAAGATTGTTGTCAACCATCCAGCTACAGCCAAAACTGGTACTATTAGAATCCTAGAGGTGGAATTGCTTTGTTTGTTCTTAGCTTTATTAACCACTTTTTTGCTCATTGACATTGCCAATTCTCCAAACACCCAAAGTTATGCTAACTCAAATCTCTTAAAAATCCTCTGTAATCCAAGAATTTCGGCGGTAGTAAAGTATAGACATAATTAATTATGTCGAAAGTTGTGTTAATATAACTGTTTGAAAGATAAGTAGGCAACGTAAAAAGTATTTCAGAGTAAGAATACTGCGTAAACCAATCTGATGATTGAGTAGCCTACGAAACTAAATAAACACAAAAAACTTATTGGCAGGAGTACGGCGGGGCACGTCGGAATTCAAGCTTGGATGCTAGTACGTCGGCTTTGCCGAATTAAACAACTGGCGCAAAAAAGATGCCTCTACATTGGTAGGATACGTCATACCAAGGCAAGCAGTCTCAAAAAACCAAGAATCCCCTGATTTTTAATCGGTGGAATGTCAAAATGGAATGTCTGAGTAAAGTTTAAACAGGATTAGATTAAGGAAACTCATGTCCCGATATAGAGGGCCACGCCTCAGAATTGTCCGTCGCTTGGGCGACTTACCAGGATTAACTCGTAAAAGCGCCAGACGCGCTTACCCACCTGGTCAGCATGGTCAGAACCGCAAAAAGCGCTCTGAGTATGCCATCCGTCTAGAAGAAAAGCAAAAGCTCCGCTTCAACTACGGTTTGACTGAAAAGCAATTGCTCCGCTATGTACGGAAAGCCAGACGGGTTACTGGTTCTACCGGACAAGTGCTACTGCAATTGCTAGAAATGCGCTTGGATAATACCGTTTTCCGCTTGGGTATAGCCCCGACTATCCCCGCAGCTCGTCAATTGGTAAATCATGGTCACGTAACTGTTAACGGTCGTGTAGTGAATATTGCCAGCTACCAATGCCGTCCTGGTGAAGTAATTGCGGTTAGGGATCGGGCACAATCCCGGAAGTTGGTGGAAGCTAATTTGCAATATCCCGGTTTGGCAAACCTCCCCAGTCATTTGGAGTTTGACAAAAATAAGTTGGTTGGTAAAGTCAACAGCGTTATTGAGCGCGAATGGGTGGCATTACAAGTTAATGAACTACTTGTGGTGGAATACTACTCACGGCAAGCGTAATAGTCATTTGTCCTTAGTGAGCTGGTGCGGTCTTCTCCCAAGGGGGAGACGCCAAGGGCGATGGGGGTTTCCCCCATGAGCAACTAGCGTTAGCGCAGCGTTAGCGACGCAGGAGCGTCACCCGAAGGGTCATTTGTCCTTAGTTATTTGCAAGGGACAAATGACAAATGACCAATGACTAACCACCGATTTGTGACATGGTGCGAGTATATGTACCTGTAACGCCAGAATCGCGCACTTTAAAGTTAATTTCTGACTTGATTCCGAGTAAATGTCTGACCTGTTCTTGTAATTGAGCGGTGCTGACACCAGAACGTAGGGCAGTTTTTAAATCTATTTGACCAGTTTCATTTAATAAACAGGGACGCAGCCAGCCATCTGCACTCAGGCGCATCCGGTTACAACGATCGCAAAAACATTCTGACATCTGACTAATAAATCCTAGTGTCCCCTTCGCACCGGGAATTTGAAAGACATCAGCAGGGCCAGCACCACGAACTTGAGATTCTGTCAAGCCCCAGCGATCGCGAATGCGTTCTCGTAAATCGGCTGAAGATACCCAACCGCGATCGCCAAACAAATCCACATTACCAATGGGCATAAATTCAATAAATCGAACGTGCCACTGTTTATCAATTGTCAGGGCGGCTAAATCTAGAACTTCGTGGTCATTAACGCCAGGAATCACTACTACATTCAGCTTCAGGGGGTCAAATCCGACCTGATAGGCAGCTTGAATGCCATGCCAAACTTGTTGCCAACGAGAACGCCCCTGATTACCAATAATTTGATCAAAAATGTCGGGATCAAGAGAGTCCAGACTAATATTAATTCGTCGCAAACCAGCATTGTAAAGGTTTTGTGCCATCGGAGCCAGCAAGAAACCGTTGGTGGTCATTGAGATATCTTGAGTTTGGGGAAGAGTTGCGATCGCGCCGACTAAATCCACCACACGCGGACGTAATAAGGGTTCACCCCCAGTCAAACGAAACCGATTAAAGCCGACTGGAATAAATACTTCTTGAATTAAGGTGAGTAGTTCCTCATCAGTTAAAAGCTGTTGCTTGAGAATATAGTCCAGTTCTACTCCCTCTGGCATACAGTACTGACAACGAAAATTGCAGCGATCGATTAAGCTAATGCGGAGGTAATCTACCTGGTTCATCGTTTTATTTTTATTGTCTCTGATTAATTAAAGACTTTACAAAGGTGGTTTACCCCTTCCTACTATATTTGTTGTAACTCAAAATACCGTACTCCCCCTTAAGTGGGAGTCCACAGATTGTGGCATAATAAGCCGATCGCATCCACTAGTTAGTCATCAATCGTGCAAGATACCGACTCCATTAACGACCTTGCTGCTGCTCTACTACAGCCAGCCGATATCAGCTTTGAACTGCCCGATCCAGAAGATGAACAGATTCTAGAGTCAGATTTTCAACAGCAGCTAGAAATAGCTTGGCAGGTATGCGATCGCTTTGATTTGCAAACTGAAATCTGGCGGGGGCGAATTTTACGGGCGATCCGCGACAGAGAAAAAGTAGGTGGTGACGGACGCGGTACTGGCTTTCTGCGATGGCTAAAAGAGCGGGAAATCAGCAAAAGTCAAGCTTATGCCTGGATTCAATTAGCGAATAGTGCCGATACTCTGATTGAAGACGGTAAACTTGACCCCGGTTCTGTGAACAATTTCAGCAAACGGGCGTTTGTTGAAACCTCCAAAGCATCCCCAGAAGTGCAACAGATGGTGAGTGAAGCCGCCCAAAAAGGCGATCGCATCACTAGGCGCGAAGTGCGTCAACTCAGCGATGAATGGACAGCCATGTCCTCAGATTTATTACCGGAAGCAGTTAAAGAAAAAGCCGCAGATAACACCCTTCCCCCGCGCTACATCGCCCCTCTGGTGAAGGAAATGGAAAAACTGCCAGAATCACACCAAAAATTTATCCAAAAGGAAATAGCTGCCAATCCCGATGTAGATACCTTAAAACAGGTAACTACCGAAGCGCGTAACTTGGCGAAATATCTCAGAGGGGCGGCTCAAGTTCAAGCGCTGACAAAGGAAGATGTTGATATTGAAACAGCCTTAGAAGAAGCCCAAAGAGTCGGCTGTTTGAGCATTGCTGCTGATTTGGTCAATCAAGCATCGCAAATTGAACAAACGATCGCGAAATTGTACATGACTTGGAAACGCATCGGGAATTTAGCAGATCGATTATATGTAGATACTGGCGCAAGTACACCTAACTTGCGATCACTCCTCACTTGCTTGGAACCTCTGGGTGGTGAAATCATGGAATTGCAACTTAGTGGTGCGACTGAGCACACTATTCGTTTGCAAATTCAGGAGACGAGTTAACGTGAGTTCAACAGAACCTCTCCCTGCCTTGAACTTTAGTTCAACTCTGTCCCTCTCCGAGTCGGAGAGGGACGGTTTTGCGTAGTAAAACCAGGGAGAGGTTTTTTGATTGAGCAAATTAGTGTAGATATTAAATTCACGTTCGGTTAAGGCAAGAGACACGATGAATCGCCGTCTTTACAATAATCAGCCTTTCGTCTTGACGGCGATTTATCGCGTCTTTGTGATGACTTATCGGAACTTTGCAATCTATAATTTTCATCAAAAAAGCCCAAATATATCACAAGATATCTGGATTTTCCCCTAATTTTCTTAATCTAGCCGCTAAACGAGCCGCCTGTGCAGCTGCGGCTTCTGCTTGTGCAACAGCTGCTTCTGTCTGTGCAACTACTACTTCAACCTGTGCAACTGCGGCTTTTGCTTGTGCAATTGCAGCTTCCTCTGGTAACAAAACCAAATTGCCAGCCACATCGTAAAACCGCAACCATATTGCCGTTTCTCTATCTATTGTTCCCTCAATCGTCCCCAACCATAAACCTAAACGCTTAGACCATAGCCATCCGCGATCATTTGGGGTTAAAGGCTGATACTGCTGATTATCATCTAAATGCCACCCTTGCAAAGAATTAGGATCAAAGGGATCGTAAACAAAATAATCTGAGGTACGGAAAGTTTGTTCGTAAAGATTTTTCTTAATACCTTTGTCTATTGCTGCTGTAGATGGTGACATTAATTCCACGATTACATCAGGATAACGACCATTTTCTTCCCAGACTACCCAGCCTTGTCTTGAGTTATTGCCGTCAACATTTAGCACTGCAAAGAAATCTGGGCCTCGGAAATCACGGTTACGAACTTGGGTGCCTATTCTGACTCCTGAGTTCTGAATTCTGAATTCTTCTTATAAATTATTCTTGACCCAATCTCGAAAATTACGCATAGCTTGACTTCTACCAATTGTTAAACATTGCTGAACATACTCATTGACTAATTCAACAATGGGAATATTAGGAAAATTAGGACTAGATTGAGATTTAATATACTTTCTCTGTTGTAGTAAGAAAATTTCTAAACCTTGTTGTGTATGTCGCCAAAGTTCAGGAACTCCTAAAATTTCATAATTTTCAAATCTAGTGCGAGAAGTAATATCAATTTCGATTGCTAAATCTGGTGGTGGATCTATATTTAAATCAATGCGATTTTTTCCAATTATAGCAGCTTGATTTTGAATATAAAAACTGGTATCTGGTTCTACTGCTTGCTGCGATCGCTCATTTTTAAGTGTTGTGGAACCAAAAGGCTCAAAATCAATTTGGAGTATTTCTAACAAGATTTTGACTAAATCACCAATATATTCTTTATCTTTTTCGTGTTCTGGTAGGGGAACCATAATTTCTAACCAACCATTACTATAAGAAATGCGTGCTGCACGCCTTTCTCCCATTTCTGTTAAAATATTTTCTAACTGCTGCCAACTAATATCTTGGAGCAACATTTGTTGACCAGGTTTTACAATAATTTGTTGCAGTTTTAAAAGCATATCACCTCAAAGAGTTGATGTAGCAATGATTATATACAGGAGATGGAATTTCCAAATCAACTTTCTTAAAGTATATCGCCTCTGAGCATGAGTTTAGCAATTAGCCAAAATCAATGCTTGGAAAAATATTTTTATCAGTAATTTTTAATTTTTCCTTGTTAAAGGAATACAGATGGTAAACTCTGTGCCATATCCTGGGGTAGAGTCAACTTCAATAGTTCCTGCGTGTTTGTTTACAACAATTTGATAGGCGATCGCCATTCCTCATCCGGTTCCTTTGCCCACTGGTTTTGTAGTAAATATGTGGTCAAATACCCGATGCTTCACATCCTCACACATCCCAATACCATTATCGTAAATTTGAACCATCACGTAATTACTTGATTTATCAATTTGAGTTTGGATCTTAATTTGATTAGGGTTGGTTTTAAGTTCTTCAATACTCCGTTTTTGGCTAGCTTCTTGCAATGCATCGATTGCATTTACCAGAACATTCATAAACACCTGATTCAGGCTCCCTGCGTAACATTCTACTAGGGATAAATCACCGTATTTCTTCACGATCTCAATTTCTGGTAGATTGAGTGTGGCTGTGAGACGACGGTTCAGAAAGGGAATAGTAATCACTGCGATAATTAATTCCGCGATTCATCCGCCCAGTTTGTTCCGGGGAAAGGTAAGCGAGAGTACCTTCTAAGACATCTTTTTCTAACTCAGTTTTCTTTTAGGCGTTGCACTTAACCTGCGTGATGTGTCTTGAATTTCTCAAGCAAAACTCCCACTATTTCCGGTAAAATCAAGTTCTGAGGACTGTGGATTTGGGAGAAACTTGGGGTGCCTACACTTGGCGTTAACATTGACCACATTGCCACCATCCGGCAAGCACGGCGGACGGTAGAACCAGATCCCGTGGCGGCGGCTGTGCTGGCAGAACTAGGCGGTGCAGATGGGATTACGGTACATCTGCGCGAAGATCGGCGGCATATCCAAGACAGGGATGTGCGGATATTGCGGCAAACAGTGCGATCGCATCTTAATTTAGAAATGGCCGCTACAGAAGAAATGCTAGCGATCGCTCTCGATATCAAACCAGATTATGTAACTTTAGTGCCCGAAAAGCGCGAAGAAGTCACAACAGAAGGCGGACTCGATATTTTCGGGCAAATTGCTAGAATAGGTGAGATAGTCGATAAATTGCAAAGCGCTAGCATTCCAGTTAGTTTATTTATCGACGCCGAGCCTGCACAAATTGAAGCATCTGTCAAGGTACAGGCGCAGTTTATAGAATTGCACACCGGACAATATGCTGAGGCTAAAAATGAAACAAATCGCCAGCGAGAATTAGCCATATTAGCTAAAGGTTGTGAACAAGCCATTCAAGCTGGATTGCGAGTCAACGCTGGACACGGACTCACCTATTGGAACGTCTATCCCGTGGCTGCGCTTCTAGGCATGGAAGAACTGAATATTGGTCATACCATCATCAGTCGGGCAGCATTAGTAGGTATAGAAAGGGCAGTCCGCGAGATGAAAGAAGCTATAAAAGGGTAAAGGGGAAAGGGGAAAGGGGAAAGGGTAAAGGTATAGAACCAGCAGTCCGCGAGATGAAAGAAGCTATAAGGGGGAATAGGCATTGATTATTAAATATTCTCCTCTGCTCCCAGTCCCCAGTCCCCAGTCCCCAATCCCCAATCTCCCAAAGAGGGTTGTCACTGCGAAATCTAGAAATTGGGATCAAATCTTCAGCAAAAACTTCTATGAGCGCAACACAATCTAACAACCTGCCGCTTTGGGTACAGGATCGAGATCGGGTGATAGCAGAAAGCACTGATGTCGAGTGGCGCTATCAGACACCGCCTGATTATTCCCGTTCCAAAGAGAATCTCGCGAAAGAAAGTATCTACAATCACCTTGAAGGTACACTAGAAGCGATCGTGCAAAACTTGGTGCGAACCTTCGAGATGGAGGTATCCTTCAAAGCTAACCCGCAACAGTGGTTATCTATTGTTAACGAACAGTTTCGCGTCAGTACCAATGGCGGAGTAGAGTACACCGCAGCAGATTTATCAGCCCAAGGTACTTACAATTTATTTATGCCTGATTCAGAGCATTACAAGGCTTCAGAAGAAACCTTTGAATCATCGGCAAAAGTCTTCCACACAACATTTCCCCAAGGATTTCCTTGGGAAGTGCTGGAAGTTTTCTCAGGGCCACCAAATGTCACATTCAAATGGCGGCATTGGGGACATTTTAACGGAGAATACAAAGGTCATGCACCTACTGGAGAGACAGTAGAAATTATCGGCATGAGCATTGCAAAAGTTACCGATGACTTGAAGGTTATTTCCTTAGAACACTACTTTGACAATAATCTGTTCTTGGAAAAGCTAACATCTGGTGGCAAGACACATGCTGAAAACCAGAAAAGCGCTTGTCCGTTCAGTTCTTGGTTCAAGAAATCCCAGAAAAGTTAGTTTATAAGGGTACAGTATTACACTCTGTACCCTGAAATTATTCACATAGCAACTAAAGGATGAAAATGCAAACATACTATTACGTTTTAGCTAGTCAACGCTTTCTTCTCCAAGAAGAACCGATACACGAAGTTCTCAAAGAACGCACCCGTCACTATCACGAACAAGAAAAACAAATAGATTTTTGGTTGGTTGAGCAACCAGCTTTCTTGGAAGCACCGCAGTTTACGGAGCTAAAAGCGAAGTGTCCCCAACCAGCCGTAGCAATTATTTCTACAAATCCCCAATTTATTACTTGGTTAAAACTGCGTTTAGAGTACGTCATCACTGGAGAATTCCAGGCTCCTTCTGAGGCAATACCCGATGCATTGGCATCGCTTGTGACTGTTTCCTAATTTGGGCATTGGGCATTCAAAAGAGGCAGAGAGGCGGGGTGCGGGGGGCGGAGGGGAAAACTCAAACTCTTTTCCCTTGCTCCCTGCTCCCTTGCTTCTTCGCGGCTCTCCATTCCCCATTCGATCGATCAATGTACTTTATACTTTATTCCTGACAGCATCGGGAGTAATTGCTGCATACTGTTCGGGGGTGAGGATGCCCAACCTGACATTCACTTGTTTGGGAATAATCTTTAACTGATACAGCAAATCTGCAACCTGTTGTTGAGCGTTAATCACTTCCTCAGTAATCGGTTTCATGTCGAAGTTGCGCCTTGTTAGCAATAGTTCCATTGTTGGGACATCTATCTTGAGTTTCGGTGCAAGAATTTGTGCTGCTTCACGCCTGTTGTTATTTGTCCATTGTCCAACGTTGTAGTACTCTTCTAAAATCGCTTTGAGCAGATCGAGATTATTCTTAGCGAACTCCCGAGAAGCCAAGTAATAGCCCCCTGGCGTATCAATGCCTTTACCATCTCGTAGGGTGCGAATATTACTTTCCTTTTGTAGTTGTAGTAGAGCGGGATCTGAAGCTACAAAAGCATCTACAGTCTTGTTTAGAAATGCTGAACGTCCATCGGGAGTTGTTAAGTTAACAGATTTGATGTCACTTAATTTCAGCCCTACTTCCTCAAGTGCTTTTACCAAGAAATACGTTAGAGCCGTACCCCTAGCATAAGCAACTTTCTTGTCTTTAAGATCCGCTAACGTGCGAATTGGAGAGTCATTTGGGACGACGATCGCTTTGGCTTCTGCGGTTAACCCTGGTATATTAGCCAGATACACTAAGTTGCTACCAGATGCTTGGGCAAAAATTGGCGGTGTTTCTCCCGTCGGCCCCAAGTCTATGCTCCCTACATCTAAGGCTTCTAGTAAGGGAGGGCCGGAGACAAATAAAGACCACTGCACGCCAACTCCCTGAGAAGTCAAGCGCTTTTCCATCACTTTCTTTTCGTGTGCGATGAGGTCTCCAGAATTTTGATAGCCAAGTCTAACTAACTTGGTACTACTATTTTTTGTATTGCAGCTGGCTAAAGCTGTAGATATAGCCATGAATCCATAACAGGCATGGAAAAAATTGCGTCTGGATATTATTGAGTGCTTTGTGACTGGGTTGTGAAAATATTGATTAGACATATTACTTACAATTCCCTGCTTCCGTGATTTTGGTTGAGTAAAATTAACTTTCTATACATATCCAAGAGATTGCTAAGACAATATCAAAACTGCCCTAGTACGCTACGGCGGAAGTAAACCACCCATTTCAAATCAATGAAACGCTTACGCTGTATTCATTTTTAATTTTTAATTTTTAATTCCGCCTTGCGGTACTAGCTACTCACAAATTCATTTATTGAGTTGAATTGGTAATACCTTTTTTGTTCTCAAAGAGATTCTACGGCAAAAGAAAGTACAGGGGAATTTCAAAAAAAGTATCGCAATTGATACTATTTTGGTATCAGTCAATTTCTGTCGATTTCTATGGAATTGAGAGACTTAAACGCTTTCCTCGTCCTTGCAGAAGAACTAAACTTTAGAAAAGCAGCGGCTAAATTGCATCTCACACAACCACCTTTGACGAGACTCGTGCATCGACTTGAGGCGCAGTTAGGAGTCCAGTTGTTTGAGCGCTCGACAACAAAAGTTGAATTGACTCGAAGTGGAATAATCCTTTACCAGGGAGCAAAAGACTTAATCAATCAAGCTGAACGACTTAAACAGCAGGTTAGTCAATCCGCCAAGAATAGTGAAGGTATACTTCGCGTAGGGTTTTCTGCCCCAGTTTTTCACAGTATTCTTGGGCCGATGTTATCGGCATTTCGGTTCCATTATCCAGAGATGCGTATTATTGCTGAAGATGCATCCGCACAAGAGCAACTAAAGCGATTGCTTATGGGAAAACTGGAGGTTGCCTTTGTTGAAGGTAGGATCAACCTCGATGGCGTTCAGACACAATTGATTCACCGAGAGGATTTTGGAATTTTGATGTCCAAGACTCATCGGTTGGGAAAGAAAAAACTCATTCGTTTTGCCGATCTCCACGATGAGACATTTATCTTTCAACCCAGGAGGGATAATCCGCAGTTCTACGACAGTTTTCTTGCCCTGTTAAGAGACGGAGGAATTGAGCCTAAACTATTTCACAAGAAACCTAACCAGCAGTGCCCGTTATTAGTCTCTTCTGGTGCAGGAATACTTTTAACTACACGAACTTTAAGTAAATTTGCAACCAAAGACTTACGATTTATCCCTCTGCTACCTCCTCGTCCGCAGCTGGAAATTTCATCTGTCTGGCTAGATGGGTTTGAGTCTCCACAACTGAAGCTTTTTCTCAGCTTCATCAGCACGACTGAGGTGTAGATGTTTGTAAGATGATAACTAGTTCGCAACAGAAACCGCTTGGCGATCGCGCCGTGCCACTTCTGCACGCACCAAAGAAATCACCTCTCCATAATCAATCGCATCTTGTAGCGGCTCGAAGCCTCGGATTAATAGAGTGGTAACACCAGCATCGTAGTAATCGAGTAAGGCTTCTGCAACTTGCTCAGGTGTACCCACAAGAGCCGTCGTATTACCTGCTGCACCGGTCGCTGCGGCTATTGGTGTCCACAGACGCTTATCATAAATTTCTCCTTTTGCCGCAAAGTCTACTAAACGCTGTGACCCTACGGCTTGTGGTCTAGTTAAGGGAGCGACTTTCACCTCTTGCCGCAGTTCTTGAATCCGCGCCAAAATATTGTGTGCTTTCTCCCAGGCCTGTTTTTCGGTGACACCAAGAATCGGTCGTAGGGATACACTAAAGCGGATAGAACGACCAGGAGGTAAGGCTGCATTTACTTCAGCTATGCGCTCTTTGACTCCGGCAATTGGCTCACCCCATAAGGCGTAGACATTACTGTGTTTAGCTCCCACGTTGATAGCAGGGCCAGATGCGCCGCCAAAGTAAAGCGGGATATGGGGCTTTTGCAGTGGCTTGATTGCCGCGAAAGCATCTTTAACGTGGTAAAATTCGCCTTCGTAATCGAAAGGAGTATCACTTGTCCAAATGCGGCGAACAATTTCTAAGTACTCATCGGTGCGACGATACCGATTGTCATGATCTAGCCAGTCACCATCCCGTTGTTGGTCAGCATCATTACCACCAGTGATAATATGTACTGCTATGCGGCCGTTGGTGAAGTGGTCGAGGGTAGCTGCTGTGCGGGCTGCTAAAGTCGGAGCAACAAAACCCGGTCGGTGGGCAATCATAAAACCCAATCGCTCGGTTACGGAAGCTGCATAACTAGTCACGAGAAAACTATCAGGGCTACTAGAACGGTAGGCAACTAGTACTCGGTCAAAATCACTTTTCTCATGAGCTTGAGCAAATTCACGAAGGTAATCTTTGTCGATGATGTCTTCGTTTAGGGTTCCAGGAATACTATTTAACTCCGAAACTGGTGTTGTGCGGATTGCTCCAATGAACTCGATAGGCATGATTAATTCTCCTGAAAAGGGGCTGGGGACTGGGGACTGGTAAAAATTTTTCCAATACCAATCTGCAATACCCATTTAAATGCTACAAATTTGCATTGCTTAAGCATCTCTGACGAACAGGGCTGCTAAAAGCTCGCGATCGCTGTCTCTGGACAATGGGTTATTGCTAACCTATGGAAAATATCGAGACTACCTAGCTATAAAAACTTTTTTCGCTAGGGTAGTAAAATTAAACTACGGTAATTCTATCTGAAAACAGTAGTTTTTCCAACGAAGCGATCGCAGATCGTTTCAAGAAGCAAACTCCTCATCATAGTGGCAACGCGATGCCCTCACCAAAAATACCAACAACCGCACCAATTCCCCAGCAGCAAAAGTTTTTCTAAAGGCGATCGCCAATCAATCACTATGTAGAGACAAGTGCTATATTATTTTGGGGGAACAAAATATATTTTTATAAAATCTTCTAAGACACCTTAATTTACATAATCTAACTTTTGTGCATAGATTTCAGACTTTACCAAGTGTTTTAGGATTAGCAATTGCAGGGTTGATTGGTGGCACGAGTTCTGTCTTTGCCCAACAAACCATTCCCCTTTGTCAACCACCAAATGCAGGTGAGTATCTTTTATTAGTAGTCAGTCCCACAGCGAATAATCAAAAGCAGTTACGTAGTGCCTTACCACCTGAACTTAAAACTATTACCTGCAAATATCTCAACGAAACTGTGACGCGAGTAGGTGGCTTTAACAAAATCGATGATGCTAATCGTTGGGCAAGATATGTCAGTAATATTGTTGGCTTGTCTGCCATAATTACCACTCGACCAACAACACCAGATGTGCAGGCGGTACAACCACAGGCACAGCGACAGCTACAGCCACCTCAGCAGACAGTTGGCTATAATCCTCAAGCTTTAGGAGAGGGTTATGCAGTGTTGGTAGATTATTACAACCGCCCAGAACTCGTAAATAGTGTGCAGCAAGCAGTTGGAGGTAACGTCGGCTTTGTTTCTTATGGACAACGCCCTTACTTGTTGGCAGTTTACACTACTAACCAAAGTGAAGCTTACAACACATTGCAGAAGCTTAACAATGGCGGTTTTGTTGCCAGCATCGTAGATAGTCGTAAGGTGATTCTGCTGCGCTCAACTGTGCGGTTGTAGTCATTGGTCATTAGTCATTGGTCATTGGCTAATAAACTGTAGACTATTGACTAATAAGCAGACCTCGCTAACCAATATATCGTTATACCCAAAGCCGCTCCAGCGATTACCTGAACTGGTGTATGTCCGAGCAATTCTTTGAGACGGTCTTGGCTAAAGTCTGGTTTTTCATGAAATAATTCATCAATCATTTGATTGAGAATACGAGCTTGTTTGCCAGCCGCTTGGCGAACTCCGGCTGCATCATACATGACAATAATGGCAAAAATCATGGCAACGGCAAAATCAGGAGATGCCCAACCCAGCGTTTGCCCGACACCAGCAGCTAGAGCCGTAACTAGAGCCGAATGGGCACTAGGCATACCTCCGGTTGTTACCAAAACACGTATATTCAGTTTGCGATTTTTGATTATTTCGATTACGAGCTTTAATGCTTGAGCAATTAAACAAGCTACCAGAGCAACCAGCAGCACGCGGTTGTCTAAAATGTTGCCTATGTCCTGCATGGTATTTTGGTTAGGTTAGTAAATATTAGCAGCAGTTGTTGGTTGAGGAAACATTTAGATTCAACCCAAAATCCCAAATTAACCTAGTAGATAGCGGTGGAAACAGACTAACTCTTCAAAATCACCTAAAAGCTTACTCGGATGTGCTTTTTGAATTTTGAATGAGTAAATTTTAAATTCCGTTGGGCGGTGTCGTACAGCATAGCGTCAATAAACCACCCATTTTCAATCAATGAAACGCTTGTGGTATAGGAATTACGAATTACCCAAAACGTCACTAGTTATTACGGCTGGTAATAAAATGAGCGATCGCTTGGAGTGGTTTGGCTCTGTCTCCAAACGGTTCCAATTCCACACAAGCTGCTTTAACTAGCTCTTGGGCTTTTAAGCGCGATTCCTCAAGCCCCCAAAGGCTGGGATAGGTCACTTTCTTAGCTTTTTGGTCTTTACCAGCTGTTTTACCTAATTGCTCTTGGGTAGAAGTGATATCCAGAATATCATCGATGATTTGGAATGCTAGCCCAATATTTTGAGCATAACGGGTCAGTCGTTGCACATCTTCGGGTGATGCCTCAGTTATAATCCCACCACAAACTACAGAAGCTTCTAAAAGCGCTGCTGTTTTGTGTTTATGAATAAAATTTAGTGTTTCTAGAGAAATGTCAGATTTCCCTTCCGACTCTAAATCGACAACTTGACCGCCGACCAAACCAGCTGCCCCCAGCGCCCGACCAAGACGGACAACTACTTGTAAGACTAGCTCTCTGGGAACACTTTGGGGGGTTTGAAGGGCAACAAATTCAAAAGCGAGAGCCAACAAGCCATCCCCAGCCAAAATTGCGACATCTTCGCCATAGACTTTATGATTCGTCAGCTTCCCACGACGGTAATCGTCATTATCCATCGCTGGGAGGTCATCATGAATCAACGACATTGTATGGATCATCTCCACAGCACAGGCCGTCGGCATAGCCATCTCTATGGTTCCACCCATCATTTCACAGGTAGCAAGACAAAGAATGGGACGTACACGCTTACCTCCAGCTAATAACGAGTAGCGCATCGCCTCATAAATCTTTTCTGGATAAATGACTGGGATAGACCGATCCAAAGCATTATCACAAAGCTTTTGCCGCTCTTTGAGATAGGCTGTTAAGTTAAATGTGGTTTCCTCTGGTGGTGTTTTTTGAACGTTATCAGTTGCTACCATGCTTTAATTCCTGACATTTTGGGATTTTTGTCTTATACGTCACAATTTTAAGGTGCTGTGGGGCTGAAAAAAATGAAGAGTTAGGAGTTAGGAGTTAATAACTCTTAACTTTTAATTCATCACTTTTAACTCTTCACTTTCTTTCTTCTTTTGCCGTTCTGACATAGCTAGCAAATGTATTTTCCAACAATATGGCAACAGTCATTGGACCAACACCGCCAGGAACAGGAGTGATAAATCCTGCTACATCAGCGGTTGATTCAAAATCAACATCGCCAATGAGGCGACTTTTGCCATTAGCGTCGGTGACGCGATTCATCCCCACATCTACCACAACTGCGCCCGGTTTCACCATGTCAGCAGAGATTAGTCCGGGACGACCTACTGCTGCAATTAGAATATCAGCATTTTGGGTGATGGTTTTGAGATCGTGCGATCGCGAGTGAGCGATCGTAACTGTGGCATCAGCTTCTAATAACATCAGCGCCATAGGTTTACCCACCAAAATACTCCGTCCCACCACTACTGCCTGTTTTCCCTGCAAAGGAATCTCATAAGCTTCTAAAAGCCGCATTACACCAGCCGGAGTACAGCTACGTAAACCCGTTTCTCCCCGTACTAATCGCCCCAAATTAACTGGGTGCAGTCCATCAGCATCTTTATCGGGATCAATTTGATGCAGCAGAGTCACAGCATCCAAGTGATTAGGTAAGGGCAACTGTACAAGAATGCCATCCACCCGTTCATCGTGGTTGAGTGTAGCAATGACCTCTTCTAACTCCCCAAGGGTAGTTTGGGCAGGAAAATGCTTACCAAAAGAAGCGATCCCAACTTTAGCGCAGGCTTTTTCTTTATTGCGTACATAAGCGGCTGACGCTGGGTTGTCACCAACCATCAACACTGCTAAACCAGGAGGTCGTCCAATTTTTGGTTGTAATTCTGTAATGGCGACAGAAAGTTCTTGCTGAATTTTTGCAGCTATTGTTTTACCATCAAGGAGTTTGGCAGTTTTTGTTTCCATAAAAATTCCCAGCTATATTCGCTTGTTGTCCAAAGTCCAAAGTAAAAATATTGATTATTGCATCTTAACTTTTGACTATTATTGTGTTGCTGTTTAATGTCGTAGCGTTTCTCTCACAGTAAATTCATAATATTTATTTTCTCAGATTAACGGCATCATCTGAAGAATAAAGAATTAGGGAGTGGGGTGAAGAGGCAGGGGGCAAGGGGGAGAATAAGAAGAAAATTACATTGCCTCTGCTCCCTGCCCCTTTGCCTTTTCACAATGCCCAAAATAAATAAATCGGTGGCTTTCATGCAAAAAACGAGAAATTTTCCCCTTTCGTTCTTGTGCGGGCACAGTATTTTTCCTTACCGCCTGGGATTGACTTTTTTCCTCGTAGCGGGTCTTTGTAGTTGTGGTAACTTGACATCACCTAGCTTAAGTAAGACTGGCTTAAAATTTGGGACAAATGTCACTCCAATTGGAGAAATTAAACTGAAACAAGACAATCAGGCTATAGTTTACATCCAAGGTCAGGTAGAAAAGCAAGCTCCTCTGATCAAACAGTGGGCTTATAAAATTAATGACTCAACCGGCAAAATTTGGGTTGTCACCAATCAAAAGAATCTGGGTGAGGGTTCACAAGTGGTAATTAAGGGTAAAGTTCGCTACCGAAGTATTCCCTTAGCTGGCAAAGAATTGGGGGAAGTTTACTTAGAAGAAGAATAATCAACAATTAAAAATAAATATATGAACAATCAACAGGTACACGTAGCGATCGCAATTCTCTATCAAAAAAACAAGTTTCTTATGCAGCTACGCGATAATATCCCCGGTATTCTCTATCCTGGTTACTGGGCGCTGTTTGGCGGACACATTGAACCTGGTGAAACGCCGGATGTAGCAGTAAAACGAGAAATATTAGAAGAAATAGGCTATGATTTACCACCCTTTGTTGAATTTGGCTGTTATCCCAACGAAAGAGTTGTCCGTCATGTCTTTCATGCACCGCTCTTGGTGGAATTAAATCAACTGGTTCTTAACGAGGGTTGGGATATGGCGTTGTTTACCCCAGAAGATATCCGTCAAGGTAACTGTTATTCACAAAATGCTGGCGAAATCCGACCTTTAGGGGCAATGCATCAGAAAATTATGTTGGATTTTATTGAGAAAAATCCAACATAATTTGAGCATGGGGCATTGGTAAAGATGCAGAGGGGTAGGGTGCGGGGAGCGGAGGGGAAAATTCTTCTCCCTGCTTCCTTGCTTCTTCCCCACTCAGGACTCATTATTCAGCACTCTTGAGGGGCATTGGGGATTGAAAAGAGGCAGAGGGGAAAATTCTTCTCCCTTGCCCCCTGCTCCCCACTCCCCAAACTCCCAAGCCACAATAAAGTTAGAACTCTTATAGGGTCATCACTAATGCAATCAGCAAACAAACTGCCGCGATGGTTAACTATCGGATTGGCATTTCCTATTGCCATTCTCAACGGCTGGCTATTGATCCAGGTTATACAGTATTTTCAACCCTTAGTTAGCATTATTGCCGCCGCCATCCTACTGGCTTTTGTCTTGAATTATCCAATCCAGTTTCTTCAGGAACAAGGGGTAAAACGCAACTTAGCGATCGGGGGAGTGTTGCTTTTGACTCTGGTGATTTTAGTAGCTTTAGGCATCACCTTGGTTCCCCTGATTATTCAACAGCTCGTTGAACTGGCTAATATTTTACCCAGTTGGATTGATTCTGGTACTCAGCAGCTACAAGCTTTCCAAGATTGGGCGTTAAGTCAACAGCAACTTCCGATTAATTTAAGTGGTTTATTTACCCAAGTTCTGGAACGATTATCTAACCAACTTCAGTCCTTCACTGGTAGAATTCTGGGTTTTGCCGTCGATACCATTGGTATTGTCCTCAATGTACTGTTGGCGGTAGTGCTGACTATCTACCTAATATTGAACGGTGAACGTCTTTGGGACGGAATTTTTCAGTGGTTTCCCCCTAACATTGGGTTCAAAGTGCGGGAATTACTGCGAGAAGATTTCCACAATTACTTCATCGGTCAAGCAACATTAGGAGCTGTGTTAGGGGTGACAATTACGCTGGCGTTTTTAGCGCTGCAAGTCCCCTTGGCTCTACTTTTTGGCATCGGTATTGGCTTGTTTTCACTTTTTCCCTTTGGTACGGGAGTTGGTATTACCATAGTAAGTCTGTTAGTAGCGCTGCAAAACTTTTGGTTAGGGGTGGAAGTCTTAGGTGTCGCTGTTGCGATCGACCAAGTTAACTCTAATATTATTGCACCTCGAATTCTCAGCAATTTGACCGGTTTAAATCCTGTATGGGTGGTAATTTCTTTATTACTAGGAGCAAAGTTGGGAGGAGTTTTGGGCTTGTTAGTTGCGATTCCCATTGCCAGTTTTATCAAGGATATAACAGATAGCTGGCGGGCTGGAGAATTTAATAAAATAGAGGATATCGAGTCAGAACCTATTGCGATAACAACTGAGAGAGCAGGAACTTACAGCTAAATTTGAATCATCCAAATTAACTAAAAAACTGGTAATTTTGTCCAGAGATCAACCATAAAACCCTGATTTATGATGCCAACAAACAAGAAGCTATTACTTTGTGCATCAGAAATTTTCCATAAAATTAAGATAAGGGTAAAAAACTGGAGCGTAGGCGCAGCTCGTCGCAAGCATCGTGATGGACAATAAGTAGTCATACAAAATTAAAAATACATTGTCATTGCGAGTGTAGCGTAGCGAAACGTAGCAATCCCAAACACTTGCGATTGCACTCTTGGAGACGCTCTGCGAACACTTCGTACCCTACGGGTTCTCCGTTCGCGTAGCGTTCCGTAGGAAAGGAGTACGCAATGATATAAGTATGAGTAACGAAAAATTCAGCTTTTTGCTCCCCTCTGGGCATCGGAGAGGGGCTGGAGGAGAGGTCAAATAAGACTTGTCGAACTCACGTTAAATTAATCTTCTAAAATCTGGATTTCATCAAGTTGATTAATCACTACATCTGCACCTCGGACATTATCTGACTTACCTACCCAAGTGATACCAATACAACCTGCGGCTTTAGCATTACGCGCCATTTGCATATCACCAACTGAATCACCCACCATCAATGTAGCGCCTGGTTCGACTCCCAAGCCTTGACAAGCTTGCAAAAATAGCACTGGATCTGGTTTACTCGGCCCTTCATCTACGCCCATTTCTAACTGGATATAATCGCTTAACTGGTGATTGGCTACAAAATTACGTACTTCTTCAGTTGTCGCAGCTGAGAGGATGCCAAGTTTCAAACCCCCTTCTTGTAGATATTTCAACAAGTCTAAGCTACCTACAAACAGTGGTGAAGGAGTTTGTCCAATGTATTTTTCCGCTTCATCCAAAGCTTGACGGGCTATTTTTAAGCACTCAAACCATCCTCTACCAGTTTCGGCAATATATGCCGCAGCCGCAACTTCTGTTTCACGACGGCTTGCTACTGATACTAAACCTGCGGGATCTAGAAGATTGCCATTGATGCCAAATGCCATTAACAGGGGTTCCCCAGTTCCAGGGATTTGAGCATCTATTAACCTTGCTGCCTTTTGTGCGAGCGATCGCAAATACGTTTCTGAATCTTCTAGAGTACCGTTTTTATCAAACAAAATTGCCTGGATATTATCAAAAGTGATATTTCTACATTTAATGGTTGCCATAATATTTAACTTCTAACTACTGCTAATTCTTTATTTTTACCGATTTTCCACATAAAAAAAGAGGGGAAAACCCTCTTTATAAAATGATTTGATACTCTTACTTAAAAATAAGTAAAACTATAAAAAATCTATTACTCTTCAATAGCTGCTGGAATTTGCTCTTCAGTTTCCGTCGCTGCTGGAATTTCCTTTTCAATTTCCGCAACTACTGAATTTTCTTGTTCAATTTCCGCAACTACTGAATTTTCTTGTTCAATTTCTGCTGCTGGTGGAATCTCTTGTTCAATTTCTGCTGCTGGTGGAATCTCTTCGTCTGCTACAACTTCCGCAGGTGCAGCCGGTGCAGCAGTAGCACCTTGCTGCTTGGCTAATAGCTGTTCGCGATACTTAGCAGCCATTTCTTCTGCCTTATCGTAGACCAAATCCCGGTTCTTAATCATGTCGCCGGGTTCGGGTTCTAGTTGCTTGGTAGATAGGGAAATCCGGCCCCTTTCTGCATCCAAGTCAATGATCATAACTTTCACTTCATCATTGACATTGAACACGCTATGAGGTGTATCAATATGTTCGTGAGAAATCTCTGAAATATGTAGTAGACCACTGACGCCGCCAATGTCGATAAAAGCACCGTATGGCTTAATACCACGAACAGTACCAATTACTACTTCGCCGACTTCTAGGCGGTTCATCTTACGCTCAACCAGCGCTCGACGGTGAGATAGAACAAGGCGATTACGTTCTTCATCCACCTCTAGGAATTTCAACGGCAGATCCTCGCCGACCAATTCTTCTTTAGGTTTGCGGGTACTAATGTGGGAACCTGGGATAAAGCCACGTAATCCCTCAATCCGTACCAATGCTCCGCCGCGATTGGTTGCAAATACGCCAGAACGTACAGTAGCATCTTCTGCTTGCAACTGTCGCACACGCTCCCAAGCCCGCATATACTCAATACGGCGAATGGAAAGGGTTAATTGTCCATCTTCGTTTTCATCAGTAAGAATGAAAAATTCCCGCGTTTCGTTTGACTGTAATACTTCTTCCGGGCTATCCACCCGGTTAATAGACATTTCTTGTATAGGTATATATGCTGCGGTTTTAGCACCAATGTCAATCAGAGCGCCGCGCGGCTCTATACTGAAAACTGTTCCTGGGACAACATCGCCAGGGCTAAAATGATAATCGTATTTGTCAAGTAGAGCAGCGAAATCTTCGTGAGTGAATCCAATTTCTGTAGCGGTTAAATTCTGATTGACCATGCTGATTTGTTCCTGGTTCTAGTCTCCGTAAAGGTTGTGCGACAAGCGCGACGTGCTATGTAAGCAGTTCTATGGCAGCCTACACAAAACATCCATTTTCATCCTAGCGCAGAAACGCTAGTATTAACACATATCTACTCCCAAGATTGGAAATTATATCACAATATGAAAATGATTAGTTATTTACTTAGTAGTTAACGTGCGCCTTCCTTGGAGACTCACGTTAAATTAATGGAACAATGGGCGAGTTTGTAACTAAATTACAGCAGTTTTCATGTATTTAAACCACATTTGTCGTAAGGGCACAGCTATGCTGTGCCCCTACCGTGTGGTCTATTATTCAGCCATTTTTTAGATATCAAGTAGACATTAAACTAAAAGCTAGTTAAATCTATTAAATGTTTGCTTGCTGACGTTGATATAATGACCAATACAAACCCTTTTGTTGCAATAATTGTGAGTGAGTACCACGTTCGGCAATTACACCTTGCTCTAATACCAAAATCAAATCAGCACGTTTGAGGGGAGCAAAGCGGTGAGCAATTAGGAACACGGTACGATTAGCGGAAATTTTTTGTAGGTTTTGCAGTACTTGTTGTTCAGTTTCACTATCCAAAGCGCTGGTAGCTTCATCCAAAACTAAAATCGGCGCTTGGGAAAGAAATAGTCTTGCTAAGGCAATACGTTGTCTCTGTCCACCAGATAAAGCAGTACCGCGTTCACCAACATTGGTTTCGTAACCGTAGGGTAATTGACTGATGAAATCATGTGCTACTGCTAGTCTTGCCGCCTCTACTACTTGCTCTGCGGTAATGTCGGGACTACCGAGAGTAATATTTTCCAAAATGGAACCGTTAAACAAAAAGTCTTCTTGAAGAACTACACTAACTTGTTGCCGCAGTGAGGCTAAGTCGGCACTTTTTATATCAAAACCATCAATGAGGATACGTCCTGATTCAATTTGATAGAGGCGTTGCAATAGTTTAGATAGGGTACTTTTACCAGAACCACTGCGTCCGACAATGCCGACAAATTGCCCTGGTTCAGCATTGAAAGATATTCCCCGCAGAATTGCTTCAAAGTTTGGCCGGTAGCGAAAAAATACTTGCTCGAAGGTGATTTGTCCTTTCAGAGGTGGTAAAACTAGACCAGTTCCCAGTTCTGCTTCTGGGGAAACGTTGAGAATATCACCAATCCGATCTACAGAAAGTAGCACTTGTTGGAGGTTTTGCCACAATTGTACTAAACGCAAAAGTGGGCCTGTGACTCTCCCAGACAGCATTTGAAAGGCAACTAACTGTCCGATTGTGAGCTTTTGTTCAATTACTAACTTTGCGCCAAACCAGAGAATCAGCATGGTAGACAAATTGGTGAGAAAGTCACCAATGTTGCTGCTGATATTGGAGGTAGTAGAAGCTTTAAAACCTGTGCGAATGAAGCGAGCAAATAAGCCTTCCCAGCGATCGCGGGCTACTGGTTCGGCTGCATGAGCTTTAACAGAGTGAATTCCAGTGATTGTCTCTACTAGAAAGGATTGACTATCGGCACTCCGGTTAAAAGTTTCGTTGAGCCAGTTACGCAGAATGGGGGTTGAAACGATAGTTAATGTGGCAAATAGCGGCAGTACTGCTAAGGCGACAAAGGTCAGTGGGACGTTATAGTAAAACATCAATACCAGATACACCACAGTGAAGATGCTATCTAGAATTACTGTTAATGCTGTACCTGTGAGAAACTGACGAATTTGTTCGAGTTCCTGGACTCGTGCTACTGTGTCTCCGACGCGCCGCGACTCAAAATAAGCTAATGGCAGACGCATCAGATGGCGAAATAGCTGTGCTGATAAACTCAAATCCAGCCGCCGAGCTGTATGGGTAAAGATGAATAGGCGCAGAATACCCAGTATGGACTCAAATACGGCTACGCATAAAAGTGCGATCGCCATGACATCAAGAGTCGGCAAACTCCCCTGCACCATCACTTTATCAATGACGACTTGCGTAATTAGGGGTGTTGTTAACCCCAAAAGCTGTAAGGTAAAAGATGCCAACAATACTTCTACAAGTAAGCCCTTATACTTCCAAACTGCTGGAGTGAACCAATTAAGGTTAAATTTTTCTTGCCGAGATACGAGTTCTACTTGCCATAATTGTCCATCCCAAGAGGCTTCAACTATAGACTGTGGCAAGCTTTCACAAGTTCTTTCGGGATTGAGAGGATTAGCGATAATTAAGCGATCGCCTTTAACTCCATAAGCCACCACCCAGGATGGACTCTGGGGTGAGTCAGAATTCCACAGCAGTAAAGCTGGAAATGACAACTGTCGCAACTCACCCCAACTCACTTGTAACCGCCGCAACACTAACCCTAACTTTTCTGCTGCTTCCACAACCTGTTTTGGGCGTTGTCCTCTGAGTTGGCGCTGTACCCATTCGAGTTGCACAGAATTTTCTAACTGTTGCGCCACCATTGTTAAACAGGCAGCAGCAGTATTCCAACTAGCAACAAAGGGATAATTTGCAACGATCTGATTGGCGGCTGGGAGTCCTTTTTGGGGTTGGAGGCTGTGGGGGCTGGAAGTTCCGTCTGAGGTTGATATTACTGAAGGGGTGGAAGAGAAGGAAAATGTCTCCCTTTCTCCTTCTGTCTGTACTGGTAATGCTTGCCAAAACTCTTGAATTTGTGGGTGAGAAAATTCTGCCCAAAGTGCAGTATCCCAACAAATTACTATCACTTCTTTACTAGCAGCTACAGCTTTAAAATCCGCAGACAGCTTTTGTAAATCGCCAAACCAATCCCCTGCATCTAGGGCAGCTAAAGGTTTCCCAATGCCCTCTTCTCGCAAGCGGACTTTCCCAGCCACAACTAAGAATTGATAACCACCGACATCATTTGACCAGATTTTTTCTCCAAGACGATACTGGCGGGTTTGAGATTCATTTTCTAATTGGGATTTTTGTTCGGCAGTGAGCCAGCATAGTGGTGGCTGATTCCAAGGCAAAGAAGCTAGAACTTTTAATCGTAAAGATTCATTATCCAGAATTTTTAACTCACTTGTAACTTGACTGTCAGTTTTTGAATTTTCTCTGCTAGCCATTTTTCAAATAACTCATTTTGTAGTACTTGCTGTAGTTGAGTATCTTCTAAAGACGCTGGCAGAAATTGTTCTACTCGAAACAAACCATAAGGTCCTTCTCCTTGGGGAGAGTCTTTGCCAACGATTTCTATTGGGCCTACCAATTGTCCTGGACTAGCGACATCAATAGCTGCGCGTAATATATCCGGCATACTGCCTCGGCTGACGATTCCCATCATGCCGTTTACAATTCGGTCATCTGAAAGTGAATACTCTTTGGCTAGTTGCTCAAAACTACCTCCTTCTTCAATTTGGGTATGGAGTTCGTCTGCCAATTCTCGATTATTGACAACAATCCGAGAAAGTACTACCCGATCCAAAAAAATTTTGCGCTCAATGAAATATTCTTGGATTTTTGTTTGGGTTACTACAGCTTTCAGCTTTTCTAATTTGTAACCAAAAGCAACCGATGTGTGAAATGTAGCGTAATCTGTGTTGTTGCTCTTTAACCATTCTTGAAAACTTTCGGGATCAGTCAGTTGGTTTTTCAGCCTAAAGTCAATAATTGACTGTTCAGTTATTGCTGTGCCAATTTCAATATCGTTACGTGTTCTGATTTCTTCCTCAATTACGTACTGGCGGAGAATATCTCCAATGAACTGTCCCAACTTTCCAGAGGCTTGCAGGTATTTGACTGCTTCCTCAACAGAAATTATTTGGTCATTAATTGTCAAAAATGATGAAGATTCCATGAACTAATTATGTGAAAATGGTTAAACTACTTATAGAACTTTTAATTTAAATCATATAGAAATCATCTGGTTGTTGATGGATAAATATGATAAAGATTCCATGAACTAATTACATCTAAATGGTCAAAAAATTATATAACTAGTGAATAATATAATTTCCCTTGATCTCTTTTACAGTCTGGTGCGGACAAAACAGGATTGAACTGGGGACTGGGGATTGGGGAAACAAGTAAGGGAGCATGGAGCAGGGAGCAGGGAGAAGAATTTTCCCCTCCGCACCCTGCCCCTCTGCATCTTTTCAATGCCCAATGCCCTAACTAATTATTTTCACTGATTTACTTAATGAAACTTATCCATGTCCAGGCAAGTAGCACAGATGCGATCGCACCGATTAATGTATTAAAAATATTTACCACTTCATTGGTCAGCCAGGTATACTTAGATTGCAATGTTGCACCAATTACACTTTCTAAGTTAGTGGCAATGAATGCTGCCAGCACACACCAAGCGACTCCTAATAGATCAATTAAACCAACTCCCCAACCAATAAATGCGATCGCAACAGAAGCCACAATCCCAGCTAAAGTCCCTTCCAAGCTTACCGCTCCTTCTGTACCCCGTGGCACTGGTTGGAGTGTGGTAATGAGAAAGGTACTTTTCCCATAAGCTTTACCAACTTCACTAGCAGTGGTATCAGCCAGCTTGGTACTGAAACTTGCTACATAGGCTAACAATAATAGGGATTGGGGATTGGGTACTAGGGATTGGAGACTAGCTACAAAGAATCCCGAATTTATTATCCCTACTCCCAAAGCACACAGCGCCCCAATTAAAGCCGAACCCCAAACATTTTCTGGGCCTCTTGCTCCAGAGCGCTTTTCGGCAATTCCTTCTGCCTCCTTCTGCGCCATACCGATGCGGGTAACGCCAGAACCAACCAGAAAATAGAACATTACTACTGCATATCCTTGCCAGCCTAGAGTTACCCAAATTAAGATAGCCAGGAACCAGGCATGAAATAATCCAGCAGGGGTAAGTAGTTTTTTCGGAGAAATCCAAGCTAAACCCAATAAAAGTGTGTTTAATACTACTGCTACCAACCAGGGATTTACAGGATCAATTGAGGGTGACATCAGCAATGAATTATGAGTAATTTTTCGGAATATCAACAGAATAGCGAATTTATGATACTTAGTGCTTAATTTCTGAAACCTTTCCAGCTAAAGTAATATGTTTGTATTATTAACTGAATAGTGTAGGCATTGCCCCGAAAGCTGATTTTTAAATTGACCACAATCAAGACTTAACAGCATAAATTGTAGATAGCATCAACCACTAGTCTTTTCCACACAAGTTATGAGTCAAACTTTATTCCATCTAGCTTTCCCTGTGACTGATATTGCCCAAACAAAAGCATATTACGTAGATGGCTTGGGCTGCATTCCTGGCCGTGAAAACCGCCATGCTCTAATTCTCAATCTCTACGGACATCAATTAGTGGCTCACGCCACCAAAGAACCCTTGATACCGCAACCCACTATCTATCCCAAACACTTTGGGCTAATTTTTACCCAAGAACGTGACTGGCAAGACTTACTAGAAAGGGCACAACAACAACAGCTATTTTTTCGCGAAGAAACCAAAAATCGCTTTGTTGGTTCTCCTCTTGAGCATCACACTTTCTTTTTAGAAGATCCTTTTTATAACATCATGGAGTTTAAGTACTACAGTCACCCAGAGGCGATTTTTGGAAGTTACGAATATACGCAAATTGGAGATAAGACTTAAGAATTAAAAATTAAAAATCAAAGAGATGCAAGTACAACAATTATCCTTCCTACTGACTAGATTTTTTATTCAGCAAGGATAACTTGATAGGCTCTGCTAAGGTTGCTGTGATTACTGTTAAACTTCTGGAGTCTGTCAGCATCCAAGGATGTAGAGCAACTGGTATTATTACTTCCTGTCCTACTGGCATTTGTGAACTGTTTGCTGGGACAATCATCAAATCATAAGGTGTCCAGATAGACGTAAAATTTATCTGCCCCAATATTACAGCATCAGAATTTAAATCCTTGAGAAAAATGCTGTCGGGGCGCATTTGTATGCAACCAGGACGCCAGGAACCATAAGCAACCACAGTTCCATGATGGGGTGAAGAGATGGTAATAAATCTCTGCACGCGGTTAAGTCCTCCTAGTCGCTGGACATAGTAACGACTAACAATTCCTCCCATGCTGAAGCCTACTAAATCTAGGCGTTGTTCTGGTGCAAAGGTAGCTGTAACATAATCGGCTACTTGCTTTGCTAATTCATCAAGACCCACATCACCATTATTAGGAACCAGATTCAGAGAATGTACAGACCAACCCTGTAGTCTTAATTGAGCCGCCATTCTATGGAAAACTGCCTCTGTGTCGTCAATACCGTGTATTAGCAAAACGGGATTGCGTTGTTGATTTTCAATATTCATTTACAAAATCTGGCTGAATTAAGAGGTGTATTTCACTTGTGTAGGTACACACTGCTCTACAAACTGAAGCTATTGCTTTTCGGATTCTTTCTTTATAAAGATATTGTTGCAAACAAAACTGAAATGCTTTCAAAAATAGCTTGTATAAAATTTAACGAATTAATCTTGCTATTTGCTATTTGGCTATGACACTCTTGCCACTGGTTGAGAGTAAACTGCTTGTTTAACTTCAATTGGATATTTACCAAACAAAGAAATGTTAATTCTTGTAAAGCTTGCTTTCAGAATCTTGCTCTTAGTTACAGTAAAATTTAATAATTAGTTCTTAGTGTATGTAGGTTGCAAATGCTTGCAATAGAACATTTGCCCTGTGATTTTACTACAATGTTAATTAAGTACAAGCCTATAAGGGTTGTCACCAGAACGAGGTGACGCAAAGTAGAAAATGTAATATTTTGTCGTGATTTTTAACAATTACGGTAGAGTTCCCAATATAAAAGGTAAAAGGCAGGAGTAATTGTAATGGATTTTATCAAAAAGTTAATTTCGGGTATTCAGGGTTTTCTTGGCGGTATTTTGGGTTTCATTACCGGACTGTTACCAGGTAAGAAAAAAAGCAACGGCTACTTCTTAGAATTGGACGAAGCCAAAGATGCTGCTAAAGAGGTAGCATCGAATGCTAAGAAAGTAGCAGAGACAGTTACATCGACAGTTGCATCGAATGCTAAGAAAGTAGCAGAGACAATTACATCAGAAGCACCAACTCTATCTAAGCCAGATTCATTAAACGGAACAAAAACTGCCGCGGCTAAGACTAAGGGTAAGGAAAAATCAGCTAAAAATCCTAAACCAGCCGATGTTCAGCTAGTCCAGACTGCTGAGGGTCTTAGAGTTGAACCGGGCAAAAATGCAAAAGCCGCAGCAGCCAAAGTACTCAAAGAGCAACCAACTGAAACCACCTTTGCACCAAAATATCTTGCTCCTTCGACTACAAGCTCTAATGGTCGTCGTCGTCCAGGGGCGAATATGAGTGCTTATCTAGAATTGGCACGTCAGGTTAAAACCCCTAAGAATTAATTAATTTGTAGAGACGCGAAATTGCATTTTGTGCTGCAATACTAAAGCGTCTCTACAAATTAAACATGAAGATTTAAGGTTAAGATAACTTTGCCAGTTGTGGATGGGGAAACTCTCCAAAGTAGGAGCGATCGCTTAATTTTCTCCACTACAACTGCATCTTTTAGGGTAGAGGTTTCCTCATCCAAAACTACCCGTTCTACCCGACCTTTATTGACGGTGAACTCAAAAACGATTTCACCATCGAAGCCAGAAGGAAAGTTTAGTTGTTGAAGGTATTGGGTTAGGTTAGCAATTTCTGTTTCATCCAAGCCAGTAACACTGATAACCTCTAACTGATGATTGATAGCTGCATCTGATATTTCATCTTGTTCTATCTCTTCTAAATCAAAGCTCAAAGATATCTTAGCTTCTTTAGCTACTGGGGATTGTGGCGATCGCTTTTGCCGGAGAAAATCGGGAGCTTTTGCTGAAGCTGGTGCTGGCAATTTCATTTGAGGCGCAAAACCACCAGCCGGAGCATTGCCAAACACTCCTTGGTAACTAACTGCTTCAGGCATTTCCACTGGCACTTGCATAGATAAGTATTCGCTTCCTGGTTCAACCCGCACGTCATCGCTGACAGCTACAAAAGCAGTGTATTGAGAAAGCAGTTGATAAGTTAAGGCTGTTTCTGTAACTGCTTCTACACCAGCTTTGGTTTCAAAACTTACCATTTGATTCATCAAGTATTTGATGCTAGCGCGTCCCCACAACTGCGCTACAGCAAGATTTCCTGTTTCTTCAAATATGAGGTGGAATTTTTTTTCATAGTGCTTACCGCCCGCAGAAATGCCGGAAATTTGCACATTACCGCTAGCTCTACCTTGTTTGCGACCAAATAAAACTAATGGTTGTTCGCTGAATAAATCAGGGGCTACCTTTGGGTAAATCACAGGTGATTCTGTGTCACCTTGCCAAGAAATTTGAATATTCGTAAGTACAGGATTGTTGATTTGCCTATAAAACTTTTCGGCAACCTCTTCTGTGGGTTCATCATGACGAATAATTCGGGATATTCCCCGGCCAATTTCGGCGATGCGATTTAGTAAAAAACGGTTAACTGAACTACCAACACCGAAACTGTAAAGGCGATTTCCTGGTTGTAGGTGCTGTTGTACCTCTGCTAAAATCTCATTTTCGTTGCCGATATAGCCATCGGTTAAGAGTACAACGCTGCGTAATCTTCCGACTGGTGTGGGAAAATTGATGGCTGTACGAATGCCACTGAGCATTTCTGTGCTGCTATCAGCTTGTAAATTGTTAATATAAGCGATCGCCTTAGCACGATTTTCTGCTGTATTCGGCAGAGGTTTTGGCGATAACTGTCTGACTCTATCGGAAAAATCGATAATTGTAAAAGTATCGTTGGGATTCAACCCATTGATAAATCGCCGCATCAATTCTTGACACTTTTGCAACGGATCGCCAGATTGAGAACCAGAAGTATCCACCAAAAATACGACATCTTTGGCGACAATCTCATCGGTGGAATATTCCAAAGCTGGAATTAGATATATCGCAAAATGTCCGCCGCGATCGTCGGCTTGGGTTAAGGCTGTAGATTGAGTTTCTTTGCCAGAAACTTGATAGCGGAGAATTAAATCTTTGTTAGGAATTGTATCTTCTCCAGCTAATTGAATTCGCACAATTTGACGTGAGTATTCAATTTTTAATTGATGCGAAGGAGAACGCACTTGAGAAATTGGTAAACCTGCATCAATTTCGACTGTGACATTAATATTGTGACGGGTTCGCGTTCCTTCAGAGACTACAGGCGGTGTAATGCGCGAAGCATCGGAAACTTGGTCTGTGTCACCGCTACCATCTATCGGCCTTCCCGGAATATATCTTGGCCCCACCACCATCGGGAAAACAAATTCGTAATTTCCCGCCTCAAATTTTAAGCTTTCGGTGTAACGGATTGTGACATCAATTTGTTCGCCAGGTTTGATAAGCTAATCGGCACTTAAGTTGCATAATAAGAAGATGAAGCCGTTTCAAAGCACCTATGCCGCCACCAGCCAAGAACTTTTTAACACAGGAGCAAGTCAGCAAGCTACAGGAAGCTCTAAAAGAGAGCAACCTACCGCATATCAGGGAAAGAATTCTAATTATTCTTCTGCAAAATGATGGGAAGCCGCAACACGAAATTGCAAAATTTTTAGGCTGTTCGCATAGAACAGTGGCATATTGGTGTATGCATGGAGATCCAGATAATTTAGAAACCTTACATAATAAAAGAGAGTACGAACATTGCCGAAAAGCCACTCCTGAATATATTGAACTTTTATTAAAAACTGTTGATCAAGAACCCTCATCATTAGGTTACGAATTTGGGAAATGGACAGCAGAAAGATTAGCTACATATTTAACCGAGAAAACAGGTATTGATTTAAGTAGCTCTCAAGTGAGGAGGATATTAAAGCGAAAAAAGTATAGTTATATTTGGGCTAAATATGATCTAGAGGATAAACAAAATCCAGTAGATAGAGCAAAATTTAAAGAAAAACTTACCCAATATTTATTGATTGCACGAGAACAGCCAGAGCGTCTACAGGTATGGTTTTGGGACGAGAGCGGGTTTAGTTTACGTGTAATTAGACGCAAGAATTGCGGTAAAAAAGGAAAACGTAAAAATGTTCCAGGGCAACGGCGTTGTGGTCGAGTTAATGTGATGGGAGCAATCCGAGAATTAGACCGAAAGCGGGTATGCTTTTTCGTGAAAAAAGGTAATGCAGATATTTTTTACGAGCAATTACAACTATTATTTGAATTAATTAAACAGGAGTGGATAAGTAAAGGAAACCTGGGCGAAGATTTTGCGAAATCTGGGCCGAAGATTATTTTAATTTTAGATAATGCTAGTTTTCATAAACGCAAAGACATTCTAGCTAAAATATCTGAAGAGTTCCCAAATTTTGTTTTAGAGTTTTTACCCGCTTACAGCCCTGATTACAATATTATTGAGTTAGTCTGGCACTCATGTAAAGAATATATTGCTCATCGCTTATTTAAATCAGTAGATGAATTAAAATCACTGCTAGATAAGCTTTTGAATCAAGGCGAGTTAGTGATTAAGTGGCATCGCCAAATCAAAAACAAAGGCAATCTCAGCTATATTGCAGCTTGAATGCCGATTAGCTTAACGCTTGCAACTCGATAATTGCCTGTGACTGCACACTTCCTCTTCCCAAAAGCCTCAACCATAACGTCTGTGGTGTTTTCGGTAGTTGATGTATCGCCACAATTGCTGTCCGCAAAGCCTCCGGCAAAAAATGTACTCCTGATAACCAACTTTCTTTTTCAATAGTTCCAAAGCTAGACAATCTAGTTTCAGATATGGTAGGTGTAAGAACCCATAATTTGGGAATTTCTAAGTCCTGAAGTTTGGTTTTATTTGCTTTAGCTTCTCGTCGCAATAAAGCCTTTACTTCTAATAATTTGAGAATACAGTCGCATATTTCATCAGTAGAAGCTGGATTGCGGAAGGGTTCAATTATCGCAGGATGTTCAGCAAATCTTCCTAGTAAACCTAGCACTTGTAAATTAGAGCTTTGCTGCTTATCAGGAGTGAATAAAACATCTATTTCTTTAATCTCCCCTGAAACTTTTTCTGATGGCTTAACTTCTCCGTAATCTTTTAGTAATTCTTCCAGATAGTCTTTGGCAAATTTGTCATGTATAAAGCGCGTCATTTCTATTGAACTACAAATTATTTAATAAACACCAGCCCACTATATAAATGAAAAGCTGAATCCCAATTACTCTGCTCCCGGCGAAACAGATTAATGTGAGACTTGATATGACTCAGCATTTCTGTCTGATCTAATGTTGTATCTGCAAAAGATGTGAAATCTGACCAGATTTTGACTTGAGGTAGTTGCTGGTTAATCCAACTAGATAAATTATTCCAATTAATTCTGATTGTATTTTGGCTAGCTTGAGGAATGATTTCTAAACCTTCCTGGAATTCATAACCGTTATCATAAAATCGGAGAATGCAACGTCTACCAGGTATGTGTAAATCACAAAACTGAGCATAATCTTGTGTTTGAGTTTTCCATTCGAGTTTACGGTAGGGATCAACATCTACAACTTGTTCAAAAATAGGTAATAGTCCTACTACTCTGGCTGTGACTTCTGACCAGTCAAAGGTGAGAGAACCGAGTTGATTTGTGTCATTACGGCAAACAATAGTAGCTTGTGGGCTAGATTCTTGGAAATGTTTGACTTGATAAACTTGAATTTGCTGAATTTGAGCTATTGTTGCCCAAAAGCAAGGAATTCCAGCCTGTTGTAACTGTTTTCCATAAAATTTTAGTTCTCCAATTTGACCAGTGCGGTACAACCTCCAGCCACGACTTGGTAGTAATAGCCTTGCAGTGTAGGGGTCTAGCTGCATAATCTGGGCAAATTTCCGAGACGCTTCTGTTTTCAGATCGTTACTAAGTGGTTCTAAAACTAGTACGCCAAGTTCGGTGTTATTCGGTTCAGATTTTGCTTGAGAAATGGCTCTTTGTCTTTCTTCTAGTTCCATTTCTTGTAGTCGTTGCAAACCTTGACGTGCTAGCACCACTATTTTGGTATTTGTCGTATCTCGCAGCAGTTGCCGATAAATTTTTTCCGCATTCTGACGCTTTCCAGATACTTCATGCAGCCGACCAAGATAAAATTGTACCCAAGGATTGTCTGGTGATTCTTTTTGCAGCTGTTTGAGTAATTTAGCCGCTGTTTGATAGTCTTTATGCTCAAAGGCGATCGCAACTTGCTCAATCATCACTTTAAATACACGCTGGAGTGATGTCTCACCCAAAATCACTTTTGCGTGAGCTATAAATCATTTATACTTCACAAGCTGCGGAAATCAAGGATAATGCTACTACTGGGGCTGTAACTGCTCTCAGGATGCGACGACCAAGAGAAACAGGTTTAAATCCAGCTGACTCCGCATTCTCAATTTCTTGTATTGTCCATCCCCCTTCTGGGCCAGTAGCAATAACAATTGTTTCTTGTCCTTTGTCATTGGTCATTTGTCCTTTGTGCTGTAAGCAATGTTTTAAATGAGGATAATCACCACGAGCCTCACAAATGTAACGGTGACTTGTCTGATTGCCAGTGATAGCAGTATTAAAAGCAACAGGCTCTAAAATTGTCGGCACGAATGAGCGTTCTGATTGTTCAGCCGCTTCCGCAGCGATGCGCCGCCAACGTTCGAGCTTTTGAGGACTAGGATCAAGCAAAGTGCGATCGCTCAATACTGGTGCAATACAAGTTACTCCCAACTCTGTACAACACCGCACCACTTCATCAAATCCATTGCCTTTGGGCAACGCCACCATCAGCGTAATTGCTACAGGTAATTCAGTTTCTACCAAAAGCGGTTCTAAAACCTCTGCTTGTTCCCCTGCAAGCTGCGCTAACCACCATTTCCCCACGCCATCCATTGCAATAAAGCGATCGCCTTCACGCAAGCGCAACACACGCCCTAAATAATGCTGTTGTTCTTTAGTGAGCAAAATTTGCCCTTGTTGGAGTTGGGAGGGTGCGATCGCAATTCTTTGCAGTTGAGACATGGGATTTTGGAATTTCAAGAATATCAAAGATGGACACAGATAAGTCCATCTGTGTCCATCATGGTTGAATTATTGATTCGGCTTAGGAAAGATTCTGGAAGTAAACCTCTAACGCTTCAGTCACTAACTGAGTCATCGGCTTACCTTGGCTTTCTGCAACTTCCTTCAACTTGCTATAAACCTCTTCTTTCAAGTTGACCCGATGGCGTGATTTGCTTGCACCATTGGGTGTTTGGGGTTCGTAGGTGCTAGCAAATTCGCGGATGGCATCAAAACCAACGCGATCGCAAAAATCACCGAATTTTTCCTTCGATTTCCGAGATTTCTTAAAGTAAACAAAAATAGGCTCTAAGAAGCTTTCCAAGTCATTATGGTGCAGCTTTTCTGTGTAAGGTTGTGCCAGTCGAGTCTGATTTGGCGAACCCCCTAACCATAGCTGGTAAGATTCTGGAGCGCTACCAACAAAGGCCAATTCTGCCAAGTAAGGACGAGCGCAGCCGTTAGGACATCCTGTCATCCTTACCACAAAATGTTCATTTTGTAAACCAACTTTATCCAATAGGACGCGAACCCGCTCCAAAATACCTGGTATTGCTCGTTCTGATTCCGTGATTGCCAAGCCGCAAGTGGGCAAAGCCGGACAAGCCATTGCATAGCGCACTAGAGGTTCGATTTTACTGGGGTCGTCTACGACACCGTGACGGCTGAGAATGTCTTGAATAGCTTCCTTGCTATTTGGTTCGATATCGTAAAAAATCAGGTTGTGGTTGGCTGTCAGACGTATGTGTAAGTTAAATTGCTCGACAATTTCCCGTAAAGCGGTTTTCAGTTGAAACGAACCTTCATCCTTGATTCGACCATTTTCAATGGAAATTCCTAAGAATAGCTTGCCATCACCTTGTTCATTCCAGCCGAGGAAGTCGTAATATTTAAACTCTGGTAGTGGTTTAAAGGCTTCGACTGGTTTACCAAAATATTCTTCAACTTGGGCGCGGAATTTATCTACACCCCATTCATTGATTAGATATTTTAATCTGGCATGACGACGATCGGTGCGATCGCCATAATCTCTCTGGGTAGCAACAATCGCTTTTACTATGTCGTAAACGTCATCCTTCGCCACATAACCAATGGGATCTGCTAACCTAGCAAAAGTTTCTTCTTTACCGTGGGTTCTGCCTAAGCCACCACCAGCAAAAATATTAAATCCTTCTAATTGCTTCTTCTTATTGGTAATTACTACCAATGTCAGGTCTTGGGAATACAAATCAACGGAATTATCCCCTGGCACCGTCACGCAAATTTTAAACTTGCGGGGCATATAGTACGTGCCATAAATCGGTTCTTCGTTGTCATGGATAATTGTGCCATTTCCATTGCGTTGTCGCGCTGCCTTCACCTCTGGGGCTTCTTCAGCACTAATTGCCTTTTCCCCATCTAACCAAATTTCGTAATAAGCGCCTGTCTGCGCTGTCAGCAAGTCAGCAATATTCTGGGCATACTCCCAAGCATACTGATACTCTGGACGATTCTTAAAGGGGGCTGGTGGTGCCATCACGTTGCGGTTAATGTCGCCGCAAGCTCCCAAAGTCGAACCCAGGTTTTTGACAATGGTAGCAATTGCTGATTTAAGATTCTTCTTTAAAATTCCGTGCAGTTGGAAACCTTGACGGGTAGTTGCTCGTAATGTGTGGTTGCCATACTCATCAGCAATTTTATCTAAAGCTAGATATAGCTGCGGCGGTACTAAACCACCCGGATTTTTTGTCCGCAGCATAAACTGGTAATCTTTTTCCTGTCCCTTGGTGCGGTTGTCGCGGTTATCCTGCTGGTAAGAACCGTGATACTTCAAAAGCTGTACCGCATTTTCAGTAAAATGGGTAGTGTCTTGAAGGATCTCAGTTGCTACAGGTTCACGCAAAAAATTACTATTTTCCTTGATTCCTTCGACTTTGGAAGGCTTACGGCTAGCGATGGGGGAAGGAGCAGATTTAACCATTAGACTTGTATAGTATTCTCAATAAAGCATTACGTAGACGCCGAATCAGCACCCTTCGGCTACTTGATCCCCGGTAATCCGGCCGGAATAATGAGGAATATTTTAATTTTACCACGGCAAAAGCCGGCTTTATCAGTGATTTAACACTTAACAAAACCAGCTTTTAGGAGTAATGAGTTTTGTGTGCTGAGTCCTGAGTACTTAAGTAAAGTATAGAGCCAATAAGGACTCAATAATCTTTTATTTGAAGCGATAGCCAATACCACCATTGATGCTAACAGCAGAAGCATCGCTATTTTGGTAAGCACCAAGTCCGACTTTGGCATTAGTGTAGACGAGGAAATTGTTAGCAACTTCCGATTCAACGCCAGCACCAAGCACTACTGAATCTCTATTACCTATGGGAGTTGGTGAGCCATCTTTCTCTACAAAAGAATAACCACCAGTTAAATAGGCATTAGTTTTATTAGCAATAGGCACATCCACAGAAAGTTCTGGGATGATAGCACTTGTCTTATCGCTCCAGAGGACATTACCGCGTGCAGAAAACGGCGTATTTCCTAATTTTGCGCGGCCTGTGACATTACCGCCAAATGTGGCATCGTCGTTGATACCTTGTCCGCCACTAGTAACGCCAGCTGCAACACCAGCGCCAACATAACTAGCATCAGTACCCTTTTTGGTTTCAGCAGAAGCTTGACCAGATGATAGAACAAAAGGAGCAACTATTAAGGAAGACAATGCAGAAATTGTCACGAAAGACTTGAGTAAGCGTTTCATAATTTTGTCCAAATTTTGTATTTTTTACTTGTACATTTCAAGTCGAAAATCGTGTGAAAATGTTCCGAATTTTTTCTAAGTTTTGTTAAATGAATGTTTCTATTGATGCCTATAATTTACAAGCTAACTATCTCTGAAAATAATAAACTAGCTGTTATAATTACATTCAATGTCTTTTAGTCCGAGTTCTTTGTTCCCAAAATAGACGCTTTGAAAACTGGCACAATATTTGGAACTAAAACTTAGTAAGTATCTGGTAAACAAAATACCCTAATAAAAAATTTGTGCCGAGCTTTTCACAGAGGATGAAAAAGTAGGCTGTAACATCTGTTGCAACAAGTTATAGAGGGAATCTATAAAGTTAATTTTGAGCAATTTTTGTGGAGATTGAATAATGCTAACCGCTGCAAAAACATTGTCTGGTTTGATGGGTTTATGTGTCGGTGATGCGTTGGGTGTGCCAGTAGAGTTTACTAGCCGTGCTGAACGAGTAAAATCTCCAGTGACAACGATGTTGGGTTATGGCACATGGAATCAACCACCAGGAACTTGGTCAGATGATAGTTCCTTAAGCTTTTGCTTGGCAGAATGCCTTTGTAGGGGGTATTCCTTGGATGCCATAGCCAATTCCTTTTGGCGCTGGTACAAGGAGGCTTACTGGACTCCCCGTGGCGATGTCTTTGATATTGGTCAAACTACCCACACAGCAATTATGCGCCTGAAACAGGGAGTTGTTCCCCATCAGGCAGGCGGTAAGGTTGAAAATAGTAATGGCAATGGTTCTTTAATGAGAATCTTGCCAATGGCTTATTGTCACAGAAACTTAACTTTAGGCGAATTGCTGGCGCGGGTGCATGATGTTTCGGCAATTACCCATGCTCATGCGCGATCGCAAATGGCCTGCGGCATTTATATTAGTATTGCAGTGGCGCTCTTAGAAGGGGCTGACCCGCAAACAGCTTATTTACAAGGATTACAAGACATCCAAACAATTTATTCTGTGCGGGAGTTTTTATTAGAGAAGCCGCATTTTGGCAGAATTTTCAGTGGTGAGATTGCCAAAGTACCAGTAGAAGAGATTAATTCTGGTGGCTATGTGATTGACACCTTGGAGTCATCTTTATGGTGTTTATTAAATAGCTCGTCTTATTCTGAAGCGGTACTGAAAGCTGTCAACTTAGGCGGAGATAGCGATACTACTGCTGCTGTTACTGGTGGATTAGCGGGAATTTACTACGGGGTAGAAAATATTCCCAAACAATGGATGAACCAAATTGCTCGTAGACAAGACATTATTTACTTAGCAGAGCGTTTTGCAAGGGCTGTTTACACTTAGAGTTAGGAGTTAAAAGTTAAGAATTATGAAACTCCTAACTCCTAACTCCTAAACCGTAGACAAAGAATAGACTTGACCATCAATTAACAGTCGTGTGATGCCCTTAGCTTGCAGATGAGTACGAGCCTTATGGAGCATTTTACTATCTGGAACTTTAATTACGCGATCGCGCTTTGTAGAAAAACGCTTGGCGACACGATGGTTATCAAACACCGGCAGAGTTCTTTGCTGAGTTTCCAGGCTGGGAATTTGCCCCAAATCACCAAAGTCTTTCAGAGGGCGGGTAATTAATTCTGAGGAACGGTCAATTACCAAATAGCAAGTTTTCGGCAAATTTGCTACTGACAGAGGCAAAACTTGAACTGATGCTTCACCTGGTCTGCGTTTTGTGACTAAAGGTCTTTCTTCATCCAGGTCATCATCATCAAAGTCTTCTTCCTCAAAGTCGTCATCCTCTAAATCATCATCATCTAAATCATCCAAATCCTCTGATTCGTCTAGCAAATCTTCACCCAGCATGTGCGCGATGACGGCTGCTCCTGGATGTTCAACCTTTAGAGGTGGGATGGAGATGCTGACTATTTCCGGCGGCTTTGGCTCAGGAGTTTCTAATTTCTCAGATGTGACTCGGAGTTTCGGTTTTTCCGCCGCCGAGGGGCGTCGCCGCACCCGTCTACTAGCGGCAATTGACTCCGCCGTTTCCTCTGAGTAAAGTTCCTGCTCTACACGAATTATCTTACGTGGTAGTGGCTCAACCTTTGGCACTTCCAAAGGTGGGCTTTCAATGGGTGGAACTTCTATTTCCGGCTCAGGTTCAGTCAGCAGTGGTAACTGCTCGTAGCTAACCTGTGCCCTTCCCTCAGGAGTTCTCGCAGCCCGCTTTAAAGAGACTAAGTATTCATACTCATCCTCTGGCAAAGTACTTTTGAGCAGGCGACTAATTGTCGAGTTACTCACACCGTAGCGGTCTGCCAAAGTTGAGGTTGTTTCGGCAGTCTCTCGATATAACTTCAGAATTTCTTGCTTGTCAGAGTCTGTTAATTTTCTCACGGTAGATACCAAAAATCCTTACTAAGCTCGTTTTCTTGTGCTGGTACGCCGCGTTCGTCTTAGTGATGCGTCATATTCTAAGGCAGCGCCCATACCAAATAACACTCCACTAAACACCCAAAATACTTCTAATATCTCTCCACTTTGATAATTGGGGCCTTGGGCGTATTTAAACCACATATCTGCAATGTAAAGCGAAAAGGCCGCGGCTGCAATCATTCGCCAAGACTGGGAAACTCTTCCTCCCCAAAAGGCTAGCAGCAGAGTGGTAGCAATAATTAACAGAACCACATCGCTAACTACGTAAAACCAGTTCAAAATAGCGACTAGCAGTTCCGTGGATGTTTCCTGTTGTATAGAAATCCACCATGCCAACAAACTACCAAATACTGCAATTGCTAACACAATTAGCCACTGCCATTTTTCCAGATTGATTCGCCTGGAAGCCACAGCTAAAATCATGCCTGCGCCAAGTAATAGATAAGTCAGTACAAAAAATATATCGCCTACAGACACATCCGGTTCATCTTTTAAAACTATCTCGGTATAGCCGAAAATTATCCCCCCAACGAAATAGGAAAGCATACCTAACCCAATTAAGAGCCAAACATTCCGGCCACTGACGATTTGTGGACTCAGCCAGTTCCTCAAGCATAAGATACTGGCAGCCAAATAAGCTAAAGCTTCAAAAATATTTGTGCCAATCACATACCACTCAGCCCGGATTTCTATGCCATCGGCTCCGGGAACTTTGGCACTAAACAACAAAAAGTATAGCAGTGCCAGTACAGCCCAGCCAATATTAGCTAAGACAATGTTCTGAGTATTGAAAATAGATTTAGAAAGGAACGAATTCTCGTAAGAGTTATTCATAGGACAAGACTTATGTAGATGCACTCTGGCAGTATTTTGAGTTAAAGGACTGTATATATAGCAGTGTGTCTGCTAGGCAATACACAATCGGACACCAAAAGCAATTTGCCAGTGGCCGGAATTTCTGAAAAAATTTCCATGCTACTGCCATAGTTTACCCAGTGGCGATTGATTTAGCCAATTGATAAACAGCGCTCGCTCGGCTTCTGGCATATCTTCTAGCTTATAAATTACTTGTTTGGTAAAATTACCATTGCCAAAATAGGCTTTTCCTAATCGATGCAGTTCTTGTAACAGAATAACTACATGATTTTCTTGCCAATCAGGTATTTTGGCTACCGGCAAAGGATTAGTAGACACCAAATATTTAACCGCTTCTAGAGAAGACGCTTGGGGAAATTGCTTCTGCTTTAATACTTCGGCAATATCTTTTTCAAATAATGCAACTTGTCTAGCACCTAAAAACTCTTCAATATCGATAGAAACACCTTGTAACAGCAAAATACTGGCTTGGATTAAAATCGCCGTTTTGCCATGACCACCTGTGTCACTATCCAGCTGCTCTAAACGGATTTTGCCCCAAACACTAAAGCGTTCCGGTTCCTCCAGCAAAACACAAGCTTTACCTCGGTTATCCGTCAATTCTCTCCATAAGGCTCTAGCTTCTTCTTCTTGACTAGCTTTGAAAACACTAATCAAGCGAAAAGTTTGCCCTTGATAACTGAGAATCGGCACTTGCTGATCCTTTTTTGGGTGCTGAATGCTTGATATTTCAACATCCTGCCGTTTGAGAATAAACATGGCACTAGCAAATAACTCCTCACAGGGGCACTCTTAATATGGAATATATAATGGCATTTGGCAGTATCGCCAAGGCTGAAATTACCTAGCATACTGTGAAAATGAGCCTCACGATCGCCAGATGCTTCCCGAAGGTAGCCGCCCAGAGGACGTTAGCGCTAACGGGCAAATAACCCCTTGACAACACAATATATCTAAACCAATACCCCATCTGTTTCGTTTTCGGTGTAGATTGCACTAACTAGCGACTAGCATCTTAGCCTTGCTAGTAGTAAATCTGCAATTTTTGATTGCTTCTTGGTAGGTGAAGACGATATAATAATGTAGGTGACTCTTTCGGGAGCCATGATTTTGTTTTGGGCGCGTAGCTCAGTGGATAGAGCCACGGATTTCTAATCCGTTGGTCGCAGGTTCGAGCCCTGCCGCGCCCGTTTTAACTGAATATGAACCCTAAAAAAGCCTTTTTATGGTAATTTACCAAAAAGCCTTGAGAGTTCATATAAATGCACCACACAAAAGACAAGGGTGATCTAGCAGCTGCTAAAGTGATAGCAGATTTAGTAAAGAAAGAATATTCGGTTTTTGTACCAGTAGTAACTGAACACGCATCCTTTGATTTGATTGCCTACAAAGATGGCAAATGTTACAGAATTCAAGCTAAATACAGTTGTGATGGCACACTGAAAAATAAAAGCAATTGGGCAGACAAGAATGGTTGTCATGAGAAAAAGTACAAATCTGATGACTTTGATTTCTATGGTCTTTATTTGCCAGATATAAACAAAGTAGTGTATCCATCAATCAAGTTTGGCGGTTGCGGTATCAGGACAACGCCACCTAAATCACCCAATCCTTTTTACTGGTGGGAGGATTTTACAGACTTTACTGAAGTAGCACTTAAGCGAACCTACAAGGAGTTTGGCGTTGACTTAACAACCAGAAAGGTTAACCCAGATTCTAGAATTCATACTAGAAAAGTAGAAAGACCATCAAAAGAAGAACTAGAAAAACTAGTTTGGGAAAAGCCAACTGCACAAATTGGTAGAGATTTTGGCGTGTCTGATAAGGCTGTAGAAAAGTGGTGTAAAACTTATGGAGTAGAAAAGCCACCCAGAGGGTATTGGGTGAAGAAAGCTTATGGAAAAGTAGAAGGACAGTTAATAACCCACCATAATGAGGAAACAAGTCGTGACCTTAGCTTGAGTAAGGAGGTGAATTTCTGAATACTAAAGCGGTTTAAGTTGGTCTAAAAGTTTAGCATCAAGATATTTTTGTTCTATAACATCCACTGAATTATCATACCATTTTGCAACTATAGCAGTAGGAACACCTTTAGCAATTTGCTCAGATATGAAAGTATCACGACACGAATATGGTGTGGTTTGACGTTCTACTAATGGGTCTACAATTTTATCCCAAGCTCGACGTGAGAAGTTTCTGTAATGTATTGATAATCCTTCTGGTGATGGAAATATTAAAGATTCCGGCTCAATATGTTCTGGTTTTATTTTTAAAATTAATTCTTGTAGTCGTTGGTTACAGTTAAAAACGCGCTTTTTATTGTTCTTGGAGCCATTAACCCTTACCCTTTCACCATTTCCCACCTGAACTAATGCGCCTTCAAAGGTAATTTGAGAACAATCAGGTGTAATATGCTTCCATTGCAAACCGATAGCTTCTGATGGTCGGCATCCTGTTAAAAACAAAAACTCTACAAATGGTGAGTAATAGCTGTAACCTATACCTTTAGATGGTTTGTGATTTTTAAAAGCCTGAATTATTTTTTCTTTCTCTTCTTCACTAAAAGCGTTAGGTTGTGAATTATTCTGCCACTTATGTTTGGGAAGTTCATTGTACATCCCTTCAAAAGGATTAAAAGTTAGTAAACCTTGTTTAATTCCCCATTTACAAGCTGCGGAAAGATACATAAGTACATCTTTGGCTTGTGAGGTAGTTGTTTGTTGCAACAATGCGAGTCTGATTTTTATACCCTCATCCAAATCTTGATATGGACAGCGTTTAATATGTTTTTCTAGTACAGCTAGTTTATCCAGTGTTCTAGGTTTTAGAGATGGGCGCTTGTAATCAATGTACCTATCCCACAGGTCTGAAATTGTTAATATCTTCTGCTGTTCGCCAGGAGTAACTATAGATAAATGTCTCTGTGGCTTGTACTTAGCCAGTGTTTCATCGAAGCTACCAGATGTAATGTCTAACTCTATCTGATGTGCTTTCTGTTCTGCTAGCTGACGATTTTCTAGCGTATCAGCTAAATTCAGAGTCAAATATTTTTGTGTACCTTCGTAAAGTTGTCTTGGCAGTCTTAGACGTAATCGACTTTGAAATGATTCAACACTTACTGTTCCTTTAGACGCTTTTTGTGTTCTGCCCATTAATTTTGACTATTAAAATAATTTGCTCTATAAAAATCATAGTCAAATCATAGTCAAAAAACAAGCTCATAGTCAAAATCATAGTCAGAATAACCACGAATGCAAGTAAGAGACTTAGCTTTTGAACATCTAATATCTCTTAATAAGGCTGAAACCTTTGAATTTGGGTTGATTGTTTTATAAATTTAAAAAGCCCGTGACGAGGATTGAACTCGTGACCTCACCCTTACCAAGGGTGTGCTCTACCACTGAGCCACACGGGCAAAATATGATTTGGGTTTTTTAGTTGTAAGCTACAATGCTGGGAGCTTTGCTCTTAACCCAGTCATTATAACTTATAACTTCGTAAGTGGTGGGCCGGGCTGGATTTGAACCAGCGTAGGCGCAAGCCAACGGATTTACAGTCCGTCTCCATTAACCACTCGGACACCGACCCGATTTGTCTCACGATTTAAAATCTTAGCACCACCTTTTAGAAATAGCAAGTAATTAGAAAAAATAACTTCGGGGTAGAGATCGCAACAAAACTGCGTCTCTACCATCTGAGAAAAAATACTGGTTACACGCTCATCTCCAGCATTCGTTGCATTGGTCGCAGTGCAGCCAGCCGAATATCCTCTGACATGGTAATTTCGGGAGTACGATTTTTCATTGCCCAGTAAAGCTTTTCTAGGGTATTTAACCGCATAAAGGGACATTCGTTACAAGCGCAGTTATTCATCGGCGGTGCGGGGATGAAGTGCTTGTCAGGAGCTAGTTTTTGCATTTGGTGAATGATTCCAGGCTCTGTCGCAACGATAAATTCTTTGCTGGGGCTGTTTTGGCAATACTTGAGTAAAGCGGCTGTGGAGCCAATAAAACTGGCGTGGCGCAATACACTACTTTCACATTCTGGATGTGCGATCGCCTCTGCTTCAGGATGGGCAATTTTTAACTGGACAATTTTCTTTTCTGAAAAGGTTTCATGGACAACACAGCTACCTTGCCATAGCACCAAATCTCGTCCAGTCTGTTCCATGACATACCGCCCTAAATTCCGATCTGGGGCAAAAATAATCGGCTGTTCCTTCGGTATCTGCTGGACAATTTTCACAGCGTTGGAACTGGTGCAAATAATATCACTCATCGCCTTGATATCAGCAGAACAGTTGATGTAAGATACCACCAGATGATCTGGATGCGCTGCTTTAAAAGCTGCAAACTCATCTGGTGGACAACTGTCTGCTAAAGAACAACCAGCATCCAAATCTGGTAAAAGTACTAATTTATCGGGATTAAGGATCTTTGCTGTTTCTGCCATGAAGTGAACCCCAGCAAAGACAATCACATCCGCATTGGTTTTTTCGGCGGCTCTTGCTAGTTGTAATGAATCCCCAATAAAGTCTGCAATATCCTGAATATCTGGCTCTTGATAATAATGTGCCAGGATAACGGCGTTGAGTTCTTTTTTGAGACTCTGAATCGCGGCAAACAAATCTAGTGGTAGTTCACCCAGTTGGGTTTTTTCTCGTTGAGCTAGTGCAGTAGTAAACACAGTTTAGGGGTGCTTTATGTTGCAAATGTATGTCCTGTGGATTCAATTATAGTAGTTTTTACCAAAAATAGTGGACGGTTGATATTTTGGGGTTGTGTCCAAATCGGGCTGAGTTTCATATCCTGGAGATAGACGGCAAGGAAAGTGGCATGACCAGTCAAGAAACTCAATCGATAAACCTCAAAATTGCTGTAGTTGGAGATATTCACGACCAATGGGAAGTGGAAGATGGCGTTGCACTCAAGCATTTGGGTGTTGACTTAGTGCTGTTCGTCGGGGATTTTGGCAATGAATCGGTGGAAGTGGTCAGAGCGATCGCATCTCTCGATATTCCCAAAGCAGCCGTGATGGGCAACCACGATGCCTGGTACACGGCCACAGAATGGGGACGCAAAAAGGCTCCTTATGACCGCTCTAAGGAAGACTGGGTACAGGAACAACTCGATTTATTAGGTTCGTCCCATGTCGGTTACGGTAAGTTGGATTTTCCCGCTTGGAATTTAACTGTAGTGGGGGGTCGTCCCTTTACCTGGGGTGGCCCAGAGTGGAAATTCGCGGAAATCTGTAAAGAACGTTACGGTGTGACGAGTTTGGAAGAATCCGCCGATCGCATCGGGAAAGCAGTTAAAAGCGCCGCTTACGAGACAATTATATTTTTGGGTCACAATGGGCCTAGTGGGTTAGGCGATCGCCCCGAAGACCCCTGCGGGAAAGATTGGCATCCAATTGGCGGCGATTTTGGCGATCCAGATTTTGGCGAGGCGATTTCTCATGCCTTGACTGCTGGTAAAACCATTCCTCTGGTGACATTTGGTCACATGCACCGAGATTTACGCCATACCAAGAAGGTGCAGCGCAAACCCATCTTTAGAAGTCCAGAGGGGACAATTTACTTAAATGCGGCTAGTGTCCCCAGGATTGTGGAAAATGACGGCGAGAAGTTGCGTAATTTTTCCATTGTCACCCTAGAGGCGGGTGTGGTTTCGCAAGTTTCCCTAGTTTGGGTGGGGAATGACTTTCAGGTGGCTAAGGGGGAAATTTTGTACGAGCGATCGCGTATTGTGTCGTAGACATTCGCATCCAGTAGTGCAATCTGCGTGGATAATAGGGTATAGTATTATCTGTCAAGTTTAGTGCTAATCAACAAAACCGCCTGAATAGCGTCTGAAACTAGGATAAGCACAAGTTTGACAGATTTACTGGAGAGGTGGCAGAGTGGTCGATTGCGTCCGACTTGAAATCGGATGAGGCTAAAACCTCCGGGAGTTCGAATCTCCCCCTCTCCGTTTTTAGATAAAGTAAAAATTTAAAGAATTAGAGGTTCATCTGAATTAATCATAAAGTCATCAAACTCTTGAAAGTTTTCAAATTGTAGTTTTTTGCCAAAAAGTTCGGCAAAGTTTGCAAGAGCTAGAGTTGTTAACTCTGGCTTATTAGAGGTTAATCCTGCATCTATTGCAGTAAAGCAAGCATCAAATTCTACACAACGAGCCTGAAAGTTTGCTTCAAAAAGATGCTCAAACTCTGCCTGTTGTTCTGCCATAACTTTACAAGCTGCTTCGCAGATAGCCTCTACTTGTTCAGCTTCTTCCTCTGCCAAACGAGCCTGTTTGAAAATAGTGGCAGCAGATTGATAGATACTCGCAGCAATAAGATACCCTGCTATACTTCCAACTATTGCACCAACAGGGCCAAAAATAGCTCCTGCTGCTGTGCCTGCATACAGACTATATGTAGTGCAGGTTCCAGTCTGACCAACTCTTTCTATTAACTCCTCAGTTGTAATTTCTCCTTTTGCAAAGCTGTAGACTGAAGCACCAACATCAATAACACCAGCAGCGACCGTAACTGCAACATTAGATTTGGCTAATGCTTTAACACCTAGCTTAGTAGCTCCATACCTGATTAGCGTACCTCCTATACCTGTAGTAGCACTACGCACGCCAGATTTACCTGCATCTTTAACAGTGGAAACAATTGCGTCTTCGACAGTATTTTCGCCTTTAAAAACAGTTATGCTGTTTTTAACTACTGAAATTACTCCACCAACTATGAATCCTGCAACTGCTGCATTAGCTCCTGTAACGGCTGCTTCCTTAGCAACATACTTTGCTTCGGTGATAGCTGCGTAGATATCAGGATTTTCAGCAGCCCAAAGATTTTCCTTATAAGATGTCCCATCAGATTGGATTTTCCCTGCTTTGAGTCTATCCGTAGTATTTTTAGCTGTATCTGCATATTCCTCTGCTTTGAGAGTTCCTGATTGCGAACGTTTTTCAGCTAGTTGCTTTACTTTTTCAGCATTACCATCAGGCACTAGTTTCTGCATTCCCTGATACTTTTGATTGCTGACAGCATGAGTTAGGTGACTAGCTTTGTCCATAGACTTAGCTTGAACTTCCTCAATAACGAGATCACCCTTCTTAATCAAAATATCAGCAACAGCGTGAGGTTTACCCTCAGCCGCTGTTACAACTGCCTTGAGTGGAGAATTGTTTAAAGCAGCATCTGCATTAAATTTAGCAGCTTCTATATATTCAAATAGATTACCTTGTGAAATCTTAGGATCAACTGCTCCCAGTTTTTCAGCAGCAATTCTGAACAAATCCATCCCCTGCTGTATGGCATCGGTTGCTGCTGCGTTTTGTTGAGCTTCTACAGCACCGTGAACACCAGATGCAAAAGATGTTGCAGAATAAACTACTTCTTGACGTTGGACTTTTTTATTCATTTTTGACATCCATAAATTCCAGTTTTTACTAAAAAACGCTAGGCCGAAAAAAGAAAACTCCCAACTAGAAAGCTTTAGGTAAGTTAGGAGTAATAGACACTAGGACTTACGCATTGACAGAATAACAAAATAGTGAATTCATAAATAAGGGTCGT
>NZ_JABXKK010000015.1 GCF_017115045.1 Nostoc sp. NMS8 | reverse complement strand
AGAGGCTGTAAATTATATTACCGAAGATGATGCCTTCGGTTGGTTCAACCACTGTGGTCTATTTACCTGAAAATTGCTGTAAACCGTTGATTTTTCAGTTAAAGATGTTGTGCCATCACCCCAATAAGCAGCAAATGGTATCTGTGCGTGAAAATTCACTACCTCAGCTAAAGCCTTGGAATAAGTTTCATCTCGAACATACCAATCCGACACCCAATTGCTAAAAATCTTTTGTTCCCTACTGCGATGCCTACGGCGGGCTGCGCCTACCAATGTGAAAAGTGCCAAAGATAATGGTAGATTATGTCTCTGTCCGGCGCGGCAACGGGGGTCTTCTAGACCTGCAAAAGCTTTGATGATTTCGATTTCAGACACGATAATAGATGCTTGAAGTATAACTGGCGCTGCACCTTACCATATCGCGTCTACATTTAGAATAAAATAGCCCTGCCTCTGAATACACCTCATAATCTTTACTTAACCACCGAAATCGATTCAGCTTTTCCATTGGTTCGCTCAACAATCCACCGCTTGGGCAACTGCTCAAACGTCTTCAGAGGTTCGTTTAATCACTTCCACCCGCACCCGCTCACCACAGACCTGCCCAACAGCATTGGCAAAGTTTTTGCCAGAATACCCCTATCTACCCAGATCACTTCTAATTTGCACAACTTCTCTTTTGCTTCATTCAGCACAACCACCGCCCCTAATCGTTCTGAGGCATTTGCTGGGCGTGACGAGAACCCCAATCAACATTTAGATTTTCTTTACGAATCACCTCTGACAAAAAAGGGTTAGATAGCTAGCCCTCAATGTGAGTACAGTAACGACGGGAGCAGTGGTTTGCCAGCTATGAGTTCCATTTGATTTGTAGGGATTGTAATCGTGAAGGTTGTACCCATATTTACTTGACTATGTACCTGTATTTCACCACCATGCAGGTCAATACATCTCTTGACGATCGAAAGTCCTAACCCTGTTCCGGGAATATTCCCTACATTCTTAGCCCGATGAAAAGTCTTAAACAAGTGGTCTCGATCGTCATCGGGAATCCCAATACCTTTATCTTGAATTTTAAAGATCGTCTTTTCATTTTGACAAATCAGGTTGAAGTCAATTATGCTTCCTGCAAACGAATACTTGACAGCATTAGACAACAAGTTAGTCAAAATAGATTGGAGTAACTTCTTGTCGAGTTGAGCATGACTTTTGCTGGCTGCGTCCCGTTCATCGGTAATAAACAGCGTAATCTGATGGCAAGGGGCACTGAGTTGTATTTCTTCCACTAGACTATGGCAAAACTGCATGACATTGATTGGAGTTGGCATGAATTCGAGTTTCCCACCTTCTACTCGGTTAATCATCAACACATCGTCTAGTAATTGGGTGATATGATTGATCGACTTTTGGACATGTTGAAACTGCTTTTGGCTTTGGGCTGCATTGAGGCGATCTCCATAATCTTCCAAGATACCAATAGAAGAAGATACGACCGCCAGAGGGGTACGAAACTCGTGAGATGCCATTGAGATAAAGCGCGACTTTAATTCATTTAGTTCTCGTTCTTTCTCCAGTGCTTTACGGACATCAGCTTCTGCTTGTTTTCGCTCGGTGATATCTCGACAGGTGATCACAATACCCGCTACATTTGGCTCATCTAGGAGGTTTTTAGCGATCGCCTCAAAGTCATGCCAGGAACCATCCGCATGATGCAAACGAAATTCTACTATTGTTTTTTGAGATGGATTATCAAAGGCTTGACAAAGCAGAGCTTCTGCATAAAGACCATCGTCTGGGTGGACTAACTCAGGAAGATTTTTCGCAATCCAACTTTCTGGCTGATACCCCAGAATATGTGTCAAAGAAGGGCTAACATAAACGACTCGTCCACCCGCTCCTAAGGTGGCGATGATATTCGATGCATTTTGTAGCAACGAGCGAAATCGCTCTTCGCTTTGCTGTAATATCTCGGTTTTAGCCAGTTTAATCTCAGTTTGAATCAGTTGAGATTGTGCCTGCTGCAACTGTTTGAGAGCTTGTTCCAGATCTCGGTTTGCTGCTTCTAACTGAGCCGGACTAGGTAACGCTAGCGCCTTAGGAATCAGAGGAATGAGTTCCAAAGCTGTATACATTGAAATAAGGGCTGTCAAGGCTTTGACTAAACCTGACAACCAGTAAGTCGGATACCATAATGTCCAGATATCCATCAGGTGTCCGGTGCCACAGGCAATAATGAAAGCACCAAACATCAGAAATATCCAGTTAAATGGAATATCGCGTCGTTTAGAGACAAAGTAGACAAGCAAGCAGGGGATAGAGAAGTAGGACAATGCAATTACACTATCAGAAAGTATATGCAGCCACACCAATGCTGGTTTCCAAAGATAGCAATGTCCATGTGGAATAAAGCCGTTTGAATTCAAAAGGGGATGAAGTAAATTTAGCATCTTGAAGCCTCTTCTCAACTTCTTGAATGTGATTCAATTTTTGCCTAGCTCATCATCTTGAGAAGTGACTGGCATTGGCAATGCAATCCGAACAATAGTCTGTTTGCCAGGTATACTCTCGATAGTGAACTCTCCTCCATACAATTCAATTAAGCGCTTAGAAGTAATTAGCCCTAACCCAGCACCATTCTGTTCATACAACTTATGATTAAACTGTATATAAGCACCTACATTCGCAATTTGCTCAGAGGTCATACCACGACCGTGATCGATCACATAGAGCGAATAAAGGTTATTGCTCGGCACGCCAATGACACTGACTTTAGAACCAGGCTGAGAAAATTTGAAAGCATTGTTAATCAATTCTTGGATAACTTTCTTGAGACTGGCAGATGAAATCTGTACAGCTTCATCTTGTAGATCGATCTCTAAATCTAGTGTTCGCTGTGCATTCTCGGCTTCTTGATATGCAGTCTCTTCAACCATCATTTTAATAAAGGTATGAGGCGCATATTCTCGGATACCAGCAACTTTTTCTGCATCGGATATGGTTACTTCCAGTTTGGCATAGAGCAAAAAGTTTTGGGTCAAGCCATAAAGCCGTTTGCCAGATGTATAAACTGTCTCCACCATTTCTAATTTCTCAGCATCCGGTGTAGAGTCCCATTCTTCCATTAATAACTGTGGCAATGCAATAATACTTTGCAAAGGCGTATGCAGTTCATGGGGTAATGACACTGTAATCGTGTTGCAAAGCTGCTGAAATTTCACCTGATTCTTTTGAGCAATGATCGTTTGCTTTTTGAACTGAACCTCAATTGCTCGCCGGAGTTCAGCGGGAGTGAAGGGTTTGGTTAGATAGTCATCTGCACCCAATTCCATTCCCTGCCGGAAGTCAGTTCTATCGGCTTTGGCGGTGAGAAAAATGACGGGAATGCTTGCCATTTGCGGGTCTTGACGGAGCGATTCGATAAACTCATAGCCATTCAATTCAGGCATCATGACATCGCAAATAATCAAATCTGGCATCTCTTCTTTTGCTCTTTGTAAGCCAATCAAGCCATTCTCAGCCGCAGTTCGATAAAACCCTTCAAACCCCAAAATTGAGACAATATTCTCCCGAACTTGAGGTTCATCTTCCACAACTAGAATCTTTTTTATAGTAGATTGCACGATTATTTCTCCTTATGCTGCTAAAACAAGGTCTTTGATCGATTCGTTCTCAGTTTCATAACTCTTTCTGGTTTGCTTCAGGGGAAGCGTAACCGTGAAGGTTGTGCCAATTCCTACATGACTATCTACCTTGATTTCACCACCATGTATATCGACACATTTGCGGACGATCGCCAGCCCTAAACCAGTACCGGGAATGCGTCCTACATTCTTGGCGCGGTGAAACGACTCAAATAAAAGGGCTTGGTCTTCAACGGGAATGCCAATGCCTCGATCTTGAATTTGAAAGGCAACGCTTTCTGATTGCAAAACCAATTTGAAGTAGATTGTGCTTCCTGTCTCGGAATACTTGACTGCATTCGTTAGCAAGTTAGACAGAATTCTTTGGAGTAATTTCTCATCCAGTTGAGGGTTATTACGATTCTGATGCTGACGGATTTTATGTCGAAGTAGCGGATCTTTAGAGAGCGGAGCATACGGATTAAAGATTAGCCCAGGAGCGCGGAGAGCTTGACTCGAATGCTTCGCTATTTTCAGAGCCAAACACAAAGTCAGATAGAACCAGCTACGACTAACTGATTTACGCTCATCGATAATAGACAGATTAATTATGTGTTGAGGAGCGCTGATCTGGATTTCCTCCACTAAATTGTGACAAAATTGCAAGATATTGACGGGTGCTGGGTTAAACTCCAGCCCGTTAAGGTCTGCTTGGTTAATCATCAACACATCGTCTAGTAGTTGGGTGATGCGATTGATTGACTTTTGGACATGCTGAAATTGCTTTTGGCTTTGGGCTGGATTGAGGCGGTGTCCATAATCTTCTAGGATACCAATGGAAGACGACACAACCGCTAGGGGGGTACGAAACTCGTGAGAAGCCATTGAGATAAAGCGCGACTTCAATTCATTTAGTTCTCGCTCTTTCTCCAGTGCTTTACGCATATCGGCTTCTGCTTGTTTTCGCTCGGTGATATCTCGACACGTAAGCACAATGCCCGCTACATTGGGGTCATCTAAAAGGTTTTTGACAATTACCTCAAAGTCTCGCCAGCAGCCATCTACATGACGCAAACGGAATTCTGCCGTCACATCAAGGGCTGGATTGTCAAAGGTATAGCTGAAGAGATTTTCAGCTACTAATTGGTCGTCAGGATGCACCAGTTTCGCAAGATTTTCTGCCATCCAATCCTCTGGCCTGCATCCAAGGATGTTGGTGATAGAGGAACTGACATAGGTAACTTGTCCATTGCCTTCAAGTGTGGCAATGATATTAGAAACATTTTGGAACAGAGAGCGAAATCGTTCTTCGCTTTTCTCTATTTTCTCTAGTGCTTTAGCTTTGATTGCCAGTTTGATGCTGATTTGTTGGGTGATAAATGAGGCAATTAAAGCCAGGATTAAAATAACTATTGTTGCAGCACCAATTGCAATAGCCAGACTAGATACATCTATTAGGTTGCTAGAACTCTTGATCGATGTCTCAGCCGTTGGATGAAAGCAGACAGCATTCATTGCCGTATAGTGCATTCCGCAGATTGCAGCCCCCATAATGACGCTACTACTGATTTTTCGCAATTTGCCGATTGGATTTGCTTCTCCTTTAACTCGGAATGTCAGCCAGAGAGCGATGATAGAAGCACATAGGGCAAAGACGATCGAGGCAATAATAAGTAGCAAATTATAGTGAGCCGTTCCCTCAAGTCTCATGGCTGCCATACCGGTGTAGTGCATTGCGCCAACTCCACTTCCCAGAACAATTCCACCCATGACTAGATTGAAGGTTGTCTCTCGGTAACTGGTAATAAACAATGCCCCTCCTGATGCGACGATCGCTAACATCAGGGACAAAAGTACAACGGGCAGATCGTAAAAAACTGCTGTAGGAAGTTGGTAAGCCAGCATAGCAATAAAGTGCATTGACCAAATTCCAATGCCCATTGCAGCCGCACCTCCAGCAAGCCAAAAAAGACGTGCCAGATTACGAACTGCCATGATTCGTCCTGCTAGGTTGAGTGCTGTATAAGCAGCAAAGATAGAAATGCAGAATGAAAGGATTACGAGGCGAATATCGTAGGTTGCCGTCATAATTAAAGCCTGAACAATGAGAGTGGAGTTGAATTTAAAACTCTACTCTTTAAAATTAGGCCCAGAAGATTGCTTGTAAAAGAGAGTAATCCCTTAATGTCTGATGGATTTTGCTTTTGCTGCCTTGTTTACTTAAGTGCATCAAGAGAAAGTTTTACTAGCAATGGGGAAATTACTAGATGCTAAATACTGTTTTCGTAGAAGTACTGAAAAGCTCACCCAAAAGCAACCTGAGAAATAAATTGTCCTATACTAAAAACAGGTTGTAGCTTGACTTTTAAACCCGGTAAAAAATTAATAAGCAAGGTTTTGTTTGCCTAAGCAAACGTCAAGCAATTAGATGTTTTCAGTATAAGTCAAGAAAGTGCTTTTGGAGAATAAGTAGGTAGGCGTGAATATTTATCGTTGAGACAAGGCAGAAAGCAGAAGGCAGAAGGCAAAAAAGTTTCAGTCAAGTTTACTTTTCGTTACATACTTCGGTTTTTTTGCACCTTTCTACTTAGGTTAGACTGAATTGTTACAACAATCTCTGGGTGGTGTTCTGGTTTTACCCTGAATAACCCAATGTTTTTGATCCCACTATTGCGGCTGGAAAGGTTATGTTCTTGCCCCACTCATTTCTGCTAAGGCTTGCCCTAGAAAACATGATCGCACCGCCGCCCATCACAGTTACGCCAGATGTGCTGGTGACAGAGGCGATCGCACTTTTGAATTCCAGTTCTGGCAACTTTGATCCCGGTATAGGCGCTAACGACTGCACAGGCTGTTTAGCTGTAGTCAGTGAAAACCAACTGGTGGGACTGTTCAGCGAACGAGTGGTGACACGTTTGGTTGCCAGTGGGCGATCGCTCGCTGGAGTCACTTTAGCAGAGGTGATTGAACCACCAGCGATCGCCTTACAGCAATCTGAGTTAACTAACCCTGAGGTTGCCCTAAGCCTCTTAAGAAAACACCAGATTCAGCACTTGCCGATATTAGACGACAATGGGCAGTTACTAGGGCTGCTGACCTACGAAAGTTTATGCCGTTTGCTGCAACCTGTAGAACCCGATCGGCCAGATGATGCATCAACGAAGAGGCAGGGGGAAGGGGGCAGGGAGCAGGGGGAAATGACCCCTTCCCCCTGCGGTGGAGCGGAGCGGAACATGGGTCTGAGTCCCCCACTTCTGTTAAGTGGTTCTCGTTCAGGTGGGGTCGAATCCCCATCTGAACCTTCTCCCCTGCTCCCTGCTCCCTGCTCCCTTGCCTCTTTATCAATCGCCGCTTTGAAACTTCAGACAGAGCGATCGCAGCTTTTAATGGCAGTCTCAACGCGGATTCGGGCTTCGCTGAGTTTGGCGGAAACACTTGATGCCACGGTGTCTGAAGTGCGGCAGTTTTTGGGCTGCGATCGCGTGTCGATCTATCACTTTTTGGAAAATGGGCAGTTCCAGGTAGTAGCAGAGTCCTTCGCCGCCGGTCAACGCTCCTTTGTCAGTGAAGCGATTTACGACCCTTGCTTTGCTTCAGATTGGGCAGATCGATATGGCCAAGGACGAGTGCTAGTAGTTCCCGATATCTATACGGCAGGGATGACCCCCTGCCATGTTGAGTTATTGGAGCATTTGCAGATTAGAGCCAAAATTCTAGTGCCGGCGATCGTTAACAACCAATTTTGGGGACTTCTTAGCGCCAGTGAATCGGCTATGCCCCGTGATTGGCAACCGGCTGAGGTCACGTTTTTAGAACAACTTGCCATTCAGGTGGCGATCGCCATTCAACACAGCGAAACGGCGACCCGATTCCAGCAACAGCAACAAGAGCTTACCGCATTGCTAGATCGTTCCCCTGACGTGATTTTTCGGCTCGATCGAGACTTACACTACCTTTATCTCAACGCCGCTGTTGAGGTGGAGTTGGGCTACGCGCCTGAAGCGCTGATTGGTCAACCACTGCTCGCTGCCACCTTTGCCCCAGAACACTTTGCTGAGTGGCAAACTCTCACTCAACGAGTAGCAGCAACCCGCCAAGAACAAACGATTGAATATCAACTTTGCCTTTACTCGCGCTCCATCTGGTTTCAAACCCGTGTCGTTCCAGAATATGACATGGATGGAACCGTCACGTCGTTTTTGTGCATGGCACGCAATATCACCCAAAAGAAGCAAGCTGAAGCTAGACAAGCCGCCTATATCAACGTCTTGCTAGAGTGGCAAAACCGCCATCATGCTGCCCAGCTAGCCACTAAGCAAGTGCTGTATGAATGGGATACATCCTCCGATCGCATGACGTGGGGCATCAATGCCGAGCAGGTGTTTGGCTATAGCGCCTCTGAAATGCCCCAGACATCAGCCGATTGGTTTGCCAGCATTCATCCAGAGGATGAGAAGCGGGTGCAAACGGCAGCCGCAGAGTATTTTGAACATCAGGGACATCTTTACTTGCAATATCGGTGGCAACATCAGGCTGGCCATTACATCTGGATTGAAGCTCAGGCACAGTTTTTTGCAAATGCCAAGGGTAACTTAACTCAGATTATCGGGTATGTCACTGATATTAACGAGAGGAAAAGGTTAGAAGCCGAACGCACGCAGCTAGAAACTGCCCTCAGGGAAAGCGAAGCTCAACTCCGCCAAATTTTTGACAACAGTCAGGATGTGTTTTTTCTCAAATCCCTTGATGGTAAGCAGATGATTTATACCAGCCCAGCCTGGGAATATCTTTACCAAACTCCGTTGCAGCAAACCTATGATAATCCTCAAGTTTGGCTCGATTTTATTCATCCAGACGATCGCGATGGCGTAGTCACGTTTAACCAGCAAGCATGTGAAGGGAAAGAGGTTTGCTCCTTTGCCTATCGGATTATCCGTCCCGATAACTCTATTCGCTGGCTCTGGAACCGCAGCTTTCCGATTCGCAACGAAGCCGGAGAGATTTACCGTCTTGCTGGGGTCAACATCGATATTACTGAGCAAAAAAAACTGGAGCTGGAATTAAGCGCAGTCAAAGAACGCTATCAACTCGCCATTCGGGGTATCGGCGAAGGAGTGTGGGATTGGGATATTGTCAGCGATCGCGTCATTGCCAGCGATCGCTATTGGGAAATTTTAGGCTACCCACCCCCAGCCAAAAACGCCTGCAAGTTTGCCTATGAGGTGCTTAGTGAAGAGATCCATCCCGACGATCTCGATCTGATGCAATTAACCTTGAAAGGCCACCTAGAAGACCATCTGCCCTATGAAGTAGAATTTCGCAGACGTAAGCAATCAGGTGAGTATATTTGGTGTCGTTCTCGTGGAGAGGCAATCCGCGATCAAACTGGCAAGCCGATTCGCATGGTGGGAGCGATCGCAGATATCACAGAACGGAAAGCAATGGCAACTGCTCTACAAGCTAGTGAAGAAACCTTGCGCCAGGTAGTCAATACAGTTCCTGGAGTGGTTTATACCTATTGCCGTTCTGTGGATGGAACGAAAAGTTTTCGATTTATTAGCCAAGGTATTATCAAGCTTTGCGATCGCACCCCAGAGGAAATCCTCAACGACTCCCAAGTGCTTTGGCTTCTGATCGTTCCAGAGGATGGAGAGAGGGTGCGGGATTTGATTGACCAATCTGCTGCAATGCTCACCCCTTGGACGGCGGAGTTTCGCCTGATAACTGCTAGCGGGGTCTTAAAATGGGTTTCCGGTCATTCCATCCCCTCCCGAGAAGCAGATGGTAGCATTATCTGGCACGGCATTCTAATTGATATTAGCGATGTCTACGACGAGCTTCGCTTACGCAAACAAGCCGAGCTAGAACGCCAGCGCAGCGAAGCTCTGCTTCAGGCATTTATCGCAGCATCTCCAGTTGGGCTAACTCTGTTCGATCGGGAACTGCGCTACATCTATGGCAACGAGGCATTAGCCAAAATGAATGACCTGCCATTAAGTGAGCATTTGGGACGCACCTTATGGGAAGTTTTGCCGGAAATGGCATCTCAGTTTGCTCCCATGCTGCTCCAGATTATGGAAACCCAAGTGCCAGTTCTGAATCTGGAGTTTAGCGGTGAGGTCAGGCCGGGTGCATTTCGTAGCGCAATCTCCAATCACTATCCCGTTTGTTTACCCAATGGGGAAGTGATCGGCGTTGGCGTATCCGTGATGGACATAACCGAACTTGTCCAGGCACAACAAAAACTGAGGGAAAGTGAAGCCCGGTTCCGTACCCTGGCAGACAACATTTCTCAGTTTGCTTGGATAACTGACGAACATGGCTGGATTGAATGGTATAACCAGCGCTGGTTTGACTACACAGGCACCACACTGGCAGAAATGCAGGGCTGGGGATGGCAGCAGGTACATCACCCCGATCATGTCGATGGGGTAGTGAAGAAAATTAGCCACTGCTTTGAAACAGGCGAAATCTGGGAAGATACCTTTCCCTTACGCGGTCGAGATGGGCAGTACCACTGGTTTCTCTCTCGTGCTATTCCCATCCGAGATGAACAGGGTAGAGTGTTACGCTGGTTTGGCACCAATACAGACATCACCGAACAAAAACAAACCGAAGTTGCTCTGCAAACAAGTGAGCAAATACTGCGTCAACTTACTAATATGGTGCCTGGAGCCGTCTATAAATATCGCCGCTTGCCGGATGGGTCAAAGAGCTTCATCTTTATGAGCGAAGGTAGTGTCGATTTGTATGAATATACGCCAGAGGAAATCCTCAACGATATGCAAATCGTGTGGGATATTATTTTGCCAGAAGATATAGAACAAATCGACGCTTCCATCGATCGCTCGGCTGCAACGCTCGAAGCATGGGAGATGGAGTTTCGCATCAGAACTCCTAGCGGCATCTTGAAGTGGATTTCAGGACATTCTATTCCCTCTCAGGAAAAAGATGGCAGTATTATTTGGTTTGGCATCTTCACAGATATAAGCGATCGCAAACAAGCCGAGCTAGCGCTTCAAGCAAGCGAACGGCGTTATCTAAACTTGGCTGAACTATCACCAGTTGGCATTTTCCACACCGATCCGAGCGGAGACTGTAAATATGTCAATTCCCGCTGGTGTCAACTAGCAGGGCTGTCCTTCAAGGAGGCAATGGGCACGGGGTGGGCACGAGCATTGCACCCCGAAAACCGCGATTGGGTCTTTCTCAACTGGCAAATAGCTACCCAGTCCCAGACTCCCTTTTTAATGGAGTGTCGCTTTCAGAGACCAGATGGAAAGGTGCATTGGCTGATCTGTCTGGCGATCGTTGAAACTGATACCGCTGGCAACGTAATTGGCTATATAGGAACTATCACTGACATCACTGAGCGCAAATACTCTGAACAAGCTCTGCGAGAAAGCGAACAACGCTACCGCGACCTGGCAGAAGCAATGCCCCAGATGGTCTGGTTGACAGATGAAACAGGTGCCGTTAACTACTTTAACCAACGCTGGTATGACTACACGGGGCAAAGTCAAGCTGAGGCAATGGGATTGGGCGGAGCAGCAGCGATTCATCCCGATGAGCGCGATCGCACCCTCCAGGAATGGGGAGAAGCCGTCACAACGGGCAAGTTATTTGAGATCGAATATCGTGTCCGTCATCATCAGGGACTATACAGCTGGTTTCTGGCGCGCGGAGTGCCAATCCAAAACCTAGCAGGAGAAATTACAGGTTGGGTCGGCACAATTACCGATATTGATGACTTTAAACGCACAGAACTGGCACGGAAACAAAGCGAAGCCCGTTTCCGTGCTGTGTTTGAGCAGGCAGCAGTGGGAATTGTGGAAATGGATGTGGCCGGTCGATTTTTGCAGGTTAATCGCCGTATTTGCGACCAATTAGGCTATACGGAAGCAGAAATGCTGGAGCTAAACTTCCAGAGCCTCATACCCAGACCAGATGATTTAAAGCTCTATTTAAACTATTGGCAACAGCTTTTCGCCAAAAAGATTGATTCCTTTTCGCTGGAAAAATGTGTGCTTCACAAAAACGGAGAGTTACGCTGGTACAACATTACAGTGGCTTCAGTCCGTGATGCAGATAAAACCGTAAATTATTGCATTGGTGTAATTCAAGATATTCAAGATCGCAAACAGGCAGAACTGGCACTACAAGAGCTTAACCAGGAGCTAGAAGCCAGAATTGCTCGACGCACAGCAGCATTGAGTGAGAGTGAAGTGCGCTATCGGTCTTTGTTTGAACAGGCAGCTGTCGGCATTAGCCAATGTCACCCATCAGGACGCTATATCCAAGTCAATCAACGCTTTTGTGAACTGACTGGCTATACTCAATCTGAGCTACTGGATATGTCTTGGCAAGACTTGATCCATCTAGAAGATCTGGAAGTAATCCAAGGTGAGTTGGCTCATTTACATCACGGTGAGTTGGCATCGATAACCCCTGAAATCCGCTATATCCGCAAAGATCGTCGGCTACAATGGGTTAGTCTTACAGTATCAATGCTGTATAATGCTGCGGGTACACTCATTGGTGACTTGGCGGTGGTGGAAGACATTAGCGATCGCAAGCATATTGAGCAACAACTCCAAAACAGCGAAAAGCGCCTCAAAAAAATCATTTCTAAGACAGTTGATGGCATCTTGATTCTAAATTCCCAAGGACAGATTCTTTTCAGCAATCCGGCTGCCGATCGAATTTTCAATTGCCAAAAGGCAGACTACCAGGGTGCAGATTTGGGAATTTCCATCACGCTCCAAAAGACGTTTGAAATGGAGATTCCGCATCCCACTGGCAGGGTGACTACAGTTGAAGTGCGCGTTGAGGAAATTACCTGGCAGGATCATAAAGCCTTTCTAGCCGCGATCCGAGATATCAGCCACCGCAAGCAAACTGAGATCGATCTGCAAGCAAGCGAGCTTTCCTATCGCACCCTGGCTGAAAACCTACCGGGAATTGTCTACAAGCTGTATCCCGCTCAAAATAATACATTTGTCTTTTTTAACGATCGCTTAACGACGTTATTCCAGCTTGACCCGATAGATATCGCCAATCAAGGCACTCTCTGCCCAGCCAACTCGCTGATTGTGCCAGAAGACCGCGATCGCGTTATCGAAGTAATTCAAGCCGCGATCGTCAATCAACAGCCCTTTCAGGTCGAATATTGCATTCAAATCCCCGCAACCCAAGAAAAACGATATTTGCTCGAGCAAGGCAGTACCGTAACCGACGACATTGGGCAAGCGTTGCATATTGTTGGCATTATTTTTGATGTCACAGAAATCAAACAGACTGAGGAAAAACTTCGGAAGATTAATGAACGACTGACTATTGCCAATGCGGAACTCGCACGAGCGACCCGCCTCAAAGACGAATTTCTGGCAAACATGAGCCACGAACTTCGTACCCCTCTGAACTCCATCCTGGGACTGTCTGAAGTCTTGCAAGAAAGAACCTATGGCAATTTAACCGAGCAACAACACCACGCTTTAACCACAATTCAAACCAATGGTCAGCATTTATTAGAGCTAATTAATGACATTCTCGATCTAGCCAAAATCGAATCCGGCAAGCTAGATTTACAAATGATACCCGTTTCAGTTCAGCAACTTTGTCGAAGCACAATTCCTTTTATCCAACAGCAAGCCTTCAAAAAGCAAATTAGTTTTACCCTTGAACTGTCTCCCAATCTGACTTACATCGAGTTAGACGAACGACTTATCCGGCAGGTATTAATCAACCTGCTTACCAATGCCGTCAAGTTTACACCCAACGGTGGTGCTGTCATATTAAAAGTGCAAGGCAATACAACAGAACAAACATTGAGCTTCAGCGCGATCGATACTGGCATTGGGATTGCTCCAGAAAACATTAGCAAGCTGTTTCAGCCGTTTGTTCAAATCGATAGCAATTTGTCTCGGCGTTATGCTGGTACGGGGTTAGGTTTAGCCTTAGTCCGACGCATTATCGAGCTACACAAAGGCTCCGTGACGGTTCGCAGCACTGTCGGTCAGGGCAGCCAATTTACAGTGGTGCTTCCCTGGAAACACGTCAACCCGCCCAACTCAGACAAGTCTCTCGATCGCACCGCTGCTGTTATCCAAATTGCTTCAGAATTCTTACCTGTAGAAACAATGAATATAGCAGAGAAACCTGTCGTTCTACTGGTAGACGATAACCTGGATAATATTGAGACGCTAAAAGCCTATTTAGAATTGAAAGGGTTTAATATTGTAGTTGCCCACAATGGTTTGCAAGCGATTAATCTCACCCAGACGCAGTCCTTTAACTTGATTTTGATGGATATTCAAATGCCAGAGATGAATGGGCTAGAAGCGATTCGCCAAATTCGATTGCAGGAGCAAGACAAGCGCATTCCTATCCTGGCGGTAACGGCTTTAGCTATGTCGAAGGATAAAGAGCAGTGTTTAGCTGCTGGAGCGAATGATTATTTGACCAAGCCCTTCAGTCCCATCCATCTCGTCAACGTGATGAAGAAATATCTCCAGTTGTCGTAACTGAATATGTCTGATAGTGAGGGGAGAGTTTAAAAGTTATCTTTGCTCGGTGTGTTTTACGGTTGTTCGTAGATCAGTGGATACTGTTGGAAAAAGTGTTACAAATGGATAAACAAAAGTGTTACAACTAAAAGCCGCAACTATAGATAAAGGTGTGAGCTTACGTAATACTTAAAAATACAAATATGTATTACATTCGCCAACAGTATCATGAGTGAATTTGAAATAGTCAATCAAGAACTGACGATTCTGTTAGTGGATGACGAACCCGATAACTTTGAAGTCATCAGCGGCATTCTGTACAATTCTGGCTACCGTTTGGGATATGCATCCAGTGGTATTAGTGCCTTAGAACGGCTAAAAAAGAGTCAGCCTGATGTGATTTTGCTTGATGTGATGATGCCAGAGTTAGATGGCATTGAGGTGTGCTGTCGCATTAAGGCTAATCCAAATTGGAAGCATATTCCGATCGTTATGGTCACTGCATTGAATGCGAAAGAAGATTTAGCTCGTTGCCTCGAAGCTGGAGCCGATGATTTTCTGAGTAAGCCTGTAAGTGCAGTAGAGTTACGCGCCAGAATTGGCTCGATGCTCCGCATAAAGCAACAGTATGATGCCCTCAAAGCCTCTCTGCAACTGCGATCGGATATGGCAAATATGATTGTGCATGATTTGCGTAATCCGCTGTCCAGCATTCTTCTGTCCTGTGAAATGCTGGATCGAGCAAAGTTGCCCGAGCAATATCAAACTCGGATCAATCGCATAAAAATAGCGGAACAACAGTTGCGATCGCTAACCGAAAGCCTACTGCTAATGGCAAAACTAGAGTCAGGAAAAATGATCCTGAATCTTGAGGAAATTGAGCTGAGTCGCCTTGTTAATACTTGTATCACCGATATGCAGGCGATCGCAGGGCAGAAAATGATTCAGATGATTCCCGACCTCCCAGAACTCGAAAGACCTATTTGCGCCGATAAGCTAGTGATGCGTCGAGTTTTAGACAATTTATTGTTAAATGCGATTAAATTTTCTCCGTCAAAAAGTCAAGTCACGGTGCAAATCAATTATTTAGACGACCTGATAACCCAGATTAGAGTGATTGATATGGGTGTTGGAATCGCTGACGAGCTGAAGCAACGAGTCTTTGAAAAGTATGAAATTGGTACTCTGATGGAAGACATCCACCAAGTTGGCTTAGGGTTGGCATTTTGTCAAATGGCGATCGAAGCTCATGGCGGCAGGATCTCAGTGGAAGATAATCAGCCCCAAGGGTCAGTCATTTTAATAAAAATCAGCAGCCTCCCTCCAGGAGCAAAACACCCTTACTTTTGAAACTGGCCGATCCCTCAGTTTAAGATTAGATTTTTCCATAGTCCAAGCAAGAAAATTAATATTAGGTATTGAGCCGAGATACGGATACTGTTAACGAATGTACTACATATTTGTAAATACAAATATGTAGAATAGGTTGGAACATTGTCCTGAAGATGTAGAGCAAAGAGCCGACATTCGTTATTATAAAATTGGGCATTCTTCAGCAGAAATTGGAAGCCTATTTGTAAGTATATTTTTAAAATATTACTCAAAAGAACCACGAAAAATTATTTTGGACTTAGATGTAACCGATGATTTAGTACACGGCAATCAGGAGCAAGTTTTCTTCAATACTTGTTACGGAGGATACTGCTATGCTCCACTTTATATTTTCTGTGGAAAACATTTGTTAGCAGCCAAACTTAGACCTTCAAATGTAGACCCAGCAGCCGGGGCATTATCAGAACTACAGAGAGTGATTAAACAAATACGGCAACAATGGAAGAACGTTGAGATTTTAGTACGTGGGGATAGTGCCTACTATCGGGACGATATCAAAGTAACAAAAGTATGAGCTTGAACTGATAATTGGTGCTTTTGATACCAAGCATAAGCGTTATCTGCTACTACCTGCCCTGCTGATAAATTCATCCTGTGCTGATACTTGTTCCCCAGCCAGTAGTGTTTCCCTGCTTGCAGACTATCTACGTCTTGTCCTTGATCCCATATACATATAGGTAATAATCTGTGAGCGCAGTAAGCAGCAAAAATTCCTGATTTTGTCAGGAATTCAGTAGGGTAATTCAAAAAACCTGCTACTGAATTTGATAGTAAACTGCTGATGTCAGGAGCAGATTTAATTCCCAAACAGATGATAGGAATATCATTTACTGGTTCAATTTTAAAATCTAAAGCAGAACCAATATCTAAAATTTCCTCAATTTCTAACTCCAAACAAGTCCGTTGCAATGCCAATCGCGAGTTTTGATAAACACGAGAACGCGGGCCGCAGCTGCCGAGTATTACTAAACGTCTAGGACGTTCCAATAAAGAGGTAAGATGCTCTGGTTCACCTATATTAGAAAAAACTGGCAAAGTCGGAATTGTAGAGTGTTTTCCTCGACCTAATCTATTGATAATTTCAGCATATATTTGATTGTTGGTTAGACAGCGATCGCTCAAGCGAACCAGACGTGCGGCTAAATTTCTTTGCAGTGGTGATGTCCAAAACTGACTTGTCCAAATTGAACCAAAAGCATACATTTCATGAAACATCGTTACCAAATGCCGAGAATTCGTAGCTTTTCGCCAACGTTCCAAGCCTTCCACTAACCAAACTGGACAGCCTCGTTTTGCATAACCATAACCTACATAATGCAAAAGAACAGTAGTTATTGAGTGCTGTTCATTGGTTAATAATTTTAAAAGAGCTGTACTAGAGCATTCCGCCACTTGATGAACTGCAAACCCCTCTACAAAAGCTTCACCAGACCAATTAGGATCTCCAATTACAAAGCTGGTCATCCAGCCAAAATCTTGACGCAGTTGCTTTGCTATATTTAACCCATAGTCTCCTACTCCATCAATAGCAGGGATTAGACGGGGAACAATTGCAACGATGGGAGCAATAGGTTGCATTAGAAAATATTTATTGACAGTGGTCAATATTTTATACTGTGATTTACAATACTGCTGTTAGTATAATTAAAAATATCTTAACAATTCAAAATTTAGCCGGGAAATTTGAGGGTGACGTACAATCGCTCACTTTCTGCCAAATTCAAAATTTAAGACAGTTTCAAAGGGTGATTTAGCAGAAATTTCAGCCAGTCACTTAGGCAGGTTTCCCAAGTTGGAAGAACTGGCGTTGATCGGCGTCTCCAAGCACTCAGAACTTTCAAAAACAGATCCCGACAAAAACTGAATGTAGTCGAGTCACCAGAACTCTGAGCTAAATGTTGATGTTGCGCGTCTTAACCCCCTTAACTTCCGATCAACTTTCTTACAGTTCAGCAAAATGTTGACAAAAGTGCTATGTCCAGAATAGTTTGGATAACCCTACAAAATAATGCAAATGAAATTTGTCAGTTAGTTAGACTTAAACCCTATTATTGAAATTGCCGCAGTGAGTAATGATGAAAAGCCAATATGCAAACGTAAATTTGATGTATGCCTCATCCACGAAAACTTCTTTCTATTAGTCACTCCTATGTGGTAAAACTGAACCGCCGACTTGTCAATGAAATAGCCTTTTTGGGAAAAGGAGAATGGGAAGTCACTGCGGTTGCTCCTTCGTTTATACATGGAGATTTACGATCAATACATTTGGAAGCTGATCCTAACGAAATCTGTCACCTAGAAGCAGTACCAGTTTATTTCAGCAAGCCTGCTCACATTTTGACTTATGGTTGCCGACTTAAGGTGATTATGGAGCAAAGCTGGGATTTGGTGCATTGTTGGGAAGAGCCTTATATTTTTTCTGGTGGACAGATTGCTTGGTGGACAGAGAGGAAAACTCCACTGGTTTTTTCTAGCTTTCAAAATAAATCTAAGCGATATCCACCTCCATTTAATTGGATTGAGCAGTATGCCATGAATCGAGCAACAGGATGGATTACTGGTGGGCAGACCGTCGTAGAAACTTTAAAACCTCGAAAAGGATATTCACTCCCTATGCGACTTATTCCTCTCGGTGTAGATGTTAACCATTTCTACCCATCGGTTGATGCCAAGAACCAAATTCGTCGATTTCTTGCTTGGGAAGAGAAAGGTACACCTGTTATAGGTTTTCTAGGGCGCTTTGTTCCTGAAAAAGGATTAGATTTACTCATGCAAGTTATAGATAGTTTACAAACTCCTTGGCGAGCTTTGTTTGTCGGTAATGGAGCAATGGAATCATCATTACGAACGTGGGCAAAGCATTATCCTGAACAGGTGCGAATTTGCACAGATGTAAAATAAAACATAGTGAAGTTTCCCAATACCTCAATGCTATGGATATACTTGTCGCTCCTAGTCAAACCATCTTTAACTGGCGAGAACAATTTGGGCGAATGCTCATTGAGGCATTTGCCTGTGGTGTTCCTGTAATTGGCAGTGATAGCGGCGAAATTCTTTATGTTATTCAAGATACTGGTTTAGTAGTTGGTGAAAAGGATGAGTTGGGTTGGGTTGCAGCTATTTCTGAATTACTTAACAGCCCATCTCGTCGGCAAGAACTGGCTACTAAAGGTTTAGAGCCAACACACACATTGTACGCTTGGACATCTGTTGCCAAACAGCATTTAGAATTTTTTACCGAACTTTTGAATAAATAAAAATAAGTATTTATGAAACTAGCTTTACGTAATTCTATTGCTTATATTTTACGCTCTTTACCTTACTTTAAAGGCAAGTATAGGTTAAGTCAAGTACTTATACCTTTAATGACAAATTATCAATCTGATGAAGAGTGTTTTGTAAAAATTAAAATGCAGCAAGGTAGTATAATGTGTCTTGACTTGCGTAGTCTTTTAGAGCAAAAAGTCTTTTTTTCAGGGGAATATGATGGTGGCATTATTCAGATACTATCTAGACTTTTGCATCCAGGAGTAGTAATTTTTGATGTTGGTGCAAATATTGGACTTTACTCCATATTTTTAGGAGAAAAACTCAAAATAAAAGCCGTTAAATCTCAAATATGGGCTTTTGAACCAGTTGGATCTAATTTTAACCGTCTAGCTAATTTAGTTGAAATTAACCAATTAACGAATATCATTTATCCAGTCAATACTGCCCTTGGAAACCAAGAGGGAGAAATACAACTTTGTATGGTAGATCAACAAAACAATTCATCTACTGGCAATGCTTTCTTATTAAAAAAAGGTCTAGCTAATAAAGAGAAGCCTACTTGCTCATCACCTATCACTAAGTTAGATAACTTTGTGGAAAAAAATAATATTTCAAAATGCGACATTATCAAAGTAGATATTGAAGGTGCTGAAATGGATTTTTTATTAGGAGGATTGAATTTTATTAAAAAAACTCGCCCAATAATTTATGGTGAGTTTAATCCATATTGGGTACAGCATTTTGGATATTCTTTTGTAGAGATAGCAGAGTTAGTAATTCCTTGGGAATATAAGTTGTACCAACAAGTAGGGCGTAAACATTTTATTGAAATTAAGGAAGTAAAAGCGGGGATTTCAGACGTACTAATGGTTCCTAAGGAGAAATTGCCTGACCTATTAGTAAAATTAAATATACTTCAATAGTTTTTTCAATAGTTTAAAGATCTCTACCTACACATTAATAATATAAGTTGGACCTCTAAAAAATATGTTTAAAAAACAAAGTTTTTTATCTAACTTAACAATTAAAATACAAAATAGATAAAATGGCTCAAATACAGCTCGCAATTATTTGCGATTACCTTGAAGAAAAATGGCAGAGCATGGATCTCTGTGCTCAGATGCTACTCCAAGAACTGCAAGCTGAACATCTTGTATCTATTCAAGCTATAGAAGTTTGTCCAACATTTAACTGGCGTTGTAAACAAATTCCTCGACTCGGTAAAAAGCATTTTGCCTACAATACCGATCGCCTGATTAACCGATTTTGGGACTATCCTCATTATCTCAACCAACGGTTAGCAGATTTTGATTTATTTCACATTGCTGACCATAGCTATGCTCATTTAGTTCATGTCTTGCCTCCAGACCGCACAGGTGTATACTGTCACGATATTGATGCCTTTCGTTCTTTGGTAGAGCCAGAGCAAGAACCTCGGTCTAGGTGGTATAAAGCGATGTCTCTCAGAATTCTGCGCGGTTTACAATCATGCGCCGTTGTATTCTATTCCACAACAGAAGTCAAAAAACAAATTGAGCATTATCAACTGGTAAAACCATCGCGTCTAGTCTACGCGCCCTATGGTATTGCCCCAGAATTTGGTATTGTTCTTGAGAACGAAACTAATAATGACCAACAAATATTAGGAAAAATAGGTGAAGTCCCTTTTTTACTACATGTCGGTAGTTGCATCCCCCGCAAGCGTATTGACATTCTTTTAAAAGTGTTCGCACAGATACAAGCTATTTATCCAAAATTGCAACTTGTTAAAGTCGGTGGTGAGTGGACACAAAGCCAACAGCAACAAATTGCTCAGTTGAATATCGGCAATTCAATAATTCATCTACAGGGTTTACAGCGTCCAACTATAGCAGCCCTTTATCGACGAGCATCAGCAGTGTTATTAACAAGTGAAGCAGAAGGCTTTGGATTACCTGTTATTGAAGCCTTAGCCTGCGGGGCCATCGCAATTATCAGCGATATTCCTGTATTCCGTGAGGTGGGTGGAGAAGCGGCGGTATACTGCCCAACTGCGGATGTGTCAGCTTGGGTAAAGACGTTAGAACAGCTATTGCTAAACCCAACTAGCGCCCCTGTGATTAATCTTCGCCTGAGTCAGGCGAAGAAATATTCTTGGTCTGCTCATGCCCAAATTATTGCTGAATCTTATACAAAATTAGCCAGTGATTAAAACTATATGAAAATAGTATTTGTTAACCCGGTAGGGGTAATTGGCGGTGCAGAGAGAGTTTTGCTGACTATCTTAGCTGCACTCTTGATTGCACAGCCAAATATGCAACTACACCTAATAATAGGCACGGATGGGCCATTAAGAGAGCAGGCTAAAAAATTAGGCGTACAGGTAACATTACTGGAAATACCAGAAGAATTTAATCAACTGGGTGACAGTGCCTTTAAAGGTAATAGTAAAGCGATCGCAATATTTATCTTATTATCACAAATAGTCAAAATTTTGCCCAGCATAGGGAAATATCTAAGGGAATTTAATCAATTGCTGCATGAACTCAACCCAGACTTAATTCACTCCAACGGTATTAAGACCCATTTACTAACTGCATTAGTTGGACTTAAAGGTATACCTATTGTTTGGCACATTCATGATTTCTACGGCTCACGACCATTAATAGCACAAGCTTTAAAATTGATGAATAATCGCGCCACGTTTGGAATTGCTGTTTCCCAAGCTGTAGCACAAGATGCTAGAACTACACTACCTGGTTTGCCGATAGAAGTAATTTACAATGCCATAGATATAGATTACTTTTCTCCTGCTCCTCAATCTTCCCATCTTCCTCTGCGAGTGGGACTGGTAGCTACTTTTGCTCGTTGGAAAGGTCATGACATTTTTCTAGAGGCAGCATCTTACATAGTGAAAGCGCATCCCAACTTAAACCTTCATTTCTGGATTGTGGGTGAACCCATTTATAAAACTCGCGGTTCCCAATTTTCCCAGCAAGAGTTAAAAAACAAAGCCTCATATCTTGGGATTGCAAGCAAAGTTTCTTTTCTTAGTTTTCAGCAGGACATAGCAGAGATTTACCGTTGGTTGGACATTGTAGTTCATGCCAGCACCCAACCAGAACCATTTGGATTAGCAATAGTAGAAGCTATGGCTTGTGGCAGACCAGTGATAATATCTAAAGCAGGTGGCGCAGCCGAGCTATTTACTCATAACTATGATGCTATTGCTGTACCACCAGGAGAACCTATTGCTCTAGCAGCAGCTATCCTAGATTTGCATGACAACCCTGAAAAACGCCAAGTCATATCAGAAAAGGCTAGGCGTACAGTGACAGAAAATTTCAATCACGAACGTTTAAGTCACCAAATTATGGTAGTTTATAACAAATTTAATTACAAATAAAGACATTGTTTTGTGCCTCTCTTTTGGAAAGTTTGAATGAAGGAAACCTTCGCTCATATCTGCGACAAAAACACTCCCTTGATATTTATGTCAAAAAGTTATCTGCCCTAATTATTGCCGTTTTTGAGTTCATCGAACTCATGTTAAAGATGCTCCTGTAATTTGCTGCCATACTCAAACGCTACTCATTGTGTAACCTGAGTATTGCTGGCTAGCCTTGACGCCATTACTGACTATACCTAAAACATTTTGATCAGCCTTGTCCAATAGTTCTTTAGATAAAGAAACACTATTGGAATCAGCTATTCCTGGACGAACTACAAACAAAATTCCATTTGCAAGTTTGCCTAAAATCGTCGCATCAGCAGCTAATGTTAAAGGAGGACTATCAATGATAGTAAAATCATATTTTTGCGCGATTTGTGCCACAAATATAGCCATTTGGCTAGAATCAAGCAGCCCAGCTGGGTTATGATTTAGTTCACCAGCAGTTAAAACGTCTAAGCTAGGTGCAACTTCAATAACAGCCCGCTCTAAATTCGACTGGTTTTTGAGAACATGGCTTAAGCCAACTTCATTTTGAATCTCCCAGATTTTGTGTTGACTAGGATTACGCAAATCTGCATCTACCAGCAATACCTTACGTCCTAGTTGAGATATTGAAATAGCTAGGTTGGCAGCAACTGTTGATTTACCTTCTTTAGGTACAGCACTCGATACCACAATAACTTTTATCAGTTGCTCTGAGTTAAAAACTCTCAGATTAGTTTGTAACATCCGAAAAGCTTCGCTGACTGGGGAATCAGGCTTGTTCTTTACAATTACTTCTGGAATGAGATTACTATTGTTAAATGGTGGAATATAACCCAGTAAGTTATACCCCAATAAGTCTTTAGCTGATTTCGAGTTTTTGACAGTTTTGTCAAATTTCTCCAAAATAAAAGCAGTGGCTCCACTTAATAAAATTCCACCAATCAAACCTTGTAGCAAGTTTATATATTGACGATTCTTAATCGGCACTCCTGGGATTAATGCAGGTGTTACAACCAGAGCGTTGCTTACTTGTAGATTTTCTGCCACCAGAAGTTCCTGATAACGAGCTAGAAGATTTTGATAGCTAGCTTCAGTTGCAGCTATCTCACGCTCTAGCTGGCGCTGCTGTAACTCTAGCTTTGGTAAGGTATTAGCCCTTTGTCTGTAAGACGTGATAACTTGACTTAAAGCTTTTAGTCGCACTTGCAAGCTAAGACGTTCTGCCTCAGCGTTGGCATAGCTTCCAAGAATTCCTTGTTGTAAACCCTGGTTTCTAAGTTGTACAATATTTTCGGGACTTTTACCCTGATTAAAACGCCCTGCCCCACCAATAAAACTTTGTTCTATCCTCTGCTGAAGTTGTTTTTTGAGAACTACTTCCTGTTCCTTAAGGTTAATCACTGTGGGGTGGCTATCTGTCAAACGCAGCTTAAAAATTTCAATTTTTTGTTGGATATCTTGCAATTGGCCAAGAACCAAAGTTGTTGATGGAGACTCACCCACAAAACCAGCAATTACAGCTTGCTGCGAATTCACACCAAACAACTGCTTGATTGATTCCATCCGTGCAGTTTGAGATGCTAGATCTGATCTAGTTGCAGCTACTTGTCTGTCTAAATCGGTAAGAATTCCAACACTTGATGCAGCTTCTGCTTTAAGATCTAAAACTCTATTTTGCTGTTTAAAGTATTGCAGCGCTTGTTCAGATGCTTGTAATTTAGCTTTTCTCAGTGGTAGTTGTTGGGCAATGAAGTCTCTAGCAGACCTAGTTTGAGCGCGGTTAGCATTGATATCATTTTCTATATAGACCTTCATTAAAGTATTAACAATAGAAGCAGCCTTTTTTGGGTCTATATCTGTGTATGAAAGTTCTAAAATATCGGTTGCTTCAATATTTTTAACTTGTAAAGCATTTAAGAAAGCCAAAGGATTTTCAGATAGGTGGAGGAAATTTATAGCCCTTTCTGCTATAGGTAGAGAATGCAGAACTGCAACCTCATTTCCCAGGGGTCTACCACTTACAGAACTCTCTAACTGTCCTAATTGGTTGCCTACTCCTGTTAGCGAAGAGGTAGAATTCTTTTTTAAAACTAGCTGGCCTGTTGCTTGATAAATTGGCGTTTCTATTATAGTTTTACCTATACTCAATGCCAAAAGCAGTGTAAAAACTATAGAGGTAGGTAACCACCGACGTTTAAGAATAGCCCAATATTGTAAATGTTCTTCCATGTCTTTTACTAGTTACTAGTTTGAATCTTTTCCTTTTTCTAAATCAATTGGGTGCAGCTCTTTTAAAAAAACGTAATGCTACATTAGGACTACACGCCTCTAACCTAATGTATATCTAGATTTTCGCTTTCTAACCTAAAAAGCTGGAATTAAGTAATCACAAAAAATCAAACACACTCCCTTTCAGCGTGTAAGACAGACTATATTACTTAGTAAGTGTTGGAGCTAGAACAATATTACATGAATAATAAATAAAAACATCTAGTAAAAATACTGAAGAGTAATAATTTAAATACTGAACATAAGGATTGATTTGTCTACAATACCTGAAGGTTCGATAGCTTGCAGTAACTCGTATACTGACTTTTCACTGAAAAATATGTCGTAGAATATGACACTGTGTATACCTCTCTGACCTTATTTTCATCTGCTAAGGGACTTCTAAGAAATAAAATACACAGTTAGAGGATAGCGATCGCAATTCGCCAACAGAGTCATTATATTCGCCTAAAACTTTTCAAACATCCTCTTAGAGAGCAAAATTTAGAATTGCTCTATTCCCAGACTCATCCGCACTGTTGAGCAATGCTTTACAGTATTTTTTTAATTAACCACACCAGACACTCAGTATCAATTACTGTGGCTTAACATCAGAAGACGTCTGTAATTGCTCATCTTTTCACCCACTCTTGCGATTTCTACTGAGACTACTAATAGCACCCTAGAAAAATTACTGAGTACGAGATGGATAAGTTCAGTAAAAGCGTAGAGCTACAGATGACACCCTTTTTTGAGGTCATTGAGTGCTAAAAGGATTACTGAGTTCAGGATGAGCGAGTTCATTAAACGCGTAGAGCTACGAATCACAAAGTAAATTGGTGTCATTAAATTAGAGAAACGAGCATGACTGAAAAGTAGAAAGGTTGAAAGCATCGCACTCAATTCATCTCCTGCATCAGCCATCTCTGGAACACCATTAAACATGTAATTATACTCAAAACGGCTAAAGTGGACTGAAAAAATAGGCTTTAAGCTTTGATAAATAAGGCTTTTAAATTATTCAAAAGTAAAGCTAAAAAACGTTTTGAAAATAAAAATCAACTTTTATAATTCATAAGTTTATGTTGGACAAAATATCTACCACGATCGCTACTAAAAACCTTGATGAGAAAATTTCAGCTAATCGCGTAGTCTTCATCGACTCACAGGTAGAGAATTACCAAACCTTAATAGCAGGTATCTTACCAAATACTTTCGTCGTAGTTCTAGATAAAGATCGCGATGGCATTGAGCAAATTAATCAAGTGCTAGCATCCCATCGGGGAATTAATAGTTTACATATTGTTTCTCACGGCGCACCAGGACGAGTCTATTTAGGCAACAGTCAACTCAGCAATGAAACACTCAACCGCTATGCAGCGCAACTGATAGGTTGGGCAAGTGCGTTGAGTGTAGATGCACAAATCCTACTGTACGGTTGTGAAGTAGCTCAAACAGAGCAAGGCATAGCATTTGTCCGCCATCTGAGCAAGCTGACAGGTGCAGTGGTAGTAGCGTCTAATAATTTAACGGGGAGTGATGCATTAGGCGGTGACTGGAAACTAGAAGTGAATACGGGGGTAATTGCTCCTTTTCTAGCGTTCCAGCCTGAAGTGATGGCAGCTTACGCTTCCGTACTATCTATAGTACTTCCTGACCCCACCTTTAGTGGTGATGGCAGAGTCTTTACTGATTTAGGCTTCATAGCTATTGATATCGGCCGCAGTGTTGCCTTACAAAGTGACGGAAAAATTATCGTTGCAGGAGACAGCAACGCCGATTTTGCCTTGGTGCGTTACAACACTGATGGCTCGCTCGACACTACCTTCAGCAGTGATGGCAAAGTCACTACTGGTTTCGGCTTACTTACCATCGACATCGGTTATAGCCTTGCTGTACAACCCGACGGCAAGATTCTCGTCGCCGGAACTGATGGCACTGACTTTGCCCTAGCACGTTACAACAGCGATGGCTCACTTGATAATACCTTCAGCAGTGATGGCAAAGTCACTACTGGTTTCGGCTTACTCACCCTCGACATTGGTTATAGTATTGCTCTGCAACCTGATGGCAAGATTCTCGTCGCCGGAACTGATGGCACTGACTTTGCCCTAGCACGTTACAACAGCGATGGCTCACTTGATAATACCTTCAGCGGTGATGGCAAGGTCACTACTGATTTAGGCTTACTTGCCGTTGATGTCGGCTACAGCACTGCCGTACAAGCAGATGGCAAGATTGTCGTCGCCGGAGTGAGTAACGGTGACTTTGCCTTAGTGCGCTACAACAGCGATGGCTCACTCGATACCACCTTCAGCAGTGATGGCAAGGTTACTACTGATTTTGGCTTACTTACTATCGATAGTATCTATAGCCTTGCTGTACAAGCAGATGGCAAGATTCTCGTAGCGGGACAGAGTAATGGTGACTTTGCTCTTGCACGTTACAACAGTGATGGATCGCTCGACACTAGTTTTAGCAGCGATGGTAAAGTTACTACTGATTTCGGCCTCCTCCCCAACGAAATTGCCTATAGCCTAGCTGTACAAGCAGATGGCAAGATTCTTGTTGCAGGAGTGAGCAATAATGACTTTGCTCTAGTACGTTACAACAGTGATGGTTCAATCGACACTACTTTCGACAATGATGGTAAGGTCAGTACTGATTTAGGCTTACTCACTCTCGATATTGCCTACGGACTTGTTCAACAGCCCGATGGCAAAATTGTTGTCGCCGGAACTGATGGTACTGATTTTGCTGTAGTGCGTTATTTGGTTGACGAAGTTCCCACAGGCTTGACAGTAAGTAAACTAGCTGTTGACGAGAACGTACCTGCGGGGACAGAAGTTGGCACATTTACCACCACAGACCCAGATGCAAGCGATACATTCACATACAGTTTAGTCGCAGGAACTGGCGATACCGACAATACTGCATTCACAGTTGTTGGCGATAAGTTAAAAATTAACAGTTCTCCCGATTTTGAAACTAAATCTAGTTACAACATCCGAGTTCAGACAACTGATGCAAGCGGAGCATCTTATGTCAAAGAGTTAACAATTGCAGTTAATAATCTGGACGATCCTGGTGTTAACGATGCGCCCACAGGCTTGACAGTAAGTAAACTAGCTGTTGACGAGAACGTACCTGCGGGGACAGAAGTTGGCACATTTACCACCACAGACCCAGATGCAAGCGATACATTCACATACAGTTTAGTCGCAGGAACTGGCGATACCGACAATACTGCATTCACAGTTGTTGGCGATAAGTTAAAAATTAACAGTTCTCCCGATTTTGAAACTAAATCTAGTTACAATATCCGGGTTCGGACAACTGACGCAACTGGAGCATCCTTTGATAAAGATCTGGCGATCGCAGTTAATAATCTGAATGATCGTGGTGTCAACGATATACCAACCCTGACGAAAAATGCTAATAACGATGTCTTTACTATCCAAGGTAAAGGTAACAGTGAAAAAGCAACACTCTCAGTCAAGCTCACAGGACAGAGTTTTAATGAAATTTATGAACTGGGAGTATTTGCTGTAGATGATGAACAAGGGAAGATTCAAGGTATTGCCTCTAGCGATGCTGGTTACACTGAAGCAGCTTTGAAACGATCCAAGGTGATTCTCTCCTCACTTACAAATTATCCCACTGGATTTAATACTCATTTAGCTAGTTTGTCGGAATTTACCTCTGGTGAACAGCTACAATTTTATTTGGTACGCAATAGTACTACTGATAGTATCTTGGCTGGACAAGCTGCTATTACAGATGTATTGATTTCCGATCCGACAAATGTCAAAATCACAAGCTTGGATAATAATAACTTCTCCTTGTCTTGGAAATCCAACAATGCTGAATTCCAGGATTTGATGGTAACAATTCAGGCGACAGATAAAGATTTGCCTTTGGGTGCAGATTTACAAGGAAGGCAAGAAGCAGAACTCCTTAATTTACGTGGTGTGACACAACAGGTAAAAGCTGATTTTGTCGTCCATAGAGAGGCTGCATACGACAATTTTATCGGTTTCTATCAAGTGGCTGATGAAAAGGGTGGTATTGACACTAACGGCGATGGCATAGCAGATATTCTCACAGGGCAAGTTGGTTATACTGAAGCTGCTATCCGTGGACGTGTTGCAGGTATAGATTTGATAGTGAATAACCAAAGTACAGCAAGTTACTCTGGGAATATCGCGCCTGATTCTCTGTATGCACCGTTTATTATTGTTAATGGTAGACCCGATGCCATTCTCGATAGCAATGCTAATAACAATCCAGCAGTTTACTTCGCATTTTTGGGTGCTAACTCAGACAAAACAGATCACATTCGTCTGTTACAAAACCATACCTTTGGCTTTGAAGATATGGCAAATGGTGGTGACAGAGATTTCAACGATATAATTTTGAAAGTTAATTTGAGCATTAATGCTGTCTAATATTAAACCCAAATAGTCACTTATAGGACTTACGCACTGTAAAAAAAACTATCTTGTGTATTAACGTAAATACGTTGTTTAAGGCTTTTGGCGGTCACTTTTGATTGCTGGCGATCGCCAAAATATGACTGAAAAACCTACCTAGAAGCCTTGAAAACTATACCTCTTATTTTGGCTTTTCTGTCAATGCGTAAGTCCTAACTTAGTAAAATCGAAGCACCTCATCCCGCAAGCAAGATGAGGTGCTTTTCATAACTCCTCTTTTTCAGGAAACCCTATTTACTGGCATCTGGTGAAATTAGATATGCCTTATCTAGAAACTTATCCAGAACCCTTGTAGAGAGGCGAAATTCTACTTTGCTAACGCGTCTCTATATTCTTTTTCACTGGATGTCTAATTCCTGACTACTGGTTTCTGTTTATTGCTAACTTCTAAAGGCAGGAAAATCGTCAAAACTTCCCCATAATGTGGACGCTGACGCACAATCAGTTTGCCACCGATCGCCTGAAACAAATGCTTGGTTGCGGCGATATTCAAACTAATCGTACCTGTTTCTGGTTGAAACATTAGCAATTGACCCAGAGCTTTACGAATTGGTGGCGTTGCAGGTGTGGCAGCTTTATTTGAATCTTTGCAGCCGAATTGGGGCGATAATTGTAACTTCAGTTGATCTCCAGCTGGGATAACCTGTACTTGAATATGGCTGCCAGCAGGTAAACTGCGAGTAAAATTTTCCATCAAACCAGTGAGTACCTGATCTAACATGGTGGGATTACTCACCACTGTTGGTAGTTGCTGAGGTAAAACAACATTTAAAGTTAAGTTCCGCCGATGTGCTGCTTGTTCCCAACGGGGAATACTCTGCTGTAACACTTGATCTAAAGACATCGGCGTGAGTTGAGTTTTTGATGATTTTGCTGAGGTAGTAGTTTCCAATTCTGCTGCCTTAAACAGCAATTCCATGCGGTCAATTTGCTCGGTACACTCGTGATCGATAATTTTTAAGCGATTGATCACGCTAGCATCTAAGTCTCGCCGTTTCAGTAGTAGACGAGTCATGGTGCGAATAGTTGTTAAAGGTGTACGAACTTCGTGAGCGAAGGCTTGGAGCAATTCTACATCAGGATTTGAGGATTGGGGATTGGGGATGGTGGGGCCTCCTCTGGGGATAAGGGGTAATGGGGATTGGTTATTCTCCTTCTCCGCCTTATCCCCAGTTCCTAGTAAAGAGTCCCTAGTTTCTTCTGGTTCTGTTAATTTCTGAAGCAACAATTGGCTAAACTGAATGATGATACGGTAGTCTGGTGCTACCGGGGAATACTCTTCTACTAATGCGTCCAAGCGAGCGAAAAATTCTGGATTAGCCAGCATTACTCGTGTCCCTAGCGATCGCCAAGCCTGTTGCACTACTTCTGGTTCAAAAGAAAATGAAAAGGTTTTTTTACCGTTTTTGTGGGTTGCTAAAACCAGTACTAATCTAAATTTATCTGTAAAAACCAAGCAAAATTGTTCTGCCCCTAACGGATCGGCAGGTAGTAAAGGAAGTACCGATTCATGGGGATCTATTTCTTCATTTACATGCGCGTTGGTGTAACTCGCAGCAGAGATCGCACCTGGCATCTGAAATGGCATTAGTGCCAAGGGATTAAATGGTTTTGCCGTAAAAGTTACTGTTTGTAAACTTTGAATTAGTTTTGGTTGACTAAATAAGGGTGCTGGTGCAGCTAAAACTAATCCTTGGATTGTGTCAACTGAATCAGATGCTAAAGTATTTAATAGCAAATGTTCTGTCGCTGCGAGGCTGACACGCCATTGCTGCTCTGCTTTAGCAGGTGAAGATTCAGCTACACTTGATTGATTTTCAGCCAAGATTTCGCTCAGGCTTGGCAATATCCATTCGTACACAGGTTTTCACCCCTTAATTCAAGAGCGACTAACAGCGTCTAGGGTAGACATTTGACTACTACTTAAGAGGTTATAGCTATTTGTGTACTGATGACAGTGGTAGAACCGAACAATTCGGGAGCAATTTCCCCTAACTGCGATCGCAGTTCTGACTTTTCACGGTATCTGGAAAAACTCTCTCCTAAAAGGCTACGGTATACACGGAAGTCTTTGACGGATTGAAATCACTACTACATTAACAAAGTCCACCTCCGTGGACTAATCCAAAATCAACGAAGATCCGCGGGAATCCCATCCCAACAAGAGGCGTGTCCGAGATAGCCGCCCGCCGATTTTCGTTGATGTCCATTTGAGTATGCGTAGAAACTCTCTAGCCCAACATCTAAAACGATTTCATGGCCTATAAGAAACGCGAAATACAGCAGATTTCAAGTAAATGAGGTAAATTGTCCCCTGTTCCTTATTCTCTGCTGTATGTCCCATTTGTTTACTTCTTATTCCAGAGATTTAAAAATGCTTGAGAAATGGCTGGGGTAATCTGACTTTGTAAGTGATTTAGTGCATCACGATGGTTTGCATTGTTGTCATCATAATAAGTAAAAAGATTTGTCAGCTTGACAATCTCAGGGTTTTGATCGTTTGTTCCCCTCCATTTGTTAGTAACTTTGTTTAAAACATCCTTGGGTAAATTTAGTTGTAAGTTATTTAATGCTGCAATGTAAGAAGGATTTTGAGGATTTTTTTTGAATTGAAAGCACAAATCTATCAGCTTAACTTGTGACTGAGGCGGAGTTGGGGGCTTATCTGTGAGACTCGGTTGCTGTAGAATTTGACGCTGTTCAATAGTAGCAATACCATTTTGAGTTAAACCCTGAGATTTCTGAAATTTCTTGACTGCTGTATAAGTAGCTGGGCCATAAAAAGGCTTGTCGAGAGGAATTTCGGCATTGGTTGCAAAACCGTGAAACTTCAATCTATTCTGAAGCCCTTTGACTGTATCTTCCATTACAGTTCGAGTCTCGGCATCAGCATTACCATTAACCGTAAGTTTTTGTGAGTACTGTTTCTGAAATTTTTTAATGGCTTCTTCAGTAGGATCGTCTGTCAAGGAGTTGTTATTCCGCTTCCAGGGAGCAAATTTAGTGAGATCCGGCTTAGGATCAATCTCAGGAGCTAAATATCCCAGCCCAATCAATATATGACGGATGACTTCAGGGCTACTAACGGACATACGTTTTGGTTCCTTTGCGATTAAACTACCATTTAATGTATCTTGGTTTACAAAAATTAGGTAAGTAGAAATAAATAAATCTAACATTTCTTGTTTGCAAGGCGTTCCAAAAGTTAGATGAGTGTGACGTTTGGCGTAGGCGACTACACACCGAGAAAAATAAAGGGCGATCGCGATCGCTTCTTCTCAACTATCGATGATACTACGCAGCAGGAGACAGGAGGGAAAAAGAAATTCCACAGATGATTTCAGATATCGTGATGAAATTGATGGCAAAAAATGCTGAAGAGCTCTATCAGAGTGCATTAGGACTGAAATATGATTTAGAAATTTGTTTGGCTCAACTCAAGGAAACCGGTAGAATTGAAAGTCTCCCAATTGCTCAACGGGATGTGTGCGTAGGCGTAGCCCGTCGTAGACATCGCTTCCTCATCCCAGAAAAACTTTATGGTCGTGAAACCGAAGTAGCTACCTTGCTGCAAGCCTTTGACCGGCTCAGTGGCGGTAGTAGAGAAAGCGGGCTTCTCTGGTATCGGCAAAACAGCGATCGTTAACGAAGTCCATAAGCCGATTGTCCGACAGAGGGGTTATTTCATCAAAATTCTGTTCTCGGACAAGGAACAGAGTTTGCAATCATACTTCCGGTTGCAGTTAAAACTGACTGAGAATTAAACCATCATCAGCAAAAGCAAACTCCGACTTAACATTCCAGCGCCTACCATCGTGAAGTAGTAATGTTAATTTGTCGGCGGTAAACTCAAGATCCAACTGACGCTTTTCAAATTCTGGCCAAGCAGCTTTAAAATTCTGCTTTGTTAAATCCCGAAACGCAACCGTTATATGAGGTGCAAAAGGGCGAGTTTTAGAAACCTTGTCAACAATTCCCAAGTTGCTTTCTGTATAAGCCATTAAATCAGCTTGCAAAATCAAAATTTTTTGACTTCTAACTACATTTATGTATATAACGCGAGGCACAAAGGCACTAAACCCCCTGAGTGTAATTGCTACTGGCTGTTGTCTACTAGCAAACTCTTTCAAAGATGCTTCTAGCAGTGACAGGTTAGCATCTACCCATTCAAAGGGCGGCTGCAAGGTAATATGAGGCGGAGACTTTAGCGCCCCACTACTAGCATAGCGATCGGCAAAGTACTGTTTAACCTGGTTGGCGTAATCTTGAATGTCTTGCGGTGGTAAAAGGGCGATAAAAAAACGGCTCATTAAAATAATTCGTAATTCGTAATTCGTAATTCGTAATGACGCTTTGTACGAGACGCTGTGCGTAGCTTGCTTTCCCGCAGGGGTACACGGACTCGCTACCGCTACACTAACTAATTCAGTAAAATCAACAAAGTCAACAGTCTACCTCCTGCCTCCTGCCGCCTGCCTCCTTAACTCGCCTTAGCCGCTAATTCTGCGGGGTTCATCTGCTCGTAGTGTTCAAAGGGTTGGTGAATCCAGGGATTGTTAGCTAAGTAATCGACATAGTAATCGGGTTTTAGAACTGAACAGGCTTTATACCAAAGTACGGCGGTGCGAATTTCCTCAATGGGGAAATCACTATATTGCTTGAGCCAAGGTATAGTTTGTTTCAGTGTTACCCCAGAGTCTACTAAGTCATCCACTAGAAGAATGTGCGAACCTAACTTTTCAGCAGTCATTGTTAAGTGGCGGGAGAAAATTAAATTACTTCTATCTTGTTTACCAGGGCCACTGTAAGATGAGGTTGCTAAAATTGCCAGTGGTTGATCGTATATTCGGGAGAGAATATCTCCAACTCGTAGTCCTCCTCTAGCAAGACAGATAATCTGGTTAAATTTCCAACCGGATTCATAAATCTGAATAGCCAGTTGTTCAATTTTTTGGTGATAATCTGACCAAGAAACGTAAAGGTCTGGCATAAGGCTAACGGGAGTGGTAGATAGCTAGTATTGATGGCGATGTCTACGACGGGCTACGCCTACGCAAATTTATTTTAGTATGAGTGCAAGTTATTATGAACGATTCTGCTGCTAATGGCGATGCCCAACGAGATATTCTCAGTAAAAAACTTGACTTGAAAACAAAGCTGGCTTACGGTGCAGGAGATTTAGGCCCAGCAATCACTGCAAACATCTCCGTCTTTTATCTGCTGTTTTTCTTTACCAATATCGCTGGTATCCCTGCGGGTTTAGCTGGCAGCATTTTGATGATTAGCAAAATCTGGGATGGTGTAAACGATCCGCTTGTTGGGTTCCTGAGTGATAAAACGAAATCTCGTCGCTGGGGTCGTCGTCTTCCTTGGATGTTTTATGGAGCAATCCCTTTTGGAATTTTCTTTTTCTTGCAGTGGATTGTACCGCAATTTAGTGCAAATCATAGTAATAATATTTGGCCGCTGTTCTGGTATTACGTAGCGATTGGGATTCTATCTCAGTCCTTTTACACCGTTGTGAATTTGCCTTATACGGCAATGACTCCAGAATTAACTCAAGATTACGACGAACGCACCAGCCTTAACAGTTTTCGCTTTACATTTTCCATTGGTGGTAGCATTCTGTCATTGATTTTAGCACTAATTGTTTTTTCGCAGATTGCCGATCGCCAACAAGCATATCTCGTTTTAGCAGCAATTTGTACGGTAATTTCGATTTTAGGATTATATTGGTGCGTTTTTGGAGTCCGCGATCGCATCATGGCTTTTGAGTCCAAACGTATCCAAGCTGAGGAACCTGCATCTCTCCCCTTCTTAGAACAGCTAAAAATTGTCTTCAGCAACCGACCTTTTCTATTTGTTATTGGTATATATCTTTTTTCTTGGCTAGGTGTGCAAATTACAGCCAGTATTATTCCCTATTTTGTAGTAAATTGCATGGGTCTCAAAGAATCAGATGTCCCGACAATACTGATTGCAGTACAAGGAACTGCCCTACTAATGCTATTTGTCTGGGGGGCGCTGAGTAAAAAATTCGGGAAAAAAGTTGTTTATTTTCTGGGAATGAGTTTATGGATTATAGCCGCCGCCGGACTATTTTTCTTACAACCTGGTCAAATAGTTTTGATGTATGTGATGGCTGTAATGGCAGGTTTTGGCGTATCCACAGCTTATCTAATTCCCTGGTCGATGATTCCAGATGTGATTGAATTAGATGAACTCCAAACCGGACAACGCAGAGAAGGCATTTTCTATGGCTTCATGGTTTTGCTGCAAAAATTTGGTTTAGCTTTCGGGCTGTTTTTGGTGGGAAATGCTTTGCAGGTAGCAGGTTTCCAAGCATCTGTAGCCGGAAGTCCATCGCCTATCCAACCAGCATCGGCACTGTTTGCGATTCGCGTTGCCGTTGGCCCCATACCTACAGTTTGTTTGATTTTGGGCTTAATTTTAACGTATTTTTACCCAATTACCCGCGAGATGCACGCAGAGATTATGCTGAAACTCAAAGAACGGCAAGAGAAGAGAGAGAGTTAAAGAAGCAGGGGAGCAGGGAGGAACCATGTACCACGGTGGATAACTTTGAGTCAACGTCAATCTCCTTAATCAAGTCACGCAGCCCCGCTTCCGTAGGATTTTGCCCTAGCGACGGTTTTGTTCCAATTCCATAAGTGTCACTAATAAATTTATTACCATGTTTTTTAGCAGCTACTTCAATGCTGATCGGTTATTTCTTGTGCTTCATCTTTGTGTTGCTAGCGATCGCTTTTAGAGAAAAGCTTTAATATAGTAATCAATTCAATTGGTTAAAAATACTGAGGTTGATTAAGTAACAAATTTGATTCAATTAATAAGACAAACGGCTTTGTCATCATTCCCGTTTGCTTATTAAGTAATGCTACTTACAGACTGGAACCAGATTTTAGACAATATTTTGCCTGACGAGAGTAATAGACCTGTCCGAAAATTTATAAGCCAGTCTGTGCAAAGCTTTGAGAGCCAGCTT
>NZ_JABXKK010000025.1 GCF_017115045.1 Nostoc sp. NMS8 | reverse complement strand
CTAGCTTAGTTATGTACGGGCTGTTTACCGTGATTCACTAAGCAACGAATCGCACAGCATCATATTTTACTGTGGAAACATCCGAATGTTCGCCTCGGTATCAAAGGTTTAAAAGGGGCAGCCAAGCGTTTCTTTGCCGGACTGCAAATTTTTATCAGTGAAGCACATGGGCCAGGGAATATTGCTTTCTCTCGTGAGGCTCCAGGACAGATTGTAGTGCTGCAATTAGAGCGTGGACAGACAGTGGACGTGCGCGAACATCAGTTTTTATTAGCTACGAGTAATATTGAGTACAGTTTCTTTTTTCAGCGAGGACTGGCGAACCTTTTTTTCAGCCGCAGTGGCGGCTTATTCATTGATCGCTTCATTGGTCAGCAACAGGGAGGGCTGCTTTTAATCCACGGTTACGGTAATGTCTTTGAAAAGTACCTCGCTCCAGGAGAGATGTTAGATGTAGAACCAGGGGCATGGTTGTGAAAAGACTCATCTGTGAAGATGGAAACCGTAACTGCACTACAATCTAGTGGCGGCATCTTCGGAGCTATTGGGGTGATGCTTGGCGGCATTTCATTCACTCTTAACCGCTTCACTGGCCCTGGTCGCTTAGGATTGCAGTCTATGACTTATCACCCTCCTATCTCTGAGGGACAAACTCAAGTTGGTGGCAGCGCTAATCTCGGTTAAAGCTTTTTGCTCTGGAGTCAATGCTCCCATACAAGGTACGAAAAGCAATCTGAATTCAGAAGGACTGAATAGTTAAAGAATCAGGAGAACATTTGATGAATAAATATACCAATCATTCTAGATTCCTAATCAATTCTGGCTCTTGGGTGCTGAATTCTTACAATCTATCTTTGTAAGTCTATTTGTTGTGCTTGAGATTTAGCTAATATTTTATCAATTTGAGTATTAGCATCCTCAAAAGTTTGTAATATCTGTGGAGTTAGGTTATTAGTCTGTACTCTCCCTGATTGCAAGTTTAAAATTACCTCCCCATTTTTCTGCAAAATAGTTAAATCCCTCTGCTGGGTATTGAAAGCCAAGTCATAAATCTTTCCTTGGACTTGAGTACCATTTTCATCAGACTTACCCCAGACCATGCCAATCCTTTGAGCAATTTGAGTCAACCGACTGATGGAATCAAGCTCAAATGTATCTTGATTCATTACTGTCAACGCTTGGACTGATAATTGCTCACCAGCTTTAAACCCATAAGCCACTTCTACAATGCGTTTTTTGTAATTCTCCGACTTCCCTAACTTATCTGCGGCATTGTACCAATTTCTCAAGTCATCAATAGTAACTGTCGGGTATTTCTCTACATCTAAAGGTTGGGTTTTCACGTTATTACTAATGTCTGGTGTAAAAGGAGTAGTGGAGAGTAATAGAGTTGATTGGTTAGGTGGGGATTGTGCTGTTTGTTCTAGTGGTTTCAAAAACTGCGGTCGTGTGGCGAGGGAATTAACCCTTTGTTGATACTCACTATCCGTTTCAATCACAGCCCCAAATTTCTTGGACATGCTCTCTAAAGTTTTGGCAGGGATGGAGCTATCAACCAAGTTAAATACAGCTAGACCTTTTTTAGTTTCCCTGATAACATCTTCTGTTGGTACTTGCTCCCATTCAACTTTTTGAGCAGTTAACCATTTAGTTACAGTCTCAGCTTTCTGGTTGTCAACAGCCAAGCCCATGACTCCAAGTTTTTTGTTTGATTGGGTAGAAAATAAGAAAGTAGGACGCTCTTTAATATGATGTAGAATTTTCGCACTACTCTCAATCATATACAGTTGTTGAGGGTTAACTGATTGAGTCCCAAAAGCCTGAAATTCCTTCGTCCATTTCTGGGGATATTCAACGGTATTAGGGTCTATTTGAGCGCAAATAACAGAAAAATTACTTTCAATAATAGCGGGTGCTGGGGTAAGTTGTCCGGTTTTGAGTAGCCCAAGTTGTCTGAGCGCGTCTTTGTCTTTCTTGAAATGTAATACCCCCAAGGCTTCACCATTCAAAAACACAGCATCTCTAGTTTTAGAAGCTGAGGTTTCGATAGTCAGTTTTCGGTAATCTTGATCATTGAATGTCTGACCAGAAAAATCATAAAAGTTAATTTTATTAATTTTGAGGAGATTTCCATTAGGAGACTCACCCAGCACAAAAGCTTGATCTCCTGTCTCAGAGATTGACGTGAGCTTTAATTTTAGGGGATTACCATTTTTCAGGTAATCAATTTGTTTCAACTGTTGGACAGAATCACTGTCTAAATCACCCAGAGTTTTCCCATCAAGTTTGATTTTTACTGTTTTGTCAGTCACTGGCACAGTGCCAAATTCTAAGTTGACCGATTCGGCGTTAAAAACAAGTCCTGCATAAGAGAAGTTCTTGAGTTCACGGATAGTAATTTCAACCGGCTCGTTTCCTGGTAGTCCAATAGTTGCTTTGGCAGTCGCGGGTTCCACGCCAACGAAACTAGCTTGTCCCTTTGTGCCAATAGGTAACATTCCAGTCCTGGTTTCGAGCATGGCGAATTCCTTATATTCGCTGTCAGTATCCTGGACAAACATTAGTCTGGAAACGTGGCGTTCATGCCCCGGTGGGTGGTGACTAGCTCTGATTTCTATCAGGTGCTTTTCGTCTGGGTTCCACTTTCTATCCAAAAATTGATTTGCCTCATTCAAAAGTGTGACTAACTTCGGTTCGGTAAATTGCAGTTGCTCCAGGCGGGAGATAATTTCATTGGGGAAAGCAGCAAAGGCGAAGTTAGATACTTTTTTAGCGATCGCTTGGGGGTTTGCATTTTCTTTTCTTGCAACTTCGAGTTCATCCTGGCGGGATGCACAGATGTTCCAAGCGGCGGCGGATAGAGCAAGTTTTTCTGACTCTGGGATCTTCGCATAAAATGCGAGAGCCGCCTCTTGTGCCTTGTCGAAAAGTAATTTAGTTTGGCTTCTAGTAAGTTCTGGTTTTAGTTCTAGGAGTTTAGCTCCCTGCGTGGTCATCCCCGCCTTGAGGTTGTGGTCAGTCACAGATTGTTGGCTAACTGTCCCCAGGTTGCGGTAAGCGGGTTTTCCATCTGACCCAATCTCACCATCTATCTGTGCAACTGCTAATAATCGGTTAGGGCGTTCAAAACTTCTGAATTTCTCTAAAATTTCATCTAGGCGAATGTTCAACGTCTGGGCTTTCCAGATTAAGGGATGCCCGTAACGGGTGAGATTGGTAATTTCGAGTTTCGCCCCTTGTGGAGTTTGGACAATTGCGGATGGCCCTTTGTCAGTTTCACGCCGTTGGGACATCCGAACCGCAGCGTTGAATTTCAGATCAAACTCGTACTTGGCGGCGATCGCTGCAAATTTTTGCTGTGGTGTAAATTCTACTCCTTTGAATAAGTCTTTAAACTGGACGATGGGGCGCGATTCTAACTGTGATTCTTGGAAATATTTATTGGTTTGGCTAATTAATAATTCTACTGGTGAGTAGCCCTTTGGTGTTATCCCCGTGTTTAAATAAACTGAAGGCGACTTTTTATCTTTAATATAATTAACATCACGATACAAGTAGCGGCTGTTTTCCCGGATTTTATCCATCTCAGGTTTTTTAGCACTTTTGAATAAATCAACCGCTATTTGGTTTTGATAACATCCTTCTTCAATCATGCTCCGGTACATTTGACGGTTAATGTCCATTGCTTGCTGGATAATTTCGGGAGTTCTTTGAGAATGAGCAATTTCAACAACCCCTTGCATATAAAGCTTGTATTCTTCTCGAATTAACTTTGGCTCTTTCTGGCGTTCTTGTTCAAACAGGGTTTCGTAATGGTTAGAAACTTGGTCTAGATAATTTGATTTCTGCTCAAAAGTACCGTAAGTCTTTAGTACCTCAATTTCTGATTCTAATGCCTCCAGTGCCGTCACTTGATTGTTGATTATGCCCACGCTAATGCTATCGCTCATGTGGATAGCTATCTCTTCAAATGGGGGCTGGCTTCCATCGCTAGGATCATAAAATGACTGTTTTTTGAGCTTAACCGTGGGCGAATAGGCGTTTTGGGGGAGATTTCTTCGCTCTGCCTCTGCTGTTAAATTAGGATATAAGCCGGCTCGTGCTACACCAATACAATCACCATCGTAGTCTCGTGCTTGGCGTTCTGATTCGGTTTCTGCTGGGTCGATAAAATCAACATCAACCAAGAGTGCTTCTAACTCTGTAATTCTTTGCTGTATGCGCTTGTGGTCTTCGTCATTGACTACAATTATGCCTTTGAGGTCTTTACCATCTGGCCCGAGTCGATCTTTAACGTGCTTGTTAGCAGACACACACAATCCGTTAGAATTTAGAAAAGGAGAACGGAAGTTAAGAATTTTCTCTTCATTCTTTTCCCATGAAACACAAATTTCACCATTTTTTAAATCTTTGGATGGAATAATCATCCCTCGGTCAAAAGTAAGCGTTTTCCCCAAAGCGATATCTCGCCATTGGCTCTGTAAAAACCGACTTAATTCCTGTTTAACTTTTTCCGTTTCTAGTAATTGTTGATGACCAAGTAAGTCAGTTTTGATGAGTTTGTACATGAACAAGTCATCTTTAGTACTCTCGTCATCTAATTCCTCATCTGTATCTAAATCGTCATTTGTCCCTAAGTTTTTAACATCTGGTTCCAGGTTTGTGACTTCTCCTATTTTTAATTTACTTTGGTTCAATGATTCTTTGCGTTTTTCGTATTTTTCACAATAGTAAGCAGCAACAATTCTAGGGTCATCTTGAATAGAAACTAGTTTTTCAGCTTGTAGCTCTAATTCTTCGGCAAAATCTTTAATTCCTTGGGGGAAAGATGCTAATAGTTGGGAGATAGACATCTGACCTTGCTGAGATTGCCCTTTTTCGGCTAACCAAATATCTTGCTGATACAACCCTGGCTTAATTTGAGGTTTAGTGGGGCCTTCTGGTCTATCCTTATCTGTTCCCTTAAAACTGCTTACAGGGAGAATTATATCGATTTTTGGTTTGCTATTTGGATCTGCATATTTGATTTCGTCTAGCCTGTATGGTCGTAGTGTTCCTTTGCCAAAACGGTATTTAGTAGTATCCTCTCCAACTCCATCCACCCAACCAAATCGATGCTGAATTACACGATAGCTTTTATCTGCAAGGGATTCTCTTAAGGTTACTTTGTCATAAAGTTGTGTTGAAATCTGCCCATAACAGTCACCAACTAATTTATATGCCAAATCATTCGATAATATCCCTCCATTTTCACCAGCCTTTTCAGTAGAATCATTTACTACCAGAATGCTTAACTTTTCGTGAATTGCATTTTTACAAGCCCCAAGGAAGATTGAACCATAAGCCCCACGGTCTTTACTATCTGGACAAATTTTTTGAATCGTTTCTAAACATTCTTTATCTCCATAAAGTAAACGGGTCTTGGAAGATAGCAATAAAATCTGTCCATCTGGATGATTCTTTAACTCTTCGGCAGTACTGTATTCATCTGAGTGTCCAAACGAGAATTCTTTGCCAGGAAAGTAAAACTCTAATAAGGTATTACTGAGCTTTTCAGTTAAAATTGATGGAGAACTAGTTTTGTTATCGTCTATATAGATCCACTGATTTAAACGAGGGTCAAAATGCTTTAATTCTAAAGCCATAACTGTTAAGTGAATTGATGAAAATTAATCAATTTTTGAGGAGATTTATATGTCAAGAATTAAGCGTTGGATAAATATGCACAAGGATGAGTTCCATCCAGATGGCAGCTTGAAAAATGAAGCTCGACAAGAAATGTTATCTGTGGGAATGAGTAACGAGGCGATTGATGATTATGCCTCTAGGCTAAAAGCAAGATACGACGAGTGGAAGCACTTAGACGAGACTGATCCAGAGCCGTGGCCAATCTACACAGCCTACGATTTCTTTACTGAACAAGAAAAAAAGGAATTTAACCCTGACGGCTCTCTCAGACCTGAATATGTAGAGTACGCTCGGCAAATTGGCATCAGTGAAAGTGCCCTGGAACAGCAGGAGTGGCGTAAGAAAAACGAAGTCGAGAATTATAATGCTGTGTCTGCCGATCATGCAGAACAAGGTATTAACTTTGGTGAAGAACGGATGAAAGAAAGGATTGAAGACAGTAGAACCTACGTTCAACGCCTCCGCCAAATGGAACAGGACTTGCAGAACTTCGAGCCGGAAGATAGCTTGCCTTTTGATAAAAACACCTCCTATTAGAGTAGGTGAAGTTGCGCTGTAAGACCGTTTTTATCCATCAAATACAGTGATTTTACCTGAATATATGAAAAAAAGCGATGCCTACGGCGGCTACGCATCGTAAAGTAAAGCAGCGATCGCAGACAGATATAGCAGATGATGAAACCGACCTACCTGAACTAACCTAGAACGCAATTGTTTATATCGCTGTTTGTTGGTCATCAGTCGAACGCACTGCCAGAGAGATCGCTATTATAATACTGAAATTCCGTTATTTGTAGTGCATAAATACTAGATTACATCCCGAAAATTAGTGTAATGAGGAAGGACAAAATACATCAGATGGTAAGAAAACTGCTCCCCGCATGATTGAATTAATCAATTTAATTCTGCTAAGACTTTTTGCATTTCTTGTTCTACAAAATTGATCTGTTTATCATTGGGAGGTAAAATGCGTTTGAATATCTCCATTGCCGCTTGGTAATACCCAAGTGCTTCTTGGTTGCTAGATAATTGTTGAAGACAATTACCTATTTTTTGCAATGTTCGAGCCTTATCAAATTCAATAGGCTTGATGGGTTTGAGCAATAGTGAAATATCATAGCTTGCGCTTGCTTGCTGATAATTATCAAGCGCCTGTCTATATTGTGACAAATAAGAGTGTGAATCAGCTATTGTATTGAATACACCAGCTTTAAGTGCATGACTACAATAGTCATTTGGAGCAAACTTTAGCACACTATCGTAAATAGTAACAGCCTGTTGGTAGGTAACGAATGCTTCTGTGTATTGTTTCTGGCTAAACTGTTGCTGTGCTAATCTTTCTACGAGCATCCCCAAATAACTGATATTCAGGTCATCATTGGGAGTTTGCTCAAACGCAGTTTTATAAGTGGCTATCGCTTGCTTTAAGGTATCGATTGCATATTTATGGTGGTCAAGACACCAGTGTAGCTGGGATAATTTTTCTAGAGCCATACCCAAGTGCCTAAGAGTCTTAAAGTCATTAGGAGTAAACTTGAGGGCAGTTTCATAGATTGCAATCGCCTGTTGATAAGTTTCTAACGTCTCTTGCTCCTGCATAAAACTAATCCGCTACTGAATATTAAGGTTTACTAATTAATTACTTGTGCCGTTTAGGTTTATTCTTATTACGTTCATACTCAGCAATAATATCCTTGGTCTGCTGTGGAAGAATCACACTTTTATTGTTAAATCGCATTTGATATACCAAATAACAGGGACTTTTGGGATCAGGACAGGAAAGATTTGTTGGCAGATTAATGATTGTTACTCCTGCAAAAGTCGCAGAAGCTAACATGGCAGAGCCAAAAAAGAAAATACCAGAGCGGCCAGAACCGACCCAACCACCGAGCCAAAAAACAAGTCCTTTGAACTGTTCAAAGCGTTTTTGACGAAGTTTTTGACGTTCTAGTTGTGCTTCGTTCCATGCCTGTATTTTTTCCAGCTTGTGGGCAGCTAATTTATTGGCTTTAGCATCGGAGGCTTTTTCGACTTGAATATCAATAGTGCGTTCTTTGGCTGCAATTTCTTGTTTTAATCGGTATTCGTTCCATTCTCTAATGCGTTGGGCGACAGCATCGGCGTGGGCGAAGAAGATGGTAAGGGTGTCGTCTCCCAAGTCACTCCAGATAACTGTAGCCTCTGCTGCTTTTTTTCGGCGATTCTCGCCATGATTCTTTCTTCTAATTGAGCGAAGAGGTTATTTTCAGAATCGCTCTGTTGTAATTTCAGTGCAACATTTTTAAGGTAAAGTGATTGAACTAACTCTGGGGCTTCTTCAGCCTGAGCAGCAGTAATTTTATCAATCAAGCTAGATAAATTTTCTCTTGCCGCTACAGCTTTTTCACTAACATTCTCAATCACTGCATCTAATTTTAATTGTTGAGAATTTTCGCTTTTACCTAGAGTTGTTAAGCTGGCTGCAACTTCTTCAAAGGATTTGTTTTGCTCTTTTATTGATTTGTAGGTTTCAAGAAAGCGTTCGCACTCATCTGGGCTATACTCATCTTGCTCAGATAGTCCGCAGACTTGGAGAATTATTAAAGCCTGAGAAAGTGCGATTTTATAGCCTCTTTCACGAGCAATAACTAGTAATTCAGTAATATCTAATGGTAATTGGGCTTTCTTCCCTTGTTTTTTCCCCCCATTCTTCGTTGACGACGAGGAATTGCCCTGAGTTTCTGACAGTGCATCGTCAACAACTGGAGATAATAGAGCCATTACTTCTTCATCATTTCCACCCTGCTCAATTAAGGTGCGACATTCACGAAACCTGTCTGCATCATTCTCGGTATATGACTCTTTTTCAGGTATCCCACTCAAGCGTAAAGTCCGGCTAATTTCGGATGGTGAGAGGTTGTTAAAAAGTTCTTGTGGTTGATACATAATCATGAATTCCTATTTAGATAAAGTTGAAAAAGGATTTAACCAGTCAACTTTTAACTGTCTTTGTTCTGCTGCGGGAATCTTAGATGGTTCTGTTGCGGGAATCTTAGATGGTTCTGTTGCGGGAATATTGGATGGAAGGGAAAGTGATGAAAGTGAATTTCTGTCTATTGCAATCATCGTGGCTGCCTGAGACGGGATTTCTCCCAGCAGTCCCATCAGATATGAAGAGTGAAGTTGAAGGCGGTAAAGACAAGCACGAATGTGTGGTTCTAAATCTACGGGTTGCTCTTGGGCTTGATAGGCTAAAGGAAGCCAATAGCTGCTAATAGCAATTATCACCATATCTTTCGCAGGATAAAGAGTATTTCTCGAGTTTAAATACTTAAACAGCATTGCTTCGGGGCTATCAGTCTTAACTCTACTTCGTAAGCGAAACTCAACATCTGAAAACATTGCTAATATTCCTTTAAAACGAGCAAATTACTAGGACGCACGATGGTTTGAAATAGCTGATGTAGCGTTTTGATAACGGAATAATCCGTATACATCCGTGAAACGTAAGCACAACGCATCTTTTTTAATCGGCAGGTTAAAAGCCAAGCGCACATCCTCTTCTAATTCTGCCGCCCATGAAATCTCGGTATAAGTAAATAAGTTTTTCAACTCAGTAACTAAATATTCCGATGTTCCCCCACCAATAATTACTTGCTGAATATCAACAGGAATATTCATACTCAGCCAAATAGATACTTTATTCCAGTATTCTTTTCGAGATAACTCCGCTACTTCAACAATTTGTGCTACTTCCTCAGCTTTAAACTCAGCATTCTTACTCCGAGCCAAGGTGTTAAAGTATCTCGGTTTTAACGCTGAACCTGATAGATGAACAGCCTTTAACAAATCATGTAAGTTCTGTCCTGATGTTCGGCTTTTGATTCTCTCCAGCATCCAGGCTAAACCCAAACCTTCTGTTTTTCCAGTTGATATACCCCGCTCAAAGATTACGGCTGATATATCCCGAAAACCCAGCATCACCACAGCAATGTTCACTTTATTAAAGTCTGTGCCGAGTTTTTTACTTCGCGTCAATACCAGTCCCCCACCCTCCGGCAAACACTGAAAGCTGATCAGATTTACACAAAATTGTTGACCTCGAAAGCTAAAGCTAGACAGTGCCTTGGTTAAACCCATCTCCAATCTTTCCCTGTCTTCCCACTCCCCATAAGGCAACAGCAGTCCCAACGATAAATCAAGGTTGGACTTCAATCCTTCTCTAATCGCTATTGCCCCCACTGCTGCTAAAGTTTTTGGAATCGCGTTCTCATACTTGAGTTCTAAAAAATTGATTCGCGCTTCAAAATACTTTTGGGCCAAAAACCCAACCGCATAATACTCTCCGTTGTACTCTATCCAAGCCTCATTCTCTGGATTCGGCCGATTAATTTGCCCAGACTCATATAAAGAGAGCGAGTCTCTAGAAATCTTAACTAACTCTGGCTCCATACACAGCAATTCTGGTTTACAAGACATCTCCAAGGAAACACGATAAACCATCTTCGTCATTGAAGTTCCTGGATCAAGGCTCAACATTAAATCCACAAAAAATTTCCCCTATTTTTCACTCTTTATCAAGAATTATTCCTAAAAGGCTAAAGCGCATATACCGTAATGATTTCAGCATTTGTAAATAAAAGTTATGAAACATTACAATTGCACTTTTATTTCACTGATTTGTGCATTTTCTGGAAAATTGCCTAAGTTTCCAATCCTCACCAATCCTCACTAATTCTCATCAATTTATCCCAATATATCCCAATGTCCCACTCCACAAATTCAAATTCATCGCTGATGTTATTACATATTAAACATCATCTAATAACCAATTATCATTAGCTTAATAAAACCCAATATTTCCCGGAAGTTCCCGGAAGTTCTCGGAAGTCACCCGATTTATTCCCATGTTCTCCTACTAATTTTAAACATGATTTAGAGGGCGCAAGCCTTGTAATCCATCTTTTTCTGACGCACAGTACGCCATATTTGGCGGAAAGAATGCTCGATTTTTTGCTATATTAAATGACAGGAGAGTTGGGGAAATAAAATTTTGTTTTGGTCAAAGTCTCACGAAAAAAATTTCATTAGTCATCAAGCACCACGAAGTTTGATGACGGGGATTGATTTTGACCTCAATACTTATTGCAAAGGTGATTATCTTGCAATAAGAAAAAATAATCAGAATTTTTTGAAAAGAGTTTGTTGCACCAACAGATGGAATAGAACAAGGATTAACTTTTGTAAACCCCATCCCAGAGGTGAGCCATGCTGACAGCTGCTAACGTTTCTTCAGAGATGGCGGTGAACTACTTCGTCAAAAACTACTACCACCAAGGGAAGTCGCTTTGGAGTGGTCAAGGTGCTTTAAAATTGGGTTTGTCAGGGGCAATCGATGATGAAGAAGCTTTTAAAAATGTGATCTCAGGGCGTTCACCCCAGGGTCGTGAGCAATTAAATGCCAGGGCCTTGAAGCCCGACGAACGCAGAGCCGCATTAGACTGTACATTTTCTGCGCCCAAAAGTGTAAGCTTGATGGCCTTGGTGGGCGGGGATACTCGTTTGATTGATGCTCACCATCAGGCGCTAAAAGAAACTCTGGAGCTAATAGAGCAGCGTTATGCCTATACCAGAGTGACAGATAATAGCGGCAGACATAGAGTTAAGACTGGTAACTTGGTCGTCGCGCAGTTCGATCACATCGAAAGTCGGGATTTAGACCCACATCTGCACACCCATTGTTTGCTGATGAACATGACCCAAACTCCAGATGGTAGGTGGTTAAGTTTGGGTAATAACGAGATATTCGCCAATAAGAAATTCTTGGGAATGGCATACCAAAGCTCTCTGGCGCGTGAGGTGCAGAAGCTTGGCTACGAGATAGAGCTTCGTTTACATGGGCAGTTTGATATAAAAGGCTTTAAATTCGAGGATTTAGAGACATTTTCTAAGCGGCGACAGCAAATCATCGCCTCATCTGGTGCTAATTCGACTTGGGCCGAACGTGAAAAAATTTGGGATGATACCCGCCAGCGCAAGCAGAAACTACCAGAATCAGAATTAGTTGCATTGTGGAAAGAAGAAGCTGCGGCGTTAGGTATCACGTTTGTCAAGCCAGGAGAACCAAGAAAAGAACAGGCTCCTCTTGTGGTTGAGCAAAAAAGTCTGATTGATGCGTTAGATGATGCGATCGCACATTGCAGTGAGAGAAATGTCGCTTTTAGACAAGAGGATTTAGAAAAATTCATCCTAGAGTCACGTTTAGCTACGGATGTAACAGCAACAGCAGCCCTGATTAGAGAGCATCAGGAGTTAATCGCTCTACCAGGATTGACCGACCAATTTACGACGATGACATCGGTGAGACGGGAGTTGGCGACGATTGAGTTGATGCAGCAAGGTGTTGGAAAAGTAGTCCCAATAACTAATAGAGAAGTAGTTGAAAGCCTGTTGGAGAAAAGCTTGCTCAATGCCGGACAGCGCCAAGCCGTAGAATTAGCTGCCCTTACCCAAGACCAATTTGTTGCATGGCAGGGGGTAGCTGGTGCTGGGAAAACTTTTGCCCTCAAGGAATTAAAAGCGATCGCACTCTTCCTTGGCTATACAATCAAAGCTTTTGCCCCTTCATCAATGGCGGCTAAAGTGTTAAGTGAGGAGCTAGGTATACAAGGCGAGACTGTAGCCAGTTTATTGGTGTCTGAGCCAGCACCCCGACTTGAATTAAATCAGATTTGGATTGTGGATGAGGCAGGTTTACTTAGTGCCAAAGATGCTCATGCCCTATTAGAAAGAGCGACCCTTGAGGGAGCAAGACTATTACTAGTTGGCGATACCAAGCAATTATCGGCTGTCGAAGCTGGAAGCCCATTCAAATCCTTGCAACAAGCTGGCATCAAGACCGCGCACTTAAACCAATCAAATAGGCAGCGTAACCCGGATCTCAAGATTGCAGTAGACCTAATTGCAGACGGGAGAGTAGAAGCGGGATTTAAGCAACTAGAGACAATAGGCAGTATTCAAGAGGTATCACCCGATACTATAAGAGAGATAATTGCTGCTGACTATATAGGATTAACGAAAGAGCAACGAGCGCGAACATTGGTACTGGCTGGCACAAATGTAGAGAAGTTGGCACTTACCCAGGCAATCCGAGGCAAGCTAAAGCAGGAGGGGAGTTTAGGGGCAACTGCAAACATTACCCAGTTGCAAGCTCTAAACTTGACCAAAGTGCAGCTGCGCTATACCCATAACTTTGAACTAGGTAATGTCGTAATGCCAACGCGCAACTACAAACGCCGGGGTTTAGAGAAAGCTTTGCTGTATGAAGTCGTCGGCAAGAACACCGACCGATTAATTTTGAAAGCAGACGATGGAAAACAGTTAGAAGTAGATGCCAATTTTGACAAAGCTGTTTACCAACGTGAGCAAATTGAGATTGCTGTAGGCGATCGCTTGCAATGGAAGAAAAATGACCGCCAATTACAAAGGCGCAATGGTCAAGAATTTGTAGTTACGGCGATTGAGGGAGATTCCGCCCAAATTCAGTATTTAGATAGCAATCGAACTGAAACTATTAACCTTAAACAGGCGCAAAACCTGGACTATGCCCTTGTCAGCACAATCTATAGTAGCCAAGGTAAAACCACTGACAAGGCCTTGATTGCGGCAGATCACACCATTGGGCAAGAGAGTTTTTATGTGGCGATTAGTCGAGCTAGGCACAACGTCAAACTTTATACTAAAGACAAATCAGAATTGCTGCAACTGGCGCAAGAGTCTAAAGCCAAAGATAACGCTTTAGAATTGCTGATGAATTCCTTAAAAATGGAACGAATTCAGGCGAAAACTACCTCGGTCAGTCCAAGAGCTAATCAGCCAATAGTAAAACTTGAAGTAGCAATAGCAGAGCCTGTACTGAAAGCTCAACCGCTAGTTTCAGAACAAGTTTCCTTACCAGTTAGTCGGCCAGTTCCATTAGTTACGACGAGTTTAGAAACTGTAGCCAAACCCACTCCCAAAGAGAAACATAGAGATGATAGAAAGTCTCCTGTTTTTGAAAAACCAGTATTAAAAACTGCTGCCCCAACAGAAGCATTTTGGATACCTCAAAAATCAGAAGAAGTACCCAATTTTATTGAACCAAAGCACTGGCAAGAGTTTGAAAATAGCGCCATTCACCCGGACATTGCGGCAAAAAACTTTTCAAGTCTTCAGTTCAACTATGCAGGTGGTGAGCATGAGGCTTGGGAAAGACTCATGGTTAGTGAAAAACTTAATCGTACAAATACCGGGAGGTTAACGGAGGGATTAATTAGAGCATATTCTCATCTTGATGCTGGCGGTTGGTGGTGTGATGCTGGAGTTGATGCGCGAACATTTGCTGATTTAACACCAGGTGATAAACCTGCGATTAAAAGATGGGGATGTTACAAGCCGAACACACCTAGACCCAAAAAAGATGAGGAGAACCAGGTAATTGAAGGGAAATTCATTAAATATGAGCATCCCCCAAAGGTTGAATTAAGTATATTCTTGCTTAATGTCCCTGAAGATATTGCCAAACGCATCTACTCCAAACACAATGTGAACCCCACGCAACAGGAGCGCAAATCGGGGTTTTGGTATTGTGTGTGGAAATATAATATCCCCTGTGCGATCGCAGAAGGAGCTAAAAAAGCAGCCAGCCTGTTGAGTCAGGGTCATGCTGCCATTGGGCTACCTGGGATTTCATCGGGATACCGAACTCCCAAAGATGAGTTTGGCAAAAAAATCGGTAAGTCTTACCTACATGAGGAATTAGCGGTTTTCGCCACACAAGGGAGAGTTTTCAAGTTCTGCTTTGACTACGAAACCAAGCCTGAAACTAAACTCCATATCGAGCGAGATATTTCCGTGACTGGAAGATTGTTACAAGAAGCTGGAGCAAGAGTAAAAGTTGTCAGCTTGCCAGGGCCTTCTAAAGGTGTTGATGATTTCATAGTCGCAAGTGGGCCACTAGCTTACGAGAAATTGAGCCATGAAGCAAAGCGTTTAAGAGACTGGCAACAGCAGAATCAACGCTTCTTGAATGCGGCTTTTCCATCTCCGCCTCATCTGACACCAGAACAACGTTCTATACAACTTGAGGGAACAGGCAACAGGGAACGGGCAACAGGGAATGACAAATTGGATCTCTTACCAACACACAGGGAAGAGGAAATAGAAAAAACTGTTGCCTGTTCCCCATTGCCTGTTCCCTATCTTTTACAAAATAAACCACAGGTACAAACCCATGACTTTAACCAACGACAACAACCTAACTCAGATACAGTTCCTAACCGAGAAGATAGAGCAATTGACCCAGAAAATCGAGCAGTTACAAACCAACAGCCAGCAATTAACCCAGAAAATCGAGTTCTTAGAAACGAGCCAAGCCGAGAACCTAATCGAAATGAGCGCGAATCAGTCGAACTTCTTGCAGCAATTAACCGAGATGCTGAACTCGAAAAAGTCTTCGAGCATGGAGACGATATTGCAGGAATTAACCAAAGCTCTACAGATGATGGGCTTCGAGGTCAACGAACAGAGAAACTCTCAAGACAAATTAACGGACAAGATTCAACAATTTTTAATAGAGAAGCAAATTATGTCCATTCTTCACAACCAGCCACCAGACAACTCTTAAATACAATCTCTGATTATATTGAGCAATCAGCTATCGAGTCTGCTTTAACCCAAACAATATTAGGGCTAACAGAACAACTTTCTCAATCTCATCAACAACTTCTTGCTGCTAAAAGTACATTCAATGACTTTGAAACAGCCTTGACGGCTGAGTTACAATCTCATGCAGAGAAGAGAGCCATTCTGTCAATCTCTGATTATATTGAACAATCAACTATCGAGTCTGCTTTAGCCCAAGCAGTATTAGGATTGACAGAACAACTTTCTCAGTCTCATCAACAACTTCTTGCATCTAAGACTACATTCAATGACTTTGAAACAGTATTGACGGCTGAGTTGCAATCTCATGCACAAAACAAAGCCATTCTGTCAATCTCTGATTATATTGAGCAATCAGCTGTCGAGTCTGCTTTAACCCAAACAATATTAGGATTAACAGAGCAACTTTCTCAATCTCATCAACAACTTCTTGCATCTAAGACTACATTCAGTGACTTTGAAACAGCCTTGACTCAAGAGTTACAATTACATGCAGAGAAGAAAGCCATTCTGTCAATCTCTGATTATATTGAGCAATCAGCTATCGAGTCTGCTTTAACTCAAACAATATTAGGCTTAACAGAGCAACTTTCTCGATCTCATCAGCAGTTAGTTGAAGCTCAAACTGTATTTAATGACTTTGATGAAGCGGTTACGGCTGAGTTGCAATCTCATGCAGAGAAAAAAGCCATTCTGTCAATCTCTGATTATATTGAGCAATCAGCTGTCGAGTCTGCTTTAACCCAAGCAGTATTAGGATTGACAGAACAACTTTCTCAATCTCATCAACAACTTCTTGCTGCTAAAAGTACATTCAATGACTTTGAAACAGCCTTGACGGCTGAGTTACAATCTCATGCAGAGAAGAGAGCCATTCTGTCAATCTCTGATTATATTGAACAATCAGCTATCGAATCTGCTTTAACCCAAGCAGTATTAGGATTGACAGAGCAACTTTCTCAGTCTCATCAACAACTCCTTGCATCTAAGACTACATTCAATGACTTTGAAACAGCCTTGACGGCTGAGTTACAATCTCATGCAGAGAAGAAAGCCATTCTGTCAATCTCTGATTATATTGAGCAATCATCTGTCGAGTCTGCTTTAACCCAAGCAGTATTAGGATTGACAGAACAACTTTCTCAATCTCATCAACAACTTCTTGCTGCTAAAAGTACATTCAATGACTTTGAAACAGCCTTGACGGCTGAGTTACAATCTCATGCAGAGAAGAGAGCCATTCTGTCAATCTCTGATTATATTGAACAATCAACTATCGAGTCTGCTTTAGCCCAAGCAGTATTAAGATTGACAGAACAACTTTCTCAGTCTCATCAACAACTTCTTGCTGCTAAAAGTATATTCAATGACTTTGAAACAGCCTTGACGGCTGAGTTACAATCTCATGCAGAGAAGAGAGCCATTCTGTCAATCTCTGATTATATTGAACAATCAACTATCGAGTCTGCTTTAGCCCAAGCAGTATTAGGATTGACAGAACAACTTTCTCAGTCTCACCAACAACTTGTTGCATCTAAGACTACATTCAATGACTTTGATGAGGCGGTTACGGCTGAGTTGCAATCTCATGCACAAAACAAAGCTATTCTGTCAATCTCTGATTATATTGAGCAATCAACTGTCGAGTCTGCTTTAACCCAAGCAGTATTAGGATTGACAGAACAACTTTCTCAATCTCATCAACAACTTGTTACTGCTAAAAGTACATTCAGTGACTTTGAAACAGCCTTGACTCAAGAGTTAAAATCTCATGTAGAGAAGAAAGCTATTTTATCCACCTCTAACTCTGTTGAGCAATCAGCTACTGAGTCAACCTTAGCTAAAACATTACTAGCAGAATTAAAGTTGCATCTCAAACAGATGATTCAGGGTTTAGATATTGAAAGATTGGCAGAAGTAGTTATGGAAGTAGGAAAATATGTCAAAGGTGAAAAGGTAACAGGAGCAAAGGTCAGCGAGTTATTTACGAGTGTTACAACTGATGCAAAAGTGTTGACTTTTGAGGAGAAAATGAACATCGTTAGGCAACTGATTAGAGATGACAAACCATCGATTCTGAAGAGATTGAAAATAAACCCTCAACAATCAGATGATAACGGGGAGCATCTACAGTTTCGACGCTAACTTATCAGTTATCAATTATCAGGTATCAGATATTTCCATTAATTCATTCATAGGTTAGTTGTTTACTGATAACTGTTCACTGTTTTAACTGGTATTGTTATTCCCACTATTTTTAACTGCTTACCTAAGACAAAATTTACTAGTTTCTGACCGCTCACTAAGATTATTTTGTCGGAGCGACGAATCAATTGTTTTGATAACTGTCCAGTTATGCCAGTATGCACGAAGAATCCACCACTAGCTCCTTCTCCTTCAATACAGCACAGGAAATCTTTGATGTGTTTTGGGCTAATGTAATCAGCGTAACGCTTAACCTGGATTACATAAAGCTTTCCCAAAATCAACACTCGACCATCTATCCCGCCGTCACCAGTGTACCGAAAGTTGCGTTGGATTTGCCAGCCCTGTTCAAAGCAACAAGTGAGTACCAATTCTTCAAAAACGTAAGGCGATATCCTGCGTAGCGTAGCTATTACTACTGGCAATTTGGCTAATTGAGTTATGCTACGAAGCTCAAGTAATACTTGACTAGCGTACTCAATATTATTCAAGTGTTTCTTAAGCTTTTTAGGTAATCTAATCCTTGGTGTTCGCGCTGGGCTTGGTAGTAATTGCTTCTTAAAATTTTTAGCTAAGAAAGTCTTTTGGATTGGTACTGAGCTTTGTCGTACAGGCTTCTTAAAGTTTTTAGCTAAGAAAGTCTTTTGCGTTGGTACTGGGCTTTGTCGTACAGGCTTCTTAAAGTTTTTAGCTAAGAGAGTCTTTTGCGTTGGTGCTGGGCTTTGTCGTACAAAATTTTGAGATGAAATGTCAGACGATTTTGTACTCTTAGGTGGTAATGGCGATTGCTTCAAACCTTGGGAGCGATACTTTGGTATTGAAGGTGGAAATAAAACAAACAGCCAAGCTAGAAAAATCATTCCTCCCAGTGCAAACAACAAACCAATGATTAGGATTAGTATCATTTTTACGCTCCCCTTTGATCATGGAACAGGGAGGCTCTTGAGATAGGGGGCAGAGGAGCAGAGGAGCGGAGGGGAAAGAAATTGTACAATATCTCATCTCTGCTCCCCTGCTCCCCTGCTCCCCTGCTCCCCTGCCCCTCTGCTTTATCTGTGCATATTTCTAAATTGTGATTCTTGTTGAGAATCCTGCTGAATTTGATGATGCATATCAACAACAGATTGAACCTTATCAAGTGCCTGTAACTGTTTCTCTGAAACGTTAGGCGATAAAACTCCATCAGTGAGAACAGTCTCGCCGTTTTTGGCACGAACAATTACATTATCGCCAAGGCGTTCAAAATCAAAATTTGTACTTTTAAAACTCTTAGAACCATCAGGGTTATCTTTGCCCAAGATATTCAGCATTGCTTTGACACTCTGTTCAATTGCTTGACCTTTAACATCCTCAACAGCAGCCTGTAGTTCAGTTCGAGTATTGTCAATAGCTGACTTGACACCCATAAGGCTTTGATCAACCGTGTTTTTAAGACTATCTACCTGTGTACGTATCTCTTGAGTTAAGTTACCAACTTGTTGATTGAGTTCATTTCTTACACTGTCAGTCTGATATTTAACTTCATCCTTGAAGCTAGTAATTTGTTCATTAATTTGAGATTTAAGTGAAGTAATTTCCTTTCTGAGCTTCGTTACTTCGGGTGTCAGCACATCTAAAAGGCGCTCAAAAACATTCTTGGCAGTTTGTTTTACCTTGTTCTCAACCGTACCCACCCAATTTTGAAGAACCGTATTTTGAACTTGTGGTAAAGAACGTTCATTTACTTTGGACAATGCTTTCTGCGTATTCTCAATCAACTGCTGTTGTTTCTCCAAAGATTTACCCATTTCGGCAACTTGGTCAATTAACTTTGACAGCGATTCGGGCGTTTGTTGCGTCTCTTTGATACTTTCAACAAGTTTTTGTTGTGCTTGAAGTTTACTTTGTAAAACTTTCACTTGTTTTTGCAAAGCTTCTACACTGTAAATTCGCTCCTTCGTTACAACTTTATTTGGCTGTGATGGGGGAGCTAAACCTAATAAATCATTGGTTATCCGTCCATTTTGAACGCGAAAAACTTCCGATTTACCAATCTTTATCGAGATAGTACCTTGAGAATTTTTGGGGTCAGTTATCGCTAGGTTAATATTCTCTAGTTGTTCGGAAGTCAATAAATTTTTATATGGTGATTGTCCGACAAGTCCTTTATATACCTGCTTTCCACCAGCATAAATACTTATATCGTTGCTAGTCGGTATTTCTTTTGATTTTGCTTTTTGCTGAATATTTTTAAGTAGGGCTTCTAGAATATCCAAGTAGTCACGTTTAATTTCTTTGGCATCTCCATCATCAATCATGATTTGATTCCTTTAGTAAAACTTGAATTAACTCCGAAGGATTGACAGTTACTTTGGGGAGAATTATTCCGCCCAAATGATTGATTATTACCCTTCCTTCAATTTCGATATAAGCAAACTTGCCATCAATGATTACTTGGACAGTTGAGGTATTAATTTCTGGATTAGCAGGTGTATAGTCAGTGAGAACCCCGTCTAAAATACACAAGCTAGCCTTTTCACCCGCATCGCTATAAATTTCAACATATTGAGGAACATAATTAATCCCAAAAGGCTCATCGTCCCAAGCATCGACAACATTTACAATCTCACATGGATATTTATCTGCTAAAGCTGCTATCTGAGGTGGAAGTTTTGCAATTTCTCGGAAGTCATAATCATTAAGTGAGTAAAAATAGCGTGACGACATGGTATTTATCCTGAATATTTGTGATGACTATTAAGGGCAGGAAATTTCACTTTAAATCAGACTCGCATATTCTGATAATTGCTCTTGATTTTCTATCAAAGGTAACAATTTTATCGCGGAGGCTCGGCGAATTTTCATTTCTTCATCTGCGGGAGTTAAGAGAGTAGACTTTTTAGATATGAACTTTTGAAACTCATACCAAGCTTTCACACTGTCAGCTTCAGATTGGATTTCATGCTGAGGAATCTTAATTGATTGCAAGATTGGCAAACTTATCTGTCCACGAGAACGAAACCCTGGACTAATAATTACAGCTTTTCCTGATGGCAATGTATTAAATTGGTTAATGTCAAATAACTTCCGAGTACTGTTTTGGTCAGATTTGGAAATACTTGCTCCTCCCTTTCCTCCTGATGAGCGGGAACGCTGTTTATATTTAATCTCTTCATCACCTAAGAATTTGCTAAAACGTTCTGCTGCTACATCATCTTGAGGATTAAAAAATGCTTTAGTAGCACAACCACCAAAAATTGCATTAGTTGTGTTTTCTCCATAAGCTTCAATCAGCATTGAGAGATTTTGTAACCCTAATATTGAAATTAGCCCATCTTCCCGATTCTGATTCAGCCAATCAACCAGTGCTGGTAAATAAAGAGTAGGTAATTCATCAATCCCTAACACTAAAGGACAAGTACGTTTTAGAGCCACATTTCGGCTAACTAATAGATGCAGAATCGAGACTAGCAAAGGGGCAATTACATCACGCTTCTCTTTGTTCATCCCGAAAATCACCATCTGCCGCCCCTTCAAATCCAGTGGAATATTGGTTTTTCCACAGAACGCTGCTAATGCCGACTTAACCATAAAACGGCTGAACAATCCGCTAGCTGTACCCACAATACTAGCTGCTGTTTCTGGCGACCCTGCAACAGATACAAACTGTGCGAAAGCCTCTCTAACCATGAAATTCAGATTTTCTGCTTGCTCTATGCGCTTAACTAACTTTGGCAACCCTAGTATCGCTTGGCACATCATGATATCTGGATACTCTGTGCCCTTTGCCAGCATAAAGACGGCTTGGACTAACTGATCGCCAGCATTAGTAAAAAAGCTGTTTCCAGAATCTTTATCGCCGAGTTGAAAGTTTCGATTGAGTGTAATCGCAAGCTGCCGCGCCATCTCTGAGTCTTCATTGCTACGAAGAAAGTCGATAGGGTTTGCAACTGCCGACTCTGCAAAACCAGGGGCTAGAATAGTAACTTGATAGCCACGCAAAGCGGCATAACCCGCAAGTATGGGGGCTTGCCCTTTGGCATCGGCCGTTGCTGATTCAAGATGCGCGTACTTAAAATCGTACAATACCAGTGGGAAGCCCTGATCGATCGCGGAACGAATTAGCGGGTTAATTATTGAAAATGATTTGCCACTCCCCGGTCCACCACAGACTAAAATACCTCGTTGCGCTTCTGGGAAGTAAAGGGTTGCTGAATCTTCAGGGATACTCGTTTTCCTGATTCCATCAATAACCTCGCTCGTTGTATTCTTGGGAGTGCCAACATATAGAGATACGCGGTTATGCTTTCGCTTCTGAATTTGCTTACACGCCAATTTACGAGCTGCCGTTTTCTCCACCGCACCGCCCCACCGCGCGGTCGCTAACTTGGCTTTGCCTCCTTTGCTATCGATAATTTTGGCTAATACGATCACAGCGCCACAAGCAAGTACCCCTAGTCCGGCGGGGGAAAATAGCGTCGATTCAATACCTGGGGGAATAATTTGATTTGGGTTAACCTCTGTCTTAGGAGTCCCTGTCATCGCCCAGTGCCCACAATTACCAAATCATTCTCGCTCACGGGCAACCAGGGCACGGGCCCAATGAAGTAAGGGGTGCAAGTTTTCTGCTGGAATGGCGGTCGCGCACAGATCCTAAAGAATAAGCCAAAGTCGGCAGTCCCCTTCGATTCATTAACTCCAGTTAGCGCCACTTTGAACCCACTACCATACACTAGCCGCCCCGTGGGTTCCTTGCCCCCATTTACGGCGGCAAGAATTCCATAACCGCCCGATACTTGCTGAGATGAGCCAGATGCCCAACGCTTACCATACAAGCCGCCCTGACTGCCAGCAAAATCCCCCATTTCTAAATACGAGCATTCAATGCCTGGAAGACAGGCGACCTCTTCAGTGCGATCGCCTCTGACAACGCTGCCAGACACAAAGTAATCATTCCCAGCCTTGGCATCACCTCTTTCAGAAGTTCCAAGGACAACCGACGCGATTCCCACAACGTCTATGCCAGAGCTAATAGGCTGAGGCATTTTATCAAAGGGCACTTGACTTAATTTAGGAATTTGATTGACATAGGCTTGCTGCCATGATTTAAATTTCCCTAATTGAGTTTTGTCCAACCCAGAAATTGAATCAAGTGAATATTTGCTTAGATCAATCTTATCTAGTGTCAGGTTTGCGGCTTGAGGATTTGAGGCTATGGCTTGAGAAATCGTGCTGCTACCCAGTCCAGCACCATTCCTAGAAAATAGATCGGCTAGTGGGGGAACTTCTGATAGGCTCAAATTGCTTAATTCAGGTATTGCTTTAACTAATGTTTTTGGCGTTTGCCATTGCATTAATCCAAAGTCTTTGAGGGTGGGTTTGGTGGTTGTGGTTGTAGTGGGCAAAGCCACCGTGCCAATGGCCTTTAAGCTCAAGGCAGACATCTTAAAGGCATCATCGGCATCGCCCAGCATCACAACAGAATCTACTTTTTGCCCTGCTGTCCACGAACGCGAGGGGTCGTAGCCAAAAGTCGAAATCAGGTTCTTAGGTATCTTTAAAAATCCAGGCTGCTGAACGGGTGGCAAAGTATCCCATGTGATTTTTGACCAGTCGGGGGCAGCAGTTTTGTACAAGCCTTGTGAATAATCAATTGTCGGGGTAGTTGTCGGTGTCTCTGCGATTGAGACGGAAAGTGGAAACAGGGAGGCGAAAGCAGTCAGTAGAAAGAGTTTAAACTTCATGATTTTAACAACAGTAAGAGTTAATAACTAAGCTGTTACGAAAAATATCAACAATTCATTTCCCACCTACACAAATAGAGAAACTCGTCTAGTTTTTTTGCGAAGTAATTTTAACAATTCACTCACAATCGCCCCCACTCAAGTAATTGATTAAAAATGTTTTTATCGACCTGAGAAAGCAAAATTGCCTCATCTCTAGTCTTGCCACGTCGTAACAATTTAATTGCATCTTGTACCTTGTTCCAGGTGGTAGATCCGGGTCGAACCTGACCTTTCCGCCCCGCTTCTGCTAGCCCAAAAACGAGAGCATTGGCATCGTTCCTCTGAATCGCAACCTTTAACATAGTCCCAGGATTGGGGCGTAAAACGGCAACAGGCTGAGGCTTTTGTACTGTTATTGTTTGTGGTGGCGGCGAGGGCTGCGGGAAGTCTGACGGCGCTGATTGCGGCTTTTGAACTGTTAGAGGAAGTGGCGTTCGCGGACGCGTAATTGGCAATGGGCGCTCCGAATCCGATTTAATCACCAAGCTTGTATAGGCTGGGTTGCCAATAGCAGGGACTATCTTAAATTGATATTGTTTTTCATTCGTAAGTACTGTAATTTGAGTGCTTCCATTGCTACTAGAGGTAACAGGGAAGTTGATCGGGTCAATCTGGCGAAGGAAAATTACAGTCGCTTTGCCTCCTGTGCAGTCAGAATCGCCGCCTGATGACGGGCATAAAGCACCATTTGAAGTAAAGGCGAAGCGACTTGGATCGCCGATCCAAACTTGCTTGATAGTTTCCCCTGTAGACATCAAATTAATAGTTAGCCCGTAGCCCTTCCACACTTTTAATTCGATGGCATTGGAGTTTGCGTCGTTCTGGTAAACCGTTCGGGCGGCTATCGCCGTTGCTTTTGCCGCGCTAGTTAAGATTAAAAATGCTGCAATAATAGTGGTTTTCTTTAACATTTATATCCTCAGTTACCGTAACGTTATTCTGACTAGAGCGATATTGTTTGATTGATGAATATTTGCACTGGCTTACCAACATCGATCACAAATACTTCTTCTCTACCGCTTAACTGTTGAGAACGGGCGACATTTGAACTTTTGATATTATCGAGAACACTATTAAATGCACCCTCTCCAAAAGCGGCGGATAAATCTTTTCGTTCGTTGGTAGTGGAGCTAGTAGAGAAGCCATTAGAGTTCGTACTAACTTGAGTTACAGGTCGATTCTGTACCTGGGCAGCCTTGGCAACTCCCGCGACGATCGCAGAAATGAAATTGTTACCCAGGTTGCTACCTCTGCGAGACTCTGCTTTCAAGAAACCACCATCCTTGGCCATTATCAGAACGGCATTTTCTGGGAGTTGCTTTTCTTGCGTATCGCCATTAGAGTTGACCAACACTGAAACACCGCGCAGCTTTGCAAAGCCCGAACCATTCGACTCTGCTAGTTGAACAACCAGATAAGCACCCACAGGTACCACATCGCTACCATCTGAGGCTTTTAAGGGTTTTGTTAGTTTCACCAAGTAATTCTGGTTGCCAGTGTCACCAGTACCCCAAGCAATAAGCGTTTCTAGCCTGCCTTCTGCGGTACTGCCAACGAGTACGCGTTTTGCGTTGTAATTAATGATGGTAGTGTTCTGGGCGACTTGTGTAGCTCCTCCCGTACCTCCTTCAATTCCATTAGTCTTGATGGGTTTCTCGCTTTCTGATTCATCGACTGAACTCCTGAAACTGCCAGCGTTTGCAGCGAGAAGCCATTGCTGAGTGGGGTCTTGGGTGGGGGCGTTGGTTGCAGCCGTTGGGAACGCCAAAGGAGATTGTCTGATCGGCTGGGCAATTTTGGGCTGGGGCTGGGGAATAGATACTCTAGCCTGGGGGAAAGTGAAGGGCGCTGTCGGCTGACTGGCGACTGGGTAAGAACGTTGTCGGCGCTGCACTGCTTGCATCGGAGGGGTAACGGGTGCGATTGGGGCTGGGGCTAAGGTTGCGCTAGGGGTAGGCGTTGGGCTTGGCAAGTGATCGCGAATCTGCTTTAACTCGTAATTTTGGCTAGTCAGAGCAAGCGCTGTTTTATCCTTGCCTGTCTCGGACTCTGGCTCTACCGGAGCCGTTTGCACTTCTTTTCTAGCGGTTTGTACATTGCCGCTAGAAAACTTCAGCACATTTAAGGAATTACCTAGCAATGCCCCGATGATTGTCACAAAAAGTAGGCAAATTAGGGCAATAACGCCCCCTTTTAAAAGGGGAGATTGCGAGACTGTTCTAGTCGTCACAATTTCTTCAGGCGCAGGGTTTTCTTCCGGTTCAATTGAATCATTATCCCTTGTTGTTTTAGCGCCGTTCATGGCTGCAAAATCTAGCTCATTATCTTTCTCTTCTATCTCAATAGTTGCTCCCGGTAAGGGTTCCTGGGTGTTCTTTTTCATAAATCTAAATCTTGAATTTTATAAATCTCCAACCCCGCTTTGCGCTCGCGTATGGCGGTTTCCTGAACATCGGACGCAAATCTAGGCAGGGCAGCCGTATCAATCGCCCTGACAAATACAGTTTTGTTAAAAGCGATGGGCTTGCCGACTAAATTGCTGCCTTGGAAAACAACAATCTCTGCAACCATATCTACTTTCCATTGCCCATCTTTAATGCGAGTAGGCTGACTAAGGAGGCTGACTTTTAGGATTGATTGCGTAGACCCATTAAAGACATCGGGCGGTGTCAGATTGCTTATCTCCTCAAGGAATGGTGCGCGAAAATCTTCTGATAGCGCAAAACCTGAAGCCCATGTGCTAGTAGTAATCTTGGCTTTTGATGTTGCTACCCCAGTATCTAATTTTAATTGTTTAGTGGGGTCTGGATTGTAATCATCAGTTCGCTTGGGTAGTGCGTTCCAACTCAAAAGACCTGTCATTGTTTTCCCGACAAAATGCGTAATAGCTTGGGGCGATCGCTCCAAGCTGCCTATAGGAATAACTCTGATAGATTCGCCGTCAGACAATTCTACTAAGGTCGAAGCTTTCGTTTTAGAAATTGTTCCTACCCGAGCAAAATTTACAACTTCTATTAATAAAATAATCACCAATAAAACAGCATTGAGTATTAAAAAAATGGGGGTAAAGTTTAGCTCTTTTCTCTCTAATAATTTCATCTCCGTAACCCCACCGAGAATTTGACCCCACTAGTGAAAGCTGAGAATATAGACATTCCACCACCAGTACCTATGGCTACCGCGAGTAATGGTGAAAAGATGGCTTGTAAAAGTTGCATTAACAAAGGATTGGACGAGGGCTTGGCAACTATTGCGCTGGCAATAATACCTACTGTTATTGAGTACGAAATGAGAACCAATGTCAGCCCTAACCACCCAGCCAGCCAAGCATAAATAGGCTTGCTTTGGAAAGGCAGTAAAGATAAAACTAGGAAGATTGGCGCAACGTAAGCAACCATTAAAAACGATAGCTGAACTACATATTGAAATGCTGCCGATAACCCACTCAGGATCACATAAACAAAGCCTTGAATCGCGCTGTTAATAAGTTCGCCACTAAGGTCTAATGGGTTCCAGCTTCTTGTGCCAGAGCCTGCGCCAGTCTTTTCTCTAGCCTTCTGCGCGTCTCTCCGGGTATTGTCTATGGCATCCTGAATACAAGCTTGTTTAGGGCTTGATTCCGAGCCTTCCTGTTTCTCGCTTCCTAGTGTTTCGCACTTAGCTAATGCTGATTGTGCGGCTATAATAAAGCTTTGATCGGCGTTGACATTTCGTATAGCATCCTTCAGATTTACGCCGTTTCTCGTAATACTTAGAATGCTCCTATTTAACCCAGTAGATACATTTTTTAATGCCAGGGTGGTGTTTGCCAGAAGGAAGCCATTATTACTAAGCATTACGATTACTAATAATGGTAAGACCATCTCGGAAACGAAGTCGAAGCCAAACCCTTCCTCTGCATATTTCCGATACCATCCAACAGAAGTAAAAGCGACCATTACAACTGCCGCAAGGGTGGAGATAGCGACAACAGCCGTATAAATTGGATTAGTGCCGGACGCTAACTCTAGCCAATCATTCTCAAACGATTTATAGATTAAATCCGCGCCCTCAATAGCGCCTTGAACTATTTCACCTGAGTTTGTAGTGCCCGTATTTTCTCCAGGCTGTTGCCCCAATGTTTGAGCGAGAAGAATAGGTAGCGTGATCATTGATTCTTCCAGAATGAATCAGTAGAGGCGGCAGATTGGATGATTTGGCGAGATGCGGCGTTGGACTCCTGATTTTTCACCGCCGCTTGCTCATCCATGCGGCTAGAAATATCGGCAAGATTGATATTTGTAACAGCCAAAGAACGGGAATGTTTTTGCGCTTCTGCATGGATAGATTTGGCAATTACAACGCCTTGCAAGTTTTGAATGGCGACCTTTTTGAGAATGTCTTGGGTGATTACATCATCCTGCGCGGCGATCGCATTTTCGCTTGATTGGGTGGTAGCATCATTAGTTATTGCTGCCTCCTGCGATTGGACTCTTTGACCCTCAGCACCTAGAACCGATTGGGACTGACCGCGTGTATATTGCTGGTTCCAGTCTTTGATAGCATCTCTGGCTTGAATGCGAGGATCTAGTATTAGTAAGTTGCCCTCTTGCTTCTGAATTACTTTCTCAATATTCTTGCCAGCTTTCAGGGGATCGGGAATACCCAAATCCCCAACACTGGATTCAATTGCCTGGGTTAATTCAGCTTCCAGTTTGCCCAAACTTTTAGAAAACTCCCTCTGATAATTATTGATGTAAGTCTGCAAGCTACTGTAAATCTGTTGGAACTGAGTCAGGAATGATTGGTTTTGCTGGGGCTGGGCTTGGGCGTTGGCTGGAAGGCTAGAAAAGGAGATCAGAGTTACTGCGCTTGATATCACGATCAATCGGTTGGTATTCAGCATATAAATCATCAAAATTAACTACAAAAGGTTTTCTAGTACAAAATGATTCCACAGTGGCTTGTCTACTTTTTAAATCAAAGGAGACTGCCCGAACCATTAATGTTTTAGGTGGGTATTTTTCCTTATTTAACAAACTAGTAAAGAACGAATCATTAAAGGGCGCAGCATTAGGTGGAAGAGTGGAAGCCGGGGTGCGAAAAAGCATTACATAAGCCCCAGGCTTTGTTAAATCAGGACTACTACCAACTTGCTCCAATCCGCGTAGTAGCTTGTTGTCGTACTTGAGCGCTCTAAGGCTAGGACTGCGCTTAACTGCGTCCTCTCCTAGCTCTAAGTAGACACCACAGTTAGTCTTCGCCTGCTTGAGAGCCTTCTCTTGTTGGGCTTGGTTGTGTTGCCAAACCTGAAAAGCTCCTATTGACGCAACGCCTGCGAGTATTGCCGCTAAAAATTTATTTTGGATGAGCGATGATACAAATTTCATAAGGGCTTACCTTGCTTAATGCACTCGACATAATATTTAGAAAATTCTGCCACCCAGGTGAACTTGTCGCTGTGAATTTTCTTGAATTTATCTCGCGTGGCTTGTTCTTCTCTGCTATTGGCAACCAACGCCAGCAGGGGATAGGAGGGATAATAGCGGCAGCGCACATACTTGTTGTTATAGTCGAGCAGCCACAACGTATATAGCTGCTGAATATTGGGGACAAAGCTTTCGTTTTTATCGATAATTTCTCTAGGGATGCCCAGCAACTCAGAGAAGCTATTTGCCGCGCCTGGAACAATGCGCCCAATCAACCGCAATGGCATATTTTGTAATATTTGTTCTCCCGCCTCCGATTTGGCGATAGAGATAACGTCCTGCGCTGCCAGAAACACCCGACAGCCTTGCTTTCGAGCCGTAGCGCATTTACGACCCGCAAGCCGCGACAATGCGGAAAATCCCAGCAATACGCTAGCCTCATCCATAAAGAACACGCTGTTGGGCGAGGAGAGGGATTGCCGGGACGCGGCGATATATGCACTCATCCCGAACACTTCTGCATCCTTGACTGATTGCAGATTAGTCAGTGCAAAGGTAATCAACTGGCTATCTGCCTGGAAGGTTGAAGGCTTGCAGATAGCGCTACCGATACTACTAGCTTGCCAGTACTGTAACCGCAAGCGGATGTAATTTAACGCTTTTTCTACATTGTCGTCCTGATAGCCTAAATAAATGTATGCAAGCGAGAAGAATTTCTCCATATCTGCCAATGTCGGGGTATTCGCCCACTCTGGGGTGTTTATCCCTGCTTTTCGCGCTAATTCAAATCGCTCCTTAATGTCGGCATCTTCGTAAAAGGCTTTTGTACCCAAAGGAATTATAGATTCAATAGTTTGTGATAGCAACCCATCAAACTTTTGTGTTCCTAAAACTAATTGAAGCACGATTAAATTAATATCATTTCGATGGGCTTTTGTTCTTTCCTCCCACTGCGACTCAGGAATCTTTGATAAGTCTAGCGGCTGTACAAGGTTGTTTGATTCCTTTGAGATATCAAAGTAAAATCCATTAAAGTAGGGTGTGAAATCTCCAAAGGTTCCTGAACCATCATCATTTGGTAAGTCAATCATTAATACTGACATTCCCAACGCCAAGCATTGATAAATAATAGAGGCAATTATTACCGATTTCCCACTCCCGGTAGTGCCGATTACCATCATGTTTTTCGGCTTCGATAGGTCAATGTGAACCGAGGATTGACCCTCATCAGCAACTAATTCAAAGCCTTGTTTATCGCCATGCGCTGTTTGAACTACTGGCGTTAAACCAATTACTTCACTGGCAAAAAATGTGGCGCGTCTGTTGAAAGGAAAAGTCAGTTGTGGTCGCTGTCTCAACAGCAAAGTGTCAAGCCAGATTGACCATGTATATTGCATTTCTCTAATCAACTCGGCAGGTTGATTGATGTAGCCTGAAATCAACCGACAAGCGTCGTCGATTTCATCTGGAGAATTGCGATAAACAAGGATGATGACAGCTACATTTTCAGGGACATCACCCGTGTAAAGCTGCTTCTGAGCATCGACTGACCGCTCTGTATTAATTTGCGCTCCTACGTCAATAGTCTTTTTGCTGGCGCTAGCCTCGGCATTTATTGACCGCCTCGTAATCAATTGTTGCGTAAGCCTAATCATTTTTTGATCGGCTGGACTAATCTCTGTAATTATCTCGACATCATAAATCCCCTCGCGGGAGAATACGTCCCATAAAAAACGTATTTGCTGATGGGTGGAAGCAAACACCTCTGGTTTTTGGGCAAGCGTCATTACGCCGATATACTTCTTTTTGTCAGTACTCTGGTGGGGCAAGCATACCCAGCGCCTGTCCGCGTAGGGTATGCCGTTATTCATAAGTACGGATGTAGCGTGTAATTGGTCATTATACCGCGATGGGTTGGGTGCGGCTTCGTTAAATTCCTCCCTTAATTCACCAGTATCATAAACCAAGGTATGGGGGACTTTTACAGCCTTCGCACCCATTCTAAAAACTAGGTCGCTCCACAATTGCTTGTCTGATTTTGGCGAGGGAAACAAGCCCATCTCAGATAGTATTTGTTGGTGGCGCAAAGAGACGATTATTGCTTTTTCAAGAACTTGAATTAAGTTTTTAAGAGTGAGTTCGGTCGCTCCTGTTGGGGTGAATTTGCGCTGTAAAAAGTTTGCCAGCTTCACTATCGCTCTATCTACCGCGTCACCACCTTCGGTACCTCCTGGGCGGACAGTAAAAGTCGTGTAAATACTGAGCTTGATATCCTTCCGCTGATGATTACGCGTCAGTTCTTGCATCCGCGCAACCTGCCCCCAATCCAAAAATTCTGTCTCTTGAGATACAGGGCTATCTAGTCTCTGGCGATAGCTTTCAATCACTTTGTCTTCGTCGCAAAACGAAGACCATCTAAACGTGAATTTCTCACCCTCAGAGAACTCTTTACAGCCGTTCTCAAAAGCCTTGGCCATCGCCTCTAGTTTCTCTGATGAATTAAACAGTGGGTGAAAGCCAGTGCATTCATATCCGAATACTAATTGCAGGGTGTTGTTAGTGTCACTTACTTGTTTTTTGCTCAACAAGTAAGCTCCGATTTGATAGTTCCCCTTTTTTAGTTTTACTAAAGTTGCTAAGTCTAAAAAGTCTTCAAAGGGAACTATTTTTTGATTACGAATACTGCTTTTTACCATAGCTTAGGCATTTTCTTCTCACCCGCCCTTTTTTTGTTTTGGGGCGAAGAATATCTGATATAGCCGCGAGTGAAAGCTGGAACGCTTGGGAACACTCTTGACCAGAACAAGTAAGGACGCTTGCCAGATAAAATTATCACCGTGGCACTCAACCAAACCCCAGCCAGCAGTCCCCAAACTATTCCCACTCCAAACATAATCGCTATGATGAAGCCCACGCCAAACATAAATAAGGCGACTGCAAACTGAAAGCCAGTAAAAATGCCTATTGTTGCATTCTGACCAAGTGACTGATTGACCCGTTTGACGGGTGACTTATTATACTCGCTCATCATTAACAAGCGGCTGTAACGCCGTTAAATAAGATACTTTGAGCAATCCAAAGCACCAGGATTATGAAAAACACGCCTACGGGCTGCTGAACCATCTGCGTTACTTCCTGCCCTTCACCAATGCCGTTGGCAACCTTAAGCCCAGAAGCCACAAAGTATACAAACAAAAGCACTGTGATCGTTGCATTGATAACTGCGGGAAGTGCTTTAATGGCCGTAGTTGCCGCCGCTGCACCACCCCCACCAATACCACCAGCGCCCCCGAACATACAAGTCATTGCTGTCTGAGCCGAATCGAACAAGCCCCACCCATAAGAGGGCATCGACTGCATGACAATGATTGTCGCCGTACCGGCAGCGTTTATGTGATGCTGATACTTGCGCCCAATCGCCGCGCTAGCCTTAGCCAGAACTTGAGTTTGTGTTCTTCGCACAGAATTATTAGATGCCAAGAAAATTGCTCCTTTTTTCATTTTCTAGAAAAAATCTAAAAATCACCTTATTATCGAAGTTGGAAGTAACAAAAAATCTACTTCCAACTTCCCACTTCTGACTTGTTTAATGCTCTTTGTTGAAATTCACTTTCTATGTCAGCTAAAGTATGCTCCCTAGCTAGTGAGCGAATTTCCTGAAGTACTGTAATGTGGCACTCGTATAGCTTTGCATAGCCATCTAGACCACCTGTTTTTTTGTTGGTGAATTTTTTGAACTCTGGCAAGTACTTCCGAGCTATGTTCAAATATGCTTGTAGTTGTCTGGCCGTTACCTTTGGCTTTAACAGAGCCGCTACTTCTGGTCTTGTTAGTTCTTCATTTTGCCAGGTAAACCTCCCTATCCCCATGACTCTGAGAACTTCTTGGAACTTCTAACTATACATAAAATACCCGCCTTTTTCGTGGCGGGGAAGGGGACATTTTACCCAGTTAGGAAACATTTATAGGTAAAAAGCAACTATTTTTTTTCCTTCGCGTTCCCACTTCTCATTTAAAAGCCAGCAAGTTATATGAACAACCTTCATTGGATTTCGATGCTTCTTTCCACACCTGAACCAGCTTCGGACAGTATCGTAACTTTCGTATCCTAATACGAACGCCATCTCTTGATAAGTTAATTTCCACTTCTTCTTAAACTCTATTGGGTGCATAGTATTTATTTGATACTTGCATAAGGAACTTATTTAATATTTATAACATAATCAATTAGTCAAATCTTTATAATTTTGTGTCAGAGGATAAATAATCTTCTTATATTTATTTATCTTAATATCTTGATAAAAGATATTAGCTATTATCGAATTTATCCAATTTATCTATAATAGAGATGTTTTCTTTTAAACAATTAACTTTATGTCCATTTTAGGCTCTAGCCCATGAACATCTTTCATCGCACAAGGAGATTCTTTAGAGTTCGTAAGCCAATTGGATTTTCGATTTGAGACGATGAGTTAGCTTTAGAGCTACCCTTGTAGAATAACAGAATCTCTCAATTACTCTTTGACTCATGATCAGGCTCCTTCAAGTCGAAAAATTTCCGATTCTGATGTTGCCGGAAATCGAGGCGTATTTAGAAAGTGGACTATTTCGTGGGATTGGCAAGAAAACTGCTCAAACTTTGGTCAATTGCTTTGGAAGTGAGACTTTATCGATATTAGATAACAACCCCGAAAAGCTTTACACTGTTTACGGATTATTTTAATATCTATGGGTATTCCGGCAGCAGAGTTAAAGATTGGGCAATCGGTGAAGTATCTAATCGGTACTCGAAGCGGTATGAGTGCGGCAATAACCGATATCAGCAAATCATCTCTTAGTCTCAAAAATACTCATATTGTTACTTTGACCTTTGATGACGATTCATTGCCAAACCACTTAAAAACACAACAACTGACTGTTTATGACGAATTGCTTGAAGGTTGTGAAATAATCACATTTTAAAAAATGAAAATTGGCAACAGTAACAGCAGAGCGCACATCCGCCGCTACAAGTTGAAATTAATCAAAATACTAACTTACTGGCTGATATAATCCCGTATTTTCGTTAAATTCCCACCCCAACCCTGCTCTATCCTTCCCCTTACACCATGCTACAAAAAGCGGTGGGGGAAGATTAATTCGCTCCTTCCGTACACTTTCTTCACTTACACCAAGTCTCTTGGCTAAACCTTCTTCAGTTAACGGTTGCATTCGGGGAGTATGCACTTTGAAGGATGAATTATTGTTGTACGATTTCTGTCCCCGCTTTTGTTGGTTGTTGAGATAGTCTTGAATTTTAATGATCGCCTCAGCCAACTGTGTCATTCGGGCTGTCATCTTTTCAATTTTTTGTTCTAAATTGGTGAGATTATCAATTGCTGTGGTTTCGTTGCTATTAGATTCACTTGAAAATTGTGACTCCAGCTTATCAAGTCTTTCGCAAATAGCTAATATCGTTTCATTCGTAGGACTGGCGTTACTATTGTTACTCGTAACTAAGTACTTCTCAACACTTGCCTTAATCTTAGAATCTAAGCGTTTGTCTAAATTATTACCACCTATTGCATCAAGCTGATCTTGGGAATCGTCTAAGTAGAGTTCGATGAATTCGAGCAGCGTAGCTGTTGCAGTCGTCTCTTTTGACTTACAACGGGCGATAAACTGCTCCCAAATCCTTTGGTCACAGTTGAAAGATGCTAGCTTTTTTGTACGCCCTGTATTGCTCATTTCTACGTTTCATCTAGGTGAACTTGGACTGCCCGTGCTTGTTAAATCGTGTAATTCGTCATGATGAATTACCTTGATGATATCATTGGCAAATGCGTCAGCGCATTCTTCAGCCGATGCCTTTTATGAAGAGATGCTACCGCCGACAGCTATCATTGGCGATAGCCACCGGCTCATAGCGCTTGAGCCAGCCGGGAGCAATTCCAGCATCAACCTTCTTCGGCATAACTTAGTATTAAATATCCTCGGTGATGACGCTAGTTGCTGAAAATACCCATACTGCTCGTCTGCATAATCCCTCACTTCCATTTCTTGTAGTTCACCGAAACAGTGCTTCGGCTTATAGTGCTGAGTAAAAAAAGCAATAATTGCATGGGCTAAAGACTCCAAAGGGGCATATACATCACTCCAAAACTTAAAACTATTTGTTCTGATCGCTGATAGGATGATTAACTATCGGGGGTTCGGGGCTGTGAAAATTGACCGTCACGGGAAGGCAAAGGTTTTGTCGGCAGAAGAAATCCAGCGTCTGTTTACTTTGGGGTTAACCACAGAGCGAGACAGAACCCTAATAGGCGTGATGCTGTACACGGGTTGCCGCGTCAATGAAGCAGTTACCCTAAAAATTAAAGATGTTTATAACAGTAAGGGACGGATCAGAGCAGAGCTGATCATCCGTAAAGGGAATACAAAGGGAAAGTTAGCTACCCGCAGCATTCCAATTTTGTCAGAACTAAGGAACTTCTTAGCTACTTACAAACCGACAAACTCCCGTGACGGTTTTTTGTTTCCTGGTAGATGGGGGCGCGGTCACTTGCACTCAGAATATGCAAGCCTAATCTTCCGACAAGCTTGCGAACGTGCGGACATCGAAGGAGCAAGCACACACAGTTGCCGCAGAACTGCCCTGACATTAATGAGCAATGCCCGAATTCCTCTGAGAGTCATCCAAGAAATCAGTGGACATCGCAGCTTAGAGCAACTGCAAAATTATTTGGAGGTGGAACCATCCCAAGTCCGGGGTGCGATCGCGGCGTTGTCGATGCTATCACCGCCATCAATGAGCAGCAACAATCAAGACATGCGAAATGCGGATAACACGAAGTTATCAACGGAGTGATAGATCAGGAAATACATTTTAGTTGATCTAGACAGGACTGTGAGTAAATAAAGGCTATAAGGATTTTCCCAAAAAGCCATTTACAATTCCATCGACAACACCTCTTCATCGAGCCAATGATAAAAATGAGGCACAGATTGCTCTAGATTACGTAGCTCATTTGCAGCGTAGGCTTTATCCCTCCATCGGCAATATCTCTTCACTTAGCAAGCTGTAAAATTCAGGAACTTGAGCTTCGACAAGTCGCAGTTCATTTGCCGCGATCGCTTCAAGTTCCAGTACCGTCTCCCAGCGCAAATCCTCAACCCATCGTTTGAGAATGCCTTTAATTGCGTCCACTCCACGAGAAATACCAGAGCGAAGTATTTCTACGCAGTGGAGTAGAGTAATGCGATCGGTCGGAGGCGACTCAAATTCGGTAGTATCCTCCCCTTGGCAATGGGAGTTCCCTATAGCATTAGGGGGGGGTGTGGATACGGGCTGCTGATTGAGGTTTACACTATACGCAGCAAGGGTTTCGGCAGCATAACAGGTTCGATTTTCTTTTTGATTACGCTTCGTTTCACGATGAGCAATTACATGATTTGCAAATTCCAATTGCTCTTTAGATAAAGAGAAAAGTTTCACCTGTTGTCCGCGAGTCCCCTGTTTGCGGAAGGTTAACTTTAACCCCAGTTGCTCGACTAAAGTCCCAAGTAACCAAATAGGCTTACAGTCACTGGGGATGGTAAACCCAAGAATTGCTTTGACGTGAGCAGCACAATTAATGGCGATCTCCCTCATCTTCAGTAAGGTGGCATCCGAGGCAGTAAATTCATCACCAGCAATTAGGCGCTTAAGAATTTGATGCAGCCCCAGGTTAAATCTAGCCAGCCAGCGTGCCGAGTAATTACCCCAGTCGATGCACAAAGGTAGATTGTCCCGCTCGGTACGGTCTTTTTGGGTGACAATTGTTGGTGGGGTAGGATAACTTTGCCCAGTTTTGG
>NZ_JABXKK010000106.1 GCF_017115045.1 Nostoc sp. NMS8 | reverse complement strand
GGAAGGTGGGGCCCCCTCTGGGGATAAGGGGTAATGGGGATTGGGGAAGGTGGGGCCCCCTCTGGGGATAAGGGGTAATGGGGATTGGGTAATGAGGATGCAGACCTCAAGCAAATCTTAAAAAAATTTCTTTCCCAGTATCCAGTACTCAGTAAAGAGTCCTGGAAAACTAATTCTTCTCCAACTTGCTGGGTGCAACCTGTTGAATTAAGAAATAACCATTGCCTGATTGGATGCCGATTTTTTTGAATGAATTGTCCCCAACTAAGCAGAATTGGGGTGACGATAAAAATTCCCGAAACATTAGAAATCCACCAGGTTAACCAGACTGTCCCATAAGCTGGCCAGGGAACTTTACCACTCAGCGCCAAGCAAGCCACTCCCACAGTTGCATTGATCATTGGCCCCACCATGCCAGTTAAGATCAAAAATTTGAATACATCAGGAACACGTTCTAAGGGATGGTGGAGGTTGGTAGTTTTCCGCAGCAGGAAGCTACCCAAGAGAGTCCCTAGAGTTGTACCGATCGCAATTCCCAAAACTGGCAGCGTGGAAATCACCAAGGATAAGAAACTTGTGGGATCTCGGAATGCCCAGAAGTTGGCGAGAAATGAACCAAGCAAAACACCGTACCCGATCCAGCTACCAAACAACAGAACAGCCCCGGCAGCAATTCCATCCGGCGGCCAAACTGGAGTCACATTCTGAGGTGTAGAGGCAAGATGCCGCGAAATTTCAGCCATTCCATAGTAGGCGATCGCCAAAACAACACTGCCTCCAATTTGCCATAGCGGATGAGGGAATATAGAGGATTTTTGTTGAATCATCTTTTTAGTGGCTGCTTGATATCAACGTTGCTTTTACATAGAGTGCCCTTTTCACTTAAGGTTGCAACAGAAAGCAGCCATAAAAGTGGTTTAAAAATAACTGGCTCTCTTAACCGTGGTGGAAAAGCTGTCCGCAGTCTCCTAGATTAGAAATCATATTTCTATCATCAGCAATTGTCTATCATCTATGACTCAAGCCATACCCAACCTAGTTACCTTTGAGGAGTTCATCGAGTGGCTACCCGAAAATCGACGAGTATGCTACGAACTGCATAACCGAGATGTTGTTGAAATGGCGCAACCAGTGGGGAAACACGAGGAAATAAAAGGATTTTTAGGTATTGCAATTGCTGTTGAAATCGAACGTCTAGGATTACCCTACTTCATATCCAACCAAGCTATTGTTAGACCTCCTGAAAAAGATTCTGGCTACTTTCCAGATGTGTTGGTGCTAAACCGTGCAAATCTAGAAAACGAAAAATTATGGAAAAAATAATCTACCGTTAGTTTGGGTGCATCGATACCTTTGGTAATTAAGGTTGTATCAACTAACTAGCGAGACGATTACTATTTAAAATATGCTGATTCTGAGGAAATGGGTATCCCGGAATATTGGATTGTCGATTATGCTGCCTTGGGTGGGCGTAATTTTATCAGTAATCCCAAACAACCGACAATCTCTGTCTGTAATTTAGTTGATGGGGAATATCAGATCGGTAAATTTCGAGAAAGCGATTGCATTGTTTCTGAAAGTTTCCCCGAATTGAATCTTACCCCAAACCAGATTTTTCAAGCTGCTTTAAATTCGTAATTCCTAATTACCGAATACTGATCGATCTCTAGTTAATTCCCCCCATTTCTGGAGGGAATATGTTGTCATCAAACTAACTAGATACTGAATTAGCCGTTTCTGAAGCCTTCTCGGCTGGTGGAAAGCCACCCATACGAATTTCAGAAGTGAAAGAAGTGATACTAAATCCTCCAAAACTCTTGAGGACATTTACCCGCATTCGTAAATTGGGGCTAGCAAACCACAAGCGTTCCTCTGACGATATATTTTCATCCTCTGTACTTAGGATCAAAGCACCGTCACTGTCAATTTTATAGCGTCCGGCAACTGGAGTTTTATTGGCATCAGCTATTTCTCGCAGTAACTTACCTTGGGTGGGATTATCCGCATTAGGTACGGAAACTAACACAGTTGAACCACTATGTTTCACTTGATCCTTTTCTGTTGTGCCGTTCCAAGTAATTTTGGTAGCAGAGGAAGCATAACTGGGATTAATTTCATACTTTTGACACAGTTTGATCGCTTCTGGATGATCTAATGCCAGCGTCTCAATGATGATGTCTGACTTGCTATGTTCCGATTGGTTAAAAGCCAAATGTTGACTAGTACGATGAGAAAACCATTTACCAGCACTTAGCTGAAAAAACTCTTCAATATTCATGAATGAAATTACCCTGCATCAAAATGCTAAAATTCCCACTTAATTATTATTAAAAGGTAGCAGGAGGTTTTAATATTAAGCTTGATTGCCTATTTCCTCAAGCTTTTTGAGGCCAATTCTGGCTGCCTCAGCAACGTTGAAATGATTGTCTTTTTCCAGATATTTTAAAGCTGAGACACTTTTGGAAGTAGGAAGATTGCCCAAAGCTTCTGCCAAACGCTGCCTGACTAACCAATCATCTGATTGAGCGAAGCGCAGGATCTTATCTACAGACTCGATGTCTTTAATTTCTCCCAGTGCAGAGATTGCAGCTTGCTGCAACACTACTTCTTTACTATCTAATGCCTGAAGAAGAATTTGACGGGCACGAGGGTCTTTAATATTACCTAAAGAAACAGCCGCACTGAAGCGTACTAGCCAATCAGTATCTTCATAGAATGCCCGTGATAGCACCTCAAAGGCTCTAGCATCACCCAAATATCCTAAAGCACCGGCGGCATCTGCACGCATACCATAATCTGGATCATTTTCAAGAATTTTTACCAAAATTGAATAACATTCTGGTGTGGGCTTGATTCCAAGGGCAAATATTGCCATCGATCGCAGTTGCAAAGATTCGTCGTCTAGTACCTTTTTAATCAAAGGGACTGCATCTTCAGGGGGAACATTACGCAGATTAGCAAGAGCTACCATGCGATCGCGTAAATTCGGACTTTCTAACTGAGTAGAAATTTCTTGTAAGCTTAGAGCTGCCATTTAGTTCAAAGCGTTTTCTTTACTTATCTTAATTTACCCGATCCGTTCATCAGGCTGTCGCCTAGTTAAGTAGGAGTTTGGCGACTTTACAAAATGCCTCAATTATGAGTGAACTGGGGATTGGGGGCTAGGGATTGGGGACTAGGGACTGGGGACTAGGTATTGGGAAGATTTGAATGAGGATTCAGACCCAAAGTAAATCTTAAAAAAATTTCTTCTCAGTACCCACGACTTGACCATATCACCCAAGCATTGGATGAGGCGATCGCATCTGGCAAAATTAGTTGAAACTGCCTAACAAAGGCGTTAATCCACCAAGCTAATTGTTACTGCGTAGGCGTAGCCCATCGTAGACATCGCAAAAAATATTTCTAAATAATTGTAATAATATTTAACATAGTCTAGGTTGTGTAATTTAGATTAACTCTCGCAGAGAAATTATCTCAGAGTGAGTAGAATGACAAATACAACGAGGCAAGTCTTTTACGGATTAGTTACCCTAGAACTGTAGACTACGTTTTCAGTCTTGAGTTACTTCTGTATTTTGCCTCTGAGGCATACGAATATAGACCACACTAAATCCTTCATTAAGACTCCCACAAATCATAATGTCTGTGATTGAGAAGAAAAGAACTCGCGATCTGCCCCAGATTAATGAACGAATTCGCTTCCCAAAAATTCGGGTCATTGACACTGACGGTGCCCAGTTGGGAATTATGCCCCCACAGGAAGCAATACGTCTAGCCGAAGAAAAAGAGTTAGATTTAGTGCTAATCAGCGATAAAGCTGACCCGCCAGTTTGTCGGATTATGGACTATGGCAAATACAAGTTTGAGCAGGAAAAAAAGGCACGGGAAGCCCGGAAAAAGCAACACACCGCTGATGTCAAAGAAGTTAAGATGCGCTACAAAATAGAAGAACACGACTACAATGTGCGTGTTAAACAAGCAGAGCGCTTTTTGAAAGATGGTGATAAAGTCAAAGCGACTGTGATGTTCCGGGGTCGAGAAATTCAACACAGCGATCTAGCAGAAGATTTGCTCAAGCGAATGGCAACTGATTTGGAGCCTTTTGGTGAACTTCAACAAGTGCCAAAAAAAGAAGGGCGAAACATGATGATGCTCATCTCGCCCAAAAAATAATTTTCTAACTGTTTAATAGACCAAGTTTGGAAATCCCCTGGCTATAGAGTCAAGGGATTTTGTCATTTTCTGTTTGGGGAACTCCAAGAAATAAATGATCCAATATTGTGAGGTGGGCATCTTGCCCGCCCCACAAGAGTAATTGATATTTTTTGATTTTGAAGTCTCTTGACGGCGATTTATCGCATCTTTAGCGCTCTAAAATTTTCATCAAAAAACCTTAACCGAACCGTATTGGGTTTCATTCTTCAACCCAACCTACCCCGGAGTGCTTTTTTAGGTAAAACCTACGCAGTATAAAGGGAGCTAAAACAATTTAAATTTATCTCAAATCGATAGTCCTGAAGGCTGAGTGGGAAACATAATACTCAGTCGCTCAGGACTTTTGCTATTTCCAGGAGATGGGGTAGAAATCAATTCAAAATGACGCTCGCAGACTCGCTAACGCTGCGCTAACAAAATTCAAAGACTCCTGCCCCTACGCTGCGCTATTCTGCCTCCTGAAACGGTGATACTACCAGAAACTAAAAACTGCATGGAACTGAAAAATTACTGGTTGGCTGCAAATAAAAGTGTTCTAACACGATTACTACAGTGGGTGAATCTCCGGCCAGAGGAGAGCGAACGAACTCAGCTAATGTTTCTTTTTTACACAACCGTATGTGTAGGATTACGGTGGGCAGAGGACAGTACTGTGGCGCTGTTTTTGGATGAATATGGGACTCATCTACTGCCGTGGATGTATATTGCTAGTGCCGTGATGAGTGCTGGACTAGTTTTTTTATACTCTTGTCTGCAAAAGATGTTTCCCTTACGTCGGGTGATTGTGGCGATCGCACCCTGCATGTTAGTGCCATTAGTTTTACTAATTGTATTACGTTGGGGATCTCATTTTTCCTACCTGGCAATTATTTCGGTATTTCTGCTGCGGCTGTGGGTAGATGCACTTTATGTAGTTAACGACCTCAACATCTCTATTGTCGCCAACCAACTATTTAACATTCGGGAGATTAAGCGTACTTATCCATTGGTGAGTAGTGGTCTGTTGGTCGCAGATGTAATCAGTGGCTTTAGTTTGCCTTGGCTAGTACAATACACCACGCTAAATAGGATTGTCCTCATCTCCTGTATAGTGATTTTATTCGGATCGGGGATTTTATACTATTTAACTCATCACTATCGAGCAGCTTTTCCTGAAACCCCACAAAGACTAATTCCTGAAGAACAAGCTTCACGTCAGCGTTTCATTAAAAGTCCACTGAAACGGTATGTTTGGCAGTTGTTTGCCTTTGTTGGTCTGTTGCAAGTCATTGGGTTGTTAATAGACTTTCAGTATTTGCGCGAACTCCAATCCAATTTGGACGACCGAGAACTCGCCAGTTTCTTGGGTTTGTTTGGTGGGACGTTGGGACTGTGTGAGTTGTTGTTGCAGTGGTTTATTTCTAGCCGACTCATCGAACGAATGGGGGTATTTTTCACTGCTACGCTTTTACCAATTACCGTTGGTTTGTCACTACCTGGTGTGCTGATATTGCTGCATTTAATTCCAGCCATCCAATCGCAAAGCTTTTTTTGGGGTTTAGTAATTGTTAAATTCTTTGATGAACTTCTGCGCTACACCTTTGTGATGAGTAGTGGCCCCATCCTGTACCAACCGATTCCAGAGGGAATACGCAGCCGGATGCAGACTTTATCTGGTGGAACCGCTGAAGCGATCGCCACAGGTTTGACAGGTGCGCTAATTTTTGCAACTCTATTATTTTGTGGACGGTTTGTACCCGTATCACTGCAAAAATGGGTGTTGGTTGCAGAAACAATGCTGATTACTGGCACTTGTTTAACAGTAGTTTGGGAATTGCGATCGCGCTACGTTGAACTGTTAGTCTTGAGTGTGGCGCGGGGTCACTTAAGTGCAACCAATATGGGCTTACGATTCTTCAAGCAGGGAGTAATCAAAGCTTTGGCAGAAAAAGGCAGCGAGGCTGATAAACGCTCTTGCATTGAACTTTTAGCCCAAATGGATTCCCTTGGATCTGCCGAAATTTTAGCACCTCTACTAGTCAAGTTAACCCCAGATTTGCAACGCCAAAGTTTGGAGGTGATGCTGATGGGAGGTGCAAATCCGGCTTATTTGGCCGACATTCGTCCTTTATTAGAACAAACTCAAGAAACTAGCCCCGAAGTTTTTGCTTTAGCGCTACGCTACGTTTGGTTGGCTGAACCAAATCCCAATTTAGGCCTCTTAGAAGAATACCTGAACCCCCGGCAAAACTCACTCATCCGCGCCACCGCCGCCGCTTTAGTCTTACGCCAGGGAACGGCTATGCAAAAGGTAGTTGCTACCCAAACCATGCGCCGGATGCTGACTCATAAGCAAGAACGCGAACGGATAAATGGAGTTAGAGCGCTGAGAGAAGCAGTTTATTTACAAGCGTTGCGGATTCACATCCCGAATTTATTACAAGATGAATCATTACGGGTGCGTTGTGCTGTCTTGGAAATGATTGCAGCAACCCATTTAGAAGAGTACTATTCGGCACTGATTGCAGCACTTTATTACAAATCAACCCGCAGTACAGCAATGTCAGCCTTAACGCGACTAGAAAATGAAGCTTTAGAAATGTTGCTGCGGTTAGCTACAAATATTTACAAACCAGAAGTAGTGCGGATGTATGCTTGGCGCACCATTGCTCAAGTCGGCACTCAAGAAGCTTTGGATACTTTATGGGAAAACTTGGAGACATCCTGGGGTACTACGAGAGATCATATTCTTCGCAGCTTACTAAAAATACACAAACAACCAGGAATTAAAGGTTTAGTAGATCGATTTTATGAAAGTCGGGTAGAAAATTTAATTAAGCAGGAATTAAAATTTTTAGGTGAAATTTACGCCGCATACATTGACTTCCAAACAGTAGACCAAAAAGAAAATTATCAATCTGGTGAGAGGATTGTGATTGTCTCTGAGTTACTGCAACGCGCCCTTTTAGAATTGGAATTGGATGTCAAAGAGCGGGTGCTACTGTTATTGAAACTGCTTTACTCGCCAGAAAAGATGCAGGCAGCATCTTTCAATCTGCGATCGCCCTCAGTGGTAAACTTAGCGCGGGGGTTAGAAATCTTAGAGCATACGGTAACTTTGTCTTCAAAGTCTTTATTGCTGAATATTTTAGATAACCGACCCCAGTCAGAAAAATTGCAACATCTGATAGAAGCCAAGGTTGTCGAATATGAGAATATGGTAGTTAGCGATCGCCTCCACAGATTGCTGATGTTGGGTAACTTCCTTTCTGACTGGTGTATAGCTTGCTGTTTTCATTATGCTCAAGTTACACGCATCCGACTCACCAGTTCTGAAATATTAGTCAGTTTGCGTCACCCAACTGGCTTTGTTAGAGAAGCTGCGATCGCATACTTAAATATGGTTTCACATCGCGTTCTCCTACAAATCCTCCCCCAGTTACAGAAAGATACACATCCTTTGGTAGCCACTCAAGTTAAAGAGTTGCTTGAAAAATACCAATTCAAAAATTACAATTTTAAAGGACTGGATAATCAGAGAAACTAAGAATTCAGAATTCAGGAGCCAGAATAGTTAAAGAATAAAGATAACAGTCATTGAGCATAGAGCATTGGTAAGCAAAAAAATTGTAAATTGGGGAGCCAGCCACCGCGTTCATTGGTGTCAACTTAACGTGAAACCGCTCGTCCGCCGGGAATTTCAATTCCCGCCTTATAGCTAAAGTCATCTGAAGATGACTAAATATCGCCAAAAATCTCCAGTCTACTGAAGTAGACTTTAGCTAAAAGCCAAAGAAATTTATTTCAAGGCGGGTAAGGAAGCTAACAGATAAGCCATTTTTAGCTTAAGTTGACACCAATGCACTGCGTTGCGCGGGTTCTCCGCGTTGTAGCAAGTGGCGTTGAAGCCTTTGCCAAAGCCAACATCCTGATATCTGTTGGCTTGCGCTCCGCTCCACCCAACCTACGTCTAAGAAGGTTCTTTTGTGGACTCTTCGGGAATCCCCGTCGCTTTAGCGCGGGTAAGCTTAAAAGCTATAGCTTCATTCCTTGTTAGCCTAAAGAGTGAAGTGAAGGAGTATTAAGAATATTCATGTACGTACTAATTGGTGGAGCAGGCTTAGTGGGCTTAAGTTTGGCGCAAAAGCTGGTAGAGCTAGGACATACTGTTGCTGTAATTGATATTGATCCTATCGCTTGCCGCTACGCCCGCGAACAAGTGGGAGCAATGGCTTTTGAAGGCAGTGCTGTGAGTACAGAAGTATTGTTAGAAGCGGGGATTCGCAAAGCCGGTTCCTTGGCAGCAGTTCTGAGAAGTGATGCCTTAAACTTGGCAATGGTAACTCTTGCGAAACACTACGGTGTCACCCATATTTTGAGTCGGATGCGCCACCCCGATTTTGCCGAACCGCTTCGGATAGCTGGAGCCAATCATATCGTCAGTACTGTTGAATTATCAGTTTCAACAATGGTAAATGCCATTGAGTATCCGCAAGTGGAATCAATGATGCATTTTGAGCAGGGACAGATTGAGGTTCTGAAACTTTCTATCCCAAACAATTGCTATGTTGCTGGTCGTAGCGTTGCCGAAATTGCTCAGGATTCCCAATTTCCTACTGGTTCGCTAATTATTGGCTATCAATCCCATCCTCACGAAGATTTGATGATTCCTAACGGCAGTACAATACTGGAACCTCATTCAACTGTGCTGATTGTGACTAAACCAGGAAGTTTACATCAAGTTATTGATTTTATTGAACAAAGATGTTGAGCGCAACCCCTACCTAAAATCTTTATTAGGTGGGGTTAGCTACATATATATAAAATAATTGGTGTAAATAGTTTTGATGAAGCAGTATCTACATATTTATTTAGCGATCGCTGTTATGATTCTTGCATCTTGTGAATCAACACCTAAGTCACAACCCAATGCCATTCCAGCAACCCCATTGCAAAAAACAGTGACGCTGGATAAGAATTTTAAGATAGTAAGCGGTCAAACTGTTTATGTTCCGGTCTACTCTCATATCTATCATCACAATCGGCAGGAGATTTTCGAGTTAGCAGTTACGCTGAGTATTCGGAATACAGATTTAACTAAGCCGATTGTTATTACTTCTGTGCGCTACTATAACTCAGAAGGTAAATTAGTTAAACAATATTTGGAGCGCCCTATTCAACTTGATGCGCTAGCTTCGACAGATTTTTTTATCAATAGAAATGATACCAGTGGAGGTTTAGGCGCAAACTTTATTGTCGAGTGGGTAGCCCAAACAGAAATATCTGAACCGATAGTGGAGGCAGTCATGATTGGTACTGACTTTCAACAAGGAATTTCTTTTATCAGTCCTGGTAGGGTAATTAAAAGTCAAAATAACGAGAAGCGATCGCCTTTAAAATAATTCGTAATCAAGTTTTCTCGTTTCTATTCCTCATTCCCATGCGGAGCATGGGAATGCATTCATTGAGTCTCTGACTCAATATCTGATGGGAAAAAGCAAGGGAGCAGGAGCAAGGGAGAAGAGTTTTCCCCTCCGCCCCCCGCCCCTCTGCCTCTTTTCAATGCACAATGCCCCAATATTAATCATCCTCTAGTTTCAACAATTGTTCATCAAGAGTTTGTATCCGCCCGCGCACAATTTCTTCTGAGAGAATTCGCTTCCGCATTGCCTCATTAAGCGCTCCTTTTTCTGCCAAGAGTAAACGTCGGCGAATGGCTTCAAGCTTACTGCTCTTGCCACTTCTACCTTCCACCTCGTCAGGACGACGATTATATAGTTCCCGTAGCGTCTTTTCTGCACCGGCAATTCGCACCTGGTAAGCTGAACGCATCTCTTCATAAACGGCTTTTGGTAACACCCCTGATTTCAACAGACTATCTAATTCATCTTGTGCTGCCTTACCCGTGATCAACTGGGCTTGTAATTCTTCAACCTGTTGTTGAATTTCCGAAAATTTAGTTAACTTTAAGCGTTTTACCACCCAAGGTAAACTTAAACCCTGTCCCACTAAGGACACTAGCACACAACCGAAGACTATAGCTATCAAAACTTCTCGCCCTGGCAGTGTTGTAGGTAAGCTCAACGCCAGAGCCATTGACAGTGAACCTTTGATGTTGCCTAAAAATAGTAAATGTTGCCAGCGTAGCGGAATTGGGCGGTCAATCCAATGAATCCCTGCTAGCAACGGATACACCGTAAGAACTCGCCCGACTTGATAAGCCAAAACTGCAAGTAGAATTGCAGGTAAAGTTTTCCAGAGCGTTACCAAGTTTATTTCTACACCAATCAACAGAAAAATAAAGGTGTTGACAGTAAAACTGGCATATTCCCAGAAACTCAACAAGGTGATGCGGCTAGAAGCAGAAGTATTGCGAGAAAGTCCTAGATTCCCGAAAATTAATCCAGCGACAACTACAGCCACGGGGCCTGATACACCAAGAAATTGCCCAGCCTGAAAAGTTCCTAATGCAACTGCGACTGTCAGTAAAAGACTGCTAAGAGCATCATCTAAACGGGCGAATATAGGTATACTCAAGTAGCCTAAAACTAACCCGACAACGCACCCTCCTAGAGAGATAAATAGCAGTTTTTGGATTCCCTCTACAAATGTGAGTGAGCCTGTTGAATATACTTGCACAACCAGGTTGAAGGAAACTAGGGCAGCAGCATCGTTAAATAAAGTTTCTCCTTCAACGATGGTGGAAAGGCGCGAAGGTACTGGTATATCCTTAAAGACGGCAATCATGGAAACTGTATCAGTGTTTGCCAGCATTACTCCGACAAACAACGCAGGTATCCAATCCAGTCCCAGCCCAAATTTTAACAGGACAGCAATAATACCACTGGAAAGCAAAGCCCCAGGCCCAGCTAGTAGGGCAATTGGTTTAAAGGTGCTGCGTAGGCGGCTGACATCAGTATTAATACCAGCTTCAAAGATGAGAATTGGCAGGAAAAGATCCAAAACTAGGGTTGGACTTAAACCAATCCGACGAGATAATAGCTCAGTAATTGGCAAACCTGCTAATACTAAACCCGTAACATAAGGGATTCGCAGCCGCCGGGAGAGCATAGCTACACCTGTAGCAACAAGTAAGAGAATAATTAAAACTTTGACTAATTCTGTAACATCCACTATTACGTTTTGGAAAATTAATTTGACTTGACTGATAGATTCTCCCCTCATTCATGCCAAATTAGCAACTTTAGGATGTGGATTCGGAACTGAATGGGGCAGTACCTCGCTAACGTAGCTGTGCAATCCCAGCAGTTAACCGAGAGTAAGGGCGATCGCTACTGCTAATATAAAAATTTGTAGATAACTCTAGACAATCTTTCCTCTAACCCTCAGTATTAACATCAAACAGCGATCGCCTTAATCTTTTTTAAGACTTCCCAATCCCCATTACCCCTTATCCCCAGAGGGGGCCCCACCTTCCCCAGTCTATCGACATTCAAAAATATCGGTGAGCGCGATGCCAAAAATCATCCTACATCAATGGGAAGTTTCTCCCTTTTGTAACAAGGTTCGTAAGATTCTTAAGCACAAGCATCTCGCTTATTCTGTTGTCAACTATAACGGTCTGTTGGCGGTGGCAGCTTCCCGATTGTCATCTGTGGGCAAGCTTCCCGTGATTGAATACGATGGTGAGAAGATTCAAGACAGCTCGGAAATTGCAGAATTTTTGGAAGCCCGACATCCAGAACATCCACTTTACCCAGCAGATAGTAAAGATTTAGCACAAGCCTATTTGTGGGAAGACTGGGCAGATGAATCATTGTACTGGTTTGAAGTATATTTTCGCTTCCGCTATCCAGATGCTCTCCAGCTAGCGACCAGCTTACTATGTAAAGGACGATCAAAGTTTGAGCAAGTAATTTTTGCTCCTCTGGCTCGCTACACCTACGAAAAGCAATTGAATGCTCAAGGAATTGGTCGCATCGACAAGAACCGCGTTGAAAAAAAGTTTTTCAACCATCTCGGCAACCTTGATACTATCCTCAGTCAGCAAGATTGGTTAGTGGGAAGCCATCAGAGCATAGCGGATTTAGCTGTCGCTGCACAAATAGATGAGATACTTCGCACTAGTCCGCTCAAAGAGCGGATATTATCATATTCTCATGTTAAAGATTGGTTTGAACGCATCCAATCGTAATTTTGCGGGTTGCTTTTCCAGACTCAATACGGTTCGGTTAAGGTTTTTTGATGAAAATTGTGGAGCGCAAAGATCCGATAAATCATTGTAGAGACGGCGATTCATCGCGTCTCTTGTCTGAACAGAACAGTAAGGATTTTAATTCCACTGGAGTGGATTGGGCCATTAGCTTTGCAATTGATTGCAAGGCGGGATATGGGTTTAATTATGTATGATATATTTCCGAAATAGACAGAACTATATTTGTATATCCTAGTGCAATCAACTATTTCATTATTATGGAACCTGTAACATTGACCGCAGTTGCAACAGCGATCGCTACTATAGTTTTAACTAAAGCCCTAGAAAAAACTGGCGAAAAGCTTGGGGAAGCTGCATTAGACAAAAGTCGTAAGTTAATCGAACAGCTAAATAATAAGAATAAATTACCTTTGCTAGCGGATGGAACACAGCAGCCGTTAGATTATGGCAAAGCAGTACTGGAGTTGAAAGCAGCAGCAGACGCAGATACCGAAATTGCTCAATCTGTGCGAGAAGTGGAAGCAGCAACCAACAATGACCAATCTGGGAGTGCTGAGGAAATTCAAAAATTAGCAAAACAAATTGAGTCGCAACCAGCAGTTGTCAACAACTTTGCTAAATTAGCAGATCAGATCAAAGTAGAGAAAGGATCAACAATTGCCCAACAAGTAATAATTGAGCAACAGCACAACACTTACAACTGACTACAGTCGCCTGAACGGGAACAGGTAAAGTTAAATCCCTCTACAGAAACACCGCAAAATTTACCTCTGAGTGGGGTGGTAGAGTTTGTTGGACGTGAAGCGGAATTGCAAAACCTGCATGAGATGTTGCAGGAAAATAATCAGGTGGTAATTGCGGCGATCGCTGGCATGGGTGGACTGGGTAAAACAGAATTGGCCCTACAATATGCAATGGCTCACCGTGAAACCTACAAGGGTGGAATTTGCTGGTTGCTGGCAAAGGCTGGAGATGTGGGTAATCAAGTTGTGCAGTTTGCCAGAACTCACCTTCACTTAAACCTACCACAATATCTGGATGGAGACTTACCCAGTCAAGTGGAATACTGCTGGCAGCAGTGGCGCAAGGGTAATGTGCTGCTAGTATTAGACGATGTTGGAGAATATCAACAAGTTAAGCCTTACCTACCTCCGCCATCTTCTCGATTTAAAGTGTTGATTACCACACGGGAAAAATTACAGCCGCCAATAGTGCGATTAGATTTAGATGTGCTGACTTCATTAGCGGCAATGCAGTTATTGGAATCCATAATTGGTAGGGAACGACTGCGACGCGAATACTTAGTTGCTGAAAAACTTTGTAAGTGGCTGGGATATTTGCCCTTGGGTTTGGAATTAGTCGGGCGTTATTTGTTAGGTGATGAGGAGCTATCTTTAGTAGAAATGCTGCAATATCTGGAAAATGAGCGTCTGAGGAATGAATCTTTAGACGAAACTCGACCAGAAATGACTGCTAAATTGGGTGTGGCTGCTGCTTTTGAGTTGAGTTGGCGACGTTTGCGAAAAAATGCCCAACTTTTAGGCTGTCTTCTGAGTTTATTTGCCCTAGCTCCGATTCCTTGGAAACTGGTGGAAGCTATAACAATAGCAGATGAGGCTCAAGATTGGAAAAAAGCCAGACGTGATTTGTTACAGTTACATCTACTCCAATATAAGGGTGAGAAAATCTATCAACTGCATCCATTGCTAAGGGAGTTTTTTCAAGATAAGCTTACAGATTTAGAACAGGTAGAGGAATTAAAGCGATCGCTTTGTCAAGTGATGGTAGCGATCGCTAAAGATATTCCTCAAACACCCACCCTTGAGCAAATCACTGCTGTTTCCCCCGCCATACCTCATATAGGTGAAATAGCGAATCATCTCATTCAATACGTCAGCGATGAAGATTTAATTTCGCCATTCATCGGTAACGCTCGATTTTACGATGGTCAAGGGTTGTATAACCAAGCTTTACCTTGGTATAAGCAGTGTCTAGAAGTTACCAAAAAATGTTTAGGAGAGGAACACCCATTTGTTGCAGAAAGCCTTAACAACCTAGCGGGACTCTACTACTCCCAAGGCAGATACAGCGAAGCTGAACCCCTTTTTATTCAAGCATTGGCACTCAGGCGTCAACTACTGGAAGAAGAACATCCAGATATCGCACAAAGCATCAACAACCTAGCAGGACTCTACAAATCTCAAGGCAGATACAACGAAGCCGAACCCCTTTACACACAAGCTTTAGCACTCTACCGCAAACTGCTGAGAGAAGAACATCCAGATGTTGCCGTTAGCCTCAACAATCTAGCGGCACTTTACGTATCTCAAGGCAGATACAGCGAAGCCGAACCCCTTTACATACAAGCTTTAGCACTCCGGCGCAAGCTACTGGGAGAAGAACATCCATCTGTCGCACTTAACTTCAACAACCTAGCGTTACTATACTACTCCCAAGGCAGATATAGCGAAGCCGAACGTCTTTACACACAAGCTTTAGCACTCCGGCGCAAGCTACTGGGAGAAGAACATCCATCTGTCGTACTTAATCTCAACAACCTAGCGTTACTATACTACTCCCAAGGCAGATATAGCGAAGCCGAACCCCTTTTAATCCAAGCATTGGCACTCAGGTGCAAACTGCTGGGAGAAGAACATCCACATGTCGCCACTAGCATCAACAACCTAGCATATTTATACCAAGCTCAAGGTAGATACAGCGAAGCCGAACCCCTTTTAATCCAAGCTTTGGCACTCTGGCGTCAACGGCTGGGAGAAGAACATCTAGATGTCGCCACTAGCCTCAACAACCTAGCGGTACTCTACGACTCCCAAGCTAGATACAGCGAAGCCGAACCCCTTTACATCCAAGCTTTGGCACTCTGCCGTCAACTGCTGGGAGAAAAACATCCAGATATCGCCGCTAGCCTCAACAACCTAGCGGCATTCTACGACTCTCAAGGCAGATACAGCGAAGCCGAACCCCTTTACATCCAAGCTTTGGTACTCAGGCGTCAACTGCTGGGAGAAGAACATCCAGATATCGCACAAAGCATCAACAATCTAGCGATACTCTACCTTTCCCAAGGCAGATACAGCGAAGCTGAACCTCTTTTAATCCAAGCTTTGGCACTCTAGCGTCAACTGCTGGGAGAAAAACATCGAGATGTAGCCTGTAGCCTCAACAATATGGCAAAACTCTACTACTTACAAGGACGTTACACCGAAGCTGAACCGTTGTATTTGCAAGCTTTGGAGATTTTTGAGGAACGATTAGAGGTAAATCATCCTTATGCTGTTAAGTGTCGTGAAAATTTGGCAAATCTTCGCGATCGCCTTTCCCCACCACAGTAAAATTCATGTTCCCAACTCCATCAATCAAGCTTTTATCTGCAAGTTCCGCGTTCTAAACGAGAACATTCCTGTTTTTAGTGAGAACGTTTCTGTTTCAAATGAGAATGTTTTTGTTCTAAACGACAACGTTCTTGTTTCAAGTGAAAATATTTTTGTTCCAAATGAAAACGTTTCTGTTTCAAGTGAAAATGTTCTTGTTCCAAGTAAGAATATTTCTGTTTTAAGTGAAAATGTTCTTGTTCTGAGGTGGAATGATGGTGTTGTAAAGGCGTAGGCGTAGCCCGTCGTAGGCATCGCCTCCCCCCAAATCCAGAATAAGCTAGTTTTCTGCAAAGCGTACCGTGATAAAACTGAAAAGTGCGTTAGCGAAGCTCACCGAAGGTATTGCCTGAACTAAAATTCATATTGAACTAAGTAAAAATATCTGATTACTTACTCCAAATGCCATTTTACTTACTCAAAATAAGCTTTTGCTTACTCAAACTCCAGTTTGCTTACTCATTTTGGTGTTTTCCGCAAGTAAAATGAGCTTTTACTTTCTCAAACCCCAGTTTGCTTACTCATTTAAGTAATTCACGCATTCATTTTGGTATATCATTGAGCCGCAAGCTGGCAATTGCTCTAGAAAAGAAGTGTAAATTGCAAGTGATCGCTTAAAAAGGAATCCATTCCAACTGATCTATCCATTCTTCCGCCTCAGTAGTCTCCCAAACCAGCAATATTTCTTGTGCTAATTGTCCTATTGGTATTCTAGGACGCAACCAGAATAAGCCCCAAATATGCCCACCTTCTGCCCAATGTGCTTCTAAATGAGCCGGCATACTAGCACGGTTCTCTGTAACTAAAAGCCGTTGAGATAATTGCAGATAACCCAACACATCAGGGTCTAAAGTTCCTAATGTTGGTGCATTACTTTCACCTACACGCAAAATATCTATCGCCGGATTAAGACGAAGAACAGCTACTTTTAAACGTGGTGACAAATTTTCATCAAGCAAAAAACGAACTTTCATCAAGCACTTACCTGATGTTTATTTCTTTGAGCTTTTAAGATTCTGAGGCGCTGTAGCAAAAGTGAAGGATTTGCAACTGATTCTTGATAATGTTGCTCACGCCATGTTACCAGACGCGACAGATAAGCTTCGATATCAGCACGATTATGCAGATAGTAAGTAATAGTAGCGTGAATTTGCTCCAAACTCAAACTAGGTAGATTAGCAGCAATTTCTTCCGGCGTATATCCTTCCAAGTAATAATCAAGTACATTATCGATGCCGATACGGTGTCCTTTTAGGCGAATATCATCGGCTGATAAAAAGTCAAAATAATCTTCTAGTTGCATTGAGCTAACCCAAATGGAGTTTATAGTTATATTATCTCGCCTCAAAGCCTTGAATAATAGTGTTGTCAATGCTTTGACGTAGCCCATTGTAGACATCCCTCTAGAAAAGAAGTGTAAATGGCGATGTCTAAGGGCGGGCTACGCCTACGCACTTATCTAGTTGTGAATGACGTAGAGCGATCGCCCCAGTGTATCAGTTGCTCACCATCAAGTGAGACACCCGTTCTGCTAAAGCAGCAATAGTCATGGAAGGGTTGCGTCCAACAGCTTGAGGTAAAATTGCCCCATCCGCGACATAAAGATTTTTGTAGCCGAAAACTTCTCCTTTATGATCGACCACACCATCTTCAGCAGTTGTCCCCATCTTGCATCCTCCAAGGGGATGCACTGTTAACAAACTACGGAGAACTGACCAGTAAAAGGGAATATAAAGCTTACCGCCGTTGGCTTGGGAAAGTTGCTTTTGCAGATTCAGGATGGCATCAATTGCAGACTTTGAGCGCTGGATATTCCAGTCAAGTTTTAAGTCTGTTTCCCAAGGTTTGAGCCAGTTACGACCGAGAGAAAGTTGCCCATCAGCAGCATCAACACCCGCACCTAGCCAAACCATAACGTTGCTTAAGGGATTCTTTTCATCTAAACCACGCTGCAAATGGTTGCGTAAAGCTAAAGCAAATAAACTGAAATTACCAGAATTCAGTTTGCTGCTAATGGCATTCAGCAACATATTGGGAAAGCCATCATCTTCAATAATAAAACTCTCTCCCTGAAAGCTACCATCAGTAAAGTCCATACCTGCGGTAATCGTTGGGCCAATGGACTGCCTAACCTCAACATCTTTACCGTAGAAATCAGGGGTAAGAACGTTAGCGTTAGCGCTCCAATTTTTACCGAGTTGCTGACTAACTTTAGGTAAAGTACGGTACTTATCGCGGCTATTTAATAGCAACTCACTAGAACCAAGGGAACCTGCGGCGATGACAACTATTTTGCCCCTCTCTTCCCCACGAATTAGTTGCCCATTTTCGATGCGGTCAAAAATAACGCGATAACTACCTTCTTCTGGTTGAATATAGCGTACCAAGTGGAGCGATCGCACCTCTGCACCTTTGTTTTCTCCAGCCGGGATATAGTTCAAATCGAGGGTATTCTTGGCGTGGACATCACACCCCAAATCACAATTACCCAAATGAATACAAGTGCCTTGCTTTTGTCCTTGGGCATTGACAAATTGCCGGGAGTGCTTTTCATTCAAGGGGTCTTCCAGTTGGTAATTCCAGTCTGGATCGAAGGAGATTGCTAAGGGCATACTTTGATAGCGATCGCCATACCCCACTTTTTGCGCCGCTTGTTCCATTAATTTTGCCCGTTGGGTATGCTGCCCTGGAGGTATGGGATGGACACCCATCATTTTCCGCACGCGATCGTAATAAGGTTGCAATTCACTGTAAGTAATTTCCGGTGGCCAACCCTGCTCAAATCGCGTTGGATTTGCTTCTAAAACCACGCTGGAATAGCACAGAGAACCGCCACCAACTCCCGCCCCCTGAGCAACAACCATCCCCTTAAAGAAACGTAAATCGAGCCAGCCATTATGTTTTTGCGGCTGGGTGTGTTCATAAATCCAGGCATCTTTGGCTTGACGTGGGTATTGGTCTTTCGTCCAACGCCGACCGCGTTCCAACACCAAAACCCGCGCTCCCGATTCAGCCAAACGGCAGGTAACTACTGACCCACCAAAGCCGCTACCGATTACGATGACATCAAATTGCTGGCTCATATAATTTACTTAATTACAACGGGGTCTGAAGGGCGGGCAAGGCTATCTCTTTTTGGTACAGGGATATCGCGGGGAATCCAAAAGTGTATCCGTTTATCGCAACCTTCGCAGATGGCATAGTCATTCAATTCAATTACACCCAACTGCGTCCACTCTTTTTCATCGAAGTTTTTGACGTTGATGGTGTAGACCAAGGTATTGTTAGGATACTTTTCTAGTCGCAATTCATCCCGAAAGTCTTCTGCATCAATTTTAGGTGTGCCTTCTGCCACTCTGAGCATAAACAGGTCTGGGGTAACAACCTTGCTTCCTGGTTCGACACCAAGGGTAGAAATCGGAAAGACTTGGCGAAACCCTGGTCTTTTATCTACCAGTCGGAAAATTACGCGGTTAACAAGTTTAGCGCCAATATCTGGGCCAACGTCAGGAAAATTGGTTAACTCAGTATCAGTGATATGCTTCGTCTTGATGCCTGTGAGATAATCGACAGTCACGAAATTACCCGGTTTTACCTTTTCGTGAGGATTGAGGGTAGGATAAACTTTACCAGCTAAACCTAAGGCCCTGCGATCGCCCCGTTTAATTCCAGCACCAGCAACGGAAAGACGAGCAAATACTAAACCTTCTGAACCCTTGGTAAAATAACCTGTGTAAGGTGAATCCTCAGTGATTTTCCAAAGACCTGAATAGCAAACACCATTAGCGTGGATTAGCTTATCGTAATGGGGGCGGATATCACGTCTGTCGAATAAATTCCGCGCTGCGTCATTAAACAACTGGACAAAGGTTGTCAATCCTACACCTTGTTGGTAAGGCAGAGGTTCACCATAGGGTTCACTAAAACCAACTTCTTTGACTTCTTTGTAGGTAGACCCGTCATACTCGAAAACATCGTTGTCCGGGGTAGAAGCTTGAGGGTTGTTGAGCATAGTTAGTATCAACAATGGGATTTGGAATAAGCACAAAACTGAGTCAATAATCCCGAAAGCAGGATAAATATTAGGGTAAAGAAAGAAAAAGAACAGAACTCCAGGCGGACGGGAAAGGGTCGCTAATACAGCGTTGGGAGTGTAGCGGTAGGGGTCATTTGCTCCAGGAATGTAGAACAGCGACAGCAGAACCACTAGCAAACCAGCAAAAGAAGTCCATACTGGGTCTTGGCTAGGTCTTTGGTGAAGTAATTCCAGCAACCAATTCGGTGCAAAAATCGCCGGTAAGCCAATCGCCCAATCTTGGATAACCCCTAGCCAGACGATGCGGCGAAACCAAACAGCATATTTGTTCATAGCTTAGTTACAAAGTTTTGAGATATTCAATTAATGCTTGTTTCTCTTTGGCAGGTAAATCAGTGCCATAGAGATGTCCTTGGTTACTATTAGCAGGAACGCTAATGTCGTATTTAAAACCTACACGTTCTGCTTCTTCTCCTTCGGAAATAAAGCCAACTTTCTTCTGGTCGTAGACATCAAATCCTCGGTAAAAAGATTGGGGACGATTCTCTGGTTTTTCTAACAAATCTTGTAGAGATGGCACTGAACCGTTATGGAGATAAGGCGCTCTTAACCAAAGACCATCCAGGGAGACAGATACATAACCATCAGTCTTCCGCAACTCATTGAAGTCCCAAGGATAACCATCACCAAATTTGTTGTAAGTATCTGCTCCTTGCTGCGTCCACATATCTAGACGGTGGCGGTCAGTTCCCACTTCTGCAACAGGAATAACCTTACCAGTCCTTTCGCCACCAAATGCATGGCAAGATGCACAAGTACTGCTGAAAATTTCTTTTCCTTGTGTAGCTAATTGCTTATCAACTGCAAACGGATATTTGGGAGGCGGTAATTCTGAAATATAATCTTGTACCCTTTGGAGATCCTCTACTGGTAGAGACTCTTTAGTTGCACCGTCACCAATAGCCCCAGTTTGCACCGTTTCTCGCAACGAAGTTTCTAAACCATCCCAATGCAGAGCAAAGTTTTGGTGTTGCTTTTGATTCCACAAAGGCATCATATCTGAGTTACCAATGGTGTCATCTTTAGGCAACTTTAAGGTAGTGAACTTCACAGGGTTAAAGGGGTCAATCCTACCCGGCCCCCAATTGGGACGAGAATCAGTCCAAGCAAAGTCTACTTTTTGTTGCAGCAATCCTTTCTTAGTTTGGGGAATAATTACAAAGCGATAAAGTAGATTTTCCCACCAAGAAAACTCATGGCTATATTTAATTTCATCAAGAATATAGTCAGGTTCAAATCTAGGGTCACTAGCAGCGTTACCAAGAAACCGAACATAGCCTTGAGAATCAAATCTATTCGCCGGGCCAGCTGCAATAATTGTTGGCTTATCTTTGAGGTTTTCTCGATAAGTAGCATGATGACAAACAGCGCAAGTTATCCCAACTCTTGGAAACCCAATGGTTTTTTTTGCAAAACCGACTGGTAGCTCTTTACCTTCTTCCCATGTAATTCCTAAAGAAGTATAACCACCTGGGCCTGGTAGCTTATCGGGAAAGATCCGCGGCAATACTAACCAAATCCAATACGGTACACCTTGCGCCTGTTCTGTACCAATAGAACCATATTTAAAATGATCCTCTGGTAACTCATAAACTTCGCTAGGAGCTTCGCGGAAAAGACTGTACCATCCCGCGTAACCCACAACCCCAAAAAGAAGGACAATAACTACAGCAATTGAGGTGATTATCTTCCCTAATTTTGACTTAAGTATTGCCATAAACTTAGGTTTCTCCTTGCTAAAGTGTCCTTCAAAGTTTCTTCATGTACTCAACAACTGCATCTTTCTCTTCTGGGGAAAGATCAACGCCGTACAAGTGACCGCTATTACTGTTACCATCAAGTTTTGTATCGAACTTGAAGTATTTTTTACCATTTTCTTCAGCGACATCAGAGACAAAGCCAACTTTGGCTCTATCGATAACGTCGTAGCCGCGATAGAATTCTTGTGGTCTGTTCTCTGGTTTTTCTAGTAAATCCCGGAGGGTAGGAACTGAACCATTGTGCAAATAAGGGCCGCGTAACCAAACACCATCAAGGGGCATATTTGCATAGCCATTAGTCTTACGGAAATGCTTAAAGCGCCACGGATACCCTGCATACAGAGTATTTTGGTTAGAAATGGTTTCATAAGTGAATGAATCTAGGCGATGCCGGTCTGTTCCAATTTCTTGAATTGGAACAACTTTGCCTGTATAAGCCCCACCAAAAACGTGACAGCTAGCGCAATTACTTTCAAAAAGTGGTTTTCCTGTAGCCGCTAAAGTTTCGTTAACTTCGTAGGGATATTTTGGTGGTGGTAGTTCCAAAAGCCAATCGGCAATTCGATCAATTCGAGGCAAATCTATCGTTGTGGGTGTAACTCCAGTGCCTAAAGCTGCACTTTTATTACGTTCATCAACAGAGCTATTGTTACCATCCCAATGCAACTCTAGTCCCTTGCGGGGTCTTTGATTCCAAATTGAGGGGAAATCAGAAGTACCAATTAGTTCATCCTGACGCAATTTATCCATTGGGAAATGGAATTGAATTGCTTTATAAGGATTAAAAGTATCTACTCTTCCTGGCCCCCAATCTGGTTGTGTTTCCACAAACTTCAGTCGATATGCCTGATTAATTAGTGCATCTCTAGTTTGGGGAATTGCAATGAAGCGATAAAGTAATTTTTCAATGGGATTCAGACCACCACTGATTTTTTCAATTTCTGGTAACATCCGGTTGGCAGTAAAGCGCTCATCCACGCCAACTGCTGATAAAAACTTGATATATCCCTGCAAATTCAGCACATTAGCAGGCATGGCTGTAATCACTTGATGTTCGCTATTAGGGGTATTTCGCAGTGTTCCTGTATGACATACAGCACAATTCAATCCAACTCGATCAATAAATACTCTCCGTTGCGAAAAACCTACAGGCAAATCTTTATCAGGTTCTTTGATAAATCCCAGAGAAGTATAATCTTTTCCAGGTAATTTATTTCCAGGTAATTTATCTGGGAATAATTCTGGTAAAACTTTCCAAATCCAGTAAGGAATACCATTGATAGGTTCGCTACCAATTGAACCATATTTAAAGTGGTCTTCAATGCCAGCATAATCCACTGGGGAGTTAGAAAAAACAGGCCAAAGGAAAAATACTGCTACTGCGACAACACCGACAATTACAACCCAAATTCGCCGGAAGATTCCCTTAATTGAGGTCGGGAGTAGGGTAGGGTTTGTTTGTTCAGTCATGAAACACTCCCCATATTGTCGAGATTATTTGTAAGCGAAATCGTCAATTTGATACCCATCGCTTTTTTATTTAGATGAATTGGCAAACTGAGTTGGATGAAAGACTGACATTACTTCTTTCATCATCTCTTCGTAACTATTGAAGCGATCCTGTTCGTAACAACCTAAAGGATTTTCAGTTACATTCAGCAGGCATTTATTACAATAGGTACAGGGTTTATCTGCTAGGTCTTTACCTGCTTGAAAAGATTTAACTAAGTCATTATTAGCAATTAGGGTACGAGCCATTGTGACACCATCACAATACTTATCATTAATTGCCTGACGAATATAAGAAGCCTGTTGCAAACCACCAGTACATAGTACGGGAATATTAACGTGCTTTTTAATTTCTCTGGCATCTAGTAAGTTTCTGCCTTGGTTCTCTGCCAGTAGTTGCTTAATTTTAGGGTCTTTTACATCATCACCACTAAATGCTTGCGGAGGCAATTGCTTTTTGACCCGATTCCATAAAAGATTGAAAACGGGATGCAAAAATGAATTGCGAAATATAATATAGTTGCGTGTAGTCTCTACCCCACTCGACAACATGGTGTCATAAGTTTTACTAATGACATCGAAATTAAAATCACCAATGGGATTGAGCGGGTGAGGAAACAAGCTACCAGTTGATACATGAACGCCATCAGCCCCAGCTTCTTCTGCCCATTTACAAACTTGAATAGATTCTTCTATGGTATTACCTGGTTTTTCCCAAAAGGTGACGGCGTTGTTATAATCAATAGCACTAATTTTGAATTGCAGGTGAAAGTCGTTGCCTACTTCTTTGCGAATTGCTCTAATGACATCTAGCAAAAACCGCGCTCGATTCTCTAATGAACCACCATATTCATCTTGACGGTCGTTAATTCCAGAACTGAGAAATTGGTTAAAAAGATATCCATTTGCACTGTGCAATTCTATTCCATCCAAACCTGCTTCCCGGACACGTCTAGCACCATCGGCAAAGTATTGGATTGTTTCTTTGATTTCTGCTAGTGTCATCGATTGACACAAAAAGCCGTGGAATGGCTCGGTTTGGCTAGTGGAACTTAATGCTTTTTTTCCTAAGTTTTCTACACCGCCAATATCCTGCTGTCGCCCAGAATGACTTAATTGCAAGATAAATTTACAGTCATATTCATGGACTTTTTCTCCTACTTTTCGCCAAAAAGGAACGGTTTCATCAGAGTGAATTGTGGCGTAATTAGGCATAATTCTGCCCCGGATGGCGACTGGAACAAAGGAAGTAATAATTGCCCCAACGCCACCACGAGCAAACTTTTCTTCCCAGTTGATTCGGGCTTGAGTACCTGAACCATCGTAGTTATCCCATCTTCCTGAAATACTAGAGCGAAATATCCGATTTTTTACTGTGAGATTGCGGAATCTCAACGGTTCAAAGATAATATCGTTTTCCATTTATTCCTCTGTCTTTTGTGTTGTTTCGGCAATAATATTTGGCTTGGTGAATTTTTTGTAGCACCAACAGTCTCACCAGAGAACTGCTATTTTCAGTATCTCTGGGAGGTCATTTCTTTATGTCTACAAATCTACAGTGGAGGTTTTCGGATGGGAACGCTAAGTATTAATTTTTTGTTACTTAGATTTACTTACCAAATTTCAGCATGGGTATTTAGCCTGGTTTTTACAGTTATATAAAGACTTTTGCAATTTGTAAACCTACGGTATTTACAGAGCAATTCTTAAAAAAAGTGAAAATTTTCGTCTTTTTATTTCTCTTATAAGGTTAAGGCAACATTAAAAAAAGCACTTGACAATTTGTTACAAACATTACCAAGTACGTAAGTAACGCCTATAACCATAGCAAATTGGTTATTCAAACCACTGTAAATTTACAATTTTTTAAATTTTTTGTTTAGAAATGTATAAAAGTTTATTAATGACGTTTTGCAAACTTGTGTAGTAAGTTCATATATAGCGAACCTCAGTAAGGTACATTTTAAATCATCAAAATATCCCAAGACTAAATCTGGAAAATGGGAAATTAGCGATGAAGTATTAATGTGCCTCTGCAAACGTGAGGTGCAGTGGAGAAGGTTTAGGGGTTACAACCAGAGAGTTTTATGAAAAAGACAAGTCTATTTTTTAAGGGCTGTCTGCTCCTCCTGTTCGTGACTATGTTTATAGTCTGCGGCTTTTATGGAACGCCTACAGCTTTCGCTGATGAGTATAGTGAAACACCTGCGCCCATAAGTAACAAGTACTCTGACACTGATGTAAGCGAATACCCTGATAACTGTGAGGGTATCGGTTATCTCCCAGAGTACACAAAGGAGAATTTGACAGATGCCGAAAAACGGGGTCGTTGCACCTGGTACTTATGGACTGGCGGTAATGACAAGTACTATCGTGATTTAGCGAAACGGACACATGGCGGTGCCGATTTGCTAAAGCTGATTGACTCAAAAGAGCATGACAAGCGATTTGAGTTATATGGCGCAATTAACGATCCTGGATGTGAAAAATCTATAGAAAAAGATGAATACGGGTTGCGGCTAGATAAATGTAAAGACCCGCTCTCAACTGGCGTGATTGGGTTGCGTAAGTTCCCCAATCCCAACTTCGACCAAGCAAAATGGAACGCTGATGAGTATTTCAAAACCTCACAAGTCGAACCTCCCTACTTAATTGGACAGTCTTGTGCTATCTGTCACGTGGCGTTAGATCCCCTTAACCCACCCAAAGACAAGGAACATCCAAAATGGGAAAACCTCGTACCAGCATTGGGTAATCAGTACATCAAGGAAAACAAATTCTTTGGAACCAGCGTTGGGGAAAATAGTTTTATCAAGCAAGTACTTGACTCTCAAAAACCTGGGACTTCTGATACTTCGCGGATTGCTACGGATCATATCAACAATCCGAATGCGATCAATGCCATTTTTAATTTAAGCGATCGCCCCAAATATCCAGAGGTAATGAACGATGGTTCAACCAAGGATGTGAATCATATTCTCAAGGATGGTGCAGACTCCACAGGAGTGGCAACTGCCTCACTACGGGTTTACGTCAACATTGGGATGTGTGGCGATTACTGGACAAGTCTCCATGAGCCTTTATTAGGTAGAACTCCCCAAAAACCTTTTGACATCGCCAAGGCGCGGAAAGACTGCGAAGGCTGGAGACAGACAGAAGCACGGATGGCTGATGCCGAAGCATTCTTGAAAACCATCAAGCCGATGCACCTGAAAGATGCACCTGATGGTGAAGACTTCTTAACTAAAGACGAGGAAGTTCTCAAGCGTGGCAAACTGGTTTTTGCTAGCACTTGTGCTAGTTGCCATTCCAGCAAAAAGCCACCAGATGCGATCGCATCTGACCCCGAACAGGCTCAGAAATGGTATGAAGAGTCTGTACTTAGTAGTAATTTCTTAGACCACAACTTCTTATCTGATGACCAGCGTTATCCAGTTACCCTAATTGGTACCAATGCGGCGCGATCGCTAGGAACAAATGCCACTAAGGGGCATATTTGGGATCAGTTCTCATCCAAGACTTACAAAGAACTGCCATCACCAGGTACTTTGACGCTATACAACCCCTTCGATGAGAAAAAACCCATCGAATTTAAAATACCAGACGGCGGTTTGGGATATTACCGTACACCTTCGCTAGTAAGTATTTGGGCAACAGCACCACTTCTTCACAACAACACACTAGGACTTTACAACGAAGATCCTTCGGTGAAAGGACGTGTAGAAGCCTATACGGATGCGATTGAAAAGCTACTTTGGCCTGAAAAGCGTGAGGGAATTATCAGCAGGACATCTAAAGATACGAAATTAGAGCTTCCCCCAGGAGATCCGAATCCGAGATTTAGAATTCCTATTCCTAAAGGTACACCTGTGAATTTGCTGGCAAGCATTAATATCAGAGAGGCAATTACATCTCTCAATCTCAGCAGCCTTTTCCAAGACTTGAAACCAGGTGGAGGAATCAAGAATAAGTTGGCACGTGTGCTTTTAAGAGCCAACAAATCTCCTGACTTCGTGGAAGATGAGGGTCATTATTTTGGTTCCGATCTCCCAGATGAAGACAAGAAAGCCCTAATTGAGTTCGTGAAAACGTTCTAGTACAGCTTTGTGTAAAGTCGTAGTTTTTTCAACGCAGAGGAACGCAGAGAATTCACTACGAATTAATGAAATGGTGTACTAAGGGACTGACAAATAAAAAAATACTCAATTATTTCTTGTGCGGTGGGCGTTTGGCTCGCCTTGGGCTACAGGCGCTCATGTTGCCCACCCTACAAGATTGGATAATTTATTTGTTGTCAGTCCCTAAGAGGTTGTTTGAAAAGTATTTCGCTGTGACTTTAGACACTTTTAGATCCCTCCTAACCCCCCTTAAAAAAGGGGGAACCGGAGTCAAAGTCCCCCTTTTTAAGGGGAACCAGTGCGGTCTTCTCCCAAGGGGAGACGCCAAGGGCGATAGCGCAGCGTTAGCGAGGTACGAGCGTCTGGGGGTTTCCCCCATGAGCAACTGGCGTGGATTTAGGGGGATCTAGAATGTTTTGCTACCAAGAAGAGGACTTTTCAAACATCCTCTAAGACAACTTATCTGGATGCTTTGCACTTGTTCCCAGATTAAAACTGGGAACGAGAAAAAATACTTATTACATAGCGAGGATATATATGCAGTATTTACCAATCATCTTCGTTCGTGGATATGCAGGTACACAAAAAGATGTTGAGCAAGTAGTTGACGATCCATTTTATGGATTCAATAATGGTTCAACCCATATTCGAGTAGATGAGAACGAAAATCCCCAGAAGTTTTTTTTCGAGAGTCCATTACTGCGGCTAATGACCGATCATGGTTATCAACCGATTGTTGACAATCAAAATGTGAGCAATCAGATTAAAAGATTGTCTGGACAACTTAATAAAACTATTTGGGTCTACCGATTTTATGATGTAACTACACCTAGTTTTAACTCTTCAAGTGTAGTCAGACAGGAGATGGAGCAGATAGCTGAGGGTTTAAGAAAACTGATTGATGATGTTAAGAAAAGGACGGGTGCTGACAAAATTTATCTTGTTGCTCACTCAATGGGAGGTCTTGTTTGTCGTAGCTTGATTCAAAAGATTTATCCAGATCAAGGTGAGCAATCTATCGATCACATTGATAAATTCTTTACCTACGCTACACCTCATGGGGGCATTTTTTTTGAGATTGGAAGTGGCTTAATCGAAAACCTTAGAGACAAGTTTAAATTAAATAATTCTGATGACTTTGGGCCCCAGCGAATGTACCAGTATTTAACACCTAAAGCCAACAAGTTAACGGATGAGTTACCCAATGACTTTGAGCTAGAAAAACTACAAAGCCTAGAAGATGCATTCCCGCCAAACCGCGTTTTTTCTCTAATTGGTACTAATGCACATGATTATGAAGAACTTTTTGGTATTTCACGAAAGGCTGTAGGGGTGAAAAGTGATGGTCTAGTTCAGATTGATAAAGCCCATATCACAGGATCTCATCGTGCTTATGTTCACCGTTCTCATGGTGGGCGTTATGGCATACTCAACTCAGAAGAAGGTTATCAAAATCTACAACGATTTTTATTTGGTGATATTCAGGTGAAACTATCTCTGAGTAATATTGAGTTAAAAGACGAGGAAAATAATTTTTATCAACTGGAAACTAGGATTGCTTTGCGTGGTCTTCCTATTCCTATATATGAGCAAGCGATCGCTCATTATTGCCCAATCACACAAGAGTTACTCAGAATAGATAAACCTATTCCCCTATTTACAGCTTTCTTAATCCCCAGAAACTCAGCCAGTGATGATAATACCTGTAGATATGCTCTGCGTTTAGCACTGCATTCTTTTACAAAACAAGAGACAAATTGGTTGCGTGACAGTCATCTCGACCAAGTACCACTGTGGTCTGACTATTTAATCACTGATGTTGCCGCATCAGATAACACTTACAAAGCTACCTATAGTTGGAATTCCGATCAAAAAGAGCCAGAAACAGACTTAACTCCCAATTCAGAATCCAGTTCAGATGTATATGTTGCTTATGTTTCTTTACCTGAACGTGGGCAAAAAGTCTTAGGAACAAATGCGGCAGTTCGCTTAGAGATTTCCCAATGGAAATAAATGTCATTCTTCAAAAGAAGCCTAGTGAGCAAAAATCTACCTGGATAAGAATTTTAGACTTTCCTATAGCCAGGGTGATTAAAGAACGTTAAGTTACTAATGATTCATTTTTTTTGAAGCAGTTAACAAAGGAAAAATTATGCAAGGTAATCGCAAACAAACGGCTCTAATTACGGGTGCATCTGGCGGCATCGGTTATGAATTCGCAAAGTTATTTGCTCAGGATAGTTATAATCTTGTGTTGGTAGCTAGAAGCGTGGACAAGCTGAATAAAATCGCTGATGAATTTAAAAACAAATTTGGCATTGATGTCAAAGTTATTTCCAAGGATTTATCTAATCCATCAGCCTCAGAAGAAATTTTCACTGAGCTAGAACAAGCATCAATTAGAGTTGATGTGCTGATAAATAATGCTGGCTTTGCTACCTACGGATTATTTCACGAAATTGACCTGAATTCTGAACTGCAATTGCTACAGGTGAATGTCTTATGTCTGACACATTTAACCAAGTTATTCCTCAAGGGTATGGTTCAGCGGGGGTCTGGAAAAATATTAAACGTGGCTTCGACTGCTGCTTTTCAGCCAGGGCCGCTGATGGCAGTATACTATGCTAGTAAAGCCTATGTCTTATCGTTCTCAGAAGCGATCGCTAATGAATTAGAAGGTACAGGCGTTTCTGTAACAGCACTTTGTCCAGGGCCTACCGAATCCGGTTTTCAACAGAGAGCCGCAATGGAAGACTCAAAGTTGGTAAGCGGTCAAAAAATTATGACTGCGGAAGCGGTAGCCGAAATCGGCTATCGTGGTCTATTTGAAAACAAAACTGTTGTTGTTCCTGGAATTAAAAATAAGCTACTCGCTGAATCTGTAAGATTCACTCCCAGAAAGCTAGTAACTAAACTAGTTAGAAACATGCAGGAAAGCAAATAGGGTAACTCCCATACTGCGTAGGTTTTGGAATTTCTTTGTTGAGGCAAGCTGTTCTTGAGCAGGGGGAGAAATGGAGGCTGGCGTTGAGTTTTGCTTCCCCTGCTTATCCGAGCAGTATTGAGAAGCAACTGGCGCAACAGAGAAAAACAGAGATTTTACGAGTCACCTTAAAAGGGTTAGTCCTGAAAGTATTGAGGGATTTGAACAACCTGACTTTTCCCGTTAAGTCTCGAAAAGCTAGCTGGAAAAGGATTTAAGAAACAGCACAGCAAATACGGTACAGTAATTGAAATCGGGTGCTAAAGCGATCGCAAAGATCATCGAGTTGAGTTGTTAAGCTAGCCAGCAAAAAACAATTCAATATCACGTCTAGACTGCTGTATGTGATTGCGGTTTAACGTTCCGCTTCACCCGACGCTAATAACCTCTCGAACTTGCCAACAGCCTTGATCCGGTCGGGTGCAAGCGGGTTGTTGGGCAGCAGTTGGAGTGTTACGGTTGTCACTTGCTTTGGAAGCAATTGGGTTGGCTGCTCACCGACAATCACAGAACGTATTTAGCCAAATGCGCCTTAAGACGCTCGATGTCATGCTCAATGCCACCTTGCTTCAGTACGTCATGACAAGAGAAAGAAGGAAGGATTTCTACGCCACAGAACTTGTAATTTGCGGTGTTGAACATGAAAAAATCGTCCACCGATTTGCCCGCAAACAGGAACTGCCTCTCGTCGTTGAAGGCTTCAGCAGGGGCGTTCCAAGTCAGAGAGAGCATATATTTTTTGCCTTGCATTAGGCCGCCTGTCCCGTACTGTTTTGTGGGGTCGCTGCGTGTCCGACCGTCATTTATTAGCATCTTTTGCTGAAGAAGTCCAGCATTGAAAACTTCGTCTACGTACTTTTTATAAATCCAAGGATTTCCGAACCAGTAGACCGGTGACTGAGTGATGATGACATCAGCCCAAAGATGCTTTTCAACTTCTTCGTCAATGTCGTAGCCGTTTTTAATCTCTGTTAATCGGACTTCATGTCCGTTCTGTTCTAACTCTTCTCTAATGACTTTAGCCAGGAAGTCATTGAGTTTTCCTTCGGACATTCCGGCAACAGGCTGAGAAGCGTTGATGATGAGTGTTTTCATGGTGGATGCTAAAGGAAAGTTTAGTCTAAAGCAAGTTGAACTGCATCGTTTCTCCTGTTAAGTCGCTCGTCTCATCTTGCACGATTCTCCCGCACACAGCCAAGCTGCGCGCTGCTGCACAACGATTAAGCTCACCCGCCGCCGAAAGGGAGCGAGAAACGAGCGGACTGTAGGCGGTCGGGTGCAGCGCTTTGTTCTGTCGCGGGTGGTCAAGTTGAACTGCAAGGGCGTAAGCGATTGAATCAAGGGCCCTTGCATCACCATTTTGCTGCACAACGACTGGTCACAGCTCAATGATCTGCCTATGCATTTCATTCAGTCGGCCACCATGCACTTTGATTTTGGCGAAAGCTGCTTCGAGTTCACGAATATCCGCAGGTGTCAGATCAACATTGATGGCTCCCATATTCTCTTCCAAGTGATTGAGGTTGCGTGTGCCTGGAATAGAAACAATAAAGGGTTTCTGCGCGAGGAGCCAAGCCAAGGCAATTTGCGCCGGTGTCGCGTATTTTTTATCCGCAAAGGTTCGGAGTACGTCCACAATCGGAGCATTGTCCGCCAAGTTTTCTGGCGAGAAGCGCTCCATTGCGAATCGAAGGTCGGCTTTCGGGTCGAACTTTTTGAGAGCGTCGATTTGCCCGGTCAAATAGCCCATGCCAACCGGCCCCCACAGAACGAAGCCAATTCCCAACTCCTCACAGGCTTTCAGCACGCCGTTTTTTTCGGGACTTCTTTCCATGAACGAGTACTCGCTTTGGATGGCTGCGACCGGCTGAACCGCGTGTGCCCGACGGATTGTTTGTGCGCTCGCCTCAGAGAGACCGAAATGCAGAACTTTTCCCGCTTGAATGAGTTCTTTAATCACACCAGCCACATCTTCGATGGGCACTTTGGGATCGACTCGGTGCTGGTAATAAAGATCAATGCGGTCGGTTTGGAGCCGCTTGAGCGAGGCTTCAACCACTTTTTTGATGTGCTCCGGTCGACTATTCAGACCACCTGAACCATTTGCAACGTCAAAACCGAATTTGGTTGCGATCGCTACCTTGTCGCGGAAAGGCGCGATCGCTTCTCCAACCAGTTCTTCGTTCGTAAAGGGGCCATAAACTTCGGCTGTATCGAAGAACCTGACGCCTTTTTCATAGGCTGTGCGAATGACTTTAATGCCCTGATTTCGGTCTGCGGCGGGGCCGTAGTTGGCACTAATGCTCATACAGCCGAAGCCTAATTCCGAGACTTCCAACTGTCCGAGTTTTCGTACTTTCATTTTATTTTCTCCTCCAACGCGCGGCTGTTGCGCTGATACGGCTCGCGTCAATGGCGCGAATCCTGCCCCGAAAAGGGCAGTAGTAGCCAAAAGGTCACGACGACCGAGTACTCGGCGATCCCTAAGATTCGATCCGGTTTCCCGTTTGTTCTTGTTCATAAATATCTCCTTGCATTCCCTTGCGGTTGAATTGCTCGGTGCGTTGAACCGTCGAGACTAACTTCTGCTTACAACAAATATTCTATGATTCATGAAACGGATGGCGATATGAAGATTCTGGAAAACGATAGGTAAATTCTCCAAACTTTTAGAAATTAATTGTGTAGCGTCGCGTCCAACAGATAAGATGAACTCTATGAACCAGAAAGAGTTACAAACACAACAGGAGCAGCACCAGCGAGCGGAACTGGCAGAGCGGATGGCGCGAGCCATTCCCGCAGATGGGGTAATCCAACCTCTTCAGGGTCTTCGTCTGGCCCGTTCCTCCAAAATGAGACAGAAGGTGTACGGAGTGTCAAACCCCACCTTCTGCGTGATTGCTCAGGGTCGCAAAGAGGTTTATCTTGGCGGGAATCCTTATCAGTACGACCCTCACAACTACCTTCTCGCCACAGCGGAACTTCCCATCGTGAGCTGGGTTCTCGAAGCGTCCGAGGAGCAGCCGTATCTGGGGCTGCAACTGTGTCTCGATGCCGCTGTGGTCGGCGCTGTCATGGTGGAAATCGGCCAACTCCCGCCGCAAAATCAGAAGGCTGTGAAGGCCATCGAAGTTAGCTCACTCGATTCCACCCTGCTGGACGCAACTGTGAGACTGGTCAGGCTGCTTGATTCTCAGGGCGAAGCACGAGTTCTCTTACCCCTCATCACGCGGGAGATCGTCTATCGGCTCCTCGTCGGAGAACAAGGCCATCGGCTCCGCCAGATGACGATATTGGGCGGACACACCCATCGGATTGCTCAGGCCGTTGAGAAGATTTGCCGGGAGTTCAATCAGCCGCTTTATGTTGAGGAGATAGCACGCGGGATCGGCATGAGTGTTTCCGGCTTTCACCACCACTTCAAGGAAGTCACTGCCATGAGTCCCTTACAGTTTCAGAAGCAGTTGCGGCTCCAAGAAGCGCAGCGCCTGATGATTGGGGAAGCGTTGGACGCGGCGACGGCGGGTTATCGTGTCGGATATGATGACGCTTCGCAGTTCAATCGCGAGTACAAACGCCTCTTTGGTGTCACGCCGATGCGTGATGTGGAACGTCTTTGCGAAGCGGTTGAGGTCAGCACAGATGTTCAGGGCAAACGCATCTAAATATTGACGAGCCTTTTTGCAGAGTGTAATTGAGCAAAATCCTAATCAAATAAGGCTTTGAGAAAATTAAATATTCACTTATATGGTAATGATCATTATTGTGTAGGGGGGTAATGGCAGCTGTCGGCTGCCTGTTAAAGAACCTAACTTTTCCCTTGATCTCCTTAAAGGAGCGATGTCTACGACGGGCTGCGCCTACGCTTACTATAGCTCTACCCAAAGGTTCTATTTTTTCGTAGTTCATTGTCATTAAAACTAATTTGTTGATAATAAAATAGAGTGTGAAACTCTTGCTATTTCGTTGTTTGACGATTTAACGGGAAAAGTCAGTTTGAACAACCTGCTCAATACTTTAGAGTGAATTAGTAGCCTATTTTGCTTAAAGTTGATATTGCCATGCCTCAAGAGTCACTCAACTTTCCGAAAGCAGACATACTGGTGATTGATGACACGCCAGAAAATCTGAACCTCCTATCTGCCATGCTGACAGAACAGGGATATAAAGTTAGGAGTGTAACTAAAGGTTCTACGGGGTTACGGGGAGCAAATGCAGTTCCTCCCGATTTGATTTTGCTGGATGTGAATATGCCTGAGATGAATGGCTATGAAGTCTGCGAACACTTGAAGGCAAACGATCGCACCCGTGAAATTCCGGTAATTTTTATCAGCGCGTTGGGTGATGTGCTAGATAAGGTAAAAGCCTTTGCAGTTGGCGGGGTTGACTATATCACTAAGCCTTTTCAACTAGAAGAAGTCTTAGCACGAATTGAAACTCACTTGACGATTTGGAAGCTACAAAAACAACTCCAAGCCCAAAATGAGCGGTTGCAGCAGGAAATTCAAGATCGCGCCAAAGCAGAAGAGAAATTTGCTAAAGTTTTTCGCTCTAGTCCCAATCCAATCGCGATCGCTACTGTTGCAGAAGCTCGTTTTATTGATGTCAATCCCAGTTTCTTGAAGATGAGCGGCTACTGTCTAGAAGAAGTGATTGGTGATACTGCTGCTGAACTTGATTTAGGTAAAAACACAGTTGCAATTGCCCAAACAATTCAACTTTTGCCGGAAACTGGATCGCTGTACAATCTAGAATTTGAATTTTCTACTAAGTCTGGAGAACTCAAAACCATACTGATATCTCTGGAATTGATTGACTTAGCTGGTGTGCCGTGTGCTTTATTAATTGCCAATGATATCACCGAACGCAAACGCTTAGAAAACGAATTTATTTCTTTAGTCAGTCATGAATTGCGTACACCTTTAACTTCCACAATGGGAGCATTAGATTTATTGGGTTCAGGACAACTAGGAACTTTGACGGAACAGGGACAAAAAGTCCTGAGTATTGCTACCACTAATACTGAACGCCTAATTCGTTTAGTGAACGATATTCTCGATTTAGAGCGGATGAAATCAGGCAAAATCTTCACGCGGAAGACAAAGTACAATGCCGCAGACTTGCTAATTATGGCAACGGAAGCAATGCAAGCAATGGCAGATAAATTACAAGTCAGACTGATTGTAAATCCTGTAGCCGTCGAACTTTGGGCAGACCCCGATCGCCTCTTGCAAACTCTCACCAATTTACTGAGCAACGCGATTAAGTTTTCTAAACCAGGTGATACTGTGTGGATAAGTGCCACTCTCTCAGAATCCAAAGGCGTTGAGTCTGAAGAAAATCAGCCTTCATCACCCAACTTTCTGTTAATTACTATCCAAGATGAAGGGCGAGGAATTCCTGAAGATAAATTGCAAATAATCTTCGAGCGCTTTCAGCAGGTAGATGCATCGGACTCCCGCAACAAAGGAGGAACAGGTTTAGGACTTGCTATTTGCCGAGATATTGTACAGCAACATGATGGTAAAATCTGGGTTCAAAGTATTTTAGGCAAAGGTAGTACCTTTTATGTGCTGTTACCTTTACCAGTTTCTCAATAGCAGCTTTGAATTTACACAATCTCAATTATCACAGGATTTCCACAGCAAGGTTTCTGAATTTTAAATTTTGAATTGCTTAATTCTCCTCTACTTCTGCCCGATTGCATTCTAGAATAGCTGAAGACTAATCAAGCTAATCAGCATCACATATCATGCAAGAGTGAAAATATGAGCAGAAATATCTTGATTGTTGATGATGAAGAAGATGTGCAGGCGATCGCAAAATTGGGATTAGAAATGGGTGCTGGTTGGAATGTGTTGACTGCTTGTTCTGGTCGGGAAGCGTTGAATATAGCTGCCAACTCTAAACTTGATGTCATTTTACTAGATATGATGATGCCTGATATGGATGGGCGGGCCACCTTGCAACAACTGAAGGCTAACCCCGTCACTAAGTCAATTCCAGTAATTTTACTAACTGCCAAAGTCCAAGAGTCCGATCAAGAAAGCTTTCATGGTTTAGATGTAGCTGCTGTCTTTGCTAAACCTTTCCGTCCCTTGAAGCTAGCAGCGCAAATCAGTGAAGCATTGGGCTGGGGCTGATTCAAAATAGGGGGATTGGGGACTGGGGACTGGGAGCAACGCGATTTTGTGAGCAGGGGGAGCATGGGAGGCAGGGGGAGACAAATAAATAAGTGTATTTCAGGCTATCGCAGTAGTAAAAATTACAAAAATTTTCTACTCACTCCCCCTGCCTAAGAAAGCTCTTTTCACGATGATCTCACTTTTTCGCGTTGCCCCAATCCCCAATCCCCAGTCCCCAATCCCCAATCCCCAATCCTTAACTACGATTCATCCCAAACCACGGGAAAGGAATAATCTGAAAAAGCGGAAAAATCATGATTGTCACTGCGGGTTTCATCATCCAGAACTTTAACAACTTTGTTATAGATGTCTTGTGCTTGTTGCGGAGAATCACCGATGCTGGTTAATCCCAACTTGCCAAACTGCGAAAGGCAACCCATAAGATGAAACACTGTGCCCGTTTCTGTACCACTGTCAAACTGTAGTCTTTGGTGAGCAATGATATCCATCAAATCATTGGGTAATAATCCCTGATAGCGTTCTTTTTGCAGGTTGTCAGTGGCGATGTAGTATTTGGGACGACCTTGCTGACTATAAAATAAACCTGTGGAAAGATCATAGCGGCCGTTTGTTAATAATTTCAGGGTCATGAATGGATGAGTTGTACCGCCTTTACGTAAATTAATTTCGATCGCCTGAATATCCCAATCTCCATTACCCTTGTCAACAGCGATAAAATCTACGCCAAATCGCTCTAATGTGCCTTTCTCTGCTAACTTTCTGCCAACTTGTAGTCCCAATTGCTGTAATTGCAATCGATATCTTTCATCAGCAGGAAAGCGACAACCAAGATAAATCTGACCGTCTGGCCCTCCGAGAATTTGGTCGTGGGTTGAAAGGATTTCTACTTCACCTGTGGGTGTAATCCGTCCTTGGACACTGGGCGATCGCTTTATTTTTCCTTCTACAAATGCTTCAGAAATTGCCCCTAATTCCGGGATTCTGCGCGAAAAATTATCCCAAGTCTCTTGTTTTGCTTGAAAGCGCATTGTTGAGAAGCGATCGCTAATTGCTGCTATCCTTTCAGCATGAGTAGCTTTTCCTGGTGCTAAATTCTCAATCGGCCTAAGATCCAGCAAGGCATTCCCCTCTCCAGAAATACCTTCGTTGAGTTTTACTACTACCCGTTGTAATGTCGGTTGTCGTTCCCACAAATCAACGGTAGCTTTTGTCAAACTCGTGTGGTTCCAAACTTTTTCGCTGCCATCTGGATGTGGTACTTCACTTTCGGCGAAGATTTGCCGACTACCACTTTTTGTCCCCCAAATCTGTAAATCTGGTGCAGCAGCATACAGTGGTACACCTAATTTTAAAGACAATTCGCCTTCCCAATGCGAAGAATTATAGCAGATCATGAATGATTTGTCTAGTCTTAAAGATTGATGAATTCGCTCTAGCAAACGGGGGCGTTCTAAAATCTTTTGACTTAGAGGCTTAAGGGAAGAATCGTAAGTAGAAAGTAACAGCAAGCGATTGCGAGCATGAGAAAAGGGAATTCCTGGCAACAGTTGCAGATAATAATCAATGATACTCGGATGCAACGGTACTGATGTTACATAAATCAACCGAGTTCGGGGATTCCGCAATCGAATTAAGGAAAATAGTAATCTTTCTTCATAATGCTCGCAGCCTTCGATCTTTCGGAGTTCGTGCTGGTCGAGACTCAGAGAGGGAATAATTAAAATATCTGCTTCACTATTATCAAATAGCTCGCTAGTTTTCCAGCGATCGCGCAGGGTTAATTGTAAGTGGCGAAACTTTTCAACCTGTTCTAACTCGGAAATATTTAGTGTTGCCATAAATCATCCCTGCCCTCTAATGATCCCAATGTAGCGTACCACGCAAGCTTTTGGAAGATGTAGAGTTGCCGTGTCAAGATTCAGTTAGTTTTGCAATAATTTTCAGGAATTCTGTAAGGATAAATCAAACTCGATCAACCCGCAGATTCGCCACTTATTTAATTTATTTTCAGTCTTAAGGTTGAGCTAATTGCAATTTACTTTACCTCTAGGGAGCGATAAATTACAGTAATATAATGGTTAACTTGAGAGCAGATGAAAAAAATAAGTTTTTCGTCAAATCAGAGTTACGTACTTATTTTTCATTGTCATGTCAGCTACATACAGTTGCTAGAAACAAGTAAGTTTGGCAAACATCTAGGATATAAATGCCTAAAGTTGTAAATGGCTAGTGAGAGTCAAAGCAAAAATTAAACCTTGGGTTGAATTTTCGATCCAAGGTTTAGTTTTAAAATGGCGAATGGGAGAGAATGACCCATTAAGAGTGCCAAATTCAATATTCAATTACCAAGACAAAAACTATGGCTAAATCAAAAGAGCAAAAAGAGAAAAAATTGCAACCGCCACAGCAACAAGAAGCACCGGGTGTTGAATCAGAAATGACACCAAAACCTAAAGCCGATGATCCTCAGTATCGGGGTAGTGGTAAGTTAAAAGATAAAGTGGCATTGATTACAGGTGGAGATAGTGGTATTGGTCGTGCTGTTGCGATCGCATTTGCTAAAGAAGGTGCAGATGTGGCGATCTTTTATCTCAACGAACACGACGATGCCAAAGAAACAAAACATTTGGTAGAACAGCAAGGGCGTCGCGCAGTCACTATTGCAGGTGATATTGGCAATGAAACTTTTTGTCAGCAAGCCATACAGCAAACAGTTGGTGAGTTTGGCAAACTTGATATTCTCGTCAACAACGCCGCCGAACAACATCCAAAAGAAAGTATCGAAGAAATCACTGAAGAACAACTAGAGCGAACTTTCCGCACTAATATATTCTCAATGTTTTTCATGACTAAAGCTGCACTCAAGCATTTACAAGCGGGCAGTTCTATTATCAATACCACATCGGTAACAGCTTACAAAGGTAGCTCACATCTCTTAGATTACTCCTCTACAAAAGGTGCGATTGTTGCCTTTACTCGTTCCTTATCACAAAATTTAGTGTCAAAAGGAATTCGCGTTAATGCTGTCGCACCAGGGCCAATTTGGACACCTTTAATTCCCTCAACTTTTCCTGAAGAGAAAGTTGAGAATTTTGGAAAGCAAGTACCAATGCAACGAGCCGGACAACCAGAAGAAGTTGCTCCTAGCTACGTATTTTTAGCCTCTGATGATGCTTCTTATGTCTCTGGACAAGTGCTACATGTTAATGGTGGAGAAGTTATCAATGGGTAGGTAGAATAGCTAAAAATTATTCAATTTTTGATTTTTGATTTTTGATTTTTCTTTTAATCCAAAATTTGAAATCAAAAAATTAAACTTGGTAGAATTTGGAGTCATAAGTTTTTACTTATTCGCTCTTAATTCTACCCTCCTTTTCTTCCATTAGAGGGATGAGTCAATGTTGAAATCTTGATAATCTATCTAGCAGCGTACATTTAAGAAATAATAACTAGGTATATGGCATCTCTTACACCACTGCATGGCACAGAATTAGTCGATTGTGCTAGAGCAAATGCCAAGCAAGGAATTGAAACTGCTGCTTATCAATGTGGCTATGGTCAAGACCTCAACAAATTTGCACAAGAACTCAGACAAGCTTGTGAAGAGATGAATTTGCAAGTGAAGGAACTCAGTGGATTGATTACTGAACAAGACTTGATACTAGAAATAGGTACTGGCGAAATCGTTGCTCCAGACACGGAATCAGAATTGTAAAAGTTAGTCATTGGTCATTAGTGAAGAAGGCGATCGCTACTTCTAATCATCCTTGCACAAAATAATCCCAGACAGTAGCGATCGCAGTAAGTACAGCCCACCATGAATCAATTCAAAATTCAATTAAGTGGAACGTAGTAAAACCCAACATCAGCAATAGGCGTTGGTTGGGTGGAGCGGAGCGCAACTCAACAGATATCAGTATGTTGGCTTTGGCAAAGCCTCCAACGCCACTTGCTACAACGCGGGGAACCCACGCAACGCAGTGTCTCCCCAACCTATAATTTTTGGGCAACATTTTAGCCTTGACATGCCACTACAGTACCTAATTTTGTTCAAAAATAAAATAGTAATCCTATAGCACCCTTACGTTTTTTTAAAAAATCAAACATAAATTCTGAGAGTTTAAATTATTTGTCTCAGTCAAAGTCCCCTTTCTTCAGCCAGTTTGAACCAGATTGCTGCCTCTAGTCTAGGGGAAACTTGGAATGTAGCAACATCGCACTTGTAATTTTTATTTTTGAATTGTTAATATTTGAAATAATTTGAAAACTTTTGTAACATACTGCAATAATACAAGGTTTCGGACGCTGGTAATTCCTTTCGTCTAGCGTTGCCGTAGCTCTTTCGTAGAAAAGAGAAGCTATTGCATAGCTATTTGCTGGATAGTCTGTTATACAATAGAGTTACTCAAAAAGTCAACTCTATCTTTGCTGTTTGTTGTAACCAAGAGATGAATTGATAATCAAGATAAAGCATATATAAATAATACCTTTTTTAAATCTTTAAATATGACAAATTTTCTTTATGCAATTTTCATATAATTAATAACCATCTGGATAAAAAATATGGGATCATCCTGTAGTTGGTAATTTTCACTTAAAAATCATCAAAACTTTGATGTTCCTTTAAAAAAGGACATATCAATGTGAATATTTAAACAAAATTCCACAAAGAAGATAGACATAACACCGAGTTCTAGTGTCAAATGTGTAGTTGATTAATCCAAAAACAATACTTAAGCGTAAATATGTAATACTGTTACTTTAGACTACTTAAGTATTTATCTCGATCGAGTTTTGCTTTATCTCAAATTTTATGCACCTGCACATCATTGAGATTAAAAGTTCTAGAGAATGGTGATTTATAATATTTGGTTAAATTCACCAAAACTCGAAGGTTTATCAAAATAAAACAAGGATTAGTAAGGACTAATAAGCCCTTCAGCTAATCTTGAGTCTTTATTGTTATACGCGTTTTTCTACATTTTCTTATATATCTCTGCTTTCAGAGAAGATATAGGGAAGTATGTTTTCGCGTCATGCTGTCATACTATTTTGTTTTAATGTTGATACAAATAAGCAGCAAATTAGTAAACCAAATTAACACAGGAGAATATATATGAGAAATAATTTGTATCGGCAATTGAGTGAAATAGTATCAACACAAATGTTAATAGGCAGACAATGATTTGCTTATAAACATACTTAGGCTATGCTCATTACGCATTTTTGGTTGAAAACATTAAACATAAAACTAATCCCAAATTATTGATTATGGCATTAGTTTTAGAACTATTTTGAGGCATATATTTCAATGAGTCCATTAAACAATCAGCTGCTATCAACAACTGTAAGTCCAACACCTACTAATACAACAACATCTCTTCTAGATCCATTGGCTAGCAGCAGTCTTGTCTCTCAGGCTAGCTCCAGCGTGCTATCTCAGGGAAATGTCAGCACACTTGCGCTTGCATCTCCTGTAGTTGGTAACGGCAATGGACTCCAAGGACAGTACTACGACAACATCGACTTCACCAACCTGAAGCAAACCCGCACAGATGCAACGGTAAACTTTAACTGGGGTGAAGCTTCTCCAGATCCTTCCGTGGGCGCAGATACCTTCTCAGTGCGTTGGACAGGTCAGGTGCAAGCCCAGTACAGCGAAACTTACAATTTCTACACCACCGCTGATGATGGTGTGCGGTTGTCGGTGAATGGTGTACAAATCATCAATAAGTTTGTCGATCAATCGGCCACAGAATATAGTGGGTCAATTGCACTAGTTGCAGGTCAGAAGTACGATATTAGACTCGAATACTACGACAATCAATACGAAGCTGTTTCCCAACTGGCTTGGTCAAGCGCCTCTCAGACCAAGCAAATTATTCCTCAGTCTCAACTGTATACTAATACCAACACACCTCCATCTCCTGTAATTGGTAACGGCAACGGACTTCAAGGACAGTACTACGACAACATCGACTTTACCAACCTGAAGCAAACCCGCACAGATGCAACGGTAAACTTTAACTGGGGTGAAGCTTCTCCAGATCCTTCCGTGGGCGCAGATACCTTCTCAGTGCGTTGGACAGGTCAGGTGCAAGCCCAGTACAGCGAAACTTACAATTTCTACACCACCGCTGATGATGGTGTGCGGTTGTCGGTGAATGGTGTACAAATCATCAATAAGTTTGTCGATCAATCGGCCACAGAATATAGTGGGTCAATTGCACTAGTTGCAGGTCAGAAGTACGATATTAGACTCGAATACTACGACAATCAATACGAAGCTGTTTCCCAATTGTCTTGGTCAAGCGCCTCTCAAGTCAAGCAAATTATTCCTCAGTCTCAACTGTATTCAGCAGCTATTCAGACCGCGATCACATTAGGATCGCCTTCCGCGACTGTGAATGAAGGCAGTGGTAGTGTTAGCGTAACTATACTCAGAAGTGGCGATTTAAGCGGCACATCTTCAATCAAGTATGCAACTATAGCTGGTACTGCCACAGCAGGAGTTGACTACGGAAGTGAAGGCGTGGAAAGCGCTGGGACGCTTATTTTTGCGCCGGGACAAAGTAGTGTACAGGTATCAATTCCGATCAATGACGATTCCTTACCAGAACCCGATGAAACCTTTAATTTTGTCATCGATCAGGCAGTGGGGGCAACACTAGGAGTCCAAAGAACTATCGGAATTACCATTCAAGACAACGATCGCTCTAGCATTGACTTCTCTCAGCCAGTAGTTAATGAGGGTGGTGGTTCTGCGACGGTGACAGCTACACGAGGTAATGCTACGGGGGTCGCTAGTGTAGACTACACAACCGTAGATGGGACTGCTAGAGTTGGAACTGACTATCGGGCTGTATCTGGAACCTTAAGTTTTGCAATCGGACAAACTACCAAGACCATTGTTATCCCCATTATTGATGACAACGTTGGGGAATCAAATGAAACATTTTCTTTGAGATACAGTAATGCAGTTGGAGTGCAGCTAACTAATGCACAGTCAAGTATCACTATTATTGATAATGACTCTGGTAACTTTGCTCTAGATACAGTAGCTTCTGGTTTGACTCAACCTACAGCTTTTGACTGGTCCCCTGATGGCAATACCCTGTTCGTTGCTCAGAAAGATGGGACAGTGCGAGTTGTGAAAAACGGCACTTTATTAGCAACACCATTTGTCAATATTTCTGGACAGGTAAATAATACGCGCGATCGCGGTCTCTTAGGCATTGCCGTCAATCCAGGTTTGGGTCGCAACGGCAACAACTATGTTTATCTGTTGTATACCTACGATCCACCAGAAACCAATCGAAGCAATGCTAATAACAATCCCAACAGCACATTGGACGATCCTGACCAGAATGGGAATCGTACTGCACGGCTGAGTCGTTTTACAGCTGATCCCAACACTGGTTACACTACTGCGATTGCTGGCAGCGAAGTTGTGCTACTAGGCACAAATGGCACTTGGGCGAATATCAGCCATCCAGATGGAAATAGCACAGATGTCTCACTTGGCTATGCACCATCAGGAATTATCAACAGAGTTACTGGTAGGCCCTTTACCAGCTTGCAGGATTATCTCAATAATCTTGATAAAGTCCAAAATGTCCAGAATTTTATAGCCAATGACAGTGAATCTCACTCAGTTGGTTCTATTCGCTTTGGTACTGATGGCTCTCTGTTTGTTAGCTTAGGAGATGGTACTTCCTACAATGGGATAGACCCCCGAGCAATTCGCGTCCAGGATAAGAATAATTTGTCTGGTAAGATTCTGCGGATTGACGCGATTACTGGTCAAGGCTTATCAAGTAATCCTTTCTACAATGGCGATCCCAATAGCAATATTTCCAAAGTTTATGACTTAGGTCTACGTAACCCCTTCCGTTTCACAATTGATAAAAGAACCAATACCCCATACATTGGTGATGTTGGCTTAGGTACTTACGAAGAGGTAAATGTCGGCAGACCAGGAGCTAACTTTGGCTGGCCATTCTATGAAGGTGGACTAGATGCAAATGGCAATATCGTCAGTCTGAAACAAACAGCCTACCAAAGTTTAGCTGCCGCGCAAGCCTTCTACAATAGTGGCACAGCTGTGACAGCACCACTGTACACTTACAAGCATTTTGGTTCTAATTCGATCCTTGTGGGTGATTTTTACACAGGTAGTACTTTCCCTTCAATCTATCAAGGTGCTTTATTCATTGGTGATTTCAGTCAAGGAACTATCGATGCTTTGATCTTAGATAGTCAGGGTAAAGTTGTCTCAGTTAAGCGATTTGCTTCCCAAACAGACAGACCTAATCTAGGACTGCCTACACAAATCACCACTGGGCCCGATGGTAATTTGTACTACGCAAACTTGACCGGAGGCGGGATTAATCGCTTCCGACCTGTTTAGTGATGACCTGAAGGAGGGCAGGAGGCAGGAGGTAGAAAGAAGGAAGTAAACTTTTTATACCTGATTTTGAATCCTGTGCTTCATACCTCATCTAGTTGAAAACTGCTATATCAGTGAACAGTTATGCGACTGTTCACTGATTTTGCTTAAGATAACTTTGTCAAAAATCCCAACAATTTTTTGGTATTTGATGTCAGGAGTGTTCGACGATAAGCGTCAGCTGCTTTTTTAATCGCTTCGGCTTGAGTAGGATAAGGATGAATTACACTGCTTAATTTACTCAAACCGATTTTATTTACAATTGCCGTAGTCACCTCTGAAATCATCTCACCTGCGTGACTGGCGACAATAGTTGCACCCATAATTTCATCAGAATCCTTTTTATGGTGGATTTTGAGAAATCCTGACTCTTGATCATCTGCGATCGCTCGGTCTACACTACTAAAAGGTATCTGAATTGTTGTCACCTCAATACCCAATTTTTGCGCCTCGTGTTCGTACAACCCTACGTGAGCAATTTCTGGGTCAGTATAAGTTACCCAAGGCATCACCAGACTGCTGAGTTTCGAGCGTCCCAAACCAAAGGGAGAAAACAGAGTATTTTTAATTACAATCCGCGCCGCAGCGTCAGCAGCATGGGTAAACTTCCAGTTCATGCAGATATCGCCAGCTGCATAAATTTTAGGATTGGTTGTCTGGAGATAATCATTTATTTTTACACCTTGGCGCTTGTCGTATTCCACCCCTACTGATTCTAAATTTAGATTTTCTACATTTGGCGATCGCCCCGCACCAACTAAAATTTCATCGACAGTCACCGAATCTCGATGACCATTGCTAGAAAAGTAAAGCCGTTTTCCCTCAGTGACAGTTACCACTTCTTCCAACTTGGAATTCAGTACTACCCGAATTCCTTCGCTAATCAAAACCTTTTGGAGAATTTTAGCAGCCTCAACGTCTTCCTTATTGAGAAGATGAGAACCACTATGGAAAAGCACCACCTCACAACCCAAACGCCGGAAAGCTTGCGCCAATTCGCAACCAATGGGGCCGCCACCAATCACTGCCAAATGTTCCGGTCGTTGAATCAGGGAAAAAACCGTCTCATTGGTCAGATAACCCGCCTGTTCAATTCCCGGAATCGACAGTTGTGCAGCTCTTGCACCAGTAGCAATTACAGCTTTTTTAAACTTGAGGGTTTTGTCGCCAACTTCCACGGTATTTTTACTCGCAAATCGACCGCTACCCAAAAAGACATCGACACCCAAGTTTTGAAACCGCTCCGCCGAGTCATTATGGCTGATATCAGCTCTTACCCGCCGCATCCTGGCCATAACTTTGGAAAAATCAACATCAATATTATGTTGGGGAATATTAACTCCCAAATCTTTGGCCTTAAAGATTTCGCCAACGACGCGAGCAGAGCGAATAATAGTTTTAGATGGTACGCAACCAACATTTAAGCAATCCCCACCCATGAGATGCTTTTCAATCAACGCTACTTTTAAACCCAAATCTAGACCTGCTGCACCCGCCGCCACCACTAACCCCGCCGTACCAGCACCAATTACTACCAAATCGTAAACATCGGCGGGTTGAGGATTAACCCAATTTGGTGGATGGACGTAAGACAGCAACTTTTGATTATACTCATCCACTGGGCGAATTGTGACTCTTTCTAAATCTGAATTGGTCATTGGCAAAACCTCTTTTAAAATTAAGAATCCCGATCAATTTCGGTGGCTCAGTCTTTTATTTTTTATGCTTGTTTAATAAGGAATACAGCCTTTGAATTGTTTTGTCCGTTTGGGAATTGACAGATACAATTGAAGGTTTCGTGTATAAACGTTTCAGCAATCAATATTTTACAAGAGGAGGCAGGATGCAGGGGAACTGTCCACCTCTACAATTTCTCTTCTAAAGCTTTGCGTGCAATCTGGGTTACATAAACTGTCACGGTGACTGTTGCAATCAAACCAAAAATGCGAATTGCCCATTGTAAAGCAGGATTACTAGGTTGAGCTTCAGTACCAATCATGGCAAGATTACCTGCAAGGGAACCAATATAAACATACATGATGGTTCCAGGAATCATACCCAAGGAACCGATAAAATAATCTGGAAGTGAAACTCCCGTAATCCCAAAAGCATAGTTCAGCAAATTGAAAGGAAATATGGGGGAGAGTCGCGTTAATAGGACAATTTTTAATCCTTCTTTGCTAACCGCTTGGTCAATGGCGGCAAATTTTTTGTTATCTGCGATTTTCTGAGCAACCCAACTTCTTGCTAAATAACGTCCCACAACAAAAGCAGCCGTAGCGCCAAGGGTTGCACCAATAAATACGTAGAGAGAACCCCAAACTGCACCAAAAATTACACCAGAACCCAAGGTGAGAATAGAACCAGGGAAAAAAGCAACGGTAGCAATAACATAAAGTCCAATAAAAGCTATGGCTCCCACCGCACCCAGGCTATCAATCCAGTGCAAAGCATCTTTTAAAATTGCTTGGGGATTGAAAGAATTTAGATTTGCAGATTCTTGTGCCAAAGCTGGGTCTGTGTTTAATGAAAAAGTGGTCGCCAATATCAGTAATATTAATGCACTGAAGCTAAAAAAATTCTGCAATTTTTTGACATTAATACTTTTAGATATCTGAATGATTGTTAGTTTTTTCATTAATTGTTATTTCTTCTATTGCCACATTTTGAACTAATTCTTTCTGAGCAACTTTTGTGATATACACAGTTACCGCAACGGTAGCAATCAACCCAACCACTCGCATTATCCATTACCAGACTTGAGTTTCTGGAGCAATTGCTTGATGCGAGGTGTCAATCATGGCAAGATTACCAGCTAGAGAACCAATATAAACGTACATCACAGTACCGGGAATAATGCCGAAGGAACCTAATATATAGTCTTTAAGAGAAACCTGTGTTACTCCAAAAGCATAATTTAATAAATTGAAGGGAAAGACGGGTGAGAGACGAGTTAGCAAAACAATTTTCCATCCTTCTTTAGCAACTGCTAAATCAATCGCTTTAAATTTAGGATGTTTATCCATTTGTCGAGAAACCCAATCCCGCGACAGATAGCGTCCAATAATAAAAGCCAAAGTTGCTCCAATTGTTGCAGCAATTAGCACATATACTGAACCCCAAAATACTCCAAACAGACAACCAGCTTTGAGAGTTAGGAGCGAACCTGGTATAAACAGTAATGTTGCTAAGTTGTAAATGACTATGTAGGCAATAGGCCCGAAAGCACCAAGACTGTGAACCCAAATAACTAATGTCTGTAAAAGCCCCTGAAAGTTTAAGTTTTTAGCAGCGATTATCAGAGTAACAATGAGGCAACTTAGGAGTAGTAGTTTGAGTTTGGATTTTAATATATGCGTTCTCATTTTTACAAGTTTTTTGTTCATAATCTTCAAGCTTGGTATTTAGAATATCAATACCTCAAACCCAATGCTATTAAGATATACTACTTAAATGAGAAATAGATGAGAGAATATTTAAAAATTACTTGGCTGTCATTCCAGGCAGCTAATTATCCCATTTAGGGATTGTTAAACATCAGCAAATATTGATTAAAAGCCAATTGAAAAATGTCTACTTTTCTACTTGATTTTTTTTACCATTAATCTAAATTGTCATCAATAAACTCTGGTTAAAAAAAGTTATAAAGGACTTGATATTAACTATTTTTATAAATTAAACAATGAGTTTAACTGATTTTAAAGATTATCAATAAAAATATTTTATACAAAAATTCTTTATAAAATTATTAAACTTCTAAAAGGTGCAAGATATTCAAGTAATGATGTTGACTTTACCAGTGTCAATATCGTAACAAGCACCAAGAATTTTTAGTTTACCTTCACGGAGAAATTTAGCTAAAATAGTTGAACTTTCCTGCAATTTTTCAGTCTGATACTGAATATTAGCTATAACCACATCCTGCATATTATCACCTGTGCTAAACTTTACCCTTTCTACAGATGGTTTGATGCTCTCAATAATTAAACCAATTCTGCCAGGAAGTGGTTCGTTTTTGATTGCTTCTGCTACTGCACCGCATCTTCGATGACCCAAAACCACAATCAACTGCGAACCCAATACTGCTGTAGAATATTCCAGACTACCTATCACCGTGTCACTGACGACATTACCAGCAACTCGCACGACAAACAAATCTCCAAGTCCTTGATCAAAGACGATTTCCGCAGGTACCCTAGAATCTGCACAGCCCAATATGGCAGCAAAGGGATACTGAGCTTTAGCAACTGATCGTAGACGTTCTAGTGATTGATCGGGATATTGACGTTTTTGCTGAATAAATCTTTGATTACCATCCAGCAAGCGTCTGACGGCTTCATCTGGACTGATTTGATTAGGGTTAACTGGGTGAATATCAGCAACAGCAGTTTGCTCTAAATTCCAAAAGCTATCACCAAAACTAGTAGCTGCAATACCTACCACACTGGCGAATTTTAAGAAATCACGTCGCCCTAAAAATCCATTAATTCGACTCATCAATCTACCTGACAACAACAAAGCTGTTCCCAAGAAGATATCAGACTTAAGCAAGATATAAGAGTACCTTATTACACGATTTAAGAGTTATTTAATCTTAAAATTAGAGCAACATTTAAAACCTATATCTATACAGAAAGATGGCTGGGCAAACTATTACAGCAGTTTTCATGTATTTGAACCACATCTGTCGTAAGGGCACAGCAATGCTCATTGGTGTCAACTTAACGTGAAAGCTAGCCTAGAACCAGCTTTTAGATATTGTCACGTTTGCCTCGTTCCCAGTCTCAGACTGGGAATGCTCGTCGTTGAGGCTCCGAAGTCAATTAGTATGCCCCTCTTGACAAGACTCTATTTTTCTTAACTTGACGCCAATGGTTTTTCGGCCCACCCCACAAGAGTTAATTGGATACTTTTTGATTTAGCAGTTCCTAATAATGATGTTGGTGTTTATCAATATGCACTGAGCCTTTGGGATATGAGTGGGGTGTTAGATTGTTTTGCAGTGGATGGGCGATCGCAGTGAGAAATTTTAAGCGATCGCCCACTGATAACTTGTATATTTTACTTTTTTAAATCGGACAATCTCATAATTTTTATGACTACACATTAGAGTATTTCAGAAATGGCAAACTCATCATTGATAGAAGCACTTCCTATTTGAATCTTTGGCTCACTAATCCTGACTTCCAATTGTTCTTCTGGATTGTTGACATCAACTAATTTATCTTTTACATACTCATTTTCTCGGATTTGTCGAACAATACTTTCTAACAGCCAAAGTTGTTCTTCTACAGACAAGGCAAGGATAGAGCGCTCGATTTCTAGTAAATTCGGTGAGATCATTTTGCTTTTGATTCCTAGTAAGGTGTATTTTTCAAAGATTTTATCCTAGAACATCGCAAATCCTCCATCATTTTCCCCACGCCTATCTTTTCACAAATTACAAGAGATTGCTATAAATAACCAGAAAACAATTTTATGACTTTTTAATTAAGTATTCGTGCTGAAGCAAAATGTAAGGTAAACTGGCTACATGAATTACGAAACAGCTAGGAAACTCCTCATAGATCAGACAATCACAACCGAGGAAAACCCAGATGCGCTGTTAACGCGTATGAGACAGGGCAAACCGCCGGTACCCGGTCAGATCACCTCGATTTTGTTGGCGTTGAAAGTGGTGTTTGAAGCCCTCAAAGATGCAAAGAGCCTAGACCGAGAATTGGCTTTGGCCCTTTATCAGTTAAGCATTAAGGCGCAACAGCTATTTGGCGCAGGGCGTAAAGCCGGAGTTGATTGGCCGCCACTGCTGAAGGAAGATTTACTACGAATTTCCTTAGCATCTGAAAGTATCTTTTCGGGCACATGGCAAACTTTAGCTCAGATGGAGTTGGGGAAGTTGTAGAACGCGATTCAGTAATCTTTCAACGAGAAGGCATAAGGGAGATGAAGGGGACAAGGGGAATAACCAATGCCCAATTCCCAATGCCCCATTAACGAATTTGCAGTTCCTTTTCTAATTTGTCTAGGTCAGTTTTGAGCAAAACTGTCATTTGGCCAGTAAAAGCTTTGCCAGCCTTGGGTTGAGCAATTTCTACCCAATATACATAGCGATCGCCTACTCGTAATTCTCCCTTTAAAGCTTCCCGAATCGGAGTTTTGGCTAGACGTGCCGAATTAACTACCTTTTCACTGGGGTATTGATACACGACTTGGGCGCGATCATAGTCTTGATAAATCTCTAAGCCATAAATCACCCGCAAGGATTCTTGAAGGCGCTCAAATGTCATGCCATTAATGGCATCATACATAGCAATGCGCTCACTGCGAATTGTGGCTCGGTCTTTAGAAAATTCCACCCTACCGGGAGGCAATACCGACGCTTGAAAAGTGAATCTTTGGGCGGCTGTATCAGTTTTTTGCACAAATAATTTTTCCCCACTCCTGGGACGGAGTGTAGGATGTGCTTTAATCCAAGTGCCCACTTCCTCTGTACTTTGCCCTGGTAAAGCATTAGCTTGGGAATCAAAAAGCATTCCTATGCACAGCCAAGGCACTAGAGAAAAAGGCAAAATTAAATAGTTAAGCAGAGATTTTTTGAGCATTTTGCTGTTCGGGACTTTCATATAAATTTCCCCATTCAGGAGTAATCATAGTCTTCCCGTTTTTCAGCAAGATTATTTCAATAGGTCAACCCAACTTCAGATATCAGGGATATTACTTATCAACGCTTTATTATAGAAAAAGCCAAGGAATGGAATCGTTATGAGTATTACATTTAGCCCAGAGCAAGAACCAATAATTCAAGTTTTGTTAGCAACAGGTCAATTTAAGAATGTTGATGAAGTAATTCAAACTGCATTACGCCTTTTAGCATAAGAGACTCTTTCTCAGCAAGTATGGCTCGAAGAAACTCGCATCAATTGGTTGATATACCATATCAGTTTTCTATCTCTTCAAATGAACATGGTAGGGTTCATGGATTCTTTATTAACGAGATTTTCTACATTGTTTGGCTAGACCCAGATCATCTGCTGTACGCCGCAAAAAATTAAGGAATCATCGCTACCTTAATTACTTTACGCGCTTTCATATCAGAAAACACCTGTTCTAAATCTTTTAATGGCCGCTGTTCGCTAATAAGTAACTCAAAGGGAATTTTACGACTAGCTATAAGTGATAAAGCCGATCGCACATACTCTGGTGTATTATGAAACACGCCTTTGATGGTAAGTTCGCTATAGTGTAGCTGTTCTGTATTGACAGTAATGCTAGTATCTCGTGGACATCCACCGAATAAGTTGACTGTTGCACCAGGACGCGCACAGGCGATCGCACTTTCCCAAACACTTGGTACACCAGTGGCTTCAATTACCACATCTGCGCCCCATCCTTGGGTTAGTTCTTTGACCACATTGGGAATATCCGAGATTTGATGATAATTAAAGGTCTGGGCTGCACCCAATTTCTGACCAATTTCTAATCTGTGGTTATTACCTCCCCACAGCAAAACCTCAGCTTTCTCACTCAACGCCGCCACAAACATCAGCCCGATCGCCCCATCTCCTAAGACGACTACTTTATCTTTAGACTTAATATTAGAACGCGCTACACCATGCAACACACAAGCTAAAGGTTCTGTCATCGCTGCCAATTCATACGGCAACTCATCGGGAATGTGCAACAAATTATGCTCTACTATCGGTGCGGGAATTTTCAGGTATTGGGCAAAAGTACCATTATTCCATGTCAAATTTGGACATAAGGAATATTCTTGGCGTTGACAAAAAAAGCATTTTGTGCATGGGGCGGAATTGTTGGCGACAATGCGATCGCCTACTTGCCAATTTGTCACCCCTGCACCCAAGGCAACAATTCGCCCAGCACCTTCATGACCAAACAGCGTCGGCGGTATGAGCATTTTAGCATGACCACCACGCCGCCAGACTTTCAAATCTGTACCACAAGTTGTTGCTGCCCCTACTTGGATTACAACTTCGCCAGCCGCCGGAGTGGGATCGGGAACTTGCTCTAGGCGTAAATCTTCTTGACCATGAAGTAATGCTGCTAACAAAACTTTAAAACCTATCAATTAGCTCCATCCGATTTTACCAGTTGAAGTTAATTGATAGGTCTAAACTAAATCAGTATTGATTTTCAGCAAGTTTTATATTTTGAAAAGCTAAGTATTCACCGCTGGCTGGGGAACCACTCCGGTGTTCCGGGTATCCACATTAGGTAAGCGAATAGCATTTAATAGCGGTACTTCTTGTCGGCACGACAGGCAAAACCAATATAGTTCACCATGACGGGCATGACGCAGGAGGGAACCACCGCAGCATGGGCAGGTGTTGGCTCTCGTACTCATACCAATATCCTCCTTAAAAAAAATTGTTGTTTTAAGCTCAGTAAAAAAGCAGTTGATTAAAAATGGATGTTAGCTGCATGAATGCGGCCATTCGATTCTATGCGGTCTTTAATAATTTGTCTGTAAACAGCTTCATATCCGTTAACCATTTGGCTAACGCTAAAGTTATTTTCCACATATTTTCGACAGGTTTGACGATTGAGTTCCAAAGCTAGTGGAATCATTGCGGCCATTTCTGCGTAGTTATTGCAGATAAAACCTGTTTTACCGTGGGCAATAACTTCAGGTACAGAACCTAAATTCACCGCAATAACTGGTGTACCAGTTGCCATTGATTCAATCATTACTAAACCAAAAGGTTCTTGCCAGTTAATGGGGAAAAGAGTGACAGCAGCATTGCCCAGAAGTTCAGTTTTTTCGGCGTGGTTAATTTCGCCGAGATATTCAATTTGCTGACCATCTATATGGGGAGCAATCTCTTGCTCAAAAAACTCTGAGTGTATTGCATCAATTTTTCCTGCCAACTTCAAGCGCCAACCACTTTGTTCAGCAATGGCGATCGCATGTTGTGGCCCTTTGTCTGGCGAAAAACGCCCTAAAAATGCCAAATATGGAGGTTCTGACGGTTGGGCTACGAATGGGTAATCTGCTAGCTCAATTCCGTTATAAACTGTGGCAACATAATTGAGATCGATTTGACGCTGCGAGTTACTAATGCTGATATAAGGTTGCTTTTGGTGGTAGCTAAATGCGTGACGGTTGTCAGTTGTAAAATTATTGTGCAGGGTATGGACTGTAGAAGTTGTTGTTATCAAACTCGCTAAAGGTAATGCCGAAATCCCTACATGAGAATGGATAATATCGAATTGGGCAGCACGTTGGTAAACTTGGCTTAGTTCTAGCATTTCGTAGACTGCATACTCTTTTACATTTGAGTCTAAGCGTAATGCACGTGGATAAACTGCTTCTAAATAAGCCAAAGTTTGAGAATCGCCAGAGGCAAATAACGTTACCTCATGACCACGACGAACAAGTTCATCAGTTAAGCGACTCACTACCAGTTCTATTCCTCCATAATTAGGAGGTGGAACCCTTTCCCATAAGGGGGCAACTTGAGCGATTTTCATAAGTTTTTTTGGTTCAGTCTATGAAATTGACCTCAATAATGAGCTACATCATTATTTTATGAGGCGAGATCATTTCTACTTACTCTTTTGACATTTAAATTAACCTAAAAGTCTACCAAAAGCGCAATAAAGGTTAACCGGATCGCAAATTTCCTACCGACAAATCTAATGGACTATCGGCAAAAGTCAATTCTGACCTACACTTCTAACCTATAGCTAATCTATTACTTGTTGCATCTGTCTTGGGGATCATAATAAGGTAGAATATTTTGTAGCGGAACTTACAAAATTGAATATTTTGTAGCAGAAAATACTAAAATATTCAATGGGATCAAATCATTAAAGCTTGGTTTAAAGGTAATTGCTAAAAAGAACAAAAATTATAAATATTAAGTAATTGTACAATAATTACATAATTTGTAATTAGTAATTTACAAAAATTCTGATAATTAACTAATGAAAATCGCTACTTGGAACGTCAACTCAATTCGCACTCGCCTTGAACAGGTTATCGATTGGTTAACCCTGAATCCTGTTGATGTTCTCTGCTTGCAAGAAACTAAAGTTGTAGAAGCTGAATTTCCGCGATCGCCTTTTGAGGAGTTAGGCTATAACCTTTATATATCAGGACAAAAATCTTATAACGGCGTAGCCCTGATTAGCCGCCAGCCATTTGTAGATGTCAGTAGCGGATTTCGGGCGATTTTGCCAGATTTACATCATGAATGGGACGAGCAAAAGCGCGTGATTACAGGTGTAATTGATGGTGTTCGGGTTGTGAACTTATATGTTCCCAATGGTGCAGCGGTGGGAACCGAGAAATATGAATACAAACTACGCTGGTTGACAGCGCTACACGAGTATTTAAGATTGCTGGTGTTGTCAGAATCTGCAATTTGTGTGTGCGGCGACTTCAACATTGCCCTAGAAGACAAAGATATTCACGAGCAAGTAAGTACAGAAAATCACATCATGGCAACAGAAACAGAGCGTCAAGCATTACGGGACATTTTGGCGCTGGGATTTGCCGATGCTTTTCGTAAATTCAACACAGAAGGCGGGAATTATAGTTGGTGGGATTATCGCTCTGCTGCTTTCCGTCGCAACTTAGGTTGGCGGATTGACCATCAATATCTGACACCCGTGCTATATGAACGCGCTAAAAGTTGCATTATTGATGTCGCGCCAAGAAAGTTAACTCAACCTAGCGACCATGTGCCGGTAATTGTGGAATTTTGAATGGGTATTGGGGGGACTATGGCGGTTCTCGTTTGGATGCAATACACAATAGGGCACAGCATTGCTCATTGGTGTCAACTTAAGCTAAAAATGGCTTATCTGTTAGCTTCCTTACCCGCATTGAAATAAATTTCTTTGGCTTTTAAGCTAAAGTCTACTGAAGTAGACTGGAGATTTTGGGCGATATTTAGTCATCTTCAGATGACTTTAGCTATGAGGCAGGAATTTCAATTCCCGGCGGACGAGCGGTTTCACGTTAAGTTGACACCTATGGCAGGATGCCCACCCTACAATATTGGATAATTTATTTCTTGGAGTTTTCTAAGTGTTAATATATATTAATATATACTTAAGTATTACTTTTTTTGCACACCCCTTAATTTTCGTGCCCAATGGAGTTAACTTCAAAAGAATTTAAATCAGACCTGATATTAGAAATCCAAGCCTGCCTGCAATTGGCAGTTCCTTTAGTAATTACTCAAATATTAGAAGCGGGCATTCCTTTATTAGATGGGGTGATGATGGGCTTGCTTAATAGCCAAGCTTTAGCTGCGGGTGCTTTAGGTGCTGTTACCTTTTCGACTTTAGCTTCCATTTGTCGTTCTATTCTTTCAGCGGCGGGTGTGAGTGTTGCAAATGCTTTTGGTGCAGGAAAAATAGACCAAGTTAGCCGTGCTACCGGTCAAGGAATTTGGTTAGCGGTGACGATGTGCTTACCTGTGATGTTTATCATTTGGCACTTTGACTATATTCTGTTGGTGACTGGTCAAGAAGAAAGCAATGTATTATTGGCTCAAACCTATTTGCGGTCTATTGTTTGGGGTTTTCCTGCTGTACTCGGTTTTTGTATTTTAAAAGAAGTTAGCTCTGCCCTCAATCGCCCCCAATTCTTAATAGTAATTACGGTAGCTGGACTATTATTAAATGGGGCTGTCAATTACATCTTAATGTTCGGTAAATTTGGTTTCCCAGCCCTTGGTTTAGCCGCTATTGGTTGGGCAAGCGTACTCATTTTTTGGCTGAATTTTATCGCCGCCGCCAGTTGGATTTGCTTGGATAACTACTTTCAAGATTACCAACTTGATTCCGCTCTGCATCAGTTCGATCGAGATATGTTTTTAGATATCTTCCAAACTGGGTGGTTTTTGGGATTACAGTATGGAGCAGAAATTGGAGTATTCACTGCCACTGCTTTAATGATGGGGTGGTTTGGGACAGGGACGTTAGCAGCCCATGAAATTACTGTCGAAACAGAAAGTTTTGTCGAAACAATATCTATAGGTATTTCTTATGCCGTCACGATGAGAGTAGGACAGTTGAGGGGACAAAATGACCTTAAGGGTGCAAGCAGAGCAGGATTTGTTTGCATTGCCCTTGCTACTCCCTGCGTGAGCATTGTGGCACTAATTTTTTTGCTATTTCCCAACTATATTGTGGCAATGTATTTGGACACCAGTAATTTAGATAATATCGAAATAGTTAAAACGGGAATTTCTTTTCTAGACATAGCAGCAATAGTCCAGATATTTTATTCTATTCAGACTATCGCTGCTGGTGCTTTGATCGGCTTGAAAGATACCCGAATACCAACCTTAATCACTATGTTTGCTTACTGGGGAGTAGGTGTAGGTGGGGGCTATCTAATGGCATTTACTTTCGATTGGGGGCCCATAGGTTTATGGTTGGGTTTAATGCTAGGGCTACTAATGGGTGCGGTGTTTTTGATTGGGCGTTTTTATCTTTTGACTTCTGAGATTAAGTCTGTTGAACAGAGTTAAAAACTTCAACATTTGTACCTTTCCTAACCGAACATTACTCCCTATTTACCAATTGATTAAGTCATGGTTAAATAAGCTTTAAATTATAAAAACTAAATAATTGAAGATATAAAAACTTGTAATTATGCTGACTCCTGAAGAGATAGAAAACTTCATTGACAATGCACCTAAATGTGAAGTTCGCAAGAGTATAATTGACGGTTATGGGCTTTTTGCCAAAGAGTTGATATTAGAAGGAGAGCAGATAATAGACTTTAGCTTTTCAAATTTTTACCAAGAGGTTAGATATGCCGATCAATCCGATGAATTTCTGAGGGAAGGTAAATTTATTGGAATTAGTGAGGAAATTTGTTTAACGGCTGAGGGTTCAACTAAGTTCGCGGCAGTAAATCATTCTCGAAATCCTAATGCTGTGGTTGACCTTGAAAAACGCAAAGTATTTGCTTTGATAGATATTCAACCCAATGAAGAAATAACGATAGACGTGCGTTTGGAGCCAATGTCCGAGCGAGCAAAGCAATTTTCACCGTGGCTTTGAGTGGTATCCGATTTCAACAGGTCGCGCTCAGGGTTCGCCAACTTTGGCCAAGCTGGTTGGGAGGAATAGACACTTCGGGACTGGAACTGAGGACTGGGCGATAAATCAATAGGCTTGGGTTAAGGGCTACTGGCAAAAATTTTAGATTTGTAGAGACGGCGATTTATCGCCGTCTCTACAAATCTTTTTGTCTTATGTGAACTGTATTATTTTGCTTGGGGTCTGAATTACTTACTTATCTTCCCAGTCCCCAATCCCCAGTCCCTAGTTCAACCTTTGTACCTTTGCCATGCAGAATCGACTATTTCAGCAATGATTTCTGTGTATGTCACACTACCTAAACGTCCCATAATTACTAGGTCTGAGCGGATATGGTGTAGCCCTGGCAGTGGGTTAACCTCCATAAACTGCAACACACCGCTAGCATCACAGCGCAGATCCACACGGGCAGCATCTCGGCAACCAAGAGTATGGTAGACATCCAGCGCTAGCTGCCTCGCCTGTGCTGCCAGTGGTTCGGGATCTATGAGCAAACGATAAGATACCCGTTCCAGATACTCATCCTTGTTAAGGGTGGTATAAGCAAAAGCTTCAGCTTGTCCTGTAAAAATTACTTCCATCACACCTACTACTCGTGAGTTGCTGCCGTTGCCAACAATACCCACTGTTACTTCTCTACCGGGAAGAAAGGTTTCTACGAGTAGTGGTTGCTGAAAAAGTTCACGTAACAATTCATAAGTATTTACTAGCTCCTCGCGTTCTTTGACTAGAGAACGCCCAGTTACCCCTTTAGAACTGCCTTCCGCCACAGGCTTGAGGAAAAGTGGCATTGATAACGATACGGCTGCTGCTTCTGCGGTAGTACTCACCACTTCAAAGGGGGCTGTTGGCAAACCGCGATCGCGCGCTACTCTTTTAGCAAGCGCCTTATCTAGGGTTAAAGCGCAGGTAAGTGGATCGGAAAAGGTGTAAGGTTGAGCAAATAACTCGCAGACTGCCGGGACTTGGGCTTCGCGAGAGCGACCCTTTAAACCTTCAGCAATATTGAAAACCAGATCCCAGCGATCGCCTTTAGCCAATCGCCCAGCCAGTTCTCTACCATTGCCCACACGTTCAACCTGATGACCTAACTTAAATAGGGCATTTTCCAACCCGATAATAGTTTCTTCATCGTCGAATTCCATCACCTCAGAGGCACTAAAACCAGCCTTCAGATAATCTACCTTCAGGTCATAACACAGACCAATGAATACCCGCATAGCCCAGCCCTTTGTGTGATTTTAAGTATAGCTAATTCTATAAAAACCTCACTTTGGTCTGAGAGGCTCAAAATAGTGTGTATTTTAATATCTAACTAACATCGAAATGCACAAAAGTGAGACTTGAAACCCTTTAAGGATTCGTTTGAGTGAATTAAATTTAATCCGCCTGATAGCTTTATTCACTTCTACCCACTGCCGTTTTCTTTTAGTTGCTTCTGGATAATCTTCACTCAGCATCTCGACTGGTAATAAATACATCTTGACGCGGTAACTTTTGCCTTGTTTGCGGTACTTATAAGTGCCCAGTTCCTTCGCGTCTACATTCCCAATGACTCCTGCTTCTTCCCATGCCTCTTTGGCTGCTGAAGCAGGCGGACTCATGCCACTAGGAATATCTCCTTTCGGAATTACCCAGTGTTGAAAGTCACGGGTGGTAATTAGCAAGATTTCAATTTTACCATTGTTCACTCTGTAAGGAATCACCCCAGACTGTTTAAACACTTTGCTGACTTTTCGACTCATGTAATTTGTATCCTGTAGGCCTAGCTTTTTTGTACAGTGTTTACTTCAGAAAGTCGAGAGCTGATACCGGGTAAATTTTGGTTAATCTTAGGTTATAAAAAGGTTAAAAATGTTTTTTTACCTATAAGAGTTAATTATTGAAGTTTTTAATTGTTCAACTAGGCGCGCACACCCATAAACCCGCAGAGTATGAAAATAGATTGACAAGACTACAAATATAGAATTAACTGCTGTAAAATGTGTATTTCTAATGGCTGATTGACAAATGTAGCAATTTTCACAACATTAAATACTTTGACTTAATGTCAAAATATATGCATCTACTATACTTATTATGCTAAATTCACAGCTTCTAAGAGGGAACAGGGAACTCTTAACTGGGGAAAGAGGCAATATTAAGAAATAATCTTTTGAGAATAAGCATTATTTCTCATACATAGTCAGCTTTTTGAGATTTTGTCTGACAAACTTTGCATACATTGTGGGGTGGGCATCTTGCCCGCCCTGATACAGCTTACATCTGTAATCCTTCTTTGCTGTTCGCAGTTAAGATTTCCCTACTTCAACGAGTAATTTCACAACTGATTTAGGATTGCTATAGAGGATTACAAACTGTGGACAAGCGGTTGATAATTAGATATGCGATGTTTGACGACAAGCCGCTCTGTATCTAGGCATCCTCTGGAAATGTACTTTTTCAGCAACTTACCCACAATAGAAATACCTTGCTCAATCTCCTCTGGCGACAGGCAGAAAGTCAGACGCATCGCTGGATAACCCTGCTTATCGGGAAAAAATGCCGAACCGCACGCCAGATAGACATTTTGTGCAAAAGCTTCCTTACGAATTGTCCCAATCGGAAAATCATCTGGTAATTGTACCCAGAGAAATAATCCTCCCGTGGGAACTGTCCAGCGGATCTCTTCAGGAAAATAACGCTCCAAAGCTTGCAACATAGTATTACGACTTTGCAAATTATCTGTACGAAGTCGGCTGAGGTGACGGCGGTAATGTCCTGAAGCGAGATATTCGCTAACTATAGTTTGCGAAATACTGGATGTGTGCAAGTCATGAAGCAACTTTCGCTCAATAATTGCTTGATAATGCTTACCTGTAACCACCATATAACCCACTCTTAAACCAGGCATTAAAGTTTTAGAAAAGGTACTTAAATAAGTCACCAAATTATTTTTATCTAAAGCTTTAATCGGTGCTGACACAGCATCAAAATTTATTCCTTCATAAGCATTATCTTCTAAAATAGGACACTCATATTTTTCGGCTAATGTTAGTAATTGTTGACGATGAGCTTGTGTTGTCGTCAATCCAGTTGGGTTGTGAAAAGTACTAATTGTATAAATTAACTTTGGGCGGTGGCTGTGTAGATATTGTTCTAATAAATCTAAATTCATTCCCTCCGCAGTCATGGGAATGCCAATAATCTTAGCCCCTAAATTTTCTAAGATAGAAATTGCACCATAATAAGTAGGAGCTTCGACAATCACCCAATCACCAGGCTGTACATAATAATTTATAGCTAGTGACAACCCTTGCTGAGAGCCATTAGTAATAATTAAATCTTCTGGAAATACCTCTAATCCTTGATGTACTAGCATCTGGGCAATTTGTTTGCACAGAGTTAGTTGTCCTTGAGGCATTTCATGGGGAAAGAAAATATCAGTATCATCTTGTCTCAATGCTCGTCTAGCAATAAGGTTGATATCTTTTGGTGGACGAGGATAACCGTAACCAAAATTAATTATTCCTGGCTCAGTTTGTGCTTGTACCAGTGGAGTATACATATCATAAAAAGAACACTTCCCTGGTTTTGTAATTATGACATTCTGGGCTGGAGAAAATTTAGATTCTAGGTTGGCATTTTTCAGAGAAACGCTGCTGACAAAATATCCTGAACCCTGACGCGCAGAAACAATCCCATCTGCTTCTAAAACGTTATACGCTTCAATAATCGTAAGTTTGTTAACTTGTAAACTCTCTGGCAGAGAGCGGATAGAAGGGAGGCGATCGCCATTTTTGAGTGCGCCAGATTTAATCAGCCGACTGATGCGATCGCGGATCTGCAAATAAATCGGCTTGTGTGACTGTCGGTCTAGCAAAATTTTCATTTTGGCGCACTCGTTAATGACTAAAACATCATCAATAATGGCAATATAAACTATTTTTACCAAGTTTACCTAGTACAGTTAAGAGTTTTTTTACTATACCAGTTGAGATGTCGCTTAACTGTACTAGATTAAATCTGCTAAAACTGTACCTTCTCAGTTCCAAATTCTTACGTGAAAGTAAAAGTAATAGTTCATTATTTATCAGGTGCTTTCACTATGAACAAACTAGACTTTTTGTTAAATCTACGAAAATATTGGCAACATTTTGTTATCTGGATGACTAGCGGTTCTGACCTCCAAGTGTGGCACGAATCAGACTATCGTGGCAATATTTCTTGTTGGCACGCTTACGATCCAATCACAGGACATTCTGTCTGTTTTGGTTCTGAAGAAGAAATGCGAATTTGGATTGACAAATGTTACTACAGATAAAATATTCCGTTAATCAAACAGCATTGCCTTTTAATTTCTCTACAACAGACTGTAGGGGCGCACATCTGTACACCCCTACGAAAAATCTATATTCTATGCAAGTGAAATAAATATTTAGCGTGATTCTATATTAGCAACTCGCTCCTCTAATTTATTGACTTGTTGCTTCAATTCAATCACCAAAGTTGCTAGCCGATCAAAAATTGGCTCTTGCTGTGATAAATTCCCTCTAGAACCAGTTGACTGTCGTGGGGTAAGTGTCGTTCTAGAGGATGATGACTGGCGGGTTTTACCTAGCTGAGACTCTATCTGATTTAACCGCGACTCAACACGATTCAAGTCTGCTTCCAGGTTATTGATGCGGGACTCAACTTGCTGCGATGAGGCAGTTTTGGAAAAAAAACTGCCCCAGATAATTGTTATTAAAATCCCAGCGATTACTAGCACCTTGACTTTTTTCATCTCACTAGCTGACTTGTTAGAACAGTCTATCTAAGCTGGCTTTGTTGGTATACTTGCAGACTAAAAAGCTGCGGAAATATCATCTCTTATCCGGTTGTAAGTTAGAAAATAAACTTTGCCAATCGATAGAATTGACAGTATTTTCTCCTTGTTTAACCTCAAATGTAATGTTAGAGGCTTTTTCTATTTTTAGCGCTTGCACACAAAGTTCTGCCACATCCTCACGACTGATTTTGCCTCTAATATTGTCACCTTGCTCGAATATTAATTCCTTACTTCCTGCATCTTCAGTTAAAGCACAAGGTCTAATAATCGTATAAGGAATTCCGCTTTCTCTTAAACTATCTTCTCCTTTCAACTTCCAAGTTAAAATTCCTCCCAATTGGTCATTTAATTTCACTGCTGGCGGTTCTTCATCTAAATTAATCCCAGGGCGGCCAGGACGAGTTACACCTGCTGAACTGACGAGAATAAATTGTGGTAAACTTGCCCTACCATAAGCCTTAATTGATTCCAACTGCAAAGCAAAACCACCTGGAGAAAATTTGGGATTCAAAGCGCCATCATATTCAAATTTGCTCAACATCAGTTGGAATGAGCAAATTCTACTTTGTTCAATTGGCGGCGCATCTTTGACAACTTTTGCCCGAAAGACGGGAATCAAATCTGTAAAGGGAATGTAAATATCTATCCAGGTATTCGCTACGGTGTCGAAAGAATAGCTATAACCAATACCATCCCATTTTGTATCTGTCCGCAGAAAGATTTTATAACGCTGACCGTCACCTTTAACACGGAGTTTTACACCAGTGTAACCAGATAAGTTAAAGGGCAGATCAAAATTCTTCGTTCTGACAGAAGCAAATCCGCCAGAGTTAGCGGTGGAGACATTACCAGCAAATAAAGCTGTATTATCTAGCAATTGGATATTACTGGCACTCACACCACCCATAACGACATCATCCAACGCTCCCCAGTAATCTTTTAATTCTGCTGATGGTTTGGTGAAATCAAATATCGGTTTTTCATTTGCTTGGGGTAAATATTTTGCCGCAGCTTGGACTAAGTTTTTGACACCTTGATATTCTACATTTTCGGGAGTGTCGCCGACAATTTGCGGCTGGTAAAATTTAACACCTTGATAATATTTGGCTCTATCTGCTGTGTCTCCCCCAACAAGTTGTACGCGTACTGCTGTACAACAAATTACAGCTTGAATATCAGCTAAAACTAAAGGAGTTAAAGTTTCTGGTTGCGTGATATCCGCAACTACTAAATCTATATCATTACCAAGAATTGACCGTGCTTTATCGATATCTCGAACTAGGGCGCGAACTTTATAACCTTGTTGGAGCGATCGCAGCACTACTCGTTTACCGACACCACCAGTTGCACCTGCTACTAATATTACACCCACGTTTCTTCCTCCATTGGGTCTATCTTGATTATCTTTAGGACGACCTTTCCTTAACTGCTGTACCCAGTTAAGGAAAGGAATTACCTCAAAGTAAGTCAGGGTTTCGATAAACCTGCCTAAGTCCCATTGAGAACGATTTTTGTCAGTCATATTTGCGTCCTCATAACTTTATTTAGGGTAACAATTTTGGAGAGTGGGTTGTGAGGGTGCGATCGCACACAAGTAAGTATCATCACAAACCAAATAAATCACGACTGCGGTGAATGTGCGATCGCAGAGACGCTGGAGGTATCGCTACCTGAACAAAACTTGGGTAGTGTTTTCCCAGTCCCTTTTTCAATAAAAATTAAAATAGGTTTATTATCCTTTAAAATCTTTTGCAGATATTGAGGTTAAGATATATGGCTGATATTGTCGATATTGCAGTTACGGCTGAGTCTTTCAAAACACTGGTAGCAGCTGTCCAAGCGGCTGGTTTAGTAGAAACATTAAAAAGTCCTGGGCCGTTCACAGTCTTTGCACCTAATGACGAAGCTTTCGCCAAGTTACCACCGGGAACTATCCAAACTCTGTTACAGAATATTCCCCAGCTAACGCGGATTTTAAAGTATCATGTCGTTCCAGGAAAGCTGCTAAAGGCTGATTTGGCACAACTCGGTACGGTTAATTCTGTAGAAGGTTCACCCATTAAAATTGATTCTTCTGATGGTTTTGAAATTAAAAACGCCACAGTTTTAGCAGCAGATATCGAAGCAGATAATGGTGTGGTACACGTTATCGATACGGTAATTTTACCGGGTTAATTCAGCTAGGGTGGGTGTTTTCCACCCTAGTTATCCAGAAATTTTATAATTAACTAACTATTGATAGTATCAAAAGGCAACTCAATAGTTTAATTTATGTTATATTTGTAATGTGATTACTCACTATTATGTTAATTTAAATTGCGTTGTTTTAAAATAAATTAATAAATTCTTAAAAAGCTAACATCTATCCCAAGAAATTAATGCTCGATTTTAACACCTTAGCTGAGTTCTCTCGTGGCAACTGCATAGGTATTTGTGCATTTCTCGTACCAGCAAACTTACTTATCACAATTTTAACGATGGGTCTGGTAGCGTTACGTCGTCCATCACATCAAGTATGGCAATCTGCTGCAATTGCTAGCTTTTTTGCTTCTGTAATGATCTTTCACGTATATACTTGGTTCATGATTGACGTGGTGATGGCTCCTACTTATATCTTGCTATGGCTAGCAATCACCTGTCTCGTGACTAATTTGGCAGCAATTCTTTTTCAAAGACGCTACAGCAACGACAATGACCCTAGCCTTTCCAACTAAAGTCTATAGGTGATATTTTCAGAAAATCCATTCATACTCAAGGATGGCATATAGCCAAGAGTCTCGCCATTCTTCCTTAATCCAATGGTGTTCTCGCAAATACCCTTCCTGCTGCATTCCGATTTTTTGCATCACTCGTGTAGAGGCAATGTTTTCTGGGTGACAAGTAGCAAAGATGCGATGTAAGTTTAACTCCTGAAAACCAAATGATACAACTGCTTTTACAGCTTCAGTTGCATATCCTTGTCCCCAAAATTGCTTAGTGAAAGAGTATCCAATAGAGCCTATTGTGTTGCCAATATCCTGAACGGATATACGACAGATACCAATTAATTGCTTTTGGGGTTTTAAAGTCACTCCCAAGGCGAAATGCTGACGGGGTTCTTTACTTTGTAATGAAATCTCTCTTTGCAAAAAGTTTTTGGTATCTTCTTCGCTATTCGGGCCAAAGGTTAAATAACGCACAACTTCACGATCGCTAGCGTATTGATGAACCCCTGGCCAATCTGACTCTACAAAGTCTCGTAGTATGAGACGTTGGGTTTCTAGCGGTATCATGTGGGAAATTCTGCACGTAATTGATTGACTACCCGATCAAGTCCCACGGAATGGGCGGCTTTGAATAATAAACGATCGCCTGTTTGCACAAATGTCTTCAACCTAGCCACCAACTCGGCATGAGTGGCAAAACACTCCGATGGAATCCCCTCAGCACTAAGAGCGATCGCTTCAGCATCTTGTCCATCTACCAAAACCAACAAGCCGTCTAAATTCAACTTTCGGACTGTTTCTCCCACTCGCTGGTGCAACTGCTGCGATCGCTCTCCCAATTCTTTCATTGCACCCAATACGGCAATTTTCCGTTTTCCGGGTGTTTCTGCCAATAATTGCAACGCTGCAATCATCGCTTCTGGTGCAGCATTATAAGTTTCATCTAAGATTACTACATCATTGGGTAAGTTAAATCGCTGCGATCGCCCTGTGGGCATATTGACGTTCACACCTGCTTTAAGGGTTTCCCAATCAATCCCCAACACCTTTGCCACTGCTAAAGCTGCCAAGAAATTAGTCGCATTGTGACGCCCAGGTAGAGGCAGAGGTAGTTGGATTCCTGCGACTTCCACAATCTCGTTATCAATTAATTGCCCTTGGATATCTCCACCAGAAAAGCCATAAGTTAAAACTTTCCCGTGCCAAACTTTCGCCGCCGTGGCCATTAATAGGGGATTGTCGTGATTGAGAATTGCCACACTATCAGCAGACATTTCGGCTAATAACTCACATTTTGCCTCAGCGATCGCTTCTTCGGAACCCAGTAACTCAATATGTGCCGTCCCCACATTGGTAATCACTCCAATTGTTGGACGCGCTATTTGCGTCAGTTCGGCAATTTGTCCCCTACCCCGCATCGCCATCTCAATTACGGCGTAATCATTTTCGGCACCAAGTTCTAGGAGAGTTTTCGGGACACCAATTTCGTTGTTGTAATTTCCATAAGTTTTGTGAACTCGTCCCTTGGTTGCTAAGACTGCGGCGATCAATTCTTTGGTTGTAGTTTTACCCACAGAACCCGTTACACCAATTACAGGAATGTTAAAGCGATCGCGCCACCATCGGCCAAGTTTTTGATATGCCTTGAGGGTGTCCTTTACCTGTAATACAGGAAATCCGGGATTTTCGTATTCAAAATCTACAATTGCAGCTATTGCACCCTTTGCGATCGCAGTTGGCACAAATTCATGTCCATCAAACTTATCGCCTCGGAAAGCAACAAATACTTCACCCGGCTTCAGGGTACGGCTATCTGTTTTGATACCACTACTTACTTGTGTTAAAGCAGTTTCAGATAAGTTTACAGAATGGCCCAAAATAACTTCAACCAGTTGGGTTAGGGTGGCACAACGCATTTAAAGTTCAAAATCATAAAATCGAATTATGACATAATATTGTTTACTTGTAATTACAAATTTAACCATTGAAGTGCTGACTATAAACTTGTTTAGAGACTTCCCACAAATAAATTACCCAATCTTGTGAGGTGGGCATTTTGACCGCCCATATAGAAAGGCGGCCAAAATGCCTACCCCACAATAAATAGTTGAGTATTTTTATTTGGAAGTCTCTTATAGAAGGCTTCTAAACCTGCGACACAAGCTTTATCCTTAAAAAGGCGATCGCGATTTGGCTCATTTTTTCGGCAAGAATACCTCGCCAAGCCTGTTCTAGTCCGTATTCCACTTCATTTTCAGCAATGATAAAGAGTGCTGAATCTGGTAAATCTTGTTTAATCAACAGTCGAAAATTTATTAACCCAGTTATCTAATTCATAACATCCTAGATTTTTAACTGGTACTTTTGCCAAAGCTTCCCGATCTTCATATTCCAAAATAAGTCTGGCATTAATTCGAGGTAACAAAGCTTGCCACTCAATATCAGAAAGGTTTTCTACCAGAGAAATTTCTAATCCCTGATTAATATCTAAATCTTCCTCTAGCAGCAAATTCATCGCAATACTAGATAAAAATATTTCTGCATCTTCAGAAGCAGTATTACTCGTGTTGATAATTAAAGTAATGTTCTCATTATTCACATGATTTACTAATGTTTTAATCACTTGTTCTAAAGCTAAACCAAGAGATTCTTCTGGCTGTAACCAATCAGGGAAGATAATTAGGTTAATATCTCCTAGTTGTAAATTCTGACTCAGAGTATCTGCAAGATACTTACTTAATAATTCTTGAAATAAGCTACCTATTTTAGCTGAGTAAGAACGACTATCAAGAAAACTAGGATTCCCCTGCACTTTTTCCTTAATTTGGTCACTCTTTTCTTGACGTAATTTAGGATTATTACCAAGTGCGATCGCTAATTGTATATAAGACTCTTCACTATCCGCAACTAAATCAGGGACATCCAGTACTTGCACCATTGCGGCTCCCATCGCAGAGCGAAAGCTACTTCCCCGCCTAGCAATTACTGGCAGATTAACTTGTAGTGGCTCTATTAAAGAAGTTGTTCCCGCAAATGGATAAGAATCTAGATATACATCGGCAATTTGGAAGTATTCTTTAACTTCTTCTCGGTTTGGGACTGGCTGAGGATCTAAAAGTATTAATTTTTCGGCTGGTATTCCATGCTTTGAAAACACTTTAGTTAAGTGATTTATAAAAGCTTTCTTAGGGTAATTGTTTGACCAATTCGGGCCAAATGGCAGAAGCACTAAAACGGAGTTAGGAACTCCAGAAATTATTTTTGCCCATGTATTAATTAGTTCAGGGATGATTTTGAAAAAGTTAGCACCAGAGACAAAAATAACTGTTTCTTCCGAGATACCTAAACTTTCTCGATCAACTTTGACATTTACATTTTCTTGTTCATTCCCATAACTAAAGCAATGAGCAGTTCCTTCTAGCTTCACCAACTTTTCTCTATATTGCTCTTCTGCCGTCGCTGATGGATCGGTTAGCGTGCCAGAAATATAATAATCTATATGCCGCATTCCTGTTGTCACCACAGAACCGCCACTTGTGACTTGTATTCTAGCTAACCGATGCATTGATAAGAAGCAGATTTGATTAGTTACTGCCGTCACATTGGTAGCAATGAATAATATATCGAGATCATCAGCACGAATAATATTTACCTGTTCTGTTAAATCTTGTGGTAGCAGCTTAAAGGAGTTTGCACAGCTTTGGCAATATTGCTCTAGTTGATGACCAGTTTGATTAAGAGAGTACAAAATTACTTCAAAATCTCTACTTATATACTCATAAACAGGAAGGTAAGCAAATGTTTCAGAACCAGGTAAAAAATGTGCAGCCAGGACACCCAAGCGAATTTTTTTTCTGCCTATAGGTCTATCAGCAAACTCGTAATCTACCTCATAACCCTTACGCTTCAGTAAAAATTCTATAATTTCTCCACGCTTAATATAGATATTTTTAAGATTATGCTCATTAAAATATAGGGGAATAAAATTAGCAATTGACGCAAAGTTATTAACTATTTCATCCCACAAACGAGAATCTGAATTTTGTAATATAGATGTGTGTAAGTAATCAATCCACCCCCGCATATAGAAATAGTAATTATCTGCATCACCCAGTTCTTCAAAGTGAACGGGTGCAGAAAATAGGAATTCTAAATAGTCATTAATTAACCAACTAGGTAGGCGAGAGAGGTCATACTGTAATGGTAACTGGTCAGCACGACAATACAGCATAGCTGCTAGTAAATTCTGAATTGCTTTTGGCTGATCAAAACCTTGAGATAGCTTTAAAAGTATATTATTAGCAAAAATCTGTTCTTCATCAGTCAGACTTTCATATTTGATGCTACTATTTACTAACATCTTATGTGTTGTACCCAGCAGACCTAGATACATATCTGTTATCTGCTCATCTGAAATATTCAGGCATTCTTCTGCTATTTGTTTTCGCAAATTATGTAATTCTACATTTTTTTCACTCAAAACTGCATATCGATAAAGAGCTTGTTGTCTAATAGCTTCAGGATATTGTGTATTACTGTAAATTGTCTGAAACAGTTTTTGATAATCTAATAAAATAGCATCCTTTAAAGCAGCATTTCGACGAGTTTGTTGTTGTGTGTGTATCCTAAAATGAGATAAGACTTGATCAACAAAACCAACTTTGTATTGACTCATAATTCTGAGCCACATTTCCAAATCTACAAGTTGACAAAACTCAGGATTAAATAATCCTACTTTTTCAAAAACGTCTTTTCTAATTAGTACTGTGCTTGGCTCCCCAATTTTATTAATTGGAGAACCAAGTATATTGGGATCTAGTAAAAGTTGCTGTCCTGATTGAATTGGCTTTAATGTTGACCAAGCTTTGTATACATCTTTAGCTTCGTGATGCATTAAAAAGTTTGAATCATATACGGTATTACCAGTATTAGTAAAGAGTGTTCGCGGCGAGAAAACCAAACCTATCTCTTCATCTTGTTCCGCCAAATTAACCATTTCTTCAATAGCATTTGGCTCTAATAAATCATCTTGAAATAAAAACTTTATATATTTACCTTTAGCTTGAGAAATACAATAATTCCAATTCTGAGCTAGTCCATATTGATTATGTTCAATAATTGAAAAATCAAAGTATAATTTTTGGTTAAATGATTTAGCAATCTTAACTGTTGTATCAACAGAATTATCATCAGATAAAATGATTTCTATATTTGGATAGGTTTGGTGTAACACGCTATTAATAGCTTCTGCAATAAATCTTTCACCATTGTAAGTAGGAATACAAATACTAACTAATGGCTGTCTTTCTAAGAAATTAGTTTTCTTGTAATCAGTTGTTTGCTGTGATCTATTTAATTCTTTTTGATTTGCTAATTGAGCTTCACATATAAGCAGTGAATCTGCTCTAGTTTCACGATTCCTTAGTTCAGGTATATCACTCAATCCCCATGCAACATCCTTGATATTTGTATAACCTGTTTCAAGAAGTCTACGATTTAATTCTTCTCTATCGTAAAGCCACTGATGATCCCACCAACGAAAAGAAATATTTAGCATTTCAGCACGAGTTTTAATAAACTTGAATTCTGGCCAATTCAGCCATTCTTGATTTTGCCACTCTTCAGAATTGTATTTCTGCACGACATACTCTAAAGAAGGCATAGCTATACGTAAGATTCCCCCTGGCTGTAAAACTCGGTAACACTCACGGAGAAAAAACATAGCTTCTTCAACTTTCAAATGCTCTAAAAAATGCTCATTATATATAAATGCACAGGAATCATCATCAAAAGGAAGTTTCTGTACAGCGTTACAAACTAAATCAACAGCTTTTTTATCTTTATCTATATCTATATTTATCCAATTATCAAATTTAATATGTCCGCACCCGATATTCAATTTATAAGGTTTATCAAAACTAGATAAAATTAAATGTTTAGCACTAAAATTTTCCCAGAAAATAGGAGGAATTTTTTCTAACCCAGATGAATAAATTGCTTGTTCATCCTCTCCATTTAAAATTATTCTTCCTGTAATAAGAGGTATGAGATTTCGCCAGTTAATATCACTTAGATTCCCGGTAAAAGAAATTTGTATTTCCTCGCTTACTTCTATTTCTTCCTCCATATAAAGATTCATAACAATAGTAGATATATACAAGCTTGCATTTTCTTCACTGATACTACTAGTACATATCAGTAAAGTTATTTCATGCTTATTAATATGACTGTTTAATCCTTTAATAAGATTAGCTAAATTTTTACATAAGAATTCATCTGACTGATTCCAATCTGGAAAAATAATTAAGTTTATGTTTCTTAATTGTAAATATCCTTTCAAATCAATGGATGAAGAATTAATTAAGTCTTCATCTTTTAAGACACTAACTAGTTGTTGAGAGTAAAAATTTATTGATGTATTTATAATTGCTTGATATTGAGAATTAAAATCATATTTTATAGTGTCAAGCATTCTAATAGTTTCTTTTATTTGCCATTCTCGGGTTTTACCAGACCATACTCCTTTTGCATGAACCCTATATGCTGACATGACTTCATCAATATATCCAATTTTTCCATGCTGTGCATTTAAAATATGAAAAGTCCAATCTCCCATACTTTGTTCATAAAACCAATCCGGAAATTCTTGTACTAAACCAGCACGATACATGACTGAAGGAGTAGAAATAAAATTGCTTATTAACAAATTTTCTATAGTAGATGTTTTTGGCTGATTGTGTAGAAAAATGCCAGGTGAGTAACTGTTATCTTGCCAGAATACTAATACATTGTGAAAACATATAGCAAAATCTAAGTTTTTATCTAAAAAATCTACTTGTTTTTTTAGTTTTTCGCTAGAAGTCCAGTAATCATCACCTTCTAACATTGCGATATACTGACCTTGGCAAGCTTGCAATGTATTGATAAAGTTTTTGTGCATACCAAGATTTTTATCAGGCAATAATAACCGAATTATTTCGGGATAACTCTTTTGGTAATTAATAATAATTTCACGTGTATTATCTGTAGAGCAATCTTCTCCTATAACAACTTCATATTCAAAATTAACTTGCTGCATTAAAATACTTTCGATTGCTTGGGCAATATAATTTTCATGATTATAGGTAATCATTAAAACACTGACTTTCATGCTTTTACCTCTAAGATATAAGTTTTAGATGTGTGAATAAAATTGTACTTTGGAAATTTCGCAGCTATTTGCAAAAACTAGCTTGATAATTTGACAAATTTTGCTAATATCTCCTGGTTCCAATGCCGTACCTGTTGGTAAGCAGAGTACTCGATTGACAAGTTTTTCAGTTTTAGGTAGCAATAGCCTATTGTAAGGAAAATAGGAACGATAAGGTTCCATATTATGGCAACCTGGATAGAAGTACTTTCGAGCAATAACATTTTCAGCTTGTAATATTTCAACTAAATAATCTCGGCTTATACCAAAATCTTTTTCATCAATTTCTAAAACAATATACTGATAATTACATTTTTCTGTTTTATCATAAGCAATAAGTTTCAGTCCAGAAATACCTTGCAATTCTTGTTTATATTGTTGGTAATTACGATAATTGATAGCCACAAATTCTTCTAAACTTTCAAGTCCTGTCAAACCCATTGCCGCTGATGTTTCATGCATTTTCCCGTTTGTACCAATATAGATAACGTTATCCATACCGACAAAACCAAAATTAGTCATCAGGCGAATTTTTGCAGCTAATTCATCATTATTAGTCACAATTGCTCCGCCCTCAAATGTGTTCAAAAATTTAGTAGCGTGGAAGCTAAAAACTTCGGCATCTCCAAAGCTACCAATCATACGTCCTTGATGTGAACAGCCGAAAGCATGAGCCGCATCAAACATTAATTTTAAGTTGTGAGTACGGGCAATTTTACTTAAAGCCTCCACACTACAGGGACGACCCCACAAATGAACGCCAATGATGCCTGTAGTACGTGGAGTTATTAATTGCTCTATTTGCTTTGGATCGATGTTGTGGGTTTTAGGATCAATATCACAAAATACAGGGGTAATTTCTTGCCATTGTAGAGCGTGTGCGGTTGCGATAAAGGTAAAAGAAGGGACAATAACTTCGCCTTTTAAACCCGCAGCGCGGATGGCTATTTCTAATGCTACTGTAGCGTTACAGCTAGCAATGCAATGCTTTACTCCGACAAATTCAGCAATACGTTGCTCAAATTCTTGTACATAAGGGCCATTGTTCGTTAGCCATCTTCTATCTAAGATGTCATTGATGCGATTAAGTAAGCGCTCGCGGCTTCCAATATTAGGACGACCAACATGCAATTTTTCTGTGAATGCGGGTGTTCCACTAAAAATAGCTAAATATTTGAAATTTTCTTTGATATTGTTCATAATATATGCTTTTACTTATCCATTTAACTAACTATAATATCTGACCTTTTTAGCTAACCTTTATAATCTAAAAGTATTTCAACCATACTAGAATCAAAAGTAGGAATACTTAGCTTAGTATTAACAGATTTACGTTCAGTAAAGCTATCGTCAATAAAGATGGCATTTTTTTCAAAAATATAATTTGCTTTATATGCTGATTTGTCAATTTGAATAATGTTATCAAAAATATCTTTAATGCGATATTTTTTGAGAAATTCATTAATATCACCTATATGCTTTGTTAACAAAATAATTTTTTTGCTATTATTGATGCATTGATATAAAAACTGTATAAGAATTAGATTAAGCTTTCCATTTATAACTAAAGTGTCATCTAAATCAACATATACTGTTTTATATTCTATATAATGTTTATACCGATTTATTAATGCTCTATCTAGCTCCACATCAAATGTATTAGTCATAACTTCAATGGGAATGTTTTCCTGTTCATATATGCTAAGTAGTGAAAAATTTATTCCCTGTACTCGATGAAAAGCCATAGCTCCTGCTATTCGAGGAGCAATTTCTAAAAGCTTATAATTTCCATCTTTATCTTTCTTCAATTGAAAAAACCAAGCTCCATAAAAAGTTAATTTTTCTGAAATTAACTTAGCATAACTTAGAAATAGTTCGTTAATATTATTATTAGTAGATTGGCTATTCATAGAGATGCCACTTTTTGTTCTAATTCTTTGCCTCCCTCTACAAAATATTAATCCTGTATTTCGATGTGAGAAACAATCAATTGTATACTCATCACCAGGAAGGTATTCAGTAATAATATATTCTTGATTTTTAGACAGAAGTTGAGAAAGATGTTGTTTGTTGTGAACAATATGTGTATCTTGAGAACCCTGACCTTTATCGGGTTTAATAAATACAGGGAAGTAGTCTATTTCGTCTAAACTATGATATATCTTTGGAACAGGAATATTTTTATAAAAAATTGAATATGTTTTATATTTAGATCTAGCGATTAAACAGGTTTCCAAAGGTGAACTAATAATTTTAGATTTGATTTTTTCTGCATTTATAGCTAAAGAAGTTACTATATCATCGTAAGCTGGAAATATATAATCTATATTGTTTTCCACAATTATTTTATTTAAACTATCTATCCATCTAGGATCATGAATACTTGGGATGTTAAAGTGCCTAGCAAAAACGTATGGCGCATGATTTGACACATCAAGACCCACAGAATACAGTTGAATATCTTTGCAACTACACAAAGATTTTTGAATCTCCAAACCGATTTCTGTTCCTCCTGGAAATACTAAAACTTTATATAATTTCATTAGTTTTAAATAAATCAGTAGTCAGTAATCTAAAAATATTTTGAATTAGCGATCGCCTTTACCCTCTTGTTTCTTAATCTGCTCTAAAACAACTTTGTAATCTTTCCTATCAGGATGCAACTTAACTAGCTTCTCCAAAGGTTCCATCGCACCTTTGGCATCCTTCAATTGCAACCGCAGCACAGACAGTTTCTCTAAAGCAAGTTGGTTTTCTGGTTCCCGTTGTAAAACCAACTCGTAGCCCCGCACCTGTTGCTGTAATACTGACTCAGGAGAAATAGACGCAGTTACTGGCTGAGGTTGATTAGCATGTTGGATTGCTGGAATGACTGCAAACGCTGTAGAACCAAAAAACGAGAACATCGACACTATCGTGACAATCTTTTGCCGCCGCTGAATCTGCTTTTTGCGAGAAATTAGGTATTCTTCATCTGAACCAGTCATACCTCACATACTTGCTGCGGTAAATACTTAGCTATCAGCAAGCCTCCGTTCTGAGGATACCCACTTGTTCAACAGAAACTAACATCTTGGCTAGAAATTTTTTACACAAAATTCAAATACTGGCTTTGAAGACGAGGGAACTTTATGGTAAGCCCATGCTGTAACGACAATTTTGCCATGCGTAGTTTACCGCCGTAGGCATCGCCTTCATACTTCAAAGCAAAACCCTACGGATCTTAATTCTCTGAGCAAAACATTAAAATTATATAAAGATTTGCGATGATTCTGCCTAATGCCAGATGTTTGCGATATTCTAAATAACGTTTGAATAAACAGTAGAGATTTCTACTCAATTGCAAATTTTCCTGACAGTCAAAAACTTTCAAACTAGCCTGTGTCTGATAGATCGTTCGACAAGCACACATATTTTTTGTGATTCAAACAAGTAAAATTTTCCCAGTCGTCTTTAGTCACACTACTTAGTGCAACTTCCCAGATGACTAATTATTTTGGCCAGCGTTCACTATAGATATCTTACGAAAGGTAGTGTTGCACTCTTGTGGAAAAAAGGTAAAGGTTAAAGAAGGAAAAGAAAGGGGGAAACAGAAACATCCCTTACCCGCTTTATCCCTTAAGTCATCCTGCTAAACCTTTGCCTAGCTTCTGCAAAAAGTTTAAGGACTGCTTGGTGAAATAGGAGTTTTGTGGTGGTAATTACCGTACAAAACCGAATTTACTAGTAACTTAGTGGAGTTTGTTATGGTATAGTTAGAAAGTTAAGACTAGCTTTGCCAAAATTACACCACTCTACGGGCCGGCAACAATTGCAGAATGGGAAGCAGTTTTAATTAAGCATTTACCAACAAAATCAGAATTCAATCGAGGTTATGACTCAGCAAGTGATTCACCCAATGGTGAAATTGCAGCGCAACGTGCAATCACTCATAGAATCGAATATTATCAAGCCAAGCGATAGCATCTGGAAAATCGCTTTGCTCTACGGTAATGAATGGCAGCACTGGAAACAAGAACTGCTTGACTTTGGCTTTAGTATGCAAGACCCAGTTAGCGAATTGCTAGCTGTAGAAACTTGGGATGAGGAATAGGGAATAGGGGATAGGGAATAGTAATTTTTAATATTTATCACTCCCTACTCCCCACTCTCTAAACTTTGCAGGCAGCTAACGCCGCAGCTAATTCTTTTGCAGTTTGATAGCGATCGCGTGGCAATGGTTCTGTAACGCGATCGATCACATCTCTTAATTGGGAGCTAATGGTGGGAACTTTTGCCACATCAAACCTGAAGTTTCGCCCCCGCTGGCGGTAATACTTGAACGGGTTTTCGCCTGTGAGCAGAAAAATCAGCGTTGGCCCAACTGCATACAAATCAGATTGAGTTAAAGGTTGTCCTCGTTCTTGTTCAGGAGCGCAGTAGCCTTCTGCACCAATTCGAGTACCGGGCGCTGTACCAATTTCCTTAACTGCGCCAAAATCTAGCACCACTATCCGATTTACCGAACCTCGCACCATTAAGTTGGCGGGTTTAATGTCGCGGTGAATCAGTGGAGGCTCTTGGCTATGAAGATATTCTAAAATATCGCAGGTTTGGATCATCCAGGCGATCGCTTGGTTTGGTGTAACTGGCCCAGTGGTATAGACACGTTTCTCTAAATCTTGTCCGTGGATTAGCTCCATTGCCAAGTATTTTTTTCCGTCTTCTACAAAGAAATCGTAATACTTGGGAATTCCAGGATGATTAAGGGATTTGAGAGTGTACGCCTCTCGCTCAAATAACTCTTGAGCTTTGGCAATTCTGGCCATATCAGCATTCATTTGCTTCAACACCAGCAGTTTTGGTGTACCCGCAATCAGACCAGCCGCATCCCAAGCCAGATAAGTAGTACCCATCCCTCCTTGTCCGAGAGTTTGCAACACCTGATAATGGCGAATCTTCTGTTGCACTGAGAGAGGTTGACCGCAGTGAATACAAAATAAATTATTTGGTGAGTTGCCTTCGTGCGTGCAAGTGTAGGAGAAATTTGCCGGATTGTTTACTGAGTAAAGTGTCTCGGCGGCGTTTTCTTCTGTCCCTTGTATTTGTTGCGATCGCACACCAGTTTCGAGTACTGTGACATCCTGAATTTGGAATTGCAGTATTGGGCCTCCCTGTGCCAGTTGCAAAAGGGAATTATCTGGTAATGGACTTTGAATTACAAGGATACCGTTGAGAAAAGTCCCATTTGTACCTTGACTAATCAGCTGCCAATTACCGCCATTGTTAGGGGAACCGACTTGTCTAAGTTCTAGATGATGCCGCGAAACTAAACTATCAGTTAAAACGACGTGATTATCTGCCGCTCGACCAATCCGAATTATGGAGGAGTTCTCAAAGCACCACTGCTGGAGGGGCGTTTTCTGTTGCGGTTCTAACAGGGTCAGACTAACCACAATACAACCTACAAGGTAAATGGATTAGGGACTGGGGATTGGGGATTAGGGTTTGGGGATTGGAGAGTAGAAAAATTATTTCCCAGTTCCCAGTCCCCAGTCCCTTAATTTTCAACTTTCCAAATTTGGGCGTACTTTTGCCCGAATTAGTATACCAGTAATGTTGTCATGACCATTGTATTGGTTCGCCAACTCAATTAAGTCTGTAACACCTCGTTCTAAGTTGGCACCAGAACTAAGTAAGGGTTCTAAGTGAGTCTGCCAGTGGGTTTCTAGTAAATCATTATCTGACAGACCGTCCGATGCCAATAGCAGAAGAGTATCTTCATTGATGTCGAAAAAGCCGACATCGGGATTAATTGAGTTTTCATCACGAGGCCCCAAGGCTTGGGTGAGTTGGTAGGCATCTGGGCGGGCGTAAGCTATGCTTGCTTCCACTCCGCGCGTAATTTCCCGTTGGCCAACTTCGTGGTCTACTGTGACTTGTTCTAATCCCTGCTTGCGTGTCACGCGATAGAGACGGCTATCTCCCACATGAGCAACTGCTGCTTGAGTATCTTGAATTAAGAGCATTACCAAAGTTGTACCCATACGCCCAACTCCAGAACGGGCATCTTGTTGGTTGAGCTTGTAAATCGCCTCGTTAGCTAAATACACTGCCTCACGAATGCTATCTTCTGTTGGCAGTTGGTTGGCAATCCAGTGTTCTTGAAAGTATTGCCGTAGGGTGTTGACTGCTAACTCGCTGGCTATCTCGCCACCAGCGTGTCCACCCATACCATCACAGAGAATATATAAACCATGCCCTTCTAAGACGCGACTTTTAGGAAACTCTAGCTTGTGAATTTTGGTTTCAATGCCAAAGTAATCTTCGTTATGATGACGTTGACGCCCTACATCTGTGCGTCCTGCATCTTCTAGGCTACTTAACTGCATCGCTAGCACAACAGTTGGCAAATCATCAATTTTGCTAATGATATCTTCTGGCTCATCTGATTGCGGGATAGTGGGCACAGCAGTATCTTTCTCCTTGATTGCGGGCAAAGTTGCATTTCCTAGTGCTTCTAGTTCAATAGAGATTTCCTCCAAACGCGATCGCAATTGTGCGATCGTCTCAATCTTGCCTACATCTAAATCCCCCAACATCTGGACTACAGAGCCAAATTGAGTCCTTTGAGACTGCCTAAATAGTGCTTGCCAAACCCGTCCCAAAGCTTGGATAGCTAATGGTTCCTCTGGAATGGCAGATGTTTGGACTTGGGCATCTTCTGGCGACTCCGTGGCGGGCTGAGAATTGGATGATTCCACATACAACCTTTGTAGCGCCAGCGTTTGGTCTTCATCCAATCGCAAATTCGACAATTCTAAAAGGCTTTGACGACAATTTACTGGTTCCAATGCTGCCCATAGTTGGGTCATTTCATAACACCAGTGTAAAATTTTTAACGAACTCGTTGTTTCTTGTTGCCACAGGTCAAGTAAATACTGCCAATTCGAGCGATCTTCGATGATTACTACCTGTATATCATCCTGCTGCCAGGCATCGTGAATCGGCGGTATCCCCGGCTCACCTTGGGATTGTAAGGCAACATAAAGTTGGGCAAGGTGAGGAATTCCACTTGCTTGTGCTGATGGCGTTAGCAAATCTGCTTGCTGACCTGCTAGTATTGCCTCAATTGGTGATATTTGATACGGTTGGCAGTCTAGAACTCTCACACCTACATCATTAATAGTGTCAGTTTCAGTCTGGGTAGGTAGCGGATCTAACAATTGATAGCGCTCTTGGGAGTCTAAATAGGAGCCTAATGCAATCTGAGAACTGGGCGATAGAGGAGATAAAGAAGATATTTCTCCCTCATCTCCTATATCTTCCACATCCCCCACATCCCCTTCTACTCCCAAAGCTTCGTCAGTCGTTTTCTTAGCAATAATTGCCCAAAACACTGTTCCACATTCCGTGTCACAGTTATGACAACGTAGCGCATTCACAGGTACATCATCAGTACTGCATTCAGGACAAACCTTGTGAGTCAGGGACGTGCCACAGTTTTGACAGAATTTGTTGCTATTGGGGTTTTCAAATTTACACTGAGGGCAAATCAGCATAGTGGAAGTTCCTTTATTCCCGTTCCAAGGTGCTTCTAGCCACTAAGATCCAAGGTGCCACAATTGGCTGTCCCTGACTACAGTAAATTGTAGTTTATCAATAAATTTTGGTGGCAGTATTAATTGTGACGCATATTAGATAAATATTTCATATATTGGTAGCTAATTCCTTATAGATGGGGGAGTGGAGATGAGGGAGTTGACATCCTCACGGCCGTAAACGCACGGGGAAGAAGGAGTAATGAGTAATAAGTAATGAGTAATGAGTAAATACCCATTTTTCATCCACTCATTACTCATTACTTTAAAGCCGTGCTGGAAACACGGGGTTTTAAACCCATTTTTCTGATAACCAAAACTCTTAACTCCTATTTCCTAACGCCTAACTCAGCATTCCTAACGCCCTATCGCCAAGAATCTGGCAATTGTGGAGGTTCCGCGTTAAACCATTTTCGATAAATTTGCTTATAAGTACCATTGGATAACAAAGTCGCTATAGCTTTGTTAATTGCATCCAAATGGGGGGAGTCTTTAGGTGTAGCAATCCCGTAGTATTCTTCAGTGAGAAGGTCGGCAACAACTCTGATGCCTTTGAGTTTGCCATTTTTAATCGAATACAAAGTAGCGAAAGCATCGCTAACCACAGCATCTACGTTGCCATTGAGCAAGTCTTGGAAGAATTCTGGACCAGAATTAAAAGTACTAATTTTGGCGTTGGGGATGGTTTTGGCAAAATCTGCCCCAGTGGAACCAATTTGGACAGCGATTTTTTTGCCTTTGAGACTGTTGAAGTCTTTAATATTTTGGTTGTCTTCGCGTACAGCGATCGCTAGTCCGGCTTTAAAATAAGGTCGTGAAAAAGCAATTGTTTTCAGGCGTTCAGCGGTAATCGTAATTCCGCTGATTGCAGCATCGACTCTTTTAGCTTGCAAGGCTGATATCATGCCATCAAAGGGCAGACTTTCAAACTGGACTGTAAAACCTGGTATTTTAGCGATACCTGCGGCAGGCTGCGCCAAGACATTCATCAAATCAATATCAAAACCTTCTAAGTTCCCGCTAGCCGTCTGGATTTCAAAGGGGATAAAGGTGGGGTCTGTTGCCACCTTCAGGACTTGAACTCCTGGATTTGTAGTTGGATAAGAATTGTTACAGGCAATGAACAGTAGCAAACAGCCTAAGCTCAGAATTAGCTGCTGCCATTTCAATTTAGCTTTTGTCATTTGTCATTTGTCATTTGTGATTGGGTAAAACAGTTCCGAGTTCTGAGTAAAGAAGTGAGATTCCGCACTCAGTACGGGTTAAACGCCCTGCTATCGGTAACGGAACTGTTTTGCCATGCCCAATGCCCCATGCCCCTCTTGATTTTTCTAGCTAGGTGTGAGATGTTCTTACTCAGTTAATACAACGGTAAATCGATTAACTTGCCGTAGTTTAAATGATTTTAGCGAGATTTCCAGCTTCTTAACACCAGGATAAAGCTATTACATCATGGTGGAAACCAACCAACATATTTGTAAAAGGAACTGGAGATTGGGTATTAGCTGCGCGATCGCCGCGACTAGTTTAATTTTGCTTTTATCTACACATGTAAACATACATTTTTTGAGCTATTCAGATTGCTCTGTATAAATTTTCGATTTTAATTCCCGGAGGGGTTGATTAATGTCACTTTTGTCAAATTTACAGCGATCGCTATATACATACGTACTACTTGGACTGCTAACTTTTATCGTGGTCGCTTGTAGTGCCAGTTCTCAACAAGTACAATCCTCGGCGACGGAGCCGATTTACATTGGAGTGAGTGGCCCATTGACTGGTAATAATGCCCAGTATGGTGCCCAGTGGAAAAAAGGGTTTGATTTAGCACTCGACGAAATCAATGGGGCTGGTGGGATTAAAGGGCGCAAGCTGGCATATATTTTTGAAGATAGCCAGAGCGATCCGAAGCAATCTGTGGTTATTGCTCAGAAATTTGTTGCCGACCCCAAAATTGTCATCGAATTGGGAGATTTTAGCAGCCCAGCATCAATGGCTGCATCGCCAATTTATCAACGTAACAAACTAGTTCAGTTTGGCTTTACTAACTCCCACCCAGATTTCACCAAGGGCGGTGATTACATCTGGAGTAATGCAGTTAGTCAAAAAGATGGAGCGCCACTACACGCCAATTATATCCAAGCCTTGGGTTTAAAGCGGATTGCTGTATTCCATCTCAACACTGACTGGGGGAAAACAAGCTATGACTTATTTGCTCAAAGAGCTAAAGAAAACGGCATTGAGATTTTATTTACAGAACCTTATTTGGCTGATGAAAAAGACTTTCGGACTTCTCTAACTCGTGTGCGTGAAACTAAACCTGATGGAATTGCGTTGATTTCATATTATAGTGACGCTGCGTTGATTATTCAGCAGGCGCGATCGCTGGGTATCAACTTACCAATTGTCACCACTGGCTCAAACCACTCACCTAAGTTTCTCGAACTTGGTGGTAAGGCAGTGGAAGGCATTTATCTGACATCCAATTTTTCACCCTTTGATTCACGCCCAGAAGTACGGGAATACTTGAAAAAGTTTGATGCTAAATATCATGAAGAACCAGATTCTTTTGCCGTCCACGCTTACGACACAATTAAGTTAGTGGCAGCTGCGATTGAGTTGGGTGGCCCGGATCGCACCGCTATTAAAGAATCACTGGGTAAACTCAAAGATGTACCTAGCGTTATTTATGGCAAAGTTACTTTCAATCCAGAAACACGGCGGGCAGTTAAACCAGTAGATAGGCGTTTAATCATTAAAGACGGAAAGTTCGTACTCTGGGACGGCAAGAAGTTGGCGCAGGCTATGGTACAAGTATATGTCTGAGCAGATTGGTATTGCTTTGCTCGATCAAACTATCAATGGTTTGGTACTTGGTAATCTCTATGCCTTAGTAGCTATTGGGTTAGCGCTAATATTCGGAGTGGCAAATGTATTGAATTTTGCCCACGGCTCAGTTTACATGGCTGGTGCTTATGTCGGTTGGCTATGTATCACTCGGTTGCACTTGCCGTTAGTAGTAACCTTTGGATTAGTGGCTATTTTCTGTGGGGGTTTAGGGATAGGAATTGAGCGCATTGGACTAAGGGCACTCTACGGTTCAGCCCGGATTGCGCCCTTGTTGGCAACTCTCGGTATCAGCTTAATTCTAGAACAAACAGCCCAGATCGTTTTTGGCCCGTTTCCCCAGGCATTTCCCAGTCCACTACCCTCAGAACGCATTCCCATTGCTGGAGTCAGCATTGGTGTTCTAGATTTGCTGATTGCTGGAATCAGCCTTGCTAGTGGGTTGTTTCTCTACTGCTTTTTGCGCTTCACCCGTTTGGGCTGGGCAGTCCGGGCAATGGCTCAGGATCGGGATGCAGCGCAGCAGATGGGTGTGGATGTAAATTTAGTTAACCAGGGGACTTTTGCCATTGCCTCAGCCCTAGCAGGGATTGTCGGAATGCTCGTAGGTATGTATTTCAACGTTGTTTTTCCGACAATGGGCTATCAGGCAGGACTCAAGGGCTTTGCGGCGGCGCTACTGGGAGGACTGGGTAATATCCCTGGTGCGATCGCTGGTAGTTTAATACTAGGACTAACGGAAAGCTACGGTGTGGCATGGTTGGGAGCTAGCTATCGCAATCTGTTTGCTTTTATCATCTTGTTGATTGTATTGGTACTGTTTCCCAATGGGTTATTTGGTGGGAGGCGGGGGCTACCACCGGAGCCGCTTACAGGTACATTTATTGCCATCAGTCGGCCCCTACGCTTACCACCGAGACTTGTGTGGGGTTTGAGCTTGCTAGCTTTGGCGTTACCTTTGTTTGTTTCCAACGGTTATGTATTACAGACTCTTACCAACGCTTGGTTGTATGGTTTGCTAGCCCTCAGCCTCACGCTGGTTGCAGGGACATCAGGGTTAATGTCCTTAGGGCACGCGGGATTATTAGCTATTGGTGGCTATGCCTCAGCGCTATTGGTGATGAAGTTAGGATTGCCCTTTGAGGTAGCGTTACCTGCGGCGGGATTAATTACTGCTGGCTTAGGTACGTTGTTGATATTACCTGCTTTTCGACTGCGGGGACACTACGTAGCGATCGCCACTTTGGGTATTGGTGAAAGTGTTGGTTTAATTTTGCTTAACTGGCAAAGTTTGACGGCTGGCCCTGTGGGTTTAAATAACATTCCGCCGTTAACTTTGGCGGGACAACTGATTGTTACACCCCAAGCTACTTACTGGCTAGCGCTGATTCTATTGTTGTTGGTAGCACTGCTGCAAATGCGACTGGTGCGATCACATTTAGGACGTACCCTCAGAGCCATCCGCGAAGATGAAGTTGCAGCCCAATGCTACGGCATCAGCCTGAATCGCTATAAAACTCTAGTTTTTGCCGTCAGTAGCTTTGCTGCGGGAATTAGTGGGGCGTTCACAGCACACATGTACTCTTATATCAACCCCGAAACCTTCAATAATACGATTTCGATTCTGGGATTGACAATGGCAATTCTCGGAGGTTTGGGTAATACCGTAGGTGCGGTAATCGGTGCAATTTTGTTAATTATCCTCCCTGAGTTCTTTCGGGGTTTTGTCGAAGAACGTATCTTGATTTATGGCGTATTGCTTGTGGTCTTAATTCGCTTCCGTCCACAAGGACTGATGGGGACAATATGAATATCCTGGAAGTTGCGAAGCTTTCTCGCTCATTTGGGGGAGTAGTCGCTGTCAATGACCTCGACCTCAAGGTAGGACTCGGTGAGGTAGTTAGTGTAATTGGGCCAAATGGTGCAGGCAAAACCACACTTTTTAACTTAATTAGTGGATTAGACCAACCAGACGCAGGTAGTATCCAGTTTTACAACCAATCGATTGTTGGATTGCGCCCAGAAGCACTCGCCTACCGTGGATTAGCCCGGACTTTTCAGCATGGGCGAGTCTTCGGAAATATCAGTGTACTTGATAACGTACTAGTGGGTGCCCATACTAGACTACGGGCTGTGCGTCCAAAATTGCCATTCCTGGGGCCCTTGGCAGAATTACTATTGGCACTGGTGCAGCCTGCTGCTGTTAGGGAAGAAGAAGAAAAACTACGTCAGGAGGCGCTGAAAATTCTCAGCTTATTTGGCGATCGCCTCTTACCACGAGCAAATCTGCCTGCCCATAGTCTATCTTACGCCAACCGTCGGCGCATCGAAATTGCTCGGGCTCTAGCTTTACAGCCGCGTCTGCTGTTACTGGATGAGCCAACTGCTGGCATGAATCCCACCGAAACTGCCGAGATGCTATTATTGCTCCGCACACTCAAAGCTGGTGGTCTGACAATTTTGCTGATTGAACACAAATTGTCACTAGTAATGGAGCTTTCCGATCGCGTAGTGGTTATGGATAATGGTAAAAAAATTGCTGAAGGGCTACCCCAATTTGTGCGTAACCATCCAGAAGTAATTGAGGCATACTTGGGACATCGCAAAATCGGGGCAGCGATGGTGGGAGTGGAGGCAGAAACATGAGTACTGCACTTCTTAAACTAGATGGAATTGTCACTTACTACGGTTCAGTGCAGGTACATTTTGATTTAAGCTTGGCAGTAAACCAAGGACAGATTGTTTGTCTACTTGGTGGCAATGCAAGCGGTAAATCAACCACTATGAAGGTGATTTTGGGTTTAGTGCGTCCCCGTGCTGGTATTGTGTCCTTCGCCAACGAGACTGTTACAGGTTTATCCACGCCACAACTAATTCGACGCGGTATTGCCTCAGTACCAGAGGCGCGAAGGCTATTTGGGGCGATGTCGGTACGGGAAAATCTGTTAATGGGAGCTTATACCCGTAGCGATCGCACAGCAATCAATGCAGACTTTGAGCGGGTTCTAGAACTCTTTCCCCGCCTGGGTGGACGCCTGCGCCAGCGTGCGGGAACACTTAGCGGCGGTGAGCAGCAGATGGTAGCAATGGCTCGCGCACTCATGAGCCGACCCCGCTTAATTTGCATGGATGAACCCACAATGGGTCTTTCACCTTTGTATGTCGAGCGCGTGCTGGAATTAATTGAGACGATTAATCAGCAGGGTGTAACTATATTTATGGTTGAACAAAATGCCAATTTAGCACTACAAATTGCTCATTATGGTTATGTACTTCAAAATGGTCAAATTGTGCTGTCTGGGTCATCTGGTGAATTATTGAATAACCCGCAAATTCGTGATGCTTATTTGGGTGGTGAGGCGGTTTCGCAAATATGATGTTGTTGAACTTTTCTGAATTTTCAGATTTTTTGACCTTACGCAGAGGAGTGTGGATTACAGCAGTCGTAAGGGCACAGTAATGCTGTGCCTTTACTGCGTGGTCTATGTTCGGAACACAAAGATGTGGGCGTTTTTGCTTTTGAAGAAATCAAAAAATTAAAAATGCCAGAAGCTTACAAACGCTCGATTCAAAAATGGTCTAAAATTTTTGCTCGTTGAGATATTGATGAGACACCATAGAAAACACGGCAACATTATTCGGATTTAGAATAAAACAAAACTGACTATCAGTATTTCTTTGAGAAAATGCTGATGTATTCATTAACCTAGAAGACAACTCCCTCTCTATGCCTCCCACCACTTCTGCTTACCAAATTACTGATTTGTTCGCCGAACGAGCGAGAAAAATCGCACCACCAACTTATGGCACTGAGTTAACCAAAATTATTACTGTTAGCTTTGCCTATGGTCTAGCTGACCCAATTCTCTTTCCCCATGCCGACTTGGCTACCGCAAGTGCGGCTGTGCTGGCAGAAGAGGCTCCGATCGCTCTCAATTACGGGCCACCTTCAGCCCAACTTTATGAGCAAATTATCCTCCGCTTGCAGGCTCAAGGAATCCCAGCCGATCGCGATCGCGTGATCATTGGCTACGGTTCTGGTCAGATTTTGGGTTTGCTACCAGATGTGTTTGTCGAACCCGGTGATGTGGTAATTGTGGAAGGCCCAACCTTTTTGGGAGTAGTGACTAGATTTGTCCACGCTGGCGCACGCCTAATTAGCATTCCTGTAGATGAATTAGGAATGGATGTGGACGCTTTAGAAGAAACTTTGAGCGATTTGAAAAAACAGGGGATTCGACCCCGATTTATTTACACTATCCCCACCTTTCATAATCCCACAGGCGCGACTATGCCATTATCTCGCCGCCAAAAGCTGGTAGCGTTAGCGGCTGAGTATGGCGTGCTGGTGGTGGAAGATGATGCTTATAGCGATTTGCGATTCCAAGGGGAAACAGTGCCCTCCCTGGCCAGCCTTGACAAGGATGGGTGGGTTCTATACGTCAGCACTTTCTCAAAAATTATTGCGCCTGGTATCCGGCTGGGTTGGGCTTGCGGCGATCCAGCAATTATTCAACGGCTGGCAATGTTCAAAAGTGAGGGGCCTGTGGGGCCATTTGTTAGCCATGTGGTTGCCCGCTACTGTGCCACAGGCAAACTAGATCATCACATTCAGGAACTAATCGCCTGCTACAAGCATAAATGTAATTTGTTGTTAGAAGCGATCGCTCAAGAGTTTCCCAGTGATGTAGTTGCTTTGCGACCAGGTGGCGGCTTTTTCGTTTGGTGTAAATTGCCACCACATATCAGCGCCAAAGCACTCTTAGCAGCTGCCAATGAATACGGCATCAGCTTTCTGCCAGGAACTCGTTGCTATGCCAATGGCCAGGGAGATGATGCCATCAGACTAGCTTTTAGCTTTCAAACAACGGAGAAGATTGTCGAAGGAATTGCTATCTTGGGAAAAGTGTTGCGCGAATGGCGAAACTAATTTTGGATTTTAGATTTTGGATTTTGGATTGAATGATAATTCGTAACCTCGTTCTCACTCGGAGACTGGGAATGCCTTTTAGAAGGCTCCCGCCTTCCGTCTAAGCAGCAGAACCGCAACAAAAAGCATTCCCTTCTTAGACATGAAAAGGAGATTGAAAAATTTGTAACCTTTAAAAAATTTGTTCTAAACGTTGAAAATCGCGCTGGACTTCATACCAAAGACTTTTATTATGGGGGTCTGTCTTCAAAGCTTTTTTGAGATAAATTCTGGCTTTAAGCAGTTGTTTTTCCGAAATTAACGCCCGTCCCCAAATTTGATAAGCGATCGCTAGCCATTGGCGAACTTCTGCATCTGTTGACAACCGATCTGCTAAAGCTTCCGCCAGGGCGATCGCTTGGGGAAATCGTCTTTCTTGCAAAAATCGCTGCAATTGCTCATAAGTCTTCCACTTCAGCCGTTCTTCTATTTCCAACAGATTAGGCGGCTTTGGTTTCCCTGATTCTTGGCTTGTCACCGTTGTTACTGGTGTTTTCTGCCGCTGCGTTGTTTTGGTATCATCATGCCCAGATGTTGACACCTGACTTGAATGTGCAGCAGTTTCGTCTGGCAGTACTACTGTCAGCAGGAGTTTGTAAGCCTCTGTTAAGGCAATAAATTTATCTTTGGCTTTGTTGTCATCTGGGTTGATATCGGGATGATATTGCTGCGCCAGTCGTCGATAAGACGCTTTGATGTCAGCAAAAGAAGCTCCCGATCTTAAACCCAATAAACGGTAGCAATCTCCAAGATCCATCTTGAGCTATGAGCTATCGAATATGCAGCTAGAGGCTATCAGCTATCAGCTTTATGCCTGAACTATCAATAATAAGGGCTAATTTGCTTTTTTAAAGTTCAATGTTGACAGTTTGTTTAAAGAAGAGACTGGGGATTGGGGACGGGGATTTAGAATTCTTCCCCTGCTCCCTGCCCCTCTGCCCCCTGCCTCCCTACTCCCCAGTTATTACCGAGGTTCGTTCTTCAATCACACGGTCGATTAAACCGTATTCTTTAGCTTCTTCGGCAGACATGAAAAAGTCGCGATCCATATCTTTTTCAATTTTTTCTATGGTCTGACCTGTTTTATCGGCATAGATACCATTAAGCTGGTGACGAATCCGTAGAATCTCTCTAGCTTCAATTTCGATATCGGTTGCTTGTCCACGGGTGCCACCTGAAGGCTGGTGAATCATAATCCGTGAGTGAGGCAATGCTAGCCGTTTGCCTTTGGTGCCAGCTGCCAGCAGGAAAGACCCCATTGAAGCAGCTAAACCTACGCAAATAGTTACTACATCTGATTTGATATGTTGCATGGTGTCAAAAATCGCCATGCCAGATGTAACCATCCCACCGGGAGAATTGATGTATAAATAAATGTCTTTACCTGGATCGTCTGAGTCCAGATACAGCATTACAGCAATAATTTGATTGGCGATTTCATCATCAATATCTCGCCCCAAGAAAATAATCCGTTCCCGGTAAAGGCGATCGTAGATGCTAATCCAATCTGTATATTGTCCACCGGGCATCCGGTAAGGAACTTTAGGAACGCCTATAGGCATAACTTACTTACTCCGTTTTTAATTAGTCATTAGTCATTGGTCATTAGTCATTGGTCATTGGTCATTGGTCGTTAACATTAATAATTTTTGGTTATTAACAAAGGACAAAGGACAAATGACAAAAGACAAATTAAAGAACACTGGCAGGGAGTGGGGGATTTGCGAGTTCTTCTTTTTCAAAAACTCGGTCAATTAGTCCGTATTCCTTCGCTTCATAGGGTGTTAGATACAACAGCCGATCCATATCTTTAGTAATTTTTTCTGGAGCCTGTCCAGTGGTGCGATGTAGAATATCAACTAACGCCCCTTTATTTACCAAAACTTCCCTAGCGCGAATTTGAATATCCGTTGCTTGACCTTGGGCGTAACTCTTGGGCTGATGCAGGATAATTGAGGAGTGAGGCAAACTAGCACGGCAACCTTTTGTACCAGCACTCAGTAGCATTGCTGCCATACCCATCGCGGAACCGACGCAGATGGTGTGGATAGGAGGCTTGATATATTTCATGGTGTCATAAATGGCGAAGGCTTCGGTTTCAAAGCCAATAGGTTCGCCACTGTAACCGGAAGTGCCGGTAGAGTTGATATAGATTTTAATCGGTTTTTCCGGGTCGTCGGATTGCAAAAACAGCAATTCGGCCACGATTAATTCGGTGACAGCAGGCACCAGAGGCATCCCAATATAGACGATTCGCTCCTTCAATAAGAGGGAAGGTAAATCTGGCGGTGGTGTCCGGTAAGAGCTATCGCCGTAATATGGGGCTTGAACAGCTTTGATTGGGGAAATGTCCATAGCAACTGATCGCCTGAAACTATGCCGTTAACTGTAATACATCCTAGCGCGATGCACGCCTCCCTCAAGGTGCGGATTTCTCCCTAATGCTGAAGGTGGCTTCGCATCTGCCAATGCTTGGCTTCTAAGATATTCTGATTATATTAGTGTATTTGTGTTAGATAGGTTTTCCGTAGAGTTAAAGTAGTGCTTTGAAGTTATTTTTTTATATGTATATCCTGAATAGGGACTTTAAGTTATGAAGGTTAGCTTGCAGCCTGCCTTGAATGATGGTAATTTGGACGCGAATCAACTGAACAGTCAGCGTCAGTTAGGAGTTTCGATTTCGGCGATCGCAGAGACTCAAGACCGCCATGTACCGTTGAATTTATGCTTAATTCTCGATCATAGTGGTTCGATGAATGGGCGATCGCTAGAAACGGTCAAAAAAGCAGCGAATCGTCTGGTGGATAGACTCAATCCTGGCGATCGCCTCAGTGTGGTAGTTTTCGATCACCGTGCCAAAGTCTTAGTATCTAGTCAAAGTGTCGAAAATCCAGAGAAAATCAAACAGCAAATTAACCGCCTAGCCGCCGATGGTGGAACTGCAATTGATGAAGGACTGCGCTTGGGGATTGAGGAGTTGGCAAAGGGCAAAAAAGATACTGTTTCCCAAGCCTTTTTGTTAACCGACGGGGAAAATGAACACGGTGATAACAATCGCTGTTTAAAATTCGCCCAATTGGCTGCTAGCTATAATTTGACTTTAAATACTTTGGGATTTGGTGACAACTGGAACCAAGATGTTTTAGAAAAAATTGCCGATGCTGGCTTAGGTACTTTATCTTATATTCAAAAACCCGAACAGGCAGAGGAGGAGTTTAATCGCCTGTTTAGCCGCATTCAAACGGTGGGATTGACTAACGCTTATCTGTTATTCTCTCTAATGCCCAATGTCCGGTTAGCGGAACTCAAACCGGTTGCTCAAGTTTCCCCAGACACAATTGAGTTACCACTGCAACAAGAAGCTGATGGACGTTTTGCAGTAAGGTTGGGAGATTTAATGAAAGATGCAGAACGGGTAATCTTAGCTAATATTTATTTGGGACAATTGCCAACAGGTGAACAAGCGATCGCTAATGTGCAAGTCCGCTACGACGATCCATCTGCCAACAAAGTAGGTTTAGTTACAGCAAATATCCCAGTTTATGCCCATGTAGTCAAAAATTACCAAGCAGACCTGAATCCCCAGGTGCAGCATTCTATTTTAGCATTAGCGAAGTATCGCCAAACCCAGCTAGCCGAGACGAAATTACAACAGGGCGATCGCTCTGGTGCGGCGACAATGTTACAAACGGCTGCGAAAACTGCCTTGCAAATGGGAGATACTGGGGCGGCGACGGTGTTGCAAACTTCTGCCACCCAGCTACAATCTGGTGGAGATTTATCTGAAAGCGATCGCAAGAAAACCAGAATTGTCTCCAAAACAATTTTGCAAGATACCCCTCCTCAATGAAAGTTAAATTGCTCTCGGCGTTAAATGACAATAATGTTGATGTGGCTCAAACAAGTAGCCAACGTCAATTGGCAATTACAATTTTTGCCATCGCTGGTGAGTCTGACCAAAATCTGCCCCTTAATCTCTGCTTGATTTTGGATAAAAGTGGTTCCATGCATGGACAACCAATTAAAACGGTGATTCAGGCAGTGGAAGGATTAATCGATCGTTTGAAAGTAGGCGATCGCATCTCAGTTGTGGCTTTTTCCGGTTCTGCGGAAGTCATTATCCCTAACCAAGCGATCGAAGACCCCGAAAGCATCAAATCTCAAATAAAAAGCAAACTGACTGCTAGCGGCGGCACTGCGATCGCTGATGGTTTGGAACTGGGAATTACAGAATTGATGAAGGGCACAAGAGGCGCTGTTTCCCAGGCGTTTTTGCTGACAGATGGTCATGGTGAAAGCGCTTTGCGGATTTGGAAGTGGGATATTGGGCGAGATGACAATAAACGCTGTCTCAAACTGGCGCAAAAGGCTGCCAAGCTGAACCTAACGATCAACACTCTCGGATTTGGCAATAGCTGGAATCAGGATTTATTAGAAAAAATTGCCGATGTCGGTGGTGGCACTTTAGCCCATATTGAACATCCTGAACAAGCTGTAGAGCAATTTAGCCGACTGTTTGGAAGGATTCAATCGATTGGGCTAACTAATGCCTATTTGCTGTTATCTCTAGTGCCCAATGTCCGATTAGCGGAATTGAAACCCATTGCCCAAGTTGCCCCAGACACAATCGAGTTACCAGTAGAACCGGAAGCTGATGGTAGCTTTGCTGTCCGTTTGGGAGATTTGATGCAGGATGTAGAACGGGTAGTTTTGGCAAACATTTATTTGGGACAATTGCCAGAAGGTAAACGAGCGATCGCGCATCTGCAAATCCGTTATGATGACCCATTGGTTAACGAAGAAGGTTTACTTTCGCCCTTGATGCCAGTGTATGCAGATGTAGTGCGGGCGTATCAACCGACATCTAATCCCCAGGTGCAACAGTCTATTTTAGCATTAGCGAAGTATCGGCAAACCCAGTTAGCCGAGGCGAAATTGCAACAAGGCGATCGCACAGGTGCAGCCACGATGCTACAAACAGCAGCCAAAACCGCTTTACAAATAGGAGATAAAGGGGCGGCGACAGTATTGCAAACTTCCGCCACTCGCCTGCAAGCTGGGGAACAACTTTCTGAAGCTGACCTGAAGAAAACTAGGATTGTATCAAAGACTGTTTTACAGGAATAGTAACTGTTTTGAATTCGCACAAGTAGGACGATGCAAAAATTAAGCAGAATTAATTAACTACAAATAAACGATACACCAAAATAAATACGTGAATTACTTAAATAAACAAGCCAATTTAGTAAGTCAAACCTCTGATGAAACTTAACAGCACTGCTTTTGGTTGCCCTTCTTGGACTAAGGCGATCGCTTCTCGCTTAGAGTTGGCTTGTTGGATTAGCTGAGAAAGCTCTTGGTTGTCGCGTATATTTGCTTCTAGCATATAATTTGCTGTTTTGAAGTCAGTTATAATTCTATGTTACGCGATCGCCTATTTCCTTGTTCTTAAGTTATCAGCAAAACCTCTAGCAGTTACATAATTGAGGCGATCGCCCAAAAATCACGACTCACAGGAATAGCGATCGCATACCGCAAAGCCTTTAGCAGATAGATAATTGAGGCGATCGCGTTTGACTTAGAGTATAACCTGTGGTAGTTTATCCAAACGGCTTGTTTAACTATTAAATTGCCTAAACAAGCTGTACTTAAACCGCAGTTGCGTTACAACTCCAATTTTAATCGTCCGCTTTGTAATTGGGTAACGATTATCTTGGGCGTTTTCACATAAGTCAATTAAGCTGTAGCGTTTCCTGGTCTACTGAGGTACACCTAAATCTTATTTACCAAGGTTAGTAGCTTTGAAAACGTACCTCACTAGGTCGGGAACCGCTATATAACTCATTTCAGATTGCTATATGACAAAAATTTCGATAAGCGAAATAGAGTTTAACGATGGCACTAAGATTGTACTAAAGGCGAATGAAATAGTAGTATTTGTTGGACCAAATAATGCTGGAAAAAGTGCTACCTTGAAAGAGTCATTAAGCCTTTTAAAGTCAAAATTCAATGGTAAACAAAACGCAAAAGTTCTAAGGGATTTAACAATTTGCAAGGAAGGTGATGAAGCGGGTTTTAAATCTTTTCTAGAAAAAATATCTATAGAGAAATATCAAGGCAATCCAGAGCCTCAGCTTCAAGGTTTTGGTTTTAATATTTATAGACCTAGTATTGAAGGCTTTTGGATTAATTCTGACAATGGCTTAGGCGAATTAACGGCAGTTTTTGCAAATATGTTAGGAACAGAAGATAGGCTGAAAGCAGCAAATCCCGCCCCTAATATTAAATTAATTACTGAACCAATTCAACATCCAATTCATTTTCTTCAGAAAAATGACAACTTAGAATCCGAATTCAGTAATTATTTTAAACAAGCATTTGGAACAGACCTTATTGTTCATAGAAATGCTGGAAGTGAGGTGCCACTTTATGTAGGAGAAAAACCAGTTTTGCCTAATGGTGAAGATAGAATTTCAATTAACTATTTGAATGAGATTGAAAAACTAGCTCGTCTGGATGAACAAGGAGACGGAATGAGAAGTTTTGTCGGGGTTTTGCTCACAGCCTTTATTTCTCATTATTCTATGCTTTTCATTGATGAACCAGAAGCATTTCTTCATCCACCTCAGGCAAGACTTTTAGGGAAAATGTTAGCGAAAAATTTACCTTCCCAGAGACAACTATTCTTGGCGACTCATAGCGAAGATTTTTTAAAAGGATTACTTGATGCAAATGTTTCTAATTTGAGAATCGTTAGAATTCAACGAAGCGGGTCAATCAATACAGTAAGTGTTCTGGATAGTCAAGACATTAAAAGTATTTGGAATGACTCGTTACTGAGACATTCTAACGTACTTAATGGACTTTTCCATACCAATGTAGTTATTTGTGAAAGTGATTCTGATTGTAGATTATATTCGGCAATTCTATCTAGTCTTTACGACAATACAAATGAGATTCTCCCTGATATTCTTTTTATTCATTGCGGCGGCAAGCATAGAATTCCAGTAGTAATAAAATCATTAAAGAAGCTAAATGTTCCAATGAAAGTTGTTTCAGACTTTGATATTTTAAATGATAGTAATCCGTTACAGAATATTTATAGTGAACTAGGAGGGGATTGGCAGGATATAGAAAAAGATTGGAGAATTGTCAAGAATTCCATTGATAAAAAAAGACCTGAATTGCAAACAACAGAACTGAAAAATGAAATTGAAGAAATTTTTGAGAGTACGAAAGAGCAAATCTTTCCTTTGGAAAAGATTAGACAAATTCAGAAGTCTTTAAAAAAAGCTTCTGCTTGGGCACATGCTAAGGAAGTAGGTAAACCATTTATCCCTAATGGAGACGCAACTCAAGCATTTGACAGATTACAAATAAAACTTAAATCTATTGGCCTACTAGTTTTAGAAGTAGGTGAATTAGAAGGTTTCGTTAAAAGTATCGGAAACCACGGGCCGAAATGGGTAAGTGAAGTGCTAGCAAAAGACTTAAAGAATGACCCTGAACTTGAGGTAGCAAGACAGTTTGTTCAACAGTTCACTGCATGACGAAAAAAATGACTAACAGTACTTACAAGGAATTGACGGTTCAGTGGTTAAACGAAGCTTTGTTCTGCGTATCAAGTTCATTGCTGGCAGACAGTTTTTAGCTTCGTAATCGCCAACTTCTTGTAGCAAAGACCAATAATTATTAAGCGATCGCCTAAAAATTATGACTCACAGGAATAGCGATCGCCTAACTCCTCAAATCGCCAATATAAGCCCCAATTTGTTTAAGTCCCTGCAAAACTTGGATACGTTCTGATGTATTTTCAAGTAACCGATAAGTATGGGATCTAGTATATTGAGGGACATTTTGGTGGCGATCGCATTTCAAAAACAATACTTCTCTTCCGTTTGTAACCATTGCATAACAACTTGACTGTAAGTTGGGAGCGCTCAACAAATAAGTAAGTGCTTGGGGAATTCCCGCCGTAACGTCTAGTCTTGCAGGCTTTGACTCGATTACCAAAATCCAAAAACTATCTTGAATCACCAAAATATCAATCCTGCCTTGAACTGCAATAGCATTAGCTTCGTCTGCAACTTCGATATTGGTACTTACTTCTGCTTTTACCAAAAAAGGAAACTGATAGAAACCTGCTAAATCTAGCAATGGTGATATAACTACAAGCTTAACAATTTCTTCGAGAGGTGGTTCTTCTTGACTGAGATAGTTATAGTTTCGAGTGAGGCGATCTAGTCCTTGTAGTTCCGCTTCGGTTAGAGTCGGCGCATTATTTAACCATTCATCAAAAAAGCGATCGCTAGAGTCTAGTCTCAAGCCAAAAGTTTGACGGAGAGCGCCAAGGGTAAGGCTACTAGCATTTGTAATCACGGTTAAATTCTTGTAGTAATTACATGAAGTTTAAAAGTCTAGACATTTTATCTAGGCTCCAATACCTAATATACGATATATTAAGAGCAAAAGAGCGATCGCCCAGAAATCACGACTCACAGGAATAGCGATCGCCTTCAGGAGATAGATTGTTGATGCGATCGCATACCGCAAAGCCTTTAGCAGATAGATAATTGAGGCGATCGCCTATCACCACTCACAGGAATAGCGATCGCTCAAGTAGGACGATGCAAAAATTAAGGCTTGCTGAATATCTTCATCTTCTAATTCGGGAAACTCCTGAAGCAATTCTTCACGATTAGGGTAGGTAGCTAATAACTCAATCACCCGACGAACGGTAAGCCGAAGATTACGAATAGAGGGTTGTCCATTCATGCGATTGAGATTGCTGGTAATGCGATCTCAATCGCATGGAAGTAACTCTAGCTCCTTGCGAAAATCATCGTCAATGTATATTGTTTCATGCCAAGTTGATAAAAGACGATTCTACTCCAAGCAAAATTTTATAGCAGGGAACAGGAAATAAGGCTTGTGCCACTAAAATAGAAAAATCATTCACGAGCGTTGTACTTATGGGTAATGAAGTTGAACTACTTGAACACTGGCGAGAACTCACACCCCAAAAGCAACAAAAAGTTTTGGAGTTTGTTGAACTACTTAAATCTGAGCCAGAAACAACACCCACCGAATCTAATTTTGTGCCACAAACACCCTTAGCTAAAAAATTATGGTCGATCCGACAACGAGCGATCGCTGCTGGATTGCAACTTCTCAACGAAGACGAAATTGAACTTGAACGTGCTGAACGTCGCGGTGGATTCCGTGAGTCGTAAGAAGACTTACATAGACTCTGGTGTACTGATCAGCGCTTTCTGTGGCATTCAGCCAGTCAGCATCAGAGCGAATCAGATTCTTAACGATGAAAATCGGGAGTTTGCCTCAAGTAGCTTCGTTCAGCTGGAAGTCTTGCCTAAAGCAACTTTTAACAAGCAACAAGACGAAGCAGAATTTTACGAAACATTTTTTAGTGCTGTTATCCACTGGGCAACTTATCTTAGAGCAAATTATGCAGAATGCTTCTGAAATTGCCTGTACTTACGGTTTAGCTGCGATGGATGCACTTCATGTGGCGGCTGCTTTGCAAATTAAAGCCGATCAAATGATCACTACTGAAAAGCCAACTAAACCAATGCATCGAGTAACGAAAATCCAGATTATTTCAATATAAAGCTTATTAAATATAAAGTTTCAAGAAAGCCATAAGCTTTTTTAATTTCCACGCCAATAGCTTGAGAATTACACATGAAAACCACTGGCATTCATCATATAGCTATTATTTGTTCTGACTATAATCGCTCCAAAAAATTTTATGTTGAAACTTTAGGCTTTTCGATTATTCAAGAGACTTTTCGCGCCGAGAGAAATTCTTATAAATTAGATTTACGAGTTGGAGAAAATGATCAAATAGAGTTATTCTCTTTCCTAAATCCCCCGCAAAGATTTAGTAGTCCAGAGGCTTGTGGTTTAAGACATCTTGCTTTTCAAGTTGATGATATCGAGGAAACTGTTTTTTACTTAAACTCGCAAGGTGTAGAAACAGAGAATATCAGAATTGACGAAATTACAGGTAAAAAATTTACTTTTTTTAAAGACCCTGATAATTTGCCGTTAGAGATTTATGAAAATTAGACTTCAATATGTTAGTCAGAGAATATAGACTATCTGATACCAAGGCAATCATGAAACTGTTCTACGATACAATTCATGAAATCAATATTTGCGATTACACCCAAGAACAAGTCAATGCTTGGGCACCCGAAAATATGGATTATGAAGTTTGGCACAAAAGATTACAAGCCAAGCTTCCCTATATTGCTGACAATAATGGTGAGATAGTTGGGTTTGCAGAATTAGAACCAGATGGTCACATTGATTGTTTTTATTGTCATAGCAAATACCAAAGAAAGGGTATTGGCTCAAAACTCTTAATTCATATAGAAGATGCTGCCAAATTCCAAGGAATTAAACGGCTATATACAGAAGCGAGTATTACTGCGAAGCCATTTTTTGAAAACATGGGATTTAGCGTAGTCAGGGAACAGCAAGTAGAACTGCGGGGAGTTTGGTTTCAAAACTATGTAATGGAAAAATACCTATGAATTTTGACAATTGTCAACAATTTTTTGGTTTCTGAGACGCGATAAATCGCCGTCTCTACAAGTGTTTTGTTGCTCATTATTGATAACACCAGTTTAATTAATTCTTAGCTCTCTACGAGAAGCAACAACAGTATTTACAGATATAGCAGGGGACTGGGGACTGGGTTGAAAGTCTATTTGTATAAGGTTTTATCATCAGTTAATGTCCTCACCTCCTTGTCCGTTGCTATAACTGAGTCTGATGAATCCAAATTAAAAAATAATCGGTGCAGTCAACCTGCACCGATGCTGCGCTACGCACAATTTAACTCTAATTGCACCGGACATTTCCTTCACGCCAATGCTGAAGCTTGGGGTTTGGCAAAAATCATTCTTCCTGCTGTAGTTTGCAAAGCACTTGTGACTACTACTCGTAGTTCACCACCCACATAATTGCTGCCTTCTTCAACAACAACCATTGTGCCGTCGTCTAGGTAGCCAATGCCTTGACTGGGTTCTTTGCCTTCCTTGAGAATTTTTAAATCCAGGTTGTCACCAGGTAAATAACTGGGACGAACGGCGTTCACTAAATCATTTACGTTCAAAACTGGTACTTTCTGAACGCTGGCGACTTTAGACAAGTTGTAGTCGTTGGTTAACAATGTACCGCTGATTTCTTGGGCGAAGCGGACTAATTTGGCATCTACTGTGGGAATATCGTCGTAGTCAACTCCATTAATCAGGATGCGATCGGGGTAATCTTCCTTAATGCGGTTGAGAATTTCTAACCCTCGTCTTCCCCGCACCCGCTTTTGATCTTTGCTAGCATCGGCTACTTGTTGAAGTTCTTGCAAGACAAACTGCGGTACGAGAATTTGTCCTTCTAAAAACCCTGTTTCTAGTAAGGCTTCAATACGACCATCAATAATACAGCTAGTATCTAAAACTTTGGTATTGGCTGGTTTTAATGTTCCTTCCACTACCATCGATTCGACGGTGTTGGGATTGATGAACCGCAATAAGCCTCGCCCGTGGGTATCTGCCAAATTCATGCCAGTGACAGATAGGATAATACTACCGACAACTGCCACCAATGGCTTAATAAATCCAAAATCCGCCGGGATGGGTAGTAAAAATAGTGGGGCTAGCATGAGGTTAGCTAACAATAGCCCAATCACTAAGCCGATCGCACGCGTTAAAATTACTTCTAGAGGCATTTCTTTAACTTGTGCCTCCAAACGACGATATGTCGTCTGGAAACTCAGCCCGATCGCACCACCAATAATAGCGGCAAAGACGGCAACAACTAGGCGTAAAGCTTCTAGATTCGTTACCTGATCTAGCGCCCCATTGGGTAGTAGTTCAATGCTGTAGAACCCTATTCCCGACGCTGCGAGGATAAATGAGAAAATGATAATTGCGTCAAGCATGGTTGTCTTGTTTTCCTACAACTGTGTTCACCGATCCAGTTAAGTATTTTTTATTGTATCGGTAAGATAGACTAATGAATATTGACTTACACTAAGGGTTTAGGCTGACAATATCTGCAATTATTATAACTAAAGGCTCTTATCTTAATATTTTTCATTATTTCTTTGTAAAACAACAAAAATTTGTAAATAAACTACTTATTTTGTAAGAATTTAGAATCCAGAAGACTTTGATACCCAACTTTAATAAGTTTAATAAAATCAAGAAGTTATTGCGCGCTTGATTTTGCGATTATTCTGGCTCTTGGCTCTTGGCTCCTGAATTGTTACCTCATTTTTATTGTCTCTAATTTGCAGTTGGGTTAACTCCAAACTTTTCTCAAAATGAGTCAAAAATTTAGTATTTCTGGAATTGTGAGTTCTGCTTATCTGCATATTCCTTTTTGCAGACGGCGGTGCTTTTATTGTGATTTCCCGGTGTCTGTTGTGGGCGATCGCTTGCGGGGCGAAACATCTGGTACTATTTCCCAATATGTTGAGGTGCTATGTCAAGAAATTGCCATGACTCCAGCATTTGGTCAACCCCTGAAGACAATTTTCTTCGGTGGTGGTACTCCTTCGCTGTTATCAACAGAGCAGCTACAACGTATACTGAGAGAGCTACAAAAGCATTTTGGGATTGCAACTGGTGCAGAGATTTCTATGGAAATTGACCCAGCCACCTTTGATTTAGCCCATATAGCAGGCTATCACAGTGCGGGCGTAAACCGGGTAAGTTTGGGTGTACAAGCCTTTCAAGCAGAATTATTGCAGAGGGCGGGGCGATCGCACTCAGTTGCAGATATTTTTGCAGCTGTGGAACTGATTCACCAAGTGGAGATTCCCGTATTTAGCTTAGACTTAATTTCTGGGTTGCCGCATCAGTCTTTGGATCAATGGCAGGATTCTCTCTTAAAAGCGGTGGCGATCGCACCCACTCACATTTCCATCTACGATCTCACTATTGAGCCAGGTACAGCCTTTGGTCGTTACTACAAACCTGGTGATACTCCTTTACCCACGGATGAAGCCACAGTCAAAATGTACCAGATGGGGCAGCAGGTTTTAACTAGTGCAGGTTATGAGCATTATGAAATTTCTAATTATGCTCAACCTGGTCATCAATGCCGACATAATCGAGTTTATTGGGAAAATCGCCCTTATTACGGCTTTGGTATGGGTGCAGCGAGTTATGTTGACGGCAAACGCTTCACTCGTCCGCGCAAAACTAAGGAGTATTACCAGTGGGTGCAAGCTGGCGGTGTGATTGATTGTGATGTGACTCCCCCAAAGGAAGTATTGTTAGAAACGTTAATGTTGGGGTTGCGTTTAGCGGAGGGTGTGAGTTTGGCAGCGTTGGCGGAGGCCTTTGGCGAAAAGAAAGTAGAGGAAATTTGCAAGTATTTGCAAGAATATTTTGAGAATGGTTGGGTAGAAATTGCAGAGGGAAGGTTGCGTTTGATTGATCCCCAAGGCTTTTTGTTTTCTAATGTGGTGTTGGCGGAGTTGTTTGAAAAGTTGGGGTGACAAGGCATTTATGCAAAAAAATAAAGTTAGAAAAGCTGTAATTCCGGTAGCTGGTTTCGGTACTCGTTTGTTTCCAGCTAGCAAGGTTGTGAAAAAAGAACTTTTCCCGATTATCGATCGAGATGGTAGGGCAAAACCTGTAATTTTAGCAATTATTGAAGAGGCGATTAGTGCTGGAATTGCAGAAGTAGGGATTGTGGTGCAGCCAGATGACAAAGAAATCTTTGAAGATTTATTGAAAAACCCACCCAAAAAAGAGCTTTTAGATAAACTTTCACCGCATAATCAAGAATATAGCCGATATCTCGAAGATTTAGGTAGCAGAATTACCATTCTGTTACAAGAAGAGCAATTAGGCTATGGCCACGCGGTATTTTGTGCCAAAGATTGGGTGCAAAATGAGCCGTTTTTACTCATGTTGGGCGACCACATTTATGCATCTGATATTGAAAAATCTTGTGCTAGTCAACTCTTAGATGTTTATGAACAAGTTCATCAAAGCGTTGTTAGCTTAACTACAACGCCAGCCGAAAATCTTCATACATCTGGATGTGTAGCAGGAGTTTGGCAAGAGTTAAACTCTATTTTAGAAGTTACACAACTCTATGAAAAACCTACTATTGAGTTTGCACAACAATATTTGCGCGTACAGAGAATGGCAGAAAATGAGTTTTTATGTATATTTGGTTTGTATTTACTAACGCCGAAAATTTTTGACTTTTTAGCAGAACACATCAACCAAAATTTCCGAGAACGAGGCGAATTTCAGTTAACATCTTGTCTTGATAGATTGTCTCAGGAAGAGGGAATGACAGGATATGTTGTTAAAGGGAAGTGTTTTGATACAGGTTTACCAGATACTTATCGTCAGACAATGATTGATTTTAGAAATTTCTAGATTAATCTTCGTTCAAAAAGTCGCCTCTCTGAAAAAGAAATAATGTTTTTTATCTCCAGCAATAAATTGAGTTACTAGTAGCCATTAATTACGAATTATGAATTATTTTGCAACGGTTGCTCGCGGATTAGAAACCCTGGCGGCTCAGGAGTTAGAGCAACTGGGTGCCCACTCCGTAGAGCCAGGATTTTGCGGTGTAGCCTTTGAGGGCGATCGCACTCTGCTTTATCGTGTCAACCTCTGGGCTAGGCTACCGTTCCGCATTTTGGTGCATATCCATGAGTTTCCATGCCTTGATGCTAAGGATCTCTATCGCGGCATTCAGGCTATTGATTGGCAAAACTATCTCACGCCAGACATGACGCTGGCGGTGAATGTCACGGGCAAAAACGATCGCCTCAACCACAGCCACTTCACATCTCTACAGGTCAAAAATGCGATCGTTGACCAACAGAAAGAAAATCTGGGTGAGCGTTCAAATGTGGAACTTCATGACCCAGATGTGCGGGTCAATGTTCATATTGAACGCGATTTTTGTACCGTTAAACTCGATAGTTCTGGAAATAGTCTGCACCGCCGAGGCTACCGCCCTGCGGTTGGAGTAGCCCCTCTCAAGGAGTCTCTAGCTGCTGCCCTCATTCAACTTTCGGGTTGGCAGCCAAACCAGATGTTTTACGATCCTCTCTGTGGATCTGGCACTTTACCTCTAGAAGCTAGCTTAAAGGCTCTCAACATCGCACCAGGGCTATTTCGTGAATCCTTTGGATTTGAAAATTGGCTCGATTTTGACCTGTCCCTTTTAGAAAAACTTCTCCAAGAAGCTAAAGATAGCCAAATAGATACCCTGCCTGCGCCTATTTGGGGAAGCGATCGCGATGAAAATATAATTGAGCAAGCGATTAACAATGCTCAAAACTGCGGCGTTGATAATCATGTATGGTTTTCTCAAATGGAACTTGCTGATGTTGTCGCCCCCGCAGACAGTGGGATTTTATTCTGCAATCCGCCTTATGGCGAACGGCTGGGACGAGATAGCGATTTAGGGGCGTTCTATAAACTTTTGGGCGATGTACTGAAACAACGCTTTAAAGGGTGGACTGCGTTTGTCCTGAGTGGCAACAAGGAACTGTCTCAATCGATAGGGCTAAAATCATCCCAACGAATAGCCGTGTACAACGGAACGTTGCCTTGTCAGTTAATGAAATATGAATTGTATTAAGACAAAGACGCGATGAATCGCGTCTTACCTGTGATATTTTTAATACTCTTTAACAAATTTAAATTTAGTCACAAAAAGCTTGAAACCACCTATTAGTCTATATTTTGGCAGTTATGATGACAACGGTTAAAAAAAGTGGCAGTATAATCGGTGACTGACAACCTACAATTTATTTATAGCTAAGGGGCTATTTATGTCAGACCAATTCACGTTTACCGTTACCAATGATACCGAACAAGCAATTACAGAGTTGTGGGTATCTGTCGATGATGAAGAGTGGGCTTCATTTACCTTGAGTGATTCAGGGATTCCATCGGGTGAAACAATAACAATTGCTTGGGCTGAATATACGAATGATTCGCCCTGTGAATGGTATATATCTGCTGTATTTGAAGATGAATCAGAAAGTGAGTCAGCCGTATTTAACTTCTGTGAAGAACCAGCTTTAACGTTCGGCTAAATTCCCCAGTGCGATCGCCTACGGCGGGCGTGTACGCCATCGCACTTGATGCATGATTGCATATCCACTCCAGCCATAAAAATCAAAGCCCTGCCTCGAAAGTATCTAGGTGGGGCTTGATATTAAAATTGATATTGGCAATACCAGATAATGGTGTAAAAGGCAAATGATAGGCGTTGGCTGTAATGCTCTATTTTTCGTCATCAAGAAAAAGATTATATGCAAGCTTTCCATATAATAAATAGTGATGCAGCAAGGCGATCTATGGAGACAACTAATCAGAGCTATTTGTCAGCGTTCCAGATTCAGTTACCCTGAAATTATCTGTAGGGCAGTATTATTGAGGTTGTCGGTAGAGCGTAGTTTACCGCCACAGGTAGATGCTCGTGGACTCGCTAGCGCTCTGATTCTAGAAGAGGAAAAATGCCAATGCCAGAAAAATCAGGACTGTTCACTCCAGTTACACTAGGTTCGCTTGACCTTCCCAACCGCATCATCATGTCTCCGATGTCCCGTCTCCGGGCAACTACTGAATGTGTACCTACCCCCCTAATGGTTGAATACTACACACAGCGAGCTTCGGCAGGACTCATTATTACGGAAGGGACGCATCCAAGTCCAATGGGGCGAGGTTACACAAACTGTCCTGGGTTGCACAACGAGGAGCAGGTTGCAGGCTGGCGAAAAGTGACAGATGCAGTTCATGCTGCTGGAGGTCGGATATTTGTGCAACTGATGCACGCTGGACGGGTGTCGCATTCCTCCTTATTACCTAACCATGCCCGACCGATCGCACCTTCGGCTGTCCCGGTGGTGTCCGAAGAAGTTCACATTTGGGATGGCAAAGTCCCTTTCGAGATACCCCGTCCGTTAGAGTTGGACGAAATACCCGAAATAGTAGAGGAGTACCGCAGAGCGGCAGAACTCTCTATTGAAGCAGGTTTTGATGGTGTAGAACTTCATGCAGCAACAGGATATCTACCCAACCAGTTCCAAGTCAGCAGCTCCAACAAACGCACGGATGCCTATGGTGGCACATTGGAGAATCGAACTCGCTTCACGCTCGAAGTAGTCAATGCTCTGTGTAGCGTCCGGGGAGCGGAGCAGATTGGGGTCAAGATTGCCCCCGGCTTCACAGTCAACGACACATTTGATGACGATCCTGCCGAAACTTACACCTATGTCGCAAAAGCACTCAGTCCATTGGGTTTGGCATACTTGCACGTGGGGTATGACCGAGGTTACGCCAGAGGAACTGCACCGAAGTTTAACCCCATTGATCTCCTACGTTCCGTTTACCAAGGAACACTGATAGCTGTGGGTGGGTTTGATCGACAACGAGGTGATGAAGCAATTACAAGCGTGCGGGCTGATGCCATAGTTTTCGGGCGACTGTTCATCTCTAACCCTGACTTAGTGGATCGGCTACGGCTCAATGCCCCCCTGAGCGAAAGTGATGTGACGGCGTTCTATGGTGGTAGTGAACATGGCTACACAGACTATCAAACCCTGTCGCAACTCCATTGAGTGGCATCACAACGCCTGTGCGAGTTGTGTTGCAAAAACTTTTTAAATTTAAACTACGCAATTCCTCAAAATACTTAAAGCCACCGCCTCCGCTACCTTAATCCCATCGATACCCGCCGAGAGGATTCCCCCTGCGTATCCCGCGCCTTCACCAGCTGGATAAAGACCGACTGTATTTAAACTTTGATAATCTTCTCTGCGTTTAATCCGAATCGGTGATGACGTGCGGGTTTCTACCCCAGTCAACACGGCATCATCCATTGCAAATCCTTTGATTTGTCTGTCAAAAGCGGGAAGGGCTTCACGGATAGCTGCGATCGCATAATCTGGTAAACTCTCACTCAAATCGCCCAAATGTACCCCCGGTGTATAAGAAGGTTTAACCGTTCCCAATGCTGTAGAAGGGCGATGGTTGAGAAAGTCTCCCACCAACTGCCCTGGAGCTTCATAAGTTCCACCGCCCAACTCAAAAGCCTTTTCTTCCAAGCGCCGTTGAAAGTCAATCCCCGCCAAGGCATTTCCCGGATAATCTTCAGGTGTGATGCCCACAACGATCGCACTATTGGCATTTCGCTCATTGCGAGAATATTGGCTCATGCCATTGGTAACAAGTCGCCCCGGTTCTGATGCAGCTGCAACCACCAAACCCCCCGGACACATACAAAAACTGTAGACAGAACGACCATTTTGGCAGTGGTGAACCAGTTTGTAATTGGCAGCACCTAAAAGCTTATGACCAGCTTGAGCGCCGAAACGACATTTGTCGATGAGAGTCTGGGGATGTTCGACCCGAAAGCCGATGGAAAAAGGTTTCGGCTCGATGTAAACCCCGCGATCGTATAGCATTTGGAAGGTATCGCGGGCACTGTGACCCACTGCGAGAACTACATAATCGCTGGCGATATATTCCCCACTGGCGAGGGTAACTCCCCGCACCTGTCCATTTTCGATATTGATATCTTCCACCCGGCTTTCAAAGCGAATTTCACCGCCGAGGGATTCGATTTTGGCACGCATACTTTGGACGATTCCCACCAGTTTAAATGTGCCGATGTGCGGTTTATTGATATAGAGAATTTCCGGCGAGGCTCCCGCATTCACAAGTTCGGTCAATACCTTGCGTCCATAATGCTGAGGATCTTTGACTTGACTATAGAGTTTGCCATCGGAGAATGTACCCGCCCCACCTTCGCCAAACTGGGCATTAGATTCTGGGTTGAAGTCTGATTTTTTCTTCCAAAAGCCAAAAGTATCAACGGTGCGATCGCGAACTTGTTTCCCACGTTCTAAAATGATTGGACAAAAGCCCATTTGCGCCAGCATCAAACCCGCAAACAATCCACAAGGCCCAGTACCAATGATGATGGGGCGAATCGTCAAATTGCTTGGTGCTTTTGCCACTGGGCGATAACTCATGTCTGGCGGGATCATTACATGAGGATCTTTTTTCAGGCGCTTGAGTAGATGAGTTTCCTGAGCCGTTTCTACATCCAGAATATAAACAAGGGCGATTTCTCCTTTCTTACGGGCATCGTAGCTACGCTTGAAGATGGAATAACCGATCAAATCTTCGTCCGTGATTTGCAGCTTTTTGAGGATGGCAATCTTAATCTCATCTTCAGGATGATCGAGCGGGAGCTTTACTTCAGTTAGTCGTAACATAGCGAGGAGAAATTCATACTGTCTATGAAAATATTAACAAGAGAGGCAGGAAGCAGGACGAATACTGCCTTTTGGCGAAACCTTACATAAAGACTGACTTTTCACGTCATGGAAAAACCCACGAAAAACCTAACCCCCCTCCCGACGTAATTGCAATAAATAATACGTAGCAAAAATTACCTCGGAGAAAAAAGAAAAGTTTAGTTCAAATCAATACCTGTGAAGGTGTAGTTCCAGTGTATTGAGCAACTTAGGCAAGTTCTTTTGAGAAACCTGACGTGTACCCGTCTCGACTGCATCAACCCAGAAAATGTTTTTACTAACTGTTTTATTTTTCTACCAATCAGTTGCTCACGTAGGTAATTTACAATGATTAAATAAAGCCTAAGTTTCTTCTACTTGACCTTGCCAAAATATAAGTCTCAACCGCCTTCCGTCGCTTTAAACAACCACTAACAATGCAAGAGATTTTCCATCAGGTGATACTAATCTAATAAAAAGTGGTCAAGTAAAAAAAATGATTTTTTTACTTGACCATAATTATCAATGATGAGTTTAAGATTTCACTGATTGTAATTGCTTGAAGTTACTAGCGGTACTGTTGGTCAGCCGGATCGCCATACGGGTCTTCGCTAGCTGGGCGGACGTTACCATACTGCCCGAAATTTCCTTTTAACTTTAAATACGGAAAAAGCTTCTATTAAAAAATAGAATGACGGTTAAACGCCATCTATTTATAATCTCTACAGGAATTAATTTGTCGGAGCAGTACTTGCACCCAAACCTCTTAAGTCTCGCCCTGTGGGACTATTATTATATCCTTGAAAGTCACGGTATTGTTGTGCCTCCTCCTCTGGAACACGAATGCCCTCTTGTGGCGGTGTTACCCAGACTGGGCGATTTTGAGCATCTCGATAGTAAACACGCCCATTCTTAGAAAGGTAGTGTTTCCCCTGCGCTCCAACTCCTTGGGCATTCTTTCGCTGATTGTAGAGGTAGTAAAGTCCAGCGGCTCCTGCCAAGATTGCCACTTTCTGCCCTGTACTTAATCCCCTGTTAGCTTGGGGTTGATTTACAGGGGCGCGATTATTTAAATTTCTACCAATACTATCGTCAATTGGAGGTGGCGTAGCATTTTGGGAACCTCCGCCGCAGCTATTAAGCAGCGGGACTGTTAGCAATGTTGAAAGAAGTACTGTTGTTGTCAGCGAAGCTAATCTATTTGTCTTGATCATACATTTTCTTTTCCGGCTAATTTAGCTAATGTGGTATAAGATAGGACTTACGCAAAAGTGCTAAAAAGCTTCATTTATCGAACCAGCATCTCTACGAGAAGCTTCCGCCAACGCGTAGCGTCTCGTTAGAGAAGAACACCAATAATCTACAGTTTTATACAATGGTCAAGCAAAACTCAACTTTTTACTTGACCAAAAGTTCAGATACAATGTATCCGCCACGATACTTTAGTTAGCTTAAAGTCTGTGATTCTTCTATGCCTAGAATTTGTTTTTTAAGCAAGCGAATTTCTGCTGTTAATTCTTGCCGAGTGGAATCTTTGAGCAAATAGCGGAAAGTAAACCAAATTGTGTAACCAAGTCCAATTAATTCGAGAAATGGAGAAAGTAGGGGAATATCATTTATGGCGTTGAGTACCGCCAGAAAAATTCTTAGTCCCGTAACTGTTATCACAAGCAACGCAAAGCTGATAATCAGCGATTTGTATTCTTGGTAGAATCTACTTATGTACTCAGGTATTTTTGCCAAAAATATAGAAATCTGGCTACCAATTTTTTGCCATTGTTCTTCATTTTGCGAGGCGGGTGGCAACATTGCCAAGTTTCCAGACTCTGAACCTTTAAGTGCTTCTATCTGGTTTGGGGAGGCAGTATCAACATACTGATCTTGCTGTAATTCGGTATCCATAATTATCTCCTGATTTTCTGCAATGAGAGCAGTTTTAAAGTTTAGACTTTGTTATTGTCAATTTTTGCAACACTTGCTTTGTAACTAGATTTATTACTCCTTAGCGGCACAGCTAAAAACTTATTTGCAAATTTATTAGGACTTTAATAATATTTAGGCATTTTTAAATTTCCTTCTCATCAATCTTTTGGCATAGATTTTATCTTCTAAAAGAGTGATGGGTCGAGTATTACAACTTAAGCAAATAAATCTTTAATAATATAAGGATATTTTATTTAAGTGTAAGGTGTTAATAAACATATCAAAGTAGCTAGGTTTGATGGTATGTATTGATTTAGCTAAGTTTAGTTTTGATATTTACTCCTAAAAACTAGTCACAGTATTTACAAAAATTAGTTTAAATAAATTTGGCAAGTAGTAATACATTAATACTCAAAAGCTGTTTTATATCATACTTGTGGGTTATGAAAATATATTTAAAGTCACGAACACCAAAATCTCCAATTTAGTGGCTTGCAATTTAGATAAAATGTGAGCCACTATTTTTATTCCAACCTCCTGCCTCATTTACACAAGGTTAACAGCCGCCTCTAACATTCGTATTGTCCCAAGTTCAGCATTTATTTCCACTTCTACACCGATTGGCAAGGTAAATTTATCCTTAATATGACCAATCATTGAACCATACCAAGCAGGAATACCTAAAGGAAGTATGTGTTGTTGTAATACTTGCATTAATGTAAATGACGGTTCATCCCCAAGATTACATTTAGTGCATTGCCCAAAGATAAAGCCAGCAATTTGATTAAGTATCCCAGCAGTTTTTAACTGCGTCAGCATCCTATCTATACGATAAACATCCTCGCCAACTTCTTCCACAAACAGAATGCTTTTGTTCCAAGTAGGTAGGTAAGGTGAACCTACCATTGCTGATAGCACTGATAAATTTCCACCTACAAGTTTACCCCTCGCCTTTCCCGGTGCGATTATCTCCACCCGCACTTCGCTAGGGTTGAGATTTTGCATAGTTACCGCTTCACCATTAAATAAGATGCGCTTGAAGTAATCCACTGTAAACTGATTCCAGGTAGATGTAGCAACTGGCCCATGAAAAGTAATCATTTGACTACGGGCATTAATTGCTAACAACAGCGTCGTAATATCGCTGTAACCGATGATAATTTTCGGATGGGAGCGGATCAGCGAGTAGTTGAGTAAAGGTAAAATGCGATTACAGCCCCAACCTCCACGCATGGGAATAATTGCTTTGATGGTGCGATCGCTAAACATCAAGTTTACATCATCGGCGCGATCGCCATCTTTACCCGCTAAATAGCCATAACGGTCTAGAATATGCTTCCCCAGCTTGACTTTTAACCCTAACTGTGAAATTGATTTCTGCGCTGTTTCGATGTCTTTGGCATCAACGATCCCCGCAGGAGAAATTAATCCTACAGTATCGCCTACTTGCAGGCAGGGCGGCTTGCGGATGGTGTTTGGAGATGGCTTACCTTGGGCGGTAAGTACTGGTATCTGGGTGGCTAAGGTAACTAGTCCACAGGTTGTGAGAAATTCCCGACGCTTGATAAGCATAACCATTGAGTTAGGGACTGTTTTCCTAATACCTAATATTTAATACCCAATTCTGTACAGAGTAGTTATAGCAAGCCTCAATTTTTGAATTGTTTCTCCTTTACGCAAAACTGTAGTTAGTGAGCGCTAAAGTCACTAACTACAAGCTACAAAACTCCCAAATTATCTGTATTTACCTGATATTAATACTAAACCTCTGCTACCTTCTCTGAAATCACAAATCCATTACTAGCAGATTTGCCATCATTATTGAATGAACCAGGAGTAGCATATATAAAATCTGCATTCCCAATCACAGGCAAAAGATGATCGGATAATTGCATCGCCTGTAAACAACTATTAATATTAGAAGCTGCTGAATTATATGCGGCAATATTTTCTTCAACAACACTCAATAATCGGCGATTATTCGCAATTTTTTCTTCAGCCTCTTGTTCTAGTGTTTTTTCTAGATAAGCACGCGCCTGTGGATATTGCTGCAAAATCTCATCTGCTTGCTGTTCTGCCATTGGTAACAACTGAGTTTTGAGCATTTGATTGATGGTTTGACGGAAAGACTTACGAATAGTTTGGGAAACTTTGGGTTCAAAATCTAACTTCAATAACTGTCTAATTGCTGGCTCTGCTTCTATGATACTTTCAGCATCGTAACCTTGAGAAGTTTGTAATAGAGTTTGGCGAAATTGATATATAGAAAAAGTGCCTTCATCATAGAATCTGGGGCTTTCTCGCACGAAGCGATCGCACTCTACACTAGCTGCACTTACTAATGCTTGAGTAACTACTTTTTCTAAATTTCTGATCTCTTGTTCAATTCCACCATCATTATCTAATAAACGATACAGTTGGCGATAATATTCTGACTTGCGAATCTTTTCAATCAACCGCTGAAAATAATTTCCAACTACTTGCTGAGAAGATTCAACCAAAATATCTTCTAATTGATTTGCTAAGTAATAAAATGCCTCTACTAAAATAGCAATCAAAGGTGCAGTAGCATTGCGGGGATGGCTGATGGTTGCACGTCGATAAGCATAAGCTACAGAAAAAGTATCTAGCAATTCATCTAAACGGCGAATCATTCGTGATTGCAATTGCTTAAAATCGGCTTCAAAACTATCACAAGAATTATTAATTACATGGTTAACTTCTTCTATGATATGCTCACTAAAATCTTTGCCAATTTGCTGGAGTTGCTGATTTAGTCCTTGCAATTCTTGCGCCTTCATCGTCTCTATTTCTTGAGGCTGACTATCTAAATTGCGTTGGACACTCTGATAATGTTTCTTCAGTTTAATACAAACATCTTCCAAATCATCGGCGAGATTTTTAAATAATTGTGGGCGTTTTTCTTCGGTAAGATAGCGAGTAATTGCTGTACGAAATTCTTCAGTCCCACTATCTTGAATTAGCTGTTGTATTAGTTCATTTCCCCAATCTCCCAAAATCCGCACATAATTTTGATTTGGGGTTTCAAAGCCATTCACAGAGACACGAAATTTAGTGGAAGAAAGTTTTCCTGAATTTACACAGTAGTTGTTAAACGCATAGACGAACTGTGGTGTTTCTTCTTTCCCATCTAAACCTTTAATACTTTCTGCGAAAACAGAGTCTAAACCAAATCTATCTTTTTGGCTTGTCTGTCTAATCTGACTGCCGTAAAATCCTAATAATCCACTGGTTTTATAAACCTTGCTGGAATTGTGAAACTGCCCGCTAATTAAATCGTCTAATCGTTGCCGTAGTTGGGTATTGTACCAAGTCTCATCGATGCGGTTGAAGATATAGAAGACGCGATCGCGTACTCCAGTGTTCTCTCGCATTAATTCCAAAAGTTCGGTTTCTTCTTTTGTCATCTCACCCGCCGAAGCAGGTTTTAGCACACACACCACCGCTGAAGTATTAGGATGTTGAATTTTGGCATAAGTTAGCTGTGCATCCTTCTCTACTGGCGCATCGATACCAGGTGTATCAATAATTACATTTCCATCTTGCAGTAGTGGATGATTACAGTAATATTCTATTCGCTTCAATACTGCACTATTACTACCACGACGCGCATATCCCGCAGCTTCCTTGAGATTGGAAAAATTAAATTGCTCCATTGAATATGTAGCATTAGTCACAGTGTAGATGCGATCGCGGTTTGCCATATATCCCTCTAGCAACAACATCAACGCCTTCGCCTGTTTTGCACGTTCTGATTTACTTTCACCTCCCTCCTGCTGAATAATCGCTTCAGAACCTTGACGTAGTAGGTTAATTACCTCAGCTTGGTTAATATTAGTGACTGTCTGAAATCCTAGTTGCTGACACAAAGAAACTGCTTGTTCCCGAATCTCTGCTTCACTTAAAAACGTCAAAACAACACGTTCTTTATCTACTTCTGCATACTCGATTTTGCATTCTGTACCTGTAGCGTGTCCCTCTGCACTGTAGAGTAATTCCCTTTCTAATAGTGCATTGATTAGCATTGATTTCCCAGCACTAAACGCACCTGCAAACACAATCTCAAACTTGGGAGAAATCGCTTTACTTAAAGAAGTTCGTACAGGTGTAATATCTTCAGAACGTAGCGTTGGTTCTTGTTGTAAAAGTTGTAATATAGATTCAACCTGCTCTTTCAAATTTTTGCACTGAAGCGGCAAATCTGACATATTCTGCATCCTGATAATACTTGTCTATATATTAGTAATATTTATTGTCTTGATGGTTCAGTAAAAATCCTGATAATTTTTACGTGGTTTAATTGCTGAATATTACTTAAACAACCAATTAATGACTATTGACTAATGAAAGTTTTTGCGATCGGATTGAAACCTCACGACGATTTAAGACAAAGCTTAAAGAATTTGGTCAAACAGAAAGACATGAAAGCAGGATTTATATTAAGTGGAATTGGTAGCCTAAAAGCAGCAAAAATTCGCTTTGCTAATCAAAACGTTAGTATATTATTAACTGGAAAATTTTAAATCATCGCTCTCAACGGTACAATAGCAACCACAGGTGTACATTTGCACATTGCTATTTCTGATCGAGAAGGCAAAACTATCGGCGGACATCTCGACGATGGATGCGTTATCTACGCAACTGCTGAAATAGTTATTGGTGCAAGTGAAAAATTTACTTTTAATAGAACTTTTGACCAACAAACAGGTTATCAAGAACTAGAAATTATCTCTGATAATTTATGAATATATAGCAGTCCTAAATCATTCATGAACAATAAGATCCCTGGCTTATTTCATAAGTCGGGGATCTGAGTCTTTCGATTTTCACCTTAATTATTTATTAAACGAACCGCCAAGTATGCCAACGCGTAGCGTCTCGTAGAGAAGAGAGAAAGAGTAATTATTAAGTGCAAGCTTAGAGAGAATTGATACCAGAGTTATTGACTATCTTTATAGATTGTTAAACACCACACAAATATTAACATTATGTAATGTACTATACAGATAGAATAGAAAATGGTTAAAAGTTATTGCTAGCTACAAGATTGTTGTACTTACGGCTAAAGTAAAACAAAATCTTTAAGTCGGCATTTGTTGTTAGACAAAATTAAAATGTAATTTGTTATGCAACCTTCTCTGCCTCTTGCTGGCTTAAATATTCTTGTAGTTGAAGATGATGATGATATTCGCTTTTTTATTACTACAGTATTAGAAGCAGATGGAGCCACCATTGTAGCAGTTCCATCAGCACCAGCAGCACGGGAAGTTTTATCCCAATTGCAACCTGATGTCTTAATTTGTGATATAGGTATGCCTGGGGAAGATGGCTACACTTTTATCCGAAAAATACGGGCGCTTAAGCCAGACATGGGTGGAAAAGTTCCAGCTATTGCCTTAACTGCTTATGGCGATAGCGAGAACCGGATTCGCGCTTTGGAAGCTGGATTTCAGACTCATGTATCTAAGCCAGTTTCTCCAGGAGAATTAGTTGAGATTGTCGCTAATTTGTTTGCTTCTTGTAATTGGTAATCGGATCATATTTTTACCAAATTGAGGAACGAAACCCAACATATTACAAGGTATGTTGGGCTTCACTTTGTTCCACCCAACCTACAAATATTCTTAACTGCCTCCTCATCTCTTTTGAGGGACTAATACAGGCAGTTGGCGGGCACCAGCTACGAATTTGGCATGTTGTCCAACAGTCAAAACATTAAACTGACTGGATATAATTCCTAAACTTTTGTTCACTATTGCCAGCTTTTTGTAGGTAGGGACACTCATACCAGGAAAGAATGATAATTCTGGCACATCCTCTTGACTGATAAAGTCTGTGGGATGGAGTAGCAAAGAAGGCTGGACGCCTGTAAGTTTACACAGCCACAGAGCAATTCGCAAATAGAGTAACGCCAATTCCGAAGAAAATGTACTCAGAAACATGATGTAACTGAAGTGAATTGGCACTTTGAAAATTGGCATGGTGGTAACGGGAATCTCTGTTAGTTTATCCTTACCCAGATGCCATTGATAAGGTTTTAGAGGCTGCAAACCCTCTTTAAAACCGCCAAAAAGTGCTTCCCGTTTCTTACGTTCTTCTTTGCTTAATTTACAGGTTATTAAATAATAAGCTCGTGCTATTGGCCCCAAAAATGTGGGAAAAGTTGAAGCATCATATTCGTATCCCCGTCGTGCTAGAACTTTCAATACTGCTGGAGAAAAACTGTATCCTGGCCCCCGAAAACCGATAGGATGTTGATGAGTAACGCGTTTGATATGTTGTTCGGCGAGGGCAACCTCTTCTTCAATTTCATTCTCTGAATATAGGTGTAGCCAAGGATCGTGATAGAATGAATGATTGCCAATTTCGTGACCAGCGTTAGCGATCGCTTGTATTGCCTTAGTATTCTTTTCTAGCGCTGCATCCTGACCTACAATGAACACTGTGATTGTCAAATCCCATTGTTGAAGAATATCTAAGAAACGAGGCACTGCGATATCTAGGTAAGATGGGAAAGTCTCCCAACCCGAAGCGCCCTGATTTTTTAGATAAGACCAAATATTATCCAAGTCTAAAGAAAGACTGGCTATTGGTCTGTTTCCTTTTTGCTTGGTTTTCATTATTAGTTCAAGTATTTGGACAATTTTAAGCGTAAATATAGTCTTACTTTTAAGTGCTATCGGTAAAGTTTCATACTTCCACTTAGGGCTGTATGCAAAGACAAAATTCTGTGGGCGTAGCCCATAATCGACATTGCCGAGATTAGTGTCCCATATTTATAAAGAAATTCTGCTTCTCTGAAAAATATTCCGGGTGAATTTAGATAATAATTTTCTAGCACTCCTTTGACTTGACTCGATCAGTTCTTTGGACAAGTTTTTACCCTTATACTTAAGTACTGGTAATTAATATATCATAACCAAGATACATTTCAACTTATACAAGCAAGTTTTAGCAAGTAATGATTTGAGTGTTGAGTTTATACAATCGCTTCCAATCAAAAGCAATCATACAAAAAATTTTATTCACATCCTATATATTGATTTGCTGCTTCTGGGTTAAACACATTGCGATTCCCTTTTCGTAGTAAGCTGCTTCATTAATAAAAATCGGCCAAACGGTAGATGCACCCTCATAAACAATTGTTTTACCATCAAAAGCTACAAAAATCGGATCTCCTGGGTTTAAGGCTTGATAATCATTGTCCTGAAGTTCTGGATGAATCATCCCAAAGATTGTCCCATCGGATTTTTTTGGGTAGTTCACAGTTGATAAATGGTCATAGAGAGTCAAGGTTTCGTTAGTTGATGGGATTTCACCCTGGTTAAACTGTTCTAGATAGTCTAGAAGCGCGTGAACAAGTTCCTCTGTTTGTTGGAATAGTGTTGCTTTTAAGACACCTTGGGCAATTGGCCCAACCTCGATTGCAAAGCCTAATTCGCAGAGAGAATTTACAAATGGATTTTCTTCAATAGATTTAAAAGAGCAGCGATAAATCCTAACCAAAGGATTAATCTGGCTCAGATAAGCAGCCAATTTCAAATTTAAGGGATGACTGTTATCAAGAATAATTGTCAGACCCATATTAGCCGTACTACTGTGCAAGTCTAAGATGAAATCGGCTTGTTTATCCCCATTTGATGTTAGGGTATGTTGAATTAATTTAGCTTGCAATTCTTCGTAACTTTTCAGAGTAGGATCTTGTAAGTCTTGCTTGAGAAAACAGCGATTTAAATCTTTTTCTACATATCGCCTTCCTGCGGCAAAAGCATTGGGATTTGCTAACAGGGTGACTGTCTCAAAACTCGATCTAGTAATTAAATCAGGAAACTGGGCAAATTTTTGGATCAGGTAGGCTCCTGTAAACTCATTGCCATGAGTTCCACCGACAATGGCAACTCGATTAATCTGGTTCACAATTACACTAACTCCGCAATGCAGCCATCGAGGTATCAGTTCTTAATGTACCTTATGAAGCATTCACTTTGCCGATGCGATCACGATCATGTGGTTGATTAAGATAAGACATATCAGGGCCATTGGGAATAATTCCTCCGGGGTTCAGTGGAAATAGGTTTCCGTAGTAGTCTTGCTTCACGGTTTCTACGTCGCAAGTGTCAGCCACACCCGGAAGCTGATACAAATCACGTAGATAAGCTCCAAGATTCTGATAGTCTCGAATTCGCTGCTTATTGCATTTAAACAACCCATAGTAGGCACTATCAAACCGAAATAATGTTGTAAATAAACGCACATCTGCGAGTGTCAGATGTTCACCGCAGAGATAGCGATTAGTCTGCAATGCAATCTCAATTTCATCGAGAGTTGCGAACAGTTCATTACAGGCTTGATTGTATGCTTCTTGAGTCTGGGCAAAGCCGCAGCGATACACGCCATTATTTACCGCGTGATAAATCTTCTCATTCCACCAGTCGATTTTCTCTTTAAGTTCTTCTGGGTAAAGATTTAGCGTCGGATTGTTGGCGAACTCGTTAAACTCAGAGTTCAGCATGACGATAATCTCTGAACTCTCATTATTGACGATCGCTTTTGTTTGGTTATCCCATAGTACTGGAACTGTAGAGCGCCCACTGTAGCCGGGTTCTGCTTTCTGATAAAATTCAGCCAGTGTGCGACAACCTTCAACTTCATCATTAAATATCCAACCGCCTTCAATGGGAGAAGGAGAGACAATACATACTGATATTACCGCGTCGAGTTTTTTAAGCGATCGCACAACCAAGGTTCGATGTGCCCAAGGACAACCCAGCCCAACATAGAGTTTGTAGCGCCCCGTGGCTGGTGGGTGGGGATTCCCTTCATCTGTGCCGATGAACTTGCGAAACTGACTATTAGGACGAATATATGCTCCCGACTGATTGCGAGGAGCAAGGTTTGACATCATTATCTGCCACATACTCGTCCAGACAAACTTTCCTAACCAGATAATCAGCTTGGGAGGAAGCGACTTGCCTTTCTTCTTAGGGAGCTTTTTCTCGTCATCCATTGGAGTTGAGTTAGTCATGGTGACAATCTTGCTTTGGGAGCGATCGACATACCTTCATATTTCTTACTTTAACTCTACTACGCTTTGCATGAACTATTGGATCTATATGACAATATTGTTGATATGGATATTGCTTTAAAGCCAACTCATAAGCTAGCGATCGCTTATTTTTAAGAATAGTTTATTTAGTTTCAGAGTCTCTATCTACTTTGTAAGCCTGTAATAAATAGTCTCCATTGAAGTGAATGAGATGAGTAGAATCTTCTGCAACCCAAACATCGGTTTCCCAAGCAATTTCAGCCAAATATTCCACCATTGCTTTCCGACTTAAAAAGGTTGTTACCATTACAAGGGGAATTTTTATATTAGCAAAAACAACTTCAAGTTCTTTCTTACGTTTAGGGTTAATTGGCCCATGAGAAGTTACAGCTTCAATTAAAACTAGCCAATCATTTTTTAGATGGTGGATAATCACATCAGGCATTTTTCCATGAGAATCGATAGTAACACCTAAATCTCTCAATGCCACTTGATTAAAATGCACGAATTTCTCATCTGTATCACCAACATAAATCAGTTTTGCCCCAGGTGTAAAACGTTCTGCAAACTCCTTAATAATCTTTTTGATCAGAATATTATGTCCACCTGGCGATAGAGTTTTCACATCTCCTTCAATTACTATCGGAATACGTGATAGTTCACGCTCCTGAGCATATCGTTTTTTCAAAGTTTCAACTGAAGCCAGGTAAGTACGAATACTCTTTTCCCATTCAGTAGTTCCATAAGTACGTAAGAGTTCAAGCGCACTTTCTTCAATCTGATATACTGTTTTCGGACTGTTAACGGGGCGTTCAGGTGCATCTGGATTTACAATTATCAAAGCCGCATCTAAGAATTGATGGACTGTTTGGCGGCGAACAGTTTCCCGTGTATTAGGTTTATATGTTTTGCCATAGTGCAGTGCCATAAATTCCATCATTGGCGTAATTCCGATTAGGGGAGATGCAGCAGTTTCCCAAGGATCAGTCGGCTTTAAGTTAAGTAGAGCCAGCAGGGTTAAGGCTGAACGCTCATTAAGTTGTGCCCGTGGAAGTCCAAGTTCAATTAGAATTTGCAGTGTTTCATCAATACGGGTTTTAATTATTAAGGGGTTGTTTTCAGACTGATTGCTCATACTCAGTAACTCTTCTTGCAAAAGTTCATCAATTTCTTTCTGTGATGGAAAATGCTCAGTAATATATACCCCTACGTTCATTAATTGTGCTATTGTCGGATATTTTAAATTTCGTAAATCGGTTGCATTAACCTGAGTATGTCCATTAAATAGCCGAAAAAATGCGTCAACGAGGCTAGAGTTAAGATAAGCAGCAAGACCACGTGCTAGGGTAAGATTAAGTCCTCTTCCATCCTTGTGAAAATAATTCAGGTGATTTTCAAAGCCTACCCAAGAACAATTAATTTGATTAGCATCATACACAACAGCAACAACTCGTTTTTTTTCTTCTTTAGAGGAAAATCGTTTAGTCAAAACATAATGTTCATTGGGTACTAAAAGAGACATACTTTCTTTTGCATAGACCAGAGCTTGGTGTTTTTTAGTTACCTTGGGATACTCAACATATCCTGCTGAGAAATTCAAGGGATAAATCAAGGGAACAGTGTTTTGTTTTGGCATTAAACACAGATATTCTTTAGCACGAAAATCTACAACACGTCCCGTTGATACAGTTAATTTTAAGTCTTTTAATGTGCAGATAAAATTAGCCATTTTTTCAATGACCTGCTGACTTAATGTATCGGGGATAATGTGGATAAATTGTTGTGAGTCGTGGGGAAGAACTATCTCTGCATAAGCTAATGAATTGGACAACATAAAATCATCATCGGCATTTGAACTTGTACTGATGATTACATTGTCAAATTTTGGTTTTTGTTTGACAGCATGGATGATCATTGTTTCCTGCAAAACTTCATCATCATTAAAAGCTTTTTGTCTGGATTCAAAAAGATGTATCTGGTCTAAAGCCATCATTTCCAAAAACATTCTACGAAAGTCTCTAAAATATGGCCCATTACAAAAACTACGCGGCGAAATAGCTACAAGCTCTCCTTTTGATTCAAGAAGCTGAACTGTAGCAGCGATAAAACCTGTATATAGATTGCTGGCTTCTAATCCTATAGAACGTAACAAATCACGAACTTTGGAATGAGCCTTAATTTTTAAATATGGTGGATTGAGAATAGCGTGAGTAAATCTACAATTGTCAGGATTATCGAACAAACTAGGGCCAAGAAGTCTGACTGCATCCTCAATAAAATCCGTATTCCGAATCTCATAATTTAAAGAGATACCAGCTATTTGACATTCTCTAGCACATAATTTCAATGTCTGATGCAAATACCCAATCAGAAAAGGATCAATTTCATAGGCAACAATATCTAAATTAGCTGGGCGTTGTTGGCTCTGACAGAGTTTAGCTACAAAGGCTGCAAGTAATGAGCCAACTCCTGCTCCAGCATCAAGTAAAGATATTTGAGGAAGATCGAGTTTGCCAAACATCCCAACCATTAATTCTGCTACTGGAGCAGGAGTCAAAAATTGGCCCAGTTTTCCTTTTTGCTTTTGATCTTGTTTCAAGGTTGCAGCAATTCTCAGAAAGTCTACTTCACCAAGTAAGTTTCTGGCAGAACATTTCGACAAGCTTTTGAATTCCAACGGCTTGTGATGATTGTCTGTAGACTCCCGACTGCTTGATTGGAACATCACGGCTCATTTTCACAGAACAAAAATCAACTTTATCAGGTTTTGAATTTACGGCATGATATTTTAAGGAGAACTGATGCAAGAAGCGTCCCTTTATCCAAAAATTATTTTAAAACTATGCTTCAGGCTAAAGTCTTCATTACTCGTCGCCTACCCATCGAATTAGAGCAACTGCGATCGCTCGCTATTGTCGAAGTTTGGCCAGAACGCCAACCCCCTCCATACGAAATTTTACTAGAAAAGGTTAAGGAAATAGATGGTTTGCTATGTCTGCTGACTGACCAAATCGATCGCCAACTCATAGAAACCGGGAAACTCAAAGTCATCAGTCAAATGGCGGTGGGTTACGATAACATTGATATTGCCGCCGCTACGGCACGACAAATTCCCGTTGGTAATACTCCTGGGGTGTTAACCGATGCTACCGCAGATTTTGCCTGGGCATTATTAATGGCAGCTGCACGGCGAGTAGTGGAGGCAGATCGGTTTACTCGTGCAGGTTTGTGGCAGACTTGGGAACCAGATTTGTTGTTGGGGCCAAATGTTACAGGTGCGACTTTGGGGATTGTTGGTTTTGGGCGGATTGGGCAAGCAGTTGCTCGTCGTGCCAAAGGGTTTGAAATGCAGATTTTGTATACGAGTAGGCAACGATGCAGCCCAGAATTAGAACAATCTCTAGGTGTGGAGTTTGCTACGTTAGAACATTTATTGCAAGAGTCGGATTTTGTGACACTGCATACACCATCGGCTGATGATACTTATCATCTAATTAGCGATCGCCAATTTGAATTGATGAAGCGATCAGCTATTTTGATTAACACGGCGCGAGGAACTATTGTAGATCCAGATTCTCTGTATCGTGCCCTTGCCAGTGGTCAAATTGCTGCTGCGGCTGTAGATGTCACCGAACCTGAACCAATTCCCAGCGATAGCCTGTTGTTAACCTTAGACAATCTAATTATTGCGCCGCATATTGGCAGTGCCAGCCGTCAAACGCGCTCAAAAATGGCAACAATGGCGATCACTAATTTAATCGCGGGATTGAGGGGCGATCGCTTGGCTAATTGTGTCAACCCTGAAATTATATTGCACAATTAATGAAAGTAATGTAGCATATTAACCAGTTAGTAGAGGGTCAATCCAGTAAATTATCATAAAATTTTCACAAAGCAAAAAGTTATCCAAAGGTAAAGTCACCACATGGATATTTTAATAATTTAATAAACAAACATTTTGGCCATATAAAAAACTGGCTGCTTATTTATTTAATGATTTTGCCCGATTTGAAACTAATTTTCGATAGTTTCAACATGCCAATTCATATTGCATCTATGCAACGCCAAAAACTAGAACCTGGAAAACATTACCAAAATACGCTTTTAGCTTTTCAACAAAGGTATTAATGAGAACAATGTTGTAAATTAATTAAGGTAATTTAAATTAACATAACATAATCAATGGAAATAAAATTGAGGGCACCGCCCAGCCGGCAAGCAAGAGCAGTGCCCATTTCCCTAGGAAACCAGGGTAAGTTATATTATAACTATAACTAACCATAATGAAACTGCCACTGTTAAAACGAAGCAAAGAGTTTAACTACTTTGAAACAGAGATTTTCAGAGATGGTGATCAAGCTCAACTCGCAGTTCATCACCAGCCTGAATAACTAAAGAAAATAGCACTGTCCAGCCGGCAAGCAAGAGCAGTGCTATTCACTAGGAAATTAAGGAGATACCTATGACCTCGCTCAAAAAGGATTTGTCACTAACACCTGTTGAGAGTCGCTCTGTCACGGTTGTGATTCCTGCTCTTAACGAAGAAGGTAACTTAGAGCCTTTGCTAATTTCTGTGGAAAAAGCCTTTGAAAAGCTTGGCTTTACTTTCCCAGTATTGCTAATTGATGATGGCAGCACAGATAATAGTCCTGAAATATTAACAAAACTGACTAAGCAATACCCTTTTCTGCAAGTAATTTCTCATTCCCAGAGACGAGGCGTAACTGAAGTCTGGAAGACAGCGATCGCTAATGTTAGAACAGATTGGATTTGCTGGAGCCAAGCTGATTTAGAATCTGATCCAGCAACCGATATACCAATACTTTTGAATGCTTGCAAACCTGGGATAGATGGTGTTGCAGGTTGGAGACAACAACGAGGAGATGGCAAAATTTTGGCATCGAAGTTTGCCAATACTGCCTGTAAATTAGCTTTTGGACTCAATATCCATGATATGAACTGGATTAAACTGGTACGTCGGGATTTGCTAGTTGATTTACAAATTGAAGTAACTACCCACCGCTATCTGCTAGCAATTTTAGCAGCCAAAGGGCATCACATTATCGAAGTGCCAACACCTTGGTATCCCCGCTTTTCGGGTAAAAGCAAATTTGGTCGCAAGCGCTTAATTTCATCTGCGATCGATTTTTCTAGAGCTTTGTCGTGGTTCTATTTTCAACACCGTCCCATTCTTCCCTTGCGGTATCTTTTAGCAATTTTAGCAGCCTTAAAAGTAGGATTTCGAGCTGGTCGAGAAGCTTTTGATATGCAGATGGATGTTGAAACAGGTCGGTAGTTAACTTGTTGTTATAGATAGCTTTTTTTTGGTAATTGAGGCAGTAACACAAATGATAATTCCTACTCTTTACTTGTTGATTGCTGCCTACCCATTCCTAAGTTTTGACTTCAGCGATTGGGAAATTTAAAATTGTTCCTAGTCTGAGATGGATTGAGCTAGCAACTTTCTGTTTAGTATCCAAACAAGCTTATTAGCTAAATACAGTATCAGCATAGATAATTATTTGAGCCAACGTCATTCAATTATGAGAACATAAGCTTATGCATTGTGCAGTTAATCTAACTGTATATGATAAATATAAAGAATGGGTGTCTTTGCATCATGCAGCAATCCCCTTTCCTCATATTGTGATTGACAATTTTTTAGATGAATCTTTAGCAGAAGATTTATTGCGGGATTTTCCAGGTATTTCGGCTATGAGTCGCTCTCACCACTATATTTATTCTCCTAATAAATATGTATTATCAAAGTGGAATCAAATTTCTAATTCATTTACTGCACTTTATAAAGAAGTAACATCTAGTAGGTTAAAACTATTTCTTAGCAAACTTGCAGGGGAAAATGTATTTATTGATTGCGAATTTGGTGGAGATATTCACCAAGGTGTTAATGGTAGTTTTCTAGAAATGCATACAGACTTCAACCTACATCCATCAAAACATAACTGGCTACATTGTTTGAACATTCTCATCTATCTAAATAAAGACTGGAAAAAAGAATACGGAGGACAACTTTTACTGCGTTCAGGTTTAACAGGATTAACTAGTGAAATTGCTCCTCAATTTAATCGCTGTATTATTATGCAATCAGATGAGACTACTTATCATGGTTTTGAGCAATTAAGATTACCTGAAGGATTAACTCGTAAAGTAATTCTTATCCCTATCTATAAGGAAGAATTATTTGATAGATTACCTGTGAGAAAGCTAGCAAGTTTTGCTCCTGAAAAGGACTCCCTTCTAAAATTTAGATTCGCTAAGTTATACAATTCCATCACTAGTCTAAAAGCAAGACTCAAAGCTAAGTTATTTTAGTCAGTTATTCTGCATCTAATTGCATATAATATTTACTAAATTACCTTAAATACCCTGAATTGCTGATATTTATAGCCAAAGTATTCCAAACAAGATTGTAGTAAAAATGTATGGATATTACAGGAAAACACATTTTGGTTGTCACTTCTGTCTATCCAATGACGGCTGATGCCAATCACGGTGCATTCGTCAGAGAAGCGATTTTGCGTTTGCAACCAACAGGAGCCAAATTTACAGTGTTTGCTCCAGCATACGAAGGTTCTCAAAGTCATGATTTAGATGGAGTTAAAGTCTATCGTTTTCGCTATTTTCCCAAAAAATTTGAAAATTTGGTACGCGATGGCGCTCCTACAAAATTGCAAAGACAACCTCTTTATTTGTTAGTTGCTGCTTTGTATATCTTGTTAGGTACGTTACAATTGCTTTGGGTATGTCGTAAACAAAAGCCAGATTTACTCCAAATTCACTGGCCTTTCCCACATGGATTGATGGGTTTACCCGCAAGTATTTTACTAGGCATTCCAATGGTGTTTAGTTTCCACGGAGCCGAACTGATGTTAGCAAATAAGTTTGGCTTTGTAACTAATATTCTTCGTTGGTTATTGCCTATTGCCAAAGGTGTAACAGCAAATTCTTCTTTTACTGCTGGGTTGATTCAAAAACTTTATGATGGAGATATTACCGTAATTCCTTATGGTCTAACTATTGAAGCCAAGCCACCTAAACAACGCCCACCTTTGGAAGTTCCGAGACTTTTATTTGTTGGTAGATTAGATGAGCGCAAAGGTTTACGATATTTATTGGAGGCTCTACCTTTAGTATTAGCTCAACAAACTGTGCGTTTAAGGATTGTCGGTAAGGGTCTTCTGGAACAAGAAATTAAATCACAGTGCCATACACTCTTATTAGATGACGTAATAGACTTTTTGGGCTTTGTCAGTAAAGAAGAATTAGCTTCAGAATATGCTGAGTGTGACATTTTTGTATTACCAGCCATCGTAGATAGTAAAGGTGATACTGAAGGTTTGGGAATCGTCATGATTGAAGCTTTAGCCCATCAAAAACCTGTAATTGCCAGTGCTGTCGGCGGAATTGTTGATGTGATTCAATCTGGTATCACAGGATTGCTAGTACCAGAAAAAGCTCCAGAAGCTCTAGCACAAGCAATCCTGAGTTTGTTATTAGACCCAATCAGAGCTACACAAATGGGGCAAAAAGGTTTGGCAGATGTGCAAGTCCGTTTTAGCTGGCATCGCATTATTCCAATGTGGCAACAGGTTTTTGCTAAAGCTCTAGATAGCTGTTTTACGGAAAAAAGTACTGCAACTCTTACTTAATAATAAGTGTCCTATTTAGTACTAATTTTGTATAAAAACTATGCAAGCCCGTCTCTTATTATCTCGTGCAATTCTGACTACATTGGTAGTAGCACCTTTAGGTCTAATGGGGATTCTATCTGTAAGAGTGCTTTTACCCGCCCTGAAAGATCCAGAATCAAGATTTTACTCTTCAGGTTTTGGTTATCCTGCTCTGCAACGTATGGCTGGTAAACCCATCCAAGTTGAAACTGTAGCAGTGGAAACCAAAAATTTAGAAGATAGTTTAGCAGCACCGGGCGAATCCGTTGCTATGCAACAAGTAGATGTCCGCTCTCAGATATCAGGGCTGGTAGAAAAAGTGGACGTTGAGGAAGGACAGTGGGTGCGTCGAGGTCAACCGCTGCTTGTTTTACAAAAAGCTCCCTTTGAAGACCAAGTAAATACAGCTCGAAATAACCTTGCCACTGCTGAGAAAAACATCCAAACTTTGCAAAGTTCCGCACCAGGGAGGTTGCTAGATTTACAAGCAAATTTGAGGTTTGCTGAAGAAAGAGCTGATGCATCTCAAACTCAACAAAAAGAAATCGACAATCTAGCAGAGCAGGAAGTAAACAACAATGTTCAGGCTGCTCAATTAAGGTTAACTACCGCTGAAGAGAAACTTAACCAAATTAAATTGTTAGCAGATCAGGGAGCAATTTCAAGATTTCAGCTATATGACATGCAAGATATTTATGCAACTCGGAAAAGAGAACTGTTGAGTGCTCAACAAGGAGTTATTGATACCCAAAATAAGCGATTTATTAATAAAGATTTTCACCTCAGTCGTAAAAATGAATTAATTTCTGCTCAACAAGCTCTGAAACTAGCTCAGGAAAATCTAGATAAAGATTTGGCAAATGCTCGCTTGACTGTCGAAAACAGAAGAATAGACCTACAGAAAGCTCTTAGAGACTTGAATAGAACAGTAATTTATGCCAGTACCGATGGATTGGTTAGTGTAGTCAATATTCATAGTGGAGAAATAGCGGATGCACGTAACCGTGACGCTCTAATGACTCTGACTCAGAATATTGTATTTAAGGCTTATATTGACCAAGCGCGACTGAACGCCATAAAAGTCGGTAACAAGGCTACAGTGCGTTTGATAGCGTATCCTGGACGTACATTTGAGGGACAGGTTATTCAACTTAATCCCACAGTGGAAACCAATTCAACTCGACCTGGTAGAGTGGGCATTGATCGACAGTATACTTATTCTGCTTGGATTGCTGTTAATAATCTGCAAATGCCCCCTGGGTTACAGGGTTATGTTCAGTTTATGAATCAAGGCAAGACAGCCTTAGTTATTCCAGAAAGTTCTGTCACTCATTTGTCTGCTGGTGAAGGCATGGTAATGGTTGCCGAAGCCGGTCAAGCTGTTGTCAGAAAAGTCAAGCTAGGGAGGATATTTGATAATCAGCGCGAAGTACTAGAAGGCTTAAAACCTGGAGAACAGGTGGTACCTTCTGCCAGAGCTTTAAATCCAGGCGATCGCATCGAAGCACAATCTGCACAAATGCCAATTGCACAACAACGCTAGGAAGTAATTCGTTATGAACAAGTTACATTCTTGGTTTAGCTGGTTTAATCGACAAAAAATTACTATTTTCATCGGTTTTATAGTTTTAGTACTAGGAGTAATATTTCCCTGGTATCGTTTACCACCTCAAGCTTTAGAAACATTTGGTACAAATCTATTTTGGGCAAATTTGGCTAGATTCACGGTAGCTTTCTTTATAATTGTCGGTTGTGCCTTAGCTATTGGATTGAATATAAGTCGTGCTGCCCGGTTATCCTTGTGGACAGCGTTGTTGACAGCTTTGCTCTTTCCTTATTTCATCACAACTTGGTCACCTACTGTTGATTTTATAGCGTCAAGTTACTACAAGCAGGGGCAAAAAGTATCTACTCATGTTGACAAAAATTTCTCTGAGATCCAATCCCAATGGAAACAGAATATATCTTTAGATGCGCCAGATACTCCTCCCTCTATCTTTGAAATATCAATTCAAGATAGCCTATTTTTCCAGATGCCATCATGGGAGAAAATTGTACTTTATGGACTTGGCTACAAAAACAGCTTTTTTACCTTTATAGGCAAGGGTTGGAGTTTTGCTCTGATCGGGCTAATTATTAGTTTATTTGGGTTTTATTTAGGAGAAAGAAATGCAAGTTTGAATATTTTTATTCAAGATATGAAGCTGTTTTTACCAGGAGCAGTTTTATTATTAGTGTTAATCTTAAGTATTATAATAAGTATTAATATTGTTAATTCTAAATTAGATACCCAGTTTGCCAAAGGTGAATATTTTCAGGTTGCGAATACTAGTAAGGTTTTAACATTATGGTATCCTCCTTTACAAGGAGATGAAGTATTTTTAGAGCGATTAGCAAGAGCAGAGTTTTATGCAGATATACCAGATATTGCTTTAATTAACTTTGTTAAAGGGTTGGAAAAATATAGGATTAGTAATTTTCAGGAAGCAGAAAACTATTTTCAAAAATCTTTAGATATTCAACCCCATCACTTTTTAACCAGGGGATATCTCGTTGCAGCAATCCTGAATCAAGGGGTTAATTATCTCAATAAATCAAACACACGAAAGCCAGGAGCAGCAGCAGATATTTTTGAGAAGGCGGTAAGTATTTATCCTAGTAATATAGAAGCCCTTTATGACCTAATGTTGGCTAGGGTTGTGAATGGGGAATTTCATAAATCAGCCGAGGTTGCTAAACAAATCATAAATGGACAGCAATACTTTCAAGAGCCGAGAATTGGATTACTAGGTCAAGCTTACCTACATTTAGCTTGGGATGAATATAGTAATAGCAATGTTAATCAAACCTGGGAACGCTATCGCCAATCAGTTGATACTAAAGCTTGGAATAAATCTGCTGTAGAGGAAGAATAATGCATCGTTCAGGTCGTTGGTTGCCATTAGGACTAGTATTAATTTTGGGTCTTTTAATGGGGTTATTAGGTTTTTCTATTTGGGAAAAAACGCCCATTCCTGTAGAACGTGTAGTTTGGTCGCAACAAGCTCAATGGATTGCTCCTCAAGTACCAACTTACCGTTTTTATGCACGTCATACCTTCGATTTACCTACCAGTGTAAAAGCAGGTTGGTTGCGAATAAGTGCTGATAATGACTTTACTATATACGTCAATAGCAGGCAAATAGCGAGAGAAAATAGTGTTCTCAATAGTCCTAGTGGTATTGGTGCAGGATTGAGAGTACCTTTTCAAAATATCAATGATAGTAGTCGCTACGGTAATAAAGGATCAGTCTGTTATTTACTTGGTAGTTCTAAAGACTGGAAATTAACAACTTATGTAGACCTAACTCATAATTTGCGTCCAGGTAAAAATGTCATTGCGTTAGAAATTCAGAAAGGACAAACTAATCCCCGTGTGGTGATTGAAGGGGTTGTTTATCCTGTTGCCAATACCACGCCAGTTAACTTAACAACGGGTGAAACTTCTTGGCGTATCTCAAATCTTTCGGAAACCCATCACTCGCTTCAATGGTATGACCTAGATTTTCCAGATACAAGTTGGTCAGAAGCTAAGTTACTTGGTTTCACTAAAGAGGCTACCTATAGTCGGTTAAGTAAAAATTTATTTGATCGCAACTTAGAGGGAAATTGGATAACTGGAATTCCCAGTCGTAAAGGAGAGCAATGGTTGAGGGGTGCGTGGCAGATACCAAAAACTCCAATTGCTCATGCTTACATTAGATTTGCAGGAGAAGGGCAGTATTCCGTGTTGCTAAACGGTCATCTGGTTAACCGTTATAGAGACGAGGATGGCAGTAAGTTACATTTAATGGAAGTAACAAAACTTTTACAACCTGGGAATAACTTCTTAGCAGTAAGTTTGGCTAGTTCTTTGGAGGCTGCATCGGGAGGAAGCAATCTTGTTAGTCCAAATAGTTCTCTCGATTTTCTCTTAGATGGTTGGGCAGAAACACAAAAAAGTGAAATTGTAGGAGTAATTACTACCAATAATATTTGGAAAACTATAAATCAACCTGTATCTGGTTGGGTATTGGGTGCAGGTAAAAGTCAATCTGCAACCCTTCTGAGTTTACCCAAAGAACAAGAATTTCAGCGAAACTTTGAAGGCGATGCTTATCTACTTAATTACCCAAACTACTTATGGCATCAAAGTCTTTGGCAACTAGGAGGAATTACCTTTGCTGTGATTTATGCCTCACTTCTAAGCTTATGGCTGGGATACAAAGATAGTCGGTGGAAGAACTTTGCTACAGGAGCAGCAATATTATCGCCAGGAACTTTATTTTTAATAGTTATCGGTTTACTCAAACACCGTTTTGCAGAAGCAGAAGTGGGATTGCTTTTTGCCCAACCACAAAGCAATTATCTAATATTACTTGGATTTATAGCTATAGTTGTATCAACATTAATTTTCAATATTGTCAAGCTAAATATTAAAAAGTTACCTCTATCTTTTCTCTGGTTATTACTAGGTTTAGTTACTTGTATGAGTTTTAGCTTGGCAGTAAGAGGTAATATATTTGTAGTTCTTAGTTTAGCTGTTGTAGCAGCAATTACTGCCTTCATTTTTGGATGGTTGCATAGACAGAAACAATTACCAATCTTAGTTCTTGAAGATGCATTCAATACCATTCAACAAAAATGGGCTATTTGGGGTGAGTGGGCATTTATTATCCTGATTGTCGGTGTGGGTTTTGGATTGAGAGTTTATCATTTAAGCTTTATTGACTTAGATGCTGATGAAAATACTTCTTTAGATGCTACTAGAGGCATCCTCCGCATAGGTGTACCTATAGCAACTTCAGGTATTTGGTACACTCGTGGCCCTTTCTATCATTACCTACTGGCTTTTTGGTTACGGCTAGTGGGAGATTCTATAGTTAATGCTCGCTTTCTTTCTGTACTTTGGGGGACTGCTACTCTAGTTTTGGTCTATATTTTTGCGCGTCAACTAACTATAAAAGTATGGATTTGTCTCCTAGTAATAGCAGTTTTGGCTATAGACCCTTGGGAGATTTGGTATTCTCGATTTATCCGTTTCTATCCCGTTCTACAATTCATGACTATACTTTGCTTTTGGTCATTCTTGAAAGGTTTTATTGATAGGGAGGGAAGGCGATATCAGTTTATTTTTTTCATTGCTTTAACTATGAGTTTACTGACTCAGGAAGTTAACTTAACACTTTTGCCGATTTTTATTCTCGGTTTTCTTTACTTTTATAGACCTTTTAACTTATTTCATGACTGGCAGATTATTTTGGGTAGCATAATGATGCTAATTATTTTTGCTTTTGATTTGGGTTTTGCAGTCATAAAACTTTTAACTCCTTTACCTGCTTTATCTGATGCTACAGCCTCATATCTTAGACTTCATTTCTCTGATACTACAGGATTATTAGCGACTTATATGATTGGCCCTGATAGAATGCGTACAATTTATAGCTTACTTTTTATAATTGGTATTCTATATTTTATTAAACTAAATCAAAATAGTAAAATAATTTTCCTATTTGGCAGTATATATATGAACATATTATTAGTTACTGTTTTAGCTTATAACTTACAAGAGCGATATATTTATGGCATGTATCCAATATTTATTTTACTATCTATTTACAGTGGTATTTGCATGATAGAGTCTCTAGGGAGAATAATGCAATCTTTGCTACATAACTTTCTACCGTTAAAAACAATTTTTGTAACTTGCTTTGTCCTAGTAATAATATGCAATTTACAACCAGAAAGAGTATTATCTGGTTATCAAGAGGCAATTAATAGAAAAAATACTATTCTTTTCGAGTATATTCGCACTCACAAAAAATCTGGAGATGTTGTCTTATCGACAATGCCATCTTTTGCACCAATTAGCATAGGTAAATTAGATTACTTTCTATTTACACCTTTAAAAAATGAAAACTTTGATTTAGCTTATTGGAAAGATGGTAAGTTAATAGACCGTTGGGGTGGTGGAGAAATAGTTAATAGTGTAGATAAACTAAATCATATTTTGGAAAAGTCTAATCATGTTTGGATTCAGATAGATGATGTTAGACATAATAGAGTTCTCCCTGAATTGCGTCAATATGTTCAAACTTTAGGGAAACCAATTTTTGAAACTTTTGGTACTCGTTTACGAATATGGCAACCGTCAGATGGATTACCAAATAATATACCTAATCAAGGTAAAGACTTAGGAGCTTATTGATTGGATTTTTGAATTGCAGCTATTAACTAATAATTAATCAAAAAAGTGTATATTGACTCTGAAAAAATATGAAAATAAAAACAATTATCAAAACCGTTGTAAGCGTTAGTCTACTTGTATTTGTATTTACTCGAATAGACTTGGGTCTAGCTTATAATCAATTTAAGAACCTTTCTTTACCTTTTATAGTCCTAGCTTTAATTTTCTACACTGGCTGTCAATGGTTGAGTTGTTGGCGCTGGCAAGTTGTTCTCAATTCCAGTGGTCATTCAGCACCAATGAGCAGTTTACTTAGCAGCTATTTTGCTGGGATGTTTCTCAATATTTTTCTACCTGGGGCTTTAGGTGGAGATGTATATCGTGTTTATCGAGTTGCACAAGAAACCAAAGATTCTGAAGTAGCAGTAGTATCTGTATTTTTAGAAAGATTTACAGGTCTTGCCGCTTTATCCGCTTTGGCTTTAATTGGTCTGCCTCCTGCTTTTAAGTTAGTGGGACGCTGGGATATTATTTTATTATTTCTTGTTTGTGTGGGCAGTTTGGTAGGAGCAGTCCTACTAATATCAAGTCCTAAACTATTAATTTTGGCAGAACCTTGGCTACAAAAATTTCACCTCAGTAATGTGGCTGCTCGTTTTGCCAAAATTCAAATTTTGTTACGGAAATTTGCCCAGAACCGCATAGCCCTAACTTTATCAATGAGTCTTTCAATGTTACTTCAGCTAGCTATAGTTTATTACCACTACCTAGTGGCACAACAGTTGAAAATTCCCATTTCCTATTTACAACTTTTAGTATTTATTCCCATTATCGTAGTAGTTACTCTACTTCCCATCTCTTTAGGAGGACTAGGGCTAAAAGAGGGTTTATGGGTTTATCTGTTTAATCGTATTGGTCTAACTACCGAACAGGCTCTACTATTATCCCTAACTATGACAGCCCTCAGCTGGCTGTTGAGTTTACCAGGAGCTTTAATCTTGCTATTAGATTCTACAGGATTTAAGTTAGCAAGGCAGGGGAGGATGGAGTAAAAGAGTTAGATTGTGAGATAATAAAGCATGAGATAGAAACAGGAAGTTGAGATGAAACGGTGGATTAAAAGGCAATACTTAACAGGTTGGGTACTATTGTTATTACTGTCTGTTACCACAATTACTATAGTCTTTGCTAAACAGCCTAGCAATTACCTCAATGGAAAGTTTGAAGCGGGTATAGGAGCAGTGCAAAGTAGCCAATTTCAGGCTCCAATATTGCATAAAACAGACTTTGAGCATGAATCAACCGATTTGATTGCCAATGTTCTCTATCGAAAACCCTCTAGTTTGTATAAGTCTATGGCACCTAGTGGCGCTAGTGATGCAAACGTTCTTTGGGAACGTAACCAGGCAAAGTATTGGTACATCGAAGAACAACGAAATGGTGGAGAATTAGTCATTGCTGGGTTAATCAAAAATGATCCACAAGCTATTGACGCTGGATTTAAAATGTTTGATTGGGGATTTGCTCACCAAACTTATAATGGCAGTTTTTTCTTAACAGGGGATGGCTTTCACAGCACCTCTTTTTTTGTGGAAGCTGTCGCCCACGCACTTCTAGTCATACAACAATCTCCATATTCAAAACAATATGCCAACCAAGTTGCTAAATACAAGCCTTTAGTACATCGTGCTGCTCGCTGGATGATTTCGCCGCAAATCTGGAAACGAGGAATTGTACACAACAGACCTTATACCCATCGTCGCTACCTAGTTGCAGCAGCTTTAGGATTGACTGGCAAACTCACTGGCGATCAAGAATTAATCAACTATGCTCGTATGTCTATTAAGGATGGTTTAGCGCTGCAACGCTCAGATGGTGTTAACCCGGAAAAAAGTGGCTATGACAGCAGTTACCAAACAGTAGGTATTATGTATGCTCAACGGTGGGTGACATACTTCCAGAATGACTCCCTAACGCCCAAAGTTGCAGCGATGATAAATAAGGCGCTCTCTTGGGAACAGACAAGAATTTTACCTTCTGGGGAAATTAGCACTCAGGGAAATAGACGCACGGCGGGGCAAGAACGTAGACGAACTGGTAAGGTGAAAACGGTATCGTCTAGGTCAGCAGTACGTGTTTTTGCTTACTGGGGATCGGTAACTGGTGACGACAAGTGGGAAGCGATCGCTCGCAAAATAGCAACGTTTTATTATAAAATTCGGTAAATTCTTGAAACACTTTCTGTAGAAGGATTAGAGAATCATAGTGAAGCTTTGTTGTATTTTCAGGTGATTGGCAAATTTTCATACATACAGCAGGGAATAGGCAACAGTGAACAGGGTTGAAACTCTCTTGATATATGGCTTTGTGCTTTAAATTTGTATCTAACTTACCTGCAATCTGCTGTAAATAAATTTAGGCGGCTCATGATCCTATTGAGGCTGCAAAAATGCCCTTTATAGTCCTACGAAGAAGCAAGCTACATTCGCCAGACTTCATACTGAATTATGAAGACTGACTCATAAATTACGTTTTGATAAACCTGAAAATTGCTGTTATCCTCAAAGCCTCAGTTAGTTTTAGCGCAAAATAGCTAGCTATTTGTTTAAGATTTAGCTGCCCTTCTATATTTGCAGATATATATCTAGATAAACGCTCTGAAGACTTTATATATAGAAAAATATACTTCTTATATAGTCTAGTTCAAATATAAAATTATACCTTGTCTTCTTGAAAAAAAAGCTCCATCATTGAGAAAGCGCTATAGATATAGGTTAGTTAGTTAATAATGATACCGATACACTTCATAAATTTTTCCGATTCATAACAAGAGAATATCTAATAACAATCTCAAATGTACTCATGTCGGAGTTGGACTAACTCATGCTACAAGGATGGATTCAAATTGCATTAACGTTACTAATTATAGTAGCGATTACTCCCTTCTTCGGGAGATATATAGCGCGTGTATTCCTAGATCAAAGAACTTTTCTCGATGTGATTTTGAATCCGATTGAGCGAGTGCTTTACTCTTTGGTTGGCGTTCCAACTCAAGAAAATATGACGGGTTGGCAGTATGCGCGAGCAATCCTGTACAGCAATGTAGTCATGGGTTTGCTGATTTTCTTCATCATTGCAAATCAGGGATGGCTACCGCTTAACCCAACCAAGATAGATGCCCCAACCTGGGACACGATTGTACATACCACTATTTCCTTTATTACTAATACCAACCAGCAACATTATTCTGGTGAAACCTACTTGAGCTACGGTAGTCAAATGTTGGGGCTGGGCTACCACATGTTCACCTCAGCGGCAACAGGTATCGCAGTCGCGATCGCCTTTATTCGAGGGTTGACGGGTAGACCTTTGGGTAACTTTTATGTAGACCTAATTCGCTCGATTACCCGAATTTTGCTGCCGATTAGTATTGTTGGCGGCATCATCTTTATTGCCCTTGGTGTGCCAGAAACCTTAGCTGGGCCAGCAGTATTTCCGACCTTAGAAGACCCTAACATTAGTCAGGCGATCGCTCTTGGCCCAGTTGCCCACTTTGAGATTATCAAACAGCTAGGCGAGAATGGCGGCGGCTTTTTTGCCATCAACTCGGCACACCCCTTTGAAAATCCCAACGGATTTTCTAATTTAATTCAGATTGTAGCCATGCTTTCGATTCCCACATCCCTGATTTATACTTATGGGTTGTTTGCAAATAACACCAAACAAGCCTGGTTACTCTACGGAATGGTGGGTATAATTTTTATCGGATTTCTGATTGTCACCGCCATTGGAGAATATAACGGCAATCCGGCTGTAAATACGCTTTTGGGCAGTCAGCAACCGAACCTAGAGGGGAAAGAAGTCCGCTTCGGTTGGGCAGAATCCGTGCTGTTTGCGGTAAGTACAACTGGTACTATGTGCGGTGCTGTCAACAGTTTCCACGACTCCTTCATGCCCGCAGGCGGTTTTATTTTTCTCTCGAATATGTTCCTGCAAATCATGTGGGGTGGACAGGGTACTGGAACAGCTTACCTGTTTGCCTATAGCATCCTAGCAGTATTCGTCACAGGTCTGATGGTGGGACGCACCCCAGAATTTCTGGGACGCAAGATTGAAAAGCGTGAAGTCGTCCTGGCTAGCTTCCTAATTTTGCTAGTTCATCCCATCGCCATTTTGATTCCAGGGGGAATCGCCTTAGCTTTTCCTGACCAACTGGCAGGGATTAGCAATCCTGGCTTTCACGGCTTTTCTCAAGTTATCTATGAATATGCCTCAGCTGCGGCTAACAACGGTTCTGGGTTTGAAGGTTTAGGCGATTCACAACCCTCTCCCTTGGCGATCGCAACTGGCACGAAAACTACCGTAACCGCCCTCTGGTGGAACCTAAGCACCTGCTTCAGCCTCTTAGCTGGACGCTATGTACCAATCATCGGTCTACTGCTGCTAGCAGATAGCATGTCCCGCAAGCAAGCTGTTCCCTACACAACTGGTACATTGCGAACCGACACCGGACTATTTACAGGTGTCACCGCAGGCGTAATTTTAATCTTGGGCGCACTCACATTCTTCCCAGTGCTGGCATTGGGGCCCATCGGTGAAGCCTTTTTTATCGCCAAAGGTATCGGGTAGGGAGCAAGGGAGCAGGGAGCAAGGGAGAAGAATTTTCCCCTGCCCCCCGCACCCCGCCCCTCTGCCTCTTCTCCATCCCCAATCCCTAATCCCTAAAATTTAATCTATGCCAACTACTACTGATTCTCCTTCATCCCGGATTCCATCTGGAACTCGTGACTCGCGCAAGCATACTCCCAAAGCTGATTTGAAGGGACTTTACCAGAGGGCAATTCGTGAGTCATTTCTCAAGCTCGATCCTCGAATTACTGTCAGAAACCCAGTTATGTTCGTTGTTTGGGTAGGGACAATTGTCACCTTTCTTGTCACCCTTAACCCAAATCTGTTTGGCACAATTCAGGCAGATATCAACCAACAACGCCTCTTGAATGGGTTGATTACCTTCATTCTCTTTTTCACACTCGTTTTTGCAAACTTTGCCGAAGCCGTCGCGGAAGGGCGCGGTAAAGCACAGGCTGATTCACTGCGATCGACGCGATCGGATACGATCGCAAACAAAATCCTCCCTGATGGTTCCATAGTAAAAGTCAGTTCTACAGAACTGCGACGGGGCGATATAGTTCAGGTGGTTGCCAATAACATGATTCCCGCCGATGGGGATGTCATTAAAGGCATTGGCTCAGTGGATGAGTCGGCCATTACCGGGGAATCTGCCCCTGTATTGAAGCAACCAGGTACAGATATTGCCAGTTCGGTGACAGGAGGTACACGCTTACTTTCCGACGAGTTGACGATTCGCATTAGTGCCGATCCTGGTCAAGGCTTTATCGATCGCATGATTGCCCTGGTAGAAGGGGCGCAACGCAGCAAGACGCCCAATGAAATTGCTTTGACGGTATTGCTAGCAGTACTAACACAGGTGTTCTTGATTGTAGTGTCAACCATTCCCCCCTACGTGGGCTACATTGCCACCTTTATCAGCACAGCCTTTGGCGCTGAGGCGGGAAACAGTTTGCGTACAGGTGCTAGCGTTGCCATTCTCATCTCCCTACTGGTAGCTTTGATCCCCACAACTATTGGTGGTTTGCTCAGTGCGATCGGTATTGCGGGGATGGACAGAGTTGCCCAATTTAATGTCATTGCGACTTCTGGTAGAGCGGTAGAAGCCTGCGGCGACATCAATACCCTGGTGCTAGATAAGACAGGCACTATCACGCTGGGTAATCGGATGGCTGACGAGTTTATTCCCTTGAATAACCACTCACTAATAGACGTGGCGCGAGTTTCCCTAGCTGCTAGCTTGTTTGACGAAACGCCAGAAGGGAAATCAATTGTGATACTAGCAGAAAAGTCTCAGGCTGGGGTAGATTTCAATATCGACAAAGCCGAAGGTGTGGAATTTTCTGCAAAAACCCGGATGAGCGGCACGAATTTACCTGATGGCAAACAAATTCGCAAAGGGGCGGTAGATGCGATTAAAGGGTTTGTCCGTTCTCGTGGCGGTCAGGTTCCTGATGATATAGACGCAGCTTATGAGCGAGTTTCTCGGTTAGGAGGTACACCCTTAGCTGTCTGCCAAAATGACGATATTTATGGTGTCATCTACCTCAAAGATATTGTCAAACCCGGACTGAGGGAACGGTTTGACCAACTCCGCCGCATGGGTGTTCGCACCGTCATGCTTACAGGTGACAACCGAATTACGGCTTCGGTAATTGCCGAAGAGGCTGGGGTGGATGATTTCATTGCGGAAGCAACTCCAGAAGACAAAATTGAGGTGATTCGCTCGGAACAATCTCAGGGTAAGCTGGTAGCAATGACCGGAGATGGTACGAACGATGCACCTGCCCTCGCTCAAGCAAATGTGGGTGTGGCAATGAACTCTGGGACGCAAGCTGCCAAAGAAGCTGCTAACATGGTGGACTTAGATTCTGACCCCACAAAGTTAATTGACTTAGTAACTATAGGTAAACAGTTGCTAATTACTCGTGGCGCATTGACAACATTCTCCATCGCTAACGACATTGCCAAGTATTTTGCCATCATTCCCACGATCTTTGCTGCGTCTGGCATCGGCGCACTGAATATTATGGGATTAAAGAGTGCCCAATCTGCGATCGTCTCGGCGCTGATTTACAACGCCCTGATTATTCCGGCATTAATCCCGCTAGCACTCAAAGGGGTAAAGTTCTTACCTTTAACAGCAGATCAACTGCTACGTCGCAACATCTTGATCTATGGACTTGGCGGTATCATTGCTCCCTTCATTGCCATCAAACTGATAGATATTATCCTACCTTTGTCTTAATTTACTATGAAACCTGTTCATCTCCGCCGCACTATCATTGCATCCCAAGTATTAGAAGAAATAACTGAAATCTGGTATCAATGGCGTAGACAAAAGCTACCACTGTATTTGTTCCTGGCGATGTGTTTCAACCTAGTGGTTGCGCCTATGGTCTACGCCGCTACTGGTGAAGAACTTTCCCGCAGTCAATCTTGGGGATTGGGATTGTTAGGACTGACAACGCTAGGACTTTCCATCTATTTATTCTTTGTAATGTTTGTACCGGAGAAATTCTAATGAGTTTTGCACGCGAAGCTAGTAGAGCTATTCGTTCTACCTTGGTACTTTGGGTAATAGTCGCGATTATTTATCCTTTTGCGATGATTACCATTGGGCAAATTGTGTTTCCGTTTCAAGCAAACGGTAGTCTACTGAAAAATACCACAGGTCAAGTTGTAGGTTCTGCCCTGATTGGTCAACCTTTTACTAGCGATCGCTATTTTAACAGCCGTCCCAGCACCACGAGCTACAGCACAGCCGATCCCAAAAAAGATGATGGGGGAGTTTTGAAAACCGGAGTTTCTGGTGCTAGTAATTTGGCTCCCAGTAATCCCGCATTACTGGAACGCATCAAAGGTAAAGATGACCCAGACCCCAGCAAAAAAATTGAAGGTGACTTGAATCGTCTGAAAAAAGCAGGTGTGCAACCCACTGGCGATTTAATCTACACCTCTGCTTCCAGCCTTGACCCCCACATTACCCCGGAAGCTGCCACAGCGCAAATTGCACGAGTAGCCAAGGTGCGGGGAGTTCAACCGAACCAACTGGAAACTTTGATTTCCCAAAATACCGATGGTCGCTTTCTCGGCATCTTTGGCGAACCTGGAGTTAATGTTTTGAAGCTGAATTTAGCTCTGGATAAGATTAAAGGGTGATTTCAAAACTTTTGTAGAGACGTTACAATGCAACGTCTCTACAAGGATTCTGGATAATGTATATTTAATTTTCGGAGATGTCTATTAGCGATCGCTATAAATCTGCAATGCCCAGATTTGATATTACAATTAAGCAACAACAACGAAATTGGCTTCGCTTAATGAGAGTCCACCGTTTAATTGTGCGAATTGTACTTGAGTAAACGCAGTACCGCTACCATCTTTGTCAAAGAAAAGTTGACCTGTACTGTTGTTGTAGATAAGTCGTTGAGCCTCTGTTGTCGCGCCTGAACCGATGGTAAACTGACCAGATGAAACTGTACCTGTTACTAACCCACCACCAAAACCAGTAGCCGATACCTGAATAAGTTCACCAGTCGTGTCGAAGTCATGAAGACTATCAACACCTTGATTGTATGTATTAAAGCTAAAGGTATCAGTGCCAGATCCTCCGTACAGAACATCATTACCTTTTCCTCCATTCAGGAGATCATTGCCATCGTTCCCATACAGGTTATCGTTGCCATTACTGCCTATAATAGTGTCAGCGTTGGCTGTACCGTAGATATCTAATCGTTCAATATTCTTGTAGCTAACTCGATATGTCCCAGATGTAATCGAGCCTTGCTTGGTGGTTGCATTGAAAGTCGAGGCGATTCCCTCGGTATTATAATTGCCGAAATTGAGATATAAATAATCGTCATCCGCACCTCCATCTACCGTTTGAGTTACTAAGGAAGAAGGGGCAGTAGAGGGGACATAAAAAGAGAAGGAGTCATTGTCATCCCCTCCATTGAGGGTATTGTTGCCAGTGCTATAGTAAGCATTAAAAGAATCATTCTCAGAGCCGCCATCTAAAAGGTTATTCCCAGAAGAAGAAGAAATATTAAAATTATCGCTCCCAGTTCCTCCCTTCAGAGTGTTGTTGCCAGTGCTAGAGTTAGCATATAATACATCATTCCCAGAGCCTCCGTCTAAGACGTTTTTCCCAGAAGAATAAGAAATATCTAGATAATCATCCCCAGTTCCTCCCGTAAGGGTGTTGTTCCCAGTGGTATTGTAAGCATATAAGGCATCATTCTCAGAGCCACCGTCTAAAAGGTTATTTGCAGAAGAATAATAAATATTGAAACCATCGCTCCCAGTTCCTCCTTTGAGGGTGTTGTTGCCAGTGCTAGAGTTAGCATAAAATGAATCATTCCCAGAGCCTCCGTCTAAGAAGTTTTTCCCAGAGGAAGAATCAATACGAAAATTATCATCCCCATTTCCTCCTTTGAGGGTGTTGTTGCCAGTGCTAGAGTTAGCATAAAATGAATCATTCCCAGAGCCTCCGTCTAAGACGTTTTTCCCAGAAGAAGAAGTAATATCGAGGACATCGTTACCTAAATCGCCGTATAAGCTGTTATCTCCCTCGCCACCAGAGAGGCTGTCATTACCCTCACCACCATAGAGTTTGTCGTTTCCAGCTTCCCCAATGAGAGTATCGTCTCCCTCAAGACCATAGAGGGTGTCATTACCATCTCCTCCAGAGATGTAATTATTGGCACTATTACCTGTAATCACATTATTTAGTGTATTCCCATAGCCATTTATGGCTGTTGTTCCGGTTAAGATGAGGTTTTCGATATAGCTACCCAAGGTGTAACTAACAGAAGACTTAACTGTATCAATACCACCTGCATCGCCACCGGAGCCGTTATCTTCACTGACAATATCTTCAGTGCTATCAACGATATAAATATCGTTACCCGCTCCACCTTTCAATGTATCATTACCACTACCACCATCTAGTGTGTCGTTACCGGCTCCACCACTGAGAAAGTCATCGCCTTCAAAGCCATAGATGATGTCACTGCTCGTGGTGCCATTGAGGACATCATTAGCATTAGTACCCTTGAGAGTTGCCATAAGTTCTACCTACCTAAATTAATTGTTTTGGAAACTTGAGATATTAACCCGTCAGTATTGCTGCTTTCAGGCAGAAAAAATTAGCCGAGATTTTAAATCTAAGTATAATTTTTTACGTATTTTGCTAAACTAGCTTTTCAATAGAATCAAGCCTTTATATAGCTTTACAAGCAGTAATCAGGAATCTACTTACAGAGTAACCCAAGTTAATTTAATCACTATAATCTGTAGAAACTTAAGTGTCACTACTCGAACCATATTTTTTTATTTGCCTTATTTGAATATTTATATATTTTTTAGATGTAGCTACTGAGTGCTGTTTAGTTAAACACAATATTATTTTTACTGAGACGAGCGATCGCTATCTTCAAGGCAATGCTTGGTATAACTACACCTATGGACGGCTGATATCCTTGCTATACAAGCTTTTAAAACTAGGTATAGATCGCCTTTTGAAACCTGAGTCATACTTGTTGTAAAGCATCAGATCAGAATTTACTGGTATTATAATTTACAAACAATCTAAGCCAGTGGGTGTCAGGCGCAGACTAAAATTTTATCGTTAGCAGTTAAAGCTTTTGATCGAATGATTAATTAGGGCTATATATCAAAAATATATCTCTAAATATATGCCGTTTTAACTAGTCAATAAATATATCTTTTATTTATTTCTATATAATTCATATACCTTCAAAATATATCTGAGAACAATCAAATTTTCTCTAAAGTATTGGACAATATTATTAGAGATAAATAAAAATACTTTGTGTTAGAAAGTAAAAAAGTTTCAGAACCGAACCTATTGGGTGTTTTAATCCAAGAAAATAGTATTTACTGCAGCATTCATTTAACTGAAATTCAGTTACCCGATAAATGTGCTTTTTTGGGAATTTCAAGAGAAAGCAAACTTATTTATGCAACAGATAATCCGATTATTTTTGCTGGAGACTACATTTTAGCAATAGCAACCCATCCCATGATGGTTCCCGCTCTCAAAGTTACTCTTAAAAAAATCCATTCTCTTTACTATTCCCTCACCAGTTGCTTATTAGAAGCTCGACCAACAGACAGCCAATCTATTAATTCAGATTACTCAGACTTACCAACTGCCTTTAATTCCACATATTATTAGACAGATGAAAATTTACTTATTCTCTGAGTATGTACCTAACCAAAAAATGATTATAAAATTTAGGTACTTCTATTACAATTCAATTTCAGGACGAAATTAGTGATATTTAGTTTCCGGGTAAATCTCTGCAAAAGCCTGCAAGAGAATCAGCAAAGTAGTAGTTTATTGCTAGTTGATGAAAATTAAACATTTTCATCATTTTACTGGATCTGAGTTCGACTAACTAAAGGTTTTTAATATGCATACTTCGGAGCTTTTCCGACTTTATGTATCCGCCCAAAAAAGTGTTCATCAATCTACACTGGTTGAAGCTAACCTGGCTAAGGCAACACATAGTGACATAAAACCACAGGACGGAGACATTCCTTTTTTAGCAGTATTTCTGGCTCATATTTCCTTCATGATTGTTTGGGCAATTGTCGTTTTTCTGGTTTCATCTGTCTGCAAAGCACTAGAAGATCCCCCAGAAAATGCGGCACAAGAGAAAGACGAAATAGTAACCATCAAACATTTACAGCAATATCCCTGTGAAAACTGCCATTTCTTTAACAACAACCGTTATCTAAAGTGTGCAGTACAGCCCGCTATTGCTCTAACGAAACAAGCACTCAATTGCTCTGATTACAGTCCTGAATAGGTGAGTTTCCCGCTACGCTTATCCTGTCATGCAGGCAACCATACCCGCCTCAATTGCCAGCTTCAAAAAACAATGAATCTCTGTGAAACAGTATTAGCAAATTTATACTTGGTCACTGCAATCAACTATCTAATAGCAACTCAGCTTTTTCATCAGGAGTAAATTAATGTTACAGCCCAATTATGACGATAAAAATAGCTTTCTCTATCCCCGCGATCGCTACCACGGTAAATTTCAGCCAAATAACTTAGTCTTTAATGCCAATCTCCAAGAATTTTCTCAAAGAGTTAGTTACATAACTAGCTTAGAAACTGGTGGAAAACTATCTCCAGAAGAAGCATTCAGCAAAATTGCAGCACTCTGGAAACAGTTGGAAGATAGCAAAAATAAGCTGGGAATTGGTAGCGACCTATCGGTTTAATTTAGTTTCCTAATTCTGGATACAACGATTAGTAATCTGATAACTCTGAAATAGAGTTTGCATTGTTAAAAATTTACTTGAGAAATCTGAACAAATTTTATGAAACAGAAAGAAACGGTATTTGTTATCCCGACTCATCGACTGAGAGATGTAGCAGAGACTATCGAAAAGTATGATGAGAATTTCCGGGCAAATGGTCATGCTGTAAAAATTATCGTTTTTGATGATTCTAGTATTGCCAACCATGAGAAATATTACCCACTTTTAGAGCAGACTAAGACAGTCAATGACGTGTTTTATGTCGGGCCCCAAGAGAAAGAACAATTTATTACATTTTTAAACGAAAGACTGCGTGATCGCAAGCTAGAATCACTAGTCAAAAACCTATTCCGACCTAGTTATGGAGGAAATCGCAACTTCACGCTGATGTATACCCTTGGTCATTTAATGGTTAGTGCCGATGATGACATGCGACCAGATGCCTTAATCGAAACTAGCCCAGAATCTTTATCAGGTGATGAAATATGTCGAGGAAAATTAATCAAGTCTAACCAACAAGGCGGCTACGTCCATAAATCTTTTGACTTACTCACGGCTTTTGGTGATGTTCTCGGTCAAAAAGCTAGCCATGTACCAGAAAACTTCGAGGCTGGAGAATTGGTTGTTGATACAGCAATGGATTTAGAAACTAACACAACTAAAGGTTACTTTCGAGAGAACAGCCTCTTATTACAACCAGGGAGAGTATTAAATAATGCCATCGTCAAAATTGCCCAAACTTTTCGCACAGGAACTAATGATATCGATACACTTGATTTTATTCACATGTATCTCAATGATGAGAACCAAATTAGTCCAAATGACCTAAATGATTTTTATATTCTTACTAATTTTCGACCTGTTATTACTAATAAGAACTGGAGAATGGATTGTGGAGTTGCTGGATATGACAATCAGCTAGGTTTACCACCATTTTTTCCAACTCGACTCAGATTTGAAGATTATATTTACAGGATTTGGATACAGCAAGAGGGCATCATGGCTGCACACGTTGATGCTGTCCAAAACCATATTAGAAATAACTATATGCGTAATCCTCTCGCTAGTGAACTCTTTAACGAGGAAATATGTAGTCTGCTTAAAAGGAAGATTAAAAGCAGTGTTTATCATCTTGATGACTTGGGAATCAAGTTCGATTACTCTGGCGAGGTAACATTACAAGACTCTGAGGAAATCCTGGAAAAAATCGCTGCTATCCACAGACAGGTAATCAAAGCCTCAATGTCTGCCCAGAATGAAGAACGTAAGCTATCTCTTCAATTATTTGCTGAGAATTTATCAAGAGTATTTTATGGATTTGAACCAGATTTTTTTCAGCAAAACGTTTCCAGAATTATTGATGATGTCATTAGCCAATTTCACGGTTCTCTAGAAATATGGCCAACTCTAGTAGAAATCTGCTACTTTTACAAAGACAAAAAAGACTTACCACAAATCAGGGTTAAAAACAAGAAGGTAAAATCTAGAAATGGCACAAAATCGAGCGAAATTCTCGTATAAATGTGACCTTTGGCAAACAAGCCATTATTCATGCGGGAAGATTTTCTTAAATCCTTTCTTTTTAAAGATGCGCCTATAGAACTTAATCCAGATCCCCGACTTCTTGAAGAAGTTGGGGATCTAATTTTTCACGAATGATTTAGGATTGCTATATGTGCTAGCTAATTGACTATGTATGCAAACGTTAATTATTGATAACTATGACTCCTATACCTTTAATCTTTACCAGATGATTGCCGAGGTAAATGGTGAATTACCTCTAGTAATTTATAACGATCAGCTTAACTGGGATGAATTGAAAGAAATTGCATTTGACAACATTGTGATTTCACCTGGCCCCGGTCGTCCAGAAAGAGCAGAAGATTTTGGAGTCTGTCGGCAAATAATTGAGAATGTGGACGTACCTTTGCTAGGAGTTTGTCTAGGGCATCAAGGACTTGGCTACCTACATGGTGGAAAAGTGATTCACGCACCGGAAGTTCGACACGGTAGACTCAGTAAAATTTATCATAATAATTCAGAATTATTTCAAGGCATTCCTAATCAGTTTTCTGTGGTGCGTTATCACTCGTTGTTAGTTGCTGATGAACTACCTGAGTGTCTAGAAAAAATTGCTTGGACTGAAGAAGGATTGATGATGGGATTGCGTCATCGGCATCTACCTTTTTGGGGTGTGCAGTTTCACCCAGAGTCTATTTGTACAGAATATGGGCAAAGATTACTAGCAAACTTTCGAGATATGACGCTACAATTTCCAAAAAAATCGTCAAAAAGTCCAGAAAAACAGTATTGGATTGGATATGAATCTGTTACTCCTGATATGGTTCAACCCTGCCAAGAACAGGAAGAAAAATTTGAATTGTATACGCGCAAGTTAGATATCTGCCCAAATACAGAACAAATATTTGTACAGTTGTTTGAGAATGCACCGAACGCTTTTTGGTTAGATAGCAGCCGTGTAGAACTTGGTCTATCTCGCTTCTCGTTTATGGGTGATGGAAGTGGGATAAACAGTTTATTGGTGCGATACCATACCCAAACGCAAGAAATCATCATCACACAGTCAGATACCGTAACTCGTCGCACCGAAAGTATTTTTAAGTATTTGAAGCGAGAAATAAACTGCCGATTTTGTCAATCTGATGAGTTACCTTTTGATTTCAACTGTGGATTTGTTGGGTATTTTGGCTATGAACTTAAGGCTGAGTGTGGATCTTCATTGGTGCATTCTTCACCATTACCTGATGCAATTTTCTTACTCGCCGATCGCATGATTGCTATCGACCATCAAGAACAGTGTATTTATTTGTTGCAATTGATTAAAAAAGGACAAACGGAACAGGTAGAAACTTGGTTTAATATTATCCAACAACAACTCGAAACTTTAAATCCTCTTTCTTCCCTTATACCCCAAGAAAATTGTCAGCCAGTTAAGTTCCGTTTGAGTCGCAGTTATCAAAATTATATCCAAGATATTCGCCAATGCTTGGACGAAATTCACGAAGGGGAAACCTATCAAGTTTGCCTGACTAATCAGCTTTACACCGATGCAACCCCCGATCCATTGACGTTCTATCGCACATTACGTAAAATCAATCCGGCTCCTTACTCTGCATTTTTGCGCTTTGGTGAAATTGCGATCGCCTGTTCATCTCCAGAACGGTTTCTACACATCGATCGCCAAGCTTGGGTAGAAACTAAACCCATCAAGGGAACCCTAGCACGAGGAGAAACCCCCGAAGCCGATTTCGTCCTCCGTGAGAAGCTACGCAACAGCGAAAAAGATCGGGCTGAAAATCTGATGATTGTGGATTTGTTACGCAATGATTTAGGGCGAGTCTGTGAAATTGGTAGCATTCACGTACCAAAATTAATGGATGTCGAAACATATCCAACAGTACATCAGTTGGTGACAACGGTACGCGGGCGGTTACGTTCAGATTTACAAGCGGTGGATTGCATACAGGCTGCATTTCCCGGAGGATCGATGACTGGTGCGCCCAAAATCCGCACTATGCAGATTATCGATCGCTTAGAACAAGAGGCGCGAGGAGTGTATTCAGGTGCGATTGGTTTTTTGGGCTTAAATGGTTCAGCCGATTTGAATATTGTGATTCGGACTGCTGTTTTGACTCCCGATCAAACCTCCATTGGTATTGGTGGCGGAATTATAGCCCTTTCTGAGCCGGAGATGGAGTTTCAGGAAACGCTGCTAAAAGCCAAAGCTTTAATCGACGCTATGGTTTTGACAATGTATGGAACCTCTGATATTAATGAAAAATTAACTGCTTGAAATAATAAGAATTCAGGAGTCAGAATTCAGGAATTAAAGAATAAGAAGAATATTTGATGAATCAATATACTAATTATTCTATATTTCTTATAAATTCTGACTACTGGGTAGTGTTTATCATAAATTCTTGTTAAAAACAAGAAGCTAAAGTCTATAAATTGCACAAAATCGAGCAAAAATCTCGGATAAATACGACCTGAGATAAATAAGCCATTTGCAATACTTTACGATTCTTCATCAGCTAAAATTTTATTAGGTATGGCTGAAGTAACAGCAATCTGATAAGATTTCAAACAAGTAGAATAATCGCTTATTCTCTTTTTCTTGAACCAACTGATTTCGGTTATTTTTGGGAAAGGAAAATACAAAATGTCTCATCTATTGTGGAAAACTCTGGTACTAAGTCCAGTAGTTTTGGGAGTAACGGTATTGGTTTCCGCTAGAGCTATAGCTACTTCAGTAACAAGCTCTTCTGAAGATACAAAGGCAAAAGCTGCTCAAACAGAAGCACCAATAGCTTCTGCTGCTCCAATATTCATTCAAACAGAGCAACCAAAAGTTAATCAGCAGTTGTTTGCCCAAAAGACTGATGATAATAAAGTTTTAGAAGAAGTTAATCGCTACAGCACCGAAGGCAAGAACCAGAATTCACTGTCTCAAGTTACATCAGTTTCTCAATTTTCTGATGTACAACCGACTGACTGGGCATTCCAAGCTTTACAATCTCTAGTTGAACGCTACGGTTGTATAGCGGGATACCCCAATTCTACTTATCGTGGCAATCGGGCACTGACTCGTTATGAGTTTGCCGCAGGTTTGAATGCTTGTTTAGATCGTGTTAATGAACTGATTGCCACAGCAACAGCTGACTTGGTAACAAAACAAGATTTGGCTACTCTCCAGCGTTTGCAAGAGGAATTCTCGGCAGAATTAGCAACTCTGCGTGGTCGAGTAGATTCTCTAGAAGCACGGACTGCTGAACTAGAGGCAAATCAGTTTTCTACTACCACAAAATTGGTAGGTGAAGCTGTTTTTGCCGTGACTGATATATTTGGCGGTAATACTGGCGATGCTAATAATACTGTCTTTCAGGATAGGGTACGTTTAGACTTGCAAACCAGCTTCACGGGTAAAGACGTTTTACACACCCGTCTTGCAGCTGGTAATGCACTAGCCTTTAATCAAGTAGGGAATGGTGGCGGTGCTATCAATACTGCTGAAGGAACACAAACATTTCAAATCAACGGTGGAAGCAACAATAACAGTGTCAATATAGACTGGCTGGCATATTATGTACCCATAGGCCCAGCTGAAGTTTACTTGGCAGCCACCGGAGGTATTCATAGCGATTATGTTGCCACTAACAACCCTTACTTTGAAGACTTTGATGGAGGTAATGGGGCATTGTCTACCTTTGCTTCTGAAAGTCCCATCTATCGTATTGGTGGTGGTGCAGGTGCAGCACTGACTTTACCCTTTGGTAGGGGTGGCAGTTTTTTCAAACCAAGTTCACTGACTATAGGCTACTTGGCGTCAAATGCTAATAATCCTACCGCAAATCAAGGTTTGTTAGAAGGTAACTATGCAGCTCTTGGACAGTTGAACTTTAGTGTTGGCGATCGCTTGGCGATCGCTGCTACCTACGTTCACGGGTATAATGGTGCTGGAACTGGTGGTTTATTTGATGCAGGTGGTGGTTTGACTAGCACTGCTCGCATCGTAGGTACTAATCAAGCTAACACCCTCCTAAACGCATCTTCCAGTAATTCTTATGGTATAGAAGCAGCCTTCAGACCTAGCGACAAACTGTCAATTAGTGGCTTCGTTTCTTACCACGATATCTCAGGCGTTGGTGCTAATGATGATTATGAAGCTTGGAGCTACGGTCTTGGGGTAGCCTTACCTGACTTCGGTAAAAAAGGTAACGTATTGGGCATTTTTGCAGGTGCAGAACCCTATTCCTTTAACCGACCAGGTTTTGCTGGTACTGGTAATGATATACCTTATCACTTTGAAGGCTTCTACAAGTATCGCGTGTCAGATAACATCTCAATCACGCCTGGTGTTATCTGGTTAACTTCTCCTGGTCAAAACAGCGCTAACGATGATGCAATTATTGGTACGTTGAGAACTACCTTCACCTTCTAAAGGTTTACAACAATTTACAGGACTACTAATTTTACGGGGCTGCTAGAACCCCGACTTCTTGAAGAAGTCGGGGTTCTCAACACCACTAACCTCTCAAAACTTTTGGGACAGACAATTAGTAGTCTGTCAAGTTTAAATTGATAGTAAGCAATTTCATAGTCAGGACTTTAGTCTTTATTTTCTAAACACTAAAGTCTTGACTACAAACCCTCAAAATCAGCTTGACAGACTAAGCTAAAACACATCTAATTTGCTTATTAAAATTTTATTAATATCTTGTGGGGTGGACATCTTGCCATTGGTGTCAACTTAACGTGAAACCGCTTGTCCGCCGGGAATTGAAATTCCCGTCTCATAGCTAAAGTCATCTGAAGATGACTAAATATCGCCA
>NZ_JABXKK010000005.1 GCF_017115045.1 Nostoc sp. NMS8 | reverse complement strand
CAAGATAATGGGCCACAGAACAGTTCACGGCGTACCCAATTTATGAAACGTATAGGGGACTTCCATAAAATAAACTATTCCATCGACAATAATGATAATCATTTTAAAGGGGGGTAAAGGGGCTGCCGACGGCAGCCCCTTTACCCCCCTTTTGTAGTAATTTAAATAATGACGCTTGTTTTTGAGTGTGGTAACTGGTGGCTATAGTATTAACTGATTCTCTCAAAAAGCTGTTAATTGAAACTGCATCTCAATCAAAAGGTGCAGCAAAGCGTAAATTTATGGCACAGACAGTTCACGGCTTAGGTTTAGGAGGGCAAAGACTTGCACAATCAAAATTAGGATGGAATCGAGATACGATTCGGAAAGGAACGAGAGAATTAAAAAGCGGTATTACCTGCATTGATAACATGAGTGCAAAAGGACGTTATAAAGCAGAAGAACATTTGCCAAGTCTTTTAGCAGATATAAAAAATATAGTAGATTCCCAAAGCCAAACTGACCCTAGTTTTAAAAGTCAAAGACTATATACCAGACTCAGTGCTGCCGAAGTCAGAAAGCAACTAATAGAAAAGTATGGTTATAGCGATGAAAAGTTACATACGTCAGAAACAATCCGAGTCAAATTAAATAATTTAGGTTACAAGCTAAAAAGAGTAAAGAAAGTTCAACCTCAAAAAAAATCCCACAAACTGATGCAATCTTCGAGCAATTAGACATAGTAAACAAAGACGCTTCGGAAGATAAGAGTGTTTTACGTCTCAGTATGGACGGAAAAGCCCGCGTTAAGATTGGCTCATTTGATCGAGGGGGTAAAAGCAGGGATGGAGCGAAAGCTGATGACCATGATTATAATCCAAAAACAACTGTAACTCCTTATGGTATATTCCTTCCAGAGCTTGATGAGCTATTTTTATACTTTACAGAATCGAAAGTTACAAGCGATTTTATTGTTGATATTTTAGAGGATTTTTGGTTAGAACAAAAGCATCGTTTTTCCGATATTCAAACCCTGCTTCTCAATCAAGATAATGGGCCACAGAACAGTTCACGGCGTACCCAATTTATGAAACGTATAGTAGAATTTGCCCAAAAACATCAAGTAAATATACGTTTAGCTTACTATCCGCCCTATCATAGTAAATATAATCCGATAGAAAGAACATGGGCAATACTAGAGAATCATTGGAATGGCAGCATTTTAGATGAAGTGGAGACGGCTTTAAAGTTTGCTAGTACTATGAAATGGAAAGGGAAACATCCAGTAGTTAAGCTAGTACACAAAACTTATGAAAATGGGGTAAAGCTTACAAAAAAAGCTATGGCTCAAATTGAAAAACAGATTGAGCGGCTAACCGATTCTACTCATGAAGTTTTCCCAAATTTAGGTAATTGGTTTATTGATATTTATTGTAGTAAAACAAAAGTTATTTGATTTTAATAACAGTATTTATTTAGCTACAAAACATACTAATTTTACACTGTTTAACTTCAAAGCAGACCACAAGTGTATAGATTCTTCATGCATAGATCAAGGGGAGAAAAGGGGTTGCCGAGGGCAACCCCTTTTTTCCCCCCTTAAAATGATTATCATTCTTGAAAAATCCTGTCTCTTGTTTTTCTTGGAATAATTTATTCTTTGGAAGTCCCTTAGATGCGTTCGCCCTAGGAATCCCCCCAGAATAATGGGTTTCTCCAGAACAAATCGCACTTACACGCATCCTGGCTCAATGCCCTGTATAGCTAAATGCTGCCCAGTGGAAGGGATGGGCAAAACTCTTACCTTGAGGCCCATCAGGGAAGGTGTAACGGAGCATAAATTCTCGCAGTAGACCATCGACTTCCTGGGCTGAAATTTGCTGAGTATTAACGAGTTTCTGAAAAGCATCCTTGAGGTAATCGTACTTTTGCTCATTTGTGGTGTCTCTGACCCATTGTTGAGCCTGACGAAGAGCAGCGGCGGGTTCCAGATTTTCGTTTCGCCAATAGTCATAGAACCGTACCAACAACATCATGGTGCTTAGGTCAGAGACTGACCAGAGTGAGGCAATGACGGCGGCAACTCCGGCTTGGAGCAGCCCAGTAGGCAGGCTGATGGCTTCGTCAGCGTTTTTGATACCTTGAAGTCCGGTTTCGCAGGCGGAGAGAATGGCGAGGCGGAGACCACCGCTTTCTACCAGATTTAGGGCGAAGATATCTTTGAGGGTGAGGAGTCCATCGCTCATGGCGAGTCCGCTGGTGAGGGGTTCGTTGAGGTTGGCGGTGCCGTGGCAGGAGAAGTGGGCGATCGCGGCTTCTGAAAGTTGTGATCGCACCGTTTCTATTGTCGCTTTTTCATGTTTGAGGACTGTGCTTTTGGGGAAATTTGCGATCGCCGCACTAACTTCTCGCTCAGAGTTAGACAGATATTGACAGGGGTCGTCGATCGCCAAGATCGAATCTGTCCGGATTCGATCAGCAATCGACTTTGCTGCGGTGAGGGATTTGGCGTTGGGGGCGTAGGTGAAGTGGATATCGTCGAGGGCGTAGCGGCGTCCGGTAGGATTGGTCTCGTCTTCACCCCAGGCAGCATGGAGAGGAATGAGACTTAAATATCCTGTGGGGATGAGGATAGCTTGGTGGAAGGTTTGAGGTTTGAGGTGGTGGATGAGTGGCTGCATCAGCAGTTCCCAGAGTTGATGGGTTACTGAGTCGAATGGCACTAAGAAAAGCCGAAATGCTTGTGGATTAAGCAGTTTGCAACTGCTTTCGTAATTC
>NZ_JABXKK010000110.1 GCF_017115045.1 Nostoc sp. NMS8 | reverse complement strand
CTTGAACTAAACTGTTTAGTTTGCACTTGGTGACAGCTTCGCCAGCTTTTCCCCTAGTAGCTGGATAATCCTCTGACACTGCAATTAAGCCAAATTTTATATCCTCAAAGTAAATCACACCTCCAATACGCCCTTCAATTTGAAAAGCTCCATGAAAAAAATGATACGGAGCGATGTAGATTAGCAAACAGTCACTAATCTTTATTGCCTTGCCAAACATCTGCTGACAAGTTTTTTGGAGGACAGCATCTAGATATTCATGATCGGCAGGCTCACCCAGGTCAGTAAATTCTGGATGATCCGCAAAATGATCCATGTATTATAGCCAAATATCAGACAAGTCTGCGTCATTCGTGAGTTTTCGCTTAAGTTCTTGCAATCGGTCGATATTCATATTGTGAATATTGAGAAAAACCAGTCGAAACAGATAGCAGAAAGTTCTAGTAAACCTTAAATAATTTGCAGATATGCTAAATTTCATTCAGACTAGTGCTAGTGTACTATAAGATTTGTAGTTTAGGATTTAATTTGCTCGTGGCATAGTGCGTAATAAACGAGACTGCTTGTAGTGGAGCTACCCTTGGGACAAGAATCTGTCGCTAGAACCAGGAAAATAGTTCACGTAGACATGGATGCCTTTTACGCATCAGTAGAGCAGAGGGACAACCCTAGCTACCGAGGTAAACCGTTAGTAGTCGGTGGCAGTCCGAATCAGCGAGGTGTAGTTGCAGCAGCTAGTTATGAAGCCAGAAAATTTGGTATTCATTCCGCGATGCCTTCAATAACAGCGATCGCTAAATGCCCCGGACTGATATTTGTCAGACCGAGATTCGACGTTTACCGAGAAATTTCTACTTCAATCCACACTATCTTTAAACGCTACAGTGATTTAGTGGAAGGGGTTGCACTAGATGAAGCATATTTGGACGTTACTGAGAACAAGCAAAACATCACCTACGCTTCTACTATCGCAAGACATATCAAAACTGCAATTTTCAAGGAAACTCAGTTGACGGCAACTGCGGGTGTGTCAATTAACAAGTTCCTAGCAAAAATGGCATCAGGCCAGAACAAGCCCAATGGACTGACGGTGATTTTACCCCAGGATGCGATCGCCTTTGTAGAACAGCTGCCGATTGAAAAGTTCCACGGCATTGGAGAAGTTACGGCGGCTAAGATGCACTCACTGGAGATTCATACTGGTGCAGATTTGAAAGTGCGGACTCTTTCTGAGTTAACACACCATTTTGGGAAAGCTGGTCATTATTACTACAAGATTGCCAGAGCAAAAGATGATCGCCCAGTTGAAGCGAATCGGGTTCGCAAGTCAATTGGTGCAGAAACCTCGTTTGCTAGAGATTTAAGTGATTATAGTGAAATGTTGCAAGAACTCGAACAGATTGCCCAAATTGTCGAGCAAAGGTTAGAGCAGCACGAAACGCGAGGCCGCACATTAACTCTGAAAGTCAAGTTTTCTGACTATCATCAGATAACCCGCAGTAAGACAATGCTTGCTCCCATCGGTGAACTCTCTACGATTTTTGAGATAGCCAAAACACTGTTTGAGTCGATTGACTTGGAGAATCGCAGTATTAGATTGCTGGGGATTTCGTTGTCTAACCTTGATAACGCCAAACAAACCCAAGTAATTCAATTGCCATTATTTCAGAATGGGAACATCATATTTTAGGGTAGGTGTAGTTTGTTCAGACGCTGACAACTCGGTTATGGAGAGAGAGCGAATCAACTCCCGAATCACATCAGTTGCAGGTCTACCTGTACTTGCACAATATCGTTCAAGTTTTTCGCTTTCAGCTGATGCAAGATTTATTGTGATTCGTTTGATAGCCCATTTTTTGTTCATGACTTGCCCTAATAATTAAATTTAATGAATTATCTAGACTTTAAATGCCTTGTGCAATACTTAACAAATATATAGATGTTAACCACAGCATACTTGCCGTAAAACTATTTTTAGCACATCCCTACCCAGAGTATTTACTTGTAGCCCAAAACTTCACTGATAAATCATTTATATGAACTTTAGAACATTTGAAAGGAGCTTGTATTTTTGGTAAATATTGTTAAGCAAAGCGTAATCGGAGTGAGCTTTGCAAGAGGCGTATAATCAGCAAGTATTGCCAATTGAATTTAGTAAACCTTATCTTCATACAATTGCATCTAATATTCATTTGCTCTTTACCCAAAGGTGAAATTGACTAACTACTCTGAATATAGACCTTCATTCAAGCACTATATTTAACTCCATAACTTAACGAAACCTTAATATGTCTAGAAAATTTTCTAGACACATTAAGGTTTAATAATTTTGGTTCTTCAGTAGCTGTTATGCCAAATTATTAGTTAGATATCAAAACTAAGCTCGACAATAAAGCTCAAAAGCCCGAATCAGTACTACACCCCATAAATAACTAGTAAATAATGTTGATTTTTCTTGCCTAGTAAGCGTTTTATGGCTTTTTTGAAAGTAATTTAGCATGATATATTAATTTTTATTCAGTCAGAGCTTAATTTACCCACAGAAATCATCAACCCTCAACTCGCGCCACACATCAGACACCTGCCACCCAAAGTTACCCACAGAGCGTAGAGGGCGATAGTGTTCAGAAATGTATTCGCATTCGGAAACGTAGTCTTCAATGTAAGGTGGATTTGGTTCAATTACGTAGCTTGGTGCTAGCTAGAGCCTAAGATTACGAATTACGGATTAGTATAAGTGGGTGTGTCAGAGTTTTGCCTTTACAGACAATGTATGATTCTTGGGAAGAGGGAGCAGAATAGAGCGTGATGAAAGC
>NZ_JABXKK010000128.1 GCF_017115045.1 Nostoc sp. NMS8 | reverse complement strand
CGCCTGTTTGCTGGGGAGCATCCCGATGTAGCTACTAGCTTGAACAATTTAGCTTACCTCTACTATAGCCAAGGACGGTACAGCGATGCCGAACCTCTGTACATTGAAGCCCTGGCAATGAGAAAGCGCCTGTTTACTGGGGAGCATCCGGATGTAGCTAATAGCTTGAACAATTTAGCTTCCCTCTACGATAGCCAAGAACGTTACAGCGATGCCGAACCTCTGTACATTGAAGCCCTGGCAATGAGAAAGCGCCTGTTTGCTGGGGAGCATCCCGATGTAGCTACTAGCTTGAACAATTTAGCTTTGCTCTACGATAACCAAGGACGGTACAGCGATGCCGAACCTCTGTACATTGAAGCCGTGGCAATGAGAAAGCGCCTGTTTGCTGGGGAGCATCCCGATGTAGCTACTAGCTTGAACAATTTAGCTTTGCTCTACGATAGCCAAGGACGGTACAGCGATGCCGAACCTCTGTTGATTGAAGCCCTGGCAATGTGCCAACGGGTGTTAGGCGTTAATCATCCCACTACAGCGACAGTTCGAGAAAATCTAGCAATCCTGCAACGCCAGTCTAATCTCCCCGCTATTTGGAAAGGTCGATTAAGTCACTTGATGCAAATATTAAAAGCAATATTAATTTTACCCTTTTCCCTGCTGTGGCGATTGGCTAAAAAATTAATTCGTAATTAAAATATTGGTTTTCTGCAATTGAGAGTGTAGAAAACAATTAGTTAAGTGGAATTATTAGATTCTGCTGACGCACTACAAAAATTAAAATATACAGCACAAACAGAAGACTGGGTAATTGGTGTAGTGAATGCTGACCTGACAATTCATCGGTATTTGGAAAACCTCTCTCTAAATCTCTCTCCTACAAGGAGAGAGACTTTGAATTTTCCCCCTTTCCGTGTCGGGAAGGGGGCTAGGGGGTTAGGTCTTTCATGGGCTTTTCCACATGACGTGAAAAGTCAGAATGCTGACGGGGAAAAATGCGTTGGCAAACCCTACACAAAGTGCGATCGCTGTTGGAATTACTCTACTCGTATGGGAAAATCAGCAGAACATCCCTTAATTTGCGATCGCTGCGTTGCCGCCTTAGCGGAGAATTCTAGTAAATATACGTTAATTCGCCGAACTTCTCCCTATTTTTAACTAAATCTCCAATCTTTCCCTCTCCACATCGGAGAGGGATTGTTTTACGTAGTAAAACGAGGAAAAGGTCTTTTGAGTCAGCGCTGGAAACAAATATTTTACGTAATACACATTATAGTCATTTTGTAAAGTGCGTAAGTTCTAAGGGCAATATATTTTAGAACAAAAAAATCTAGTATTTTTACTGAAGATGACTACGTATTTTGCCTGTATCTTCTTTAAGGAAAGGGGAGCCACTAGATTGTTAAGAAAATACGAAGGTATGGATTAATACGTAGATTTTCGACTAAAACATCCATTAACTCAAAATTCAAGAGAGAAAAAGATATGTCAGATACAGTTGCTAAAGAATTAGCAGATTTTTTGGTGCAAATAGAACAGCGATCGCAGTTTCACGCAGGCTATCCATATAATTTAAGTTGTGACTACAGTGCGATCGGCAAATTTTTCAATTTTCTGTTGAACAATGCTGGAGATCCTTATATTGAGCCAGATTTTGGACTGCATTCTCGCAAGTTTGAGCAAGAAGTACTATCTTTTTTTGCTAACCTCTATAAAATTCCAGAAAATCAGTTTTGGGGTTATGTTACTGCTGGCGGAACTGAAGGTAATTTATATGGAATATTCTTAGCAAGGGAAATCTACCCTAATGGGATTCTTTACTCATCACAAGATTCTCATTACTCAATACCCAAAGCAGCCAAATTATTCCGCATTCAACATAATGTTGTTAATTCGCAAATTAACGGAGAGATGAATTATGAGCATTTTGAACAACTCATTAGCGAAAACCGCAATTGTCCAGCGATCATAAATTTAAATATTGGCACTACTGTCAAAGGTGCGATTGATAACTTAGACAAAGTTCTAAAAATTTTAGAGCGCAATCAGATAAAAGATTACTACATTCATTGTGATGCCGCACTTTCAGGATTAATATTACCTTTTCTAGATGGCGCTCCCCAAGTTAACTTTCAAAAACCCATAGATAGTGTAGCTATTTCTGCTAAATTTATTGGTTCTCCCTTACCTTGCGGTGTTGTTTTAACTAAGAAAAAATGGGTAGAAAAAGTTGAAACAGCAATTGAATATATCGGTTCAACAGATACAACAATACTGGGTTCTAGAAACGGTCACACGCCTCTCATTCTCTGGTATGCAATAAAAACAAGAGGTTATCATGAATTAGCTAAAGAAGCAAAGACCTGTATTGATAACGCCCAATATCTTTTCCAACAACTTAAAATCAGAGAATATCCATGTATGCTCAATGATTTTTCCAATACCGTAGTGTTTCAAAAACCTTCTCAAAGGTTAATTAAGAAGTGGCAGTTAGCCACTTGTGAAAACTGGGTACACCTGATAGTCATGCAAAATATTAATCGGGATAAAATAGATATTTTTGTGAACGAACTTCTGTTAGAAGAAGGGTTAATTAATAATGTAGATAATTTCCAGCTACAACCAGTACTACACTAATTGATGTAGATGTAGCTAAGCGACTTTATGGGTAGAGTATTCTGAATTCTAACTCCTGGTTTATCTCTTTAAAAAGTTTTTTCCGTACAAATTAGCAGCAAGTAGTAGTTCTACTTCTGCACGTTCCATAGGTGGTAAGAAAAAATACCCTTGTCCATAATCACATTGTAAAGCCTTCAATTGTGCTAATTGCTCTACAGTTTCTATCCCTTCCGCTGTTACAGACATATTCAAATTATGAGCCAATGTTACGATCGCTCGAATAATTTCTAAATTTTCTCCTCGACTACCTATACTGGTGACAAAAGAGCGATCGATCTTAAGAGTTTTGATTGGTAGACGGTGCAAATAATTCAAAGATGAATAACCAGTACCAAAATCATCCATGTGCATCTCAACATTCAGCGCTGTTAACTGAGAAAGTACAGTGATAGCCAATTCAAAATTATCCATCAGCAAGGTTTCAGTAATCTCCAATTTCAAGCAGCATGGCTCCAGTCCAGTTTGCTGTAAAATGTGTTTCACCTCTTTAAACACATTAGGTTGCGTGATTTGTTTACCAGAAAAATTCACACTAATTGTCAGAGGTGTTGAGGTAGGAAATTGTTTATGCCATGTGTGCATTTGGTGACAAGCTTCATACAGCACCCATTGCCCGATACTTACAATCATTCCAGTTTCCTCAGCCAGAGGAATAAAATCTTGAGGAGAAATCAGTCCTCGTTCTGGATGATACCAACGTATCAGGGCCTCAAATCCAATAATTTTGCCAGTTGTCAGTGAAACAATTGGCTGGTAATCAAGGCGAAATTCTTCTTGCTTGAGTAGCGCATGACGTAAAGCAGTTTCTAACTCCAAAAGCAAAGCTGCACCCTCGTGCATTTTGGGATCAAAAACCTCATAACGTGCCTTCCCAAGTGATTTGGCGCAATACATTGCCACATCAGCATCGCGTAGAATCTGCGCTGCTTGCTCATAATCTGCTTTACTTAAAGCAATGCCAATACTAACATTAGTAAACACCCGATGCTCATTTAATTGAAATGGCAAAGCTAAAACCTTTTTAATTCGCTCGGCTACCTGTATGGCGGTACTGATATCCTCAATTTCTTCAATTAAGATTGTGAATTCATCTCCACCAAAACGAGCAACTATATCTCCGCCTCGCAGAACTGACTTTAGCCGATGAGAAATTGCAATCAAAAGTTGATTTCCTAGTAGATGTCCAAGGCTATCATTAACAACTTTAAAGCGGTCTAGGTCTAAGAAAAGTACAGCAAATAAATAATTATTTTCCTGTTTACTATGGTCTATTGCCTGCTGCACCCGCTCCATAAACAATCGTTGATTAGGTAATCCAGTTAGCCCATCATGGAGACTATTATGCAGTAATTGTTCTTGTGCCTCTTGACGTTTGATAATGTCTTGTTGCAGTTGTTGATTAACTCTAATAAGTTCAATGGTACGTTCTAGTACCAACTGCTCAAGCTGATAACGATACTGGACTAATTCTTCCTCTGCTAACTTCCGCTTCGTGATGTCACGGACAATCACAACATACTCCCGTAGCTGCGAATTAAATGGCTGTGAAATAGTCGATTCAACAATTCGTAAACCTTGGTTTATTTTTAAAGTTTGCTCACTTCTAATAGACCATTGCTCCGGTTTGCCGCGATAGCATATTAGAATTTGATTCAAATTTTGCCCGAGTAACTGCTGAACACTTGTTTGAAATAATTCTTCAGCAGCGGCATTTGTTTGAGAAATTGTACCGTCTTCATCTAAGACTAAAACTGTGTCAGGAACAGTATTGAGAGTGGTAATAAATAGGTTTCTTGCTTGTTTGCGTGCTTCGTCAATAGCAATAATTTGTGGTAAAGTTGTCCAGCAAGCGATCGCTACTCCTGCAAAAGAAAGCGTTACTAATAAAATAGCTAGTAAAGAGTTTTGAGGATTGGCAGAAAATCTATCTAAAAAATCACGAATAACCCAACTGATTGTAGCGGTAGTACAAATTAATGACACTAAAACAATCACTTGTAATACTACAAAATCGGGGTTATTTCTAGTAGACCTAGTATCATAACGCTGTGTCCACCAGTCCGGGTGTAATGGCGCAAATCTAAGGCGACGTAGCGCTAAATCTCCGCTCATCAAAATAATCGGTAATAATAAGCCCACCAAGAAATCCCTCCAATTCCAAGCTAAACCTCCCACTATTAGCACTACCGCTTCTACCAAGAAAAAACCCAGTGACCACCAAGGCCATAACACGTGGGGTTTACCGCGACACAGCCATAATCCCAGATGTAATCCCATAATTGACATGAGATAACATGTACCTGCCACTGTGACAAGTTGAGATACATTTCCCAAATTTAGACAAAGCAAACTGAGTATAAAGGTTACTAAAATTGCAGGCCCAAGGACACCTTGACGAGAAACTAATGCAAATATGGGAGAAAGCTGTCGATCGAAGGCAAGTTGGTATAATATTCGAGGAGAATTGGAAACCGCCGTAGCAGAACTTAGAAGGCAAGATATAGTAATCAGAAGTGTTACTAAAAAGGGGGCAGATTCACCCCAAAAAGGCTTAGAAGCTGCTACCAGATTTAAGAAAGTATCGTCACCTATTGTAGGATTTTGAGACGAACACATTAATACCCAAGAACCACCTAAAAACACTGGAGGAATTAACCAAGCAGCAACAGTTAAGAACTTTAAAGTTTTATATGGGTGGCGACTATCAGCAACAAAAGAAGAAGTAGTTTCACAAGCGTAAATTGAATAGCTAGCTAAAAAAAACCACTTTGCCCATTCTTCAAAGCTCAAACTATGTGTGCTAGTTGAGATCAGTTTAAAACTAGCAGATGAGAAGACTAACCATAATACGCCTTGAATACAAAATAATAACATTAATAAAATCGCTGGCAACACAAAAAACAGATGTAGGAGCGCTAAAGCACGAGTACCACTGAAGGCTAAAATAAAAGGAATCGCTGTAAATAATACTCTTAATAAAGTTTCTGGACAAGAAATACCTAATGTTTCAAAATTGACTTGAATTAGGTCGGTGAGAATAATCGCATATAATGCTGGTGCTGCTGCCCAGCTAAAAAAGTATCCTAAAGCTGCGTAACGGCCTAATACAGGAAAGTTCTTTAATAGCCTTGTGGTATAGTTTGGTGTTCCTCCAGCGATATCTGGCCAATTTCTACCTAAACTTTGTACCTGCAAGTTAAGTAAAAAAGAAATAATCGTACCAAAAAACCAAACTAAGATAGCTTTTGGCCCTAACGCTGCATGAATGATGGGGGCAGTACCAATCCATCCAACATGACCTGTTAACCCAAAGCCCCAAGTTTCGAGATAACTCAGAGTCCGTGGTAGGCGTATTAGCAAATGCTGATTGTTCTCTACCCGCGCAGAATTGTTACTAACCATTGGTTTCTCAGTGAGTTTCTTAGTGAGATTTACTTACCTTTTCACTCAATAGCTGAATCTCACCAATTATAGCTTCCGTATAACTGCTGAACTTTAGAAAAAGATAAATTATTTGTCATTTAATTGTGGATTTTAGATTTTAGAATGACCCCATACCTATAAGATTTTTTTTTTAATAGAGAATTTTAAAATTGGGATTTGAGATTTGTTTTACGTAGCTTTTTTTGCGCCAATCAAGTATGAATTCTCTTTCTTCAAAGCTTTATAAAAATGGAAATATTCAGATTTACGACCTAATTTAATAGATATATGGTGAAAATAATTATTATTTGCCGGAAACGCTTGTATAAACGCTAATTTCCACGTCTATACATTCATTTTCACTCATATCTCTAATTTCTTGAAGAACAATTCAGAAGTCAGAATAAGCTACGCTAACAGGAGCGGAGCAGGAGACTCCGCTCCTGACTACTGAATTCTGTTCGATAAGTCGGAAATCGTGTAGCTCATAAATGATTAAGTAGGGCTACAGCTTTTGCAACAACTCCTGAGTTAACTGAAAGAATGCTTTTGAACCTGCTGATTGGGGAGCATTTAAAACAGCTGGCATAAAACTATCAACAGCTTTAGCAACATTGACATCAACTGGTATTTGTACTTTACAAATTTTTTCTACACCAAAATCTTCAACAACGCGGTGCATTACCTGTTTGTAGTATCTACCAGTGAGCAGGTTAGCGCTGGACATACTAAATACGATTCCCAACATTTTTATATTTATTTTTGTTTCATGTCCATGACTGTCTTTTAATTGGGCAATCCGTCTTTCTAACAGTTGAATACCTACTACAGATAATGGTTCTGGTTTAGCAGGAAGTATGTAGAAATCACTAGCAGCCAAAGCGCTACGAGTCAATAGATTATAGCCAGGGGCACAATCGAGCAAGATAAAATCATATTCTTGACGTACTGGTTTTAAGATGTTGTTAATCAAAACCCTTTCAAAGCGATTCCAAATCGTTTCAAAGTCTTGTTCACCCAAAGCAGTTGCTTGTTTATGCAGCATTTCTGAAACAACAAATTCATCATACAAATCGATGTCTCCTGGTAACAAATCCAGTCCGGGAAGATTACAAACCGGGGATTGAATGATATCCTGAATTGTGAGTTTTGCTTGTGGGTCTGGATTGATAACTTCGTCTATAAGATACCTAAATGTCTTGCTTTGTTTACGGCGCTTGGCAAAATCTAAAGGCGACATCAAACTGAGTGTGGCGCTAATTTGGCTATCTAAATCAAGGACAAGCACCCGCTTGCCATGATTTTTAGCTAAACAGGTAGCTAAATTGACGGTGAGAGTGGTTTTACCAACGCCACCTTTCATATTTGCAGTAGCAATTACATATCCCATTGATTGAGTCCTCTATTGACGCATTCCCACTGGTCTATCAAGAAATAGTTGAGGGGTGTGGATTGTTTGTAGTTTGCACTTTAGCGCAAACTCGAACCTATCAAATTAAACTTGACAGACTACTAGGTAGCGTACACCCTTCCTGATATCTTAAATCTTCCATTAAATTTAATATTTGCGGAAATTTCAAAAAGTTGTTTCAGCGATATTTACTCGATTGAGGCAGCAAGATGTAGTTGGTTCTTTACCTGGAATCGAGCTAACAAAATCTTTGGCTTAATGCCGTAATAGCGATCGCACTCATCAAAGTAATTATAGAGGTATTGACAAATACAGTAGCCATAAATCAATTGTGAGAAAATAATAGTGTTGCGAATGTAACTAAGTATTAAGTGCAAAATGTGGATGCATTTGCTAACTGAATTGAACGAAACCGAGAGATAATTTCGTGAAATAAAAGGCGCATTTACACACAAACTTATAAGGTAATTAAAATGACTTACGATTTTGAAGATGTAGAACAAATCCTGCAAAAAGCACTCACTCGTAAAGACAAAGGTGAATTTTCACGAGAACAGCTTTTAGAAATGGCATCTGAATTAGGTATTTCTTCTAAGATGTTGGAAGCAACTGAACAAAAATGGTTGGCTCAACGAGAAGAGGAACGTTTACGACACAGATTTAATACTTTCCGACGCAGAGCCTTTTGGACACACGTTATTTCTTTCCTAGCGGTGAATTTATTCCTCATTCTCTTAAACTTAATCACTAGTCCTAGTTATTTTTGGGCTATTTTCCCAGTATTAGGATGGGGATTAGGACTATTTTTTCATTGGTGGAGTGTTTATCAGAGCAAATCAGAGGATTACGAGATTGCCTTTCAGAAATGGCGTACACAAATTTAACTTGTCCTTTAAGGATAAATCCTGATATTCAGCGATCGCTCCAAATTTGTGCCTCTTTCTAGATAAAATCTTCCCATGAACTACTCACACTCACCCTTTGCGGTGAATGTGAGCTTTGTAATTATATGGGAATCGTCTCTGACATCGCCAAATATAGATAAATTTGGGCAACTTTAAACTTGAGGAGTTGTATAATCACGACCTTCGATCCTTATCCCTGTGCTTGCCAATTTGCCAAAATAGAGCTGTAGGCTAGAATAACCACGCTTTAAGAAGCTTGATTGCCTACACTCAGGAGCAAGGGACGGCTGGTTAATAAGTTAAGAGGAAGGGAGTATGGACAACAACTGGTTACAACAGCTAATGATGGTCGGTCTTGGCACAACGTCTATAGTCGCAGAAAAACTGCGGCAAGTCAGCGATGATTTAGTTAAAGACGGTAAGCTCAATCCTGAGCAAGCCAAGGCAGTAATAGATGATATTGCCCAGCAGTTAAAGTCGGAACAGGGAAATTTCGATATCCAAATGCAGCGGCAAATGCGAAATATGATGCAGGATTTGGGAGTGGCTCGCCAGTCGGAAGTGGACGAACTGCGGGGTAGAATTGACCGTTTAGAGCGTCAATTGCGCGATTTAGAAAATAAGCTTTGGCGTTAAAACGCCCTTTCTGATTTAAACTAATTGTGTCCTGTTGGTAATGTTTTTGCCAGGATACTTAAGTAAGGAGAACTGATTTTGAAACCAATTTTCCTCAGCGTGGCGTTCATGCTGGTGTGTGTTGTGCTTTTATTTGTGGGGCAAGTAGGCAGTAAACAGAGTACTGCCATTGCTGCTGAGTTGACCCAAACGCCGCCAGTATCCACAGCTGTAACTGAAAACAATATCTTAATTGCGAGTAATACTATGTCAGATGCTAATGCTGTAACTACCCCCTCTGGATTAAAGTACGTCGATTTAAAAGAGGGGACTGGGGCGACTCCTAAACCTGGACAAACGGTTGAAGTTCACTATGTCGGCACTCTAGAAGATGGTACTCAGTTTGATAGTTCACGCGATCGCGGTCAGCCCTTCAGCTTTAAAATCGGTGCTGGACAGGTAATCAAAGGTTGGGATGAAGGAGTTAGCACAATTAAAATAGGGGGTCTTCGTAAGTTAATCATCCCCCCAGAGTTAGGCTATGGCGCTCGTGGTGCTGGTGGCGTGATTCCACCCAATGCAACTCTAATTTTTGAAGTGGAATTGCTGGGAGTAAAATAGGGACTAGGGATTGGGTACTGGGGACAAGGGAGAATTATTAAAAGAAGTTTTTATTCTCTGTGTTCTCAATGCCCAATGCCTTATCAAAAAAATTAGGTATTTCAGAGTACGGATAGGGCAGAAGTACAGCTAGAAAACATGAGAAAAGTATCTGTAACTTTGAGGCTAAATTTTTAAATTTTGAAACTTTGTAAACTGTGGATTGAACAAAAGTTTCGCTGTACCCGTAGGCCCGTTGCGGTGTTTAGCTATAATAACTTCTGCAATGCCGCGATCGGGAGTATCGGGAGAGTAATATTCATCGCGGTACAACATTATTACTAAATCGGCGTCTTGTTCAATACTTCCGCTTTCTCTCAAATCAGATAACATCGGGCGTTTGTTAGTGCGTGCTTCCACCCCGCGACTCAACTGAGATAAGGCAATAACGGGTACAGATAATTCCCGCGCCAAACCTTTGAGTTGTCGCGTAATTTTTGATAATTCTTGTACGCGATTATCGCCTGCTCCTTCCATCAATTGCAGGTAATCTATTACAATTAATCCTAATTCAGTTCCTATTTCAGCTTGCAATCTTCTTGACTGACTACGCATTTGTGTGACTGTGATATTCGGCGTGTCGTCAATATAAATTGGCATCTCGGAAAGGATACCAATAGCACGGCTTAAAGGTTCCCATTGTGTTTGACTGAGGCGGCCAGTTCGCAAATAACTACTTTCAATTTGCGCTTCGCTAGCTAATAGACGTTGCGTCAGTTGCTCTTTGGACATTTCCAAGCTGAAAAAAGCAACTGGTAATTTATAAGAAGCGGCAATATTATGAGCTAGGTTTAAGCAAAATGCTGTTTTTCCCATTGATGGGCGGCCCGCGATAATAATCAAATCAGAACGCTGAAAGCCGCTGGTCATCGCATCTAAATCGTAAAATCCGCAGGGAATTCCAGGTAAGGCGATGCCTTGATTTCTATCTTCAATATCCTGAAAATTATTAATTAAAGTATCAGAAATGTGAACTAAACCTGATTGGGGACGCTCTTGAGTAACGCCGAATACTTTCTGTTCTGCTTGATCTAAAACCTGTGGTAACTCGGTTTCTGTCTCATAACCAAGATGTACAATTTCATTGCCAGCTTTAATTAACTGTCGCCGCAGGTATTTTTCCATCACCAATCCTGCTAAAGCGTCGATGTTAACGGCTGACACTGTGCGGTCTACCAGAGTTGCTAATTTATTTCTGCCACCAATGCGGGCTAGCATTTCATTGTCAGTTAGCCAACTGGTGACTGAGAGTAAGTCTGTGGGTTTACCTTGGGCGTGGAGCCTCACAGCTGCCTGATAAATATCTTTGTGAGCGCTAATGTAAAAAGCTTCGGGAAGAAGGCGATCGCTAACTCGACTAATCGCTTCTGGATCTAGCAAAATACCACCCAAAATCGCTTCTTCCGCTTCTATATTTTGGGGTGGGAGGCGTAGTTTACCGCCATAGGCATCGCTACCATCGCCTTGAAAACTCCGTTCTTCAGCCATAAACGATTTTAGTTTTGATATTTTGCTAGAGACGCGATTAATCGCATCTGTGTAGGATTAGAGACGCGATTAATCGCGTCTGTACAGGAGTTAGGAGTTATTCACTTTTACTTCCCTTGCTCCCTCATCCTTATCCCCCTCATCTTTGCGTCCTTTTGCCTCTCACCTGAGTTAGCTAGCGACTACTTGAATATCGACTTGCGCCGCTACTTCCGAATGCAGCTTGATTTCGGCTTGATAAGTACCAAGGTGGTTGATATCGGGGATGGTAATTCCACGCCGATCGATTTCTTGACCGGTAGCTGCCTTAATTGCATCTACAACATCTTGGGTGGTGATAGTACCGAAAATTGCTTCGTTTTCACCAACTGGCTTGGCAATTGTCAAGCTGCCAACTTTTTCTAAAGATTCTTTTTGTTCAAGAGCTTGTTGTCTGAGTTCTAATTGCCGTTGACGTTCTTGTTCGCGACGGCGTTCTACTTGCTTGAGAATACCAGGAGTGGCATTGGTTGCCAATTTCTGAGGAATCAGATAGTTACGAGCGTAGCCAGGAGCTACTTCTACTAAGTCGCCAGATTTTCCTAGCTTGCTAATATCTTGATTTAAAACTAACTGCACACGTTTCGCCATCGTTTTTCGTTTTTCCTGTAAAATCTGATTAATTTGGGTTTGGGCAGCATAGCTCACAATCTCAGTGCTGTATTCCAAGCTTTTTGCCTTAATACCCTAAAGCTTACAGATCGTAGCGAAAGAAAGGGTGCGATCGCAACTATTCGCCCTAGAAAGTTGGAGGATTAGGGACTGGGAACTGGGGAATAGGGAATAGGAAGATGAACCAATGCCCAATGCCCAATACCTAAAAGTTATTTTTCATTTCCCGTATACGTGCAAAGATTTCCACTCCATTGCTACCCTTAACGGTTGATTGTAATGATGGTTGATCCCAACGTAAAAAGGGATTGGTTCGCTTCTCGATTCCCAGCCGCGACGGTATGGTAGCTTCGCCTCGGCTACGGTAAGCCTTCACTTCATTGAAGCGTTTTTGTAAGTCGGCATTGTCGCCATCTACAGTTAGGGCAAATTGCAGATTGTTTAAAGTGTATTCGTGGGCACACCAGATATATGTATCATCCGGTAGAGAACGCAGTTTGCTTAAAGAGTCCACCATTTGGGTTGGTGTTCCTTCAAACAAGCGACCACAACCACCAGAAAATAAGGTATCGCCGCAAAATAAATCACCTGTCTCACCAGCCTTTTCGGGGGGAAAGTAGTAAGCGATATGAGCGCGGGTATGTCCGGGGACGAAGATAACTTCAGCTATGCGGTCTGCAAACTGGACGCGATCGCTTTGTTGCAAAAACACCTGCTGTCCAGGAATTCTCCCACGATCTTCGGCTCCACCGTAAACTATCAGTTGGGGAAATTCTTCTATTAATTGCTTATTACCACCCACATGATCGTTATGGTGGTGGGTGTTGAAAATTGCTACCAACTCAGCTTTTAATTCTGCCAGTTTTTTTAATACTGATTGAGATTCTGCTGGATCGACAACGGCGGCAATATTTTGTTTGCGATCGTGTAGTAAGAATATGTAGTTGTCTGAGAGTGCTTCCAGACGGATTACCTGCATTACCTCTGCCTCCCTTACAACATAAATGTTTGGTATTGAGTAGCAATCTTACATTCCAGTGAATGGTAATGCTACTTGGACAAGCTATATCAAGTATTTATACTTTAGTTCATTATAGCTATATACAATATTAACTACGATCATTATACAGCATAAAACTCTATTTACGCAGTAAATATACTTAAAAAAGTAAAATTCCGACAAACTTACTCAGTAAAATTCCTCTGGGAATAGCCTCAAATACAAAGTTATATTTATTTCATTATTTCATTATCTTTTTGATAAAAAATAAATTGTTTAGTTATTATTTTGCTGATCTCTACTCTATCAGATTTAGTTAGAACTTAAACTAGAGTAAGATTTTTTGAGAATAAATACATTTTTAGTTTCAAAAGTAAACACTAATTGTTAATTTTATTTATGTCGACAAAAACTAGAGGATTTATTACAATTCTAACTGGTCTTTATTCTTTTCAAGACTGCATTCATTTTTTAGCAGCGATTAGAAAGTTTCATCAAGAGCCGATAATTATTTTAATTGACCAAGTTCCGGTAGTTCTCTATCCGTTATTAAAAGCTTTCAAAAATGTAATTTTAAAGCCGGCTCCTACAAATGAAAATACTGTTTTAGCGTCAAGGCAAGCCAAACTGGCTTTATATGCAGCCTCAGAGTTTGATAACACGATTTACCTCGATTCAGATATTTGCTTACTTTCTGATATCAACGATGTATTTGAGTATTTGGATGAATATGATTTTTTGTTAACTGAAGATGTGCAACCTTCTATTCTGAAAGCTACAAATTTACTACGTGGAAAACAGGAAGAGCTTTTGCCGAATGTTTTGCCAATTTTGCAATCTGTAGGCTTACCATTACAAGCAGATAGTGTTCAGTACAATGGCGGTTTTATGGCTTTCCGTAAGACAGAAGTAACCAAGATATTTTTTGAAGAATTTCAACGTTATTTTGAGATTGTCAAAAACAATCAAGATAAATTGCTTCTAAAAGATCAAGGAGCTTTTGCATCTGCGATCGCATCTGTAAAACCTCATAAAAAAGTCTTACCACCTACCTATAATTATCTCAGTAAGTGGCAGGATGCTTATAATATTCAGGATCAAATTAAGGTTCTTCACTGTACTTATCCTTATCGACCTCAGTATGCTAAAAATATTACTCGTTCCTTATATACAAGGGTTTTTGACAGATTCGCTCAAGTATTTTTACCGAATCAAGTTACAAATCCTTGGCGCACTAAATAAAAATAAGTCTAAAAATCGTGAAAAATTTTTCCAAGATATCGCTGTTAGTTTCAGATTTATCAAGCGCAGCTATTTTGCGTGCATACTTGATAGCAACAGCCCTCAGAACTTTAGAATATGAAGTTGAAATTATGGGGTTTTTATTTGGAAATAACTTATATCGAAATTTACCATCAGAACTAAAAATTTATAATTTACCAGGCAAAAATTTCCCAGACTTTTTTGGAGAAATTAGCAAATTTCTACCAAAGATTAATGGAGATATAGTTTATGCTATCAAACCACAAATAGCGAGTTTTGGAGTAGCTCTACTAAACAAAATATTTAGTAGAAAACCGTTAATTTTAGACATAGATGATTGGGAACTCAGTTGGTACGGTGGCGATGACTGGCATTATAGTCCCACACCTAAAAAATTAGCCAGAGAATTATTGAAACCAGACGGCGCACTCAGGAATCCTTATCATCCTTTGTATGTGAAATGGATGGAAGGTTTAGTAAGTCATGCTGATGCTGTGACGGTGCATACTGAATTTTTGCAGCAGCGTTTTGGCGGTACATTTGTTCCTAATGGTAAAGATATTTCTCTATTCGATCCCACTCGATATGATGCTGAGTCCAGTAGAAATCGTTATGGTTTATCTGAATATCGTATTTTAATGTTTCCTGGTGCGCCAAGACCATACAAAGGTCTAGAAGATATTCTCATGGCACTGGATAAAATAAATCAACCAGACTTAAGACTAGTGATTGTAGGTGGTAGTCCCTATGATGATTACGATCGACAACTCCAACAAAAGTGGGGACGCTGGATTATTAAATTACCAAAGTATCCAGCTGATGTTATGCCTGATTTAGTAGCAGCAGCTCATATTGTAGTCGTTCCCCAGCGAAACACCCCAGAAACTCGCGCTCAATTTCCCCTGAAGTTGACAGATGGAATGGCAATGGCTAAACCTGTATTATCAACGCGTGTTGGAGATATTCCCAAAATTTTAGGTGATACTGGTTATTTAGTTGAACCTGCTTCTCCTGAACAACTTGCTGAACAAATTCAATTGATTTTTCAGAATTTAGAGTCAGCAAACCAGCAAGGTATTAAGGCAAGAGAAAGGTGTGTGAGACACTATAGCATAGAAGCAATGGCTTCCACCCTCAAGTTAGTAATTTCTCGGTTGTGAATCTTGATTTGGGATTTGGAATTGGGAACCCAACCAAATTTTAATCATATTTTCTTTCCCAGTACCCAGTCCCGTATTTATTTGATGATTAGCTTTATTTGGCAAGTACTTTTGTGAATAATATTAATAAGTAAAAGTGTCATAAAAATATCCAATGTCTACCAGAAAACTACTACTAAGATTCGCTAAACCATATCCAGGGTTGATTTTACTAACAATATTGTTAGGATTCTCTGGAGCTTTATTTAATGGGATCAGCACAGCTTTAATTGTGCCAGTGGTTTTAAAAATTGTGGGGCAACAAATAGATTTAAGTACGGCTCCCCCAATCCTCAAAAAGATTATGTCTCCCTTTGATAATACTCCAGAGGTTTACCGAGTAGGAGTAATGGCTGGAGCGATTATCTTCACAATTATTTTGAAGAATTTAGCTAATTATGCCAGTTCCTTAGCATCAAGCTCTTTAAGCCGAAAGCTGACATCAGATATGCGCGAAAATGGCTTAAGGCTATTATTAGATGTTGATATAGATTATTATGCCAAGACAAAGGTTGGTGATTTAATCAACCGTCTTGGTGGAGAAGTTGGCCGGGCTGCTAGTGCTATAAGTAGTACGGTCAAGATAGTTATTTTAGGAATCACAATTTTAGTTTTTGTCGGATTATTGCTGTCAATATCTTGGCAGTTGACAATTATTGCAACGCTTTTACTATCGTTAGTGACGTTAATAAATCAGTATGCGATTTCTCGGTCTAAAACTTTTGGTAAACAGCTGAGTGAGATGTCTAGAGCATACTCAATCTCTATACTAGAAACCCTGAATGGAATTCGACTGGTAAAAGCAACCGGAAATGAAGAAAAAGAATATCAACGGATTAAAAAATTAATTCGCGATCGCGAATCAGCAGATTTCAAATCTCAGGTTAATTCGGAAGCGATTACACCTCTGAGTGAGGTGATGGGTATTACAGCTATACTGCTGATTGTACTTTTGAGTAAAACCTTCTTTGCTAATCAAGTTTCTTCTCTTTCTACTGTACTTCTGACATATTTATTAGTACTGCTGCGAGTACTGCCACTGATTTCTCAGTTAAATACTATTCGCAGCAACTTTGCCAGTACTGCCGCCAGTGTGGATGCTGCCAATGAGTTTTTAAGCCTGCACGATAAGCCATTCATGGACAGAGGAAAGCTTCCCTATACAAAATTAAAAGAAGGCGTGTCTTTTAATTCTCTTTGCTTTGCCTACCCTGGTCATGAGAAGTTGGTACTCAAAGATGTGAATTTATATTTACCGCATGGTACGACCTTAGCATTGGTAGGTGGTTCTGGTGCTGGTAAATCGACTTTGGCCGACCTTTTGCCCAGATTCTACGATCCGATCGGTGGCAGTATTAGCATTGACGGCATCGATTTGCGGGAGTTCGATCTTGTATCCATGCGAAAGCGGATGGGAATTGTCAGTCAAGATACCTTTCTTTTTAATGACTCGGTGCGAAATAACATCGCCTACGGGCGAGCAGAGGCTACTGATGATGAAATTCTGACAGCAGCCAAGCGGGCCAATGCTTATGAGTTTATTAGCAAATTGCCTCAGGAATTTGAAACCTTAATTGGCGATCGCGGCGTCATGTTATCTGGTGGACAAAGGCAAAGATTAGCGATCGCCCGCGCCCTCCTGCAAAATCCCGAAATTCTGATTTTAGATGAAGCCACCAGCGCTTTAGATACGGTTTCCGAACGCTTAGTACAGGCTGCACTCGACGATCTAAGTCGCGATCGCACCACCCTAGTAATTGCTCACCGCCTTTCCACAGTCCAAAAAGCTCATCAAATAGCCGTATTAGATCAAGGACAAGTAGTAGAAATCGGAACCCATAAAGAACTCTTACAAAAGGGTGGCTACTACTCACGTTTGTACTCAATGCAATTTGCAGAACGTCCTGAAACTGCTGGCAAACACAATCAAAGTTTGCTCCGTATCTCTCACGAAATTCGGACGCAGATGAACTCGATGATTGGGTTCCTACGTTTATTACTTGATGATTTAGTAGACGATTCCCAAGAACGGCATGAATTAATTGAAGACTCTTATAAATCAGCCTTGAGAATTCTCAACACCATTGATGTTTTTCAGGATGTTATCAACTTACAAATCCGAGGGCAAATGTTCTCAATCTCTGACCACAATCAAAATGTTATCAGTAACCATTATCAAGTTTTTAATCAAATCTCCGTTGAGTTTCGGACTTATCTTAACCTCATCCTTAGCTCTCTCCGCTCTCTAACTGATAATTTGACATACACCACAGAAGAGCAAAATGGATTAATTACTGAAAGTTATGAATCTGCTATATATCTGCTCGATGATTTAGGAAAATTTGAGGATAGTATTAATGTTTAAAATTTTGAAGAATCCTAATTTAAAAAAACACTATATTTTTTTCATCGGTGAAGAGTTGCCGCAACCAGAGGCTCATCTAGTACAGTCTACAAATGCAGCTAATGCCGCCGCCAACTTGGGATACTCAACAGTTTTGGTGTACCCAGATAAAGGATCAAAAGCAATTAACCCAGTTAGTCTAGCTCGTCCTTTTCAACCAAGACAAACACCCACAGAACTTATTAAGTATTACAATCTTCATGACCAATTAAAAGTTGCTCCCTTACCGATGCCTTGGCCCATTGACCATTTTCGGAGCAAATTTACTGATTCTAACACCATTGCCAGCAAGTATTATTTACCGTTTCACATACTTCCAACTACTAAACTTGTCCATAGTCGCAACTGGAACTTTGTCAAAGCTGCCATCAAAAATGGCGTTCCCGCAATTTACGAGCATCACCACCACGAAGACAAGCCATTTGAGCCAGAAATTGTTACAAATCCGCTGTTACAAATTGCTGTCACCGTTGTAGACACCATCCGCGAAAGTATGATTAAAAATGGGATGCCACCAGAAAAAGTGATTAAGCTACACAACGGTTTTAATCGCTTCTTTATGGAGAGACAACCGGAAAAAGCGGCAGAATGGCGTCAAAAACTCTTGCAAAACGACAGCCAAAAGTTGGTAGTTTATGCGGGAGCGCTACAGCAATTTAAAGGGATTGATGTACTAATTGATGTAGCTAAAGAAATGCCTAATGTGCAATTTGCCTGTGCAGGTGGTAAGCCAACAGAAGTTGAATATTATCAGCAATTGGTAAAAGAAAAGCAGGTTAATAATATTAAATTTTTGGGATATATTTTGCATCATGAGTTAGCATCTTTGCTACAAGCAGCCGATGTTTTAGTTCACCCCCATTGTTCGGGAAAAGCGGCAAGTTTTACATCTCCTTTAAAGCTGTTTGACTACTTCGCCTCTGGAACTCCCATTGTCTCGACGGAGATTCCATCATTAGTTGAGTTTCAAGATACTCAAGCTATCGCTGCTTGGTGTGAACCAGATAACCCCAGCAACTTTACCGAAAGTCTGAAGCGGGTTTTAGAAACTCATCCCAGAAAAATAGAGGGTTATCCAGACAGTATCGAGTTTGTCAAGCAGTTTTCTTGGGAAAATCGAGCGGCAAAAATTCTTAGTTATGTTGATAAATCTCTACTTCCCCATTTATCGCATAAGGAAGAATGAAGCGGGTTAAGTAAAATAACTAATGACTAATGACTAATGACTAATAACTAAAATGACTATTACAACTGTCGGAATGATTAGCAGCTATCGAGGTTTAGAAACTAGAGCCGATTGGCTATGGCAACAAACCCCCCATCAATTTGGAACTTGGGGCAATATACAAATGCAAGCACTAACAGCAAAACCAGATTTTCTGCTAATGTATCAATTTGATTTTCCCCAAGCAGTGCCACAAAAATCTTGGTTAGATAGTTTTCGCAAACGCCAGCAAAAACCAGTAGTTAATATTGATTCTCTACTGCGCGGCTTGAATAAAGAGCGGATTATTTATTTACTACGAGAACCGCCTTTAGATGAAATTGTAGAAGTAACTAATTATAATTATCAGCAATCACAGAAGTATTGCGGCTACATTTCTGGACCCGATGATTTTGCTCCCACCCCCGACTATATGCCTGCTATTTGGTATCACTCAAATTCATTTCAAGATTTGAATGAAATGCCACCGCCTCAAAAGGTTGCTCCATGTAGTTGGATTACTTCAGGAATTAGCCGTACTGCTAAACATCGTGAGCGTTTAGACTTTTTGCAGTCGCTACAATCTAGTGGTATTAAGTTTGATTTATATGGGCGTAACTTACCAGGATGGGCGAATAAATCGGGAGAGCTAGGTAACAAATGGTATGGCATGGCACCATACTATTACAATCTAGCAATTGAAAACTATGCTGATAATAATTGGTATGTAAGTGAGAAACTTTGGGATAGTTTGCTTGCTTGGTGTTTGCCAATTTATTATGGCGGCCCGGCAGCTGATAAATTATTGCCACCGGGTAGTTTTTTAAGATTGCCCAGTTTAGATGAAAAAGGCATTGCTTACATCAAAGAAGTGACAGCTACACCTGATGCTTGGTATGCTGCCAAAGATGCGATCGCAGAAGCACGTCAAATTATCTTACATAAACTAAATCTGCTTAACTGGTTGTCAAACTTTGTCGAACAACACTCATAAATTATGAATGGTATTTGTACCCTTGGCAATGATTATGTATTCGATCAGCTGGTAGCTTTGCTCAACAGTATTGATGTTATTTTGGGGACGGAAACTCCTGTTTGTATCTATCCTTTCGACGATCGGACACAGCGAATTGCTGATGAAATAGCTAAACGCCCTAATGTATTTCTTTACGATAATCAAGAATCAATCAACCGCTGGGATAAATTTATGCTCTCAGCAGCACCAGAACGATTGAATCGGAGTAAATCACGGTTGTATGGCGCTCACCGTCGTTTTTGTGCTTTTGATGGGCCATTCGATAAATTTATTTATTTAGATGCAGACACTTTGGTGATGAACTCTCTCGCGGCAGTGTTTGAAAAGCTAGATACTTATGATTTTGTTGTCTACGATTTCCAATTTAAAGACGTTAGCAAAATATATAATGTTAATTCTCCAAAATTACTAGAAACTTTTGAGCAAAAACGGATCGATTCCGAAATATTTTGCTCAGGTTTCTATGGCGCAAAACGAGGAATATTTAACTCACAAAAAAGAGATTTACTGATATCTTATTTAAAAAATGGGGAGGCAGAAATTTTGTATGGCGGTGCTGGTGAACAACCACTGCTCAACTACATGGTAATGAGGTCTAATCTTGCTATTTATAACTTTGCTCGCCAACTACCAGATAATGAAAAGACGGGATGTTCTGCCACATCTAAGCACTTTGAAGAACGAGAACACCTCCTTTATGATAAAGGTAATCTGCTAACCTACCTTCATTACATTGGTATTCCTCCTAATATTAATCAAGCAGTCTGCGCTGGAGAAAATATTGATTTTCCATATCGAGACTTATTTCTCTATTATCGTTACCTGCATGAGCCAGAGAAGCGTCCAGTATTTATAAATCCTCCTAGAAGTTATAATGACGCTCCAGTAACAAATTTACTTACAAGAGCTTTGCGAAAACTTAAGTTAATTAACCAAGGATAATTTATGAGTAGGGGCATTTATATAGTTGCCAATGATCGGGTTATCGATAATGCTATTGCTTTACTTAATAGCATTCGTTACTATGACCGAGAAGTTACCATTTATCTCATACCTTTTAATGACAATTATCACAAAGTAGCGGAACAACTTGTCACCTTACACAACGTCCAAATTTTTCCAGATTTAGAACTTATTGATACATTTACCAAACGAATCGGAGAAATTTTTGATCGCGATTTCCTTGCCTTACCCAACAAAATGCGTAAATTGGTAGCGTGGTTTGGGCCTTTAGATGAATTTATTTATATTGATACGGATATTGTCGTTTTTGAAAAAATCGCCGAGAATTTAGACAAACTTTCAGAAGTCGATTTCTTCTGTTGTGATTACCATCATGCTAATGACAAGCTGCGAAATATCTTTTCCCCATTTGTTAAAGAGCAGCAAATTTTTTCCGATGCCCAACTTCAAGATGTTTTCAACAGCGGTTTTTGGGCTTCGAGAAAAGGAATTATTACCGAACAACAAATGGATGAAACTTTGCGCGAGTGTGCAACGCATCGCGAATATTTTGATTTTTCTGAAGGAGTTACAGACCAACCAATTTTAAATTATCTTGTCCTTAAACTAATTGCAAAACGTGGAAATCTTGTCAAAATTCCTGGGGGAGGCCCTGGTAGTTGGGCAGGTTCGCAAAATTTCCAACAGCGAGAATATGCTCTTTATGACCGAGGACAGAGACTAAAATATCTCCACTGGGCTGGTACGAGGATGAAAACTGGTAGTCCCTATTGGCAATTGTGGGAACACTATCGCTATCTTCATGAGGGTAAATTTGCCTTCATCCCCAAACTGACTCGCCGTTTATTTCCCTTTGTTGTTGCCCGCACTTAATATTTAGGAGTATCCCTATGATTGATGGCATTTACATCCTAGCCAATGATGTTGTCTATGACCAATTGATTGCGTTGCTCAACAGTATAGAAGCTAATGCTGGTAGGAAAATTCCTATTTGTATACTTCCATATAATAATCGGTTAGACAAGGTAAGAGCAGAGATTGCATCTAGAGATAATATCACTTTGTTTGAAGATGCTGATTCCATCGCTTATTGGGATAACTTTGCTACTCAGATATGGAAAAATTATCCTAGAGCGCAAAAAACTTGGCGAGAGTGGGGCTTTCCAGAACTCTATGAGTTACCAATGCACCGGAAATTTTGTGCTGTGGATGGCCCCTTTGATAGATTTATTTATTTTGATGCAGATACCTTGTTAATGGGCCCCGTAGATTATGTATATGAAAAATTAGATAATTACGATTGGGTAGCCAATGATTTTCAGTATAAGTCTGATTTAAAATTTATTTTTGATGGTTCACCAGAGCTTATGCAGCAAGTTTTTAAATCAGATAATTTGCAATCTAAAGTATTTTGTGCTGGTTGGTTTGCCACTAAGAAAAATATTTTTTCTGCAACTGTCAGAGCCGAATTAATTGAAAAGTTAACAGCGGGTGAAGCTGATGTCATGGCTTTTTTAGCGCCTGACCAATCTTTATTTAACTACATGGTATTGAGAAGTGGAATTTCTTATTATAACTTTGCTTTTTATGACTGCGAACAGGCAACTGGTAATCACTGGAGTTCTCAATTTGATGTAGTAGATAATATTCTCTATGACCAAGGACGGCGGCTGACTTATATACACTATATGAGTATCAGTTCCTCAAACTTTACTCAACTTTGTGCTGGTGAAGATGTTAATATTCCATATCGAGATGTGTTTTTGCATTATAGGTATTTAAAATCGCCAGAGGAAAGACCAAAAAGTTTTAGGTCTCAGAGTCCGCTACTACGTCTTAAAAAGACTACTACAAGTTTTTTCAATCAGAAAATCAATAATATTAAGCTTAACTATCGTAATTTAAAGGATAGAATTACTGAATAAGTAAGCTTATTACGCTGCTGACAAATGTAGGTCTACAAAATGTTATAGCTGTGCGTGCAGATGCGCGACAATTTATCTAAGAAAAAGAATCTAAATCTAAAGATTGCATCCCTTCGCGTTCTATAAAGGTCATCATACTTCCCAACTGTAACCAAACTAATAAACAAGTAAAGAGACTAATCGGTAGACCGACTCCTAAAGCTAAAGAGGAGGGAAAGCCAAATATCTCTAAGCCTGAAGAGAGAAATAGGCAAGTACCGCCAGTTATGCCGATAAATGGTACAAGTAGTTGTTTCAGTGAAGAACGCGGTTTAGTATTTTCTTTACGCTGGCTTGGCCATTTCTGCACAATTAATTTTAAAGTGCCAGATAATGCTAAACCAGATGTTAATGCCGTCAGAAAACCAACCAGTAAGAGAAAATAAGGCGGTTGCTCAGGGAAATAGTACATGAAAACTCCTGATTTATATTAAAGATTTTTTAGTTTTTATTTGTTGACTGGGTTTCAGCAAAAGAGCCAAGTAATGTAGCTTTTGGGAGGATAGCAGCTGCACCCTCTCTGGATAACTCTGTTAAAATACCGATCGCTACATTTAATAAACGATCTGGTTTCAAGTCATCTTTAACCAGGTTCCAGAGGCGTTGGACATCTTCGGTGTGGAGGCGGTCATCTTCGGTGAGAGCAAGCACCAGCTGGCGCCGGAGAAACTTGCCTTCTTCCGACATTAAGAATTGGAATCCCATTTGGGCTGTGGGCAATACATCAAAGTTGTTATCAGTACGTGCGATCGCAATTAAATTCTCTAACCGCTGCCACTGAAATTTACCATCTTTGAACAATACATTCAATAACCGCCGCCGTAATTCTGGTGATTCCCCTGTCAGCAACCGCCGCGCTATGTAGGGATAACCCACTTCCACAATTTTGAAATCTGGGTTAAGGCTCAGGGCGATACCTTCTTGAGTTACCAGGGAACGAATAATCAAAGCAAACTTCGCCGGGACTCGGAAAGGATATTCATACATCAGTTCCGAAAACTCATCGGTAATAGTTTTGAAGTTAAAATCCTTGACATTTTTACCAATTGCGTTTCCTAGCACTGCTTCTAATGCTGGCACTATCGGACAAATATTCGTGTCTGGAGTCAGAAAACCTAATTTTACAAAGTCTTCGGCTAAGTCGGTATAATCTTTATTCACCAAATGCACTAGCGCATCCACCAGTGCTTCTTTGGTGCTTTCTTCCAACTGATCCATCATACCGAAGTCAATGTAAGCCATACGACCATCGGTTACAGCAAACAAATTGCCGGGATGGGGGTCAGCGTGAAAGAAGCCGTGTTCCAACAGCTGTTGCAATCCTGAAGTAACACCAATTTGAATGATTGCCTCTGGGTCTAAACCTGCTTCGCGGATGTGTTGAGTATCCGTTAGCTTGAAGCCATCAATCCATTCCAGGGTTAAAACGTGGGTATTGGTGTAACGCCAGTAAATACCTGGAACTTTTACTTGCGGGTCGTTGCGGAAGTTGCTGGCAAATTTCTCGGCGTTGCGGCCTTCATTAATATAGTCAATTTCTTCAAATAACTTTATGCCAAACTCGTCCACAATTAAAGTCAGGTCATGACCGAGATTTAAAGGTAGCCAAGGAGCTAGCCAACTTGCCGCCCAACGCATCAGATATAGGTCGCGTGTGATTACTGGGTGTAAGTTGGGGCGTTGCACCTTTACGGCGACTTCTTCGCCGCTAACTAGACGACCTCGGTATACTTGACCTAAGCTAGCAGCCGCTACTGGATTAGGTGAGAGTTCGCTAAAGCTTTCGTGAATGGGGCGGTCTAGTTCCGTTTCAATTATCTGGTAAGCGATCGCATTATCGAAAGGTGGTAACTGATCTTGTAACTTGATCAGTTCTTCTAAGAAATCTTTGCGTATGAGGTCTGGTCTGGTTGAGAGGGCTTGACCAACTTTAATAAAAGTCGGGCCGAGGTTGGTGAGCAGTTCTCGCAACTGGATAGCTCGTTTACCCTTGTTCTGCTCAACTCGATCTTGCCATTCGTCCCACTTCAGATTGAATATAAATCCTGCAAAAGAGGAGATAATTCTCAGCAGTCGCCCCCAGGCTAACCAGGGACGGTAACTATAGTAGCGAGCGATCGCATCTGGATTATAGAGTTTTAGCTGAGTAGGTTGATACTGACCCACGCCTTTTTTTGCCTCTTCAACTGAAAAATTTACAATGATTGTTTTTCTCTTGACTCACAAGTTAGTTGCAAGTTCAGGATAGCGGTAGTTTTTTATCTAAAACAACTAGAACTCTACCCTTTGGGGATAGTGTTCGAGCCGATCTTAGTATCTGTTACTGCCTAAGATTTGTTTATCTTTTTCTTAATTATACTTTATAAAACTACAACTAATTATCTAGGTTCTAGATGATTTTATCTTTTCTTAACTATCCTTTATAGAAATATAAATATTTGCTTATGTATACAAATTCAAGGAAGAGATGAGAACTCAGTAACCGCTTACAACATAAAGATCCCCGACTTCTGTCAGAAGTCGGGGATCTTGGTATTATGTTTATTTATACCCTGCCATTTAAGTGGAAAATACAATATTCAGTGTGTCCACAATAAAAATTACAACGTTAAGTAAAAATTTAGTAATTGGTAGTGGTTTCGCCCCAATTACCAATTACCAATTAACTACTTTTAATTATCATGTACTGCTATTTAGATTTGGCCTCCAAGTTTTCTAAACGGCTTCTTAATTCTTGGTTTTGTTGTTTGAGTTGGTCGAAATCTTCACGCAATTGACGCAGGGTTTTTTCTGAACCAATGTTCTTTTGTACCTTAGAGATTTCTTCTTCAGCAGAACGACGTACACGCCCATCAGCTGTTTGTTCAGCTAGCGATCGCAAAATACCCACTGCTTTGGGTGTTTCCATTTGTCCTAATGCTGCGGCTACGGCTATTTGGGTTAAAAAGAAGGTTTCTTTGGCTAGTTCTGTTAATTTTTCTAAAATCCGTTCCAAATTAGCCGGACTTTGACCTACAGAAATCTTTCCCAAAGCGCGAATTGTCGCTAACCGTAGGGGTTGTGGTACACCGAGTTTGGTGTATTCGATGAGTAGATTTAAAGCTGCTTCTGAGGTTTTGAATTCAGCTAAACCAGCGATCGCCCCACTCCGCACAACTTCATTCCAACCTGCTTTTTCTTCTAAAACTGATTTCAGCAGCTTTAATACCTTGTCTTCCTTGGGTTTGTCTTCCAAGTTTGCTGATGCGATCGCCCCAATTACACGAGAAGCAGCAGCTTCCACGTAATAGCTAGGATCGCCCTTTTGCAAGATTCCTCTCAAAAGTTTATAGCTTTCAGCAGTTTTGATTTGATTAAGTGCTTCCACTACTGATCGTCGGACGTAAGCATTTTTATCTTTTAATCCAGCGACTAAGGCATCAAAAGCTTGATCTAAATTGATTTTGGCTAGTTGCTTCGCCACTTCCACACGCACACCCCACAATGAGTCATTTTTGAGCGACGTAGATAATGATTTGATAGCTTCCAATCCGCCTTTTTTCGCCAAAGCTGTTGCTGCATAAATACGTGAAATCGGGTCAGGATCAAATTCTAACTGGGCTTTTAACTCCGCGATGGGATATTCTAAAGCTACTGTTTTCAGATAATTATTCCCAACATCAAAGCTGATAAATTGGGGCTTATTTTCCAGGGGAAAGTAGAAGCTTTGTTCGCGTTCATTCACCCGCACAGTAAAAGTAGTCAGTGCTGAAAATGAAGTGTTGGCTTCGGTAGATGAATCCTGCTGTACGCCAAAACCAATAGGTATTTTTAAATCAAATAAATCCTTACTGCCATTTTTACCTTCAGCAGCTTGGGTTTGAGTTACTGTTATTTTTGCCAAATTGGCATCCCCATCCCAAGAGTAAGCTACTTTAAAATCGGGATGACCACCACGATAAACGTATTGGTCAAAGAGGAACGAAAGATTACGTCCGGTAGCTTTTTCAATCGCTCTGAGTAAGTCTATTGTCTCTACGGTTTTGTGGGCATTATCTTGGACAAATGTTTGAATTGCCTGCCAAAATGATTCATCTCCCAATTGGGCCCGAATCATGTGATAAACACAAGACCCTTTTTCATAGATGTGGCGATCGTAAAGTTCAATCGCTTCTCGGTAAACGTGCGTTACCATCGGACGGCGATAACGGCTGCTATCTTCGCTTAAGTAACGACGAGCTTCCAATAAACGATAGTAAGCTGCTTCTGGGAGACTATATTCCTGTTCTGTCCACATCACCTCAGAATAAGAAGCCATCCCTTCTTTAATCCAAGCATGAGACCAATGCTTAATCACCACCAAATCACCAAACCATTGGTGCGCGAGTTCGTGGACAACTAAAGCTTCGGTGTTACGGTTATCTAAGGCGGCGCGTTCATCTAGCAAACATCTATCTGTTAACAGGGTTGTGGAGGTGTTTTCCATGCCACCAAAGATGAAGTCATCGACGCAAACTTGGGCGTATTTCGGGAAAGGGTAGGGATAACCATACTTTTGACTCAAAAATTCGATCATCCGGGGAGTTTTTTCCATGCTGCGTTTAGCATCTTCTTCCCGTCCCTTTTCTACATAGTAGGTGACTGGTTTACCCTTCCACTCATCCCGAATTTCCGCAAAATCACCTACTGCTAAAGTCATCAAGTAGGTAGGATGAACTTGTTGTTGTGACCAATGATAGATTTTGTAATCACCATCTTCTGTAGTGTCAATTAATTCGCCGTTGGAAATAGCTACAAGAGGGTTGGGAACACGGACACGAATTTCCGAAGTAGACAGTTGTCCTGGATAGTCAAAGCAGGGGAACCAAAAGCGAGAGTCTTCGTCTTCTCCCTGAGTCCAAACTTGAGTAGGCTTGTTTGGGTAGTGCTTGTCTGGTTGGATAAAGTAAATCCCGCGTTGTGGTTTTGCCACTGAGTAAGCGATCGCAATCAGCAAGCGTTTACCAACCTGGGTCGTCTCAGAAAGTTGAATGGAAAGCTGTTCCCCGTCATAGTCAAAATTTTGTGGCACTTCGTCCACCTGCACAGACTCGATATTCAGGTTGACAGCATCCAAAGTTAAACGATCAATGCCATTACGGATTGGTAAGAGGCGAATGCTACAACTGCCCTGATAGCTTTGCTTAGGAATATCTAAACTGAGATCGAGAAAAATATGCTCTACTTGTCCGGGGCGATCGGGGTTGTAGTGTGGTCTTGCTCCCGGTAACTCAAAAGGTTTGTGTCCGTTATTATCTGTATCAAAATAAGACTTCGACATTGATCCTTACTGACCTTGTAATCCTGAAAAGTCTGGCTTGGTTGGATGTTGTTAAGCTAAATAGCGGTATCTGTATTTCCCAAATTAATAGGGCATTATGGAGGTGAAAATTCACCTTGGGGATTGGGGGATTGAAATGTATCTCACCCTAACTTCCGAAGATCGGCTAGCGATCCTAGAAATTTTTCCATATCCCTACCGCATTTATTTTTCCTGATGTTCTGCACTTTTTGGTCATTGAGTCAAGAATTTCTTGCACCTCGATAAATTCTCATTAAGTACAAATACTCCTAATTATTCTTATAACTTAGGATAGCTTGTTGCTACTAATCAGGCTATTTTGTTTGAGAGGAACAGCATATCATTTGCGGATTTGCTCATTATCTCTTGGAATTATTTTTGAGAGTAATTCTTAGACTGCTAACTTATAGGACTACTAATTTTATCAGTAAATACCGATCAATGAGCGGAAAATATTAATAAATCCGAAAACTCTATAGTGACACTTGTATAAATCTCGGTGACAATCTGAGCAAAAGAGGATAACAAAATGCCTGAAAGTAAATCAAAATTTCTCATCCCTGCTGTCGGTGCTGCTGTAGTTGTAGTAGGAAGTATAGTAGCTTATACGTATTTTAAAGGTGGCCCATCGGGAGGTAGTTCAGACGCTCTAGGCAGTGCTAAGGTAGTACCTTCAACAGCATTGATGGCAACTTATATTACTACTGACCCTGAAGCTTGGGCAAAATTACAGCAATTTGGCACTCCAGAAGCACAAAAGTTAGTGGCGAAAGGTCTGGAAGATTTCAATAAGCAAATGTTCAGTGATAGTAACGTTTCTTATGAAAAAGACATCAAGCCTTGGGCTGGTAGTGTGATGATTGCTGTACTGCCACAAAATCCTGTAAAACCAGCACAGTTAAATGTACCCTCTGGCTCACCTAATGTACCAGCAAATTTACAGCAGGAACCTAATATTCTGATAGTAGTGGGAATCAAGGACAAACTCAGCGCGTTGAATTTTGCTAACAAATTGAAGTCACAAAAAGGGGTGAAATTACAAGAATCTGACTATCAAGGTCAAAAAATTGTCGAAACTACCCAAAATGGCAAGCCGACGTATAGCGTAGTTTTAAATAATAGTCAGCTGGTATTAGCCCCCGAAAAGCAAGCTGTAGAAAAAGCAATTGATACGTTTAAAGGACAGTCTTCTTTCGCGAGTAAAGAAGGTGCTAGCAGCATTCTGAAAGGAGTGGATGTTAAAAACAGCCTTGCCCAAATTTATGTACCAGACTATGCCGGAATGGTACAGCAATTAGTAGCTGCAAATCCGCAGGCAAAGCAATTACCGCCACAAACCTTGACGCAACTAAAGCAGATCAAATCTGTGGTAGCAGGTATTGGTGTTGATGATGCCGGAGTGCGGGTAAAAGCGATCGCTAATTTAGATCCGCAACTAAATAAATTTCAGTATCAATCAAGTCCTGGGAATATAGTTGGGCAATTTCCGACTAATACCTTTGCTCTGATTAGCGGTAATGGCATCAGCCGTAGCTGGGAAACGCTAGTGGAACAGTCAAAAGATTATCCAGAAATGAAGCAAGCTCTGGAACAAGCGCGAGGACAACTGAAACTCGTGAATATTGACCTGGATAAGGATGTTTTTGGCTGGATGAATGGCGAATTCGCCCTTGGTGCGATTCCATCAAATCAAGGAGTATTAGCGAGTGTTGGTTTTGGCGGTGCTTTAGTATTTGATACTAGCGATCGCAAAACAGCCGAAGCCACCTTGACAAAATTGGATACCCTTGCCAAAACCCAACAAATCAACATCGCCAACAGAAATATCGGCGGTAAAGACGTAACAGAATGGCAAATCCCCCGACAAGGAGCTTTATTGGCACATGGTTGGCTGGATCAAGATACTCTATTTGTCGCTCTTGGTGGCCCAATTGCTGACGCAGTTAGCGATCGTAAAAATCCATCCCTTGATACTAGCGACGCCTTCAAAGCCGTTACTGGTTCTTTGCAAAAGCCCAACGGCGGCTATTTCTATCTGGATATGGATAAAACTAAAACTGTGCCCCTGATCAATAGTTTTGTATCATCTAACACCGATACCGTTACTATTCTGAGTTCTATTCGTGGCCTTGGTTTTACCGCCAATAGCCCCGATAAATCTACCAGTCAATTAGAGATGTTGTTAGCTCTCAAGCCTACGGCAAAATAGGGTATTGGGCATGGGGCATTGGGCATTGGGCATTAAAAAGAGGCAGATGGGCGAGGTGCTGCTGCTTGCTGAGAGGAAAACTTTTCTCCCCTGCTCCTTGCTCCCTGCTCCCTTGCTTCTTCCCCAGTCCCCAGAATGTTTTTCAATTTGCATCTAGACTGGCCTCCAGCAACTATGTCATAAGTAGAAAAGGCTCTTCAAATGCAAACTGATTTATGACTGCTGCTGTAAACACTAATCCTGGTTTAGCTTCCCGCTTGGTAAATGGCATACTGGCAATCCAGCCTTTAGCTAACCTAGCCAAGCATCAAGCTAGACAAATGATGATTAAACGTGCCGAAAGAATTGGTGTGCCTTGGACGCAAGAAGTCAAAACACTACAGGCGCTTGATTGGAAGGACGATCTCGCTCAAGTAGAAAATCTTCAGCTTTCCTACCCCGATTATTATGTAACCTCATTCCATGCCTACGAAACTGGAAATCTCAGTTGGCAAGCCGCTTTTGAGGTAGAACCGGCTGCTTACGCTGTCCACGCGAAGATTTGGCAGGATGCTGAAGAAGCCCAAGGCGATCCTATGCTGCGCCAGAGTTACCACAATATCCTGAAAAATCAAATTCCCAACGAGCCGCGAGACATCTTGGATGTCGGGTGTAGTGTCGGCTTGAGTAGTTTTGCCTTACAAGCAGTTTATCCCCATGCCAAAATCACTGGTTTGGATTTATCTCCCTATTTCTTAGCCGTTGCCAATTACCGCGCTGGGCAACGTCAAGCTAATATTAACTGGCTTCATGCCCAAGCGGAATCTACTGGGCTACCTGATGCCTCTTTTGATTTAGTTTCTATTTTCCTGATGTGCCACGAATTACCCCAAGGGCCAACCCGACAAATTTTAGCTGAAATGCGGCGCTTGCTGCGTCCAGGTGGCTACTTGGCAATCATGGATATGAATCCCAAATCTGAAGTTTACAAAAAAATGCCAGCCTACATTTTGACTTTGCTCAAAAGTACTGAACCATATTTAGATGAATATTTCGCCTTGGATATTGAGCAGGCTATTGTTGAGGCTGGTTTCCAAACTCCTACTATCATCAACAACACCCACCGTCACCGTACAGCGATCGCTCAGGTGAGTGGTTGATTTCTCTCTACTGTTGTGGGCAGTAATACCACCCTTGCTGCTGCTAGGCTACTACTACTGTCGAGTGCCATTTGCCCCACCTTTGTTAAAGTTACTGATGTTCTTTATCATTGGGGCAATATCTGGGATCTTAGCCCTTAGCCTCGAATGGGTTTTTGAAACTGTAGCGAACTATTTTGTAGACTGGCAACAGTTCAAACGTTGGCTTTCTGGTATAGCCTTGCGGCAGCTTGTAGAAGTAGGCACAATTGAAGAAGGCTGCAAGTTAGCTGCGGTTTTTATCCCAACCTACTATCTCCAACGCAAGTATCGATTACTTCACTCGACGGTTTTCCTCTTCACCATCGCCGTTGCCCTTGGATTTACTGCCGAAGAGAACTGGATTTACCTTTTCCACGATACCGCATCAATTCTTGACCGGGCTATTAGCACGCCAGTCCACGCTATGTTCTCTGCTCCTTGGGGATATGCTTTAGGAATTTATATTTCCTCCAATACTCGGTTAAATCGAGACAAGAAGTTTATTTTTAGGGCTTGGCTAAATTCTGTAATCTGCCATGCCTTAGTTAATGTCTTATCTAGTGCTTGGCGTTACTCACTACCCCTACATTTCCTAAGTTATGGCTTATTTCCCTTTCTGTTGTGGATGTTTTGGCGACTAGAACAATTACTGCGAAAAGTACAGGGTAAAGCTGTAATTACCCTGATTTCAGATCGTATACCTCAGCGCCGTTACTGGCAGAGGAGTTTAGTACTGTTTGCCCTGGTGCTGGGTGGAAATGCTATTTTTGGTCTGTTTTTCTTAGCCAGGACTATTAGCCCTTTGAGTCCGTCGAAGCTTTTTGAAAGTGATATTTTGTGGTTTATATTTAGTCGCTTTTTACTAAATCTCTTTTTTGGAGTTTTAGCTTGGGGCATTTATCGCTATTTGCGACATTCCGCCCGTCGTCGGTATTTTTAAAAGTATGATTTAAGAAAATGCTAGGGGGTTTCTATGCAAACAACTCCAGTGCGTTGGACGACTGCTGACCTAGAGCTATTTGCTAGCGATCGCAGAAATCGCTATGAGATTATTGATGGAGAACTATTTGTGACTAAATCACCTAGTTGGGATCATCAAACGATCTGTGGCAATATTGTTACAGTTCTTAACAATTGGTCAGATGAAACTGGTTTAGGTAAAGCTGCGATCGCACCTGGAATTATTTTTTCAGATTCGGACAATGTGATCCCTGATGTGGTGTGGGCAAGTCATGAGCGCTTAAAAAACTTGCTAGATGAAGCTGGACACCTGACGGGCGCACCGGAGTTAGTTGTAGAAGTTCTCTCACCCGGCGAAAAAAATGAGAAACGTGACAAGGAAACAAAACTAAAGCTGTACTCGGTGCAAGGGGTTCAAGAATATTGGATTTGCGATTCTGTACAGAAGAAAGTTGAGGTTTATCGACGTGAACAGGCTGCATTAAAGTTAGCAGCTACTTTATTTAGTCAAGATGAATTGACAAGTCCTCTGCTACCTGGTTTTAACTGCTTAGTTAGTAAACTTTTCTAACTGGGCATTTGGAGTGAGGGAGTTGGGAAAATGATTAATAACCAATGCTCAATGCCCATTTCCCTATGTCCAATGCCTAATTTTCAATTAGCTAAACTCGTGCTAGTGTTGGCTGATTTACGGCTGTACTGGCTGAAGTTGATTCTGACTCAGTGCAATAGATTTCGCAAGAGTTATTGGGACTTTCAATCAGTTTTACTTTGTAAAGTTTAGCTCCCAATTCTTCAATAGGCGATCGCAGTAAATTACTAATGTAAAGTGCGATATTCTCAGCAGTGGGCACAACTTCGGCAAAGTAAGGAATGTCTTTGTTTAAAAAGGTGTGATCGAATGGCTCTACCACATAATCTTCCACCACTTGATTCAATGCACCTAAATCAATAATCATGCCAGTACGCGGGTCAATTTTCCCTTTGACAGTGACTTCTAAATGGTAGTTGTGTCCGTGACCGTGAGGACGAGCGCACTTACCATAAATCTCAGTGTTTTCTTCGTTACTGAGGTTAGGATGAGCTAGCCGATGGGCGGCGCTAAAGTGAGTACTGATGGTGAGGTAAGCTTCCATTGCGTTTCCCATATAATCTGCCCAAAGTTCAGGATGTTCAAATAACTGCACACGGACTAGAGGCAAGTGTGGTGCTAGTCGTTGCCAGATAATCCGTGCAATATTCTCAGTAGTGGGCAGAGTTTGTTGAAATTCTGCCCACGCATCGTTGAGATAAGAGAAGTCCAATTGATTAGTAACTTCCTGTTTAATTACGTGTTTCACATCAGACAAGTTCAGCACCATGCCATATTCATCCAATTCCCCAGCTAGGGAGATGAACAAGACATAATTATGTCCGTGTCCCGGAAATCTAGAGCCAGCACCAAATTTCTCAATATTCTCGGCTTCACTCAGTTCTGGCAACCAATAGCGATGGCTTGCTGAAAACTGGGCGCGGCGATTAACAATACATGGCATGAGTACACTATGAGCAGAATTTAAAATTTCTTAACTTTTTTCTGTTTCCAGCATAAACTAATTTCTTAGTCATTCGTCATTGGTCATTAGTCCTTAGTCATTAGTCATTGGTCGTCCAGCGAAATTGACTCATGCCCCTCAAGAGTGCTGAGTGGGGAATCTCGCTTCTTTACTCAGCACTGGCTCAACCCTAGCTATCCGCTAACCGAACTTGGAACTATTTTGCCCAATGCCCAATAACTATGTAACAGACGCTTGTGCTTCACAGTGTAATCCCGTAGCTATGCGGAATAGTTCTTGACCTGTGTGTAAATAACGCTCATCGTAATTCAAAGGAAAGTAACCTAATTCATCGAGTCCATCTGCTACTTGATCGAGGCTATAGTAAAGATGAGCCGCCGTTCTTGCTAAACTAGGGGGATTCGGCAGGGAGCGAAAAGTAATTTGTGCCTGCTTGAGGTCATCTCGACAGGCTTGTAAGTATTGCTGAAATTCATCTAACAACTCATCATCAAAGGGATCAGCCGCTAATTGATCCATTTGTTCTTCTAACGAATAGAGAATGTTACAAAGTAAGCGATTAACTGGTTGGTAAACTTGGCGTAGCCATTCTTCAACTTGCTCGTCAACATCCCGTCCAGTTTTTCGTCTTGTCTGGTAATGATTTTGTGCTGATGCTGTACGCTGTTGACGATCACTATTTAATTTTTGAGGCTCATATTGCAGTTCTTGGTCATAATTGCGGCGATTTTGGTTATCGCCTAAGACCTCATAAGCTGCATTGATGCGGATAATTTCCTCGCGATCGGCTGTATCCTGATTACTGTCAGGATGAAATAATTTAACCAAGCGGCGATAGGCTTGTTTAATCTCCGCAAGGCTTGCACTTGGACTAACTTTGAGAGTTTCGTAATGGTTAGAAACGTGCTTAGAATTGACCATTAATTCAATGTAGCGTTAACTAACGCTAGCGGCTAACCTTGCATCCAGGTCTTGGAACAACGGTGTACTTAAATACCTCTCACCAAAACTGGGCTGAATCATCACAATTAAACGCCCTTTGTTTTCTTGACGTTGGCCAAGACGAATTGCTGCACATAAGGCGGCTCCACTGGAAATACCAGATAGTAGCCCTTCTTCTTTTGCCAAACGCCGACTGTAGGCGATCGCTTCTTCATCGGTGACGGTAATCACTTCATCAATCAATTTTATCTTTAACACTTGAGGAATAAACCCAGCGCCAATCCCCTGAATTTTGTGGGGGCCAGGTCGTCCCCCAGATAAAACTGGGCTATTAGCTGGTTCAACTGCGATCGCTTTAGAACTAGGTTTGCGTGCTTTAATCACTTCTGCGACACCACTGATCGTACCACCTGTGCCCACTCCCGCCACGATTATATCTACCTGTCCATCAGTATCTTCCCAGATTTCCTCTGCGGTAGTTTCCCGATGCACTTTTGCATTAGCTGGATTGCGGAACTGCTGTAACATATAAGTATTTGGCGTAGTATTAACCATTTGCTCCGCCCTCTGAATTGCTCCACTCATGCCTTCCATTCCTGGCGTTAGTTCTAGTTCTGCTCCATAAGCCCGCAACATTGCTCGTCGTTCTGCACTCATTGTCTCCGGCATTGTCAAAATTAATCGATAACCCTTAGCTGCTGCTGCCATTGCTAGGGCAATTCCTGTGTTTCCAGAGGTGGGTTCTACCAATACTGTCTTCCCAGGAGTAATTAGTCCGTCTTCTTCTGCGGCGTTAATCATACTCACCCCAATCCGGTCTTTGACTGATGCCGAGGGGTTCATACTTTCCAACTTCACCACAATTTCGGCAACACATCCTTCTGTTTGGGGAATGCGGTTCAACTGCACTAGAGGTGTACGACCAACCAGTTCTGTAATGTTACGAGCTATTCGCATAATTTAGTCCTTAGTTATTAGTTATTAAGTAGCCATCATGAACTGCTTATACCAGAACCGATGAAAGAGAACTGGGACTAGTATTTTTTACTCAGCACTCAGCACGGGCTAAACCTTAGCTATCCGCTAACAGCACTCAACACTTTCAAGTCAGGTGGGTATTAATAATGAAAGGTTTGTAATTAGCAGCTACAGCCTATTTTCAGGCGAAAAGCCGCTTACTACGAGCTAATTTAATTATATTTACATTGCGTAACATAGTTTGATTTATTCCTACCCACTTACTTTGTTATTAGTCATTAGTAATTAGTCATTAACAAATGACCAATGACCAATGACTAAATGTAGTACATGATATCCAACTGCCGCCGCGAATCTCGTTTTTCACAAAGATCCTGGAGTGTATATTTTTGCAACACTGAATTTGCCGCGCGACTTGCTTCCTGCCAAATTTCTTCTATAACCGAACTGTCTAGCGTTTTGGGATTAATATTTTCTTGACCAGTACCCGCCTCCAAACCTTCTAAACATTCTAAAATCTCAAAAACGATGATTTTCCGTGGTTCTCGCGTTAACAGATAGCCACCTTTTGATCCGCGCTGACTCTTGACTATACCGCCACGCCTCAAGGTTGCTAGTAGCTGTTCTAGATAGCGATCGGGTATGTTTTGTTGTGCTGCAATTTGTCGAATTTGCAGCGGTTCGCCACTTTCGTAATGAGCGGCCATTTCTAATAGGGCGAGAATTGCGTATTCCGATTTACAAGATAGTTCCACAAGCAGCAATAAGTTAGGGGTTAGGGTTTAGGAATTAGGAGTTAAGAGTTAGGAGTCATTTAATTTGGATTTCAGATTTTTCCTTCAATCTAAAATCCAAAATTCAAAATCTAAAATTGCCAGAGTTAGGATATAACACAATATGTAACTTTATACCGCCAACCTAGCTCAGAAAAAGTTGCTCACGGCGTAAGTCACTTGTAGAGTGGGCATTACAATTACCACCCTACTCTGGTCTATTCATATAAAACCCGTCATAACTCCTAACTTTTTCTAGTATACTCCGGTTAACTACTGGGGATTATCCATTACTGCTACTGAAAATAAAAAGCCCCGCCATGAGGCGGGGACAAATAGATTTAAAAATTGCTATTGCATAGTCAATACTCTAGAAGGTGAAAGTTGTTCTGAGTGTACCGATAATTGCATCGTCGTTATTGCTGTTTTGACCAGGAGAAGTCAACCAAATTACACCAGGGGTAATGGAGATATTATCCGACACACGATACTTGTAGAAGCCTTCAAAGTGGTAGGGTATATCATTACCAACAGTACCTACTCGGTTAAAGGAATAGGGTTCTGCACCAGCAAAAACACCTAAAACGTTACCTTTTTTACCAAAATCAGGTAAGGCTACTCCTAAACCGTAGCTCCAAGCCTCATAATCATCACCTGCACCAATGCCCGTGACATCATGGTAAGAGACGAATCCACTAATTGACAGCTTGTCGCTAGGTCTAAAGGCAGCTGACACACCGTAGGAATTACTTGAAGATGGGCTGATAGTACCTGTTGCAGTATTACCTAAAAAGTTAGCTTGTCCAGTACCTACATCAAAAGCTCCAGCAGTTCCATTTGAAGCAGAATCGAATAAAGCACCACTAGCGCTATATCCGTGAACATAGGTAGCTGCTAAAGCCAAGCGATCGCCAACACTGAAGTTCAACTGTCCTAAAGCAGCATAGTCACCGTTGGTCAGACCTGAACCAAGACCAGGGTTATTAGATTCTGATGCCAAGTAACCCGCAGTGATTGAACTATTTCCTAGTATGCCGCCACCTTTACCAAGTGGTAAATTGAGCGCTATACCGGCACCGCCACCAATACGATAAATGGGACTTTCAGAAGCAAAGGTAGATAAAGCACCGTTACCGCCGTCAGTGTTATCGAAAAAGTAAGGATTGTTGACAGCAGCATAATGGCTATGCCGTCCGCCACTAGCTGCGAGGTAAACATTGGCTGGTCCAATGGGAACTTCATAAGTCAAGCGGTCTATACGGACAGCGTTGTTACCAGCACCAGCACCAACTTGAAATGTTTGTCTGCCTTCTGCATCACCATTGAGAACATTGACAGGATTACCAGCGTTATCTGTTAGTGCAAAGGCTGCTGCATTACCGGCTGCTAGACGTGTGTGCAAAACGTCTCTACCAGTGAAGCTGGTTTGCAAGTCCAAACGTACCCGATCTTGGAAGACAGTATTATTGTTATCACCAGTGGTACCGCCAAACACATCAGTAACACCAAAAATGGCTTCACCGACTAATTTTGTGGTAGTGGAGAACTGATTAGCTTCCAATTCAGCAGTCCGCGCTTCTAGAGAATCTACGCGACCGCGTAGAGTTGCCAATTCTGCGGAAAATTCTTCTTGTAACCGCTGCAAGGTAGCTAAGTCTTGCTTAGTTACCAAGTCAGCTGTAGCTGTAGCAATTAATTCGTTAACCCGATCCAAACAGGCATTTAAACCAGCGGCAAATTCATAACGGGTCAAAGCACGATTACCGCGATAAGTAGCATTCGGATAACCTGCAATACAACCATAGCGCTCAACCAACGACTGTAATGCTTGGAATGCCCAGTCGGTAGGTTGTACGTCAGAAAATTGCGAAACTGATGTTACTTGAGACTGAGAATTATTTTGGTTGCCTTCGTTGCTGTAGCGATTAACTTGATCTATCGTTGTTTGAGCCAATATTTCTGGCTGTTGGGCAACTTCAGATACACCTGGTTGTTTAGCTGGTGATACTTGAGTAGTTGTGCTTGGAGCCGCCATTGCTGTTGTCGAAACTAACAATGTTGCTCCCAAAACTGCTGGGCTGACCACCAAGGATTTCCACAATAGATTAGACATCTTCACTTTACTCCTCACACCTTGTTTAGATAATTGGTTTCGTTGCACTTAATTCTCAAAAATGCGACATTTTATTGAAACCTGTGGATGAGGCATAGTTGCCACTAGTACAATTCTAGTTTTTGCAAAGCTAATAAACGATTAACTAGGGGTTAAAAACTGATGTGATTAACTTATGCAAAAACATATCTTTATATCATAACATTATAAAACATCTGATCTAGATAGCAAGATTGGAGCGATCGCCTTAATAACTGTCACATCTACCGATCTAAATATCTAAGCTGGGAGTAGGTCTAGGGCATTCGCTCCTCCTTGGCTAAATTTGCTGAAAGCTTTAGACACTGAGTAGCTTCTCATCAAAGATCACTAATTCTACTTAGACTTAGCATAAACCTCACCTCAGTTAGAAGACAGTGCTTTGGCTATATAACTATATGCAAAGCTTCTCACCGAAATAGTACCTCGGCTTAGAGTAAAAAAAGTAAGGGACTTACAAATAAAAAATATCCAATTAACTCTTGTGGGGGTGGGTGTCTCGCCCGCACTATGGAATGGGCAGGCAAGATGCCCACACACCCCACAATATTATTGGATAATTTATTTTTTAAAGTTCCCTAATAATCGCACTGGCTCAACGCCCCGCTAACAGTACTCAGCACTCAACACTCCTGAATTAGTTGATTTGGGAAATCGCCCGCGCTACATCAAAGTCTGGCTGCGTCAACCCACCTGCATCATGTGTTGTGAGTATAATCTTCACTTTGTTGTAGGAAATCTCTATATCTGGATGATGTCCGGCTGACTCAGCTGGCTCTACGAGTTTATTGACAAACTCAATTGCTTCAATAAAATCTTTGAATGTGCGGGTAATCTGCAATTTGGAGTCTTTAACAGTCCAATCAGCCAGAACCTTAGCCTGTTCTTGAATTTCTGCTTCGGTGAGTAGTTGTGCCATATCGAAAAATTTCTAATTATATAGTTGTATATTTCTAGGACTTACGCATTGACAGAATAACAAAATAGTGAATTCATAAATAAGGGTCGT
>NZ_JABXKK010000116.1:40463-300338 GCF_017115045.1 Nostoc sp. NMS8 | reverse complement strand
TTAAAATGATTATCATTCTTGAGAAAACCTGTCTCTTGTTTTTCTTGGAATAATTTATTCTTTGGAAGTCCCTTAAAGGTTCTCAGAGTGCTAGTAAAAGAGAAGCGCTGACTTCTCATAAGCTAGAATATTTAGTAGATGGATTAAAAGCAACTTTTAGTATTGAAAACTATCTTGGCGGAATTTACTATTTGACTCCTGATGAGATAATATTCGAGAACAATATGTATATTATACAAGAGTCAAAAAATACTTCAACAGCATCTTTGCCAAAGCTCCCTGATATTCAGGATGGTTTATTCAAGCTAATTTTATTTTCTAATTTAGATTCTTTAGTATTGAATGGTCAAGAAGTATTATTTGTTACTAAGCTAAAGCTTACAGGTAACAATGTTATCGGTTCTATTGTCTTTCCAGATGCATCACTAGAAGAACTCAAATATTTTTTGGAAGTTAATGTTAAAAATTTTAATACAAATCAAAAAATAATTATTAAAAAATTGGCTTTAGAAGCTGAAAATAATCAGAAACTTCAAATAGAAGTATCCAGTAACTTTTAAACCTTATAATTTTTGGTTATGATCAAAAGTCCTCTGCGATATCCTGGTGGTAAGTCGAAAGCAATAAATCAAATAGTTGAATACTTGCCAGAGAGCTTTTCTGAGTTTCGAGAGCCGTTTGTGGGTGGTGGTTCTGTATTTATTTATTTAAGGCAAAAGTTTCCCGATCTCAAAATTTGGATTAACGATTTAAACCGCGAACTCTTCTTATTCTGGAAGGTTGCCCAGTCTGATATAACTCAGTTATTGAAGGAAATTCTACATATTAAAGTCAAATATACAGATGGTAAATCACTATTTACAGAATTAACTAGTGTAGATGTAAATAATTTATCTGATTTAGAAAGAGCCGTTCGTTTTTTCGTACTCAACAGGATTACTTTTTCAGGAACTGTAGAATCAGGCGGTTTTTCTGAACAAGCTTTCCATAAAAGATTTACTGATTCTTCAATAGAACGGCTAGAAAAGTTAGAAAATATTCTATCAGATAATGTCCAAATTACTAACTTGGATTACAGCCACCTATTAAAATCAGAAGGGGAAGAAGTATTTTTATTTTTAGATCCACCATATTTTAGCGCTACAAAATCAAAACTATACGGTAAAGATGGTGACTTGCACACTTCTTTTGAACATCAGAGATTTGCTAACCTTTTGCAACAATGTCATCATCGCTGGCTAATTACCTACGACGACTCACTGCACATTCGAGAAAATTTTCAATGGGCTAATATCTCAGAGTGGGAATTACAGTATGGCATGAATAACTATAAGCAAAGTGTTGCTGCTAAAGGAAAAGAGTTATTCATTACTAACTACGAAGTTAAACTTTATTTGGAAAAAAAATCACAAGTTCAGAATCTTGCTAATCCAGCTTTGCAATTAAGCCTTGAGATTTAAATCTAACTTTGATAGCTTCCAATTTTCCGGTAGGATAACCCCATAGCTCTCAATCAATATAGCTACAACATACAAACCTTAGCTATGATAACTTCCCCAATCCCTGCTCAAGAATCCTCTGCTAGCTGGTATATCCTGCTGCAACAATTAATAGATGGACAATCCTTGTCTCGTACTCAAGCTGCTGAATTGATGCAAGGTTGGCTCAATGAAGCGGTTCCCCCAGAGTTGTCAGGGGCTATTTTAACAGCGCTGAACTTTAGAGGCATTTCTGCCGACGAGTTGACCGGCATGGCTGAGGTATTACAATCTCAATGTTCCCCACTCAGCCCTCAGAAATCAACACTTAGCACTGTAATAGATACCTGTGGTACTGGTGGAGATGGTTCATCAACTTTCAATATTTCTACAGCGGTTGCTTTTGTTGCTGCTGGATCTGGCGTACCTGTCGCTAAACACGGCAATCGTTCAGCTTCAAGTCTCACAGGAAGTGCAGACGTATTGGAAGCCTTGGGTGTAAACTTAAGTGCTTCTAGTGAAAAAGTGCAAGCAGCACTACAAGAAGTGGGGATCACCTTCTTGTTTGCCCCTGGTTGGCATCCAGCACTTAAGGCGGTTGCGTCATTACGGCGGACTTTGAAAGTGCGAACAATTTTTAATTTGCTCGGTCCCTTAGTAAATCCCTTGCGTCCTACTGGGCAAGTGGTGGGTTTATTCACTCCTAAACTTTTGGCAACTGTTGCCGAAGCTTTACAAAATTTGGGTAAAGAAAAGGCGATTGTGCTACACGGACGAGAAAAACTTGATGAGGCTGGGTTAGGAGATGAAACTGATTTGGCGGTGTTATCAGACGGAGAAGTGCAATTAACTACTATTAATCCCCTAGATTTAGACTTAACGCCTGCTTCCATAGGTATGCTTCGGGGTGGGGATGTCCAAGAGAATGCGGAGATTCTCAAGGCGGTACTCCAAGGTAAGGGAACTCAGGCGCAACAGGACGCAGTTGCCTTAAATGCTTCGTTAGCGCTACAAGTCGCAGGTACGATCGCACTCCTCGATCACGCCCAAGGGATTAAAATCGCTAAGGATATCCTACAAAGTGGGGCTGCTTGGACGAAGTTGGAGCAGTTAGTTGAGTTTCTGGCGGATTGATTTGCGATCGCAATTGCGGGCGAAATTCTACGACATTACGCTTAATGGTGACATCATAATTACCAAAAAAGTCATGTCCTAAAAGTCCAGTTTCTAGTTCCGCACCTGCGATCGCTACTGCTACTCTATTCACTATTACCCCGCCAACTGCCATCGAATTAACATACCCCACAGGAAATTCTACCGCTCTGGAACTCGCGGTGTTTGCCTTAGCTTTCCCCACTGTGACGATTCCCAAAGCATTGGCCATCTGTTGGGTAATGACAGTACCACTCGCTCCCGTATCCACAATCATCTCAAATTGTTGCTGGCCATTGAAGGTGACTTCCACAATTGGCGTGCCACCAATTCGCCTTTTAATCGGGGCTGTAAATACTGCTTCATTTGGAATCACCACTGCTGATGACGGCAAACCTGGCTCTGGTGATAACGGTTTTGTTTCTTGTGGAGGTAAAGTAAACTTTGGTGTGGTTTCTCTCTGAGGAACAACAACGACTATTTTCTGAGGTTCTCTAACTGCAACAGGGCGAGGATTAGCTTGCTGTTGGGCATATTTAACTTGGCGGCGATATTCTCTGATTTTGGTTTGAGCGATCGCAAATTCTGGGCTTTGTGGCCGCACTCTTCGCATCAGCGCGATCGCATCCTGGTACTGACTCGCCACCAACTTCCAGTCATCTGGAGATTGAGCCGATTGGCTAATACTCCAAGCGCCAACAGCTTTGTCTCGCCCCATTTCAAAAAGACTTGGTTCACTTTCAGATTCAGACGGATCTAGCGGCTGCGCTTCTGGAGTAGCTGCGGGTGTTACTGGTTCGACTGTCGGCTGTACTGATGCCAGATCCCCAACAGGTGTGGGTTGGTCATTGCCACCAGTCGCGGTGTTTTGTTTGTCTTCACTACAGGCAACACATAAAATCGCTAGAACGCTTGATACAAAAATTAGGGTTGCACGGGATAAAAAAGACTGAAGCATAATTAATTTTACCTGCCCAAGCTTTGCCAAATCCACTCCCGCTAATTTAATTCCCTTTTAATTTTAATTAACTATCTTAAAAACTCCCAATTACTCAACTCATGGGATAATTAACAATCGCAGTATAGGGGACTGGGGACTGGGTATTGGGTACTAGGAATTAAAAACTGAGGAAGAAGCAAGGGAGTAGGGAGCAAAGGAGTAGAGTTTTCCACGCTCTGTACCTCTCTATCCAATCCCCAATCCCCAGTAACCAATCCCCAGTAACCAATCCCCAGTACCCATTACCCCTTATCCCTAGAGGGGGCCCCACCTTCCCCAATCCCCAATCTACTATGCCCCTGACTGACGCAGCAATACCAGCTTTACTTGTCCTAGCAGATGGAACCACTTATCGCGGTTGGTCTTTCGGTGCGACGGGAACCGCGATCGGAGAAGTGGTATTCAACACTGGCATGACCGGCTATCAAGAAGTCTTGACTGACCCTAGTTACCGGGGTCAGATAGTTATTTTTACCTATCCTGAATTGGGGAATACTGGCGTCAATCCTGAAGATGAAGAATCAGATGGGCCTCAAGTGCGGGGTGCGATCGCCCGGAATATTTCTCACCGTCCGAGTAACTGGCGATCGACACAATCTTTACCTGACTACCTCAAGCATAACCAAGTACCGGGGATCTACGGCATCGATACCCGCGCCCTCACCCGCAAAATTCGGACGTTTGGAGCGATGAACGGTGGCATTTCTACAACCATTCTCGATGAGGCAGAATTACTAGAGCAGGTACTAGCGGCTCCCAACATGGCAGGATTGAATCTGGTTCGTGAAGTCACCACCCCAACGGCTTATGAGTGGGCAGATCCGACAATTCCAGCTTGGGAATTCAACTCTGAAGCTGCCGAAAATCCTGGGGAAGCCTTTACCGTTGTTGCCCTTGACTTTGGCATTAAACGCAATATCTTGCGTCGCCTAGTAAGTTACGGTTGTAAGGTGATTGTTGTACCTGCTGATACACCACCAGAGGAAATCCTCAACTACAATCCAGATGGTGTATTTCTCTCTAACGGCCCTGGCGATCCGGCTGCCGTCACCCAAGGGATTGCAACTGCAAAAGCACTCCTGTTAAGTCAAAAACCAATTTTTGGTATTTGTATGGGACACCAAATTTTAGGTCATGCACTAGGGGCAGAAACCTATAAACTCAAATTTGGTCATCGTGGTTTGAATCAGCCTGCCGGTTTACAACAACGGGTAGAAATTACTAGCCAAAACCATAGTTTTGCTATTGATCCAGATTCTTTACCTACGGCAGTTGTGGAAATCAGCCACCTAAACTTAAACGATCGCACCATTGCCGGGGTACGTCACAAATCTCTACCTGTATTTTCCGTACAGTATCACCCAGAAGCCAGTCCTGGCCCACACGATGCTGATTACTTGTTTGAGCAATTTGTTCAATCCATGCGAACAGCGCGTCAAACCCTCCAGGGAATTCAAAATTAAAAATGATGCTCGCGGACTCGCTAACAAAATTCAAAATGAAAGATTTATTTTTGAACTAAGCATTTTTAATTTTGAATTGGAGTAAAAAGCAAGAGTCAAGTTGTCGCATTTGGGATTAAATAAAAATAGCAAAATGCAAATGGGGCATTAGGGACTAAGGAAAACTTTTCCAATGTCCAATGCCCTATTCCAACAGATTGTAGACAATTTGCTCAAAAACCATCTATACTTGAGCGTTCACTTTAACTCATGAGGAGGGAATTATTGCTGAGCCACTAAATCTAACCGTTAGCCTGAGGGGCACTCGTGAAGTCCGGGATAACTGTCAGCTATTCCGCCTCACAGGTTTGTTAGATGCTTTTTCTGAGCCGACATTTCGCAAGACACTTGGCAGCAAGATTGACGAGGGCCCTAAGCATATTATTTTGGATCTCTCACAAATTGACTTTGTAGATAGCTCTGGCTTGGGCGCTCTGGTGCAGCTAGCCAAGCAGGCTCAAACTGCTGATGGCACTTTGCAAATTGTCACGAATGCCCGTGTAACTCAAACGGTCAAGCTTGTTCGCCTAGAGAAGTTTCTCTCCCTGCAAAAATCAGTTGAAGACGCTCTAGAAAATGTCAAGTAGTCTTGATTACTAGACCTGAGAGTTCAATTTAGCTATCTAGATTCAACATCAGATAGCTTAATTTTTAGAACTTCTGGCAAAAAACCTCTCTCCTTGTGGGCTACGGTGTACACACAAGTTAAATTACCCCCCTTAATATCCCCGATATATTGGGGGAACACAAAAAATCTAGTTCCCTCACGCCACATGCTTCAAGTCGGGCGTTGCCCGCCGAACGCAGTGGCTCCCTTTATAAGGGAAGGGCTAGGGTGGGGTAAAACATTGGTTAATCAGTTATTTCAAACTTGTTTGTACACCGTAGCTCCTTGTGGGAGAGGCAAAAAGCCAGTTGAGCTACTATATTTAAAGTTAAGCAATAAAAGATATAAATACCCAGTTCTTTGGTATGTAATTGCTGGCTATAATATTTGATAAATAATTAAAGCTGAGAAATTTCTAAGAAATATCAAGCCAACATGTTTGTCGATAAGTAGACTTGATCCTGTATAGTTAAAAATTGTCACTTACTAAGTAAGCACGACAATGCATCGAGCCAAAGCGTAAATTTGATGTTCATATTTTACCCTATCTTCGGCACAGACCACAATAAGTAGGCGAAATTTGGTTTACAGATGTTGACATCAGGGTGATTTAAAATGCCAACTCTCAATCAAAAAGATGAAATTAGGAAGTAATTTTGATAGTATTGATTATGCTAGGTATACTATCATGGCATACTTCAGAAAAATCAATCTTTGCGAACAATGCCTGCCAAATAGAGCCAGTCAAGGAATGATTTATTTGTGAAGTCACAGGAGGAAGAGCTATTAGATGGACAAGATAAAACTCCCAAACAGAGTTTATCTTGGGATCAAGCACTCTTGGCAACCACAGCGCCATTCCAACAGATTTCCCTTTCACAAGTGCAACAAATTTCTCCTACTGCTTTAGCGTATTTAGGGGATGCAATTTATGAATTATATGTTAGAATTTTCTATCTGCTGCCATTGCAGCGGTCAGGGATCTACCATAGTCTGGTAGTGGAGCAGGTAAGAGCGGAAACACAAGCGCTACATTTGCGATCGCTGATTCCTCATCTCAGGGATACCGAATTAGAAATTGTCCGACGGGGTAGAAACGCCGCAACAGGACGCCCTAAGCGACTTAATCCCGAAATTTATCAACAGGCAACTAGTCTAGAAACCTTAATTGGCTACTTATATCTCACCGATTATCAGCGTCTAACCGAACTATTGCAAATACTTCATATAGAAAAAGAGTGAAAACTCAATTTCACAATTGCCGTAACACTAGATTAGGTTCAAGAAATTGACGCAATCGGAGCGATGACCATACGCTATATCCATAAGTAAAATGCAGAATAAACCAAAAAAAATCAGGACTTCTAACGAACCCGATCGTGGACAACCCGTAAAAATTAAAGGTAAACGTGTTATCACGAATCCAACTCGCAATCCCAGAAAAATCGATAGCAACCCCATCTCTGTGACGAATCCAACTCGCAATCCCAGGAAAATAGATAGCAATCCTATCTCTGCTGCTAATTCGACTCGCAATCCCAGAAAAATCGATAGCAACCCCATCTCTGTGGCGAATCCGACTCGCAATCCCAGAAAAATCGATGGCGACACTATCTCTGTTGTTAATCCGAATCGCAATCCCAGAAAAGTAGATGGCGATACTATCTCTGTTGTTAATCCGAATCGCAATCCCAGGAAAATCGATAACAACCCCAGTTATGGGAACTCTCGACAACGAAATAATAACTTCTCCCAGCCATCTGCATCTACACAACCGATAGAAGAAGATAGCGATCTCATCTACGGTCGTCACCCCGTATTGAGTGCATTGCAAAATCAGCGCAATCTCAATCGTCTCTGGATTACTACCCGTCTGCGCTACGATCCCAGCTTTCACCATTTTCTCTTGCAAGCGAAGGAAAATGGCACAGTTATTGATGAGGTTGAACCCAAGCGCTTAGACTATCTCACCAACGGCGCTAATCACCAAGGTGTGGCAGCACAAATCGCTCCCTACGCCTACACCGAATTGCCCGATCTAATTGAGCAATGCAAATCCATAACCGATGCCGTAATCGTAGTAGCTGACGGAATTACCGATCCCCACAACTTGGGAGCAATTATTCGCACCGCCGAAGCAATCGGCGCTCAAGGGTTAGTGATTCCCCAAAGAAGGGCATCTGGGATCACTTCTACTGTCATGAAAGTGGCAGCAGGCGCTTTAGAAAATTTTGCTGTAGCTAGAGTTGTCAATCTCAGCCGCTCCTTAGAAGAATTAAAAGAAGCTGGCTTTTGGATTTACGGTACTGCTGCAAGTGGCAGCGAACCTTTGCATACAGTCAATTTCACTGGCCCAATCGTTTTGGTAATCGGCTCAGAAGGTGAAGGTCTGGGTATGTTGACTCAACGCTCCTGTGATTTTTTAGTTTCAATTCCTCTACAGGGTAAGACTCCTAGCCTGAATGCTTCGGTAGCAGCGGGTATGGCGCTTTATGAGATTTATCGCCAGCGATCACTAAATACGCTGCACTTAGATAAATTACACAAAATCTCTTTTAAAAAATAACGTAACAGAGTATAAAGAAATGTAAAAGATAATAAAGTAGCATATCGTTTCACACCCTGTAGCACGTTTATAAATCGGCGAAAACCATGAAAACCATTTGGCATAACCTCAAGGAAGTGTTGATTAACACGTTCGAGAACCTCGGCCTGGCTTGGTGGGTAGAGATTGTGACGCAGAATCCCCGTTGCACATACTACTTCGGCCCATTTCTGAGTTCTTCTGATGCAACATTAGCAAGCAAAGGATATATAGAAGATTTGGAGCTTGAAGGAGCTACGGGAATTGTTGTGAATGTCAAGCGCTGCAAACCTAATACCTTAACAATTGCTGACGACTTGGGGGAAAAATTTGACCGCAAAGTACAGCCTGCCTTTGGCGGTCAAATTTAAGTTAGGCCAAAGAATCAACAGGGTCGAGGGATGTAGAGACGCAAAGACACAAAGGCACAGATAATTCTTTTACCGCGTTATCGAGTCTTTTTACTCACTGCGTCATCACATCTTCCCTCTGCGTTTCTTCTTGGTCAATAGTCAAAATTTTTTTACTGAACTATTGACTACCAATTACCTGCGGATGTTCTTCCAGCCAACGATCAATGTCACTGAGAACCAGCTGGGGGACTTCCCACGGGAAAAGATGGGCGGTATTGGGATAGCAATGCCATTGAGAATTGTTGAGGTGTTGAGCAGTTTGTAAGCTGGAATCAGATGTAATGTGGCGGTCTTGTTCACCAGCAAGTACCAAACTAGGACATTGAATTTGTTGCAAATCTGGAAGTCGGTTGTATCCCGATTGAATTGCACTATAGAGAGCGCGAGTCGCCGCCGAGGAGGTTTGCAGATAAGCTGGTACTGCTTCTTTAGCGATGTAGTTGTAACTGGTAGATGTATGTTGTTGGATTAGATAGCGAAAAAGCGATCGCTTACCAAAAGTTTCAATATTCCATTGCCAACTCGGTTTTATATAGTTCAACAAGGCAGCAACGCCAGTATATAAATTATCTTGCCAAGTAATGGCAGGATGACTACCACGGGGTTTTGCGGCTGTCGCCACCAAAATTAGCCCAGTAACGCGCTCTGGTAAACGTAATGCCAACTCCATTGCCAGAATACCCCCAAGTGACCATCCCAATACTAGGCACTTTTCAATCTCTAAGCGGTCTAGCAGCGCTTCTAGATCAGTCAAATGGTCATTCATTTCAAAATTGCGGTTGTAGCGACTTTTGCCATATCCACGTAAATCAGGAGCAAAAGTTTTGTAGCGTTTTGATAAATGATTGGTAAAGACAGAAAGACTACGACCAGTACCAGGATGACCGTGTAAACCTAAAATTGGGAATCCTTGACCTTGGGTGTAGACATTCAGGCGTGTAGCAGTCGTGGTATGGCGATCGCTCATTACTCTCCCTTTTTCTGTCTATCGATACTGCCAACTGCATCGATCGCCGCTTCGAGTGCGATCGCTACATGAGTCCAATGAGTCCCACCTTGGCAATAAACTACATAGGGTTCACGCAAAGGCCCATCGGCTGATAATTCCAAAGTACTCCCTTCAATAAACGTTCCCCCAGCCATCACCACTTGGCTCTCATACCCCGGCATATCATCTGGAACAGGGTCTAAGTAGGAACCAATCGGAGAATGCTGCTGTATGGCTTTACAGAAAGCAATTAGCTTTTCGGCAGAACCGAGTTTAATTGCCTGAATTACATCCCCACGGGGAGCAAGAGGTGCGGGATTTACTGGATAACCAAGTTTATCAAATACATAACCAGTAAGATAAGTCCCTTTCATCGCCTCTCCCACCATCTGCGGCGCTAGAAATAAGCCTTGGAACAGCAGGCGATTTTGGTCAAAAGTAGCACCGCCGTAACTCCCGATACCGGGAGCAGTGAGGCGACAAGCGGATGCTTCTACTAGGTCGGCGCGACCAGCGACATAACCGCCAGCGCTGACAATGGTGCCACCAGGATTTTTAATCAATGACCCCGCCATTAAATCAGCACCTACGGCTGTCGGTTCCCTGGTTTCAATAAATTCGCCGTAGCAGTTATCTACAAAGCAAACGGTGTTCGGATTTTGCTGTTTGACTAAGTGAACGATTTTTTCAATATCGGCAATTGATAAACTAGGACGCCAAGAATAGCCACAAGAACGCTGAATTAACACTAAACGAGTGTTTTCATCCACACTAGTACTTAAAGCTTGCCAATCTATAGTTCCTTCTGGGGATAGCTCCAATTGGCGGTAATTTATGCCAAACTCGATAAGTGAGCCTTGACCTTGACCCCGTAAACCAATGACTTCTTCAAGCGTATCGTAGGGAGAACCGACCACTGCCAACATTTCATCTCCAGGACGGAGAACGCCAAACAAAGCACAGGCGATCGCATGAGTTCCCGAAACAAACTGCACTCGCACCGCCGCAGCTTCAGCACCCATAACTTCGGCAAAAACTTTATCTAAAGTTTCTCGTCCTAAATCATCATGGCCATAGCCACTTACACCAGCAAAGTGGTGTGCGCCGACACGGTGATTACGAAAAGCATCCAGCACTCGTTTTAGATTATGCTTGACCTGAGTGTCAATTCCAGAAAAAATTTCTAACAGTGCATGTTCTGCTTGCCGCAGCTGTTCTAAGCTGTTCATCAGTTCCTCGGTTCAAAAAAATTAAATTATAGATATGCGGATTTTCAGATCGCGCTGTTCTTCGGCTGGAAAAATTAAAATTCAGGTTACTGCATGACAATTGCTACTTCAACCAAACCTCAAATTAACTGGGTTAATACCCTGTTTTTCATTGGACTGCACATCGGCGCTTTATTTGCCTTTGTTCCTGGTAACTTTAGCTGGACGGCAGTTGGTGTGGGTTTCTTGCTGTACTGGGTAACAGGTGGTTTAGGAGTTACTCTAGGATTTCACCGCCTTGTCACCCACCGCAGTTTTCAAACTCCCAAGTGGCTAGAATATCTCTTGGTTTTCTTCGGCACACTTTCATGTCAAGGAGGCCCAATTGAGTGGATCGGGACACATCGCATTCATCATTTAAATTCTGATACTGACGCTGATCCCCATGATTCTAATAAAGGCTTCTGGTGGAGCCACATGGATTGGCTGATTCACTATTGTCCCGCTCACGCTGATGTTCCTCGTTTCACCAAAGACATTGCCGAAGACCCAGTTTATCAGTTTTTAGAAAAATATTTCATTTTGATCCAGGTTGCTCTGGGTGTACTGCTTTTGCTTCTGGGTGGCTGGCCCTTTGTGATTTGGGGAATTTTTGTTCGGATTGTTTGGGTTTACCACTGCACTTGGTTGGTAAACAGCGCTACTCACAAATTTGGCTATCAGAGCTATGATTCTGGCGATCGCTCGACTAATTGCTGGTGGGTAGCTGTACTAGTTTTCGGTGAAGGCTGGCATAATAACCATCATGCCTTTCAATACTCAGCTCGTCATGGGCTGGAATGGTGGGAAATCGATTTGACCTGGATGACAGTTCAATTGCTACAAGCAGTTGGTCTGGCTACTAATGTGAAGTTGGCCCCAACGAAAGTTAGTTAGGAGTAGAGACGCGACGCCAGTCGCTACGGGGGGAAGCCCCGCAACACGCTGGCTCATTAATCGCGTCTCTACAGGAGTTAAGAGTTACATAAAGGTGTTTTTACTTATCACTTTTTACTCCTAACTTTTCAAAAAGCTATTTACGGGTGCGCTTGTGTCTCTTAGGTTGCTATAATCCGAAGCGCTAATGTGAAGAGTTTTTGCGACAAGTTACTTTTTGGTGACTTGGTGGAGGAGTTTGTTGTTTCTCAGGTGTCCATGACTACATCAATAATTAACAGCCAGAAACTAAGTGATGAGCCTGGTAATTCCGACTTTAGGCTCAAAGATATTGTCAAAACCCTGCCACGGGAATGTTTTCAGCAGAACCGTCGCAAAGCTTGGACACAAGTATTGCTGAGTGTCTTGGCAGTCGCCTTGGGCTATTACAGCCTAGTCATCACTCCTTGGTTTCTCTTGCCCCTAGCTTGGATTTTTACGGGTACTGCTTTAACAGGTTTTTTTGTTATTGGCCATGATTGTGGTCACAGGTCTTTTGCCAAACGTCGTTGGGTAAATGATTTGGTAGGGCACTTCTTCATGATGCCCTTAATTTACCCCTTTCATAGTTGGCGCATTAAGCATAATTATCACCATACTCATACCAACAAGCTGGATGAGGATAACGCTTGGCATCCAATTAGACCAGAAGTATTTGAAAATTGGGATAAAACCCGACAGTCTGCTTTTGAACTGTTCATGCGTAAACGCTTCTGGTGGGTAGGTTCCATTGGACATTGGGCTGTGGTGCATTTTGATTGGCGGAACTTCAAAACTAAAGACCAATCGAGTATCAAGCTTTCTGTGGCTGTAGTAGTGGTGTTTGCTGCGATCGCTTTCCCGTTTCTCATTGCTACAACTGGTATCTGGGGCTTTGTCAAATTTTGGCTAGTACCCTGGATGATTTACCATTTTTGGATGAGTACTTTTACTATTGTTCACCACACTGCCGCAGATGTCCCTTTTGCGACCGCAAACAAGTGGAATGAAGCTCTAGCACAGTTATCTGGCACTATTCATTGCGATTATCCGCGTTGGGTAGAAGTTCTGTGCCATGATATCAATGTTCATGTCCCTCATCATATTTCCACTGCTATTCCTTCTTATAATTTGCGGCTAGCTTACAGCAGCATCAAAGAAAATTGGGAGCCTTATATGCATGATGAGTGTCAGTTTTCTTGGTCTTTAATGGAGCAGATTACAGGTCAATGTCAACTATACACAACTGATGTTGGCTATAAAACTTTCGACGAACATTATACAGAGCAATAAATAGCGCTGTAATTACACTCACGCTCTTGAACCAACAAGAGCGTTTATCATGCTGTGTTTAAATAGACTCTGGCGATTTTTTACTGAATAAAATTTTAGATTATCTGCCAGAAATTATCCTCTTTTGTGTTAGCGATCGCTAGTTTCGTGGGCATTCTAGAGGTGAGATGATTTTGTCTCAAATAAAGTTCCGATTTATATCCAACAAAAGAATCCAGTGCAATCAAATATCATTACGTTCAACAATCCTCCTGCTGGTAAAACATCTGAGGATGCGACTAAATTGCCTTTTACTCTTCAAGATTTAAAAGCTGCAATCCCTGCTGAATGTTTTCAGCCAAATGTCACAAAATCACTTTTTTACTTCTTTCGTGACATCTTGATTATTGGTCTGCTTTATGCAGTTGCTTATTACCTGGATTCTTGGCTTTTCTTCCCGATTTTCTGGCTAATGCAAGGAACGATGTTTTGGGCTTTATTTGTAGTCGGACATGACTGCGGACATCAATCTTTTTCTAAGCACAAATGGCTCAATGATTTGATTGGACATCTTTCTCACACACCAATACTTGTTCCTTATCATGGTTGGCGAATCAGCCATAGAACTCATCACAAAAATACTGGCAATATCGATAACGATGAAAGCTGGTATCCTGTGACAGAATCACAATACAAGGAGATGCCTCTAGCTCAAAAAATAGGCAGATATTATGTTTTTCTATTGGCTTATCCTGTGTATTTGTTTAAGCGTTCTCCTAATAAGGAAGGCTCCCACTTTTTGCCCAGCAGCTCGCTTTTCAAACCATCAGAAAAATGGGATGTTCTCACTAGCACTGTACTTTTGATTGGTATGGTAGGTTTGCTCGGTTTCCTCACCTACCAATGGGGTTGGATGTGGTTGCTGAAATATTATGCCGTGCCCTACCTTGTGTTCATAGTTTGGCTAGATTTGGTGACATTCTTGCACCACACTGAGCCAGAGCTTCCCTGGTATCGTGGAGAAGATTGGACTTTCTTAAAAGGTGCAATTTCTAGTATTGACCGTGATTATGGTTTGGTTAATCATATCCATCACGATATCGGTACTCATGTTGCTCACCATATATTCCTTAACATCCCTCACTACAATTTGCTAAAGGCAACTGAGGCGATAAAACCAGTAATGGGTGAATATTTCCACAAATCAGAAGAACCAATTTGGAAGTCATTATGGCATTCATGCATCAGCTGCCATTTTGTCCCCGATACTGGTAGTAAAGTTTACTACACATCTAACAACAAGTTAGCTAAAGGCTAAGACTCAGATTCCCGACTTCTTGAAAGAAGTCGGGAATCTAGTATTTTCGTCAGTGCTGATTAAATTGAATATTACCTAAGTACCTTAGTACAACCTACGTTTAGAGGTGCGTTGGCGTAGCCCGCCGCAGGCATCGTACATCACATTAACATTACATTATTAGTGCTTCTAACTCTGTCAGTATTTGCTCTTTCTTAGCCTGCGGTAAATCTCAACTTTCTGACTGTCAGGTTATTAAAATACAGAGGTAAAATAAAAATAGATAGATGACGTTTGCGGATTTTTGCCCCTATCCTGACAAAAGGATTTATTTTCTCCAGACTCTTGCTGTCTTGGTGGGTAAAGATTAACATATCTGTGGACAGAGGCGCAATATCTCGTTAAACCAACCCTGGTAAAAATTACAACCTCTTGGGCTGTCTACTTTGAACGAAGCTTGAGCGCCAGTTAAGTTTATCTGTATGTAGTGACTTGACTTAAGGCCATTACCTGCTAGGTTCAGAAATCAGCACAGACTATACTATAGACAATTTACCCAAAACTTTTTCCAACTTTAAAATCAGAGGTATCAATGATTATAACTAATTTTAGCAAACAAAAAAGTGAATTTAAGGAACCTAAAATACTTAAAGCTAAACCCCATTGGCAAGGGCATAATTTGAGTGATACTGCTGTCAAAGGTAAAGATATCAAAAAGATACAAGATACTGCACCTGATGGTTCTATTTTCAATAGCTTGAATCGTGGTCGAGTTGCGATTTTTATTGATGGCTTAAACCTATTTCATACAGCTTTACAACTGGGTATAGAAATTGACTATGTTAAATTACTTTGTCATTTAACCAACGGTTCAAGACTGTTGCGTGCTTTCTTCTATACTGGAGTTGATCTCAGTAATGAAAAGCAACAGGGTTTTTTATTGTGGATGCGTCGTAATGGCTATCGTGTAGTGGCAAAAGAGCTTGCTTTAGCAGCAGAAAATTTCAAAAAATCAAATTTGAACGTAGAAATTGCTGTAGACATGATCACTTTAGCTCCTTACTATGATACAGCGGTTTTAGTTAGTGGGGATGGAGATTTAGCTTATGCAGTGAACGCTGTCAGCAGAATGGGAGTTCGGGTTGAAGTGGTCAGTCTGCAAACAACAACCAGTGAAAGTTTGATTGATGTTGCTGATTGCTTCATTGACCTCGATAGCATTAAAACACATATTCAAAAAGATTCTAATCTTGGCTATAGTTATCGCACGCCGTCAAATTCAAATCTTTAAAACCCGATTTCAAATCTATCGAAATCTATACTCAGCTATTGCAAACTTGTAGAAGGTTTATCAGATTGGGTAGGGTTTAAATCCCTATTCATACCCTCCCAATCCCCAGTCCCCAGTTCAATTTTGCTCGACTCTATATTGAAATGGATATTTTAATAGTTGAAGATGAACCAGAAATTGCTCATTTAATCGAAATCTCTTTAGAAAAAGAAGGTTTTTTTTGTCGCACTAGCCGCGATGGCATGAATGCTTTGCGGATGTTTCAGGAGCAACCACCGGATTTAATCATTCTAGATTTAATGATTCCTGGTTTGGATGGGTTAGAAGTTTGTGCCCGAATTCGCCAGAAACCAGGTGCAAAAGATCCTTACATTTTGATGCTCACTGCCAAGGGAGAGGAAATCGATCGCGTCATTGGTCTATCTACTGGTGCTGATGATTACATGGTTAAACCATTTAGCCCTAGAGAGTTGGTAGCTAGGGTGCGGGCGCTATTACGGCGTAGCCTCCGCCAAGGGGGACAACATCAAGTTAATCGTACCCAACACTTTATCGTGGATGTAGACCAGCGCACTGCTAATCGCCAGATGAATTCCAAAGAAGTTGAAATTTTAGACTTAACTACCCTAGAATTTAACTTGCTTACTACCTTTGTCAGCAATCCTGGTCGAGTTTGGAACCGCACTCAACTAATTGATAAACTTTGGGGAGATAACTTTTTTGGCGATGAACGAGTGGTAGATACTCATGTAGCTCGGTTGCGAAAAAAGATTGAGCCTGATCCGGCAAATCCTACTTTTATTAAAACTGTTGTTGGGGTTGGCTACAAATTTGAAGATCCTCTGGTAGCGTAAATGTTATGAAGATGGGTCTGAGAACGCGCCTATTTTTCTCCCACTTAGTAGTGATGATCGTGGGGGTAGCTAGTCTGGTAAGCATCAGCAAAATCTCTTCCCCACGTTTGTTTGTACTGCATTTGGAAGGATTAGAAAATCAGGGGTTTGACTTAATTGATGTCCGTGCTGAATTGGTTACAGGATTTGAACTTGCTTGGCAGCGAAGCACTCTTTGGTCAGTATTAGTCGGCACTACTGCCGCCGGAGGATTGAGTTACTGGGTGTCCAGACGGATTACGCAGCGGTTAACCGAGATGGAACAAATCACCCAAAAGTTTGCTCTCGGCCAGATGGATGCACGACTACCTGTATCTGATATTCCAGAACTCAGTGGACTAAGTGCTAGTTTCAACCGAATGGCAGCCAGTTTAGAAGGGGTAGAAGCGCGGCGGCGAGAAGTAATTGGAGATATGACCCATGAACTACGAACACCGTTAACAGTGGTGCGCGGTTACTTGGAAGAACTGGCTGATGGAGAAATTGAAGCGTCTCCTGAAATCTATCGGCGTTTAGCTAGAGAAACTAAGCGTTTAGAGCGATTGGTGAACGATTTACAAGAACTGTCTAAGGCAGAAGCAGGTTATCTGCCAATCAATATCCAACGGATAAATCTGCGTCCGTTGTTAGAGTCATTAATGGAAAAATTTACGGACCAACTGTTAGAAGATGGGCCAGTTCTGATCTTAAAGTGTCCATCTGTAATACCTCCTGTATTGGCAGATATTGATCGGACAGAACAGGTGTTAGTGAATTTACTAGGTAATGCAGTATATTACACTAACGAAGGTTCAATTACCATTGATGTTGGGACTGAAGCATCTCAACTCTGGATTGCGGTGATAGATACAGGTATTGGTATCGCTCCAGAAAATCTGTCCCATGTGTTTGAGCGCTTCTGGCGAGCCGACCAATCGCGCGATCGCCATTCGGGAGGTACTGGTATTGGTTTAACTATTTCTCACCGTTTAATTGAACTACAAGGCGGTAAGATTCAGGTAGAAAGCGAATTAGGAGTTGGCAGTACGTTTCGGTTTTTTCTGCCTTTGGCTTGAGTTGAGCTAAAAAATTTTGAGTCTGAGGGATTGACACAAGGTAGTCATGGCTGTGTCATACCCAATTGCTAATTTGAAAGTATCCCACCTTTTTGTTTGTTGATGGACAACAAAATTTGGGAATTGCATAGAGTATAACATTATGTCTACTTTTGTTCTGGCCGCTTTTTTGGTTAGTTTACTCAGTTTTTCGGGTTACGCTGCGATCGCCTACCTGTTTCCTCAAAATCGTTCCCAAGACTAAATAATTCGTAATTGAATTCTTAACTACAAAATACGAATTAGTAATTAGTTAATTTCCTTTCTTAATAATTCTGGAATCTGAGAAGGGCGTTCGGCTACTGTAACTTCCGCTTCTTTTAAAGCAGCTAATTTACTTTGGGCTGTGCCAAAATTGGGATCGCGTCCGATAACCGTTGCTAAAGTTCCAGTTTGACGCCAACTTTTTCCTGGTGGTGCAAGTCTACCTGCAATGTAGGCAATTACTGGTTTATCAATTGCCTCAGCAATGTATCGGGCTGCTGCTTCTTCACTACCACCACCAGGTTGACCGACTAAAACGATCGCCTCTGTGGTTTCATCCTCATCAAGAATTTGCAACCATTGCAGAAACGAGGAACCAACGATCGCATCACTACCAATACTGACACTAATCGACTGCCCTAAACCTGCTTTTGTTAATTCGTAGGCAATTTCGTAGGTGAGAGTGCTGCTACGACTAACGATCCCCACAGTCCCAGGGGTATAAAATTCGCTGGGTTGAGTCCCTAAGAGAATTTTTCCTGGTACAATGATCCCCGGACTATTTGGCCCGATTACCAAAGTTTCACAGGCTTCGGCTTTGCGGAGTAATTGCACCATATCCAAAGGCGGCACACCAGCAGTAATAATAATAATCTGGCGAATCTTAGATGCGATCGCTTCTAATGCCGCATCTAGTACGTCATAAGGATCTACACAAATGATTGTCGTATCAATTGCCCCAAATTTTTCTATTACCTCCTCTACTAAGTCAAATACTGGCAGTCCATGCAGTTCTTGTCCGCCGCATCCAGCATTGACACCAGCTACCAAATTCGTGCCATAAGCTTTCATTTGAGCAACATAAATGCTTGATATAAATTCACAAAAGCCTTGAATTAAGACTTTACTTTCTGGCGTTAAGTTCATAAAAAATTACCTAAAATTTGCCAAGTCAGTGAATTTAATCACTGAGCTTGAAGAAAGGGACAAGGAAAGGAATCAGATGGGGATTGCCTTAATTACGAATTACGAATTACGAATTATTGCTCACTACTTTTTATTAACCGTTGGTTTAGCAAGACGAACTGCTGCATCCACTGCCTCATCTAAATTTTCTACCACCAGGAGCGCGTCGCTGTGGGTTTTTAGTGTTGTCAAATATTTTCTTGCAGTACTAAATTCAGAACCCGCTAGGCGGACAACTAAGGATGGAAAATTAAGCTCGCGTCGCACTTTATTACCATTAGAACGTATAGTCTGTGATTGAAGTTCGCTATTGTCTGGCTGCACAACTTTGGCGATCACTTCAGTTACTTCCTCCCTTTGAGGAATGCTACCTAGAAAGTTAATTAATATTACTTGAATACTTTTATCAACCTCCAGCATTTTCAGACCCATTTCTAGGCGATCGCGGAAGGTTGTTGGTGTAGTATCTGTAAGGAAAGCATGACGTAGGTTCAAACAAAGACCTGGATTACCACCAGCATTAGCGACTAAATCCAAAGTTGCCATCACCGAACCAGTACCATTACCTAAAATACCGATTTTTCCATGCATTGCTACACCATCCCAGTCGCCTAAAATACCGTTGATTTCGGTACTGGTATGACGGCTGATAATTTTTGCCGCCATTTCGGCAAGATCGGGATGACGCTTGATCGCCCGTTCATTGACTCTGACTTTACCATTGAGAGCCATAACTTGATTAGTAGCACTGACTGCCAAGGGATTGATTTCAACTAAATCCAGGTCTTTTTGCACAAATAAGTGGTACATCTTCTCCACAACGTTGCTTACCGACTGCATCAGCGTCCCTTGCAAACCCATTTTCAAAGCTAGTCGTCGGGCATAAAATGGCGAGAATTCTTGTTCTACAACAACATGGTGCATTCTTTCGCCAGCGGATTCCCAATCGATGTCCGCTTCTTTGCAACCTAAAAGTACCGGTCGGCAGACAGCAGTATCTAAAACCACCGCTAGATAAAATTCCTGGTTAGCGTTGTATTGGGATTCTGCCAGCACCACTTCCGGCAATTCGCCCCATATTGGCAAACTAAAGATATTTTGAGCAGCTGCGATCGCATCGATAGTCGTTTGAGCAAACCTGACTCCACCAGCTTTTGCTCGTTCTGCTCCGTGTACTTGAGATTTCAGTACAATTGGAAAGCGAATTTTTAAACGTTTTAAATCTGTAGGATGGTCAATTCGCTGGGAAGGCAATACCGGAATGCCTATCTTCCCAAACCATTCTTTAACTTGGTACTCTAATAAATCCATTGATACACCTTGTACTGACACTTTCCAAGCTTTTGCTGATTGCTGTCTTAATATTTTGCAGCACCTTTATTGCAGAATGAAGCTTTTGGCAGCTATAAAAATTTATTTTTCACGGATCAATTTTATCGAATTTACCAAATGAGGCACATTAATTTCGATAGCCAACCCGTTTACAACACATAATTAATATCCTCAGCAAGCTTCCCAGCATAGAAGATAATTAGCATTTCTGTCAAAACCCTCTGACATAACATCGTTTTCTTAACCTTTGGATAATTTGGTAACAACTGCTCTGCAACTAGAATCATCTAGGACACTAGCTCCTATGAATTTAATTGTGGCGAAATAATGCACTGAAAATACCCAAACATTCTATTGTTCCCATTTTTTATTTGTAATTTATATCTGAAGATAGATTATTTATTTTTCACCTATGAATTTGAAAATGTAGCGCCGCAAACAATAACTGCTTTATTTCTTTTTGGTGAAAAATCAGAATTTGTGTTAGAAAGTTGGTCGTTCAGATTTTTAGGCTGTGGTTGGTTAAACTGTGCATTTGCATTCAATAAACCGAGAAAGTTCGTTTCATCCTCTTAAAAATAATCAAAACAATATAGAAGTTCAGCGGGAAGCTCTATGAAAGTAGCAGTCCAGCAGGAAGATTTACAGCTTTTAGCCAAAACTTTACAGGAACAATTACTTGTAGAAGTTTCAACAACTGAAGTCTTTGAGGTTAAGTGCGCCGTCAATAAAGACGAGTTAATGATTTTAACGCAACACGCATCAGATTTAATAGTTGACGCTCAACTAATTTTCACAGTTGTTGAGGAAGTACTTCAGTCTCTAGCACCCCACAAAGAACAACGGGTGCAATGTTTCCTCAGAATTTTTGGTGAACAGATCCCTTATGCCAAATGTTTTTTGGAGTTGAAGCAGACGGGGGGCAGGAGGCAGGGGGCAGGGGGAAGGGAGCAGGAAGCAGGGAGCAGGGAGCAGGGAGCAGGGGGAGATGGGAGAGATGAGGAAGCAATATCTTATTCATCTTCATCTCTGGCATATTCTCCATCAATTGATGAGGCTGAGGAAGAGGAACTGTTTGACCCCTTTGCAGATGTGCCGAATTTGTCGGCTGTAAAGCCAGAATTTCAAGTCAAACCTATCCTACTGGGTGCAGCATTGTTGGGAATTGTAGTCTTAGGCGGTAGTGCTTACTTTTTGACTCCTCCTTGTGTGATGTCTGAGTGTAAAGAAATGCAAAATGCCGAGCAATTAAAAACAAAATCCTCGCAATTGATGCGCCGCGCCAAGTCTGAAAAAGAATTAGTTACCATACAACAGGAACTTGAGACAGGCAGCGCAGCTCTGAATGCAATTCCTAGTTGGTCGCCTCGTTACCAGGTATCAAAACAACTAAAAGCAAGTTTGTCTGGACAGTCAGAAAAAATCAACCAGGTGGTCAAGGCTTTGCAGACAGCATCTTTGGCGACACAAAAAGTTCAAACTCCGGCATCTAGCCTAGAGGAATTACAAGCTAGGCAACACTTATGGCGCCAAGCTATAGCGCCATTAGAAACTATAAGTTCCAGTAGTGAACTCTATGGATTAGTGCAGGGTAAATTACTTAATTATCGTGTCCGTTTACACGCTGTAAATCAACAGATATTTCTTGAGGAAAAATGGCTGAAAAAATTAACAGCAGCAAAAGCTGTAGCCGTTGCAGCCGAGAAGCAGGAAGCTAATGCTAAATCATTGAATGACTGGCAAAAGGTGCAGTCTACTTGGCTAGTAGTAGTTAATGCCTTGAATACTATTCCCTGGAATAGCGTTGGATACCAAGAAGCTCGAAAGCTGTTGATAAATTATAAACCGAAGTTAGTAGTAGTCCGCGATCGCGCTACTAAAGAACGATTAGCTGTTCAAACCTACCAACAAGCCCTGATCGCCGCCAAGCAAGCCAAAGGTTATGAGCAACAAAACCAATGGCTTGCAGCAGCGACATACTGGGATCAGGCTTTGCAAACTACTAAAAAAGTTCCTGAAAATAGTTTGTACTATACTCAAGCTCAGTCTCTCATCCAACCTTACTCAACATCCCTCAAACAAGCACAAGAAAAATTACAAGTTGTTAGTAGTTTCCAACAAACCCGCACTGACTTAGATAAAACCTGTATTAATAATGGAATTCGGATTTGCACCTTTAGCATAGACAATGCTGGAATTATTGTCCGGTTAACGCCTGAATATGACCAAATAAGGCAAAATAATTTGGCTAATCCTTATTCTGAAAACTCGGATACTGCTGTTGATATTACCAACCACTTGCAAAGCTTACGGGAAGCGCTAGGTGTAATCGGTGACAATGCCAACCTGTCCCTTTTCCTCTATGATTCCCAAGGTCAGGTAATTTATACACGGACTTTGGGAGGCTAAGTAGAAATAAAATACTCTAGGATGTAGATTAATCCCTTCACCTCACCAACTGCGCGGCAGAATTAAAAAATTGACGACACAACCCCTTCGTGACTAAAACTGTTGTCAACAAGTTAGCGAAAGTAACCATGAACATAATCAAAATTTCATAAGATACAGCATCCAAGGGTTTCACACCACCTAATAGCTGTCCGGTGGTAATTCCTGGGATTGCGACCATCCCGATGACGATCATTTGATTGAGAGTGGGAATTAACCCGGCTCTGATGGCGTCTTTGCGATACTGGCTAACTGCTTGCTCTGGAGTTGCACCTAAACTTAAGTGGGTTTCTATTTCCAGATGGCTGGAATTAATGGTGCTGACAAGACGATCGCCTGCGATCGCAGCTGCATTGGTAGCATTACCTAAGACTATCCCTACTAAGGGGATTATATACTGTGGTTCATACCATCTTTCTGGTTGAATAATCAAGAAGTTGGTGTAAAACACTGTCAGGGCGGTACTAATTAAAATTGCACCCCACACCAAAGGCAACAGATGAGGAATTTTTTGGCTGATGCGATTTCGTGCGACAATCGCCGTAATTGTCAGCATTATTGCTAATAGCGTCAAAACTGCCCAAGCATTGTCTAAAGCCAAGATGAAATCTAAAATGTATCCCAATACAAGAAGTTGTAAGATGGTTCTCCCAGTAGCAAGGGCTAGGTTTAACTCTAATCCTAATTTTTCCCAGGCAGATAAACCAATGGCGATCGCCATCAATCCCACAGCCATAGCTAAATCCACGAAATCCAGTTTGATTAGATCCTGCATAAGTTGTCTATCTCCTGGTATTTTCTTCTCAAAGCAGCCCACACAAGAGGAACTTTGATCCGATGTGTTGGATCTTGAGTAAAAAGGACTGGATACTGGGGATTAGGGACTGGGGATTTCCTTTTCAAGCTAAAAATTATGGAATTTGCTTTAACTCCTGCCAAATTTTTGAATGTTTTCCCACTGCCTAGTCCCCAGTCCCCAGTCCCGGAGCGGCGTTCCTCCCCCAGCAACGAGTACCTATCGTGTGAGACTTCTCGCCGAAACCCCTTGATATGTATCACTTTCATCAATTCAAAATTCCAAATGGTACGACCTTAACATGGCAAACACCTAGTATGCCTATATCTGTAAATTAAATGTGCGGTAGCTTACTGCACCACAACTTAAGTAAAATCCCTAATAGATGCGTATCTTGGGCGATAGTCTTTTAGTAGCTCTTCTTTGATTAACAATTCAATCAGCAAAAATTGACTGTCGAAGTGCATCCTTTGTATCTCCCGATAAAATAAGAACTCATGATCCAAAGTGTAAATCCCATCCCTGCCTTTGATATCAAGCAGCAATACACCACCATTGAAGCAGAAGTAAGTGCAGCTGTCTTAGAGGTTTTGGCTTCTGGTCGCTATATTGGCGGCCCCTTAGTTGAAGGTTTTGAACAACAGTTTGCCGCTTATAATACTGTTACTGAATGTGTGGCTTGTAATTCTGGTACTGATGCGCTTTTCTTAGCGTTACGAGTCTTGGAAATTGGTACAGGCGATGAAGTGATTACAACGCCTTTCACCTTTATTGCTACATCTGAAGTGATTAGCGCCGTGGGGGCAAAGCCTGTTTTTGTCGATATTGATGCAACTACGTTTAATTTACATGTAGAGCAAGTAGCGGCAGCAATTACACCCAAAACTAAAGCGATTATCCCAGTTCACCTATTTGGGCAGCCTGTGGATATGACATCATTGATGGCGATCGCTCAGTCTCGCAATTTGGCAATAATTGAAGATTGCGCTCAGTCTACAGGCGCAATTTGGGCCGATCAAAAAGTCGGAAGTATTGGACATATTGGTTGCTTTAGTTTCTACCCTACCAAAAATCTTGGTGGTTGCGGCGATGGCGGCGCAATCACGACTAATGACCCAGCGATCGCCACTAAACTGCGAATCTTACGAGATCATGGCAGTAAAATTAGATATTTACATGAAGAAATTGGTGTAAATAGCCGCTTAGATGCTCTTCAAGCAGCTATTTTGCAGATTAAGCTACGTTATTTAGATATTTGGAATGAGCGCCGACGAAATATCGCCAACTATTATTACCAATATCTGTGTCAGATTCCGGGGATCGTCCCGCCCCAAGAATTACCTGGGGGTATTGGAGTATGGAATCAATATACTATTCGCATATCAGGCGAAGGGCGAAATGGTTCTAGCGCCAAATATCGAGATTGGGTGCGTAGCAAATTGCAAGAACAGGGTGTGAGTTCAATGATTTACTACCCCCATCCTTTACATTTGCAGCCAGTTTATCAGAATTTGGGCTATCAAATTGGAGACTTACCAATAGCAGAGCAAGCTTGCCATGAAGTCATATCCTTGCCGATGTTTCCAGAATTGACACAACAGCAGCAAGACCAGGTGATTTATGCCTTGAAAGAAGTTATGAGTTAGAAGTTAGAAGTTGGAAGTTAGGAGTTAGAAGTTAGAAGTTAGGAGTTAGAAGTTAGGAGTTTTGAATGAATAAGTTTCTTCAACTCATAACTCATAACTCATTACTCATCACTCCTAACTCATCACTCTTAACTCCTTACGACAATTGCACTTGCTAAGGCTTCTACTAAGCTACGCACGGCAGCAATCATTGCCACTTCGCTATTGAGTTGGTTGATGGCGGAACCAACACCAACACCAGCAGCACCAGCCGCGATCGCTAACGGCGCGGTAACGCTAGAAATGCCTGATGCACACAATACTGGCACTGACACTACGCGGGAAATCTCAAAAGCTGCTGCCAACGTGGGAGCAGCTTTTTCAATTAATCCTAGAGTTCCAGGGTGAACTGGGTTACTGCTAGTACCACCTTCAGTTTGGATAATATCTGCTCCAGCTTTCACCAGTTCTTCTGCTAACTGTACCTGCTGATCTAGTTCCAAAATATGGGGAACGGTAACAGATAGGGTGATTTCCGGCAGGAGACCGCGAGTTTGCTTAGTCAACGCTAGCACTTCTGGAGCCTCAAAGCGGCGTCCTTGAGCATAGAAAGAATCAAAATTCCCAATTTCAATTAAATCAGCACCAACTGCCACAGCCTGCACAAATTTATCTGGCTCTACTGCCGATACGCAAACTGGTAAATTTGTCAAACTTTTAGCTAGCTGGACTAAAGCTGGATCGGCAGCAATATCGACAAAAGTAGCACCGCCAAATTCAGCAGCTTTGACAGTAGCAGCAACGCTAGCGGCATCGAAGTTATTCAAACCGCTAATCACTTTTAAAACGCGGCGGTTAGTAAATGCATGTTGGAGTCTGGAATGCATCGTCATAGTTTAGTTTTTGAAGCTAAGAAAATTAGGTATATTCTACCGTTCCTCAGTTGATTAGAGGCTAGATCGCTACGGCAATTGTCAAATATTGATAGTTTTATCGTAAATTAAGGGGTTTTAGATCCTTAATATTTACACGTAGTTCCGAGGCAAAGTCAAAACTAATCCGCTCGTTTACTCTGCGGGAAGCAAGCTACAGTCGGATTTAAATCTGCGTCTGTTCGCGTAACGTGCTGTGGGCAAAATATCTTTAATTTTGAATTTTGAATTGTTAACACTATCCTAGTCAAACTCTGGAGGCCACAAATCTGCAATTGGTACTTCCCATCCTGGGAACAGTTCGGGAACTGTTAAAATATCGCCATCACGAAGTATTATTGCCTCTTGTCCAAAATTGTAAACTTCAACAATTCGCTCATCTGGATTGAGCAAAAGTCCTACCTGAGTTCCTAAACTCAGAAATTCTTGAATTTTGGCTCTCAGATCCTCTAAATTGTCGCTAGGGGACTTCACCTCTACAGTCAAGTCGGGAGCCAATTGAGCAAAAGACTTCGGCCTGCGACGCAAACGTTCGGCTAAAACAAATGAAGCGTCCGGTGCGCGCAAATCGGAATTAGGCAACCTGAAACCGGCGCTAGAAGCTTCTGTTCGTCCGAGTTTGCGCGGTCTAACCCAGTTACGTAATTGGGCTACCATTTCAGCGGCAACTTCATCTGATTCGTATCCTGATGGACTCATACAATAATATTACCCTTGACTAGTTCCATGCGGAAGTCAGGATGCTGTTGCTGCATTTGTTCCAAGTCTTCAAGGGTTAGGGACATAAAACCTCTAGTTACACGCCTTGTATCTATATTAATTATGGAGACAACAGACCTCTCCAGGTGCGATCGCCCCATAAATTCCCCAGCCATCGCCAAACCTGTCACTTCCAAGACTCTACATTGCCCTTAGCATGTCCATACTATCTTGCAGAAACTAGAAATATGCGATCGCACCAAGCCGCAGTTTTAGCTATCCAAAAAGCATTAGTAGCACCATAACTGTTAATAAACTAATCTACTCAAATTTCAGTCAATCCATCACGATTTAAGTGGAAATGCAGTTGCCTTGTCATTAGACTTAGTATAAATTGCTATAAAGAAAAGCTATGACTAAAAAATAGCTAACTTTATTGAAGGTGTGCTTGGTTATATAAAAATTAAAAATATTACGGCTTTAACCCATTAGCTAAAAGGTTAAATCGCCGACTTAATTTGACAATGAAAGCGAATGCACAGCCATTCACTTTCCGTTTTGTTCTGCACGAAAAATATTACAAAGCTAAAGCTAACAAATATCTTATTCAATCTAAATTTCTATTTAAGGATTATGAAAAAACAGCCAGAGAGTTATCATCATACTATCAGAAATCATTCTACTAAAAAATTACTAGAAGCAAGCACAAATATTGTTTTCATAGATCCAAAAGTTATAGATTACCAAAACTTAGTAGCTGGTATCATCCTCGGCAGTGAAGTCGTTATTCTTGATCCCAATAGAGATGGTTTAGCACAAATCACCGAGTTTCTGGAAAAACGTAAATCAAATTCAGTTCAATCAATTCATATTGTTTCTCACGGAAGTGCGGGGAGTTTGCAACTAGGGTCAGGCAACCTCAACCTCAGTAACCTGGATAGCTATGCAAATCAGTTACAAAAATGGGCAAGTGTTTTAACTGAGAATGCTGATATTTTGCTGTATGGCTGTGATGTAGCCAGCGGTGAAGGCACAAAATTTGTACAGCAGATTAGCCGAATTACTGGGGCAGATGTTGCGGCTTCCACCAACAAAACCGGAAATGCAGCTTTAGGTGGCAACTGGGATTTAGAAGTGAAGACAGGAAAAATTGAGGCTTCCCTGGCTTTTAAATCTGAAGTCATAGAGGCTTACAAGTCTATTTTGCCATCTGTACCAGGGTCAGTTAGTTTTACTGGCACATACTCTCAAAACTTCAACACATTAGCTGCCTCGGGAACATCTATTGCTTGGACTAATGATTCAACCATTCCAGGCTGGTATTCCACAAGAACTACTTATAACGCTGGTTCTGGCACTAATAATACAGGGGCAATGTACAGTTTTGGTACGACCACAGAACGGGCACTTGGTTCTGTAGCTTCCGGTACTACAGGAACTATTTATTATGGGTTGCGCCTCCAAAACAACACAGGTTCACCAATTACTAGCTTGCAAGTAAATTATACAGGTGAGCAATGGCGTAATGGTGGCAATACATCGCCGCAACAGCTGAAATTTAGTTATCAAACTGGGTCAACTGTTGCAAGTTTAACAACAGGAACATGGACGCCTGTTACATCGCTAGATTTCACCGGGCCAATTGCAACTGCAACAGCAGGCGCCCTGAATGGCAATCAAATTGCCAATCGAACTGTCATAACGCCTGTAATACTTAACCTAGCTACCCCAATAGCTAACGGTGAAGAGATTATATTACGTTGGGAAGATATAGATGATGGAGGCAACGATCATGGTTTAGCCATTGACGATGTATCTGTCAAAGTAGATGGCACCACCTATATAGTAACTAACACCAACGATAGCGGTGCTGGCTCCTTAAGGCAAGCTATTATCAATGCCAATAACGATCCAGGGATTGAGACAATCATCTTTGATCCGACTGGAATATTCGGTGATGCCACCCCCGACACCATTACCCTCACTTCTGGGGAATTGAATGTTACTCAAGCAGTCATTATTCAAGGAACTGGGGCTAATAAACTTACCATCAGTGGTAACAATACTTCTCGTGTTTTTAATGCCAGTGCCTCCCTCTCAATTGATGGGTTGAACATAACTAGGGGAAATGCAGTAAATAATGGTGGCGGCATTTATAGCACCAGTAGTGTCACACTTAGTAATAGCATCATTTCTAGTAACACTGCGAACAGTAACGGCGGCGGTATCTACAGCACCAGTAGTGTCACACTTAGTAATAGCATCATTTCTAGTAACACTGCGAACAGTAACGGCGGCGGTATCTACAGCAGCAATGCTACTGTTAGTAATAGTACTTTTTCTAGCAACACTGCGAACAGTAACGGCGGCGGTATCTACAGCAGCAATGCCACTATTAGCAATAGTACTTTTTCTAGCAACACTGCGAACAGTAATGGTGGCGGCATCTTCAGCAGCAGTATTCTCACCATAAGCAACAGCACTATTTCTAGCAATACAGCTAAAACTTATGGTGGCGGCATCGATACCAACAATGCCACAGTGAGTAATAGCACTATTTTTGGAAACACTGCTGATAGCGATAACAACGGTCAAGGTGATGGTGGCGGTATTTATAGAGCTGGCGGCACGGTTAGCATTAGCAATAGCATCATTGCTGGCAATATTGACCCAGGTAATCAAGGAGCCGATGTCTATGGTAGCAACTTCAATAGTAATGGTTACAACCTGATTGGCAAAATTGCTGGTAAATTATCAGGGACTCTGGGTATGGGTACAGATATTATTAACCCCAACCCCGAACTCAAACCGCTAGGAGATTACGGTGGCTCTACACAAACTCATGCTTTATACTTTAACAGCCCTGCCAGGAATGCTGGCGATCCGGCTTACAGCGGCGGCTTAACTACCGACCAGCGCGGTATAGATTTTAACCGTATTGAAAGTGCGAGAATTGACATTGGAGCATTTGAATATGTGCTTCCAAAAGTCAACTTTGGTGCTGCTACGTACAATACAACAGAAGATAGTACCGCCACTACAGTAACTATTTCTGTTACTTTAAATGCCTCTCCCGAAACAGCTGTCACAGTTTCTATTGTCGTCAAAAATAGTAGTACGGCTACTAGTGGCGACGATTACACTTTTTCCCCTACTAGTATCTCTTTTGCTGCTGGAGCAACAGGCGCAAATTTAACACAGCTAATTACTTTTACTATTAACCCAGACGATTTACCTGAGAATACAGAGACGGTTGTACTCAACTTCGGTACGCTAACAGGAGCGGATTTGGGGACAATAACTGAAACGACTCTAAATATTGCTGCTAATGATGCGATTCAATATGCAATTTCTACTTCTACCTCAACTTTAACAGAAGGTAATAGTGGTACTCAAGCTGTTAGCTTCACAGTTACTCGCAGTGGTGGTATTGGTGTAGCTAGCACCGTAGATTATGCTTTTAACGGTACGGCAACTTTTGGCAGTGACTATAACAATATTCAAGTTACGGGTGGAGGAAGCGCTGCATCTGGGACTTTAAGCTTCGCTGTTGGGGAAACCACAAAGACAATTACAGCCAATGTTTTGGGTGACAACACCTTTGAACTTAACGAAGACATTACTGTTACCCTAAGTAACCCCAACCTCACAGCTGCGCCGGAAAGTTCCACAATTACTAATAATTCAGCTACAGCAACCATCATCAACGATGACAACCAACCAACTATCAGCATTTCGGATGTCTCGGTTACTGAAGGAAATACAGGTACAACAACTAATGCTAACTTCACTATCAGTCTTTCTAATCCCACTTATCAGCAAGTTACTGTAAATTACAACACAATTGACGGCACTGCTAATGCTGCTGACTCAGATTACAATTCTACTCCGGGGACAATTACTTTAAATCCTGGCGAAACCAGTAAAACCCTTAGCATTGGTGTCATTGGCGATAACAAATTTGAAACCAACGAGACATTTTCTGTCAATCTTTCAGGTGCGACTAATGCCACAATTACTGATAGTTTAGGAGCTGCTACCATCATCAACGATGATAATCAACCAACTATCAGCATCTCGGATGTCTCTGTTAGTGAAGGCAATACAGGTATAACAACTAATGCTAACTTCACTATCAGTCTTTCTAATCCCAGTTATCAGCAAGTTACTGTAAATTACAACACAAGTGATGGCACTGCTAATGCTGCTGACTCAGATTACAACTCTGCTTCGGGGACGATTACTTTCAATCCTGGCGAAACTAGCAAAACTCTTAGTATTGGTGTCATCGGCGATAACAAATTTGAAACTGACGAGACATTTTCTGTCAATCTTTCGGGTGCGACAAATGCCACAATTACTGATAGTTTAGGAGTTGCTACCATCATTGATGATGACAGTCAACCAACTATCAGCATCTCGGATGTCTCAGTTAATGAAGGCAACACAAGCGCAACAACTAACGCTAATTTTACTATTAGTCTCTCCAATCCCAGTTCTCAGCAGGTTACTGTAAATTACAAGACGAGTGATGATACTGCTCAAGTTAGTGACTCTGATTACAACTTTGCTTCAGGGACGATTACTTTCAATCCTGGTGAAACCAGCAAAGTTATTAGCATTGGTGTCATCGGCGATAACCAAACTGAAGCCGACGAGACATTTTCTGTAAATCTTTTTGGTGCGACAAATGCCGCGATCGCAGATAATTTAGGAGTTGGTACTATCATCAACGATGACAACCAACCAGCTATTAGCATTTCGGATGTTTCAATTACTGAAGGCAATACAGGAACAACTAACACTAACTTTACTATTACTCTTTCCAATCCCAGTTCTCAGCAGGTTACTGTAAATTACAACACAAGTGACGGCACTGCTAATGCTGCTGACTCAGATTACAATTCTACTGCGGGGACGATTACTTTCAATCCTGGCGAAACTAGCAAAACTCTTAGTATTGGTGTCATCGGCGATAACAAATTTGAAACTGACGAGACATTTGCTGTCAAACTTTTGGGTGCGACTAATGCCACAATTACTGATAGTTTAGGAGTTGCTAGTATCATCAATGATGACAACCAACCAACTATCAGTATATCGGATGTCTCAATTACTGAAGGCAATACAGGTACAACAACTAACGCTAACTTTACTATTAGTCTCTCTAATCCCAGCTATCAGCAAGTTACTGTAAATTACAATACGAGTGATGGCACTGCTAAAGTTAGTGACTCTGATTACAACTCTGCTTCAGGGATGATTATTTTCGCTCCTGGTGAAACTAGCAAAACTCTTAGTATTGGCGTCATAGGCGATAATACAAATGAACCCGACGAGACATTTTCTGTTAATCTTTTGACTCCAACAAATGCCACAATTGCTGATGGTTCAAGAATTGCAACCATCATCAACGATGATAATATTCAACTCCCTAATATCAAAATTTCGGATGTCTTCGTCAATGAAGGTGATACAGGCACAACAACTAATGCTAACTTTACTGTTACTCTTTCAGATGCCAGCAATCAACAGGTCACTGTAGAGTACAACACCAGTGATGGCACTGCTAAAGTTTCTGACTCTGATTACAATTCTGCTCAGGGGACAATCGTTTTCAATCCTGGGGAAACCAGCAAAATTATTAGTGTTGGCGTTATAGGCGATAGCAAATTTGAAACTAACGAGAGATTTGATGTCAATCTCTTTAATGCTACAAAGTCTACGATTAATGACAGTTTAGGAGTTGCCATTATCGTCAATGATGATGACCAGCCACGTGTCAGTATTTCAGATGTCTTAGTTAATGAAGGTACTACAAGTATGATAACTAGTGCCAAATTTTTTGTAACTCTCACTGGTAGCATTTCTCAGCCAGTTATTGTTTATTATAGTACGAGTGATGGTACTGCTAAAGTTTCTGACTCTGATTACAATTCTGCTATTGGGTCAATTATTTTTGATCCTGGGGAAACCAGCAAACTTATTAGTATTGGCGTCAATGGTGATAATAAAATTGAAGCTAATGAGACATTTTTTGTTAATATTTATGGTGCCGCAAACGCTATATTTACTAACAATCAAGGAATTGGCACAATCAAGAATGATGACCACTAAGTTTTTTAATTTTAATACTATATAAAACAGAAGTCAGAATTCAGAATGGGCTACGCCCCCCTGCGCTAATAGAATTCTGAATACTCTACCCATATTCGCGTAGTGGTCGCTGAGGCTTCTCGAAGTGCTTCCCACTCTTAAGAAATAGAGTTTTAAGGCGAGAATTTTTGAATTTATTTTCGCCTACTAGAGGACATTAGGTAGAGGGAAGAAGTACGGTTTTAATCTATACTTTGAATGTCTCTACGCGTAAGTTTTCGTAGAGAGTGTCTTAATTGTGACTGGAGCTTTCGGAGTCTCCAGCCCTGCTCATGTTAGCGCAGTAGGGTGTAGCCCATTCTAACTTCTGAATTCTTCTTCAACCTTAGTATGATTGTTTGCCCGTTCTATCAGCAAGACAACAAGCACACGTACATCTCCACCAAAAGAAAGCAAAAATGTTTCTTTGATTGGTGCTGTTGATCTCTTTGAAAGTAGCAAACTGGGAAAATGTATTGTATAAACAAATAATCCTAACTAGTGAGATAGATAAATTAAGAGTAAAAATTAAATATTCTTAACAAAGACTTTAAAAATTATCTGGAAAATAGTAAATCTCTCGAAATCAAATATTCCCACAGTTAATCTATTATTTCTCAGAATTGGCTTGTTAGCACTGAATTTTAATTTAGCACAAAATATATGGGACAAGGTTTTTTGCAAATAGGTTTAACGCTGTGTATTGTCATAACAATCACTCCGCTATTTGGAAGATACATAGCACGTGTCTTCTTGGGTGAAAGAACACTGCTGGATTTTTTAATGAACCCCATAGAGCGAAGTATGTTCGTACTAGCAGGTGTTCGGAGAAAAGATGATATGACGGGTTGGCAGTATATCCGGGCTGTACTATGTAGCAATATTATTATGGCTGCTTCAATATATTTACTGCTATATTTTCAGAGACTCTTACCCTGGAATCCTAACGGCTTTGGTGCGCCCGCTTGGGATGTCTTACTGCACACAACCATTTCATTTGTGACAAATACCGACCAACAACACTATGTTGGTGAGACAACCTTAAGCTATTTTAGCCAGGTAGCAGCTTTAGGCTTTTTGATGTTCACCTCCGCAGCTACCGGTTTATCTGTAGGAATTGCCTTTATTCGTGGGTTGACGGGTAGACGGCTGGGTAACTTTTACGTCGATCTAGTTCGTGGAATTACGCGAATATTGCTGCCGATTTCGATTATTGGCGCGATCGCTTTGCTGGTAACAGGTGTGCCACAAACATTAGCGAACACTTTAGATGTGAGAACCTTAGAAGGCGGGACGCAATATCTTGCCAGAGGCCCAGTAGCATCCTTTGAAATGATCAAACTTTTGGGCGAGAACGGCGGCGGCTTTTTTGGCGTCAACTCGGCACATCCCTTTGAAAATCCCAATGGCGCTTCTAATTTGATAGAAATGATCGCCATGATTTCTATCCCAGCAGCCTTGATTTACACCTACGGTATATTTGCCAACAACATCAAACAAGCTTGGCTACTTTTTTGGATGGTGTTTGTGATTTTTGTAATTCTGGTGGGAGTGACAGCTGTAGGAGAACTACAAGGTAATCCCCTAGTTAATAACGCTTTTGGATTAGAACAGCCTAATTTAGAGGGTAAAGAAGTTCGATTTGGCTGGGCACAAACGGCATTTTGGGCAGTGATGACTACTGCTACTATGTCTGGTGCGGTGAATGGGATGCACGATTCTTTGATGCCGCAAGGAATATTTTCGACTCTCTTCAACTTATTTATCCAGGTTCTCTGGGGTGGTCAAGGAACTGGAACAGCTTATTTATTTATTTACTTAATTCTCACAGTGTTCCTCACTGGACTCCTGGCAGGACGCACCCCAGAGTTTTTAGGACGCAAAATTGAAAAGCGAGAAATCGTCCTTGCCAGCGTTGTGCTGTTGATTCACCCAATTCTAGTTTTGATTCCCAGTGCGATCGCTCTAGCTTATCCCATCTCACTATCTGGAATTAGCAACTCTGGCTATCACGGTATTTCTCAAGTAGTTTATGAATACGCCTCAGCAGCAGCAAACAATGGCTCCGGCTTAGAGGGGTTGAGGGATAATACCCTATGGTGGAACTTGAGTACTTTAGTTAGCTTAATAGGAGGACGCTACATTCCAATAATTGCTATCCTGCTGTTGGCTGACGGCATGTCTTGCAAAAAACCAGTCCCCGAAACCCCTGGTACCTTAAGAACTGATTCCCTGGTATTTACTGGTATCACCGCTGGAGTGACACTGGTTTTGGGAGTATTGACTTTCTTTCCCGTTCTGGCTTTAGGCCCCATAGCTGAGGGTTTAAAGCTAGCATCTGGCAATTAGAAAATTTATGAGTTATGAGTGATGAGTTTGGAATTAAGAGAATACTAAAAAATAAATAAATTATCCAGTTTCGTAGAGTGTCTTACTAACGCCACCCTACAGGTTGGATATTTTATTATAAGTCCCTAATAACTCCTAACTCCCGTACAGACGCGATTAATCCTCTACTTCTTAACTCCTGTACAGACGCGGTTAATCGCGTCTGTACTTCTCACTTCTAACTTTATTTATGAATCAAGTGGCAACTAACTTCAAAGCTAGACGCCCAAATTCTCGTTCTGGCGATCGCCGCCAAGGACGTAAAAAGGCCAGGGCAAGTAAGAAATGGCTGTATTTAAGAGCAATTAGAGATGCTTTTGTCAAGCTCAACCCTAAATATGCAATCAAAAATCCAGTGATATTTGTGGTTTGGGTAGGGACAATCATCATCCTATTGCTAACAATTGATCCCAACCTGTTTGGCCCAGCCCTTCAAAAGAACCCGCAACTTTTCAACGGCTTGTTATCGGGGATTTTGTTCTTTACAGTTTGGTTTGCCAATTTTGCCGAAGCAGTGGCAGAAGGGCGGGGTAAAGCCCAAGCTGATGCCTTGCGGTTAACGAAATCAGAGACGATCGCGAAAAAACTTGCTCCTGATGGCGCCCTTAGCGAAGTTTCATCCACTAGCCTCAAACAGGGTGATACCATCTACGTCGTTGCTGGTGATATCATCCCCGCCGATGGTGAAGTAATTATGGGTGTTGCCTCAGTGGATGAATCGGCAATTACAGGGGAATCCGCACCAGTATTAAAAGAATCAGGTTCCGATGTTGCCAGTTCTATCACTGGTGGGACGCGGATTATCTCAGATGAGCTAATTATTCGCATCACATCCGATCCAGGCAAAGGCTTTATTGACCGGATGATTGCCTTGGTAGAAGGGGCAGAACGCAGTAAAACGCCCAATGAAATTGCTCTGACAGTATTGCTAGCAGTTCTCAGCTTAGTATTTTTGTTAGTCGTGGTAACTCTGCCTGCACTTGCTTACTATGTCAACAGTCCGGTCAGTATCCCAATTTTAATTGCTCTATTAGTAGCATTAATTCCTACAACCATTGGCGGCTTACTAAGTACCATTGGCATTGCTGGTATGGATCGAGTTGCCCGATTTAACGTCATTGCGACTTCAGGACGAGCAGTCGAAGCCTGTGGTGATATCAACACTCTAGTTCTTGATAAGACAGGTACAATTACCCTTGGCAACCGTTTGGCCGAAGAGTTTATTCCCATCAACGGTCATTCAATGTCAGAAATTGCTAATGTTGCCTGGGCGGCTAGTGTCTTTGACGATACACCAGAAGGTAAATCCATTGTCCGACTTGCAGAAAAGTTGGTAGCACGGTTTGATTTTGACCCCAACCAGGCAGAAGGAGTTAGTTTTTCCGCCAAAACACGGATGAGTGGCACTAACTTACCTGGTGGGTATGAGGCTAGAAAGGGAGCAGTAGAAGCCATTAAAGGATTTGTGCGTTCCCGCAACGGACGTGATACACCAGAATTAAATGCTGTCTACGAACGAGTTTCTCGCCTGGGAGGCACACCCCTAGCAGTCAGCCTAGATAACGAAATTTACGGAATTATTTATCTCAAAGATATAGTTAAACCTGGTATCCGCGATCGCTTTGAGCAACTGCGACGCATGGGAGTCCATAGTATCATGCTAACTGGAGACAACCGAATTACAACTTCGGTCATTGCCAAAGAGGTAGGCGTGGATGACTTCATTGCCGAAGCCACACCAGAGGACAAAATTAACGTCATTAAAAAGGAACAGGCCGCAGGCAAACTGGTTGCCATGACAGGAGATGGAACTAATGATGCTCCAGCATTAGCCCAAGCTAACGTCGGCGTTGCCATGAATACGGGGACGCAAGCTGCCAAAGAAGCCGCCAACATGGTCGATTTGGACTCCGATCCCACAAAGCTGATCGATATCATTAGCATTGGTAAACAATTGTTGATTACTCGCGGGGCATTGATGACATTTTCCATCGCTAATGATATTGCTAAATACTTTGCAATTATCCCAGTGATATTTGTCGCTGCTAACCTGCAAAGCCTAAATATTATGAATTTGACTAGCCCGAAATCTGCTGTACTATCAGCGCTGATTTATAATGCTTTGATTATTCCCGCTTTGATTCCCTTGGCATTAAAGGGTGTGCGATTTAGACCGTTGACTGCTAATCAGCTACTCCAACGCAATATCTTAATTTACGGCTTAGGTGGGGTGATTGCACCGTTTATTGCTATTAAGTTGATCGATATACTGATTACAGTTATAGGTTTGGCTTAGAGGATGTTTGAAAAGTCTAATTTATTACTCACCGGGCGACTGGAAGTCGCGCACAAACCTAAACCCACCTTTCCTACGGAACGCCAAGGGCGAATGTGGGTTAAAAACCCTTGATTTTATCTTAGTCCACCTCCGTGGACTAAGTTTTGTGTAGTACCGAATTCTATTGCCTAATATTTTTCAAACATCTTCTTAGGGAAACGAACGCATCTTGACTAAAGTAAAATAATAAACATTTTTACTTTTACCTGTTGAGAAAAGGAAAAAGAAGAATATGAATAAACGTCGTTTTAATTCAGCACCGCTTCGGCAACATCCTTTGTTTGCTTACAATAGCCTAAACAACACCTACCACTCGCTATTTTTATCCTGCTGTGTTTGAATGTGGTAGTTGCCCCAGTGTTTTATACTGTTGCTAACAGCATTTTTTAACTTCTTCCTGAGTGGGCAAAAGAATAAAAAATAAAAATAAAAAATAAAATTTTAGGAGCAATTGGAAAACTTATTATGGCTATTATTCGAGAAACCATCAGAGCAATTTTTATAACTCTAATGCTTTGGTTGTTGACTGCAATTATCTATCCCCTAATTATCCTTGTAGTGGGTCAAGTTTTTTTCCACTATCAAGCTAATGGCAGCATTATGCTGAATTTAAATAATGAACCAATTGGTTCAGCTTTGATAGGGCAGGTGTTCACATCTGAGCGATATTTCCATCCTCGTCCCAGTACTGTTAGATATAGCCAAGGAAAAAAAGCCAAGCCAACTGGCATATCTGGAGCCAGCAATCTCGCTGCTAGCAATCCAGAACTAATGAAGCGGATTCTAGAAGACGCAAATCAATTGCGAGACGAAAATCTTCAACCGATTGCTGATATAATTTATACATCTGGCTCTGGTTTAGATCCGCATATTTCCTTCAAAGCAGCACGGCAGCAATTAGCTCGGGTTGCTGGTGCGCGGAAAGTAAAAGAAGATGAGATCCTACGTTTAATTAACAAGTATACTGATGGCAGATTTTTATGGATTTTTGGCGAACCAGGAGTCAATGTTCTCCGATTGAATTATGCTCTTGACTTGCAAGATATTAATCGTCAGCAAAATCAGTAAGTGGGCATTGGGAATTGGGCATTGGGTAAAGCGCCGTTTTCAGATGAAATAGGATTGCGATAGAAACCAAGAATGAAATGTCAGATAATAATACTGGTTCGGCTGGCACTGTACCTTTAAATTCTGCAAGTTACTCGCTTTATCCGGCACGACGACGGGGTAAGCACAAAATATTTATTGGCATGGCTCCTGGAGTAGGCAAAACCTATCGGATGCTGGAAGAGGGACACGCACTCAAACATGAAGGAATTGATGTCATCGTTGGGCTTTTAGAAACCCACGGACGTAAAGAGACAGTTGAGAAGGCAGAGGGACTAGAGATTTTACCCCGTAAGCAATATCCGCAGGGTGAGTTGACACTAACGGATATGGATACAAATGCTATTTTAGAGCGATCGCCCCAATTAGTCTTAATCGATGAACTTGCCCATACCAATGTCCCTGGTTCCCTACGCGAAAAACGCTACGAAGATGTCGAAATAGTTTTGGCAGCAGGTATTGATGTCTACTCCACAATGAATGTACAACATTTGGAAAGTCTCAATGACTTAGTAGCTAGAATTACAGGTGTAGTAGTCCGTGAGCGAGTTCCTGACAGGATTCTGGATGAAGCAGATGAAATAGTGGTAATAGATGTCACGCCCGAAACGCTGCAAGAACGGTTATTAGAAGGCAAGATTTACGCACCAGAAAAAATCCAACAATCCCTCGATAATTTTTTCCAACGCCGTAACCTGATTGCTTTGCGGGAGTTAGCTTTGCGCGAAGTAGCAGACAATGTAGAAGGAAATGCGATCGCCTCTACTCCTAATGGGCAATTTTGTAATATTCACGAGCGAGTTTTGGTATGCGTATCCACCTATCCCAATTCAGTGCAACTGTTACGCCGGGGTGCAAGGCTGGCTAACTATATGAACGCCCCACTTTATACTTTATTCGTTGCCAATCCAGAGCGCTTCCTCACTAAAGAAGAAAGCTTACACATCCACACCTGTGAGAAACTCTGTAAAGAATTTGAAGGTACTTTTCTTCGTGTTACCAACAGTAACGTCGCTAATGCGATCGCTGAAGTCGCCGAGAAACATCGGATCACCCAGATTGTGATTGGTGAAAGTCAGCGATCGCGCTGGCTTATGTTTCTCAAAGGATCTTTGACGCAAAAATTGGTACGCTTACTCAAAAACATCGATTTGCATATCATTGCTAGCGAAAAAATGGTTTCACCCAAATAGGGCAGGAGGTAGGAAGCAGGGGGCAGAGGGCGGGAGGCAGTAAGTGGAAACATCTTGATGTCTGATTTTGAGTCCTGGACTTTGTACTTTATCTACTTGAAAACTGTTGTGTTACACTATTCCACTATTTTCGACTCTGGTTCTCTCAATACCAACTCAGACATCAAATCTGGCAAAAACGCTTTTTCCCCATCTTCGGGTGTCTCAGTTTGCTCCTGGGCAGCAGGTAGCCAATTGATAAATGGTAGAGGTAACAGAGTGCTGAGATTAGTAATTAGCACTAATAGCCAAAGTGATTCAAAGTTCGTGGCGGTGATCCCCAGCCAATAGGTGATTAATGCCCCAAATGCATGGGAAACCGTTCCTGCTGAATTAAAAACCGACATTAACAAGGCAAATAATGTCGCTTCCACTCCAGGGGGACAAAGCCTTGCTGCTAGCACCATCACTTGCATAAAGGTAATTTTACCCATTACAGTGAGAATAAGACTATCACCCAAACTAAACCAGTGGTCATCTATACCCAACAGTCTGTTTGTGTGAGTCACTAACAAGAGCATCGTCATCCCCAAAATTGACGAAATAACAGTACTCCAAGCAAAAATCACTCGAAAAGGGATGCTTTTGAGGAAACGTTGAAAAATCCAAACGCCTACTAAAGAAGCGAAACTTGTTACCAAGTGTACCCGCCCCAAAAATTCTGGTTCAAAGTGTAGTTCGTTGGTAGAGAAGTAGAAAAAGGCCGAGTCAGCATTTGGGGTAGCTTGCCAGATGAAGACGAATGCCGTTGGTAGCCAAATTGTTTTTTGGGTAATGGCTTGGCGTAGCTGCCCCAGTTGATGTTTGATGGGTAGGGGGCTTGTCTGATTACTATCTTGAGAATCTTTCCGAATGGGTGACTCAGCAATTAACCAAGCTACCCCTGAAACGATGAGAGGAAAGAAAGCGGTAATCCCAAAAACGGTACGGGTAGTAAAGTATTGAAGTAGCAGACCGCTAAAGTATGCTGTAATTAAACCTCCGATCGCAGAAGCACCCCAACATAGAGATTGTAATGAACCGGCTTTTGCTTGCGATTCGCCTCTGGCACGTTCTACAACCAGCGAGTCAACTATGACATCACTCATAGCAACGGAAAGAGAACTAAGAGCGATCGCTAAGGTAGCTGCCCAGCTAGTATGAACTATTGTGGCCAGACTTATCCAAGAAGCAGTTCCCAATATCCCAGATAAAATCAAGTAAGGACGCCGACGATAGCCAAATATAGGCAAACCATCAGAGATAAAACCAAACACTGGTTTGATCATCCAAGGTAGGAAAACAATTCCCAATAGTGCCGACACCTGGACTGGACTTAGCAGCAGTTCATCTTTGAGGAAAAAGCTCACGGCTAGACGCGATAGCCCTAAAATTCCTTGGACAAAGTAAACGGTGAGAATTGCAATTAACTCTGCATTGGGTTCATTACCCAAGAAGATTTTTTGTCTTAGTGAGTCTTTGACCTTGGACAAGCCAGATGATTGAAGCACCATTCGATAAATATTTTTTAAATTTTATCTACTTTTCTATCATATCGATTCTTAAGACTTGGGTTTTAGGATCAGTTCTATGCCAAGTTAAGCTTTTAGCCAATATCTCCAAGCAGAAGGCAATTTAAGTATTGTAGAGTTGGCTGCTCATAAAATAAATCGCCAAACAATTAGGGCGAGTTTACCTAAGTAAGCTCGCCCTAACTTGTATTTAATGTTGACTTTTCGCTGGAACTTCTGAAATCTTGCCTACGGCACGCTACGTGAAGTGGAGCCTGGGAGTAAGGCATAAAGAAAATCAGGCAAATCTTACTGAGCTAGAGTTGGTATCTTTAATAAAATTGCTTGAAAGCAGTGCTATTAAAGTGGCGTAGGCGTAGCCGCCGCAGGTATCGCTTGAGAGTGACATTCCCTTAACTTTCATCAGAAGCACAGAAGATGCTTAATGTAAGCTAGAAATTGCGTTACTTGCAAGCCACTAGACTTAAGACAATTGCAAAACTGAGTTTTTCTTAGCTCGACGAGTCATAACTGAAGCAGCACCCACAAAACCAATCGCAAAAACTCCTAATACAGAAGAAGACTCAGGAACAGCTTGAGTAACTACATCTCCGGTGATACTCTTGTAGCTAGTGGCGACTGTGTGATTATCTGATTCAAAACCAGTTCCGCCAACATTGGTGAATTGAACCTGATCAAAAGTTCCGCCAACATCGTAGAAGTTGATGAACGCATAGGGTTCTCCAGAATTTTGATTTTTGAATGCCGCATTAGGATTACTGTAGTAGCTGGCTTTATTTGGTAGCTTTGAGATATAACTAACCACATCAGCGGTGGTTAGAGATTGTACAACTTGACCTTGTGAAAGAAATGTAATTACGTTGTTAGCATCTCCCGCAGACCACCAAAGTCCAAAGTAACTTTGTGGGGTTGTCAAATTGAGGGTGGAAACCTTCTGACCATTACCCGATCTATTTGTATCTACATCAAAATACTTGCCTGTTCCACCAGCACCACCATATTGGTCTGCATTTTCGACCAGAGTATTGCTATAGCTACCAATCTTTGTTTGTCCCTCTTTCCATTCAAATCCTGTTCCTTTATAACCTTGTGCTTCTGAATCAAAAGTGTCTACATGGGCATTAACAAGATTTGATAAATTTGCATTTTGTACGCCTGCGTTTTCTATTGAGACCGCAAAAGACGCAGCCGTTGCAGGACGGGTAATAGTAGCTAAAGACAAAACTACACCAGAAGCGATCGCAGACTTAATTAGAAGATTTTTCATTTGATAATCCTTATTTTGTTTTTTAATCTCTTGTGTTCATAGCCTCATTGTGCAGTGTGCTTACAGATTCCAACATCAGAGGGATTACTACTTTTTCGATTTGACTATATCCAGACAAAAATCCAGGTTCTTGGACTTTATTTAGAGGATAATTACTGATCTTATGTTCTGTAATATCTATAGCTTTATATAGAAAATGCGAAGTCATCAGTGCTAAATTGTAAACAAGCTTCATTTATAGAACTTGCCATTTTGTGATTCGCAGGCAGTTTATATTTTTAGGGTTCTGATCAAGAAGGCATGAGGCATTGTGCGCTGCCAAACCATTGAAAATCAGTACTTATCCCTTGGCTGAATAGTTTTTCAACCTCAAAGGTTAAGATTACCTCGGTTCTTCTTTCAGGTAATTACATAACCTGCATTTGCTGTGTGATTAACTTCACAATCTTGTTATGGCAACCGATTGCATCAATTTTCACAATACATCTAGATAGTTCTAAGACATTTCATAACTCTGGAATTGCTCTAATTTCAAAATTCTTCTTTTTAGTTCAAGCGAACTACAATGTTCTTTGACAGGTAGCTGTAGGCTGCCTCTCACCTTTTTCCTCATTATTCGTCTTTCTCCAGTCAACTATGCCGCCTGAGTTCTTTTGACATGGGTAGTAGCATGAATTAAACTACCTCTTGCAATCAACAAAAGAATCTCGATCCATGCATCCGACTGAAGAAGTTGCTGTTCCTACTCGCGTTATTGGTTTAATTAGTGGCACATCCGTAGATGGCATAGATGCTGTGTTAGTAGATATTTCCGGTACAGAATCGGATCTCAAAGTTGAGTTGCTAGCTGGGGCAACATATCCTTATCCAGCTGAACTCAGAGAAAGAATATTGGCAGTTGGTGCAGGCCTTGCCATCTCAATGGCAGAATTAGCAGAAATAGATGATGCGATCGCCATTGTCTTTGCTCAAGCTGCCCAAAATATTCAACTTGGTCATCAGCCAGCTACTCTCATTGGTTCCCACGGTCAGACAGTTTATCATCGACCACCCAAAGAAGGAGCAGGGGAGGAGGGGAGTTACGGGCTAAACCTTAGCTATCCGCTAACAGCACTTAGCACTCCCTTGGGTTACAGTCTGCAACTAGGGCGCGGTGCATTAATTGCCCGTCTTACAGCTATTACAACTGTGAGCAACTTCCGTGTTGCTGATATCGCTATTGGTGGTCATGGTGCGCCTCTCGTGCCCAGAGTCGATGCTTATTTACTCAGTCATCCTCAGGAAGGGCGTTGCATTCAAAACATTGGTGGGATTGGCAATGTTGCTTATATTCCGCCTCGGCATGGTGACTGGCTCTCAAAAATTCGCGCTTGGGATACTGGCCCAGGAAATAGTCTGTTGGATCTTGCGGTGGAGCATTTAAGCGCTGGTGCTAAAACTTATGATGAAGACGGCAATTGGGCAGCAAGTGGTACTCCTTGCGATGCATTGGTAGAACAATGGTTAAGCCAAGACTATTTTCATCTACCACCGCCTAAATCCACTGGTCGAGAGTTATTTGGTATAACTTATCTGCATCAGTGTTTAAAAGATGCCCAAGCATACAAACTTAATGCTGCTGATGTACTGGCAACTCTCACGGAACTCACAGCGGCTTCAATTGTTCATAGTTACCACACTTTTTTGCCGGAAATGCCACAACGGCTACTATTATGTGGTGGTGGTAGTCGCAATCTTTATCTCAAACAAAGATTACAGTTGTTGATGACATCAATACCAGTCTGGACTACAGATGAAGTCGGCTTGAGTGCAGATTTTAAAGAAGCGATCGCTTTCGCAGTTTTAGCCTACTGGCGAAATTTGGGCATTCCTGGCAACCTACCTACTGCCACTGGGGCACCTCAAGAAGTGCTTTTGGGAGAAATTCAGCAAGGTCAGTCTTAAGTGCTGTTAGCTGATAGCTAAGGTTTAGCCCGTACTGAATGGGAAAGTAGGAAAAGAATTTCTAACTTTTAACTCCTAACTCCTAACTCTTAACTCTTAACTCAGCACTGCTATAACTGTAGTCTTGGCGGCACTCGATCGAGACAGGATATATAAAAGGTGGCTCATACTTTTTTATTAGAACCAGGACGCTGGGCAATGCAAGGAAATTGGCTGGAACGTAATGGTATACCAATCAGCGTTAAGGGTATGACCTTGGTAGCTTGGCATCGAGATAACTGGTTCACCATGGCCACAAAATTAATATTCCCAGGTAGCGATCGCTCCGAAATCTCTTTACAATACAAGGGGCGGCTCCATGAAGGAGAGCGTCAATATACTTTTTTACTACAACATAATATTTTGGGTCAGGTTGAAGGCGAAGGCTGGATTGGTTTAGATACTATTGTGCAGCGTTACTGGGTACTAGGCGATCGTCATCGTCGTAGTGGCTTTGAAACCCTACACCGGATTTCGGAAGATACATATTACCTCAGTAGTGGCATTTTGGCTGGTCATTGTTTAACTAACACAATGGAAGCTAGTCTAGAGCGTCAATCAAGTTAAGGGCAAGGCTACCTCACTGCTCTACATCTAGTCCAGAAGCTTTCCGTTACATATTTTGAATATCGTTTTGCTACCCTTTCAGGAGTGCTGAGTGCGATTATTACTTTTTTTACTCTAAGCCGAGTTACTCAGCACTGTTTCGGTGAACGCTTAGGAGAAAACCTTGGCAATTTGCTCAATTTATTCTTAGAACTGCTGAAAATATGTTTGTATAAGATTAACTATAGAGTTGCGATCGTAATGTTTTATAGCAGCAGCACGAGCTTGATTTCCTAGCTCTTCGCAAAGAAAATTATTTCTAAATAACTCTAGACAAGCTTGGGCAAAATCTTCAGGCTGATCTCGAAGCATATATTCTTTCCCATCTATTATTTCCAGTCCTTCTGCTCCAACACTAGTTGAAACAATTGGTTTTCCATACGCTGCTGCTTCGATGATTTTAAGTCGAGTACCACCTCCAGATAAGATTGGACAACAAACGACGCGAATTTGGTCATAAAGAGCATTTATATCTGTGACAAAGCCTGTAAATTCAACTCCAGGAATATTGTCATTGTAAGTACGAATATTATCAGGACTCTTGCCAGCAATAATTAAACGTGCTTCTGGCTGCTGTTGATAAATAAGCGGCCAAATCTTCTCTATCAAGAAATTAGCACCAATAACATTATTAGGCGATTGGTCATAATTTCCTAAAAACAGCAAATTTTGGTTACTAGGAAGCGAACTTTTTGCCGTTGGGATAGTTACAGCATTTGCTACTGTTTTAACCTGAGAATCATTAAATTTTTCCAAAACATATTTACGGTCGATCTCAGAACAGACAAATGTTAAGTCTGAAATTGCAACAGCACGAGAAAGTAGTAATTCTTTATAAAGAGTCTGAAAAAAGAAAATAGGAAGTGATTTAATATTCTCCCAATAATTCCCTAAATAAAGTAGCTTAGATGTCCATAGCCTCTTGTAATAATCAGTGTGGAAAATATCGTCAACATCGAAAAAAATCGTAGGAAAGTTATATTCAGTACCTAATGCTGGGAAAATTGACAGTAATCTACTAAAAAATATTATGTCAGGTTTTATTATTTGAAGTTTCTCTTGAAAAAATTTAGTATCTAAAGAGTTTTTGCTATAAAATAATCTTTTTTTATCATAAAAATTCAAAATTAAATCTATTGTTTTCCCTACTAAGTTACCTTTCATTACATACGGAAAAATATATAAACTAACCTTCTTATTGAATTGATTACTTAAATTTGTTTCTATCTCAGCAGTTTTTTCTAAGGTCAAATTTTCTTCCCCGTTACTAAGATAGTAAAGGATGTGGATCTCAGCAATTTCCTTGAGCGCATCGATAAATAGTTCTAGGCGTTTAAACCATCCATGTTTATCAGTTTTATTATCAGTTGGTAAGTGACACGTAACAATTAAAACTTTCATAATATTCGTCTCAAATAGTTTCTATGCAAAAAATATTTCTCTCTAAAACAAGCGTCTAAACTTGAATGAAAGTAAATATGTATTTTGCTAGTTTGGGTAATTCATTAAATATCCTAAGGCAAAGAAAAATTGATTTCTAGAAATATATAAAGTTTTTGATGAGGTTACTTTTATTTTCAATTGAAAAACAATTTTTCTACTTTGTCTTCACTTAACTAAAATATAACAAAAATAACATAAATTTGAATTTATACACAAAAATTTACATTTACCTGGGATTCTAACGCTCTTCTATGACTCTGGAGATACAATAATCCAAGCGATTAGAAATCGCGGCTACACAAACTCTCGTCCGCCTGCGCGGACTAACGCCAAAATAGGGTTTCAAATTTAATCTGACGAGAGTAATAAAAGAGCGCTACGAAGCTAGAGAAAATCAGCAGCCGATGGTCTATAATACGCTTGTATTATATCTATGATGAGTTGTAAGCGAGAGTAAAATCCTTCATCAGAATTCAAGAAAATGATATTGGTCAACCTGCTTACTTCGTTTCAGCTATTCAAGGTTAAATAAACCTCCTTAACCCGAACCCCTGAGTGCTGTACATGTATAGCAGGGCGTTGAGCTAGTGTTGAGTACAAATACCAGTCCTCAGTCCCTATTCCCAGTCATTCTTTTATCCCAGGCTTTTGAAATTCGTTTCATCGGGACTGCCTTTCTTCGGTAAAAAAACGAAACGAGCCGCTATGGATAACAATTATATGATTCAGCTTCTAAATTATTGTTTGATTAGCAGCACATTAGATTTTTCTGATTCCTTATGTCAAGCCTGATTGAGATACTCTTACCCTTCATTATGCAATGGGTAATAAATCAGCTTTTGATATGTCTGATAACCTACAAGTAAACAGAAATTCTTACTTAAATAACGTTTAGGCTTTATTGATATTCAAAAATTTGCACTCACGACTCAGTTATCAGAACTTTGTGGTAAGCGCAGTACTCCCTAACTCAGGTTTTTGCTAGATCCTAGAGTTATCTATTTCGTCAAAATTGGGCAAACTAAAATTACATCACAATTAAAGTGCAAATGGTACAAAGCGTCATTAGAAATATACCCTTTCTGCTTGTTTGATTTAGTCTCTTGCACCAGTTGTGATAACCATCTTGGTTCCAAACTGGTAGAGCGTGGTTCAAATCCTCTTTTAGGGGATTTAAAAAGCTAGTACAGCACTGCCTAAATAAAGCGACGATTGGAAATCGCACAAAAGCTTATCCTATAAGCTCTTTGCTCTCCGACTTCTGCCTTGCAGTACGAGCCTAGAAAGTCATTTATGGACACAATAATTCAGATATCAGTTTGAATGCACTTTTCCTCCCAAACACTTACAACCTGCTTTTGGAGTCGAATTTTCTATGTCAGACCCTAACATTGGTCGCTTACTCAGCAAACGCTACCAACTCCAGGAGTTAATCGGTACTGGAGCAATGGGTCGGGTTTATCGTGCTAAAGATACTTTATTGGGAGGTGTACCCGTTGCAGTTAAGTTTCTCGCTTTATCAATCCAAAATGAAAAGATGCGATTGCAAGACCGCTTTGAGCGAGAAGCAAAAACCTGTGCTTTACTAGGGCAAAAAAGCATCCATATTGTCCGAGTTATGGACTATGGCGTAGATGACAATAATACCCCGTTTTACGTCATGGAATACTTACAAGGACAAAGCCTAAACAATATTATTCGCAAGGAACGACTGCCTTTAGCAAGATTCCTGAGCATGGCGCGTCAAATCAGCCTGGGATTACAGTGCGCGCATGATGGTATCCCGGTTGAGGGTAATATTTGCCCAATTATCCATCGCGATGTCAAGCCAAGTAATATGCTGGTGATTCAAGATCCCAGTTTCGGGGAATTGGTCAAGGTTCTAGATTTTGGCATTGCTAAATTATTACAGTCCGATGGCGACCATACAAAATTCTATTTGGGGACATTGGCTTATTCTTCTCCCGAACAAATGGAGGGTAAGGAGTTAGACAACCGTGCTGATATTTATAGTTTGGGCGTCATGATGTTTGAGATGCTCACAGGCAAAATGCCACTGGTGGCACCAACTCACTCTTTTGGAGCATGGTATAAAACACATCACTATCAAAAACCACGTTCTTTTGCTGAGGTCGCGCCTGGATTAGAACTACCAAGAGAACTCGAAAATTTAGTGATGAGCTGTCTCGCTAAGGTAGCACGCGATCGCCCCCAAAGTATCAATGAAATCCTCAAAGTTCTAGCATCTCTAGAAAAGCCTGAGCATACACGCAAAGTTAAACAAGACGGCTATGCCCTAGTTCCTACTACTATAGTTAGTCCTGAGCTTGAACAAAAGACAAAAGCCGATTTGCGGGTATCCTGGTCAAACGATGAAATCTCTCGTGCCATTTCCTGGCCCCCCAATAAACCAATTGCCGATATTGTCTTTCCCCAGGCCATTCATATCAGTGGAGAGGCTTTACCAGCTTTATGGGTGATGCTACCGCAGGAGGAAATTCAAAAACGCTTACTCTGTACCCGCTATAACCAATTTCTGTTCATCTCTATTCCCCATCCCATGCTGCTATGGATTACTGTCATCTACAACCGTAAGCATGGCGCTAAATGGTTGCCTTATTACCTCGATCTCAAAAGCAGTCTTGGTCAAGAAATTGTCCGGTTACTACAGCACACGGGTTACTACCGCTTGTTATTCTTTGCACGAGAAACACCAAATCGCTGTACCCATATCTTACTTTCCAGCGTCGCTTCTGCCCAGCGCCAACGGCTGCAAGAGTGGGTCGCAATGAGTAACACGCTGGTGTCTTCTGCCGACCCGCAAATCAGTAAAAGTTTACTAAAAAGTGAGTACGAAAAAATTAAGCCTCAAATTATCACAAAACTGGAAAGTATTGACACAGATTCCCCATACGATCTTTGCAGCTAGGAATAATTTTTTAATGTTACTAAGGGCTGTTCACTACCGAAATGTAAACTTTTATAAACAAAGTATATATAAAGATGTAAGTTCTAGTTATATGTATAAAGAGTGAAATTGGTAGCTGCTCAAGCAGTGCTATCTAAGTTCTCTCTGAATCTTCTTGTGTGGATATTCCAGGAAATTGTAAATTTACGCAGGTGTGGTTCTCAGACTAGACAAAACAAAAAGGAGTTTGGCTAAAGCAAACAACAAATTTAGCCTACAATGCTAAAGTTAAGTCTAGACTCCAGCAAATATACCGTAGACAATGTTTACTAGTTGTTCGTTAGTTTTGTGAATTGAAATTTTGCGTCCTTCTTGTGGAGTTACTTATCGAAGTTGACGCCCCGACATCCCCAGCTCTTTTCCTCCTTGGAACCAAGCAAGAGAAGGAGGTCGCCCACTGCGACATCAGAAAGATTCTATGCCATAGTGGAACCGGAATCTAAGCCCCACTGATGCTTCAGAAGTTCTTGATAGGTTGCCTCACGCACGACCATTTGCTCATACAGCTTTACTAAAAAGTCTTTAGCTTGCTCGTGGCTCATGTTTTGCACCTGAGTGGAAAATGAGCAGATGCTGAATTGCTGTTCCAAGGATAGTTTCATTGGTTGATTCATAATTAACTCCGAAAAAACAACGTGTAAACGTGTAAAGGTGATATCGCTCACAGAAGTCCAAATGGGATAAGAATTGGACTGATATCTGTCCAATATTTGTTCCTCCGTATTAAGAAAGATAACAACTGTTTGACAGATTGCCTACATCCTAAATGTGGAATTTTTCTGATTTGATATCTTGCACCTAATCCTACTGATATACCACCCAAGTCAACCGAACCATATTCCGGAAAATAGGCTCTATTTAGTCTCAGATAAGTATAACTACCTCCTTAACTCACTATTGCTCGATCTAACTCTCCTTTGAGGGGAATATTAGATGCTACCCTTAAGCGTCTTGGTGTTTTTGCTTAAAAAACCTAAGATGCTGTCTGCTCCACTATAGGGGAAGCTTTAGAGGGCAGGAATTTTAAGGAGGTTGGGAAATGAATGGTAATAAGCGTGAATTATAATCGCTCTACCTTATTACGTGCAAGATGTCAATTCACCAATTTATGCAAATCTAGCCTCATTAGGTGATTTTGGAGGCTAAAAATATTTGTATCAAATTGTAAAAAGGAAAAATGCTCACGCTGAACAAATTACTGAGTATATTTACCGGATTAATCATTTTTCAGTTGTTCTTTGTTTTGGAAAATAACAAATGAGCAATGACCAATGACTAATGACTATTTTCTTCGAGTGAGAGGATGACAACTGTGATGTTATCGTGCCCTCCGTGGTCTTTGGCAGCCTCAATTAGAGAGATGGCGGCTTTATCAAGCCAAGGAGTGTCTTGGAGGCAGCTAGCAATCTTTTCTTCGACAAGTTCTTCTGTAAGACCATCACTACATAAGAGCAAGCGATCGCCAACTTTTACATCTAATGGTTGCACATCAATTTGATGCAAGTCTTCACGCCCTAAACAGCGAGATAATACATGACGAAAAGGATGCGATCGCGCTTCTTCAAAGGTGATGTCACCGATTTTGATGGCTCGTGCGACCCAAGTGTGGTCTTCTGTTACCTGTTCTAATTGCAACTCTCGGAAGCGATACAGCCGGGAATCGCCAACATGAGCGCACCAGGGGGACTCTGGGGCACGAAAAATCACCGCTACAACCGTTGTACCCATATCGCCACGTTCGGGATTGCTTTGCTGATCTTGTAAAATCGCTTCATTAGCACCCCACAAAGCTTGTTCTAGCAGTTCTTGAGAAGATTTAGAAGATTCCCAATTGGCGACTAAATAAGCCTGAATTTCTTCAGCGGCAATCCGACTTGCTTCTTCACCTCCTGCATGACCACCCATGCCATCGGCGACAATAAAAAACCGCCCTTCTGGGTCAATATAGTAAGCATCCTGATTATTAGAACGAATAAGTCCCGGATCGCTAAAACCCGTGAAATTAAGTTTCATAAATTTTGCTGCAACAATTAATACATACGATCGTAACGGTCGAGGCGTGAAAGTAGTCGGATCAGGATCACTGAAAGCCCTGCTGCAATTAAACCAGGCAGCAGTGCCAGCCATACATAATCCTTAACCACTAGGATAGTAGCTGAAAGCGTGAAACCGCTGATCAACAGAGCATAGCTGATTGAGAGCTGAATACTGCTCTGTCGTCGCAGCAGGCGTTCAGTTTCTATAGACCGAACGCGCAAGCGCATGTCTCCCTGCTCTAGCTTTTCTAGTGTATCCTCTAATCTACGTGGTAGACCAAAGGCGGTACTACTTACCTGAGCTGCTTGGCGACTTAATTCGTTAAGAAAGCTATTTCCCTCAGAACCATTCATATCGGTCATAAGTTGCATTGCATATGGTTTGGCAACTTCCATAAAGTTAAATTCTGGATCTAAGCCTTTGCCTACCCCTTCTAGGGTAGAAAAGGCTCGCATCACAAAAGTGAAAGTTGCTGGAAATCTAAATGGCTGATTATAAGCTATTTCGTAAAGGTCGTCACTGATTGCTGCGACTGATTGGTTCTCAAAGGGCTTATCCATAAAATGATCGAGCATGTACTGTACGGAACGCCGTACTGGGCCCATATCATCCGTTGGGGCGATCGCACCTAAATCGATGAGAGACTGGACAACGCGATCGCCATCTTTTTGAGCAATGCCAAACAGTGTTTGCATTAGTCCTTCGCGGACGTTGGACTTAATCCGCCCCATCATCCCGAAATCGTAGAATATCAAAGCACCGTTTGCACTAACGGCAATATTGCCTGGGTGAGGATCGGCGTGGAAAAAGCCACTATTGAGTAATTGTAGTAAGTAGGCTTGAGCGCCTTGACGAGCGATCGCCTTTCGATCCAAACCTGCTGCTTCTAAAGCTTCGTATTGGCTAATTTTAATTCCAGGGAGATATTCTAAAGTCAGCACTCTAGAAGTGGCGTAACGCCAATATATTCTGGGGACGTTCACCCAATCGTAGCCGCGAAAGTTCCGGCGGAAAGTATCGGCGTTACGACCTTCGTTAAGATAATCAATTTCTTCCCAAAGAATGCGGCAACATTCTTCGTAAATACCCAACCAATCTCGTCCCCGTCCCCATTTTGGATGGTTCTGAAAGTAGCGAGTAATTCCCTTGAGAATTTGTAAATCTATTTCAAATAACTTCTTTAGTCCAGGACGTTGCACCTTGACAACAACCGATTCTCCAGTATGTAGCACAGCTTTGTGTACTTGCCCCAAGCTAGCAGCAGCTAAAGGAATCGGTTCAAAATTATGGAAAAGTTCAGGAATTTTTTTGCCTAATTCTTTCTCAATGGTCGCTTCTACTTGCTCATAGCTAAATGCCGGTACTTTGTCTTGTAACTTGGCCAGTTCTTCTACATATTCACCGGGGAATATATCAGCACGGGTAGAAAACAATTGCCCAACTTTGATAAAGGTTGGCCCTAAATCCAGTAGGGTATTGCGAATCCAGACTGCTTGGCTTTTGCGCCTTGTAGCTTGCTTTGCCTCAGTCACACCACCCGGATAACTCCAAGATTTGTTATATAGCCAAAGTTTGAACAATAAGGTCAAGACAAAAGACCAAATGTCCACAAAACGCCGTCTGCTAGAGTATTTTTCCCGATTCCAACGGTATGCTTTATCTGAATAACCTTGTTCCATATACTTTGTGTACCGTTGGTTTGCGACCGAATCACTTGGAAGAACAGACACTCTGATTCCTAAACTGTTTTTTTCTTAAGTGTCCTTTGTCATTTGTCATTTGTGCATAATTTTTGACTAATGACCAATGACTAATGACTAAAATTTATGCAGAAGTTCGGCGATAATGTTGCAATTCTGTTCGTAAGAGGGCAATTTCTGCTCTTAATTCGTCAATATCTGCTTGCAAGTCACCGGAATCAGAACTGGCTTGCCCAGTACTGGGGGTAGCTTGACCAGCATTAGCTGATTCTGTTGCCCGATTTGCCCGCTCTAGGACTTCTTCTGTAAACTGGCGCAGCTGCTCTCTAGCTTCTGCATCAAATTTGCCCAGATCGCTCAAAGCATCGGTCAAGGCGACCTCTAAACGCTCATTAACTACTTCAGCTACCGCTCTGCCTACGAAAAAGGCTTGCACAAGGGGATTACTCATAAATTTTTGTTACGTTGCACCGCAAGAGAATTATAACTTGCCTGTATGTTTTACGGCTTCTGTTGTTGAGCTAGAAATTTACGTGGCAGGATGGGCAACTTTCAGCCTTAGTGAATAGAATTTGCAAAGTTTACAGACATGTAAGCAAGAGCTACAACGATCTTGGCTCAGAGATTTCGAGTAATTCTCGATAATATTGCTCTGGTGTATTGGGTAAATTAAGTTGTCATTTGCAAGGCTTGCTGTCTCAACTTAAAACTTTGAGTAATGTTAGTTCGGCTGAGGAAGTCTAGATCGTGGGAAATTACCCAAAGTGCCCCTTGATAGTCATTGATACCTACTACCATTTGTTCAACAGTTTCAATATCCAGGTTATTAGTTGGCTCATCGAGAATCAGCAGATCGATTTCTGAGATACTGATCATAGCGATGCCTGCGGCGGGCTACGCCTACGCTAATCTTGCCAATTCACCCCCACTCAATACAGAGGCGCTTTTGTGAACGTCATCATATTTAAACAGAAAGTGTCCTAGTTGTTGACGCAAAAGCTGATAGCTGAGATGAGGATTGGCAGCTTGCATATTTTCCAAAAGTGTGTATTGGCGATTTACCAATTCGTAGGTTTGATCGAGATATACAGCTTTTATCGCTGGTGCAAGTAAAAATTCACCTGAGTCAAAAACTGCGGTTTGGTTTTCCATCCCCAAAATTGCTTTTACCAGACTCGATTTACCAGAACCGTTTGCGCCGATAATGGCTATGCGATCGCCAGATGATATATGCAATTGAATATTTTGAATCAACAGACGTTCTGATATTCTAAGATTTGCACCCTGGATATTAATGAGATTTCGGCGCTTTTGATTTTTTTCTTCTAGCTGAATACTCGTTACTTTGGTAGTTTTGACCTTCGTCTCTGCAATTTTTTGATTAGCCTTTGCTACTGCTGCTTCATGTTTCTTTTTCGCAGTTCCGGTAGACACCTCAGCTTTGGTTTTAATCAGTCCTGCTGCCATTCTATCAATACTAGCATTCAGAAACTTGGCGCGACCGTTGCGACTAGATTGGGCTGCGCGTTGCTGTTCTTGCATCGCTATGGCTTGAGTACGTTTGAGTTCCTTTCTGGCGGCTTCGTGCGATCGGAATGCTGCTTCTAACTCGATTTTTTTCTGTTCTCGATACTGAGAAAAATTGCCTCCATATACCTTTATTCCAACAGGTGTAAGTTCCCAGGTAACTTGTGTTACTTGGTCTAAGAAAAAAGGCTTGTGCGAGACAATCACAAACGCGCCAGTGAAATTTTGAAGAAATTGTCTTAAACTTTCTAACGCTTGCAAATCCATGTGGTTGGTTGGCTCATCCAGCAACAGCAAATTTGGTTCTTGAGCTAAACCGATCGCTAAAAATAGTTTTGTGAGTTCTCCTCCACTCAAGTTAGTAATTGGTAGAGAGAAATCAATATTTGTATCAAATTGGTTTGCAAAATATCCTCAATTTTCCACCATTCATCAGAGGTTGAAATCAAAAGATTAAGTATTGTATCTACTGTAATTTGTTGTTTAGTAGTGCTGATTTGTGGCAAATAGTAGACAACCCCATTACGTAAAACTGAACCAGCGCTGGGACTAATTTGACTTGCAAGTATCTTGAGTATGGTTGATTTTCCTACACCATTGCGACCTACTAAAGCGATGCGATCGCCTGCTTCGATACTCACCTGAATTTTTTGAAACAAAGTTTTGTCCAAGCTGAGTTCGTAGGCTAAATTCTCAGCTAATAATATTGATTTTTTCGGCATTATTCTCAAACCTCAATTCCCAAACTTCCACCCGCGTATTCATAACAATTACGGGTAGATTAGACACAAAACAAACTTAGCCGCAGACACTTACCAAGCGGTTCAATGTAGATAGGAGTGATGACAATATTTTTAGTCCACGACTATGTGAAGTAACCCTGTCAAACTAGTTGCGTTTATTCTTCGTTGACATTTGTTGCTTTGGCGCAACAGGTGTTTGGTATTACTTCATTTCTGCTCTCTCATTGGAGTTGTGATGAGGTTTGATATTAAATACAGTGTAGCACCAAAGAATTTCGGAAAGTGAGGATGCGATGTCTGACGACAAGCCGCAAAGTGTCTACGCGTTTTTCTTCTCTGTGCCTTCTACGCCTCTGCGGTAGGATGCGATCGCCAACCATAACACTGCTAAAATCAATCCATAACTACTTGATGCCGTATCCATTCTATGACTATTGCTCAAGAATTAGATTCTCAAGAAGGCATCTGTCAAGATGTTATATTCCCTCCTGGTGATTTATATAGCGATGAGCCTCCCTTGGAAAGCGAACTTTATCTAGAGCAAATCATGCTCTTACTCAAATGCCTAAAATGGTTGTGGCGAGATAGAAATGATTTCTATGCGGCGGGAAATCTGACTATTTACTATAGTCCACGCCAACGCAAATCAGAACACTTCCGGGGGCCAGACTTTTTTGTAGTGCTGGGATGTGAACGTAAAACCCGTAAAAGTTGGGTAGTCTGGGAAGAAGATGGCAAATATCCGAATGTAATTCTGGAAATTTTGTCTGACTCAACAGCGAATACTGACAAAAATTTAAAGAAAAAAATCTATCAAGATACCTTCCGCACACCCGATTATTTTTGGTTCGACCCTTACACACAAGAATTTGCGGGATTTCATTTAGTAGATGGAGAATATCAACCTTTACAACCAAGTGAACAAGGATATTTATGGAGTCATCAGCTAGGGTTATATTTGGGAGTTTATGAAGGTTTATTGCGGTTTTTTACACGAGATGGGCAATTAGTACCAACACCGGAAGAAACGGCAGATCAGATACAACAAAAGGCAGAACAGGCACAAAAAAAAGCAGAACAAGCCGAACAAAAAGCAGAACAAGCACAACAAAAGGTAGAACAAGCCGAACAAAAGGCAGAACGTTTAGCAGCAAAACTCCGGGAGTTAAATATCGATCCAGATACAATTTAGAGCATAGCTATTTCATTTAGGATAGTGTTGCGCTAAAAACTCCTCAGCTTCAGTCTTATGTTTAATTACTCCATCCAAGGTGGCAGCAAGCATATTATCTAATATTTGCCGATATTGAGGCCCTGGTTTGTAACCAAGTTTCTTTAAATCATTGCCATTCAGTAGTGGCTGCACATTAGCCCAAACAGTTAAATATTCCCAAATCTGATGTCTAAGCGATCGCGGACTTTGCAAAGCGATTAAAATCAGCATTGGTAAATTGTACTGTCGCAACAACTGTACTACTCGACTGGGACTTTGACACTTAGGCAAAGATTCCATCACCTCAGTTTGGGCAAAAGCCAAGTTTTGCAAGCGTTTAATGCTATCTTCTTGCATCTGTAGATTCTTTGCAACTTTCGCTCGATATTGTGGTGCTAGATGGGCGATTAACGCCTCTAAACGCATTTCCCAATGGATGAGGGTTGGTTGCGGGTCAAATCGCCGCAAACATCGTTCTAGGAAATGTAATTGTCGTAGGACTTCCACATCTAGCTTCAGGGTAGGATGGATGCATTGCAATGCCCCTAAGTTATCGAGTAACTGCAAAGCTGATTTCCAGTAGGAGGCTTCTAGGATGTGTTTTAATTCTGTTTTCAGTCTAGTTTGCAGGGCTGGAGTTCTGCTATTCTCTTGAGCAGTGCGATCGTAAACACCGCTGTTGATGGCATAGCGGATAAACTCTTCAGTTTGCGGTTCAATCTCAAATCCGAAGCGCACTGCAAAGCGCACACCACGATAAATCCGGGTAGGGTCTTCGATAAAGCTGTTGGCGTGTAAAACCCGAATTTGTTTAGCTTGTAAATCAAGTAAACCACCGAAGAAATCAAGTAACTCACCAGCACGGGGATTTGTCAGCCGTAAGGCGATCGCATTGATGGTAAAATCTCGACGATACAAGTCTTGACGAATGGAACTCGCTTCAACTTCTGGATTTGCTGCTGGATAAGGATAAAATTCCGTTCTAGCGGTGGCAATATCTACCCATAAAGAATCTAATTTCGGGTCTTTGTGCCACAACAAAGCAGCAGTTTGAAAAGCCCCGTGGATTTCTAAGCGAGCCGTAGGGTAAAGTTGTTGCAGTGCTTTTGCTAGTTCCACACCCGCACCAACATCTGCTGATTTGTGAAAGCCATCAACTACAAGGTCAATATCTTTAATCATCAAGCTGCCTGCTGCTTGGGCTAATAGCAAATCCCGCACCGCACCGCCTACTAGATAAAGATGCCAACCCCGTTTTTCTGCCTCCTGCGAAGCCGTGGTAAGTAATTGCCACAATGGAAGAGCAAGTTTATTCTGTAACTCCCCACTGAGTCCTAAGCCCTGGTTTGTAAGTAATAATTGAGACTCAAGACTCAGCACTCGAAACTGGCTCAACGCCTTGCTAACGCTAACACAATTGTTTTGATGTAATTCCCGCAAGACATCAGTACGGGTGACAATACCAACTAACTGCTCATTTTTCAATACTGGTAAGCGCCCGATATCATAAGTCACCATCAGCGACTCAATTTGTGGTAGTGTCGTATCTGGTGTAATCGTTTTAAGATTTCTGGTCATGTAGCCCTTAACTGGTGCATGACTAAACCCGTGGTGCAAGGCGATATCAATATCCCGCCGAGAAATCATACCTACTAGTTGCTCTTGAGTATCAATTACAGATAAACCAGAGTGTCCATAGCGTAATAAAATGCGCTGGGCTTCGGCAATTGTGGTTTCAGGTAAAATAGTGCGGACAGGAGAAGACATCAAATCCCTCGCTGTGGGGAGATGGGGAATTTGCGCTTTTATCCCGTCAAGGAGTTGTTTTAATATTGCTTGTGAATCCACCCCTCTTAGATTTAGTGATGCGGCTTGTGAATGACCACCGCCACCTAGAAGTTGGAATAAGAGGTTAAGATTCGTTTTGGGAATTTGCGATCGCCCAATTACTGTTAAACGTGAATCACTTTCACCCAAAGAATACTCATTAACCAACAGTAGAGCATCAATTTCGGTTAATTCCACAAGTTCTGATGCCAGACTCGATAATCCAGGCACAAAATTTTTAGTTCTTATAGTTACCCAAGCAAGCGTATATCCGCGTAGGCAAAGATATTCTAAATTTTCCAGCGCCTCAGTTAATAGCTGCTGCAATTGCAAAGACAATCCAGGGTCACGGTAGGTAAAAATTACCGACAAACTAGCACCTTGTTGCATCAACCAAGCCAAAGCTAAGGCATCCCGTGGTGTGGACTGGTCAAAGGTCAAGGAGCCAGTGTCAACGTGGATACCCAAAGCCATCACTGTTGCTTCGGCAGAAGTCAGAGAAATATGCTGTTGTTGCAATTGCTCCACAATTAGAGTTGTGGTTGCTCCGACTGAAAAAATATGCGATCGCGTGGCGGGAATATCTGATTCTTGTCCTAAGTGATGGTCATAAACTATAATCTCTCTCAGATTGGGTGAATCTAACCACTCAGCAGCCTTACCCAAGCGATCGCGCTGTTGTGTATCCACCACAATCAGAGAACGGATTTTTTCGGAATTCACCGAACGGCGTTCAATCAGCGGATATTCATCCCGATGCAATGCTAAAAAATCCCGTACCCGAGGGTGAGAACCGCCAGTCAACACAATCTTACTGCCCGGTAGTAGGCGTGTTAACCCTACCGCCGCTCCTAGCGCGTCAAAATCTGCTGTTGTGTGACAAAGAATTAAATCCATAGTTAAGAGTCATTGGTCATCGGTACTTAGACAAAGAGAAAAGTCTGAGTAGAGGCTTCCGACACTCGCGTACCCGTTGGCGCAATTCATCGCAGGCATCAGACCTTGAAAGACAAATGACTAAAATGTTGCAATTTCTGTTAGCTTAAAAATAATAAGAAAGTGGCAGTGTCGCCCTTTAAGGATATTCTATCCTTAGTATTTAGCTGTATTGGGAGAAGCAAAAATGACCATAATATTCCAATTTGCCTTGATAGGTCTAGTTCTATTGTCTTTTGTTCTGGTTGTTGGCGTCCCTGTTGCTTACGCCACCCCCCAAAATTGGGTTGAATCTAAAAAACTACTCTGGGTTGGTTCTGGTGTCTGGTTTGGTTTGGTATTTTTAGTTGGTTTGTTAAACTTTTTTGTCGTGTAGGCGACGGCTTCGCTCTGGGGTAGGCACTTAATATAAGAACTAGAGGGGCAGAAAAGCCAAGGTCAAAGACCAAAGGAAAAAAGGAGAAATTTTTCCGATTTCCTTTTTTCTAACCATGCTTTCCTGCTCCTCTACATTTAAATAAGAAATGTATATTGACCAAAAGTATAGTTGATAAAGAGGCAGTCATGGCAGTTTTCGAGGGAACTTTTACCCAAACGGAGCCTTTGCGGTTTGCAGTGGTGATTGGTAGATTCAATGATCTTGTTACCGGAAAGCTGCTAGAGGGATGTCAAGATTGCTTGAAACGCCACGGTGTAGATCCTAACCCCCACGGTAATCAGGTGGACTATGTTTGGGTTCCGGGAAGTTTTGAGGTACCTTTAGTAGCCCGCCAACTAGCGCTTTCTCATCGTTATGATGCTGTAATTTGTCTAGGTGCAGTCATTCGAGGGCAAACACCCCATTTTGATTACGTATCCGCCGAAGTTTCTAAAGGCATTGCCGCCGCTAGCTTTCAAACCGGAGTGCCAGTAATTTTTGGCATTTTGACAGTAGATACTATGCAGCAAGCCTTAGAACGGGCAGGCATCAAAGGTAATCATGGTTGGGATTACGCCCTGAATGCTCTAGAAATGGCCAGCCTTATGCGGCAACTGCGTTCTAACTTAGAAGAGCCATATTCTCGAAATAGCCAGTCTTTGCCAGCTTCTTTTCAAAGTGCCAGCGTCGGCAATTTAACGGTGGAGTCAGAAGAACTGGGCTAGGTTCGTCATTAGTCATTTGTCCTTTGTCCTTTGTTGTTCACCAATGACCAATGACTAATGACCAATGACTAAATTAAGGGGTTGACAATTAGAAAGAAATCTGAGATATTGATATTTGGCAATAGATTGCGGGTATAGCTCAGTGGTAGAGCGTCACCTTGCCAAGGTGAATGTCGCGCGTTCGAATCGCGTTACCCGCTTCCAAGTAAACCTCTTAGAGTCAAAAACTCCAGGAGGTTTAGTGTTTTCAGGGTGCATTGAAGTGTTTCTCAATTCTCGCTTGGATTTTGGACTTTGGTGTGAGCGTTAGCTCGTCGAAAAGGTGTCATAGTGAGCCTGTCGATCTGCTCAGAGCAAGTCAGTTGAGTGTTACTGGTAATTACTCTGAGGATTCCATCTGTGGCAATCATTGTTCAAATTGGTATTAAGTAAGTCGGCACAATACAACCCAACTGTGTAAAGAAAAGTAAATAAGGCTCAAACCCTCTCTCTCCCTGCCTTATCCCAACGATAATTCTTTACGCCGACTTACTTACCACTTACTAAGAAATATAAAACCCAGCTTTAGACTAATCTAGATATGCATTAGCTTGGCTAGAATCTTTATAGGTGTTATCAATTCGTTTTGTAGGGTTTGTTGTTGTCTATTGTTTATGAGCGTAGCCCTCCCAAACGACTTGTTTTCGGAGTGGTCGCCATCGTAAGCTTAAAATTGTACCAGGTGTGTCAGCATACATAATAAATGCCCAAAAATGCAACTACATTACCTTGAAAGCGACAGATGAAGAGAAGGAACTTTTTAAACAAGATTGCTAGCTACGGAGAAAACTACAAACAGATGACTCCGTAGTTATGTGATAATTACGATACTTAGATTTAAGGGCATCTACTGTTTGCGCTCATGGCGATGTTTGCAAGGCAGTCTATGTATATCAACAGAGAAGCCTTATTAGGCATTTACCAAGTTACTATATTCTCCCAGTTCGTGTAAAACACGCTCAAGTTATTAGAACGCTTGTGCAATCTCAAAAACCCGAAAAAATCGATTTCAATGCTGAATACCCCTGTCCCTGCCGTCGTCGGGGTCAGTTAATTCCGATTACGCTGACAGAAGCATTTGGTTGCGATCGCTGTCAGCAAATCTTTGTTGTAGAAGATAATGGTCATGTCCTAGAACAACTTTCTACCACATATCCCTACAAACGGGCTTGGCGGTGGATGGGAAATAGTTGGCATGTTGTCCATCCCCGCTTGGGAGAAAGCTATCTGCCTATAGCGCTCGGCATTATTTTCGTGCTAGTGATTATATGGCTACCATTAGCACTGCGATTGGCAAATGGTTCCAGCATTATTGCTTGGGCAATGGTGGCGGTGCTATTGGCTATCCTACCAGCACTAATGGTCTGGCTTACCTACAGACGTTAACTCAATGACTGTTGAAGTTTTGGATGATCACCCCGAACCGATTACTAGTGCCCAACGAGCCTATCATGCTTCCCTAAAGTTGGGGATCACAAAGGGGGCAGACCGGAGTCGTGCAGTATTGGCGATGGCACAGGCGCTTGAGCGCTCATTTGACGACATTCTCGAAGCCAATACCTTGGATTTAGAAGCCAGTCGGGAAATGGCAGTGCCAGAGTTGATATTGGACTGGCTAAAGCTGACTCCCACAAGGCTAGAGATGACAGTAGACATTTTACAACGGTTGGGGGAATTATCAGATCCGCTGCGACGCGTCAGAACTGCTGATTATCAACTGGGAGATTCCCAGAGTTACACCCAGTTAATGCCCTTGGGAGTGATTGGATTTATTTATGAAGCTTTTCCCGATTTAGGAGCGATCGCAGCGGGTTTTTGTATTAAAACTGGCAATAGTATAATTCTCAAAGGTAGTACTGAAGCTAGTCATTCTAACGCCGCCATCGCTGAGGCATTGCAAAATGCGATCACCGAAGTTGGACTACCATCAGGTTGTGTAGAACTGATCACAGCCGAACATGGTGCTTCAATTCGGGATTTAGTCACCCAAGATGAGTACGTGAATTTGGTGATTCCCTACGGACGTTCTAGCTTGGTGCAGCAGGTAGTACGACAGTCAACTTGCCCAGTTTTAAAGTCAGCGATGGGTAACTGTTATCTCTACTGGTCGCCTAATAGCAGCTTAGAAATGGTGCGCTGGATGATTCTTGATAGCCATCAAAGTGAACCCGATCAAGTCAATGCCATTGAAAAGGTACTAGTTCATCGTCAAGCCTTGCCATCATCCTTAGCAGTTCTGTGGAACAGCTTGATAGAAAAAGGCTTTGAAATTAAAGGCGATGCCGAACTAGTACAAGGCTTTACCCAGTTACAACTGGTGAAAGAGGGCGAATGGGGAAATCCTTATTTAACTAGGACAGTAGCTTTTAAACTGGTGGATAGCTTAGAGACTGCGATCGCCTGGATTAATCAACACAGCAGTGGTCATGCCGACTCTATTGTTACTGAATCTTACCAGGAAAGTCGGCAGTTTGCTTTGGGAGTTAATAGTGCCTCTACCTATATCAACACTTCCCCGCGTTTTTCCCGCAACCCCTCGCGGGGAGATTCAGTATTTCTCGGTATGTCTAATCAAAAAGGTCATCGGCGGGGATTTATCAGCCTAGAAACCTTGACTACGGTTAAGCATATTGTTCAGGGAAATGGCAGATTTTAAATAATTCGTAATTACGCTCTCTACGATCCGGTGCGAGTAGCTTGCTTCTCTGTAGAAGTACGAATACTCGCTAACGTAATCCGTAATATTTTTTAAAATTTTTGAGCTTCCGTTATGAGTAATCGATAAGCTGATACTATCAATGATTAGTTTGCTCAATCAAAACCTTGTCTACAAAGCCTTGTGTTTTACTAGGCAAATATTTTAGGACTTGTGTATACACCGTAGACAAACTCTCAGGGGGAACAAAGCGTAGCTTTAGTTCTTTGGGATTGTGAGGTTTGAAATTTAACAAAATCTTAATTTCTACTTGATCCTGGGTTGGTAGGTTCCTTGTATTTGGTTGAGCAACAATTAGGAGATAAGTTAAATCAAGCCATTTTTTGTGCTTTTCGCAACTGATCCTCCTAAAATTTGCCAACTGTATTTACATCTGGGAAGGGGTGAATATGGAATTTATGGATGGTACACGCCTGCTAGCAAATCGGTGCGGAAGGCGGAATTTTTTGTTGGGTGCAGGATTCTTAACGGGGTTAACAGTAGCTAGCCAATTGCATCCAGTATTGGCTACCTCAAGGTTTTCTGGCTATCCGTTCAGTCTTGGGGTTGCCTCTGGCGATCCTTTGCCGGATGCTGTGGTTATCTGGACACGACTGGCTCCAAATCCACTCTCTGGAGGTGGAATTCCACTGGTAAATGTGCCAGTGCAGTGGCAAGTCGCCCTTGATGAAAATATGAGACGCGTAGTGCGGCGAGGAACAGTACTGGCGACACCAGAGTTAGCACACTCAGTCCACGTTGATGTCTGTGGGCTAGACCCTAATCGATGGTACTGGTATCAATTTAAAGTGGGTAGCGAAGTTAGTCCCATTGGACGGACTCGCACAGCACCGACATCTTATAGTTATACCCAACAATTGAACTTTGCTTTTGTCTCCTGTCAAGACTGGCAAAATGGCTACTATACGGCTTATCGGCATTTGGCTGAAGAAAACCTCGACCTTGTAGTTCATCTGGGTGACTACATCTATGAATACGGGCCACAACCCGGTGGACCACGCCAGCATAATAGTCCAGAAATCATTACTCTTGCAGACTACCGTAATCGTTACGCTCTGTACAGAACAGACCAGAGTCTCCAAGCTGCTCATGCGGCTTTTCCCTGGATTGTCACTTGGGATGACCATGAAGTTGACAATAACTACGCCAACTTAATTCCCGAAGATAATCAAACCCAAGAGGCTTTTAGAAAACGGCGAGCTAATGCCTACCAGGCTTACTATGAACACATGCCCCTACGTCGGTCTGCATTGCCCAAAGGCCCAGATGCGCTGCTTTATCGGCGCTTGACTTTTGGTAATTTAGCTGAGTTCAATGTACTAGATACGAGGCAGTATCGGACTAATCAACCTTGTGATGATGGACTGAAGCCTCGTTGCCCCGGAGCTTTTGATACGAATGCTACCATGACCGGCTCAAAACAAGAGCAGTGGCTACGAAAAGGGTTAGACCAGTCGCGATCGCGCTGGAATGTGATTGCTCAACAGGTGATGTTTGCCCAGTACAATTTTAATAGTAGTTCAGGGCCAGGCATCTTCAATATGGATCAGTGGGATGGCTACGTGGCTGCACGTAATCGGCTCCTGAGTTTTCTCAACCAGCGCCAACCTTCTAATCCTGTGGTGATTAGCGGAGACATCCATTCTAGTTGGGTACACAACCTGAAGCTTGATTTCAATAATCCAAGCTCACCAACTGTAGGCACTGAGTTTGTCGGAACTTCAATCACCTCTGACTTTCCCACCTCATTTATCGCTCCATCTCAAGCTGCTCTACCTAATAATCCTCATACTAAGTTCTTTAATGGTGCTTACCGGGGATACGTCCGCTGCAACCTGACTCCAAAACGCTGGCAAACTGACTACCGCGTTGTCTCAAGCATCGTTGACTTAAAAGCCACAGTCAAAACCTTAGCTTCCTTTGTAGTCCAAAACGGACAACCAGGAGCGCATCTAAATTAACCAAATCTCACAACCAATCAAACAAACCCCTCAGATTATATTTGGGGGGTTTCAATATAGTATGAAATATGACTCGGATGCTATTGTGTCAGCACTTCTCTGGTGTTTAGATATAGATAGAAATTATATCTAAGTTACCAAAACTAAAATAGCCTTAAAAAGGCGGAAAATATGGGAAATTTCAAAGGAAGTTACGCTATTTTAGGCAGTAGCTATCGCCTACTATATCCTACACTGAATCAATTTTACTGAAGATTTATTTTGGCATTTCTTTGCAATACTTAACTAAGTTCTAATTAAAAAAAGTAAACATAGATTAAAAATAATAGCTAACATCATAATTTATTAAGTTTATCCGACTAAATTGAGAGTATGCTTAATACTTGAAATCTAGTTGAAAGTTTAAGTAACTATGTGCAAATAAACTTAAACATTTGTTTAGTTTTTTATAGTTTGCCATTTATTTGAGTGTTAAATACTAAAAGACAGAGTTTATTTGTGCCAACTTACTAACTAGGTTATCGAGCAAGGTGGTGAAAATCCGACCAAAGCCAAGTACTAACAGCGAAAAAAAGTAAACTTCACAAAAAATACGTAATATGATCAGAAGAATTTTGCTGGCTGTATCGGGATTGGGACACGCAGAAGAAATGCTCAAAACCCTGAAAGAAATCCCTTCAGTTCAATCTGCAAAAGTCACAATTTTGCATGTTGTTCAGGCACAAAGTACTGCTACTACCATGACAACTAAATGGGAAAATGGTGGTAAAATTCTGGCGAATGCTATTCAAACTTTGAACTTAGATCCTAGCCAGGTTTCTTCCATTTTACGGGAAGGCGACCCCAAAGATGTAGTTTGCCAAGTAGCTGATGAAATCGATGCTGACTTGATTATTATGGGTTCACGCGGACTGAAGCGGCTGCAATCGATTTTATCAAACTCAGTCAGCCAGTATGTTTTCCAGCTATCTTCTCGCCCCATGTTGCTGGTAAAAGATGACATTTATGTTAAAAGAATTAAGCGCATCATGGTGGCAATAGACAACTCTGATTCAGCAAAAAATTGCTTAAAATTAGCATTGTTTTTACTGCGAGATATTCCAGGCGGTGAGTTAATTTTGGCAAATATTAGTACAGATTTAGGTGGGAAAAAATCGGAAATAACTAAAGTTAACTCAGATAAAAATCCAGTTTTAGCAGCCGCAGTTGCGGAAGCTGAAAAACAAGGTATTCAATCTCGTTCTTATATCAGCAGCGGCAAACCCGGTGAAGAAATTTGTCGATTGGCTGAGGAGTTGAATATAGACTTATTATTGCTCGGTTCTCCAGATCGCCGTCCATCGATCGCTAAGAGTTTTGTTGATATAGACAGACTCATCGGATCTTCTTTGTCTGACTATGTTCGAGTCAATGCCACTTGTCCGGTATTGTTGGCACGGACAATCGCTTAAAGTAAACAGTCCTAATACCAATTCTTTATGAAGCTGCATAGAATTCGATCCCCCCTAGCCCACGCCAGTCGCTCATGGGGGAAACCCCCAAGACCGCGCTGGCTCCCCTTAAAAAGGGGGAACCGGAAAAACGTCTATCAAAGTCCCCCTTTTTAAGGGGGATTTAGGGGGATCAATATATCTGCAACTTCACATTAAATTGGTACAACTATAAGAATTGTTGGACTAGGATAGTAAAAAAATAAGATTTGTCTTGTCTTTACTACCTCAGCATGTGCTAACAGCACTAAGTTGATAAATAAAAACCCCTACACTATTGGTGCAGGGGTTATTTATTTTATACGCAAACTCTTAACTATCTTTTCCACCTTCGCGGCTAGCAGTTTGGATGTACAGAATTAGTAAAAACACAGCAGGGACTAGTACGAACAAAATGCTCGCTATGAACCCCAGGTCATTAACTTGCATAGCAAGAAAGCCTCTCTTAAATTTCCAGTCAACAACATTAGGATACCATTATCGATGACCGAATTATACCAATTCCAAATTCAAAATGACGCTCTCTACGTTCGCGCAGCGTGTCGCAGACAGACGCTAAAAGCGTAGCTTGCTTCCCTGTAAGGGTACGCGGACTCGCTAACGCTGCGCTAGCAAAATTTAAATTGAGTTTACTCAATTTTGGTAAGTATTTTGACTACTGACTGGATACAAAATAACTTAAGGCTTCGTGACTACGCTGACTGAGCCATTCACTAAAGTTTGACAGGCAAGGCGGTAATTTTCCGGCTTTTTCTTGAATTTCCGGTTTTCTACGTCTGTGCGGGGCGAAAGATTTGCTAGTCCTTCGACTATCTCTACAACACAAGTACCACATTGACCATTACCACCGCAATTGGTCATCTTGCCAATCAATGTATATATATCAATACCATTTTGGATCGCCTTAAGCCGGAGATTAGCACCATCTGCCGCTACTACTTCTTTATTCTCTTTAACAAATTTGATATTGCCCATAACTGACTCCTCCTTGACTGTAAGCTTGGCTTTCAAGGCTTCATATTGACATGGCTAGATTAAGATCATATTTATTATATTAATTCATTACAAAATATTAATAAATGTTAACTTTCTCAAATATAGCATCACAAAAAATAGGACAGGTAGAGTACCTGTCCTATAAATTGAAAAATAGATTAACTTACCTAAATCCTACGGCTGCTTGCCAAACGAAAGCAAGCAACAAGAAGAATACGGGGATGACTGGGAGAACGTCTACCAAAGGATCGAAGATTTGGTAAGCTTCAGGCAGTTTTGCTAATAAAAGTGCTGCTTCCATGTTTGTTTAAATCCAACTATCCAACACAGCTTTCATAATTGAGAAGTATCTTAACATGGTTTGAGTATCGATCATTGGTCAATAGTCATTTGTAATTTCCCCCTCATCTGGCGCTGATTCAGATGAGTTGAGCCAGTGTCCAAATTCCGCGACGAAGCGATCGCTCAATATTGCTTCTCTAATTTTTTGCGTAAAGCGAATTAGCTCGGTAATGTTGTGAATGCTCAACAAGGTATAAGCCAAAATTTCCTGCGATCGCACTAAATGAGAGATGTAAGCACGGCTAAAATTTTGACAAGTGTAGCAGTGACAAGTTTCATCTAATGGCGTAAAATCTTCACGAAACTTAGCATTTTTCAAATTCCAGCGTCCGCCTTGGACTATCGCCGTTCCATGCCTCGCCCAGCGGGTGGGAATTACACAATCAAATAAATCTACACCAGATGCGATCGCGATCGCCATTTCCCGATAAGTACCCACACCCATCAAATAACGTGGCTTATCGGGGGGTAAAAGTGGTGCTGTCACTTTGACAATCTCAGCCATCATTTCCGGTGGTTCTCCCACACTTACGCCACCAATGGCGTATCCGGGCAAATCCAATTTAGCCAAAGCTTCCGCCGCACGGCAACGCAAATCCAAATACACGCCACCTTGCACAATTCCAAACAAAGCCTGCTCACTGTTTTGATGAGCCGTTATGCAGCGTTCTAACCAGCGGTAAGTGCGCTCAGTTGCGGTTTCCACTTCTTCGCGAGTCGCTGGGTAGGGTGGACACTCATCAAAAGCCATAATCACATCTGCCCCCAAAGTATTTTGAATCTCAATGGAGCGTTCTGGTGTTAAGTTAATAATTCGTCCATCATGGGGTGAGCGGAAAGTTACACCTTCTTCAGTAATTTTTCGCATCTCGCTGAGGCTGAAGACCTGAAACCCACCCGAATCTGTGAGCATTGGGCCATTCCATCCCATAAATTTGTGCAACCCACCACCTCCAGCCACAATCGCTTCGCCTGGTTGTAGGTGAAGATGATAAGTATTGGATAAGATCATTTGTGCCCCAGTATCTCGTAGCTGGGCTGGGGTGATAGTTTTGACATTTGCCAGCGTTCCTACTGGCATAAATCTGGGGGTTTCGACAAGACCGTGAGGGGTGAAAAACACTCCGGCTCTAGCTTTGGTTTGGCTACAGCAAGCAAGACATTGAAAAGAAAAATTCGCACTCATGCCATTTTGGATTTTAGATTTTGGATTGTGAAACGCTAATTGATCAAGAGTTTCAGAAATCCATAACTAGCAGCCATAAAACCAAATGGTATTAGGGCAAAATTAATATTATTTGGCTAAATTATGGACAAATATAAAAACTGGTAATTGAATTTTAGTGAATACTTAAGCATTCACTACTAACCTAGTTACCAACTTTACGAGTATATACTCAAAATAATTGTTATTTAGAAAGAATCAGAACAGTCATCGTCGATTTCTGCATCCCACCTAGCGGAGAGTACTTGCTCCATCATCGCTTCTATGGCACTGACATTGAAGCTTCGCTCTCGTCGCTCTTGTAAAGGGGTTGATCGGGGAATCAACCGCAGACACACTCCTTCTTGCATCAAATCGAAGTAGGTTTCTTGCTGCGGTGACTGTTTGAGTTCCAAGTAATCAAAACTACAAACATTCAGATATAACGCATTGTTAGCCACTAAGGTAGACCTTTGTGGATTGGCAAAAACTTCCATCACATCCCCTTCACCCTCGCTCAGTACCTTATCTTCTTGGGTGTAGATGTAGTGGACTCGACCTAAATCTGCCAGCAATCGCCGGATGTCGAGCTTATTCACAATGATGCCCGTGTTAATAATGCACGGAGCTGGTATCCTGGTGTCGGGTAGATGGTGACTCATAGGAAAATGGCGATTGAGTTAAGGAGAGCGGCAACATAGCTAAACTGTCATAATTGAGTAGCTTGTTTACTCCCTACATTTAAAAAAATATCAATTTTATGGGGCAATCGTCTAATAATTTGGAGGAAGTTTTTAGTTAACGAATACAAAACACAAATTTTGCTCCCTGATGGAATTTTCACTTCCTAAATCATTCGTTTTTGTATAAAAACTACCTAAGATTATTTACTTATCACTTAGACAAGCATAACAAAATTTTCAAGGAGAATGTTTGGTAGAAGTAAATCTTATCTAAAGTTTTAAAGTCTGGTCATGTCGGTTGTACCGAAATCAAGACTATTATCCAGCAGTTTACCAAAAATTAATGTTATTCCGATGACGAAACAGCAACAGTGGTGGAAAAAGCTGCTGTTAAAGCTGGCAGCTAGCATCATATTTTATACAATTATTCCACTGCCGTATTTGAGCGGATTGGACTTTCGGGGAGTGGCACGTCTTGCAGTGCTTGTTGGGTTGATAATTGGGGGAATTTTAGGGTTAGTGGATACGGGGATGGATTATATTGGTATGCCCGTGCTAACTCGTAGTGCTTTGGTAGTAAGTGTTTGGATTGGCATCACAGGAGGATTGCACTTAGATGGGGCAATGGATACTGCCGATGGTTTGGCTGTGGGCGATCCAGATCGGCGATTGGAGGTGATGACAGATAGTGCCACAGGAGCCTTTGGGGCAATGGCTGCGATCGCCTTGGTGATACTGAAAATAACCGCCTTGACAGATATGCCAGAAAACCGTTGGTTATTGCTGATGGCTGCTTGTGGCTGGGGACGTTGGGGACAGCAACTAGCGATCGCCCGATATCCCTATCTAAAAGCAACTGGTAAAGGTGCATTTCACAAACAAGCCATTCGTTCTTACAAAGATTTATTACCAGGATTGTTGTTGTTGTTAAGTTTGAGTGGTTTACTTTGGCTGATAGATAAACAGCAACTATTTCTCGCACTGGCAATGATCGTAGTTGGAAGTGCGATCGCCAGTTTAACTGGTGCATGGTTCAACCACAAACTAGGCGGACACACTGGAGATACCTACGGCGCAGTCGTTGAGTGGACTGAAGCCTTATTTCTCTGTATGTTTACCGTTTTTTAATAAATGAGTAATGAGCAGGGGAAAAGGAATTAATTAACCAATGCCCAATGCCCAATGCCCACTTCATTTAATCGGTTGCAACTTTGTCACCTTGAGTTTAAAAGCCCCAACCCCAGTTTCCCCAAAAGACCGGACACGAATCACATAATTCCCTGTCTCTACGATGCGAGTAAATAATAGGGAATTGCTAGTACCATCAGGGCCATCATCATTTTCTGCCAGAGTCGAACCATCAGGCGCTAGTAGTGTGATGATGCTGTCAAAGTTTTCAGATGACAGATCAACTGCTAAATTATCGCCCTTCTCTAACTTCACTGTATAATCACGAGCAAACCCACCTTGACCAGTGGGAATGTCTTTGTCTGAGAGGCTATCAGTAATTTCAGTACTGTTAGATAAAGGAATTGGACTATACAACTTATTTTGAGCAAAAGCTGCACTTGTACTTATGCCGATTGCCAGCAATGTGGCAGGAATGATGATGAGTTGCTTTAAACCTGCCGTAGAAACTTTATTCATATATTTCAAGCAATTTTTCTACAAAAATAGGATAATTCGGTCAATTTATCAAGAAAATCAGTCCTTCATCCGTCTTTGACAGCAGTGGCTACAGCTACTAATCCTAAGACTACAATTCCATACTGACGAAGTGTTTGCACAGCAGACCTGGCAGTAGCACCAGTAGTATAAATGTCGTCCACTAACAACACTGGAACATTTGGGGGACGATGGCGAAATTCTTGCCCAACAGCAAAAGCTTGAGTCAAGTTTTTTTCTCGTTTAGATACCGATAAACCAAATTGCGCTTCTGTTTCTCGCACTCTTACTAGACCGTTTAGTTTCAATTTTAATCCAGTTATTTCGCAGAAGCTTTGTGCGATCAGTGCGGCTTGATTATATTTACGTTGCTTTTGTTTGCTAGCGTGGAGTGGGATGGGAACTACCACAGGCTGGCTATCTCGCCTCGGTGAATTTAACAACCATGCTTCTCCTAACCATTGACCCAAAGGACGAGCTATCTGGGGTTGATTTTCGTATTTCATCGCCGCGATCGCTCGTTTCACTGGGCCACCATACTCCCCCCAGCCAAACACTGGTATTGGCTCTTGCCATAGAGAAATGGGGTCTTTACGTTGACATTTTTGCAGTTGTCTAGTGCAGTTCTGACAGAATTCTTGAGAAGTTGCGCGTTGACATAGGGGGCAATGGGATTGGAGAAAAAGATTGAGTAAGCCTGTGAGATTTTTAATCCAAATTTGCATTTAGAATTGTCCTTAGTCATTAGTCATTAGTCATTGGTCAAAGACTAATGACTTCACATACACGCGATCGCACCTTGTTGTTTCTACTCCTGTTGCTGGAGTGTAACCGTTGCTTTCATACAGCTTGACTGCTTCCACCAAAACACTGGCGGTTTCAATCCAAATTTCCTGAAAACCACGCTTTGCGATCGCTGCTTCTAGCTGTTGTAACAAATATTTCCCTAATCCCAAACCCCTGATGCTGGGCAAAAGATACATTTTGCGGATTTCTACAGCTTTTTCGCCTCGGTGTATGGGGTAGTATGCTCCAGTACCGACTAACTGGCTTTGGTGTTCAATTACCCAAAACTCTCCCCCAGTAGCTAAATAATATTCCTCTACTCGCAGCACATCTCGGTCAGCACCGTTTGGTTCCCAACCCAAACCGTATTCTGATAATACATAACTGATGACTTCGGCGGCTCTTGTGCGATCGCTTTGCACCCAATCACGAATTATAAAATCTTGATAATAGTTTTTCATTACCATTTGCTGGTCAAGTTTACACAGAAAAATTTTCCGCATCTATATCCCAATTTACCCAGCAAATAGCTTTTATGGCAGAGTCTATTTTAGACGATACTCTCAAGGTGTCATTGATACTCCCCGACCTGAAGGTACGGAGATTCTGTAATCTACGTCAGGACTTGCTCTAGCAGGCGCTTGTGCCAACTAGCGTAGTGATTCCGATTCCTACAGTGTTACTTTGGGATTTCGCAATGACATAAGGGAACTCCAAGAAATAAATTATGCAATTTTGTGGGGTCGCGACACGAGAGCCATATAAACTGAACGCTCATGTTGCCCACCCCACAAGAGTTAATTGAATATTTTTTATTTAGAAGTCTCTAAGAAGATGTTTGAAAAGTCCTCTTGTCGGTATCTAAAATTTTAGATCCCCCTAAATCCCCCTTAAAAAGGGGGACTTTGATTCCGGTTCCCCCCTTTTTAAGGGGGGTTAGGGGGGATCTAAAGTGCCTAAAGTTACAGCGAAACACTTTTCAAACAACCTCTAAGCATTAAGAACATGGTGTAAAAGCGTAGCGTTTTTAATGCAAGCCGATACATTAACAATGCAAGTCGATGCATTAACAATGCAAGTCGATGCATTAACAGTGCAAGCCGATACATTAACAATGCAAGTCGATGCATTAACAATGCAAGTCGATACATTAACAGTGCAAGCCGATACATTAACAATGCAAGTCGATACATTAACAGTGCAAGCCGATACATTAACAATGCAAGTCGATACATTAACAGTGCAAGCCGATACATTAACAATGCAAGTCGATACATTAACAGTGCAAGCCGATACATTAACAATGCAAGCTGATGCATTAATATTGTCGGGTATTGCCAAATTTAATTTGCCACAAATTAATGAAATGCTGTATTAAGATATTTTTGAAGGATGGCTTTTTAGCAGAAAGATGTGACACATACCAAAACTGTAGGTTTGATTTTGGCGGTCAGTTGACAACAACTGCTATTGCTGAACCGGGTACAATTTTCGGTCTGTCGTTCCTTGGTTAAATGAATAAAGTCAGAAAGAAAAAACCACCATCTACATAGACAGTGAACCTGAATTATCGAAGTGGGCTTGACTATTAAAACTGTAATTAAAATTAACTGATAATTCCGAGATTGTTGTAGATTTCGATGAGATTGCCATCAGGATCGCGGAAATGGGCTGTGCGAATTCCCCAGTCTGAGCGATCTTGTGGTTCAGTCACAACGATCGCATTCTGAGCCTTTACTTGCTCATAGACTTCATCCACGTTATCGACTGCGAAAACTAAGACAGTTTTATCTCGACTGGCAACATAAGAAGGCTGTTCGATTCTGGGGACTACTTCAGCCATTAATTCTTTTTTGAACAAACCTAGTTTGAAATATCCGGTATTAAACTCAGCATATCCGCTATCTTCATCGCCCCAATCGACATCAAATTTGAGCAGATCCCGGTAGAACAGAAAAGAATCTTTATAGTTTGAGACAAGTAGTCTCAGGTGTGTTAACTGAAGCTTCATATCTGTTCCCCTGGTCTACTAACTGTGAATTCTAGGTTCTGGGTGCAAAGTCGCCAGCAACTCGCTTTCGACAGTTGCCAATTCATCAAGCCGTTGCATGACTATTTCTCTGTCGAAGTAAGTAGCAGCTAAAACCCAATATATACCGTAGTGACGCGCTTCGGATGCCATTAGCCCACGATAAAATTTTGCTAACTCTGGCTCTGGACAGTGAGCAGCTAGTAGTCCCAGGCGTTCGTGAGAGCGAGCTTCGATTAAACCAGTAACTAGTAAGGAATCCAGAAATCGCTCAGGTTCTTTGGTGCGTACTGTCGCTTTTAAACCCGCGCCGTAGGGAGGCGGTGGTAGGGGAGCCAGGGGAATATTCCGGCGTTCTAACCATTGGTTAACTAGTTCAAAGTGTTCTAGTTCTTCGCGGGCGATCGCAGTTAGTTCCCGCACCATTTTAGTATTGGAAGGGTAGCGAAACATCATATTCAAGGCCACGCCTGCCGCTTTGCGTTCACAGTGGGAGTGGTCGAGTAATATAATGTCTAAGTTAGCTATCGCTTGTTCAACCCAAGCAAAGCTAGTGGGCTGTTTTAGGATGTTGATAGTCGGTAACTGAGTAAGCACAGAGTCAGAAAACTCCAGAATTTTAATTTAGCTGAGTATCCTAGCAAATTGATTTTAACGGAAGATTGTTTGAACAAGGCTCAATAATTCATTGGCGGTGAAAGGTTTCACTAAAAAGCCTTGGATACAAATACCCGTAGTTTGTACTAATGCCTTAGACCTAGCTAATCCACTCATGGCAATAATTTGCACATTGGGGTTGATGATTTGCAAGGTGCTGATGGTTGTTTTCCCACCCATTAACGGCATCATTATATCCATTACCACCAGCCTAATTTCATCTTTATGCTCGGTGTACAGGGCAATAGCCTCAATCCCATTTTGGGCAGTCAGTACTCTGTAGTTATAAAATTGCAGTGTGGTTTTGGTGATCTGAGTGACGGCTACTTCATCATCGACAACTAAAATCAATTCTCCCTGACCTCTTAGCAGTTCTATCTCATCTATTCGTTGAGAAATATTGCCCTCCTTGCTTGGCAGGTATACTTGGAATTTAGTTCCAATTCCTACTTCGCTGGCTACTTCCACAAAACCACCGTGGCTGTTGACGATGCGCGTCAATATAGATAAACCCAGTCCCGTACCCTTACCCACTTCTTTAGTGGTGAAAAAGGGATCAAAAATTCGATCGATAATTTCTGAGGGAATACCAACTCCAGTATCCGCAACTGTAATCTTTACGTAAGAATTAACTGTTGCGCCTATGTGCATCCTGGCATGGTTTTCATCGATCAACACCTTGGTGGCAGAAATAGAGAGTTTACCGCCATTGGGCATGGCATCACGAGCATTGACTACTAGGTTCATCAACACCTGATGTAGTTCGGTGCTGTCTCCAGCAACAATCCCGATATTTGGCGCTATATCTGTTTTGATATCGATCGATTTGGGAAATGCTTGTTGGGCTATCTGTTTGATGTCTTCGATGAGTTGCGATACAAGCACGATTGTGTGTTCTCTTTCATAACCACCGGTAAATGACAAAATTTGCCCCACCAAATCACCGCCCCGTTTGGTATTGCTTTCTAGCATCTTCAGCATTTGCAGCGAAACATCATCAAGATGGGGATATTTTAGGGGTAGCAGATGAGCAATTCCCATGATTGGAGTAAGAAGATTGTTGAGATCGTGAGCGATACTGCTAGCGAGAGTGCCTAAGCTTTCTAAACGTTGACTACGCAATAGCTGAGTTTCGAGTTGTTTTTTCTCAGTAATATCGGTGTCAATAATCAGGATTGATTTAGGCAAGCCGACGGCATCAAACATCAACGTCCAGCGGCTAGCAATAATTCTTTCCACACCATCTTTTCTAAATTTATGCAACTCTCCCTGCCATGTTCCATGCTCAATAACAGTTTTCTGAGCCGCTGATAGAAGAGGTGAGGTTTTTTTAGATAAAAGTTCCCAGGCGTTTTTTCCTTGAGCTTCCTGAACTTGCCAGCCGTACATCTTCTCTGCGCCTTGGTTCCAGAATAAGATTTGGTTGTGCAAATCCTCTACAATAATTGCGTCTGTTGTGATGTCTAGTAGGGCAGCTTGTTCGCGAATTTTCTGTTCTTTTTGATGGCGTTCGCGTAGCGCAGCTTGCTGTTCGCTAATGTCTCTGAATAACCAGCGCAAGTTTCCAGTTTCACCCTGACTATCTTGCACAGCGATCGCTGTTATTTCTGCGGGAAAGTCTGTACTTCCTTCTTCATGAAAAATCTGTAACTCTTCTCTGCGGATTTGCCCCTGCTGTTGCAATTGCAGCATAATTTGACGAAATTTCTGCCGTTGTGTCTGATGCACAAATACAGCCAGTGGTTTACCAATCAGGTAAGACTGGCGTACCTTCAACAAATTAGCCGCAGCATAATTAGCTTCCTGAATAATTCCAGTAGCATCTGTAAGCAAGTAACCATCTGGGGCAAAGTTAAATAAATCGTAATAACGCTGTCTTTCTGCTTCTAGCAAATGGCGTGTAGCGATCAATTCCTCATTTTGTTGCTGTAACTCTTCCAGAGAAATAGAGATTTCGGTCATCGCTTGTTGCAAAAGCTCTCTAAGGGAATTCTCTCCTATATATTTTTCTACCACCAGACTTGCAAGCTGTGAGAGATTTTCCAGTCGTTGATGCGCTTCGAGAATCGCGGGGTTAAAATTTTTTTTAGTCATTTGTAGTTTTCTCCAATAATTGCTTTGCTCAAGAAATGCAGAAGGAAAACTGACCTCTGCTTCAGTAAAGCGACTAGAGTAAGCAAGAGTTTAGGAACTTCCAAATAAAAAATATCCAATTAATTCCTGTGGGGTGGGCGACACAATAGCCCAGTTTGTATGGCGAGCAAGATGCCCACCCCATAATTTTAGATAATTTATTTCTTGGAGTTCCCCTAATAAAATGCCCTTCAGCATTCTTATCGCTAAATTAAAGGGTTGAATACGTCTACATCATATAGCAGCATCAGTTATCCTTTGGAGCTTGCTAAAGTCGGGGTTTCAATCCCTGTTTTTAATTTTTAATTTTTAATCCTGTTGCTGCCGTTCCTCTATCTCTTGAGTAGAAATCATACTATTGACTCTCTCTATATCTACCATCACCAAAACTGCTCCTCGCATTTCAATGCCAAGTAGTGGAGTTATTGCCAAGTAACATTTTATTTGCCTACCCCGACGATTGGTAGCATCAATGATCATTTCTTGAAACTGTTTTTTCCCAGATAGAGAGTCGCGAATAGGCGATCGCAACTGCTCAACAGGTAGCCCAATATCTAGGCTGAAAATAGACTTTCCAATTACTTCATAAGTTCGCAAACCCCATAAATCTTCCACCATATAATTCCAAATAGAGATATTAAAACTGCTATCAATTACCACTATTCCCGTTTGGAAACTTTTGAGAATAGAGCCAAGGAAAATGTTTGTGCGATTTAATTCTGTGGTGCGATCGCTCAGTTCGCTATTAATTGTCTGTAATTCTTCATTAGTCGATTGGAGTTCTTCATTCATCGTCTCCAATTCTTCATTAGTAGATTGGAGTTCTTCGTTAGTAGTTTCTAGTTCTTCATTGGTAGATTGGAGTTCTTCGTTAGTAGTTTCTAATTCTTCATTAGTAGATTGGAGTTCTTCGTTGGTAGTTTCTAATTCCTCTTGGGAACGTTGCAGGGCATCTTGGAGTTGAATATAACGGGTGACATCATGAAAGGAAATACTCACCCCTAAAAAGGTGGTGTCTGTTTCTTGTAAAGGCGTAATTTGCACATCCAGATATTGGGTTTCTGTGTTAGACAAATAGCGCTCTACATTTGTGAGGGTCACAGGGCGGCGTTCAGTATAAGCCCGTTCAATTAGCGATCGCAATTCAACCGGTCGATAAGAAAGTTCTAGATCCTGGAAGGGACGAGCTAAATCTTTGGGAGAAAGGGTGAACAAAGTCCGCGCTTGCTCGTTTACCATTACCAGAGTGCCATTGATATCAATGATTATTTGGGCAATTGGGGCTGTGTCAGAACCCATATCTCGCAGGCGGACATGTCGAGCCAAACGGCTGCTAGATTCATCATCTACTGAATTTGCCATAACTAAGAGGCGATCGCGTAGATTCACCGTTGATACCTTAGTAAATATCCGGTTTTTTAAGTCCAGTGGCAGAAACAGAGTAGAATGCATCAATAGCATCTCTGCTTTTCCCAAAAACAGAAAGCCATGATCGTTGAGTGCAAAATGAAACCGGGCCAGAATTCGCCCTTGAGCCTCAGAGTTAAAATACATTAATGTATTGCGGCTGACTAGCAAATCTAACCGTGAAATAGGCGCATCCTGAAGTAGATCGTGGCGACCAAAAATCACTGAGCGACGCAAATCTTGGCGGAAAACATAGCCATTGCCAACACTTTCAAAGTATTTCTGGCGCAGTTCATCTGGCACTGTTTGGACATCTTTAGCTGAATATACAGCTTGCCTAGCTTGATTGAGAGTATCTTCATCTACATCTGTAGCGTAGATTTTCACTCGTTGGCGAAATTCCTCTGCTCCCAATATTTCAGCCATCAACATTGCTAAGGTATAAGCTTCTTCTCCAGAAGCACAGCCAGCGCTCCAGATGCGAATTTGGTCAGAAGTTTTTTTATTTCTAATCAGATTAGGCAGTATTTCTTGTGCGATATATTCCCAAGCTGATAAATCTCGAAAAAAAGCAGTAACGTTAATTAGGATAGTATTAAAAAGATAATTAAATTCTTCTGGATAAACTTCTAGATAGTCTTGATATTCTTCAAAATTTTCTATAGTTAATGGCTGCATCCGTTTAAGTACCCGACGTATCAAAGTCGATCGCTTATAGCCTGTAAAATCAAATCCCCGGTTTTGTCTAAGATAAATCAGTAAATTTTCAAACTTTGGATCTTTTTCGGGGGAAGTCATAGGGTAGAGGCCGCGAGCAGGTGGCAAAAGAATGCAGTTCCGATCTGAGTCTACGAGTAAGCTAACGCGCCTACATATTGCACTATTTTCTGTGTAGACCGTCATTAGTCATTTGTGTTTACCAAGGACAAAGAACAATTGACAAAGGACAACCTCATCAGTTGATGTGCAACTTAAATGCGTAACAGCTTATCAAAGGCTCATACTAAGTTGGTTGAACTCTAAGATATATAGCAGTTTCCACTCAATTCTGGTACAAAATTATATCGCAAGTAGGGGCAATTCATAAATTGCCCCTATGGGTGTTCCTCATGTGAACAAGAACTGCTATGGTTCACGTTCCTTAGTTAAATTCTTTTATAACCAAAGTCACAAGGGTGCTAGAAATTTCATCAAGGGGGAGAATAAAATCTACATTGCCCGTTTGAATGGCGGCGGAGGGCATCCCGGAAAATTCTGCGCTTTTTACGTCTTGGACAATAACAGTACCGCCCATTTTTTTTATCGCTTCTACTCCCCTAGCCCCATCACTACCTGTTCCAGTTAATACAACAGCGATCGCCCTATTTTGATAAATAAGGGCAACAGATTTAAATAATAAATCTGCCGCAGGACGTAAAAAAAGTACTAATTCCGACTGTGATAAGGAAAGTGTACCGTCATCGTTAACCAACAAGTGATGATCGGGTGGGGCAACGTAAGCCGTTGCGGGGGTAAGACGATCTCCTTCTTGTGCTTGTTTGACAATAATAGCTGTCCGCCGACTGAGAATTTCTGCCATGAACGAGCGGTGTTGGGGGTCAAGGTGTTGCACAATGGCGATCGCGGCTGGAAATTTTGCGGGTAGAGTTGATAGCACTTTAACTAGAGCATTCAGACCGCCTGCTGAGGCTGCGATCGCTACTACATCAAAGGCAGTATTAGTAAAGTGAGGTGGATGATTTTTGGCATTTTCTGCCATCTGAATCATGATTTTCCATCTATTACTATCTGCGTAACTTTTTTAGTTACAGATAGCATTAATAAAGTTAAGTTTTTAAATCTTTCTTTCAATAAATTTTACAGTATAAGAGGTTGTTTGAAAAGTATTTCTCTGTAACTTTAGGCACTTTTGATCCCCTCTAACCACCCTTAAAAAGGGGGGAACCGGAGTCAAAGTCCCCCTTTTTAAGGGGGATTTAGGGGGATCTAAAACTTTTCATACCGACAAGAGGACTTTTCAAACATCCTCTAAAGCTCCTATTTGATTTTTTAAAAAACTCGCCCTCAACTCAAAAAGGCTTATTCCCTATTCCCTTACGCAAATATAGCGATTCCCACTCAAATGCAGTACAAAATTATATCGCAAGGTGTAGAGGCAATACCCGTGAACGAGATCCGCTATAACTTCAAAAATCAAATCGAATTGCTATATATCTCAACTACTTCAGTATTTCTTGCCTTTATTTATCACATTTATAGGTTAATCTTCCTCCTCTAGAATGCGTTTCGCCTCTAAAAGTTGCTGCTTATGTTCTTCACTAACTGTCGGGTATTGCAGATTTAATTCTTCTAGTTTTGTGCAGATGATATTGGCAACAGTGAGGCGTGTAAACCATTTGCGATCGGCAGGAATAATATACCACGGGGCCCATTTAGTACTAGTGTTGTTAAAAACTTCTTCATAAGCATTCATATAATCATCCCAAAAAGCTCGTTCTCGGACATCATTATCTGAAAATTTCCAATTTTTTTCAGGATATTCAATCCGTTCTAAAAAGCGTTTTTTCTGCTCTGATTTCGAGACATTTAGAAAAAACTTCAGGATAATCACACCATTGTTTACCAAATATTTTTCAAAATTATTAATTTCTTCAAAACGCTGTTTCCACATCTTTTTTCCCTCAGGAAAGTGAGGAAGTTGCTGTTTATTCAGCATTTCTGGGTGGACACGAACTACTAACACTTCTTCATAGTAAGAACGATTGAATATACCAATTCGACCTCTTTCTGGTAAAGCCTTCATTGAGCGCCACAGATAATCATGGTCTAATTCTTCCGCACTTGGCCCCTTAAAACTAAACACTTGAAATCCTTGTGGGTTCACACCAGAAGTCACATGTTTAATAGTGCTATCTTTGCCAGCAGCATCCATTGCTTGAAAAATAATTAGCAAAGAATAGGTGTTTTGAGCATAGAGAATATTTTGGTAATTAGCTAGTCGTTCAATGTCTTTCTGTAATTTGATCGCAGCATCACTTTTTTCATGAAAATCAGTCTTATAAGCTGGGTCATAGTTTTTTTTCAGAGAAATCTTTGAACCTGGCGGAACAATAAAAGCATCATGATTCATGTATAAAATCTCCTAATTGCTAATTAATAGCCAAGCATACTTGGAAGTATTAATGACTGAAAATTATAATTTATTAATCTATTATTTTTGTCGCTTTGGCATAGGGCGCATTGCTTTTAAAGGATTCATCTGCCAGAGATGAGGTTTCTTGAAATCTATTGCTCAGTTTTGGTGGCAAAATCGGCGATAGTGTTGTTACAGTTGGACGACGTAGCAAAGCCTCAGTATCTCGCAATAACTATAGTGGTTTACGAGTAGTCGTTGGTTGGGCAAACTCTATATTGTCATGTAGGAGTTGGGGCATTGGCTTTGGTTTCAAAATCCATAGCACGCTTCAGAAGAACCAGGATATACATAAGCCTAGCGAATTAGGAGGTAAATGTACCAAAATAATTCGTAATACTCGCCTCTGGCGAGAAGCAAGCTACGTAATTCGTAATTAATTCATTAACTCATCACAGAGCCACGAAAACATCGCTTTGTTCATTTTCATAAAAAGTGATAGCAAAATCAAAGTCATTAATACTAATGAGCAATGAATGAAAACGAAAAGGATACAAGCCCATAAATCAATTTGTGGGGATCATTAATTTTTAATTTTTAATTCGGAGCAAAGCGACTATTACTCGTCCATTTCTTTTAATGTAGCTAATGCTGAAGGAGATAAACGACTGAGATAACGAAATATCCAGTATTTAAAGATAGTGTTTAAAATTACTGGGAATGTAGCAATAAAGAAAAAGATGACATTTCTACTGGCTGGTAGACCTAAATGTTCTGCTAATCCTGCCAAAAGCACTTCCCAGCCATCAGGTGAGTGAAATCCTACAAATATATCTGTAAGCAAAATAATCAAAAAAGCTTTAGCGCTATCACTAAGACCATAGACAATGGTATCCATAAAAGACTTGAGAATCACAATTTCTCTTTTGCTCAGAGCGATAATTATCCCAAAAGAAAATAGTGAGATTAAATCAGCAAAAACATTACCCAGATTGCTATTACTTTTTACACGAAATTCTTCAGATATTTCAACAGCTTTCTCTTTGATTTTTTCTTGTATTAATTCTGAAGTCAGTGGCGGCGCTTGATTAAGAAAATATTCAAATCTCAGTGATTGTTGAAAATTATATAATTCATGGAGAGCTTCTTTTTCCATGTCAGAATTGATGAAAACTTGAGTTATATTATCTCCTCTAACTCTTTGTAATATTGGAGTTACTAAAAATTCTTTAGATAAAAACTGAGTTAAAAGCGGTACAATAATTAGAATTACCAAAAATCTCAAGGCAATTGTTGTTCTATTTCTAGAAATGCGATAATTTCTGAGAAATTCTTCTTCTGTTTGGGGTGTAAAATCTTCTTGAATTTTATGAATTTTTTTGCCAATAGAACCCGGAATTACCCCATTTATTTGAGTTGGAGGTTTAACATCAATATTATTGATGTTAGATGAATTTGGCTGTCTTTTTATTCTGTTCTGATTATTTGTAGGAGGTTGAGAAGTTGACGCTAATTGGCTATTGTTAATTATTTCATCTTTGATAGCGTATCTTTCTACGACTTCATCAATAACCTTTAGTTTTTCTAATAAAATAGAATTAGAAATATTGACAATTCCCCGACTAAGTTGGAATTCTGCCAGCCTGATTTTAATAATAGTTAAGTTCTTATTGAGATATACTTGCCAATAAGACATGACATTTTCAGTATATTTTCCTGACTGTGAAGATATTTTTTTGCGATCGAAATGTTCATCCTCAATGCTTTTAATTCTCTGAGCGGCTTGGTAAGCTTCTAAGAGTGCCCTTTCTGGTGTATTTAATAACCAACGGTTAAGCGATCGCAAATATCCTTTGAAACTTTGGCGGAGTGATTGTGCTGTTCTTGCAAATGAATCTTTCATTACATATATGACTATTTAGATAATATGTATTATAGTTATACAACCATGAGAAATGGGTAATAACTAGTTGAAAATATTGAGTATACTACTACAGCAATTGCCGTCAATTTCTAGTATCTTAATGCATACAATAATCGGGGTCTTGCCCACGATAACTTAGAAGATTTATAGGGGGCAATTGATGACTAAAACCGAGTCATGCAGATTAACCCCAAACATGCCACTCCTTACAATAGAAATAATAACGCGGTTCGTCTCGCAGAGAAGGACGTACAAGAAGAAATAAGTATTCTGGCGATGAAACAGGAGTAGATCATAGACTAGCGATCGCTTCAGCAACTAGTTTAGAAACAAAGGGCAAAATAGCCCGACTCTTAGCCTGTGCTTTTCCTTCAGTAAAAACTACTAAGAGATAGGGACGTTGTTCTGGTAACTCAATATACGCGGCATCATGGCGAACTTGACTTGTCCAACCTGCTTTTGACCAAATTTGAGCATTTTCTGGAACTCCACTGCCTAAGAAACCTGTTACCTGATTTTCTTCAGCATCAGGGGACAAATCATTGAGAGGACGTTTTAGTAAAGCCATCATAGCTTGCGATCGCCCACTTGAAACCGCCACCCCACCAACAATACTATGCAGTAAGCGAGCGATCGCATTTGTGGTTAACATATTGCGATTTTCCAGTAACTCTCCCACAAACGCCCGTTCCCGTCCATAAGGGCCATCACCCCAAGTTTTTTGAGAGACGTTAATTGTCTCCATTTCTTCCCAACCCAATGATTGGTAATAGCGGTTCACAATATTACGCTGATATTTCCAGGTTTCAAAGGGCCCAATTGGTAATTCTGGCCCTGAGGTAGTGCCAGTCAAAATATCCACAACCAAGCCAGTAGCATCATTACTAGAATCTACAATCATATCGCGTAAGGCTCGCTCTAACTCCTTGGAAGTTTGAGTCATGCCTTTTTCTAGCCATTCGTTTACCGCCACCAGGTAAAATAACTTGACTACACTAGCAGGATAAATCCGTTCAACACCGCGATAGGTAAAACCACGAACTGGGTGATCCCAAAAAGCGTTAGGAGTCAGCGCACCACCAGTATTTACTCGCACTGGGGGATCGTAAACAACCCAAGTCAGGGCAATTTGGTTACGCGCTAAAGTTGGAAATTCTGCCCAAGCTGCATCTAAAATGCCATTACCCAGATTTTCTAGTTGATCGTCTTTATTAAAAAAAATCATTCTCTAATAATGTCCTTTAATCTAAAATCACAAATCCAAAATCCAAAATCAGGAGAGTATCAGTGTTTCGCTGACTTGAATTTATATGATTCTCCTGAATGTACGCGTTTAGCAACTCAAGCCGCATCTGGGCGACATTTATGGGTAACATCAAATTATCAAAATTTAGCAATCGAAGTGTATTTATGTGAAGATGACTATCCAGGATGGGTATCTCTTTCAGATTTGGATTCATTACAACCTGCTACTGTACCTTATCAGGCGGCAACATTTTCTGAATCTGAAATTAAAAAATTCCTCACTGAGATTATCGCCTTTACCCAAAAAGCGATGCAGCAATCAAATTATTACCTTTGGGGTGGTACGGTTGGGCCAAATTATGACTGTTCTGGGTTGATGCAGGCGGCGTTTGCTTCGGTAGGTATTTGGCTACCTAGAGATGCCTATCAACAAGAAGGATTCACTCAACCAATTACGATTGCCGAATTGGCAGCTGGGGATCTAGTATTTTTTGGAACTAACCAAAAAGCCACCCATGTCGGACTTTATTTGGCCGATGGTTATTATATTCATAGTTCTGGGAAAGATCAGGGACGGGATGGAATTGGCATTGATGTTCTTTCGGAACAGGGAGATCGGGTTAGTCAGTCATATTATCAGCAGTTGCGGGGTGCTGGTAGAGTTTTTAAGAGTTACGAACCACAGAGACGCTGAGGGTGCTGAGGCTTATGAGGAGTGGGTTAGTCGATCAAGGGGTGATGGGGGAAAATGGGGGGATTTCAGCAATTGTCCCAGATGTTTCAGTGGTGGTGCCAATACATGACGAGGTGGAAAGTTTGCCGCTTTTACTAGAAGCGATCGCATCTACTTTAGCCTCTAATCAGATAAGCTATGAAATCATTTGTGTGGATGATGGTTCTACAGATGGTTCTGGGGATTTTCTCAAACAAGAGGGGCAAATCCGTTCTGATTTAAAAGCGGTGATTTTACGTCGCAATTACGGACAAACGGCGGCGATGGCTGCGGGATTTTATTATGCAGTCGGTAAAGCGATCGTCACTTTAGATGCCGATCTCCAGAACGATCCAGCTGATATCCCCATGTTATTAGCAAAGCTGGATGAAGGTTACGATTTAGTGAGTGGTTGGCGGCAAAAACGTCAAGATGGTGCTGTAAATCGGTTACTTCCTTCCAAAATTGCCAATTGGCTAATTCGGCGTACTACTAGCGTGAATATTCATGATTATGGCTGTTCGCTGAAGGCTTATCGTCCCGAACTGTTAGCAGATATGAACCTCTACGGCGAATTACATCGATTTTTACCTGCTTTGGCATACATCGAAGGAGCTAGAATTACCGAAGTACCTGTACGTCATCATGCCCGTCGCTTTGGCCGCAGTAAATATGGAATTTGGCGGACATTCCGGGTATTGATGGATTTGTTAACCATTCTATTTATGAAAAAATTCCTCACCCGTCCGATGCACGTTTTTGGGCTGTTGGGCTTGATTTCAATGTTTTCGGGCACTGCGATCGGCATTTACTTGACTTTCGTCAAATTGGCTTTCGGTGAGATGATTGGCAATCGCCCCTTACTGATTTTAGCAGTTCTGCTACTTGTTACGGGAGTGCAGTTGTTTTGCTTCGGTCTTTTAGCAGAATTACTCATGCGTACATACCACGAATCCCAAGGACGGCCCATATATCGCGTGCGAGAAGTAGTAGCAAAAAATGTTAAGTAAGGTAACAATAGTAGTCATTAGTCATTGGTCATTGGTCATTAGTAAATAATTAAGAGTAAATATTGGTTGACTCTAGACAAAGGACAAATGACAAATGACTAATGACTAATGACCAATTAAATCGCATCTACCTTGAAAGCATTTAATACCTTTGACACCGAACTACGGCCTAGCCTGCTTGTTTTATTTACAGCAGGTTTATTATTCTGGTCGAGTATATCTTCGCTCTTACCAACCCTACCGCTTTACATTGATGAAGTGGGCGCAAGCAAGCAAGAAATTGGGCTGGTTATGGGCAGTTTCGCCATTGGGTTATTACTATCTCGCCCGACGCTGGGACGGCTAGCCGATGAACGTAGCCGCAAAATTGTCTTGCTGATTGGGACAATAGTTGCTACAATCGCACCCTTTGGTTACTTAGCAACCCAATCTATTGGATTGTTAATTCTGGTGCGAATTTTTCACGGCATTAGTGTTGCTGCTTTTACCACTGGCTACAGTGCCTTAGTCGCAGATTTAGCTCCCGCCCAAACTCGTGGTGAAATCATTGGTTACATGAGCCTGACAACTCCCATTGGTTTAGCAATTGGCCCTGCCTTGGGAGGGTATTTAGAAGCTACAAGTGGTTACGGCCCGTTATTTTTGTTATCTGCTGAATTGGGTTTTGTCGCCTTCTTGGGGATTGTACAAGTCACTAATCCGCCAGTGCAAACACAGGAGCAAACTGAAGGAGGGAATCGCAACTTTTGGCAAATTTTGGTCAGTCCACGGGTGAAAGTTCCAACTATAGTTATGTTGCTGGTTGGTTTATCACTTGGTGCTATACATACCTTTGTGTCGCTGTTCCTCAAATCCACTAATGTGGACTTCAATGGCGGACTGTTTTTCACAGCTGCGGCAATTTCTAGTTTTAGTATCAGAATATTTTCTGGTAAGGCAAGCGATCGCTTCGGTCGGGGTTTATTTATTACCTTTGCTATTTGTTGCTACGTTGTAGCGTTACTACTGCTGTGGCAGGCTAACAGCGCGATCATTTTCTTACTGGCTGCGATCGCTGAAGGTGTGGGTGGTGGTACACTCATCTCGATGATGATCACGATGATGGCAGACCGCTCCCTGCCTCAAGAACGGGGAAAAGTTTTTGCTATATGCATAGCTGGGCTTGATATGGGGATTGCGATCGCTGCTCCTCTTTTGGGTATCATCGCCGAACTTGTAGGCTACCGGAATATGTTTGGCTACGGTGCTGCAATCACTTTTTTAGCACTTGTGATCTTTCTCACCCAATCGAGCAAAAATTTATCCAATTCCCTACGCTTCGCACTAGGTCTAGCTCCAGATGCTTACGCCTTAAACGACTTAAAACTTAGGAGTGATGAAATTTAACTCATCACTCCTAACTCTCAACTCTTAAAAACGGGCGAGGAGGGATTCGAACCCCCGACACCGTGGTCCGTAGCCACGTGCTCTAGTCCACTGAGCTACACGCCCTCACCGACAATCTATATTAACACGTTCTAACCAAATGACGCAAGATAAATTTCCATCTAATTTTGCGAACCTAACCCATCTAGATCGCCAAGGACAGGCACAGATGGTAGATGTGACGGGTAAAGCACCCACCATTCGCCAAGCCGTAGCCGCCGCCAATGTGCGGATGTTACCAGCCACCTTCGCTGCCATTCAAGCCGGAAATGTACCAAAAGGGGATGTGTTGGCAACTGCAAGATTGGCTGGAATTATGGCAGCCAAGCAAACAGCCACTTTAATTCCTCTGTGTCATCCCTTGCCTTTGCAAAAAATCGCAGTCGAAATTACACCCGATCCCCAACTACCTGGTTATCAAATTCAAGCCACAGTCAAAACTAAAGCTGAAACTGGTGTAGAGATGGAAGCCTTAACCGCTGTTTCTGTCGCTGCCCTGACTTTATACGATATGGCAAAGGCTTTAGAAAAGTCGATTCAAATTGAATCCATTCGTTTAATAAGCAAGAGTGGCGGGAAATCAGAAGATTATTTCTCGCCGATAAGCTGACTATTTCAGGGCATTGAAAAGAGGCAGAGGGGCAGGGTGCGGGGTGCGGAGGGGAAAATTCTAAGAATTAATGGGACAGACCACTAGTGGTGTTAGCGAAGCGATCGCAAGTCAGGTCAACAAAAAAGTCACCGTCCCCCTACCAAGAAGCAAGAGTGTCTTGATTCTGAATTCTGAATTCTTCTTCAATTGTTTCTCCCTGTGGTGGATAGCCCTTCTACTATCAAAGATGGAGTATAACAAGAACCATTCCAATCACCATCGTTGCCCAATGTCACCAATTGCTTTAGAGCTGTGTAGACATTACCTGCAACCATAGTATCTTTTACGCGCCCAATTACGTGACCATTTTGGACGCGGTAGCCTAAATCAACGTTGATTGAAAAATCTCCAGAAATACTGCCGCCACCACCCAGCATTTGATCCACAATTAAGCCATCATCTAATTGTCTAATCAAATCTGGTAGTGATGCCGAACCTGGCTGGATGAGAAAATTAAATAAACCAGGGGTGGGATAGCTGCCTAAACCGGGACGAAAGCCATTTCCGGTGGTGTTAGTACCGAGTTGGCGTCCAGTGGTGCGATCGCCATAGAAGTGCTGTAAAACCCCATTTTGGATAAATACTAAAGATTGAGTCGGAGTGCCTTCATCATCGAAAGGACAACTGTAAGGGCCAGCTTCCGGGTCTTGGTAGAGGGTGAGGCTGGGTGCAACTACTGCCTTACCCTGGTGTTCTGCCCAAGGAGAAGCTACTTCTAAGACTCGCTTGCCATTTAACGCTGCTTGCACAGTACCCCAAAGCATATCAGCAGCTTTAGAAGTGAACAAAACCGGGATGCGACCAGTCGGAGGTGAGATATTTTCTCTAGCCCAAATTAACCGTTGTAAAATTTGGTTAGCTAATCTCTCCGGGTCGAGTCCACCCCGTTGAGTTTGTCCATCGGCAACATTCAAAAAATCATCGCCACGTACCCATTCGGCGGATACATAGCAACTGAGGGTAGTGTCAGTATAGTGACAATCTAAACCTTTGGTATTGACTAGTCTAGTGGTTTCAATATCACATTCCCAGTCACCATTGCACACAATATCGGGATAGGAATCACGGATGAGTGCGATCGCTTCTTTGCCCCAATCTACCAAAACCTCTATGGGCACACTTTCCCCTAAATCTGGGTAGGAGGGCTGAAAGTTAGAGCCCAATTCTACTGGTTCTGGTTGATTAAGTTGACTTAATGCCAGAGCTTTTTCCACCATAACTTCGGCCGTGACAAAACCGTAAGCTACCGTCAGTCCCGGACGCCCGTTTCGCCAAAGCCTTAGTGCTGTACCTTCAGATTGGTTGGTTTCTAGCTGTTTGAGCCGGTTTGCCTCAAAAAACACTGGACGAGAAAGCGATCGCGACTGATACACCTCAGCTGCTTCTGCTCCAGATTTTATAGCTAGTTCCAGCAGCTGTTCTGCTAGTGTATCTTGTGACAAATTTTCAGAACCCATGACCCTTAGTGAATTGTGGATTTTGAACCGCATATCAACGCTGTCCAAGAAAATCTAAATTGCCAAAAGCCGACAATTACACTTTCCGCTGATAAACGCAGATAACCATCCAAAAATCATCAGCATGTTTCAGCAGTTGCGTTGAAACCACAGATCAACACTGATGGACGCAGTTAATTATCCCAAATCATTGCCATGTCTCAACGTTTCTAGTCATTAGTCATTGGTCATTGGTCATTGGTCATTGGGCATGGTTATTCTCTTTGTCTCCTCAGTCCCCAGTCCCCCAATACCCATATTCAAAGATTAACCTCTTGCAACAGCCAAAAACCAGCAAAAGATTGGGCTTTGGGATCAGACTGTACACCGATAAAATGCACACCATTAGCTTTTTGCTTGGCTTCTTCAAAACCTTTGGCTTCTGCTAAAATTTGAGGTTTTTTGATATTTGCTACAATCCAGCTTTCAGTTACACCAGTTTCTAACAGCAATCTTGCCTCTTCACTGTTATCAAATCTTAAGAAAGCCAATTCTAAACCAGACATCCAACCTGCCAAGGGCAAGGCTCTTGGTGAGAAAATTAAAATACCAGGAATACGAGCTTCGGGTGACACTTGCACCAAATCTAAAGGGAAAGCTTCACCAAAGCCAATTTCCCACTCTGGCATTTCTGCCAAATCCGCAGCATCTAAGGTGACAAATACCCACTGCTGTCCTTCCAAAGCATCTGGTAAACGTTGCGGCAAAGGTTTTTCTAAGCGGACTGAGGGATTAGTCCCCCCTTGATACCCTGGTTCTTGGGGATAGAATTCCTTGAGCCGATGTTCTAACCATTGGTTGAGAACTAAAGTCCGGCGGCTAGGCTGGGCGGGAATGCCCAAATCTTGGCAGGCTTTAGTAATCATATTGTTCATTTGGCGGCGGAAAAAGCGGATTTTAGTTGGTGCTTTTCCAGCTTGGTTAATAGCCTCCTGCAACGCTGTCCGCAACCAGCCCGAATTTACCTGGGTACTGGGACAATATTGAGCATAACGAAACAAAGAATCTGCTTTTGCGCCAATATCTAAGGGGCTTTCGCAGACTAAGACTTCCCAAACTTTTTTTTGGTTAGCGTCCAAAATCGGACGAGAGTAAAAATCGATTTCCCAAATACTGCCCATGTTTTGCGGTAAAAATCTGGCTGTTATGTTTTCCTGATATGTTGATCATACGAGTCTTGGGGCAGCATTTGGCATTGAGAATTGGGATTGGGGATGGTGGGGCCCCCTCTGGGGATAAGGGGTAATGGGGAGTGGGCGATGAACGTTTGTAATTCCGCCTTGCTGTACTAGTAGTAATTCACACTTCAGATAGCTGTTGAGCAAATATTTGCAGCTTAAACTAACAATTGACTCAAAAATTCTTAAAGAAGGTAGATATGCAAACCAAACAGCTTGGTAATTCAGAGCTTCACATTACTCCAATTGGCTTTGGGGCCTGGGCAATTGGTGGAGGTGGATGGGCTTTTGGTTGGGGAACGCAGGACGACCAAGAATCCATTGAAGCGATCAATCGCGCTCTCGATCTCGGCGTTAATTGGATTGACACCGCAGCTATTTACGGTCTGGGACATTCGGAAGAGGTTGTTGCTAAAGCGCTCAAAGGTCGATCTAGTCGCCCCTACGTTTTCACGAAATGCTCAATGATTTGGGATGAAAAGGGCGAAATTGGTCGTAGCCTCAAGGCGGATTCTGTGCGGCGCGAGGTTGAAGATAGTCTGCGCCGACTTGAGATTGAAACCATTGATCTCTACCAGATCCACTGGCCCAATCCTGACTCAGACATTGAAGAAGGTTGGACAACTCTGGCCAAGCTCAAGGATGAGGGGAAGGTTCGCTATATCGGGGTTTCAAATTTCAATGTAGAACAGTTGAAACGTATTCAGGAAATTGCACCAGTTACGTCATTGCAACCGCCTTATTCTCTGGTGAAGCCCGATGTAGACAAGGAAATTCTGCCTTTTGCTAAGGAAAATAATATCGGCGTGATTGTGTATTCACCTATGCAGTCTGGCTTGCTCACAGGAGCGATTACACCTGAGCGGGTTGCTAATTTGCCAGATGATGATTGGCGCAAGAATAGTAGTGAATTTCAGGAGCCACGCCTATCTCGTAACCTGAAGCTGGTGGAGGTGTTGCAGCACATTGGTCAACAACACGATCGCTCGCCGGGTGAAGTAGCGATCGCTTGGACTTTAAACAATCCGGCGGTGACAGCTGCGATCGTTGGTGGACGCAATTCTAAGCAGGTGGAAGGAATCATCGGTGCTGGTGAATTTCGCCTTAATCAGCAGGAATTAGATAAAATTACTGATTTCTTGCGCGAGAATCCCTAAAATTATTAAATAACTCCACCGCTCAAGCTGTGGGGTTATTTAATAATTTATTCCGCAACCCCAAACAGTTTTTTCACTTTGTCGCTACGCCAATAATATGAGGACTAACAATCGGCAATGTTGCATCAAATCGCTCATAATTAATGCTGCTAAAACCAGCATTTTCTAAGGCTATCCAAGTTTCTCTATCTGGATAACAACCATCACCGATTGCTTTCCAAATCGGACTAATTCTGTTTTGCATTTGTCGCAATAAACTTCCTTGAGGTGCAGCGACATGTTCAATAAATAAGAAGCGTCCACCTGGTTTCAGTACTCTTAAAATTGCCTGTAATGTATAGTCTATATTCGGTACTGAACACAAAACTAATGTACTAACAACAGTATCTATGCTGTTATCTTCTGCATCTAACCATTCTACATTGCCAATGCGGAGGTCGATGTTTAAATTAAGTTTTTCTGCCTGTTTTTTGAGATAGGAATGAATATGTGGGTTTGGCTCAATTCCTATCCAGTGGATATCTTTAGGGTAGTAGGGTAAATTAAGGCCTGTTCCTGGGCCAATTTCTAATACTTTACCTTGGAGATTCGCAAAAAGTGAACGTTTGCGATCGCCGATAATTTTATCATACGTGCCGCTACTTTTCGCCATCATCCAGGCAAAAAAACGTTTACCAAAATTGCCATAAATCTGATTTGGTGAATCTCCCATAATTTGGTTTACAGTCATCATCTACTTCCTAAATTTTGAGTCTATAAATTGCTGTATCAAGCAACCAGTTCTAGCCTTAAGGTACTATATTTTGTATTTTTTCTGCCTCACCCATTAGATTCACCTAATAGGGTGAATCGGATTAACTTTAGATACTTTAAAAGATATTTATGCTCCATCTCAAGATAATAAAGAGCGTTCCGCAATTGGGAACGCCCTATTTTTGTAAATTCTATTAAGATAGTATGGATTTAAATTAAAAATTGCTTGTTGCCAAAATCAAGCATGGAGATTTGCTTGTTCTTGCAACCAAGGATCTACAGGTTGTCCATCTTTACGTCGTAATTCAATTTCCACTACCATCACTTCTTTGGAACCAGGAGGCGCAGGTTTTTTATGGAAAATAATGTCATAATCTTCTGGATTATGTTTGCGTTCTTTTAACCATTCCTGTACTTTTGTTGTGGCAAAAAATGATTGCCCTTGTTCAAACATTCGGGTAATCTGCAATTGCAGTGTATAAGGATTGATGCGACCCATTTTCTACCGCCTTTGTTAAGTTATTTTTCGGATGAGTAATCTGTTTACCCTAGATAATCTAATGCTAGTGCCAATTGGTTTTTGCCCTCTTTGGCAGTAGGTACAACTTAAGTAATGTTATAATGATAAGTCCAAAAATGACTGCACTCCACTACTGAAGTTGTATGTACAATAAAGTACGAAGAAACAAATTAGTTAAGGATTGTTCAGCATTTCTCATGGTCTCTACAACATTTCACTACTTAATTCTGTTATAGATTGAAAAGAGGCACGCCGCTTCAAAAACTGACCGACAGACTGAGATGGTTGTTATGAAGAGCAAAAATCAAGCTGTTTTCGCTTTAATTGTCAAAAGCACTATTGTTTTTTTACCCTTACTGTTATCCGTTGGAATTGCCAGTGGACAATCTGCACCATCACCTAATCCAGTATTAACTCCTACTCCGGTGTTATCGAATCAGGAACGGGAAGAACTAGCACGACTACGAAGGGAAAAGCGAGTTCAACAGCAAGTCCAATCTGATCTTAATAGCGCTTTTAGCCGTACAACTATCTTACTTGATGTTTGGCTAGTTATATTGAGTCTATTTCCAATTGCAGTCCTGGCCTCGTTATGGCTTCTGCGACGAACGGTAATTCGTGAAATTGTTGATAGGGCAATGCAACAACTACAGGGAATGGAAAAATTACAAAATCAGCTTACCACTGCTAAAGAAGAGGCTGAAAATGTTATTCAAGAAGCCAAAAAAATAAACTATGAATTAGAACAGGAAACTATTGCTTTACAACAAAAAATTAAAAGCGAACAAGAGAATGTATCTATTTTTACATCTGAGCTAAATTTAGCTAAATCACAGGTATTAAGTAAATTAGAAGCTGAACTCCAAAAATCTCAAGAAAATATAGAAAATTTAGAGTCTAAATTTGCTTCTAGTCTATCTAATTTAGAGTTAGATTATCAACATAAAAGAGATATAGCACTGGAGAATCTCGGAAAATTAGCCTCTGTCATAGCAGAAGAACTAGCTGATTTGAAGTTAGGTGTGCAACAACAGCAAGAATTAGCTATTGCTGATTTAGAAGTATCAAAGTCTGAGTTTACATCTCAACTTTCTGGATGGCAGTCTGATGCTCAAAAGCAAAGAGATATAGCTTTTGAAAACTTAAATAGATTGCAGTCAGAATTTGCTGCAAAATTATCAGAATTACAGATAGATGCTCAAAACCAAAAAGATATCACGCTGGGAAATTTAAGAATATTCGATAAAGAATTGAAATTTCAATTATCTGAATTACAAATAGATGCTGTTGAGCAAAAAAATAAAATTGTTGATAATTTAGGAGCATTACAATCAGAGTTTGCGGTTCAGCTATCTGAGTTACAAGTAGATGTTCAAAAGAGTAAAGAACTAATCATTGAAAATTTAGAAAAATCTGGTTCTGAATTTACTTCGCAATTCTCAGAATTACAATGGAATACTCAACAACCAAAGATTCTAATTTTGGAGAAGTTAGAAAGATTAGAAACTGAGTTTGTCTCTCAACTATCTGAGTTACAGTTAGATGCTCAAGAAAGAAAGAATCTCATCCTTCAAGAATTAACTGAAGTTATACCTGAATCTGTTTCAGAGGTAGTGAATTCTGAAATTGAAGAAGAAATACAGGAACAGCCACAACAACCAGAATTCACTGCTGATGAGTATGTAAAACAGGGAGATGCCTTGTTTTCTCAAAGACGCTATGAAGATGCGATCGCAGCTTACAACCAAGTGGTTAAAATCCAAGCTGATGAACCTGTGGCTTGGTTAAAACGAGGGCTAACTCTCGGAAGGTTAAAACGCTACAAAGATGCAATTTCGTCCTACGATCGCGCTATTCAGATTCAACCAGATTATCATCAAGCTTGGTGCGATCGCGGCGTTGCTTTGGGAAACTTACAACAACATCAGCAAGCCTTTGCCTCATTTGAGAAAGCTACACAAATCAAGCCTGATGATGCCGTTGCTTGGTTGAATCGCGGTCTTTCTCTAATAGCATTAGAACAATATGAAGAGGCAATAGTCTCCTTCGATAGAGCTTTAGAATTCCAGCCCAATTCTCCCAAAATCTGGGATAAACGCGGTTATACTTTAGTGAGATTGGGACGCGATGATGAAGCGATCGCTAGTTTTAACAAAGCCTTAGAAATTAAGTCAGATTATGCCAGTGCCCATTACAACAAAGCAGCTTGTTACGCACTGCAAAGACAAGTTGAACGATCTCTGCTAACTCTACAACAAGCAATTGAACTCGATCCCAGGTATAAAGAAGACGCAGCAACCGACCTAGATTTTGATGAGATTGCCGACGATGAGCGTTTTAAGCTCTTAGTTACAGAATAAAAACCTAAAATGCATTGGGCATTAGTTATTCCGCTCTTGCTTCCCCTGCTCCCCTGCTCCCCTGCTCCCCTGCTCCTCTTCGCCCACTCCCCACACTTGAATTCTGTTCCCCAGACATCGCTTTAAGTTTAGAGGTAAAAGAGTCAGAGCGATCGCTTGTTTCTGGAGTAAATTGCCCGATTGGGGCATGAATAGTAGCAGGCGGCAGCAGTTTTGGCTGTCGTTGATGATGGCTTAGTGATGGGGAAGGTGGAGGACTTTCTTGTGAAGTTTGCCTTTGGCTGACAGTAGATGCTAGCTGAAGGGTTGCCGAAGAGGCAAATTTCCCAGAAAGCGAAGACTTCAAAGCAGTTTTATTCTCTCTATCTTCCTGCTTTCCTTCTTCTTCAGCTAAAGATGCCTTTGATTGGGAGCTTTTCAGTTGTAGAGTTGCAGTATTGCTGTATTGATAGCCGTTGCGAATCTTTGATGGTGGTAATTGAGGACTCGTCACTTTCTCTACAGTGGGATTTTTCTTCGCTGGTGCTAGGGCTGGTGTCGGCGATGAGGTTAAGCTTTGGGGAAACTTGCTACAAACCATACGTTCAAATTCCATATTGAAATGATATGTAGCCTGATCCCGGCGCTGCCAAAATACTAAGATTTGTTGTACAGAAACCGCTTTATAACGACCTTGATATAGTGCCTCAATCACTGCCAGGTGTAGCCAATTAAGTGGGTATTGCGTTTGCCAACGCTCAACTAGCTCATTGGCACTATATCCACTGAGATCAAAACTATAGTTAATTAATAAGGCGATCGCCAAGTTGGCAGAAGTATCTGGAAGTGTTGTTAACATGGGGCTATTAGCTTTAGGCAATAGGTCTAAGATTTGTCACCCACTGCATATTAGCCTAACGTGCTTTTAACTACATGGTTTTTTTCCCACAAGTTACCAAAACGATAAGCAGTGTCCCCTATTTTACTTGCCAACTCCTAGAATGCAACCCTACATAGACTGATTTATATAAATTTTCAATTATTTACACTATGAATGAGATGGGGATTGGGGACTGGGGCATTGCATTGGGCATTTAGTGTACTTTAATTAGTTTAAAAGCTCTGTAATCGGCGGTGTTCTCCCAATGGCGACTAATGCCTGATAAACCATTGCTGCAACTTCGGCGCGTGTTGCTAAACGTGAAGGTGCAAGCACTTTCGGATCTGGATAGTTGACAACTATTCCCCATCGTGTAGCAGTAGCAACGGCTTTTCGGGTATAGTCGGGAATGGTATGACGATCGCTATATACTTCCAAAATATCGCTATCAACTGCTGGTAGTCCCACTCCATTCACTAGGGAGACAATCACCTGTAGCCGCTGCACATGTTGATCGGGGCGGAAAGTGCGATCGCTAAATCCGCCAACAAAGCCACCGCTAGCCGCAATTTGGATAGCGCTATAAGCCCAAAAATCCTTGGGTACATCCGTAAAATCAGGTGCTAGGATTTTGGAAAATGGGTTAAAGGCGATCGCCACCATATCTGCATACTGGGCGCGAGTCATGGATTTATCTAGCTGGTAGCGACTATCAGCAAAAGCATGAGTTAAATTCATGCTCACTAATGCCTGAATAAATGGTTCTGCCCAATGTCCATTTAGTTCGGGAGATGGGGATTGTGTCGAGGTATCAAAATAACTAGTGCTAACTGCTACTTGATTGATTGGGAGCAATTCTATCAAACCCTTGACTAGAAGAGGATTTAATTGATTACCTACGGAAACTAATTTTTGTGTAGTAGCATTATATAAATCAAATTCATGATTATCACGAAAAATATTATTGGCGGGATTTTGGGTATTACCTAAATCGGGGACTGCATTGCCATTGACTAATAGACCACCTTGGGTATTTTGAGCAATGAGATTTTGACGCAGTAGAGGTTGGGCGTTGCGAGAAAGTGCGATCGCTGTGCGATTTTCTGATAATTTATTATTGGCGATCGTTGGAGCCGCAAAATCACTAATTGCTATGCCTAAAGGGTTTCTTTGAAATACATTCCGCAGTACTTCTCCCTGGCTATGACCTGCCATTACTAAACCGCTAGCAGTATTTTGCACAAATATATTATCTGAAATTGTGGGCTTGGCAGTACCAGTGGTAAACACACCTTCTCGCCCACAGTCACTTAAAGTATTGTTAGCTAAAGTAGGTACAGCCGATTCAATCCAGATACCAGTACCCTTGACCGAAGGATTGGTAACAGTTACACCTAAAACACAGGCATTATCTACCAAGAGCAGTGTAATATTTTGCATACCAAAGCTGAGACTTTGATACTCACCACTCCCGTAAATTACAATCTCTGCACCCTTTTTTGCTTCATTACCCACCACTGTCGTCCCTCCAGGGATGACCAGTGGGAACATCTCACCACTAGCAGCGCTGTAATTTCCCGATTCCAGATGAATTATCGTCTGGATTTTGGTTAATTTTAAGGCACGGGTGAGGCTTTTAAACGGACTCAACCGTGAACCAGTATTGGTATCATTCCCTGTCAGAGGGTTGACATAGAGTGTGACAACGAGGGTAGAGTTCACCATTGATAGTTGAGAGTCAATTGTTTTAATTATGACAATCAACAGTGACATTAAAGCGGCTCGTTGCTCTTTTGGAAGAGGATGAAACAGATGAATATGGAATTTTACAACCGAGCCAATCCGCTTTTAAATTAGCTATGCGATTGGTTGTAGATGCCTATGATACTATGGGCGATCGCTTCCCCAAACCATCGGTTTCAACGGATGAACAAGGCGGCATTTGACTAACATGGAGCAAACAGCCACCTGAATGTGAAGTTAGATAGGTTTGCCCAGCCTCAGATGAACAACAAGCTTAAGTAGGTGGGTGAGAAAATTTATAACTATGTCATTGCGAACGTAACGAAGTGGAGTGAAGCAATCACAAGGTTTTCACCACTTTTACTTTTCGTTACATAGTTATATTTATTTGTGCCTGCCTACTTATCTGTATTATGAATTGGGAGATAATTACGCCGTCGAACGGGATGTATGTGACAGCATCGATATTGGTGCAGTGGTTGGAGTGGCTAAACCAAGTATGAGTGTGTCAAACATTCTCATCAAGGATTGTTCCTTCTATATTGGCTCCATCCAAATTTGCTCCGCTCAAATTAGTCTGGTTCAAATCTGCTTGAGTAAGATTCGCCTGAGACAAGTCAGCTACAGTTAAATCTGCACCACTTAAATCGGCTCCATCTAGATTCGCCGCTATCAAACTTGCTTCCTGTAAATCTGCCTCACTCAAGTTAGTGTCAATTAGTTTCGCAACCGTCAAATCAGCGCGATTCAAATTAGCTCCTTCCATTGCAGCTCCATCCAAGATAGCTCCCTCCAAAATAGCTCCGCTTAAGTTGCTACCACTGAGATCGGCATTGCTCAAATCTGCTCCATTTAAATCTGTCTCAATCAAACTGGCGTGGCTTAAATTAGCGTGACTCAGATTAGCTCCATCTAAAATTGCTTTATCTAAAATTACACCACTGAGATTGGCTTCCCTTAAGTTGGCCTCGCTCAAGTTAACACCAGTAAAATCTCTGACACCTGCGGCATAGTTTTTCAGAAGTTGATCTGCTTTCATATTTGTCGCTATGCTAAAGAACATTTAATTGAGGCTATTAACTGAGGCTATCCAGAGAGGCAGTGAATTTCCCTCCAGTACGCGCCACTGAAGATTTGTGTGGTGAATCAAACCAGAGTGAGTAGTGAATCAACTTTATCTAGATTAGCCATCCTTAACCACTAACGCCACTATCTAGAGTTATGAGTTACTTTCACACTTAAGAGGGATGTTGAGAGATTTAAAATCTAAAATTCCGTAATGACAAAATCAAATAATTGATGAGCCATTTCTAATTTAGAACAAGGTGCAATTTCTAGCTGATTTCCTTGACTATCTAAAAATATCGCTTGATTATTATCGCTACCAAAACCACTATCAGGTCGATCGATGGGATTGGCAACGATCGCATCGAGTTTTTTATTTTCTAATTTTTCTAACGCAGGCTTGACAATCTCCCCAGTTTGTGCTGCAAAACCAATTAATATTTGATGCGGCTGTTTATGTTGTGCTAACTGGGCGACTATATCCGGTACTGGTTCCAAAGGTAAAGCTTGGGGGAGCGATCGCTTGGGCAATTTTTCTGTACTATAATCTCGTGGCTTCACATCTGCCACGGCTGCCGACATCACAATGACATCAGCATTGGGTAAACATTCCACCATAACCTGCTGCATTTGCTCGGCACTAATGACAGGAATTGCTTGCACTCCCAATGGGACATCCCAATTAGCTGGGCCATGTACCAAGGTGACACTTGCCCCTCGATGAAGTGCCGCCTGCGCTAAAGCTAATCCCATTTTACCTGTGGAAGGATTACCAATAAACCTTACTGGGTCAAGATACTCTCGCGTTCCCCCAGCGCTAATTAACACTCGTTTACCGACTAAATCTCGTTTACCTTGAGTGTGTAACAACGATTGGACATGAGCTAAAATTTCTGGAGGTTCTGCCAATCTACCAGCACCGACGCGATCGCACGCTAATAATCCTGATGCTGTACCCATCCCATGATATCGGTAATCTATCAATAGCTGTTGCCAATTCCGCTGCACCGATTGCTGTTCCCACATATCCGTATTCATTGCAGGTGCTAACAGCACGGGACAAGTAGAAGCCAGCACAGTATTTGTGAGTAAATTATCCGCCATCCCGTAGGCTAACTTTGCTAATGTATTAGCTGTTAAAGGGGCAATTACCATGACATCTGCCCATTCACCCAACTCAATATGCAGCGGACGAGAGTGAGTTGCTTGCCAAAAATCATCATCTGTGTAGGCGGGATGACGAGATAGGGTTGCTAGAGTCAGAGGTGTGATAAATTCTTGTGCCGAACGGGTGAGGATGACTCGGACTTCTACCCCAGTTTTAAACAGTCTCGAAACCAGTTCACAAATTTTGTAGGCGGCGATACCGCCACCTACACCAATTAGAACCCTGTTCAATTTTGGATTAGTCATGGTAAAAAGTTAGGAGTAAGTAGTTACAAAATAGTTATAAATCCTAACTCTTAACTCCTAACTCCTAACTCTCAACTAGGCTTCATCGTAAGGTTCTAAGTCTAAGAGGTAGATATAGGGTTCAACTAACTCTGGACGCTGAAATGCGATCGCTCGCAATAGATGCCAATCATTTAAACCCTCAAAAGCATTACTATAATTATCCAGTTCCAGACGTGTAGCTAGTTCTTCTACTTCTACTGCGCTCATGGCAGCAATTTCTTTTTGGGAAATGCTTAGAGTTGTCATAATGCTTGCCCCTCCCTTATGCAGCACTCGCCTTCAGCCTGGGTTAAGTTGCACCAAACGCAGCCACCCAATATATATTACTCATTAGAGGCCATTATTTTCGTGAAAATTGTCAGAATTTGTACGAGAATTTATCAAAAATTTGTAATGCTGACTAGCCAATGGTATTGACAACGAAATTTCGTAGCACTTCTAACGTTGGTAAATGTATTTCATGCCCCATATCAAATTCGTGGTATTCTACCGCCACTCCTAGAGACTTGAGAGTTTCCTGTGCCTTCAAAGCAGCTTGCAGGGGAACAACTTCATCATATCTACCGTGAGTGATTAAAGTCGGCGGAATTTTACTTTTAGCTGCTGTTAGTGCATCAGGATGTAAATATCCGCTCATGACAACTAAACCTGCTAGGGGTAATTTTGAGCCGACATCCAAAGTCATTGCTCCGCCTTGAGAAAATCCACTTAAAATGGTGCGTGATAAAGGTATGCCAGTGCTACTTTCTAAAGATTCCAAGAAATCTGTTAACAGTTGCCGACTTTCTGGCAACCCTTCATACATATTTTCCACCCGTAGATCATACCATGCCCTCCCTATCGGGGAATAGGCATAAGGAAAAGGTGCATTGGGCAATACAAACTGGTAATCAGGTAAGTTGAGCGAGGGTAACAAAGATGCTACATCCTCAGCGTTAGCACCCCAACCATGCAAAGTGACAATTAAGCCTGCGGGGGGTTGAGAAGTTGCTGTGGGAACGGTAATAGCTTGTAAAGACAGAGGTTTACTCCTAAATTCTACTTTTGTACATAGATCCTATCTCTTCAAGCAGCTTAGTATTTAGCGGTATTTGCTACTAGACCAAAGAATGCGATCGTCATCTTAGACACTAGTTGGAGTTGAATCGGCAAAATAACTAGATAACTCTGAATAGGTAGGTATAAAATAATTATGGACGAGCAGCTAATTGCCGCTATTGAGTCACGTGATGCCCAGCGTGTAAAAGAATTATTGGCTACAGGCGCAAACCCCAATGCCAAAAAAGGTAATGAAACAGCCTAAGCTGTTGGTTAAGGCAAGAGACGCGATGAATCGCCGTCTCTACAATAATGAGTCTTTTGTTTTAATGACGATTTATGAGTCTTTTGTTTTAATGACGATTTATCGCGTCTTTGTGATCTCGAATTTTCATTTTACTATCCAATCTATAGCAGATGCTTCGGTAATATCAGGCACTTCTAGACGATTTTTCATCCGGTAAAGTACTTTTTCTGGCAGTTTTGCAGTCCGATCGCCATTTCTTCTCAGCAATTCTTCCCAAGCTGCCTCTAAATACACAATCCGAATACTGGCTTGGTAACTGCCAAACAAACGAACTAGCATCCCCCGCAGTTGGCGGCTGAGGTTGGTTGCATTCCATACAAAGGATTGTCCACTTCGCATATACTCTTTAGCGATCGCCTTCGCTGCATTTGCTACTGCACCTTGGTCGTCTTTAGGATTAATTCCCATTGTCTTTCGCAGTTTATCTAAAGAAATTACGCCCCACTCAGGGAGATTTTCTTGAATCCAAGTATCTTTTCCAGAACCAGGTAATCCTGACATCATCACCACCTGAAAGCGTGTATCATCATAAGCTGCATAGTCTGGGTTGCCATCTTCTTTTTGAAAATAAACAAACCGACTATGGGCTGACGAAAATACTCGTGGCCGATCAAAACAGTGATTTTCCTGGCAAAATTCCCGAAAAAACTCAATTCGTTCCAATAACTGTATTTGATCGTCACAGTTGCGCCCTTTCACATCTGCTTCTGCAAGTAAACCCAGTAAATCGCAACGAATAATTTGACTTGTTTTAATGACTGCCCGTTCGGGGTTGGGTTTGTCCCAAAACCACAAGGGCAAGCTACCATATTTCACCAAAGCTACAATTGCCTGTCGTTGATGAAAGGGCACATCCAAATCCCAGAGAATCTCCTGTGCCATTTTTGCACCTTGCAGTACATGACCTTTGGAGGTGATGCTGCCATCTGTTTCTATTTGAGTAGAAGCAGGTTTAGCGACATCGTGTAGCAAAGCCGCAGCAAACAACACAGAACGTTCTGTAGCTGGCAATGCCCGCCATTGGGGTAATGCCACCAATGCCTCGCATACTAGCTTTGTGTGGGTGAGAACATTTCCTTCAGCATGATAACGTGGGTCTTGGGGGCAATCAGCAAGCAATCGCAACCAATCAAATTTTGCTTCCAATGCTGACCAATCTATCGACCAGTTGCGTAGGCGCAGCCCGTCGTAGACATCGCTGGGGCAATAAGGAAATGACCAAAATTGCACCGAAGTATTCATATTGCTATCCTCAAATTTACTTGTTTGTTTTATATTTTTAATGACCTTTAACTACCTTTCGCCACAAAGTCCAGAAGGTCATGCGAACAAATCAGCACCGATACACAACTGATTTGGTATTATTGGGCGGTTCAGCCAATGCCTATCCGATTGCAGAATGGTTGTTAAAAAGCTCGAACGCACATATTTATACCGATGAGTAACGATATGTCTCGGCTCAACTTTGATGTATAAACCTTCCATCAAAGAACTTTGGTCAGTTTGTTTTAGGGAACGCTCAACATCAAGTCCAAGTTCCTGACAAATTTGCTGGAAACGTTGCATATATGCAGCAGTTTGATAATGGGACTCACCCACCAACTTAATAAGTTGCTTGTAAGATTGGAGTTCACCAGCAAACAATATGGGTACTGAAACTAGAGGTAGCCCAGCAAGTAACTGCTGACGGCTTTTAGTGGACAGAAAAACTTGCTTTTCTAAATCCAGCACATCGTATTCTAGAAAGTAGTGGGGTAAAGCATCGTAAAAAACCGTGTGCTTGGCATACAGCCATTCTCCAAAGAGAATAAAATGACTTCCCAAAACTTCCCAAAATGCTGCGGCGTAAGTGTGTGCCCACTGTTTAAATAAATTAAAGTGCTTTTCTCGCGCCCCACCAGTTAAGTAGTGTCCCCGGCTTTGCAGTCGGATTTGTCCATCAGATGTAAAGCTAATAGCTGCGTTTGCACCATCAACTTTTTCTTCAACTACTACATACTGGTTTTTAATCGCACTAAAAGGAATGCTATTGAGGTCTTCATCCCCAGGTTGCAAACGCGAACCCTCAATGTGATGGGTACGCGGATATTTATAAATTTGTTCCATGACTTTTCTGCCTTGGTGACTGCAATCAAATAATTTCTTGGCAAATTTTCACGAACAAGTAATTCTCCTAGAGTCCGTTATCTAAGGATTGTTAGCATTCGCCATTGAAGTAAGTTTGATTGATACCAGGGACTACATAAGTCTTTACCGCAGATTTTCAATAGTAGTATTCTTATAATACATATATTTCACAGTTTGAGGTATCGTTTTCGGAAACAAGCAATGTTTTACATTAACTGTATGTTATCTGCTTCATCTTCAAGCAGGATGGTGTTCAGAAGATTCAATTCGCTGGATGCCAGAAAATAGCGATCGCTAAAAACTGTTGATTTCTAATGAAATTTTAGGGATTTAATCCAGCTTGCTGAAAGATTGCATGAGGGGTAATTTCCAATTCTGGTAGTAAATCATCAGTAATTATTTGATGAGATCGATAAGTAATCGGTAAGGAAGATGGCTACAGTTACAGTTCTAGCTTTTGATATTTAGAGACTAATACCAATTTGAAAAATGATTGCCACAGATGGTTTCACAAAACCCAGACACAGAAAGCGATTCCCAATCCAAAATCTAAAATCTAAAATTCAAAATGGTCTTGAAGTAAACCAAGGCTTATGCAAAACTTGAGATCCTTCGCTTCTAGCCTACTTTTAAGGAATTGATCAATGGCGCGTCTAGCCCTGCTGAGTGTATCTAATAAAACTGGTATAATTGACCTAGCCCGTAGCTTGGTTGAAGAATTCGACTTTGATTTAATCAGCAGTGGGGGAACAGCCCAAGCCCTCAAAGATGCGGGACTCCCTGTCACCAAAGTTGCAGATTATACAGGTTCTCCAGAAATTTTAGGTGGACGTGTAAAAACACTACATCCCCGAATTCATGGCGGGATTTTGGCACGGCGAGATTTTCCCGAAGATATTACAGATTTAGAAAATAACCAAATTCGCCCGATTGATTTAGTGGTGGTGAATCTATATCCTTTTGAGGAAACGATCGCTAAACCAGGGGTAACATTATTAGAGGCTGTTGAACAAATTGATATTGGTGGCCCAGCTATGCTACGGGCATCATCGAAAAACTTTGCCCATCTCACTGTATTATGCGATCCAGCACAGTATGACGAGTATTTACAGGAATTGCGCCAAAATAACGGCGTAGCTTCCCTAGAGTTTCGGCAGAAGGCGGCATTAAAAGGATTTTCGCATACTGCTAGTTACGATCGCGCGATCGCCTCTTACCTCGCAGAAGCACAACAGTACACCCTGAACGGTACACAATTGCAATCTCTGCGTTACGGTGAAAACCCTCATCAACCCGCCACTTGGTATCAAACTGGTACTACTCCAACAGGATGGGCAGCTGCGACAAAACTCCAAGGTAAAGAACTTAGTTACAATAACTTAGTTGATTTAGAAGCCGCACGCCGAATCATTGCTGAATTTACTGATACCCCAGCAGCAACGATTATCAAACATACAAATCCCTGTGGTACGGCATTGGGAAGTACAATTTCCGAAGCGTACCAAAAAGCTTTTAACGCTGATTCTACTTCTGCCTTTGGCGGTATTGTCGCACTCAACCGTCCGATTGATGCGGCTACGGCTAGCGAGTTAATCAAAACATTTTTAGAATGTGTGGTTGCACCAAGTTGTGATGCGGAAGCCCAAAAAATCTTGGCAAAGAAATCTAACGTCCGGGTTTTGACTCTAGCTGATTTGAGCAGCGGCCCTAAGGATACAGTGAAAGCGATCGCAGGTGGTTTCCTTGTCCAAACTAGCGATGACATCATTGCTGATACCAGTCAATGGCAAGTTGTCACCGAACGCCAACCTACACCCGACGAATTAGCCGAATTGTTGTTTGCTTGGAAAGTATGCAAACATGTGAAATCTAATGCCATTGTTGTGACCAGCGATCGCACTACACTAGGAGTAGGCGCTGGTCAAATGAACCGCGTTGGCTCAGTTAAAATAGCTCTAGAACAAGCCGGGGAAAAAGCCAAAGGTGCAACTCTCGCCAGCGATGGATTCTTCCCCTTTGATGATTCAGTCAAAACAGCCGCAGCCGCAGGAATTACAGCCATTGTCCAACCAGGGGGAAGTTTGCGCGATAAAGATTCTATCATTGCTGCTAACGAACTGGGTTTGCTGATGGTCTTAACTGGTGTACGTCACTTTTTACACTAAATTATTGACCATAAAGTGTACACTTTTAAAAGTGTCACATTATGTACTTGCTTTTGATAGAAGCAGTGATATGTTAAAGTCGTGTGTGAGGAGCAAGTTAAAAATAAAAAGCGTTTGGGGTGGAAACACGGCAACACTCCCAAGCGCTTTTTAATTTGTCAGAAGTTGGATTGCCTGTGCAGTTTTGAAAATGTTACTCAATATACTTGCCATTTAATAGAAGTAGTGATAATATCTATTTGTGTGTGAGGAGCAAGTTAAGAATAAAAGATGTCTGGGGTGGAAACACGGCAACACTCCCAGGCATTTTTTAGTTTGTATACCATTATCGCTAACCCAAGGATATTGTTTTAGTCGTAGGGATGCTAGGCGAGAGCTAGTGTTAATAGTAGGAAATCTTTTCTAAAAGCTCTCTGACTTCAGTTGGGTTGCGGAGAATAATAACTTGCTGGTTTGGTCTTGGCTGACTAAGTTTTTCTAGAATTCCAGGACGACGAGTAATTGGGTATGACCAGATATATTTGAGAAATTCCCAGTTCAATCTCTCAGGGCAATCTGATGCCATATCAGGTCTAGATTGTCCAGCATAGATGAAACGACGTTTAATTACTCGCGACAAACATAAAATCCGGGGAAAATCCAAAAAAATTACCGTATCTGCAACCGACAAACGAAGGTCGAGAGTACCGCCATAGTTACCATCCATAATCCAAGATTCTCGTAGGGTTAGGTCTTGGATTATGCTTTGCCATTCAGTTTTTGGAGTCTCAACCCAACCAGGATTCCAGTACCAAGCATCCAAGTGAATTACTTCTAAACCTAAAATGCTTCCCAGTGCGCGAGCTAGAGTAGATTTACCAGCACCCCCAGAACCAATAATCAAGATTTTCTTCACTTTAGGTTTGCACCTTCTTCAAGCTCAACACGGTAAGCATTGCTCACCCAAATAACCGTCTTCAGCGCAACTCAATACGCCGCTACAATAGTACCACTACAAGGATTATGCCCAAATTATTGATATTATGACGACTGCTACGACTGTAAAAACTGAGTATGAAGCGATTATTGGTCTAGAAACCCATTGTCAACTGAGTACCAACACCAAGATTTTCTCTAATAGCTCTACGGCATTCGGTGCTGAACCCAATACTAACATTGACCCGATTTGTATGGGTTTACCTGGGGTTTTACCTGTACTCAATGAGAAAGTATTAGAATACGCTGTCAAGGCTGGTTTGGCACTAAATTGTCAAATCGCTAAATATAGTAAATTTGACCGCAAACAGTATTTTTATCCAGATTTACCCAAAAATTACCAAATTTCTCAATACGATCTACCGATCGCAGAACATGGTTGGTTAGAAATTGAGTTGGTAGATGGTGAGGGGAATCCAATTCGCAAACGCATTGGTATTACGCGTCTGCACATGGAGGAAGATGCGGGAAAATTGGTACACGCAGGCAGCGTTGGCGAAGCCTCTCGGAACGAGACTCGCCTTTCTGGTTCTTCCTATTCTCTGGTAGACTACAATCGCGCAGGTATCCCATTAGTAGAAATTGTTTCAGAACCCGATCTGCGTTCTGGAGTAGAAGCTGCTGAATATGCCGAAGAATTACGCCGGATTGTCCGGTATCTCGGCGTGAGTGACGGTAATATGCAGGAGGGATCTCTGCGTTGCGATGTCAACATTTCCGTGCGTCCGGTGGGACGAAAGGAGTTTGGCACCAAGGTAGAAATTAAAAACATGAACTCCTTCAGCGCCATCCAACGGGCGATTGACTATGAAATTGAGCGCCAAATCGCCGCCATCGAAGCAGGCGATCGCATTATCCAAGAAACTCGTCTCTGGGAAGAAGGCGCTCAACGCACAAGTAGTATGCGGATTAAGGAAGGTTCAAGCGATTACCGCTACTTCCCCGAACCAGATTTAGCACCAATTGAGGTGTCAAATGCACAATTAGAGCAATGGCGGAGCGAACTACCAGAATTACCAGCCCAAAAACGCCATCATTATGAAAGTGAGTTGGGGCTTTCCCCTTACGATGCGCGAGTGTTGACAGAAGATCGTTCAATAGCCGAATATTTTGAAACTGCGATCGCATCTGGAGCAAATGCCAAAGCTGCTGCTAACTGGATTACTCAAGATATCGCCGCACACCTCAATAAGCAAAAACTCAGTATTACTGAAATCGCCCTGACTCCCACCAATTTAGCGGATATCATCACTCGCATTGAAACGGGTAAAATTAGCAATGCTCAAGCTAAAGAAAAGCTCCCAGATTTGCTGAGTGGTATTTCTCCTGAGAAAGCCTTTGCCGATCAAGAGTTAATCACCGATCCTAGTGTACTGGAACCCATTGTTGATGAAGTCATAGCCGCCAATCCCAAAGAACTAGAAAAGTATCGCAACGGTAACACCAACCTCAAAGGCTTCTTTGTCGGACAAGTTCTGAAAAAGACAGGCAAACGTGCCGATCCTAAGCTGACTAACGAATTGGTCGAGAAAAAACTGAATGTTTAAGTAGTTCGGGGTAAATAATTATTGTTGGCATAAGGTAGGGGGCAGGGGAGAATAACCAATGCCCAATGCCCCATACCCAATTCCCAAGTAAGTATTTTCCCGGTCTTCCTTCACAAAGTCTTCATATAAAAGCTGGTGACAACCCTCATACCTAAAATGATATGCTGTGGTAAGTAGATGCACCCTGATGATCTGGAGAGCTGCTTAAGTAGCTCTCTTTTTTATTTTATTTTTGTGGTATTTACGTATATGATTCAATACAGTTCAGAATGAGCAACAAAACACTTGTATAAACGGCGATTTATCGCGTCTCGAAAACTCAAAATTGTTGCCAGTAGCCCTTAACGCAAGCGTATTGGGATATCATAAAATTTTTAGAAATAATCTCAATAAATAAGTATTAACCCTTAAAAAATAGATGAGAGAGAGTACAATACTGCTGGGGTTTTGTATTTTTAACTCGGAATTGGGTTTTGGGAAAAGGTTAAAGGTTTCCCCTTTTCCCAAAACTCGACAAGTATTGAGAGGTTGTATGAAATATTAACTCCCCGCTTCCCATTGCTAACGAGTGCGTAGGCGTAGCCCGCCGGAGGCATCGCTAGAGTTCGGTTCTATATTGCTAACTGTGGTTTGGTTTAGGTAATTGTAGACTCTTCTCGAAACTTCACGGACAAAATCTCCAGCTTTGCGATCGTAGTTTGGTCTTTGCACCAAAATGCCTGCTAAATAGCTTTTTCCGTTGGGCATTTCAATAATACCTGCATCCCCAATGATAAATCTCAATGTGCCAGTTTTGTGAGCAATGGTAGCTCCTTTACCAATACCAGCCGGTAGCAAACTATTAGTTTTGACACGACGCATGATCCCTAAAACTTGATTGCGGCTGTTTGGGGATAGTAAACGATTGTTAGAAACTAACGCCGCCAATCTGACCAAATCTTTGGAACTCGTTGTATTTGTGCCAGCGATGTCTGGAAGTAGATTCCGCATTGCTGTATTTTGTAATCCCCAACTACGAAAACGTTGACTAACTTTTGCTGCACCACCCAAGCGATCGAGAACCAGATTTGTGGCGGTATTATCGCTGATTGTCATCATCAAGGTAGCAGTTTCTAGGACGCTAAATTTACTTCCAATGGGTTTATATTGCATAATTCCAGATTCGCCAACCTTTAAATCGCGCCGCATCACTAATTTATCTGTTAGTTTAATTCTACCAGCATCTATTTCTTGGAAAAGAGCCACTAACAAGGGAAATTTTATTGTACTTGCAGCAGCAAATCTTTTTTCGCCATTAATATCTATATAGTTACCTGTATCTAAATCTAAGAAAAATATTCCAGGGTTTAATGATTTATAAGTTGCTAACAATGCGCGAATTTGAGAACTGATGCCCTGCATTTCTTGACCAAGATTGACAACTCCTGCAAATGTTAACGCATCAGTGGAATTAATGGCAATATCTTCTCTGTTTTCCCCAAAAATGCTATTGCTTTGGCGGTCAAAAGAGTTAAACTTTACAATCCAATGGGAACGAGAATCTCCCTTAATGGATAAATTACGAGAAGTAATATGATAACCTGGAGCAAATTGGATGACAAAACGAGTTGTTTGACTGTCCAGTTTACCAATTCTAATTTCTTTGATCGCATTACCAAAAGCTTTTTTAACACTATCTGAATTAAAATTAGTTCCAGGTAAGTCAATTACTAATCGATTAGGATTATCTAATAAAAAGGCTTTTGGTTGGATTCCCGAAGTTGTAGTTAGGTGTAATTGGTTTTGCTGAGAGTCAAAATACCAAGACTGTAATCGTGAGGCTTTAGCTTGTCCTGCAACTAGAAGCAAACTGCTTAAACCGATCGCAAGTAAATGTGATTTCATGTTGTGATTGTAGGTGTGCAACGATGTAGCAACTAATCAACTTTACCTTAGATTGTTTTCTGAGGATCGTACTGGAATTCCGGAGAAAAATTCAGAAATGCTGTTGAGTTATTTTTTAAAATGATGTTTAGGATTAGCTCGGCACAAAAAATCATCATTACTTATTAAAGTAAATCGCTCACAGTTTCATTGATGATCTGAGTTGACAACCACAGAAATTGTTAATCTAGCGGAACGACGAGCCAAAGATTAATTATGTTTCCAACTTAGGGATTATCAAGAAATTATCCAATTTTATGGGGTGGGGTCTCGCTTGCTCATAAATAAGGGCGGACAAGATGTCCACCCCACAAGAAAAGTTAGATGTTTTTTTATTTGGAAGTCCCTTATATTTTATACACTCATGTTAAAAGAAATCAGCCACCCAAGGCGATGCACCTGCAAATATTTGCGTAGCTGCTGATATAGCTGTTTCTGTTCCATGCAGTTTTCCGGCTATTTGTAAATGGTAGGGAGTGAACAAACTTGTATATAGTGGTGCTAGTTCTCTGACATCTAGCTGCAATTCACCTTTTCCACCTTTTGTAACTTCACCCCGTCCATTGGCAACAGAAAGGATGAATTTACCATTGTTTGCATCTAGCAAATTATCCTGAATATCTAGGTGCAATTCAGCTTGAATACCCGATGGATAACCACGCATTTCCAATGCCTTGACTACATCTACTACCCGCAGCATCCAACGCATCGTATGTTTGAGTTTGGCAGTTTGCTCTGGTAGCAGCAATGTCAAGGAATCGCTCACAGAACTCCTCCATCGCACCTGCTCAATTTGGGAGCGATGACTGGCCAGAAAAGACCAGAATGATTGTGCAGCCGCAACTGTGAGAATTACCCAATCCTTGACTCGCAGGATGGTGCTATCTTCTGTTGAATGTTGACTGAAGAGGATATATCCTTGGGGTTTCTCTTTAGTACCAATAAAATATGCGTAAAATGTTTCTTTATCATCTGGCTGGATTAAGCGCTCCCAAATTGCTGGATGTCGGTCTAAATATCCATGCGTTAGTCTCGCCTGCTGCTGATATAGTTCGTGAAAGACTTGATGATTTAGCGGAAATATTGGTTGCAAAGGTAGAGGTTGCTCTCGCAATTGGATACTTTTAGTCGGAACTTCCCAATTACACCAGCTACCCCCCTGTTCATACCCGACTTTTCGGTACAAGCCTTGAACTGCTGGATAGAGAGCAGAGAGCGGTATACCCCTAGCATAAAGTTCTTTGAGGGTATGTTCCATAAGAGCGATCGCAGCTCCCGAACCACGATACTCTGGAGCAATGCCCACTACTGCAATTCCTGTCATTGGTACACGCAAACCACCCCACCACTGGCCCATATCCAAAGTTGCCAATCCACCAATTAATTGCTCTGACTCACGAATAATACGGAAATTTTCCACGCCAATCAGATTGATATAAGCTTCCTCACCTCCAAGTGCGCTGATAAAACACTGCTCAAAGATATGCCCAAGGTGCTGGATATCTTGTGAATCGGTAAGAGTGCTGTATTCAAATTGAGCCGTCATCTCTTATACCATTAGTAGAACAAAATCACAATCATAGTACAGCAGGCGTTGCCTCAATGCTTTACGGAATTCTAGATTTTAAATTTGGGATTTTGGAATTGAAGATTTAAAATTAAAAAGTTACCTCCAAATTTAACGCCAGAATAAATCTAAAATCCAACAATTAATCAATGAACCTCTGACTTGATTGCTGGGGTCAATCTAAAATCTAAAACCCAAAATTGTTTGACCAATCTCATAGTCACAAATCCCCAAAATCAAGCTAAAATATACTACTGTGCCTTTACGTTTAACTGTCGAAAGACTTATACTTAATTAAATGTATTTGTTAATAGGTGGCTTCAGGACTGTTTTTTACATTCATAAGGTGTGGTGCATCACCCGTCAGTTGCTCTTAACAAATCACTTACAAAAAATATGTTCCTAAGCTGGATTTACCTCATCATCGCAATCCTCTTTGAGGTTTCAGGCACAACATGCATGAAGTTATCGGAGGGATTTACAAAAATAGTTCCTTCAGTATTAATATTTGTCTGCTATGGATTTTGTTTTACTTTTTTGACCCTTGCTCTCAAGAGACTTGAAGTAAGTGTCGCTTATTCCGTTTGGGCTGGATTGGGAACTATTCTAATTGCTATTATTGGGATTATTTGGTTTCGTGAATCTGCCACATTCATTAAACTTTTGTCGATTTGCTTAATAATCATAGGGGTAATTGGCATAAATGCAAGTCAATAAAAATACCTCGTAAATATTATAAAACGAGGTAAACAAACTAAAACCGTTCATTCTGCTTGTTGCTATTGTAGTGAATAAGTAAGTCGGCGCGAAAAAACCAAACTATATTCAATACACTTTAGATAAAGCCAAAACACTTGTAGAGACGACGATTTATCGCGTCTTTATAACCTAAAATTGTTGCCAGTAGCCCTTAACCCAAGCGTATTAAACTATATTTTACGAAAAGAAGTAAGGATTTTTAGAATAATGGGATAGCTTTTTAAAAGAAGTAAAAACAAAACTTTTGAATCATGGTAAAAATGAAAGGGTCAGCTATACAAACGACAATGGAAAAATAAGTGCAAGATGTAAATCTACCCAAGAATTCGGCACTCTAATTTCTCTACATACGTAAGTATTCTTGCCCATCGGCAAACTATCATCTAGAAAAATCTGGAAGGCCGCTCTTATGGGTTCCTATCAATGATAATTTTAAGCATTGGGAACCCCTAAAAATCAAAGTTTATGAACGTAGCCGACGACAAAACGATTGTTCGCGAGTATTTCAATTCCACAGGGTTTGACCGTTGGAAGCGAATCTACGGTGATGGCGAAGTCAACAAAGTCCAACTAGACATCCGCACTGGACACCAGCAAACCGTGGATACAGTACTCGGTTGGCTGAAGGCTGATAACAATTTAGCAGAGCTATCAATCTGTGATGCTGGGTGTGGTGTCGGTAGTCTCAGCATTCCTTTAGCGGTAGATGGTGCTAAAGTCTATGCCACCGATATTTCTGAAAAAATGGTGGAAGAAGGCAGGGATAGAGCCAAGCAAACCTTGGGAAATGATGAAAATCCAACTTTTGCTGTACAGGATTTGGAATCGCTGAGTGGTAGTTACCATACTGTTATTTGCCTGGATGTTCTCATCCATTACCCTCAAGAAAAAGCCGATGAGATGATATCTCACCTCTGTTCTTTGGCACAGTCACGGATAATTCTCAGTTTTGCGCCGAAGACCTGCGCCCTGAGTATACTCAAGAAAATTGGCAGTTTTTTTCCTGGGCCAAGTAAAGCCACTCGTGCATATTTGCACCGTGAGGCTGATGTGGTAAGAATCTTGGAAAGTAACGGCTTTTCTTTGGAAAGACGGGCAATGACGAAGACTCGCTTCTATTTTTCTCGACTACTGGAAGCTACACGCAAGTAAAGTTAAAATCGCAGCAAAGGTCTATCATATCCTTTGCTGCGATTTGACAATCTCAAACCTGAGATATGGTAGATATTGCCGTTGGCATCAAGCTTTGTTTTTTCTCTAAATGACCGTTGTTCTGCTTTGCAAAATTATACATGATTACAAAGGTAGCGATCGCAGCTGCTCCTAAGAAAATAATTCCAGTAAGTAACCAGATTTCTCCTCTATTCTGATAAACTTTATCTTTAGGAGCTTTAACAGAAGATACATCTTGTTCAGACTTCTGGGGCTGTTGACTCAAAGCACCGCTTTGAGTCATTTTGCTTTTGATTTTGCCTAGTTTCAGGTATTTGATTCAGAGTTTCGTAGGTATATTTAACTTCTTGTTTATATAGTTTCTCTGATTCCATAATCTCATGCCATAACGGGTGACGTTGTATTAACCAACGCCGGACTAATTCGATTTTAAGTTTACTGCCTTGCTTGTTTAAAAAGCCCTTTGATGCTAGTTCTTTAGTTAATTTTTTCTGCAAATCTCTTGACAAAACATCATCATGACTTTGAAGTAACATCAACGGGTTTTTCTCTAGCTGTTGGTCTTTTTTTTTCTATAGCTATTTTTTGCGCCTCAGCCACCACCGAAAAAACTACTTTCTCTGGTACAGATAAAGCTTCCCAAGACCATGCAAAACCAGCTTCGGCAAGCTCAACCGCCCTATCTATAATCTTAATAACACTGTTTCTTCAAGCAAGGTAGGCAAAAAGTCTAATGGAAAAGCTAAAAAACTGTCGCTGGCATTAGATTGATATAGTGGAACCTTTGTGAAAGTCAGGTTAAAATCACTAGCAAAGTGTAAATCTGAAGTGAAATTATGAAAACTGCTGAAAAATTAGCTGCCGGTTGGCTACTGACACTCGGATTCATGTTTGTAACGCTATCAGCAACAGCGGTATTTGAAAAATTTGCTACACGTAAAGTGATTATAGTGCCTGAAGATAAGTATGATTTCCCCTCACCTTATGGTACTTATGAAAATAATGATAGTGCTGTTAGTGGTCTAATTTTTGGTGTCCCTACCCTAACACTGGGCACATGGTTAGCATTGGGATTATACCGTCAAAGTCGGCAGGAGAAAAAGGCGCTTAATCAACAAGTTAGCGATCGCCTGCAATCGATTTTTTATGAGATGCTACAAGAAAATCAGGGACGCGTAACTGTTTTAGGCTTTGCGATGCAGTCACAATTACCCGCAGCCCACGCCAGACAATATTTAGATGAAAAAGCTAAAGAATTCAATGCAAACTTTAAGGTGAACGAAGAAGGGGCTGTATCATATCATTTTGATGTCTAATTGTCATTTGTCATTGATTATTTGTCCTTTGTTATTAACTAATGATTAATGACCAATGACTAATGACTAATAATCAACTTACGGCTAAGTCTAATGACGCAGATTTTTTTGAGCGTAGCTGCCATTTTAGGCGGTTTGTCGGTTGCTGCTGGTGCTTTTGCTTCCCATGCCTTGCGGGAAAAAATTAGTGAGCGATCGCTAGAAATTTTTGAAACTGGCGCTCGCTACCAAATGTATCATGCTTTAGCACTTTTTCTAGTAGCCATATTAATTAGTCGTACCGAGTCTCCTCAACCCACTCTAATCGCCAGTGGATGGCTATTTCTCATTGGCATTGCTATTTTCTCAGGAAGCTTGTATACCCTTAGCTTAACCGGTATTAAATCCTTAGGAGCGATCGCACCACTAGGCGGTGCAGCTTTTCTTGCTGGCTGGGGCACTTTAGCTTTTGCCGCCTGGAATTTGAAGTTGTAAAAAATTAGAGTTAGGAATTAAAAACTCTTAATTCCTAATACCAATTCTTTTTAAAGATGCACATAATAAATCTCCCTGTAGTCTCCTAAATGCATCGGTAGATAAATTATGTAGCTTCAATATACAAACTTTATTGTGTTATCTTTGCGGAACTTTTCTCGCTTTGACCCTTTTTTTACAACTAAGCCAGTTGGGAAAGGTACTGGTTTACGTTTAAACATTTGTTATCAAATAATTGATAAACACCAATAGAAAATAGAAGTGATGTCGCAATTTGAACAAGGGATGGAGTTTGCAATCATTTTACCTAAAACACAAACAAACTGGTACCGTTGTCTATAGGTAATGTATAATTTAACAACTCATAATTCACTCCTCAATCTCAGGTGTACCAGCAAATTATGCAAAGCCACAGTACATGAAGGTGCTTCAGGTAATTGGCTAGATTGAGATGCCTCCTGTAACTGATTACGCAGACGCTCATATTCTCTTTGATGAAAAGGTACATTAATATCTGGCAAAATAGACCTTTCTGTACCTGCTAGTTTTTGGGCAATTAAATCAGGAATATATGATAAGTTAAAAACCTCATTTAGCTTAATTAAATTAGCCTCGATTACTCCTGTCTGCATCAAGTAAATTCCAGTTAACAATACTCGGTAAACATAAAGTAATGGCTTAACTTGATGCGTATATTCTTTATGAAAAAGTTTCCATTGTGTTGTGGCAAAGCCAAGATAATGGTAGCTATGATGACGAGTAATACAATCTCTAGCAATAATTTTCAATTCCTGATGTTCTGGTGAAGTTGTTAATATTAAAGGAGAATATAATTGTTCTAATACATAACCATTCTTTTTAATCAGCATCAAAAAGAATTTTTTGACATCATGAGTTACTAAATCAATTTCTAAAGAATCGCGAACTTCTGAAACTTCAATAGTTTCATTTATAGTTTTTAATCCCACTACTTCTTGAACTGGTAAAATATGCACACCACGCAAATCATAATCATGTGAAGGAAAACCATATAAGTGGGAACCACTGATAGTGGTGAATAAAAACGGGTAAGGCTGTTGCCTAATAATTGTGTTGATAGAAGGTGGAATATTCATAATGTGCCGTTTACTTGCTTACCTCGGTTCGCCTGTTTCTTTAGAACATCTTCTGTATAAACCAGAACACTCACTCATAGTCCAGAGTTATCGACCCCGCGAAATGCTATCTGGGGTAGTAAATGCAGATGGCTTTGGTGTGGGTTGGTATCATAATCAAAAAGATACTGATCCTTTTATCTATAAAAATACTCTACCTATTTGGAATGATATAAACCTACCCAGTCTCAGCCGTTACGTTGAATCAAAGTGTGTACTTGCTTATGTCCGCAGTGCTACACCAGGACAAGCTGTAGATTTTGCTAATTGTCAGCCTTTTAACCATCAACAACAGCTATTTATCCACAATGGACGAATTGAGAATTTCCGCAAAACATTACACAGAAAAATCCGCAGCGCTTTAACCCAAGAATTTTACGAAAAAATTAATGGCAGTACTGACTCCGAACACATTTTTGCATTATTACTTTCACAAAGTCAAATTAACAAACATCGACCTCCAGAATATGCTTTACGCACTACATTATTAACGCTTTTAGAGATGGCAAAACGCTATCAAGTAGAAGCCTCACTCAACGTGATTTTTAGTGATGGAAATCGTTTAATAGCTTCTCGTTTTGCTACCACTTCACCGCCTCCATCTCTTTACTGGATAAGAGATGATCCGACTTTTCCAAAATCCGTAATTATTGCGTCTGAACCGCTATTTATAGGTAATTGGATTGCTTGCCCAGAAAACAGCATTATTAGTGTAGGAACAGATAGTGAGATCAAAATTGAGCAAATCTGAGCAAATTTAGTGTGAAGGAGGTTATTTTTCAAGCCTTCGATGAATGTCGCCCGAAAACTTTTGCACTATTCCAGGATGATGGCGAGTTTCTGTACTTTGTAATTTTTCACAATACATACAACTGGAAATTGTACAGTATTTTTTTAGTGAGTACGTTACTTTTAAGTGCGTACTTTTCATTTTATATATTTGTTCTATTATTTAAATAGTATTGAAACAAATTCGTGTCATCAAGTCATTTCCGAAACCACTAATACCATTTCTTTATAAGAGGTTGTTTGAAAAGTGTTTCGCTGTGGCCTTAGGCACTTTAGATCCCCCCTAACCCCCCTTTTTAAGGGGGGAACCGGAATCAAAGTCCCCCTTTTTAAGGGGGATTTAGGAGGATCTAAAATTTTTGATACCGACAAGATAACTTTTCAAACATCCTCTAAGGTGTAGCGGCTTCCCGCATAATACGAGAGCCGCTATAGATGATATTTGTCCTACCCCAACAAAGGAGAAAAATTAAAAATCTCTCACTAGTGTAGTATTTTCACCAGGTAATATTGTATATCATGTATGAATTTAGATACCTGTCAGCCCAAGCAAGTAAACTCAATATTTAGCCGCTAATTATTGCTGCATTGAAGGTGTGGGAAAAATTCTGCTGGAAATAGGAACCCGTAGCTTCTGCTTATTTTCTGTTATATTGGCATCAGCCACAGAAGAGTTACTAGATGATGCTTGAGAGAGAATAGATGATTTACTATTAGTAGAATTGACAAAATCACTCAATTCAATAGTAGAAGATGAATTTGGAGATATGGAATTAATCTTATCAGTATTTTGACTGTTGGGTTTTGCTGGAGTTTGAGCTTGACACGGAGTAATGATGAAAGTTGAACTTGTTCCTAGTATTAGTAGGAGCAAATGAGAAATATATTGTTGCATGGGAATTGCTAAAATGGGTTGATAAATATTCAAAACTGAAAGAAGTTGTGTTTGTTATTAATTGGAAAAAAACCGCAATTTGCCAACATAAATCATGACGCTGTTGTTTAAAAAAACCTGATTACAGCGATTTCTAAATGAATAGACCTACTAATTATTAGTACGTTAATCCGCTACCTTTTATATCAGGCAAGGTGAAAAAAACTTTTCCTTCGTAAAAAGAGAGCGCTTATTTTAGTACTAATGAATCGGTATAGTAGAGAGTTGACAAATAGATACACCTGGAATAATTGAAGTTTTTTATCAACTAAGCCAGCACAACTATTAATATTTTAGTTAAATTTAACTTGTTACTAAAAGAGCAATGTTACTGAACTTTTTTAAAATGCTGATTTATCTAAAATCAACTCTTAATTCGCATATTTAACTAACTCAAACAAAAAGTATATGAATTTTTAACACAACCTGAGTTTGATTAATTAGCTTTCGTCAATAAATACGTGTATATGTTCAGCAATAGATACAAATCTGACTATAGCAATCCGATTGGATTTTTAAAATTATTTGCGTGGTGTGCGTTGGCGTTGGCGAAGCGTGTCGTAGAGAAGCGCAAGCCCGATAAGTGGGGAGTAGGCTTCTGCTGTGAGCCGACTGAGGCTTTGCCTGCCGAACGTCCTGAGCTTTTTTAAATTAAATAGGAGTTCTATAGTGTCAGGTAAATGCTGATACCAATTTTTTATAAAGCTGTGTTAACGATCGGGTGATAAGCGTTTGTTAATCAAATATCAGGATGCAGATACTCTCAACAATTCTAGTTTTTATAAAGATTGCTTTTCTGTCCATAGAAGAAGCAAGTATTACTCATACGCAACCTAATTATTTATACTATCATGCAGTAATTATCGGTTGCGTAGAGCATTTAGGCAAAGTCATCACCTAATAAAAACCCATAGACGGGTAGTAGCTAGTTGTAGACAAAACTCTTTTAGACAAATCTATTAGTCAAAAACCTTACTTCAAAGTTCCCAAAATGGGCGCTACCTCAACCTCTGAAATTTGCGGAACCAATAAATTAGCATAAATCTGGGGATTTGTTTGCGAGACTATGGCATAAGACTGGCGAAGATTAGCATTCACTGCAACTGTCTTCACGTCGTACATCTGCATCGCCATTTTGGGATAGAAACCAATACCAATAATCATTAGCAGAAAGCAAGCAGCGATGAAGACCTCACGGGGTCTAGCATCCTCGTAGACTGCATCTTCTGGTACCAGACAGTCTGTACCAAAACAAACTGTTCCGTCATCTTCTTGATTTTCCAAGCCTGCGTTATTAATGTCGCATAGCAGTGCTGCGTCTTTACCATAAAACACCTCTCGCAGCATAGAAAGTAGATAGATTGGTGTGAGGATGACTCCAACTGCGGCTAGAAAAACTGTGACGGTGCAGAAAGTTGAACTATAAACATCGCTGCTTGTCATCCCAACAAATACCGATAGTTCGCCAGCGAAGCCACTCATACCGGGAAGTGCTAGGGATGCCATTGTTCCGATTGTGAACAAGGCAAAGACTTTGGGCATGGCTTGACCAATACCGCCCATATCTTTCATTACCATTGTGTGGGTGCGATCGTAAGTAACGCCTGCCAAGAAGAACAGCACTGATGCAATCAAGCCATGCGAAATCATCTGCAACATCGCGCCGTTGATTCCCAAATCAGTGAATGAGGCAATTCCAAGCAGTACAAACCCCATGTGAGAAATCGACGAATAAGCCAAACGCCGCTTCATATTGGTCTGAGCAAAGGAGTTCAATGCACCATAGATAATATTGACAACACCCAGAATGGCTAGAACGGGCGCAAAGTAAATGTGTGCATCGGGAAGCAACTCAAGATTTAGGCGAATCAGTCCATATCCGCCCATTTTCAGCAGCACACCTGCCAAAATCATCGACACAGGAGAGGATGCTTCGCCGTGGGCATCAGGCAACCAGGTATGCATGGGGAAAACAGCAAGCTTGACACCAAATGCAATCAACAATCCTGCATAAAGTAGCAGTTGTAGACTCAGAGGATATTCCTTGCTGGCGAGGGCGGTGATGTCAAATGTCATATTCCCGCCGCCATATAACCCCATTGCCAGGGCTGCAACTAAAATGAATATAGAAGCCGCTGCGGTATACAACAAAAATTTCGTAGCCGCATAACGACGCCTTTGCCCACCCCAAATGCAAACTAGTAAGTAGACGGGAATTAGTTCTACTTCCCACATAATGAAAAATAGCAGCAAGTCTTTGGCAACGAACACCCCTACCTGTGCTGAATACAGCACCAGCATTAAAAAATAGAAGAGGCGCGGTCGATGATCAACTTGCCATGCCGAAAAAATCGAGAGTGTAGTGACAAATCCTGCTAGAAGCACAAGTGGCGCTGAAAGTCCATCCACCGATACCGCCCAGTTAAAACCTAACTGAGGCACCCAAGCATAATTTTCCACAAGTTGAAAACTAGCACTACTGGCATCGTAATGGTTCCAAAAGGCGTAGCACATTAAGGCAAAGTCTGCAATACCTACACCCAGGGCATACCACCGCACGCGCTTGCCATCTTTATCAGGCAGTACAGGGATGAGCAGGGAAGCAAAGAGTGGCAGCAAGACAATTGCGGTAAGCCAAGGAAATTGATCCGCTATCATGTATATGATAAAAAATACTTATTTGCCAATTATGTCATTCTACTAAACTTTGTAACAATTTCTTAATAAATCTTTGTCCTAGATAACGGGGATTGGGGAGTTACGTTAATTGTTTATTTATTTGTTGAGTGTTCTTGTGTAGGCAGTTGATGATGACTACGTTATTGCTCACGGTACTAATCCAGCACGCAAAGCACGGACAGCAGCTTGTGTCCGGTCAGCAACACAGAGTTTATTGAGAATACCTCGAACATGAGTTTTGACAGTACCGACTGTTAGATAGAGTCTTTTGGCAATTTCTGCATTGTCACACCCAGCGACAATCAACTCTAAAACATCCATTTCCCGATGAGTTAAAGGATAGCTGACTATACTTTTCTCAACATCTGGGTCAATGCCTTCAATCAAGACTCTTTTTCCAGATGCTCCTCTGCTACCATCGGGGAAATCTTGACGTATTTGTTGTAATACAAGGTCTGCGATCGCTGGATCGATCCATGAGCTACCGGCATAAGTCGTTTGCACAGCCTCTATTAGTTTTTCAGTTTCTATATCCTTCATGCAATAAGAATCTGCACCTGCTGCAAATGCTGCTAAAACTGCTTGTTCGCTATTTTGCATCGTTAAAATTAGCAGCTTTGTTGTATAGTCCTCATTCTCTGCCTGATGTTGCCTAAATGTGCGTGTTAGCTCAATACCATCCATGTCAGGCAAACCAATGTCAATAGTAGCAACATCCGGCTTGAGAGTTTTCAGAAGCTTGATGCCGTCGGCTGCATTGGCTGCTTCACCAACAATGTTAAACTCTGGCTGAGTTTGTAAGGCAGACCGCAAGCCGATTCTTGTCAGGTTGTGATCTTCAATCACAAGGATCTTGATTTCACTCATAGTTGCTTAACTTTACTGTTATTTATCTAAAGTACAGATTAAAATAATCTCGTTCTTCTATTCGGGATCTTATACAAAAAGCAATGCAGTTGCTATTATTCCCTAAAGTTCATCTCCCATGAGACATAAATAACCTTATCTTGTAAGCCTTTCTAAGGCAAGAGTTTCGGTGTCAACAACTCAGATATAAAGACAGTGGGATTCTAGACTAAAACAAACTAAGTTATAATTAACACACTTAATTTGAGTTTAGATCGTATAAATACTTAAAAAGTAGAATATTTAGCTCAGGAAACTCTAAAAGAAAATCTAAATTCTTAATAATGTCAGCGCTCGTAAAGTAAGCTATTACTAGATTTGCTAGGAATAGCCAAGCACTTCTTTTTTTATTTAGCCTATGTCTTTAACTAAAACTGTCAAAAAAGATAAAATCCTTGTTGTCGATGATGTTTTTGACAATCTACTGGTCTTAGAAGCAGTCCTAGAAGATGAGGACTATGAAATTACGTTGGTGGAAGATAGCAAAATAGCTCTGGCTATGGTTGAGGAGTCACCACCTGACATAATTCTTTTAGATGTGATGATGCCGGAGCTTGATGGCTATGAATTTACTCGACGCATCCGAAAGAATCAGGCGTTGCCATTTATCCCCATTCTGCTGCTCACGGCTCACTATCAGTCTAGTGTTGTGGAAGGACTTGATGCTGGTGCAGATGACTTTATTCGTAAACCATTCGATCCTGATGAACTACATGCACGAGTGCGATCGCTCTTGCGTCTCAAGCATAGTATCGACGAACGAGATCAGATGGCTAACCTCCGGGCAGATTTTGTCTCACGTTTTACTCACGATTTACGCATACCCCTAGTAGCTTCTAACCGCGTATTAAAATTATTGCTAGAAGGCAGGTTTTGCGAAGTCTCGCCACAATTGCAAGAAATAATTGATACCATGATTGGCAGCAATCAAGACCTGCTGGAAATGGTAAATACCTTGCTAGAAGTTTATCGTCATGAAGCGGGCTGTAAAATCTTAAAAATTTCTCCCTGCAATATTCAGGAATTAGTGAGTGAAGTTTCCCAAGAATTAACTCCCCTAGCTGAAGAAAAAGGATTAGTTGTAAACCTTGATAAAGACAAAACCGCAAGCACCATCATGGGCGATCGCGTTGAACTGCGGCGAGTTTTGACAAATATCATTGGTAATGCTATCAAATTTACAGACAATGGTTCTGTAGATATTCACTGTCATCTCACTCCTGTAGCTGTGAATATTGATATCCAAGATACAGGGCCAGGAATTTCTAAACCAGATCAGGCAATATTATTCGAGCGATTTCGTCAAGGGAAACACCAACGTTCTGGTAGTGGTTTGGGACTATATCTATCTCGCTATATTATCGAAGCACATCAAGGCACTATCGATGTGATATCTGAACCAGGCAAGGGTAGTACATTCACTATACGTCTACCTGTGGCTGGTGAACACTAAAAACAGGTAAATAGAAGAGTAATCATGAATTAGCAGCTGTGAAAAAATCAGTGAAAGCTTTGAGAAAATATTTTGCGATCGCTGTTGTCCAAATTCCTAAAAATCTCAGACAAAACACAGATTTAATAACTAAAGAAGGTTCAGCAAATAACTATTTACTGAACCTTCTGACTAAATAAATTTCTACCTAGTATACTACGGTGTAAATCCAGCTAAAATTTAAACTAACGAGACAATTAGGGGAAATTCATGACTTGCCCCTAATTGAGCAAATTATTAAAGCTAGGGGAAACTTCCGCCTGCATTAGTCTAAAGTCTTTTTAACTTCATCTTTGATATTCTCAGCAGTGTTGCGAACTTCAGCTTCAGCTTGTTTTGCTTTACCTTCAGCTTTATCTTTAGGATCGCCAGTTACTTCGCCAATTGCCTCTTGTACTTTTCCTTCGACATTTTTAGCAAAAGCTTTTGCTTTATCTTCAATACTCATTTTATTTGTTCCTAAAGTATGTTAATTGTTGATTTTTTTGCTCACTTGAAAAGCGCTGCAATATCTATAATTTACTTTTAAACAAGTTTTAATTCTTCTATCTGACGATGTTATTATGACAAATATTTGTGTCCGTTGTACATAGTTATTCAACGCTTAAATTCATCTTTGAGAATTCAAGTAATATCCAAAAGAGGGAAAGGTATCATTATATTGTTCTATCTTGAGACAAAAATAATTTATAACTTCAGGTAGATAGCGATGATGGTGAACTGCAAATTGGCTTATTACCACTGGATATGGTAAATATGTCAACAGGATGCCAACAGGGTACGCAAGCTTGCAACTTAGTGGTGATAGTGCAGGGTAAAGCCTTCTCTTCAAGAGGCTTTACCCCGCGCTATCTGCTTCCTGCCTTTCTTGATAAACTCTATGATTCTCTTCCTGATGCCCAGGTATCACGCCATTTGACAGTACCTTCTTTCGCAATCACCCAGCGGCGGTTTACCAGATTTTCGCGCAGAGGCGATCGCCCTTCCCGCCACATGGCATATTTATAAGCAATCAGCTTACCAGTACTTTCATCAAAGGGAATCTCCGCAGACCAGGTATTGGTGTTGATGTACTCTAAGGGATACGCTTTGCTGATATCCCAGTTACCTAACTCTGGGCAATCTCCTGTCACTACAATGATTTCACCTGGTTGGGTTTCTACGCCATTGAGTTGGACGCGGACAATTGTTTGTGCTTTGATCCGTTCGCCAACGTGGCTGAAAACAAGCACTCCTCGTTCTTCTAATACCAGATTATAAATCTTGCCGTCTTTCACTTCATACTTGTTGCGAGTCACCACGCAGGTATGTTCTCCATCGGGCAATTCTGTTTCTACTTCTGGTAAAGTAACTTCTCCTCCCCGGTTTAAAGCTACAAAACACACAGAGTCACGATAACGGCGTACATAGCAGTAAACATCTGGTGTTAAGTATTTTTGCCAGTGGCTACCCATTGATACGGCTGGATTCAGTCGCCGTAAGCCAGATAGCAGCCTGATGCAACGATAAATTTCACTATCAGTATCCCAATTTTCCATCATTGGGCGGTTGTATGGGTCGTTACCGCCATCGGTGTCGTCATGGAGATACTGTTCTGTACCGTAGTAAATGCAGGGAATGCCGCGACAGGTCATAATTAAGGCGATCGCAACCTTCAACATCGCTGGATCGGGGTTCAGCGATTGAAAGCGAGACATATCATGATTATCGATGAAGGTAACTAGCTCTGTTGCCCCCTTGTAGCGATGATCTTGGTCAAAAATGTATTGAATTGTCTGGAATCCCATTTCTGAACCTTGCCCTAATGCGGCTCGAATTGCCACACACAAGCCAAAGTCTAGAAGTGTCATCCCTGAGTGGTTAACAAATTCCACTGAGCGATCGTCAGTCGGATTACTATAAATCCATTCACCAAAAATGAATACATCTGGTTTGTGATTGGTCATCTCGCCAGTGAATTCTTGCCAAAACCAAATCGGCATGTGCTTGACAGTATCCACCCGCAGTGCATCCACACCCCGATCTAGCCATTGTTTGATTGCTGACTTAATATATTCCCGATATTCTGTATTGTTTTCATTAAAGGTTGCTAGACCACATAGTTCACAGTTCTGTACTTGCCAATCGTCTTCCCAGTTTTGCACTTCACCATAGTGGTGATACCAATGATTGACATCATCATTGAAATCAGCAATTTTAACGCCATCGTCATACAATTCGCCTTTGCTACCACTAGTGTCAGGACTGCTATGGTTGCAAACAATATCTAGCACTAGCTTCATATTCCGCTTGTGCAGTTCTGTAATTAACCAGTCAAAGGTGGTATTTTTTTCTTCTTGAGTAGCGTTTAAAGAAGGGTTCTCTCCGTCAGCAATGTAGCGAGGATTAATCCGCTTAAAGTCTTTTGTCCAATAGCCATGTAGCGCTGCATTTCCAACAAATAGCTCTTCAACCTGCTCAAACAGTGGAGTTAACCAAATGGCTGTCACTCCCATATTTTTGAGATAATCTAATTTATCGATGACACCTTGCAAATCGCCACCCCAATACTTACCCCAATCTTTTCTAGTTGGATCGTACAGTTCTGAGTTTGCACCTTCGCTATTATCTGGATCGCCATCATAAAAGCGATCGACCACAAGAAAGTAAATGGTTTCCTGACGAAATTCAATATCTCTGGTGTAAAGAAACTCTAGGTCAATCTCACTTTCTGATGGTGGTGTTTCTATGATAGCGTCTACTTTTTCTTGTGCAGAATCAACTTTATATTGATCTGGTGAAAACTGAGATGGAGGGGTTTGTACCATAAAATAACTCAAAATTTAATGTAATTCATACTTGTAGACCACACTACAACGTTTCGAGTATTGTGTATTGCTACAAACTTTGGTATTGTGGCATCCTGCCAACGGTATAGGTATCTATCGCTAGCTAGTTTATAATTCTATCGATAGATATAATTCATCTGCTAGAGGATAAAAACAAAGAAATATAGCAGTTATTAACGATAATTGCTCGATCATAAAAATTTACAATATTTAGTTAAATTGACTTGCGGTAAATATTGAGACTATCTAGTGTTTAAGTGTATATTTGAAAACAGATTTTAGAACACCTGAAACCTTTAGAGATTAGCTGTCAACAAGGTTTTGTGACATCTGAGCAATACTGAGTAAACCACGTATTAGCCAACTTTTTCTCTAGAAGATTCGCTCCATTGGTAAACTGACCATTGTCACTTTCAATCTGTTATTACTATCAAGGAATTAATTTAGGTAGCAAATATGACTAAATATGACAAGGTTTTTAACTCACCAAAGACATCAGAGGAATCACTAAGTCCAGAGGAAGCGGTGGCGGCGATCGCAACTGTCACTGCGATCGCAGATTCAGTGATTGACGAGGTAGATGCAGAAAGTTTAGCGGGTATTCTCTGGGAATTCGAGGTTTTCGAGGAATACTCAGAAGATGAAATCACAGAAATAGTTGATAGACTCATCTCCATTGCCGAAGAAGAGGGAATTGGGCCTTTGTTTAATGTCGCTAAAGTATCTCTCTCAGATGAATTAGTGCTAGATGGTTTTGCGGCTGGGGTAATAGTACTTTTAGACGATGAACTCGCCATACCCAAACCGAAACAAGCCTACCTCAAAAAGCTACAAGCAGCCTTAGAACTGGAGGATGAAGAAGCAGAGGAAATCATCAAGGAGGTAATTGCAGCCTTTAAAGAAGCAGAAAATGAAGAATATATAGACGATGATGATGACGATGATGATGAAACAGTAGTCATCGAAGATTTTAGTGAACAGGCATATCAATCCCCACTAGGTAATTTTACCGTGCCGATTCCGGTTGATCCCCAGCAGGGCGGTAGAATTCAGAGCCAGGAAGGAGTAGTTGGCTTTTCGGATGACATCGGTACTTTGCTGAGAATCGATTATTATCCTTTCCCCCTGGAACAGTTAGAGGAATTGGAGGCTGTTGGACAAGAAGAATATTTACAAACAATTTTAGTAGACAAGTATGTACCGCAGGCGATTTTTGCCAATGTACCAGATGCTTCTGTGGAGCATACGGAATATCTGGAAAATACTTTGCGAGGCGCTTACTACGTTTTAATCGATATGCCCAAAGGTTCCACAATTTCTAAGCAAGAAAATAATGGAACTGCGATCAGATTAGATGCGTACCGAGGACTGCTTACCTTTATCAGGGGTGAATTTTTGTATATAGTTAGTAGTCAACACAGCTTTATTGACGGCGAAACTCCCGATTCTGTTGAAGAAGAGGCCGAAGACATCAAGGAGAGTATTTTAGAGTTTGTTGAAACTATAGAGTTCGCCTAGTAAGAATTATTATTGGGATAAGGCAGTTCTTGCTGGGAGCAGGGGGAAAGAGGGTTTGAGCCTTGTTTACTTTTCTTCACACAGTTTGGTTTTATTGTGCCGACTTACTTAGACACTCCGAGACTCTTTACTGAAGATTGGGCAAGAAATTTCTTGATGTTTTGCTTAGTATCTGAATCCCCATTACCCCTTATCCCCAGAGGGGGCCCCACCTTCCCCAATCCCCAGCCCCTAATTTAATGTCCATAACTCATCTGATGTACATTTGGAAAGGGCGATGTCTGACGACAAGCCTGGAGAAGACAGGAAGTCTCTAGCTCCACATTGGGTGTCTACGCTTATAATTTTTCATGACAATAACCCTGCTGAACAATCGCTATCAAATTATCCAGGTAATCGGCGCTGGTGGGTTTGGCGAAACCTTTCTAGCAGAAGATGTTCACATGCCTTCTCGCCGTCGCTGTGTGATTAAGCAACTCAAACCAGTCACTAATAATGACCCGCAAACCTATCAACTTATTCAACAGCGATTTGAAAGGGAAGCCGCAACCTTGGAGTATTTGGGTGAAAGTAGTTACCAAATTCCTAAACTCTATGCCTACTTTTCTGAGAACGGGCAATTTTACCTCGTCCAAGAATGGATTCACGGCCAAACCCTGACAAAAATTGTCGAAGCCAAAGGATCTGAGAGTGAAAGTGTGGTTCGTCAAATCCTCTTGAGTCTGCTTTCAGTTTTAAATTATGTTCACAGCAAAGGGATTATTCACCGCGATATCAAGCCAGATAACATTATTCTTCGTTCTGTTGATAGCGAGCCAGTTTTGATTGATTTTGGGGCAGTTAAAGAAACAATCCGTTCTGTGGTGAATCCTTCAGGATACCCGACGCGATCGCTCGTTATTGGTACACCCGGATATATGCCTAGCGAACAAGCTGTTGGCCGCCCAGTTTACGCCACTGATATCTATAGCTTAGGTTTAACAGCCATTTATCTATTGACTGGCAAACACCCGCAAGAACTACTAACCGATCTGAAAACTGGGGAAATACTTTGGCATCAGCACGCGCCTCATGTCTCTTCTCAATTGGCGGCGATACTCAATCAGGCAATTAGGCCTCATGCTGGCGATCGCTACAGCACTGCCAGTAAAATGCTATATGCCCTGCAATCTGCTAGCAATATACCTCCTGAGTTAGCTGCAAATACTGCCACAGTCAGTTTTTCTGCTACTGCGACATCGACTCGACAAACTCAGCCATTATATTCTCCGCAAAAAAATTCTGCAATCGCAGGATCTTCCGCTCCTGGAAACTGGCAAAAATCTGCTGTAATTGTTGGTAGTTTGCTGGTAGGCGGTTTGATTGGTGCAGTCGTCATTCCTAGCATCATTCGTCAGCAACAGCCAGAAACAACCATTGCCAAAAGTCCTACCCCATCGCCAGAATCTTTTCCGAATCCTATATCTAGCGAACCGCCCATTTCTTCCCAAACTTCTCCACTTTCAGTTCCAGCTGTACCGATCTCACCACAACCACAGCCAGTAATTCCCGAAACTTTGCCAACTTCTAATCCTCCGGTTATATCTATACCACAGCCAAAAAGGAAGCCTATAACTTCAAATACCCCAACACCAGTAGCAGTACCTATACCACAGCCAGAACCAAAGAATGAGGCGAGCGCAGTTCGCACACCAGAAGCACCTTCAGCGCCACAAACCAACGAACAGCCGCCCAGTAAAGTCGCTAGCGTTCCGGCATTTCCTACAGGTACACCAAGAAGCGCTGTAGAGGCTACCCTTGGCAAACCAAATCAAGATTTAAGAGGCGCATGGGGTAAGACTCGTGCTGTCGTTTACAAACTAGTGCCAAACAAAATTGACCTTGGCTACTTATTCGATCGTAATTCTAAATCGCTGCGCCAAACTGAGGTATCTTTTGCCCAATCAGTAGACCCACAAGTAATGGAAGATACCTTGAATGGAATGTTAAGTGGGCAAGCCACTGAAGAAATTAAGCAGGGACTTAAACAGGTACAACAGCGTAAATCTGATAATTTTAGTTTTAAGAATGGCTCAGTTAAAGGCCAGATTATCCGCCAACAATGTGATTTTATTTATATCAGCATTTGGGATGTAGATTTACATGATTTTGTCAGTCCATCTACAGCCAAACAGTGTTAATTTTCTGAAAAATATTGTTCTCAAAAGCTAAATTTTTGTATCCTATAAGACAGATTCAGTATTCAAGATAGTGCTTACAAAACTGTCTTAATTGGGCTATGATCGAGACAATTTCAGTCTTCACAAGCACAAAGAACTAAATTTTTAGAATTAGCCCGTTTGTTTTCTTGCCCATTGCCCCATGCCCAATGCCCATTTCAAATTCTTAATCTTCATAAAGTTATAAATACCATTATTAAGTTTTTAATAATACTTGTCTCAGCTTCTACATTCATGTCGTAAATTGCGATTGAAATTGTGTAATCTAAAAAGAGCAAAGCTAAATTATTCAATTGAGGTCTGATGACTCCTACAATAATGCGTCAGCTTTGGTCAGTGGTTGAAACCGCCCAAGCCAAGCTCCTCTTACAACTGGATGATGCTAGCTTGGTGCAGTGGTTAGTGAAACAAACCGAAACGCAAGTTTTGTTAGATTCTCACGAAACTGATTATCTGTGCCACTACATTCAATCTCGGCTAGCCCTAATACGCGATATTGCCCATGAACGCCAGTGTTCATAATCGCAAAATCATCATGAATTGATAGTCAACTGGCTTTTTGAGGAAAATAACCTTCCACTAAGCAGTCAGAGCCTACTACACGCCAACGAACACGTTCTAGAGATAACGCCTCGGTCATGGTAGTAAAACCTAAATCGCCCACTGGTGTGGGAGCAATGTTACCACCAATGATTTTTGGGGCAATAAATGCCAAAACTTTTTGTACTGCTCCTTGAGCGATCGCACTAGCAGCTAAGGTACCACCACATTCCCATAGCACGCTACAAAAGCCTCGTTCATATAAGTATGCCATTGCCTTATCCGGTGTCAGTGATGTTAATTCCACCACCTCCACACCCTGTTTGAGCAACAGTTCTTGAAAATTGGGGTTAGCACCTTTCTGTGTCAACACCAAAGTTGGAGCATCCGTAGTTTGCCACAGATGGGCACTTTCCGGTAAGTTAAGATGGCGACTCATCACCACCCGCAGGGGATTATGTGCCTCTAGTTGATGGCTGGTTAAATAAGGATTATCCTGTCGGACTGTATTACCGCCGACAATTATGGCATCACAACCCGCCCGCAGTTGATGTACTTCATTGCGGGCCTCTTGGCTTGTCACCCAAGCGCTATGACCAGAGGTAGTAGCAATTTTCCCATCTAAAGTCATGGCATATTTTAAAATTCCTAAAGGTCGTTTGTAGAGAATGCGATGCACAAAAGCTTCATTTAGCTGACGACAAGCTTCTTCTTCTACTCCTACCAAGACTTCGATCCCCGCCGCCCTCAAGCGGGCGATACCACCTCCAGCTACCAATGGATTGGGATCAACCATACCCACTACTACTTTTGCTACCCCTGCTTGGATCAATCCTTCCGAACAAGGCGGAGTACGTCCGTAGTGATTGCAAGGTTCAAGTGACACATAGATTGTTGCACCACGAGCAGCGCCAACGCCTGCTGCTTTTAAGGCAAACACTTCTGCATGAGGCTCACCTGCACGAGGATGAAATCCTTCGCCGATAATCTGGCCATCCTTGACAATGACTGCTCCCACTAGAGGATTTGGCGAAGTCCGCCCTAAAGCGCGGCGAGCAAGTTCCAAACACCGCAACATCATGCGAGAGTCAAAGTCAGTTCCTACTTTTTGCTTTGGTGGTGAATTTGAGCCAACTGCTGACTGCACTATTCGTATATTTTCCTGAGTGTAGTTTGGTAAGGATGCATCTGCTTGAGCGACCACTGGGGAATTATCCATAATTTTAGGCAATACTGTAAATATTCTGCACGCGATCGCGCAGCCTCTCCACAGGAGAATCGCGCTTTGATCCTGGTAATTAAACAGTAATATCCAGGCGCTATTATTGCCTGTCTTAACTTGGATCAGCCTGTCATATTGACATTACAATTCAGCGTAACTGAAACTTTAGCAGATTTGAACTGGGGATTGGGGATTGGGGACTGGTACTAGGTACTGGGGACTGGGGAGTTTTAAGATAACTGGGTTCGACGAGTTATATAGTATCCAATCTAATTAGCGGTAAAAAAATAGACTACTAAGACAATACTGTTTGGTTCCGAGTCGGAGAGGACATATACCCGAATATAGATTCACTCTTCAGAACTAGCCTTTACAGTAACTAATAATAGGATGTTTAGGAGATTACTACATTTATGCCTGAAGAGCATCGCTTGGAGGAAAAATTTCTATCTCAAGAAGCTGAAAAAAGAATATCCAGTCAGCTAGATGAAGTAGAACAAATAGAAATAGATATACAAACCGATCTATCGAAAATAGTTCAAGGACAGGCTGATGGAGTTTCGCTTACAGGTCAAGGATTAGTTATCCAGCAAGACATTCGCGTACAGGAAATAGAACTGCAAACAGATAGTATTGCTATCAATCCTTTCAGCGCTCTTTTTGGTCAAATAGAACTCAATCAGCCACTAAATGCCATTGCTCGAATTACACTCACTGAATTAGATATTAATACTGCTTTGGACTCAGCCTTTGTTCGCAAGCAAATACAGAATTTTGAGTTAAATGTAGATGGTGAAATTGTAAATTTTGAGCCGGAAGAAATTAAGGTATTTTTACCTGGTGATGGCAAAATAGAATTTAGGGGAAAGTTGCTGTTAAAGCAAATGGGAAATACTCGCCCTTTAGCTTACACTGCGATCGCACGCCTACCAAGTCATTCACAACCCGCGATGCTGGAAGGTTTTAACTGCACTGAGGGAGAGGGAATTTCAATAGAATTAATTGTAGCATTGATGCAGAAAGCTAAACAATTAATGAGTATACCATATTTTGAATGGGAAGATATCTCTTTTAATCTCAAAAATATAGAAGCACAAAAGGGTAATTTAATCCTTATGCTAGAAGCTCAGGTAAGGCAAATACCCTCATCATCAACTCTACTACTATCTCCTTAGTAAGATTGACAGGAGTTAAAGATAATTTTTGTTACTGAAGGATGATGTCAATATCAGAAAAGTTTTCTAACATAGCTTTGGAAAGCTAGTTATTTTTAAATTTCAAGTTATGCAAGAGTATGATGTTGTCCTGATCGGTGCTGGACATAATGGGCTAGTTTGTGCAGCTTATTTACTAAAAGCTGGTTATAGCGTTCTGTTACTAGAAAAACGTCCTGTTCCAGGTGGTGCAGCAACAACTGAAGAGTGTTTACCCCAAGAAGCCCCAGGATTTAAATTTAATTTGTGTGCTATTGACCATGAATTTATTCACTTAGGGCCAGTTGTTGAAGAATTAGAATTAGAAAAATACGGCTTGCATTATTTAGAGTGCGATCCAGTTGTTTTCTGTCCTCATCCTGATGGCAAGTATTTCTTAGGACATAAGTCGGTGGAAAAAACTTGTGCCGAAATTGCTCGTTACAGTGAACGTGATGCTAGAAAATATGCAGAATTTGTAGATTTTTGGCAGCGAGCGCTAGGTGCAATGGTTCCGATGTTCAATGCACCGCCAAAGTCAATTATAGACATCCTTGGTAACTACGACATCACAAAACTGAAAGATTTATTTTCGGTGATTGGTTCTCCAAACAAAACGCTGGACTTCATTCGCACGATGTTAACCAGCGCTGAAGATTTACTTAACGAGTGGTTTGATGAGGAATTTCTAAAAGCACCACTAGCCAGACTAGCAGCAGAACTTGGCGCGCCGCCATCACAAAAAACCCTTGCTATTGGTGCAATTATGATGGCAATGCGTCATAATCCAGGAATGGCCAGACCTCGCGGTGGAACTGGCGCACTTGTGCAAGCTTTGGTGAATTTAGTCACAAGTAAAGGTGGCGTGATTCTCACAGAGCAGCATGTTGAAAAAGTTTTAATTGATGATGGCAAAGCTGTAGGTGTACGCGTTGCTGGTGGTAAAGAATATCGCGCTAAATATGGAGTTATTTCTAATATTGATGCCAAGCGATTATTTTTACAAATGACTGATCAAAGCGATGTTGATGCAGCCGATCCAAATTTATGGGAAAGACTAGAACGCCGCATCGTTAATAACAACGAAACTATCCTCAAAATAGATTTGGCTTTAGATGAACCCCTACGCTTTCCACAGCACGACCACAAAGACGAATATCTCGTCGGTTCTATCTTAATTGCAGATTCCGTAGCTCATGTAGAACAGGCTCATAGCAAATGTACCTTGGGAGAGATTCCTGATGCTGACCCATCAATGTACTTGGTAATGCCTAGTTATTTAGATCCCACATTAGCACCATCAGGTAAGCATACCCTATGGATTGAATTTTTTGCCCCTTATCAAATTGCTGGCGCAGAAGGCACTGGTTTAAAAGGTACTGGTTGGACTGATGAATTGAAAAACAAAGTTGCAGATAGAGTAATTGATAAGTTGGCAGACTATGCACCAAATGTCAAGAATGCAACTATTGCCCGTCGTGTAGAAAGTCCAGCAGAACTAGGAGAAAGGTTAGGTGCATATAAAGGCAACTATTACCATGTTGACATGACTCTAGATCAGATGATCTTTTTCCGCCCCTTGCCAGAAATAGCGAACTACAAAACACCAATTGATAATCTATTTTTGACTGGTGCAGGTACTCATCCAGGTGGTTCAATTTCGGGAATGCCGGGACGCAATTGTGCCCGCGCATTTTTACAGGCAAAACATCCCATTAGCCAAACTTTAAAGGATGCGCGAGATTCGATTAAGTCAACTGTTGAGTCAGTTTTTGGTATCAATTAAAGCTTGCAAAAATAGAGCCTATTCTCTTCTATTTTTTGCCTTCGTGTCTTAGTACTGAAAATATTATTTTGGTATTACAAAGACATGAAGGCAAGTTATTGCACCTACAAATTGCATTTTACAGCTATTTTCAGGTAAATAGACCACGCACTAGGGGCAAAGCAATGCTGTGCCCTTACGACAGATGTGGTTCAAATACATGAAAACTGCTGTAAGCTGCATATTTTTAATCGCAAGAAAGATGCAAAGACAGAATTTGAATAATGATTAGCTTAGACAATTGCTTGATATAATAAAGCAAATAACAGCCTTTTATCATCAAAAGCTACTACAATCGCACCCTTGTTAATTAAAGGGAAATACTACATATAAGAGTGCTATGTCTATGACGAGCTATGCTTACGTAACGTATGTAGCAACACAAATATATTGTTTTTTGATTGAAATAGAACCTAAGTGATTGCTTTGTGTGTATCTAATATGATAACGTGATGTACGTTTGATTTTAATAAAAATCTCTGCATCGCTAACAAAGCTCTTTCTTAAAATATAAATAAATTAATGGCTAAAAACTAGTGTATTTTGATAATACTCAAAAAACAAACAGATTTTAACATCATTTAATAAGTTTTGTAGGTACAGCATGGTTTTTCGGCACTGCTTCGTTGCATCTAACATGATAGTTTTCTTAGCATTTGGTTGTAGTAGTGGAGCAAATTCATCGATAGAAAATACTACACAATTTGTTCAAGAAAGTAATGTAACCCAACTTTTCATAGAAGCGAAGGCTACGCAAAAAGCAGAAGATTTATTTCATCAAGGCAATCATTTATTAGATGGACAACTTTATGAAGATGCGATAAAAGCTTATGACAAAGCGATCGCCATCAAAGTTGAGAATCCTGAAGCTTGGATTAACCGTGGCATAGCCTTAACATCGTTGCAACGCTACCAAGATGCTCTTGTATCTTACGACAAAGCGATCGCTATCAAGCCCGACAAATATGAAGCTTGGTATAATCGCGGCATCGCCCTAACATCGTTGCACCGCTACCAAGATGCTCTTGCATCTTACGACAAAGCGATCGCTACCAAACCTAACAAATATGAAGCCTTAATTAACCGAGGCATAACTCTGACAAAGCTGCACCGCTACCAAGATGCGATCGCATCTTATAATAGAGCGATCGCCATCAAGCCAGATTTGCACCAAGCATATTACAACAAAGCTTGCTCTTATGCTTTACAAAGCAATCTGGAATTAACAATTGAGAACCTAGACAAAGCAATTAAGTTTGTTCCTGATAAATACAAGAAATTAGCAAAAACTGACCCAGACTTTAGTAAAGTGCGTAGTGAAAAGCAGTTTCAAGAATTACTGCAATAGTATTTCATCACCACACTTCAGTGTAAAATACAAGCGTAACAAGATTTTTTTCGTGATGCTAGCGGTTTACGATTAGACATGAAAAAATTGTTAATCACCGGAGCAAGTGGTTTTTTAGGATGGCATCTTTGCCAGCTTGCAAAAGAAGAATGGGAGATTTATGGCACTTATTTATCCCATCCTTTAGAGATTCCTGACATGAAAATGTTAAAAGCAAACTTAACAAATTTTCAGGAATTGAAACGTATATTTAATGATGTCAAACCGACGGCAGTTATTCATACTGCTGCACACTCGCAACCAAATTTTTGTCAAACCAACCCCAAAGAATCCCACGCAATTAATGTTATAGCATCCTGCAATATTGCCGGACTGTGTGCAGATAATTCTATTCCTTGTGCTTTTACCTCAACCGATTTAGTTTTTGATGGCTTAAATGCCCCATATCAAGAAACAGATGCCGTGTGCCCTGTAAATCTTTACGGTGAGCAAAAGGCGATCGCAGAAGCAGATATGCTAGAAAGATATCCCATGACCGCAGTGTGTCGGATGCCGTTGATGTTTGGTGCAGCAACACCCACAGCTAAAAGCTTTATTCAGCCATTTATTCAGACTTTACAAGCCGAACAAGAATTAAGTTTATTTATAGATGAATTTCGCACACCAGTAAGTGGAACAACTGCTGCCAAAGGGCTTTTATTAGCATTAGAAAAAGTGAACGGCATCATTCACTTAGGTGGCAAAGAGCGGATTTCGCGTTATGATTTTGGACAAATATTAGTAGAAGTATTTCAACTTCCTAGAACTGGTCTTAAATCCTGCCAACAACAAGATGTGAAAATGGCAGCACCTAGACCAGCGGATGTTTCTTTGGATAGTTCCAAAGCTTTTGCGTTGGGGTATCAGCCTTTATCTGTAAAGGAAGAATTAGAGGAGTTAGAAATTAAGATTCCTAACTCCTAACTCCTAACTCCTCACTTCAGTTAATAAGCATCCATTGGCAGACAAGAACAAACAAAATTCCTGTCGCCAAAGGCTGCATCAATGCGACCGACAGCAGGCCAGAATTTATATTCACGAGTCCAAGGCGCAGGATAGGCAGCTTGTTCGCGAGAATAGGGATGATTCCATTCTCCAGTAATCAGACTTTCGGCTGTGTGGGGTGCGTTCTTCAAAACATTATCTTGAGCATCCACTTTACCAAATTCTATTTCGGCGATTTCTTGGCGAATAGAAATCAACGCATCACAGAAACGATCTAACTCTTGTTTAGATTCACTTTCTGTAGGTTCCACCATGATTGTACCCCCGACAGGCCAGGAGACAGTCGGCGCATGGAAACCGTAATCCATCAGACGCTTGGCGACATCATCGATTTCGATCGCAGCTGATTTTTTGAGCGATCGCAAATCTAAAATACATTCATGGGCAACTAGACCATTTTTCCCCTGATACAAAACCGGATAATACGATTCCAGTTTCTTAGCAATGTAGTTAGCGTTCAGAATCGCCACCTTCGTTGCATGGGTTAAACCATCTGCACCCATCATCGCAATGTACATCCAAGAAATTACCAAGATACTCGCACTACCCCAAGGCGCAGCAGCCACAGCACCAATATGCTGGGTACTGGGGATGGGGGATTGGGTATCGGGAATTTCCTCTTTCCTAGTCCCCAGCCCCCAGTCCCCAATCCCTACCACAGGATGTCCAGGTAGGAACGGTACAAGATGAGATGCAACCCCAATAGGCCCCATACCAGGGCCACCGCCACCATGAGGAATACAGAAGGTTTTGTGCAGATTCAAGTGACAGACATCCGCGCCAATATCTCCAGGACGACAAATCCCCACTTGGGCATTCATATTTGCCCCATCCATGTAAACTTGTCCACCGTGACTATGTACAACAGCGCAGATTTCCTGAATTGGTTCCTCAAATACACCATGAGTTGAGGGATATGTCACCATTAAGGCGGCGAGTTCATTACTATGTTTTTCTGCCTTACTCTTCAGGTCATCAACATCAATATTACCTTGTGAGTCACAAGCAACAGCTACCACCTTCATCCCGCACATCACCGCACTTGCTGGATTTGTCCCGTGTGCCGAAGTGGGAATCAAACAAACGTTGCGGTGTGCTTCACCTCGATTTTCGTGATATTGACGAATTACTAAAAGTCCAGCATATTCGCCCTGAGAACCAGCATTTGGTTGTAGAGAAATTCCCGCAAAACCAGTAATTTCAGCTAACCATGCCTCAAGTTGCTGGAATAGGATTTGATAACCTTGTGTTTGTGACGCAGGTGCAAATGGGTGAATCTTGCCAAATTTCTCCCAACTTACCGGAATCATCTCAGCAGTTGCATTCAACTTCATTGTGCAAGAACCCAAAGGAATCATCGAAGTAGTTAACGACAAGTCCTTGCTTTCTAGCTTGTGCAGATAACGTAATAACTCCGTTTCTGAGTGATAGCGGTTAAAGACTGGGTGAGTGAGATAGGTACTGGTGCGGGAGAGAGAGAGATGAGAGGATGAGGAAGTTAATTCTTCTAAAGTGAAGGGTAAATCATCTGTGCCAGCAAAAATCTGCCAAAGGTCGATTAAGTCTTCTGGTGTTGTTGTTTCATCCAGCGAGATACCAACAGTAGTTGCATCAAAAACCCGTAGGTTAATTTCAAGCTGTTCGCTAGCTGCCAGAATATCTTTTAAATTTTGTCTTTCCAGTTCTACTCGCAGCGTATCAAAGAAATCTTTGGAACTGATGCTATACCCCAAACGCTTCAGTCCTTCCGCCAATAACACCGTTAAAGAGTGGATATTTTCGGCAATTTGCTTCAGTCCAGTTGGGCCATGATAGACGGCGTACATACTCGCCATTACCGCCAGTAGCACCTGTGCAGTACAAATATTACTAGTGGCTTTTTCGCGGCGGATGTGCTGTTCGCGGGTTTGCAAAGCGAGACGTAATGCAGGCTTACCTTGAGCATCTTTTGATACTCCCACAATTCGCCCTGGAACCAGCCGCTTATACTCTTCCTTCGTAGCAAAGTATGCCGCATGAGGGCCCCCAAAGCCCAAGGGAATACCGAATCTCTGAGTGCTACCGACAGCAATATCAGCGCCAAATTCCCCAGGAGGGGTTAGCAAAGTTAAACTTAGAGGATCTGCTGCTACCGTCACCAATGCACCCTTAGCATGGGCTTTTTCTATAAAAGCGCGGTAGTCGAAAATGGTGCCATCACTTGCAGGGTATTGCAGAACAGCCCCAAAAATTGGTTGATCGAAATCAAATGTTTGATGATCGCCGACAATAATTTTAATCCCCAATGGTTTAGCGCGTGTTTGCAACACGTCAATAGTTTGGGGATGACAATCATGAGAGACGAAATAAGCATTTGCCTGATTTTTGGAGACACCATAGCTTAGACTCATTGCTTCAGCTGCGGCTGTGGCTTCATCAAGTAAGGAAGCATTGGCAATTTCTAAACCTGTGAGGTCAATAATCAGGGTTTGGAAATTCAGCAGCGCTTCTAGTCGCCCTTGGGCAATTTCTGGCTGATAAGGAGTGTAGGCAGTATACCAACCGGGGTTTTCTAGAATGTTACGCCCAATCACAGGTGGGGTAATACTGTCGTAATATCCCATACCAATGTATGAGCGAAAAACCTGATTTTTGGCTGCAACTTTTTTTAACGATGCCAGTGCTGCATACTCACTTTCTGCTGCTGGTAACTTTAGCGGTTGCTTCAGCCTGATTGACTGTGGAACTGTTTGGTCAATTAGGGCATCCAGGCTAGGAAACCCCAAAACTTTCAGCATTTGGTGGATGTCATCAGTGTTAGGGCCAATGTGTCTTGGCACAAAACCACTTAACTTTTGACTTTTTTCGTCCAGCACTTGCTGCTCATTAGACTTGAGAATAGGGGCGTGTGATACCACAAATTACTCTCCAGATGGTACTATTTAATATTTTGCAATAAATACTGATGAGAAGTAGGTGTAACTTTTCAGTTCATCTAAATTTCATGACTTATTTTCGAGGGGAGTGGAAAGAGGCAGGGGGCAGGGAGCAGGGAGCAAGGGGGATAGAAAAGAGGCAAGGGAGCAGGGAGCGGGCAGAGTTGGGGAGAAGAATTTGTAGTTTTTCCCCCTGCCCCCTTACTCCCTACTCCCCTTCTACCAGTGCGCGATACTGAGCCGCTGTCAAGTCGTCGTCAACTTCACCAGGATCATCGACGCGTACTTTCAAGAACCATCCTTCGCCGTAGGGGTCATCTGAGACTTGTTCGGGATCGTCAATCAAAGCATCATTACGTTCTATGACTGTGCCGGTCACTGGTGAGTTCAATTCTTCTACGGCTTTCACTGATTCAATTGTGCCAATTTTATCTCCCTTGCTAATAGCTTCGCCGATATCTGGCAGTTCCAAAAACACGATATCACCCAATTCATGTACGGCAAACTCAGTAATGCCAATGGTGGCAATTTCACCATCTAGTCGCACGTATTCATGAGAATCTAAGTATTTGAAATCTTCAGGATATTCAAAAGACATATCACTTTCTCTCCCTTATTAAAAAATTATTGCCTCGATAGTCATCCAAGCCATATCTGGTAATGAACCTTAGTGTAGATTGAATAACTCACAACACATTATTCCTCAAAAACCTTGGCGCTTGTTAGTTGGCAACACGATTTTTTGACCGATAGAAGGGACGTTTAACCACAACTGCTGGATAAGGTTTGCCGCGAATCTCAACTTCTAGCTGTTGACCGATACCTGCTAGCTTGGTAGGAACGTAAGCTAAGGCAACGGGATAACCAAGTGTAGGTGACAAGGTGCCACTGGTAACTTCTCCCACGATTTTACCTGCGGATAAAACTTGATAGCCATGACGGGCAATGTTACGTCCTTGGGTTTGCAAACCGACCAATCGGCGCTGCACTCCAGCAGCTTTTTGTTGTGCTAAAACTTCCCGACCAATAAAATCGCCTTTGGTATCTAAGTGAACTAGCCACCCCAAACCTGCTTCTAAGGGTGTGGTGATGTCATCGATATCTTGTCCGTAAAGTGCCATCGCCGCTTCTAGGCGCAGAGTGTCTCTCGCACCGAGTCCACAAGGGATAACACCAGCTTTATAGAGACTTCGCCACAATGCTATCCCCACATTTGGGTCTACCATCACCTCAAAGCCATCTTCTCCGGTGTAACCTGTGCGGGCTAAGAAAGCAGGTTTACCTAGTAGGGTTGCTTCCAAATGTCCAAAGGCTTTGATTGGTTGTAAGTCTTCTTGCACTAATGGCTGGAGATATTTAATCGCTTTTGGCCCTTGGACGGCGATTAAGACTTTATCTGGTGAAAGGTCTTGGAATTCCAACTTATCTAGGTCAAGGTGTTGCAATAGCCATGCTTTATCTTTGCTGGAGGTTGCCGCATTAACTATGATGAATGCTTTCTGTATCCCAATGGTGTCTTCACCTTGATAATAAACAATGATATCGTCAATAATTCCGGCTTGGGGATTTAACAATACGGTGTATTGTGCTTGACCAGCTTGCAAACGACTCAAGTCAGAAGGCACTAGTGGCTGGAGTTGGGAAATTAGGTTTTTACCTTGGAGGGTAAATTTGCCCATGTGGGAAATATCGAACATTCCGGCTGTATTTCTTACAGCTTCGTGTTCGCGAGTAATTCCACTAAATTGCACAGGCATTTCCCAGCCGCCAAAGCTGGTAAAACGGGCTTTGAGTTCTACACCCAATTGATATAAAGGGGTTCGCGCCAAGGATTGGGCGTTGTCTTCTTGATTAGCCACAGGTAATTATTTTGCGATCGCACCTCAACATCTATCATCCTACGAGAGATTAGGGAAGAGGTGACAGGGGACGGGTGATGGGGAATAATCTCTACCCTGTAGTACCCTATTCCCTTGTCCCCTTTGTCCCCTTCTGTAAGGTTTAATAGTTAAGGTGAAAGTGTTGAGATTTATTAAGAAGACATTATGAAATATTGGCAACTGTTAGCTAGCTTTGCCTTAGCTATGGTTCTTTTTTTGTTTCCTCTATCGGCACAAGCTGCAAGTTCTTCCAGTATTACCCGTTCTGTGGGGAATGATGAACTTAAGGGCAAGGATTACTCTGGTCAAAGTTTAATTGGTACTGAGTTTACCAATCTCAAATTAGATAATGCTAATTTTAGCAATGCTGACTTACGTGGTGGCGTGTTTAACGGTAGCGTATTGGAGGGAGTAAATCTGCATGGTGCTGATTTTAGTGAAGGCATAGCCTATCTAACAAGGTTTAAGAATGCTGATTTAAGTGATGCTGTGTTGACCGATGCCATGATGCTGCGTTCTACTTTTGATGGCGTGGATATCACAGGTACCGACTTTACAAATGCAATTTTAGATGGGGTTCAAGTGAAAAAGCTTTGTGTTAAGGCAAGTGGTGTGAACTCTAAAACTGGCGTAGATACTCGCAAGTCTCTAGGATGTAAGTAGGGTTTTACCCCTCTTCATCAGGGAAGAAGAGGGGAATATTATTTTAACTAATTACGAATTACGAATTACACACAGCGATCGCTAATGATATGCTGCTTCTCTTAAACAGCTTGTATAATTTTCCCGAACTGTCATAGTTGTAGGATGACTTACACCTAAAGTTCGTTCACAAATTTTCAAAGCTTTCTCAAATAAGGGTTTGGCTTTCCTATAGCGTCTTGCATAACGGTAGAGTGCGGCGAGATTATTCATGCTAATGGCAACATCGGGATGGTTGTCTCCCAGCAGGCGTTTACTCAGTTCTAAAGCTTTCTGATACAAGGGTTCAGCTTTGGTATGGCGTCCGGTAGATTCGTAGAGTTGTGCTAAATTATTCAGGCTAGTGGCAACATCGATATGTTCTTCTCCCAGCAGGCGTTTTCTCAGTTTTAAAGCTTGCTCAAGCAAGGGTTCGGCTTCGCTGTACCGTCTTGTATAACAGTACAATGCTGCTAAATTGTTCAGACTTGTGGCAACATGGGGATGTTCTTCTCCCACGAGGCGTTTCCACAGTTCTAAAGCTTGCTGATACAAAAGTTCGGCTTTGGTATAGCGTCCTGTAGATTCGTAGATTAATGCTAAATAGCTGAGACTAGTGGCGACATCAATATGTTCTTCTCCTAGCAAGCGTTTTCTCAGTGCTAAAGCTTGTTCAAGCAAGGGTTCGGCTTCGTTGTAGCGTCCCGTAGATTCGTAGAGTCCTGCTAAATTGCTGAGACTAGTGGCGACATCAATATGTTCTAACCCAAGACGATTTTGAGTCAGTTCTACACACTGTTGTAACCAAGGTTCTGCTTGCTGATAAAGTCCTTGACCTTGATAAAACCAGGCTAATTTGGTAAACAGAGTAATGAGATTTTCATCACTGACATACTGGGACAGGTGGGTTGCAACTTCTGTAATGTGTGGGATATGTGGAGTCAGGTTGAGAATATCTTCAGGGTTAGGCTGTTGCGGAATTAGCTTTGCTACCTCGAACATCATGGCGGCGAATTTAGTTTTTGCTTCATCCGCCTCACTTGACTTATCCAACTTCATTTGGAAAAGTTGCCGAATATCTGGATTGAGACAATAAATTCCTTGACTTTTCTGTTGTAGCAAATGCAATTCCAGTAAATCGGCTATGGCTTTCTCGTTGAGTTCTTGTTTTTTGTCATCTTCTTCTATGGTCTCAATAGATAAGGGAATGTCAGCTAAGGCACACAAACTTAACAAACAGCCAAAGCTTTGGCCATTTACATCTAATTTTTCCCAACTCACTTCAAAAGCTTCAGCCACACCATATTCAGAAGGCATCAATGAATTAGCATTGACCACTGGTTCGTGTTCCACTCGTTTCTTCTCTAGCCGTGTCAGCAATGTTTCCAGAGATACATCTGGCATTTTATCCAGATATTCTCTCACTAACTCTAACGCTAATGACAAATATGTATGTTGTTAATAGCATGAGAATCGAACCGCCAAGAACGCCTTTGGATAGCGTCTCGCAGAGAAGGAAGAGTGAAGAAGGAGCGATCGCCCTTTGAGGTTACAATTGATGACGAAGCCTCTGGTTTTGATAGTAATAATACTTAATGCTCAATTTTGTGAGAAAGGGTGCGATCGTTAGCGATATGCTTCTCTTAAAAACCTGGCATAATTTCCCCGAACCGTCATTGTAGTGAGATGACCTACACCTAAAGTCTTCTCACTAATTGCCAAGGCTTGCTTATACAAGGGTTCGGCTTTACCGTAGCGTCCTGTATGAAAGTAGAGTTCTGCCAGATTGTTAAAGTTATTGGCGACATCAGGATGTTCTTCTCCCAGCAAACGTTTGCTCAATTCTAAAGCTTGCTGTAACAGTACTTCGGCTTCGCTGTAGCGTCCTGTATAAAAGTAGAGTAACGCAAGATTATTCAGGGTAGTACTGACATCGGGATGTTCTTCTCCCAGTAGGCGTTTTCTCAATTCTAAAGCTTGCTGATACAAGGGTTCGGCTTCCCTGTAGCGTCCTGTAGAACTGTACAGTCCTGCGAGACTGTCCAAGCTAGTGGCGACATCGGGATGTTCTTCTCCCAGTAGGCGTTTTCTCAATTCTAAAGCTTGCTGATAAAGTGGTTCGGCTTCCCTGTAGCTTCCTGTATATTCGTAGAGTCCTGCAAGATTGTGTAGACTAACGGCGACAAAGGGATGTTCTTCTCCCAGCAAGCATTTGCTCAGTTCTAAAGCTTGTTGATAAAGTGGTTCGGCTTCCCTGTAGCTTCCTGTATATTCGTAGAGTCCCGCAAGATTGTGCAGGCTAGCGGCGACAAGGGGATGTTCATCTCCCAGTAAGCGTTTGCTCAGTTCTAAAGCTTGCTGATACAGCGGTTCGGCTTTCCTGTAGTGTCCTGTAGATTTGTAGAGTCCTGCGAGATTGTTCAGGCTAGTGACGATATGAGGATGTTCTAAACCAAGACGATTTTTAGTCAGTTCTACACACTGCTGCAACCAAGGTTCTGCTTGCTGATAAAGTCCTTGACCTTTATAAAACCAGCCTAAGCGTGTGAACGGTGTGATTAAATCCTCGTCGCTAAGATATGGAAATAAATCAGTTGCAAGTTCTGCAAGGTGCGGAATATATAAAGTGAGGTTGAGAATCTCTTCACGGTTAGACTTTTGAGGAATTCGTTTTGCCACCCTTACCGCTTGCGCTGCAAAGGAGGTTTTTACTTCATCTGCCTCACTTGACTCATCCAGCTTCATTTGGAAAAATTGCCGAATCAATGGATGTAACTTATAAATTCCTTTACTTTGTCGTTGTAGCAAATGCAATTCCAGCAAATCGGCTATGGCTTTTTCCCATACTTCTTGTTGTTCATCATCTTCTATCGCCTCAACAGGTAAGGGAATGTCAGCCAACGCAAACAAACTTAATCCACAACCCATCTTTTGTGCATTTTCATCCAATTGTTCCCAACTCAATGCAAAAGCTTCAGCGACACCGTATTCATAACGCATTAATGGGTTAGCTTTGGCGATTGCTTCGTGTTCCAGTCGCTTTTTTTCTAGCCGCTTCCGCAGTGTTTCCAGAGACAAGTCTGGCATTGTATCCAGATATCGCCCCACTAACTCTAACGCCAAAGGCAAATATCCCAAGAATTTACAAATTTTTTTCGCAACCCAAGGGTCACTTTTCAGTCGTTCTCTGTCAACTAACGATTTTAATAATTTCATCGCCGCCAATGGTTTGAGAACACCTAAAGGTAATTGCGGCAAAGTTCTATCAAAGCCCAGGCGCGTTGTTAGCAATACTTTAAACCGGGGTGATTCTGGGGGTAGATAAGGCTGAACCTGTTTTTTGTAGTCGGTGACATCATCAAACACCAGCAGCACTTCACCTTGTTGCCAATTCTGCCAGCAGTATCTCTGCCTATCTGCTAATTCCCAATCGTCCGGTGCAATGAGTTTAAATTTCAGTTCAGCAAATCTGAGAATCTGGATTCCGACATCTATTCCCTGTGCAGATAACCAGCAAACCCCACCTTGATAATTCTGCAAATGCTGTTTGGCATATTGGCTAGCGAGTTCAGTTTTGCCGACTCCACCCATACCCGCAACAGCTACAATCGCAACTTGCCGAGATGTTTGTAATTGCTGGTGCAGTTTTTTTAGTTCCACCTCACGTCCCACAAATTTTTCAAATGGGACAGCAGGGGGAATATTTTGATGAATTTCTTTAATTGTGGGTTGGGCATCTTGCCCGCCATTATATTTTGCTGTCAGACAAGCCCGTAACTTTTCTAGCTTACCCCGGTTTTCAGAATTGGCTAATTCAGGATAACTCTTGGCAAACTTTTCATAAACCTCAGTCATCCGCTTTTTGAAAGCAGCAGCGCCAATGTTCAACTCGCTGGCTAGTTTTGCCTCACTCTTCCCTGAGTTTTCAGTCTTCAAACGCTCTACAAAAGCTGCCGTTTGCTCTGGGGATAAGCTATTAGTAGCAGCTTCATTGGCTAGAAAATCAGCCCATTGCATAGACAGCTTGTGAGATTTCTTCTCGATTCTACTTAATTTCTACCTTCTTTCTACTTTGTCTCTATTTCTAGGGAATCTCCTCTTCTTCTGGCAGAAATACGATTTGCATATAAAGATTTAGAAGAGGTTCTGCCGTGAAAACTGCCTTAACAACTCCAGTCAACTCCAATCAAACCACCCAAACTTCCCAATTAATCCCTGCCTCGCCAACATCGATAGAGAATCCATCTACTTGGATGCGAGATGGATATAGCCCTACTGAAATTATTCTGGCGGCGGCAATTTTAACTTCATTGTCCATTGGGGGAATTGCCACTGTGATTGTGGCGATTACGGGTTTAGTTAAAACTTTAGTGCCTGTGATGGTACAGCCGACAAGAGAAAATAAGAAGTAGTCAATTTAGAACTGGGGCGAATGGAATTCGCGGCTATACAAACAAAGTCCGCCTACGCGGACTAATAGAAAATTGAAGGTTTGAAACCCACGGAGGTGGGTTTTGCTTGTGTAGACGCGGTTTCTAACCGCCGATTTTATTCACGATATCAGAGAACAAGAATTCTGCGTAGGCGTAGCCAGTCGTAGACATCGCCACTTGAGCCTTTTATCCTCAACGTTGAGCCTTTTAACCTCAACGTTGCACCTTTTATCTTCAACGTTGCACCTTTTATCTTTAACGTTGCACCTTTTATCTTCAACGTTGAGCCTTTTATCCTCAACGTTGCACCTTTTATCCTCGAAGTTGCACTTTTTATCCTCAACGTTACACCTTTTATCTTCGACGTTGAGCCTTTTATCCTCAACGTTGCGCTTTTTATCCTCGAAGTTGCGCCTTTTATCCTCAACGTTGCACCTTTTATCCTCGAAGTTGGGATTTGCTACTCAAAACAGCCAGATAAATACTCTATCCCTCCTGCCCCCTGCCCCCTGCCTCCTAATACTAAGGTGACTGATTTAACACCCACTTCAACCACTGACTAAAGGAACTTACAACATTCAACTTTTGCACTCCAGTAGCACGGGCGGCGGCGAGTCCATCAACGGCGACTAATGCGGCGTATTGCAAGCCCAAAAAACTATCAACTGCTGCATAAGGGCCACCTAAAGTAATAGCTCCAGCCGCATACATTTGACCTCTATCACTACGCATTTCTACCAATTCAAAATTGTTCGCTACAGTCAATCGCCCCAGATGATTCACTGGGAGGTTGTAATGTTTCACCAAATCTGCTAATAGGGGATTGGTATCTACCTTGGCATCCAGTCCAGTAGCATCAACAATAAAGTCAGCGAGCAATTTCATTTCCCCAAAGCTTTGCTCTCGGATACTGGTAATAGTCCGGTTTTGGGCATCTCGTTCTACATCCAGCACTTCACCGAAGGTAATTTGATACCAACCTTCGCTTAACCCTTGGGCGGTAATTTGCTGCCAGTCTTGACGATCGGCGGTGGTAGTTCCACCCCAGTCTGCTAGTAAACGCTTGCGTTCATCGGGACTAGCTTTTTCTAACATTGCCCGGAGTTCGCCGCCCCAACAGGCTTTCGGCCAGTTAAAGGGTTGAAATTCGTAATGATTTTTGACTAGGCGCGTGGCTCTTTGAAATTTGTTACCTTGGGGTTTAGGCGATCGCATTAAATGCAAAACTGCAATATTCCGATTTCGTTTTCTGGCTTCATAAATGCGCTGCACAATCCGCGAAGCCACAATTCCCCGTCCCCGAATCAATACCGTACCACCATGTTGCTCTAGTTGTTCATAAACATGATCGTGGGCTTCATAAGCATTGACGACAGATTTAAAATCTTGATATTTTTCCCTATAAGCTTGCAAATCTGGGAGAAACTGAATTGCAGGATACCCAGTAGCTAAATGTAAGTAACGACTAACTAAAAAAGCATAATTTCCAGGGCCGCGAGAATAGGCTACGCAATATCTGCCATCATCAGTTTTGCGAATTCCCCTAACTCGCCCATAGCGATAAATTTGATTCCAGCCAATACGCTTTGTCTCCCTATCTATGGAATCAAAGACGTTACCCGCACGGGGAGTATAAGTTTCGGCAAATGTTGGTTCAGCAAAGACTTGCCATAAATACTTGAATGCTGACTTTATCTCTCCCTTGGCTAAGTCTCCCCAAGCTTCTCGCAAGGCATAACTAGGCCAACCCCAAATATTATCAGGACAAGAGTCAGAATTAGAACGCAGTCTTTCATATAAGGGAATTTGCGAATTCAGACAAAGGCGCTTGTAACGGGCATAAGGTTCCGCCTCTAATCCCAGAGCCACAATTTTTTCAGCACGTACACCACTAATTCGCAGCAAATCAGCCCATAAAAAGCTACCCAATCCCGCCCCGATCGCTAGATAATCAGATTCATCTACTGGCAATCCCGTAGCATGAAGTGCTTGCACAGCGACCTTTTGTGCTTGAAATGCCAATGGCGGGAAATTGCTTGTCAAAGGCGTTAGCGGCTGGACTACAGGCAAGCTGGGGTCTGGAAGATTGGTATTTGCGTTAAAGCGAATCGTTGAAGGGGGGCTAGTATCTGGTGCGGAGGCGTTAGCAACAAATGTCACTGTTATTAAATAGGGGCCAATTTGCAAGGTATCGCCATTAGCCAGGATACTCCGCGTTTGTGGTTGACCATTGACATAGACACCGTTAATACTGCCTTGGTCAATCACTAATAGATGGTCTTGTTCCCACTCAATTAGGGCATGGTAGCGAGAAACTTCGTTACTGTTAAGCAGCATCCGAGAAACGCGCACTCCCTTAAGTTCAGCAGGTAAACGAGCGAATTCTCGACCAAAAGCGATCGGCATATTCAACCTTGGTTCTCGCCGTTCACCTGTCGCTGGTTCTTCCCAACTTAATTGGATTTGTAAGTCATTTGTCATTTGTCATTGGTCATTAATTATTCTCCCCTGCTCCCTGCTCCCCACTCCCTAATTCCTTGCTACCAAAACACTTACAGCCGCAGCTAAAGATGTCCCACACCAATGACAGCCAATTTGTAGATTCTCTCCTGGGGAAACTTTATGACATTTGGGGCATTCTAAGCCATAAACTCCTGCTGGCGGTGGTGCGAAGGGTGTTGGTGGATGGTGGTGATGTCCGATGTTTACTGGTGGATGGGGTGGCAGCAAAATTGTTGCTGGAATGCTACCCGTCGAAACGCTAGTAACATTGAGTTTTATTTGTCCCAAAGTGATACTAGTGCCCTCACTTAAAGGCATTTCACCTTGGACTAATTGCCGTCCATCGACAACGGGGGGATTTTGCGATCGCAAATTTCTAATATAAAAGCGCTGTTGCTGGTGATGAAAAAAGATTTCAACGTGCAGTCCAGAGACGGTGGGATGACTCAGAACAATATCGCACCGGAGGGGGTCGCGACCGATGCGGACAGTGCCAGGATTTTGACTTGGCTGTTGCTCGTAAATATTCTGAGTTTTATCTTGACCTGCATCATGCCACTGTAAAGTTAGTGCGTTCATTGTTCTAACTTTGTAAATCGTATTTAGCTACTTCAACATCTTCCTGTGCGATTCCTAACACGATTGAGTAGGTGGAAGCAAGTATTTAGAAAAAACTTCAACAAGCTTTATCTGTCCGATGCTAATTTATCAGCAATGCGTGTAGTTTCAGGCAGACGATATTTTGGCGTGCAGCGTAATACATAGTCAATCGCTGTCGGTAAGCTAATTCGATGACCACTGGAGATGTAGAGAGGTTTTACTCCTGTGCGCGATCGCAAAACAGCCCCAACGGTTTCACCCTCATATATCAGTGGTTGCGTACTGCCTTTGGTTTCTGCCAATTCTTCATGTTTCCCTAACAACCTGGACTTAGCGACACCAATTGTTGGCATATCTATAAGTAAACCTAAATGGCTAGCTATACCTAATCTGCGGGGATGAGCAATTCCCTGACCATCACACAGGATGATATCAGGTGTTGTTTTAATTTTTTCTAGAGCATCGAGAACGGCTGGAATTTCCCGAAATGAGAGAAACCCAGGAACATAAGGAAAGGTCGTAGGACGATGTGCTAGGCTTGTCTCAATTACTTGCAAATCAGGAAAACTCAATACTGCGACAGCTGCACGGCTAATGGTTCCATCAGCTTCAAAACCCATATCTACTCCAGCAACGTACTGGATAGGTTCTTGTAGTTGATCCTCAGTAATTACTCGATTTCGCAGCGTTTCTTGGATAACTATCGCTTCTTCTAGCGTCGATGGCCAAGCATGATCTCGATAAAACTTCATATTGTTGAAAATTGGAAGTAAACTGATTAATCAATCTTGTTAATTTGGCAAGCACAAAAACACTAGTTTTTGATGTTGATATAGGGAAATATAATTTTTGTAAAAATCTGTGTAAAGACTATCTTTATACTAAATATTTTAGCTCAGATTAGCTGAGATTTTGCATCATAATGTTACTTAAGGCTGTCAAGAGGGAATCCTGAGAATATAAGTTTATTTTCCGAGATTTTTCTTTTAGTGGTTATGACACAGCCAAATATTCTCAAACTTGCAAAGCAGGGAGATGCAGATGCGATCGCATCTCTGATGAACCGCCACCTACACCCCAAAAGGATCAATGCAAAAGTTGCCTTTAATGATGCTTGCTTAGAGGTAATACTAGAATCTACCCAAGTACTAAATCAGCAAATTTTAGTTGCATTTATCCGCAAAGGTTTAACAGCTTTAGGGGCTGCATCTGTTGAAATAGTCAAAGTTTATGGACAACAAACGGGTAAGGATTTTCCAGATTGGAGTAAAGAGTTTGATTTGGGTATAGAAGAAGCTGAAATAGAAGCGGTAGAGAATGAACAGTCTTACAGTAATCTTCAAAATTTAACTATTTGTATTAACTTAAGTGGCGATACCGCACAAGGATTAACAAACCAAGATTTTGAATTTATTGCTAATCAAATCAGCACCGATATTTTATCATCTTCTACTAACGTTTTTATTCAAAAAGTAAGTATTAGTAATGGTAGCTCTGTAATTACAAAGGAACGTTAATGTTTAATTTATCTTGTGCGGAGAGAAAGCCTAAAATCCGGGCTTTTGTAATAATTTTAATAAATATATGTAAATTTTAAATATAGGCTGGAAAGATTTTCAAAATGTTGCTTTTACCTGTAAATAGGGAATCCTGAGATAGAACCCACATTCCGCAGATGTGACTGAGATTATTGATATTTTTGAAAAATCCCAGCCATAAAAATTTTATCTACCTAATTTTTTTGATTGAATTTAACTTTATCTGCTCAAAAATAGAGCATATTAAGTAAATTAATTTTACGAGTTTTGAAAAGAATGAGAGTGTATAATTAATTATTTAAACTATACATCTGGTGTCTGCTACACTACATCTGCTTAACTTAACAGTCACACTGATAATATTGTGCCGCTTGCGACATATTAAATTGTAATAGCTTTTCCTCTCCCAACTTGTATCGCAAACTGGGCTTAAAAGGCGAAATATTCAAACTGCGAATAATTTCTGACGCCACAGCCTTTGCTAGTAGCGGTGGTACAGAGTTACCAACTTGCCGAAATCCGTGCCATTTCGTTACATGAAATCTAAACCAATCTGGGTAAGAATGCAATCTTGCTGCTTCCCTGACGGTGACACACCGGGGCGTAGATGGATGAATCGGTCTTGGAGATGTGAAAGAACCCCTATACCTGTCTGTTCCGGCCCTTAAAGTATTGCAGACACCAGCAGGATGTAGCTTATGAAAACGACTAATTTTTTCTCTCTCGCCTTGTTGAGTATCCTGAAAACGTTTAATAGTTTCCGCAGAATGTTTTGTTCTTAAACTTGAAGAAAGTATTCGCAAGTCATATTCACGTTTATAAGAATAATCATCATCTAGGCACTTAAGACCACGAAGTACAAGAGCATATTTACTAGGTTTTTCGTATTCTGCTACAACCCAATCTCTTGTTAATAATTCAGGATATTTTTCTATTTCAGGTAAATCTCTAATTGCATCCCATACTGTAGGACTCGATGGAATATCAGATATTTTTTTAGAATTTAAATTATTTAGCAGTGCTTGTTTAGTAATCGGCTGAGGGTATCTTGGTAACTCTACATCTTCCCTTGCACCTATCAGAAATAATCTCTCACGAGATTGTGGTACTTCGTAATTTGCAGCATTGAGAATTTGGTAATTTTCTTCTACTTTATAGCCGTGAATTCTAAACTCGCTAATTAAAGTTTGGAGGATTTGTTTATGTTCGCCAACTGTGATACCCCGAACATTTTCCATCACAAAGAATTTCGGTTTTAGCTCAAAAACCAGCCGATGAAAGTGAAATACCAAAGAATTTCGTGGGTCATCAACAGCCCGTTTACCAATTAGAGAAAATCCTTGACATGGTGAGCCACAAATTACCACATCAATCTCGCGATCGCCAATCTTAGAGCGATTCCTAATTTCTTCCCCGGTTATATCCACAACACTTTTACATAACACTGAGCAATAAGGAAAGTTAAATTCATGTGTTGCACAGTGGATCGGGTCAATTTCCACAGAGGCTAGCACATCAAAACCAGCTTGTTCAAAGCCAAGAGTCATACCACCCGCGCCAGCGAACAAATCAACTGCGATCGCTCTTTGTTTTTTCATCTCATAAGCCATGACACCTCTTTGGGGATTGGGGATTGGGTATGACGTATTAAATATAGAAAATTTTCCTAGTCCCCAGTCCCCAGTCCCCAGTCCCCAGTCCTTGGCAACATTTGCAAAATTTCTAGAGCAGCGCGATCGCACACCCCAACTTCCCCTAAACATCGCCGCATTTCTTCATAATCTAGCAAAGTTTGCTCTCTACGACTGGGATTGAGTAGTAATTCCATTGCTGCTTGGATAATATTTTCTGCCGTAGCTTCCTCTTGTAAAAATTCTGGCACAATGGGCTTCATCACTACTAAATTAGGTGGCGATGCAAAGCTTATAGAACCTTGGAGGATTTTACGAGCTATCCAAGCAGTTAGGGAACTGAGGCGGTAAACTACAACTTGCGGCACGTTTAACAAAGCAAGTTCCAGGTTGACAGTACCAGATTTGCTAATGGCTAAATCAGCCGCAGCAAAAACTTCCTTTTGTTGAGCTAATAGAACTGTAGCCCGTAAACCGTAACGCTTAATAGCCTTTTCAATTGGCTGTCTATAGACTTCCAGCGACAGGGGAATCCAGAAACGAACTTTAGGTAATTTAGCTTGAATAGTTTGAGCAGCTTCAAAAATAATTGGTAAAAGATATTTTAGTTCTTGGTGACGAGAGGCGGGGAGAAGTGCGATCGCAATCTCTTCTGGCGCAATCCCCAGGGTTGCACGGGCTGCTTCCCGACTAGGAGCATCCTGCATCCGGTCAAGCAAAGGATGCCCTACCCAACTAACTTCTGCCCCTTTCTCACGAAAGTAACGGGCTTCTTGTGGAAAAATTGCCAACAGCTTATCTGTAAAACCAACAATTCGGTTAGTATTACGCACATTGATCGACCAAGCCCACTCTTGGGGAGCGATGTAATACACCACAGGTACATCTGGTAAATGTCGTTTCATGTAAGTCCCAATTCCCAGATTCGGACTCATGTAGTCGATTAGTATCACTAAATCAGGTGGATTTTGCTTTAAGGAAGCGATCGCTTGACGTTGCACCTGGAGAGTCGGTAAAAGATAAGGTAGCCCTTCTAGAATACCCATTGAGCCAATACTGCTAGTATTACCTAGCAGAACTGCTCCAGCCTCTACCATTTTCTCGCCTCCCAGCGCCACAATCTCTAATTCCAACCCAATCGCCCCAGCTTGACGCTTCAGCGCTGAAATTAGCAGCGATCCTTGTAAATCGCCAGATACTTCGCCAGTGCTGATAAATATCCGCATTTGATAATTAAAGTTAGAAGTTAGGAATTAAAAGTGAGGAGTTAGCAGTTAAAAGTTAGGAATGAGAGTGAAGAGTTAAAAAATTTAATTTATCAACTCATAACTCATAACTCCTAACTTCTAACCCCTAACTCACGATTCATCACTCACGCCTTTTTTCCCTTTACCAGGAATTAAGCCACGCCTTCCTGGCATCTGAGAAAGTAGCAGAAAACGGCGTAGATGCTGCAACTCTTCGCTATCCCCTAAAAATTCCAACTTTTCCAAGGCATCCTTAAAAGACAAATCAGAACGGTAGAGAATGCGGAAGGCTTTTTTCAGCGTCAGTAAATCTGCTGAATCCATACCAGACCGTTTGAGTCCGACAAGGTTAAGGGTTCGTACCCGCGCTGGATTTCCTTCCACCAGCATATATGGGGCCACGTCCCGATCAATACGTGCCATACCTCCCACCATTGCGTGTCTACCAATACGCACAAATTGATGGACACCTAAAACCCCACTCAGCCTAGCGCGTGACTCTATATGAACATGACCAGCCAACGCCACAGAGTTAGCAATCACTACTTGGTCTTCAATCACGCAGTTATGAGCCACATGGACATAAGCCATCAGTAGATTGCCATCACCAATTACCGTTGCTTCACCAGCACCAGTAGCGCGGTTAATAGTAACGTACTCACGAATCAAATTGTTATCACCAATTTTGACCCAGGTTGGTTCTCCCACAAACTTGAGATCCTGGGGTTCCATACCGATGGCTGCACCTGTAAAAATCTGATTTTGCGCCCCAATTTCACAAGGCCCCTCTAGCACTGCATGAGCGCCGATTATTGTTTCAGGGCCGACTTTGACATGCGCTCCAATCACAGCATAGGCACCGACTTGCACTGTATGGTGGAGTTCCGATTTCGGATGAATTACAGCAGTTGGATGAATTAGCGTTTTCAAGGGTGAATCTCCAGAACTGTCTTGATAAGCCAGCGCCGGGCCGGGTTTCTGGGCAGTGTATGACTCTCTTAAAAAGAGTTAGTTATACCAACTGCCGTCCCATCGAGGCGACTGACATTGTTGAGCGTGAAGTATTTTCAGTGAACGAAAGTGCCGGGCAAAGCAAGTTAAGTGTGTTTGTGAGTGCGTCTCGTAGAGAGGGCGGCAAAAATCAAGAAATTATCAGATGCTAGTGTGGATTTTTTGACTGTTATCCTTTTTCAGAATGCAGTAGGGGCATTTCACGGCTATGCCCACACCACGAAAGCAAACTTTTAGTTAACTAGAGAAAACATTAATTCCCCTTCACAAGCAAGTTGACCGTCAACTTCGGCACGACCTTGCATCTTACCGAAACGACGTTGTTTTACCCATAACAGTTCCACCGTCATTACTAGTTGATCTCCCGGTATGACCTGGCGACGAAAGCGGACTTTATCGATACCAGCGAAGACAAACAGTCTATCTTCTACCGGAGACATTTGAGTTAAGACAATGCCCCCAACTTGTGCCATTGCTTCGACAATTAACACCCCTGGCATCAGTGGACGCCCAGGGAAATGTCCTTGAAAATAGGGTTCGTTGATAGTGACATTTTTAACACCAACAGCTTTTTTACCTGGAACGTAGTCAATTATTTTGTCTACAAGTAAAAATGGGTAGCGGTGGGGTAGTAATTTCTGAATTTCTTCAGATGTGAAAGTTGTTTTAATCTCAGAACTGATTTTAGTCTCATTTATAGCCTGTGGTTCGGTAGATGTAGTCGTATCGATCGTATTCACTTCAGTGAGGATTGACATTGGCCGTGTAGTTGATTTTTCATCTGAAAGTTGAGTAGGCAGCCGTATATCCAAAGTCTTATTAATCCTAGATTTTAGGCTTTAGTTTGAATCTAAAATCTAAAATCCCAAATCTAAAATTCTTTGAGCCAGTTGAATGTGTAAATTATGACTGGCTTTATACGCCAAGAAATGAGCGCGAGGAAAAGTTCCTAGTAAACTTAAATCTCCTACTAAATCCAAAATTTTATGACGGGCTGGCTCATTTGCAAATCTCAATGGTGGATTTAGCCAGCCTTCAGGCCCACAAACGAGTGCATTATCCAAACTGCCACCTTTAATTAACCCTGTTTTTTGTAAGTGTTCAATTTGATGCAGTAACCCAAAAGTACGCGCAGGAGCAATTTCCACAGCAAAGCTAGCAGAAGTTGTTCCTTGTTCAGCTGTTAGTGACCAACTATGCCATTGATTACCAATGGCTGGTAGGTCAAAATCAATACCGTAACTAAACCGGGTTTCTGGTGCTGGGAGGGCAGATACAAAAGCATCTCCTTCATAGATCCATAAGGGTTCTGTAATAGCCAACGGAACTTGGTTATTAACGGGTTGTGATATTAAGCCAACTTGGGCAATGTTGGCTGTCCACACACTTGCTGAACCATCTAAAAGTGGGACTTCTGGGCCATCAATTTCAATTCGGGCATTATCCACGCCCATACCCGAAAGTGCTGCTAACAAATGCTCTACCGTGCGAACAGATATCTCACCCTTACCCAACTGAGTTGAGAGAACGGTGTGGCTAACTGCTGCAACTTGGGCTGGAATGATTGGCAAATCCGGTAAATCTACCCGCACAAAGTAGCGTCCACTTCCCGCCTCCGCTGGTAGTATCCGCACTTGGGTATTCACACCGCTATGCAGTCCCACCCCTATTTGGGTGATTTGGGCTGCTAGAGTGTGCTGCTGCATAGCCGAAAAGTCAATATATTTCCTTTAGTATTGTTCATCATCTGTTTTGGTAAAATCCCTGATATTCCCCGAAAAATGTCATTAATCCCTTTATCGGAACAGTATTGAGGTAAATGTAAAAATTAGCAAGCTAATCCAAAAAAGTTAATTGTCCTTTGTCCTTTGTCAGCTGTCCTTTGTGATTCACTAATGACTAACGACAAATTAAAACCTTTCGCCAATACCGAAATTAATCCGACTGTCACCATCATCGTTGATACCGTAGTCAATGCGAATTGGCCCCAGTGGAGACTGGACGCGAACGCCAAGACCATAGCCGAAACCACTACCATTTTTGTTCAACACTTCAGCGGCTCTAGTACTAGTTCCCAAGTCACTACCGAGATCAAAAAATAGTGCGCCGCTGACTACTGAAAAAACTGGAAACCGATACTCAACTGATGCTTGCACATAAGAGCGTCCACTACCTAATGCTCCTTCTTCATAACCACGAACGGAGTTGCTACCCCCAAGGGTAAAAGCTTCGTATGGAGGCAAGTCACCAAGGATGGTTCCTGCTTGCAGGTTAAATGCTAAGGTTTGTGCCCCTTTGCTGAAACTAAGCAGCTTGATGGGTAAATATTGGCTGTAGCTACCCCGGAATCTGGTAAGGAAAATGTTGCCTAGTCCGACGGGAACCGACTGATCAATTCCGAAGCGGAGATAAGAACCGCTAGTGGGTTGCAGGGGGTTATTACGGAGATCGCGCTGTGCCCCCACTTGCAGCAGTAGTAAATCGTCTTGACCTCCTGGAGACAGGGTAAGTGGAATTTCGATTGGTTGACCGTTGCTGGTGGGGTTTCCATTCTCATCGAGAGGAATTCCATTATCATTGAATACCGCTCCTGTTTTTTTGAGATTGCCATCGGCATCACGGGCGGAAACTCGCTGATACTGTATACCTGCCGAGGCAGTCCAGACGGAAGTTTTGTAAGGATTGGAGGATAGTGGACGGGTAAAGGTAACACCGCCACCTATACGGAGAATGCGGGGGCGATCCTGAGAATCTTCATTAGTGGGATTAGCTGGGTCAAATGTCCTAACATCTTCATCTTTGCCATCAAAAATCAACGAAATAGAACTACGGCGGAAAATATTGGTTGTGTAGGAAGTCCGGTAAGGATCTCCCGCAATCCAGGGGTCAGTATACCGCAGGTCAAACAGCAGTTCTCGTTCTCCCACCTGTACTTCTGCGCCTAGTTTTTGGTTCCTACCGTTCAGGTTTTGCTGTTGATAGCTTACTGTTCCAAAAAGTCCGCTAGCAGAACTAATCCCTGCCCCAGCTGCAATCGAACCACTGCTGCGTTCAGCTACATTTACTACTACATCTACCTTACTGGGGTCAGTACCAGGGTCAAGGGACACATTTACATCTTCAAACAGTCCCAACCCATACACACGCTGTAGGTCTTTTTGTACTGTGTTGCGATTGAATACTTGTCCTGGCTTCAATTCTACTTCTCGTGTAATGATGTAATCTTGTGTCCGTCCCCGAATCGGTTGTCCTTTCTCGTCTGTCTCTTGACCATCTTTATTGCGGAACCGGACTCTAATATTTTCTACTACCCCTTCTGCTACTTGCAAGGTAACAACTCCGTTTTCAGAGACTTGTGGCGCTCCAATCACGTTGGCTAGCACGTAGCCTTGGTCTTGATACCGCTTGTTTAACTGTTTGATGCCTTCTTGCAAGTCACGCAAGTTGAGGATTTTGCCATACTGCTCACGAAAAACTTCATCCACAGTATTAGCTGGTAGTACAGAAGCGACACCAGTGCCAGGATTGGCTTGCACTTCTACCTTGCTGAGGACAGGGTTAGGCTGCACTACAAAGCTGACTCGCACTCCCAAGGGGGTATCTTCTGGCGTTGCTTGGACGTTGGAGAAGAAGCCAGTACCAAAAATGGCGTTAATATCTTCTTGCAGTTGGCTGCGGGTTGTGGTTTGCCCTGGTTGGGTACGAATTACTTTGTAAACTTGGCTTTCTAGTTCTGGTGATAGTTGCCCAGCTTGCGATCTAACTAGTACTTCCGACACCAGTACGCGGGGGTCATTAGCTTCTGGGGCTGTGTTGGGTTGAGTATTTCCCGGAGTTGTCGGTGGGTTAACATTCTGCGGACTGGGAGTAGCGCCTGGGCGTGGGGCAGGTGTTCTTTGTTGATTACCTGGGAATGGAATGTCTGGAGTACTTGATGGTTCTGGAGTTGTGGGTAATAAAGGTTCCGTTGTGGGTGGATTGACATTTTCTGGGACTGGAGTGGTCTCAGGAGTTGGGGAAGGCGCTGGTTGTTGAATTTCTGGAGGGGGAGACGGCTGTTGAGTAGGGCTGGGATTGAGTTGAGAGGTTTGTGCCGTTTTTGGTGTTGTAGAGGCTGACACTTTTACCCCTGGGGTTGTGTATGCGATACCTGCCGCAGGCATCGCTGCTGGATTGGCAGGATAAATTGCGATAACGCGGGATTGGGGACGCTCCCCTTCTATAACCCCTGTGGATTTAGATAGAGATTCTAGACTTTTACTAGAGTTAAGCTGACCAGTGTCTTTTTCTGGCTGCTGATTTGTTTCTAGTGTGAAAACTTCTGTTGTCTGTTTTGAACTGTTGGCGGTTTCGGCATTTGCACTCAATGAACCACCCAAAGGGGCTGCAATTGCCACTGCTGCCAGCAATACGGGGGATAAACGCATTTTACTTATATTCCTCTTCACGACCACACACACCATCACAAATAGTCATTAGTTCATTGGTCATTAGTCATTGGTGAATAACAAAGGACAAATGACAATCCACACGAGTTTAATTTATTTTTGCTCACTTAATTATTACTCTCTACTGCTTTTAGCACTCTTTGTAAAACCTCCTGGTAGGCATCCTCTACTTTTCCTAAGTCCCGACGAAAGCGGTCTTTGTCCATTACCCGGCGGTTTGAGTCTTCTTCTGCGGTATCCCACAAACGGCAGGTGTCGGGGCTAATTTCATCTGCCAAGAGCAACTGCTGTTGTGAGTCCAAACCAAACTCTAGTTTGAAGTCTACTAGGGTAATGCCGCACCGCTGCCAAAATTTATTCAGAAATTCATTGATTTGCAATGCTAGATGTGTAATTGCGTCTACTTGTTCCGCAGTCGCTAGTTCTAGCAGGTACAGGCGATCGCGTGTCAACAAAGGATCTCCTAACGGATCGTTTTTGTAATAAAACTCAACCAAAGGCTGTTTCAGAATTGTACCCACTGGTAATCCTGTTTGCTGACACAGACTGCCAGCAGCAATATTTCTGATCACCACTTCTAAGGGGAAAATCTTGACTGCCCTCACCCGCATCTGATTTGGGGCAGGGCTGTCGATAAAGTGAGTCTTTATACCATAAGCCTCCAACTGTTTAAAAAGCTGGCTGGAAATGCTACAATTTATCTCTCCTTTACCTTGGATACTGCCACGCTTTTGGGCGTTAAACGCCGTGGCATCGTCCTTAAAATCAGCCAACAAGACTTCCGGTTCGTCCGTTGTATAGAGAATTTTCGCTTTGCCTTCGTATAACTTGGAATTAACAGACATGGTGGCAGGTAAAGTTTTAGGCGATGGACAAAAGTTGTCCTCTGAGGCTTCACCATTTTATCTTTAGTTATTAACTATTAGCCATTGGTGATTATTTTAATGAGGGAGAAGAATTTTCCCCTCTGCACCCCGCCCCTGTGCCTCTTTCCAATGCCCAATGCCTAATGCCCTCTTGTTGGTCATTCTTCAGTAGCTAGTTGCTAGAGATTTAGTTCTGAATCTCTAACTTTTAATAGAGGACAATTTGCTTTTCTGCATAGTATATTTACTTAAGTAAGTTTATTAAAATAATTGTCATTATTATTGCAAATATAATTTTGCTAAAATATCTGGGTATGTTTTATCATGTATCTAATTGTTTCGAGTGAAGTTGATTACAGTTTGAACTTCATAAATATAAGATGAGATAAATTGACAACTGGGAGGAAAGTCAAATATTCTCTCTGGTTACTTTAGCAGAAGGTTTTTTGTAACATTTACAACAAAAATATTTTAAGCTTTATCCTCTAGTCTCAAAATCTAAATTAACCAATTCCTAGATCACCAATTGGAAAAGGATTTGGATGATTGGGTTCACCCCAGTCTGACAAAAGAAAGATTAGGTTAGCTAGTGATTCAGCTTCAAAGATTCAAATAGAAGGAGAATTGAATAAATTGGAGAATAAAATAGTGAACAAGGATGATTTTCTCTTCCCTCGTGGTCGCTACTACGGTCAGGTAAAGCCAGAAAACTTGGTTTTTAATGCAAATTTACAGGAATTTGCTCAACGTGTCAGCTACATTTGCAACTTAGAAACAGGTGGAAAACTACCTCCAGGTTCAGCTTACGAACAAATAAAGGATCTATGGAAACAGTTGAAACGCTCAAAAAAAGAGCTAGGAATTGGCGAAGATCCGTTTCAGGATGATCAGGGAGAGGCTAAAGATTGAAGGAGGGACGCACGGAATTGGGCGTTGGTCAAAGGGAGAATGACTAATAATTACTTAGTAAGCATTGTCCATACACCATCCCAGGACTCTGGAGGCGGAGTTTGTTGATAATTACGCGCACGTTCTAGGTGCATATTAACAGCTTGGTCTTGGGGTTGGATGCCTTTGGCGGCTTCAAAACAGGCGATCGCTTGTGAGAAGTTGCGTGATAAATAAGCAGCGCGTCCAGTATGATAGTGAAATAGAAACTCTTGAATGTTGACATCTAGGGGAGTATTGCGATCGCCAATTAACTCGTAGATATTCACCGCTTGGTGTTTCCCTTTGACTCGAATTTTATCTAACTGGCGCACCCAAATGCGATCACTGCATAATTGGTAAGTAAATTCGCTTAAAATAATATCACAACCGTAATCCTTTGTTACCGCTTCTAAGCGCGAACTCAAATTTACACCATCTCCAATTACGGTGTAATCCATTCGTTTACGGGAACCAATATTACCCGAAACCACATCCCCAGAACTAATCCCAATACCAATATTAATTTGTGGTTGCGCCTGGATAATTCGCCGTTGGTTAAATTCCTCCAAGCGTTGCCGCATATCTAACGCGGACTGTACAGCCCTCCAAGCATGATTTTCTGTAAGTGGTAGCGGCGCACCAAATACCGCCATTAAGGCATCTCCAATAAATTTATCGAGAGTACCTTCGTGGTTAAAAACCGCCTCCACCATCGTTTCAAAATACTGATTTAGCAGCAATACCACCTCAGCTGCACCAAGATTTTCTGTAAGTGTTGTGTAGCCTCGGATATCAGAAAACAAGATGGTTACTTCTTTGCGCTCACCTACCATTAAAGCATCTTCCCCCAGAGCCATCACTTGTTCAGCGACATGAGGCGTTAGGTAGCGAGACATGGTAGTTTTCATCCGTTTTTCCTGACTGATGTCTTCCAACACCACCAAACCACCGCGTACACCGCCTTCTGGGTTAGTCAGGGGATTAACAGTGAGATTAGTACTGCGCTCTAATATTTGTACCTCATCAGCAGTGAGAAACTCAGATTGGGGAATAAGGGGTTGATTCCAGGGAATGAAAATATCGGGGTTAGTGCGATCGCGTACTGCTAAAATTGAGTGGTGAGTCCTGAGAGTCTCACTTTTAACTCCTAACTCCTCACTCATAACTTGGTATAGTCCCACCATCAAACTTTGCTCTGGCACATAATGTTTAGCTCCAGTTTTGAGACTATCTTCTAGTCGCATTTGGAGATTTTCAATCGGCACAACTTCCCAAACTAAGCGACCAATCAAATTTTGTTCCCACAAAAGCTTGTTGTTCTTGCTATTAGCGTCTCCTATCGGACAACCTAGCAACTCCAATGCTGCATCATTAATCGTGACAATTTGTCCTGCCATATCTGTAGAAATCACGGCATCTGACAGACTTTGTAAAATATCTTTTTGATACTGTTTTTCTAACAGCACATTTTCAAACAGACGAGCATTTTCTAAGGCAATTCCTGCTTGATTATTAAAAGCCCGCATAAACTCTTCATCAGAAGCAGTAAAACTCCCTTGTTGCTTATTAATTAATTGCGTAACGCCAATTAATTCATTTGCAGAATTAAATACTGGCAAACACAGAATATTGCGAGTTACATAGCCAGTTTTTCTATCTGTCGTTGGGTCAAAACGGGGGTCTTTGTAAGCATCAGAAATATTTAAGGCTTCACCCGTGGAAGCTACATATCCAGCAATACCACGGTTAGCAGAAATGCGGATTTCTATCAAGTTTGTGCCATCTGCCGCCGCTGCCACTTTCGTCCAGAGTTCACTCATCTCTTTACGATATAAAAATAGTGTGCTGCGGTCTGCCTGCATGAGAATTCGGGCTTGTTCCATGACTATCTGCAAAGTTGCTTCTAAATCCAGACTTTGCCCTAGTGTCTGAGTTGCCCGTAACAAAGCTGTTGCGCCTCTTTGATTACGAGCAGCGACATAAAAAGATTGGCAGGTTTCTAGAATAATACCAATAGAAGCGGCAAAGTCTCGAAACCGTTCTTCATCATCATGATTAAACGGAACATTCCCGGTTTTATTAGCTAGTTGCACTACCGCTACAGTCTTGTTTTTGCTACTAATAACAGGCATACATAAAATGTTACGTATTTTGTAGCCCATTTGTTTTTCAAGCTCTGGGCTAAATAGCGGATGAGTATAAGTTTCAGATATATTGAGATATTGACCTGTACTCGCAACATGACCAGGGATACCCACTGTAATGGGAGTACGAATTTCTAAGAATTTTTGAGTATTATCTTGAGGAACTTTTGACCACAATTGACCTTTGTCATAGTCAACTAAAAAAATAGCTGTATGTTCTGCTTGGAGAATTTGACCGATTTTGAGTGTGATGGCTTCTAATACTTTCTCCAACATAGTTTCTAGAGCTTCATTATTGATTAGTTCAATAGCTCTCAGAAATTGTTGGAACTCAGCAGTTATGAAGTCAAGTAAGCAAACAAATTCGTTAACAGATAAGTCTTTAACGCGACGCAGTAAGGCGTGAGTACGATTAACTTGAGTTAATTCAGTTAATGTAGCCAAGACGCTGCCAGGGTTGGGGAGTGTCACGTCGCTTCGCTCCGAATTAAAAATTCAAAATTCAAAATTAATAATCCCCATAAATAAATGAGCTTGTATCATGAGTCTGTTTCAGTCATGGGAATTTTAGATTTTAGATTTTGGGCATGGGGCGGCATTGGGGGTTAGAAGTGCTAAGTGCTGAGTTAGGAGTTTTGTTTATCTCCCTCATCCCCCCACTCCCTACTCCCTACTCCCCGATTTTCCCAACTGTTGAGAAAACTATCACTTTTTGATAGTAATCTTGTAGCTGACTAGTGGCAGCTGCCCAACCCCAACTTTCTGCTTCCTGGCGAGCATTTTTACGGATGATATCTCGTTGTTGTTTTTGTTCCAAGAGGCGAACAGTAGCAGCTAATGCCCCTTGAATATCTGCTGTTGGCTCAAAAAGATATCCATTTACGCCATCTGTCACAATATCAGGAATTCCCCCGGAACGGGCTGCTACCACTGGACAGCCAGCAGCCATCGCTTCTAGTAATACTAAGCCCAGTGTTTCTGTACGGGAAGGAAAGATAAAGGCATCAGCACTCGCAAAGGCAGAACCTAATTCTTGCCCCATAAGATACCCCACAAAATAAGTATTTGTGCCAGCAAAGTGTTTTTGCAATGCTTGACGGTGGGGGCCATCCCCAACCAATGCTAACCGCCCTTGGGGAATTGCTTCTAAAATTGGTTTGATGCGCTCAATTTCTTTTTCAGCCGAAAGCCGCCCAACGTAAAGTAGTAATGGACTTTCTGGATGATTTTGCGATAAGCGCGATCGCATCTCTACACTAGCTAAATCGGGGTGAAATAATTCTGTATCTACCCCGCGCTGCCATAAATCTACACGTTCAATACCGTGTGCTGTCAGTTCCTCAACCATTGCTGTGGAGGTACACAGATTCAAAGCTGCTTGATTATGAGCGCTTTTCAGTAATTCCCAAAGAAACCCTTCTAACATAGCCAAACCGTAATGTTGGAGATATTGGGGTAAATGGGTATGATAAGACGCTACTAAAGGGATTTTGAGGATTTTGCTATAAAATATACCTGCTAAACCTAAAACTGCTGGATTGACGACATGAATAATATCAGGCTTAAACTCTTCTAAAACATAACCAATAGCTGGGCGGGGTAATGCCATTTGCAATTCTGGATACAATGGCAAAGGAAAGCCAGTAACACCATAAACTTTAGCGCCTTTGTGTTCTGTGATGCCTCCATCTGGGGCAATCACCAACACTTGATTACCACTGCGCTGTAGATGGTCAACAGTATGACGTAGGCGCGTTACAATGCCGTCAACCTTGGGTAAAAAGGTTTCGGTAAATAGAGCAATTCTCATAAAAAACTATTCAGTCCAGGCAGATAATCTCAGCTTTGCTTGCGTTTCGCTATCAAACACAGAATAGACTCTCTCCTGTGGTGTAATCAACTCTGCACAGTCAGATTTAATATTTTGGCGCTGTTTTTGTACAAAGTCCGAGATGTCCTCAATGTTCACAATCCAATCTTTGGATAAGCAGCTAGTACTTCACCACGTAATCCAAACTGAATAGCGCGTCTTTCTAATTTTGTCCCAGATGGGTTATGGTCTGGATCCCATTGTAGGCGGACTTGCGATCGCTTCAATGCTCTTTGCCATGTACTTTTATCGGGATAAAGTTCTGGAACGTAGCTGGAATGAACAGCCGCCACTAAAATTTCATTAAAAGCCGAACGCTTCAGCCAAATAGCTAACACTACCTCTTGTCCATTTTGTGTGCCCCATCCAGAACGATATATCATCCAGAGGAAGTTAGGTTTTATCCAACTCATACGGTCAAAACTAAACTCACCACCAAAATAACCGTAGGTGGCGGCGAAGTTACCAATAGATGGACGATACGCAGAGTAAACAACAATTGAATGGTCGTCATATTGTGCTAAAACATGACGACCATTTTTAGGCCAATTACTGACTTGAGTTAAATAAGGTTCTGTTATCAGCCGCACGCAGAGTTTACCCTAATTTCTGTGCCAAGAGACTTTAGGCAGAATTTGTTTGCGATCGACTCGTTCTTGATACTTGATGGCAAAGTTTAACAGAGAATCAAGTAGAGAATCAGAGAGTAAGTGAGGCTGTAAGCCTAAATCGAGCAATTTAGTATTTTTCGCGTTGAAGTAATGTTCTTCTTTCTCAACTCTGGGATTATCTAGGTGATTGATTTCTACGTTCAATCCGATAGCGTTACCAGCTTTTTTTACCATCAATGCCAATTCGCCAACGCTGAATAGTTCGGTAAATTGGTTAAATACGCGGAATTCTCCAGCTTGAGCAGGGTTAGCGATCGCTAATTCCACACACCTTACTGTATCCCGAATATCCAAAAATCCGCGAGTTTGTCCACCTTTACCGTAGACAGTTAACGGATGTCCAATTGCTGCTTGAATACAAAAGCGGTTCAGCGCAGTACCAAACACACCATCGTAATCTAGCCGATTAATCAATAGTTCGTCTATCCCCGTTTCTTCAGTTAAAACGCCATAAACCACACCTTGATTTAAATCCGTTGCTCGCAATCCCCAAATCCGGCAGGCAAAGTGGATGTTATGACTATCATGGACTTTGCTTAAGTGGTACATTGAACCGGGCTGCTTGGGATAAGGTAAGGTATCCTTGCGTCCATTGTGTTCAATGGTGATATACCCTTCCTCGATATCAATGTTGGGTGTACCGTATTCCCCCATCGTCCCCAGCTTCACCAAATGACAGTCGGGGAAATCTTCGCGCATAGCGTACAGTAAGTTCAAAGTCCCAACTACATTATTGACCTGGGTAAGAACTGCATGTTCGCGGTCAATCATGGAAAATGGAGCCGAACGCTGTTCACCAAAATGCACTAGGGCATTTGGCTGAAATTGCTGTAATGTTTTATGGAGAAATTCGTAATTTGTAATATCGCCGATGAACAAGTCAATCGATTTACCTGTCAAATCTTGCCAGCGCTGGAGGCGTTGCTGAATTAGTGCGATGGGAGTAAGAGTTTCGACACCAAGTTCATTATCCCAGTGCCGCCGCACCAAACTATCTAAAATTCCAACTTCATAACCTCGATTGGAAAGGTAAAGAGCAGTTGCCCAACCGCAATATCCATCACCACCAATAACCAGGACTTTCATCTTCACTAGTTTTTACTCGCTGATAGCTAAATTTATCAGGTTTCTGTACCCTCTCAATCATCATTCTGAGGGAGATGTGGATTTTAGGCATTGGGTTGGGTATGGAGAAGAGGCAGAGGGGCGGGGTGCTGCTCTTGCTGGGGGAAAACTCTTCTCCCTTGCTCCCTGCTCCCTTGCTTTTTCATCTCCCTTATCCCCATGCCCCATAACTCAAGACTTCGTAATCCGATACTGTTGGGCAATGTAATAAAACAAACGATAGTAATCTTGAAATTTTTGGCTATTGCTTCGTCCCCGCAAATAGTATTTCACTTGACCCTGAGTTAGTGTCAGTGTCATCGAACCTACTTGTCGATCAACTTCTACAACTACCACCCCAGATACTCCTTGGGTGGTTTGAAAATTGGGTTTTATCTTTTTCACCGACTCTTGATCTGTAACAATCGAATTTGGTAACTGATGACTTGCCCATCCCCGAATTTCCACTGAGTTATCCTGTGATGAAATAAACGCAATTCCATCATCATTTGCTGGGGCTGCTAAAGGAGTCCAGTTACTCGGATATGGAAATTCAAAGCCATAACGAGAGTTAGTATAAGTCTTCCAAGCGATCGCTCCAGCGTTAAAATCATTCGCAGTACAACCCCACAGGATTATTAGCAGGGCAATGACTCCGCTAACGCTGGCGGCAAACCGATAAATTCTTCGCCCCAAACTACAAGTTTTATTAGCAGTAGCCATTTACTTACATATTTTGCCAAGATCAATACCTTGCACTAAAAAAGCACTCATTAAAAGTTCAATATTTTTTCAGGATATTTACCATTCTCTTTTAAGCTCTCAGTAGAGAAGCTTATAAAGAGTGCTTTATCAGACGGTTTATGTACAATGCATCTCAGACAGTCGAGCTAACTTTAGAGCTTTTTCACTTCCAAACCAACACATCTTTACAATTTCCAGCCAATCTTTCGGTAATTTGCATCGGTAAGCCAAATGACCCAAAACCACCTGATATTGATGTTTCTGGCTTATCAGGTTCGGATGTGGTGTCTCGCATTCACGCGCAAATTTGGATAAATGGGGATCTGGCATTTCCTGTAGATATCAGTTGTTTACAACCGGAAAGGTATTCAACTTTAATCCGCTGACGCTCCAAATCACTAGAAAATAAGCCAAGTCCGGCAATCATTACTTTATTGTTGTTGGTTTAGCGATCGCTAATTCCCTGTTTCAGCCTGATTCATTAGCATCTCATCTCCAAATGTAAATAAATGTAACGAAACTGCCGTTAAAACGTTTTACTGTCTTGACAAGCAAGAAAAGAACCGATAACTTGATATACATACCCGGGTAAGACCGTTAAAGAGTTATATGCAAACGCAAACTAAGCAAAAGGTTACTTTGTATTTATCGTCAGAGTTGCACAGAAAACTGAAGATTCGTTCAGCAATCGATTCCGAGCCAATGTCAGAACTTGCCGAGCGTGCCCTTGGTTTTTACCTGTCTAATCAAGAATTAGTTGAAGAGTTAGAAGATTCGAGTTATGGGCGGACTCATAGAGTCTATTCATGCCCGAGTTGTGATAGCTCACTAGTATTACGTGATGGGGAACTGGTTACTTTAGGCAATCAACCAGGAGTAGTTGGTCAAGAGCATCTTTCTATTGATGAGATGGATGAAGATGAAACCAATCCCAAGGGCGAGGAAGAGTTAGTTCCTTGCTAAATAGATATTCATGATTTGGTTGTCTTTACCAGAAGCAATGTCTCTACTGTCTCTATAAGGTCTCAAGTAGGTCGAAGTATGAAAGAAGAGCTCAGTATCCTAATTCAAGCTCAATACCCTTTAATCTACCTTGTGACCTCCGAGGAAGAGCGGGCCGAGCTAGCAGTTTCAACAATCGCCCAGGATTTAAAGCCCCAGCGCCGAGTATTTATTTGGACAGTAACACACGGGATTGTCGAGTATGGTCAACCCCGAAATGTCACCCAACATAATACCGTGTCTCCAGAGGCAGCGATTGAGTGGATAATTCGGCAGAAAGAACCAAGTATATTTATTCTTAAAGATTTACACCCCTTTATAGATGCGCCTGCAACAAATAGATCGTTACGTGATGCGATCGCTAGCTTTAAAGGTATGCAAAAGAACATCATTTTGATGTCACCGATGCAACAGGTACCAATAGAGTTGGAAAAAGAAGTTGTTGTTATCGATTTTACACTGCCAGATATGGCAGACTTGAATAAAGTACTGACTTATCATATAGACCAAAATCGTGGTCGGCGCTTGACAACAGAGGCTAGAGAAAAACTTCTCAGAGCAGCTTTGGGTCTAACTAAAGATGAAGCTGAGAAAGTCTACCGTAAGGCACAGGTAACTAAAGGGCGTTTGACGGAAGATGAAGTAGACATTGTTTTATCTGAGAAAAAGCAACTAATTCGGCGCAATGGAATCTTAGAATACATCGAAGAAGATGAAACCATTGATGCTGTAGGTGGCTTAGAAGAGTTAAAAAGATGGCTCAAGCAACGCTCTAACGCTTTTACAGAAAGAGCTAGAGAGTATGGTTTGCCTCAACCAAAGGGGATGTTAATTTTAGGAGTTCCCGGTTGTGGTAAATCATTAATTGCTAAAACTACTTCCCGACTGTGGGGTTTACCACTGTTGCGGTTAGATATGGGGCGAGTCTACGACGGCTCAATGGTGGGACGAAGTGAGGCAAATCTGCGAAACGCCCTGAAAACAGCAGAATCTATTTCCCCAGCGATTTTGTTTATCGATGAATTGGATAAATCCTTTGCTGGTAGCGGAGGTTCATCTGATTCTGATGGGGGGACTTCAAGTAGAATCTTCGGCTCCTTCCTCACATGGATGCAGGATAAGAAATCACCAGTGTTCGTGATGGCAACCGCCAACCGAGTAGAACGCTTACCTGGCGAATTCTTGAGGAAAGGACGCTTTGATGAAATATTCTTTGTCGATCTGCCAACACCGGAAGAACGGCAACACATTTTCAATATTCACCTGACGAAACGCCGTGAAGACATCTCTCGATTCGATCTTGAGCAACTAGCCAAGATGTCTGATGGCTTTTCTGGGGCAGAAGTTGAGCAAGCGATCGTTGCGGCAATGTATGAAGCTTTTGCCCAAGATCGGGAGTTCACCCAACTAGATATTATTGCTGCACTGAAGGCAACATTGCCGCTGTCTCGAACGATGCAAGAACAAGTAACGGCTCTGAGAGATTGGGCCAGACAGCGTGCGCGCCCCGCAGCATCCTCCGTAGCTGAATATCAGCGAATGGAGTTTTAAAAGCTTTCCTCTGCCATCCCAGGGGGAAAGGCTAGCAGAAAATGCTAGCAGTTTTAAGAAAAGCCGCATCCTGTTAAGCGCGGCTTCGCCCAAAACAAACCGTTGTCGTTTTTCTCAATCTTCTCATTGGAGGAAACCCAAATGTCTCACTTTAGCACCCTGCGTACCAAAATCACCGATGCCGAAATCCTCAAGGCTTCCTTGCGCGACCTCGGTATCAGCGTAAAGACTGAAGCTGATGTCCGTGGTTATAACGGCCAGCGTGTCCGTTCTGACATCGTTGCCGTGTTGGAAGGCGAATATGACCTCGGCTGGTCTCGCAATAGTGATGGTTCTTTTGACCTAATCGCTGACTTGTGGGGCGTTGCTAAGAAGCACAACCAAACCGAGTTGATCAACTCAATCAACCAAAAGTATGCCGTTAACAAAACTTTGGCTGAAGTAAAACAGCGCGGTTTGCAAAACGCCAATGTGAAGTTGGTATTGCAATAACAATTTCTCTGCGCGTTCCCAAAGCTGCACGGGTTAACCATATAAATAGCGGTTAGCCCGCTTTTTTATCGGGACTGAGATTTATTTCTCAGTCCCGATTTTTATTTTTTTGGGACACATAACTTGAAGCCAGTTCAACTAGATATTCCCTAATTTCTTGAATCGTTTCGTTGAGGAACTTTTCCCATAGTATATGTGCAAATTTTTTTCGCAGTTCTGGTGGTATCGCTGGAAGGCGATCACATTTTATCCATTTGCAAGTGAGAATAGAGAGAAGTATTTGCAAGAGCTATGAGTACCCAAATCATCATTACCCTGCCAGACTATATTTATCAACGTGCAGAACACTTTGCCCGGTTGGCAAATCGTGATGTTGCCAGCATTTTAGTAGATACCATTTCAACTTTCAATTCCGCCTGTCAGTGGCGAGATTACCGATCTTGAGCCTGTCTCTATCTTTTCTGATAACAAGTCCTAGTGCTGACCGAACTGCAAATGGAACCAGAACAGGATGCCCAGTTGAGCGAACTGCTTGATCGCCAACAATCAAGTATTCTTAGTGAAGGCGATCGCTCAGAGTTACAAACCCTGATGCAGGCCTATCAAGAAGGACTTTTAAGAAAAGCCACTGCGTTAAGCGAAGCTGTCAAACGTAGGTTGATTGAACTCTTAAGCTAGTGATCCAGATTCCTGAACAAGTCCGGGCGCAGATACGGATACAGGCAAATCATCAGTGTGGTTATTGCCTTAAGATATGTCCCTACTTCTGATTTAAATGTTTGAGAATCAATGAGAAAACATCTGTCGCCTCAATTCGATTTTCATCAACTAGGTGAGTTTGATGGGTGATAAATAGAGGACCTTCATTGGGAGAGGTGGTAATAGTACCATGAGAGCCACACACCAGGGAAGCATCTAAAGGAATCACGTCCATGAGGTAGCGAAAACCTAGTTGTTTCTGAAGTAACTTGAGAGCAATTTTTCCTTGAGGAAATTTAATTTGCGGATCGAGGAAAAGTTCTACAGGATCGTAACCAGGTTTACGGTGGATATCTACAGTTCTAGCAAAATCAGGCGCTTTTGCATCATCTAGCCAATAATAATAGGTAAACCAAGCATCAGATTGTGCGATCGCTACTAACTCTCCCGATCTAGGATGAGCAAGATGGTAGGCTTGTTTACCTTCGTCATCCAATACTTGGGCTACGCCTTCGGTTGCTTCTAAAACCGATCGCACTTTCGAGATATATGCTGGATCGTTCACATATACATGAGCAATTTGGTGATCGGCAACAGCAAAGGCAATACTAGCACCAAAATCGAGTAGTTCTCGCCCCAATTCTTCTCGTACAGCAATTAAACCATTTTCCCGCAATACACGGTTCAAATCTACAGCTTTAGAAACTGGCGTAATGCCATATTCAGAAAGAATAATTACCTGAATATTACGTGCTTGATAATATTCAATTAGATCGCCACAAACAGCATCAATTTCTTGTAAATCTGCTTGAATCTGTGTTTGATTGTTACCAAATTTTTGCAGACAATAATCTAAATGTGGTAAATAAACTAGTGATAGTGTCGGGCTGTAACGTTCCTCAATCCATTTTGCAGAATTGGCAATCCATTGACTAGAACTAATGGAAGTTTTTGGCCCCCAGAAATCGAACATAGGGAAGTTTCCTAAATCAGATTGAATTTGCGATCGCACATTAGCCGGATGGGTATAAATATCAGGTAATTTTCTCCCATCGGCGGGATACATTGGGCGCGGCGTAATGGCATAATCTACAGAAGAATACATGTTATACCACCAAAAAAGGTTGGCACAAGTGAAGCTTGGATCGATTGATTTAGCGATTTCCCAAACTTTGGGAGCCTGCACTAGTTTATTAGATTGTCGCCAAAACTTCACTTCACATTCGTCGCGGAAGTACCAACCATTAGCGACAATCCCATGTTCATCAGGCAATTTTCCTGTTAAATAAGTAGCCTGAACAGAACAAGTTACAGCAGGTAACACTGTTGCGATCGAAACTAATTGCCCTTTTGCAGCCCAAGAAGATAAAAACGGTGTATTTTCTCCTATTAAGTTAGGTGTTAATCCTACGACATTTAGAATAACTGTTTTTTTCATAAACTTAGTTCCTTATTAATTTGCAGCGAGTTCTTTTAATACCCACTCATATTCACGCTGAATAGAAGTCAGCAAATCTATCTTCATTTCTGATGGCAATACATCCCAAGTGTAAGTCTCAATTTCTAAATGTGAGCAAGCATTATTTGTCTGAAGTAGATGCAAAACAGTAGCAATGTCATCTTGGGTAGATTGCAAAATTTGATAATCATGAATAAAAATTGGGACATGAAAGTGAGTACGCCATTCTTCAGCTAGAGATTGCTCTAAATGTGGTAATGCAGTTATTAAGTCAGGATAGTGATGGAGTGTACCATCGTTACGAAGTTCTATTACCTGGTGAAGATAGGTAGATTCTGCAAAAGGACGTAAACGTTCAACTATCAAACTACGCTTCTCAACATCAGCAGGTATTTTTACTTTAATTGCAGCGCTGATTTGAATCTTGCCAATCTTAATTCCTGCCGATTGCAAACGTGTAAATACAGACTTTGGCTGCTCATATTCTACTGAAAAATGACAGGTGTCATAGCAAATACGAACATGTTCTAGCAATTTAGTCTCTGCTAAACTCTGTTGAATATTTAGCTTTTCTGATAAATAGTTACCGCCGATTGGCAATAACCAATTTTGATAGAAATCAATTATTTCTGAAGTGTTTTCAATTAAACCATCAGGTTCAGGTTCTAAATCAATATGGAGTGTCTTTCCTGTGTCTTCGCAGATGCGAATCATTTCTACAACAACTAGTGCTATATTCAAACAACTCTTTTTCAAAACTATCTCGAAAGTTGCTTGGTCTTCTTCGCACCAAGGTTTATAAGATAATGGTAGTGTAGAAATTCCGCCGTCAAGTTCTTCTGGTAATAGAGTAGCTAAAATTTGTGCCAAGTTTAATGTATAGTTAACTCGTTCTTCGGTAGACCAATCTGGTAAATAAACTTGGTCTTTTACCACCTGTCGATGAAATCCCCCAAAAGGGAATCCGTTTAAAGTAAAAACATATAAATCTTGTTGAGTCAGCCAAGTTTGGAATTGAGCTAAGTTATTACTTTCTAAAAGTTCTTTTGCGGCGAGATCTGCTAACCTCAAGCCAATACCAAAAGGTTCTATAGGCGATAAACGCGACTTTAGTTCAGGAATATAGATTTTTAAATTAGCGAAAACTTCTAGCCAACTTTCACCAGGATGAATATTGCTGCAATAAGTTAAGTGAAAATTATTGTTTTTTGTAATTTTCATTTTTTAGCTCTATCCCTTGTATGTATAATCTGTTGTCTCTGGCTTAAACTATTTCACAAAATACTTGCTACATATTCATGGGTAGTGATTTAACAAGAAATGGGCGGTTAGAAACCGCGTCTATACAAACAAAACCCACGTTCGTGGGTTTCAAACCCTTAATTTGACTTTAGTTCGCTGAGATAGAATTTGCTAGTGTAGCCGCGTACTCCTGCGGAGAAGCAAGCTACACGCAGTGTGCCGCAGGCAATTATATTCGCCATGTCTTAACATCTGGATGTGTACATTCAACTTTAAGTGACAGCAAATAGTTGTGCTAATTTCATCGAAATTGGTAGTAATATTAGCACTAATAAACCGTAATATAAACCAGCAAAGCCAGATGCAACAGTTGCATCCAAAACTATTAGAGATAAAACACCTATTTTCACGGCATTTCTAATATTTTCGGCTATTGGTTCACGTGCAGCTTTGATAAAATTAGGCAAGATTCTGATAGCTAAGAAAACAGCGAATGGTAGTGCTGCGATCGCTGTATACTCTCCTAATAATCCTAAAGCTAAAACTGCTGTCAAAACTATTGCAATTAGCAGTAATGCTAATACTCCTGTAACTTTCTTGCCTCCGTGAACTTCACCCTGACTAATTGCGGTGATCGCAGCGATATAAAGAACAGGAATCAGCGCTAAATACCAACGTTCTCCGATGATTTCGGGTACAGCACTGACACCTAACAATAAGTTACTACCACGGCACAAACCCATATTTAAAGGGCCAAAAAAAGGATGATGTTTGGCGAGTGAGTTATAGAGGAGGCATGAAAGAGTGATAAAAATAGCGATCGCAGCACTCAACTGCGATACTTGAAAAGCAGCTATAATCCCGATGGCAAACAGTATACTTCCCAATAAAGTAGCATTTTGACGAGATACACGACCACTCGGAATTGCTCTATTTGGTCGCTCTTTTGCATCTAATTCTGCATCAAAAACATCATTAAAAACTATACCACCGCCGTATAAACCAGTTGTAGCTAATAACAACCAACCTAATGGAATTAGTACGGCAAAACTTACTTCTCCGTTAATTAATTTAGTAAAAATAACCCCAGAGCCAGAAGCAGCAAAGCCAACAAGAATATCCGCCCAAGCAGTAACAATATTAGCAGGACGCATCAATTCTAGATAACCCCGCCAGCCTTGAAAATTTAAGCTTGCAACATTCACTTATCTGCCTCCTTGTCTAGTAATTTTTCAAAACAAAACCGCATATTATAGATTAATCAGATAGGTATCTATAGCTGTTCCAAATAATTCATGAATTTTCTTCTCATACAATTTCTATCCTTGAAACAAAAATATTGGTGTCACCTATTTTTGGAATGATTTTACTGTTTTTGTAGGGTGGGCATCTTGAGCATCCTACAAGAATCTTAGCAACACCAAAATATTTATCCAAGACACTGCATGAGTTACATTGACAATGCAAAGATGCAAATCTCTTTTATGATGCCTAATGCCCAATTCCCAATACCCTTTTTCAATTTTCTACTCAATCAATACATAATCTGAAACTGATTTGATTCCTGGTTCCTGTCCCCGCAGCACAGAATTACCACTGAACATTTGACGCTGATCGACAGATTGGGGATTGAGCCAATCTGAAGCTTTCATCTGCCCAGTTTGACTGTAAGCAGCTAGGGCATTTTCATAACAAACTGCTCGGACATGTTCTTCAGGAATGCCCCTATCTAACATCAACTGAGCCGTTTTTGGGACTGCCAAAGGATCGCTAATACCCCAATCAGCACTACTATCTACAATGATGCGATCTCGTCCATACTTACGGACAACTTCTACCATTCTGGCGTTACCCATTTTCGTCTGTGGGTAAATCGTGAAAGCTGCCCAAAAACCGCGTCCTAATACTTCTTCAACGGTTTCTTCGTTGTTGTGATCGATAACTACTTGTGAAGGATCTAAGCCATATTCAATGCAGCGATCCATACTCCGACTAGCACCCGCCTTTTTATTGCGGTGAGGAGTATGAATTAGTACTAACATATCGAGTTCTTTAGCTAGTTCTAACTGTTGACAAAAGTACTTATCCTCTGCTTCTGTCATATCGTCATAGCCAATTTCGCCAATGGCAACTACTCCTTCTTTACATGCATAAAGTGGTAGCAGTTCCATAACTTCTGTTGCTAGTGCTTCATTGTTAGCTTCTTTCGGATTTAATCCGATTGTGCAGTAGTGCTGGATGCCAAACTGACTAGCACGAAATCGTTCCCAGCCCACAAGACTACTGAAGTAGTCTTTAAATGAGCCGGCGTTGGTTCGGGGTTGTCCTAACCAAAAGGCTGGCTCAATGACAGCGACAATACCATATTCCCGCATTACTAAGTAATCGTAAGTAGTACGGGAACACATGTGAATGTGAGGATCGATAAACATCATGGTTTTAATGATTGGGCATTGGGATTATGGGAGAGGTGACAGGTGATAGAGAATAATCTGTAACCTATTCCCTTTTATTTGTAAACAAAGAGGCATCGCGGCTAAAACTGCTCCAAGTCAGATTACCTTGTTGGATGGATAACTGTAAATCTGGGTAATGAGAAAGTAATGCTTGCGCTTGGGGTAAAGGAGACTCAGCACAAGCTAATGCTGCTGCTTTTTGCTCGTCTATAGCCCCATTAGCCAGTACTTTTTCTAAATCTGTAATGATTGCGCTATCGGCAAACCGCCCTACAGGTCGCCAAAGTTCTGGTGTAACTGAGCGTTTAGCTGCCCAGCGCTCATGGGCATAGTCTGCTAACATCTTCGCCAATTCTGGGTTAGCACGCCGATCTAGACCCCAAATTAGATGCAACGGACTGCCGACAAACACAGCCTTCAGCACCATTTGATTCCAAGCAGCATTATCTAAATAATTCGCAGGATAGGGATTGCGTAATGCTATGGCTTGAAATACATTACTCATATTGCTGCGAATTCCCTCAGCAGTACGGTGGCGATGTAATTCTGGATGTGGTAGTAATGGCAAACTTTGATAAAGAACAACTAACTCCCCCATATCGGCAGTGGAGAAGAATTGATCGAGCGATCGCAAATACCCCTGAGTATCATCGTGGGGCAAAGCTAAAAGTAAGAGTGTGCGACCTGCTTGATCTACACTCCAATGACCAGGATACCAACCGGGAATTACATCCTGTGCTGCTTCTAAGTCCTGGAATGTTAGCTGCAAATCCTCTTTACCGAGATAGCGCGGCACAGCACTAAAAGCCGTAAAAAACACTCGTTCCGCAGCACCACTAGCAATCTGTGCCTGCTTTTGTTCCAGCCAAGCAAAAGCTTTTTGTGAAACAGACTTTAACAGCCATTGATGCAGTAACTTGTTTACTTTACTCATGATAAATTCAGGAGAAGTTGTCCAACTTCTTTATGACAACTAAGTATAAAATCTACCACTAAACTTGATACTTTGGATTGAAGTAGTTAGCTCGTATTCTACTGAGATCATAAATTCACTGAATCTATAAAAATCTCCCGACTTTAAAGAAGATATTGTAAAGATATTATTTGAATTAGATGAATACTGAATTATCTTACGGAAAAAATTTAGAATTCTATGTAACAATGATCCCTATTGCATTGCCAACATCAGATACAATATAAAGCTCAGGTATTGATAAGAATTGTAATCTAATGCTATTTTGACTTTATCTACTAAGGTGAAAGCACTTCAAAAGTGTGATTTTTTAGTAGTTAAATTGATGTACTAAATCATTTAATTTAACTATTTAATGGATTTATTATGTCCATTTTGCCGTCAAGTCTAATTGTAGTAATGCCTTTATTTACAGTTATTTCAAACACAATAATATTCAAATGGCTATTCAACAAAAAACCGCTCTTAATCTGCAACCAATTAACCAATGTGTCCGCGTGACCTTCAATTATGATGTTCACTTCACTAAAGGTTTATTTCAGTTAGATAATCCTTTACTTGCACAAGTGATTGCCGCAGATGGGGAAACAACCCCAAAGCAAGTGCTAGCAGTGGTAGATGGAGGATTTTTACAGTATCAGGATGGGTTGCTAAAAAAATTATCAGCCTATGCCCAGCGTTATGAAGACGTGCTAACACTAAGCGGTGAACCGATAGTAGTGCCGGGTGGAGAAACAGTCAAGAACGATTCTAGATTTATAGAGCAAATTCATCAGCAGATTAATGCATCTGGATTGTGCCGTCACTCCTACGTATTAGCAATTGGAGGTGGAGCCGTCCTAGATATGGCAGGATACGCAGCAACAACGGCTCACCGAGGAATTCGACTGCTACGAGTACCAACAACAGTATTAGGGCAAAATGATTCGGGTGTAGGGGTAAAAAACGGAATCAATGCCTTCGGAAAGAAAAACTTTTTGGGTACATTCATGCCACCTTATGCTGTCTTGAATGACTTTGATTTTCTGACTAGCCTTGACGATCGAGATTGGCGATCGGGTATTGCAGAAGCGGTGAAAGTAGCGCTGATTAAAGATGCCGATTTCTTCGATTTCATTATGACTAATGCCGATAAATTGGCTAATCGAAACATGGACATAATGGAAATGCTAATCTATCGCTGTTCTCAGTTGCACTTAGAGCATATTGCTGGTAGCGGCGATCCTTTTGAAATGGGTTCATCGCGTCCTTTAGATTTTGGACACTGGGCTGCTCACAAACTAGAGCATTTAACTAATTACAGCCTACGTCATGGTGAAGCTGTAGCGATCGGTATTGCTTTAGATACGACCTATTCATATTTAATAGGGCAACTCTTGCAATCAGAGTGGCAAAGAGTTCTAACTACACTCAAAAAATTAGGCTTTACTTTGTACGCATCAGCACTAACAGAGCAATTAGATCAACTAGACCATCCGCATTGTATATTTAGGGGGCTTACTGAGTTCCGTGAACACTTGGGAGGACAATTAACAATTACCCTTATACAAGGAATCGGAGAGGGAATAGAAGTTAACCACGTGGATTTGTCTTTGTATAAAGATGCTATTTTGATGCTGCAAGATTGGGAACTTTTGCATTAATTCTCCCTTGGATGTAATCAGGAGAATGCCTAGCAATCAACGAAGCTAGTCGCCCGATACTTACATGAAAAAATTAGTCCGGTGCTTGTAAAGTTAAAGCCAATAAATGTTACGGATATTATGGCGATCGCGTCATCTACAAGCACCAAACTTTTTACATAATGCCTTCTAGCAAGAATAAGGAAGCTTAATAACTAGTTATTGAAAGAATTTTTGACTAGTAAAAAATCTTTAGCATTTTCTATATCTGGATCTATTTCATTATAAAGATTACGATCTTCAAAATAACTATATCCATTGATTGCTCTATATTCATCAATACCCAGTAATAGCGCTAGTTCATAAGCAGCTTCTTGTCCTAGAAACTCAATATCTCTATTTTTATTAGATATTAAGATATGAGAGATTGATTGTAAGAGGATGTTTTAAAAGTGGGTAGGTATTGTAAGAAAGCTCACAAGGCTTATGCTGAGATTTGTAGATAACAGCACCTTGTGAGTGAATGACTAAAGCATACCGTAGCAATTTGACATGGGAACAGTGGGAATTGATTGCAGGAGAGTTTCCATCAGAAAAAGTCAGTGGTCGTCCACGAACTGTAGCTTTATTTGCCGTGGTCAACGCGATTTTCTATGTGCTTTGTGAAGGATGTACATGGAGAGGTAACCCATGGGATTTCCCGCCTTGGCAAACTGTTTATGGTTACTTCTGGAGATGGAGCAAAGATGGTACATGGTTAAAGATTCACGACAAATTGTACCAGTGGGTTCGGGTTGCTGCTGGACGGGAACCCAGTCCATCGGAAGCCGCAGTTGATAGCCAATCAGTAGAAACAGCAACTATGATTTCCATTGATGTGGGCTATGACGCAGGTAAAAAGATACATGGACGCAAGCGTCATCTAAGCGTGGATCTCTTGGGGCTGGTTTTGCGGGTTTTGGTAACGTCTGCTAGTCTTCCAGAACGTGAAGGAGCCAAAAAAGTCCTCAACCGAGTTCACAATACAGGCAATCAGGTAAAACAATTAAATACCATTTGGATGGATGGAGGATACCGAGGCGAGGAATTTATGCGTTGGGTGATGGATATGTTTCGGTGGATTGTGGAAATTGTTCCTAGACCTTTAGAAAAGAAGGGTTTTGTGCATTTACCTAAGAGGATGTTTGAAAAGTCCTCTTATCAGTATCAAAAATTTTAGATCCCCCTAAATCCCCCTTAAAAAGGGGGACTTTGATTCCGGTTCCCCCCTTAAAAAGGGGGGTTAGGGGGGATCTAAAGTGCCTAAAGTCACAGCGAAACACTTTTCAAACAACCTCTAAACGCTGGGTTGTTGAACGAACTTTTGGCTGGCTTAATTGGTGTCGCCGTTTGAGTAAAGATTATGAACGCCTTCCTAAAACCTCAGAGACATTCATCTATATTGCCATGATTCGTATTATGGTCAGACGACTAGCATGATTTTTAACTAGTTTTGACTTTTAAAACATCCTCTAAGGTAGTACTTGGTAGACAGTATTTTAATAATTTATCTGGATCACCTTTAAATCTTTCTATTACAGCATCATTTACATAATCAAAACCAAATTCAGATGCTTCAGGATCGTCATAAAACTCATCTACTAATTTTCCTGTATCGTATACTAAATATATAAAATGTAAGCCAGAAAAAACTATAAAAGCGAATGCTACAGTTAAAAGACTGGCAGATAAATTTTGAGAAAACTTACTAATCTCAGTATATTTAAATTCATAATCAGACATCTGATCGTAAACCGTAATCCAACCATTTTTTGGAGGAGATACATAAGCCTTTGTTCTAGTTAGGTTTTTAACAACGTCTACGACATTCTCTACTGAACTAGAACGAATTTGATAGTTGACAAATTTCTCTCCCATATTTTTATACTAAATTAAAGTTATCGTGAGCTAAAAAAGTTATGATGTCCTCGCTTCCCGTCAACGACGCTCAAAATAATTTGCAACAGATCATTGACCAAGTTGCAGAGCAGGGTAAACCTGTGATCATTCGAGGCGATCGCGGTAATGCAATTCTGCTTGCGGAAAAAGATTGGTCTGCAATTCAGGAGACTCTTTACTTATTATCTGTCCCTGGAATGCGAGAATCTATAAAAGAAGGACTAGCAACCCCGATTCAAGAATGTGATGAGGAGTTGGATTGGTGAGTCAACAAGCTTCTGAGGAGCCACTTGCAAACCCCGAAGGAGCGAGTTGGAGGTTGATTTACACAAAACAAGCGCAAAAAGACGCGAAGAAATTAGCTTCTAGTAATTTAAAGGAAAAGGCCGAGGAATTACTCGCAGTCCTTGAAGAAAATCCTTTTCAAAATCCTCCACTTTATGAAAAGCTGGTTGGTGACTTATCAGGTGCTTATTCTCGTAGGATAAATATACAGCATCGGTTGGTATATGAGGTCATCGAATCCGAGCAAGTAGTCAAGATAATTCGCATGTGGACGCATTACGAGTAAGTTATCTCCTCAACCCACCTTGGTGTTCACAATGGAAACCTCGATGCTCCCAAGCTTGCATATCTACTTCAGTAAGTTTTGTCACATTTGAGCATTGCGGTTGAATAATTTGACTTAAAATCGCCCAAAATAAGCTACGTGTTACATCTAACGCAGTTTTAAGCCAAGATTCATTATTACCAGGGACGCCCAACTCCTGAACAATCTCTGACTCTACCCAAATACCATGAGCGCCCAAAAGAATCTGTGCGATCCATACGGCTCTGGGTAAATGACTCGGTGAGGTAATCAACATGACTTTATGCACTCCCCAACGCCGCAAAATTGGAATACCATAATAAAAATTTTCAAAGGTAGAATTCGCACACTTTTCTAACCAAACGTTTTGTAACCCTGCCATTTCAGCCTGGAAAATTAACCTTATACAAGGATCGGGGGAACCATGAGAAATTAAAATTGGGGTTTGTGGATATTGTCTTGCTTGTTGGGCAACATAAGTCTCTCGACGAATACTGCCACCAAGCACAAAGAAGGCATCTACTGGCTGCAAGGAAGCAAAAACTAAGGTTATAGTAGTAAAAATCAGCCAAACACCCAAGATAGCGTACAATCCGTTAGTTAGTTTTTGTAACAATTGCCACAAATTAGCTGATTTTTTTTTAATAGAAATTAATGATTTGATGGTAATTTTGCGTTTCATGACTTAGGTAAGAAAAGCTGATTTAATGGCTATATAACAGTGCTGCAATTCAGTGAGCAAAGTGCTATCTTATAAAAGTAATCGAGAATGCAAATATGACGCTAATCAAAGTGTCATAAGGTCAGTATGGCCTTCCGGAGAAGGCTAACAAACTGAGAAATGGTTGTTAATAACTAATGCGGTATTTTGGCATCATTTACCCATAAAAATGATGAAGGAGCATAGTTTATTTTGGGGTATAAAAACTTAAAAATTTCTGGAAAGCCTGATTGCTAAACTGTCAACAACACAATTATTCCAGCTAAGTATACATGAACCAATCTGCGAAAAGTTACTCACCGCTCCAAGTAGCCTTGATTGGTGGAGCGATCGCCACGACTGCTACGATGTCTGTATTCGGCCCTGCTTGGACTCGTGATGTCCGTGCTGCTCTAGCCCTACAAGACAGCCCAAAAGTGATAGTTGACCAAGTTTGGCAACTGGTAAATCATGAATATGTTGATGGTAAATTTAATCAGCAAGATTGGCAAGCAACCAGGCAAAGCCTGTTGAGCAAAGACTACTCTTCTCGCGAAGAAGCATACACTGCCATCCGCGAAGCTTTACAAAAGTTGGGAGATCCTTATACTCGATTCATGGACCCCCAACAGTTTGAAGCTCTGACTAGCCAAACATCAGGGGAAGTCTCTGGTATCGGCGTTCGGATGGAAGTGAACGAAAAAACTCAGCGGCTCACTGTTGTCGAAGCCATAGAAAATTCTCCGGCACTGAAAGCTGGGATCAAAGCAGGCGATGAAATTTTGGCAATTGACGGCAAATCCACTCTCAAAATGAAAGTGGATGATGCTTCTAAGCTAATCCGTGGTAAAGCGGGTAGTCCCATCAAGCTACGACTGGGACGGGCGGGCCAAAATGCCTTTGATTTGAAGCTGACAAGGGCAAGTATTGAAGTGCCAACGGTACGCTATACGCTCAAGCAAGAAGGAAATCGCCGCGTTGGCTATATCCGTTTGCGAGAATTTAGCGCCCACGCGGCAGACCAAATGCAACGAGCCATCCGCGATTTGAACACCAAGAAAGTTGATTCTTATGTCTTGGATTTGCGGGGAAATCCTGGCGGTTTGTTGCAAGCAAGCATTGAAATTGCGCGGATGTGGTATAACGACGGTGGAATTGTCAAGACAATAGACCGTGTGGGCGGCACTGAGGAAACTAAAGCCAATCGCACTGCTTTAACAAATCGTCCTTTGGCAGTCTTAGTAGATGGTAATTCAGCTAGTGCTAGCGAAATCCTCACAGGGGCGCTCAAGGATAATAAGCGGGCGGTAGTCGTTGGTGGTCAAACCTTTGGCAAAGCCTTAGTGCAGTCAGTTCATGAACTCGCAGATGGTTCCGGCTTGGCTGTCACCATTGCCCATTACTACACCCCGGCGGGAACGGATATTAACCATAAAGGGATTGCCCCAGATATCAAGCTAGACTTGACAGAGGCACAAGAGCGGCAGTTGGCTTCTAATCCAGATTTAATCGGAACGAAGAGCGATCCGCAATATGCCCGTGCGATCGCAATTCTATCAAATAACAACTTTGCCCAACCACCAGCAAATCAGCCCACTCGACCCATGAGCCGCGCCGATAACTTGAAATTTTAGTTTCAATCCCTCACTAATTCTGACTCTTTTTAATTGTTCCAGGATTTGGATCTGGGCATACTAGCTAGTAATCCCATCTCCCAAATCTCAGATTTATGAATCATCAGTCAGTTGATGCAGCCATCGCCACCAGCTTTTTACCAATGGTGTCGGTGGTTGTTCCTATTTATAACGGTGAGGCGGATTTACCAGAGTTAATCAATTGTCTATTATCTCAAACTTACCCAAAAGAACGGGTAGAGTACTTGTTGGTGGACAATAATAGTAGCGATCGCACTCTCACCATCCTCAAAATATCTGCCGAAAATTGCCCAATTACAATTCACCCATTGAGTGAAAATCAAATTCAAAGCTCTTATGCTGCTCGTAATACTGGGATTCGCGCCGCTACGGGTGAAATTATCGTTTTTACCGATGCAGATTGCCGTCCACAACCGCAATGGTTAGATGCGCTAATTCAACCTTTTGTCAATAAAAAAGTGGTAATTGTTGCTGGTGAAATTGTGGCACTACCAGGCACAGCACTGCTAGAAAGACACGCAGAACTTCAGGAAACTCTATCGCAAAAGCATACCTTGAACCATTCTTTTCGTCCCTATGGTCAAACGGCTAATTTGGCGATTCGACGTATAGCCTTAGAAAAAGCGGGTTTATTTCGTCCTTATCTTACTACTGGTGGCGATGCCGATATTTGCTGGCGGATTTTGGGGGAAAACATCGGGCGTTTGGAATTTGCTCCCGATGCGATCGTTCAGCACCGCCACCGCGCTACACTTCAAGAACTGCAAAGTCAATGGCGGCGCTATGGACGCTCAAATCGCTATCTGCACGAACTGCACGGTGTAGATTTGATGCGAGAGATGACACCCAAAGAATACGGCTATCGTTTGACACGTTGGTTATTGAAAGAAATACCAAGAGATATTAAAAAGGCGTTGGCGCAGCCTAACCGAGGAATTGCAAGTCAAGCCACCCTTGTAAATATATTAAATACTCCCATTGGTTTGTTCACAGCTAGAGCGCGTACTGCTGGGCAAAGAGATGCCAAGCTACCAGATAATGCCAAGATAATTGATCGACTGTAACAATATTACTAGTCTGTCAAGCGAACAATGCTTGGTAAGGGCGGCGAATAGGGAAAGGTTTTTTCGGCGTTGGGCGTTACTGATTAGATATAGGATCGGCCACTGTTAGAGCGATCGCTATACCTCCTAACACAATGGCGATCTCAAATAGTTCCCGCGCGGTGCTGCACCATCAGCAACAGGGATTAGTCTCCAATCCCCGATTAAAATACAGGGATGATTGTGTCTTTAAAGGTGGTGTTAATAAAATCTCTAACTTTGGGATTGATAAACAGTTGATTGAGCTTTTGGATGTTGGGGTCATTTTCTTTTGAGTGCAAAGTTACCAAACCTGTTGCATATTTTTTATCGTTAGTTGGGGCTTGCAGGATGGGTGCTAGGTCTAACTTTGCCAGCTTCAGCAAGGTTGCGTATGTTACTCCTAAATCTACATCATCCAGCGCTCTGACAACGGCAGGCCCCTCTACTTCCTTGATTTGTAGTTTTTTAGGATGTTCGATCGCATCTCTAATAGTGAACAAGCCACTGGAATTCTCTTTCAAATTGATTAAGCCATTATCTCTGAGTAATTTTAAACCGCGATCGCGGTTAATTGGATCGCTGTGAACTACAGCTGTTGCACCCACAGGAACCTCATTGACTGATTTTATTTTTAGCTTTTTCGAGTAGAGTCCAAATACACTGATATAACTGCGATTGAGTATCACCAGATCCAAATTGAGGTTCTTAGCAGCATCCTGCATATAGGCTTGATGCTGGAAAAAGTTAGCATCAATTTCTCCACTCTGAAGTGCGTTGTTGATTTGCACCCAATCGCTAATCTTCACAATTTGAATCTCTAAGTTTTGGTTCGGGGCAAGATTTTTTTGAATAAACTTCAAAATATCTTCGGGAACAACACTTGCAACCCCGATTTTGACTCTATTAACTTGTTGAGATGGCTGGTTTTGAGTAGATTTGGATGAACAACTGGCAATGAGAGTAGATGCGATCGTCGATCCGGTTGTGAGAAGAAAATAGCGGCGTTTTATCCCTGTTGAAACTTTGTGTGTGACGCTCATCTCAATTATCTTGTAGTTTAGAATGAAGGCACGACAGTACCCTTATAGTTGGTGTTGATAAAATCTTTTAATTTCGGATCTATAAGCAATTTATTGAGTTTTTGGATGTTGGGGTCATTTGCTTTGTCGGGCAAAATTGCCAAGCCTGTGGCATATTTTTTGTCGGCAATCCCAATATCATCTAACGCAATGGGGGTAAGATTTATCTTGGCTTGGAGAAGGAAGGATGAATATGCCACAGCTAAATCGAGATCGTCCAACGCTCTAGCAAGGGCGTAATTGTCTAATTCCTTGATTTTGAGATTTTTCGGATGGGCAATTATATCTTGCACGGTGAAATACTCACCTGACTTTTCTTTCAAGTTGATTAAACCAAGGTGTTTCAGAAATTTTAAAGCGCGATCCTGATTACTATCATCATTAGAAATACCAACTGTCGCTCCTACCGGAATTTCACCAACCGTTTTTATTTTTAACCGTTTTGAGTAGAGTGCAAATACAGTAGTATAGCTGCGATTGAGCATAGTAAAATCCGCATTCAGTCTTTTAGCGGCTTGTTTCATAAACAGTTCATGCTGGAAAAGATTAGCATCAATTTCCCGATTTTTCAGGGCATCATTAATCTTTACCGAATCACCAATTGTCACAATTTGGAACTCTAAGCCTTGACTAGGAGCGAGTTCTTTTTGAATGAATTTTAAAACATCTTCAGTGACAGTATTTCGAGAGCCGACTTTCAGTAGTGATGTTTTAGCTGACTGAGTAGTTGACTGGCTGACTAATTGACTAGTTGGTGAATTTTGCTTGGGTGTGCAACTGGCGAAAAGAATCGATGCGATCGCTGACCCTGTTGTGACGAGAAAATAGCGGCGCTTTATCCCTGTTGAACTATTTACTTTGTGTTTTACACTCATTTGATCATCTCCTCATTTAGAATACAGGTCAATCGTGCCTTTGTAGATGGCGTTTATCAATCCCTCACCTTGGGATTGATAAACCAATACAGTTCAGATAGAGCAAAAAAACCCTGATGTAGAGACGCGATTTATCGCGTCTTGAAAGACCACTCATCTACACCAATACCCCTTATACCAATTCTTTATGAAGCTGCATAGAATTCGATCCCCCCTAGCCCACGCCAGTCGCTCATGGGGGAAACCCCCAAGACCGCGCTGGCTCCCCTTTTTAAGGGGGGAACTGGAAAAACGTCTATCAAAGTCCCTCTTTTTAAAGGGGATTTAGGGGGATCAAGATATCTGCAACTTCACATTAAATTGGTATTAACCCAAGCGTATTGATTAATAAACAAACATTACTAATTATTCACACTAACGAGTTTGGGTAGTTGAGCAACTGGAACATCAAGCACGTATGAGAGAATTTCTTGCCGCCATGCGTCATAAATTATTGGCAGTTCTTTCACTTCTCCAATACCAAGGGCAACTTGATTTATTTTCCAGTAGTTTTTCAGATAGGCATTGCGTCGTCGCTGACCTTCATTGTCTAATTCAATAATCTGTTCAATCAGTTCAGATTTTTGAAATGGGGAAATATTGCCGTAGTTGTTACGCCACCAATCAATCACACCAATCCGGTGTTCCGTCTCGTCTGGAAGAATTCTCTCAGCGACAAATTTACTAGTTTCTGGGTCATTAATTTTGGTTAAACGCCGATTAATTAGTAGGGTTGCAACAATGTGGAGTTCGTAATGAAACTCGTAAGCGAGAAACCCTAACAAGCTGCGAGTAGACAAATCTCCGATGAAACTCCAGTGTTCCTTTACCTGGCGTTTAATTTCATTAATTGGATCGTATCCCAAGATTGTTTGGACGCGATCGCGGCTATATTGAGCGTGTGCCCCATCATCTCCTAACTGTCGGCTTAAAAACAGTTGCAAGTTTAGGTCATCTGGAATTAAGTTAGCGATCGCATAGGCAGAAACTTGAACAATATAAGAATCATGCGCCGCTCCAGCAATGAGATACTGAGCAAAGTTTTCCAGTTCTTCTTTTGAGGCTATAGGGCGTGGTTCCTCAACAGGGGTGGCTGGAATATGGGGAGCAAGTCTAGCGAACAATTTGTTGGCGACTTCAGTTTCAAAATCACGATAGCCTGGACGTGCTATAGCTAGAGTCATATATAAACCTCAATGCAAAATTTACTGATTATTCTTGTAGAGACGGCGATTTATCGCGTCTCTTGCCTTAACCGAACACCGGAACAGCCTCACGTTTTTGGCGAGCATATCGGCTCTCTGGCCTTTCCAATCCATAGTGTTCTCGGAGCGTGCGGCCAGTATACTCAGTGCGGAAAATACCCCGACGGCGCAACTCTGGCACAACAAAATCAACGAATGTTTCCAACCCTGAGGCGATTACGTCTGGAACGACATTGAACCCACCGACTGCACCCGATAAAAACCATTCCTCGATGGAATCTGCCACCTGTTCCGGCGTTCCAACAATAATTCGGTGCATCGTACCACCACCGCCTAGCGCTTTAATCAACTCGCGCACAGTTAGATTGCCACGCCTAGCAACATCAACTGCAACTTTGAACATAGTTTGATTCCCATCTACTGGCAATGGCAAATTCTCAGGCAAACCCTTGTCCAACTGCAAAACCTCAGGCTCGACCTGAAGTATATTAGCTAACCTACCAAGCCCGTATTCAATTGGTACTAGTTCCCAAAGTTCTTGTTCGCGGCGCTTTGCTTCCGCTTCCGTACTGGCAATAACGGTGACAAGACCTGGTAGGATGACAATTGAATTTGGCGATCGCTTAAATTTCCTAGCGCGGTCACGCAAATCGTTGGCATAAGCAATTGCCTGTGGTAGCGATTGAGCAGATGTAAAGACCACTTCTGCATATTTCGCTGCCAAGTCTCGGCCATCATCAGAGCCGCCAGCTTGTACCAAAACTGGCCGACCCTGTGGCGATCGCGGCACATTCAACGGCCCTTGTACAGAAAAATACTTACCCTGGTGATTGATTTTATGTACGCGAGAGGTATCGATAAAACGCGCAGAAGCTTTATCACCAATGAATGCGTCGTCCTCCCAACTATCCCAAAGGGCTTGTACCACCTCAGTAAATTCCCCGGCTCTTTCATAGCGTGAGCCATGTGAAACTACATCGGTTTGGCTAAAGTTCTGAGCGGCTTCAACATTAGCCGTTGTGACTACATTCCAGCCGACGCGGCCGCCACTGGCATGATCTAACGACGCAAAGCGACGGGCAATATTATAGGGTTCATTATATGTAGTAGATGCTGTGGCAATCAAGCCAATGCGTTCGGTAGCTGCGGCCACTGTCGCCAGAGCGATCGTTGGCTCTAGCGATTGAAATGGTCGATATTCAGGATGATCGCTAAGAGCAGGATGATCGGCGAGGAAAACTGCATCGAAAGTTCCGCGCTCACACAGCTTGGCTGTACGCACATAATATTGAACATCCGCATTAAAAGCACCCGGATCGCTATCAGGCCAACGCCAAGCCGAGCTATAGTTGCCAGCATTATTAAAAAGTAAATTCAGGTGTAATTGAGGACGATTAGTCATTACCTTGATTCCCATTACGAATTACGAATTAGCCAGTCGTTACCGAATTGAACTTCCGGCTCAACTCAACACCGACATCAATTTTTTTAGTGATATCTCCCGATTCCAGCAAGATATCGGCAATACGTTGTTGACGCTTCACAAGCTGATCATCAATAGGAACGAATGCTGCTGAACTTACTGAAGCGAAGTATTTTGCTCGTTTGGGTGTCTGCTTGCGTTTCTCGACGTAAATCTTTTCCACAACATCAAGGTTTTTGGCAAACCAAGACCAGTGAGTGCGTAATCGGGTTAAAAATTCAGCCAGTGCTTTGCTCTTATCAGCATCGCCAATCACATCGTTGCGCGCCGCGAAAGCAGTAGCCCCTAAAATTCCGAGGTCTTCTCCATATACTAAAACACGGGATTTACCGCTATCAACATCTTCCTTGATCGCGCCCAAACTCCCTGAATACACATCAGCACGGCCTGATGTGAAGGCCGCCGCGGCCGCCGAGCCGTCAACAAGCATCACAGGTTCGATATCAGTAGGCTTCAACCCTGCTTTGCTCCGCGACAAAACGTATGTTAAATAATTTAATCCCCCAAAATTGGAAGCCCATTTCTTGCCACGCAAATCTGCGAGTGTCTTAATATTGGCGCTGGTACGCACGGCTGTGACATACGTCCGAAATGATGGATCGGGGTTCTTCCACAAAGCCACGATCTGGAGAGGGATATTCGCCTCCGTCCATTCGGTTTTTGCCCGGCCTTGCTCAATGATTAATGAAGTGTCACCCAACAAACCGACATCAATGGCTTTAGAATAGAGTGCCGAAAGTTGCGCGGCAGGGCCAGGAATAATTGCCCATTGCAAATCGAATGGTAATCCATCCAGCACCCCAGATGCGATTACGGTTTCTTGTAAGGCGTTATCTTGTAAACCGACAATCAGCTTGAGTCGGTCTGAGCTAGAACTCACAGGTTTGGCTGTGACTGAAGCTTTATCACTTTCGCTTTTGGAAAGATCGCGGCAGCTAGCAAGTACTCCAACAGTAAATGCTCCCAGAGATATAAGAGTGCGCCGTCTGTTAAATCTCATCAGTGGTCTCCAGTTCAACACTCCACAAGTTTGGCTGTACGTACATAATTAGGTGTAGTTGTAAATGATTGGTCAAATTAAAAGCTTGTGTAACCTCGTTCCCAGCCTCCAGCCTGGGAATGTATTTCCAGAGGCTCTGCCTCCAGTCAAGAAAGAGAAGGCGGAGCCTCCCAGAATGGTTTCCCAGCCTCTAGGCTGGGAACCAGTTAATTAGTAATTATTTGCTCATGCAGATGGTACTGTTGCCGAGTTGAACTTCCGGGTGTTATGAACGCTGACATCGATTTTTTTAGAAATCTCTCCCGCTTGAAACAATCTATCGGCAAGATTTTGGTTACGCTTGAGCAAATCATCATTAACGGGAAAAAATGCGGCAAAGCCTTGAGGAGCGAAATATTTTGCTAACTTGGGCTTTTGCTTGCGTTTCTCGATATAAATCTTTTCGACGACATCGAGATTTTTGGCATACCAGTCGTAGTGCTTGCGAACTCGCTCGAAGAACTCAGCCAATGCCTTGCTCTTATCTGGATCGCGAATGACATCTGTGCGGGCTGTGAAAGCACCACCAGCGAACATTCCTAGATCCTCTGCGTGAAGCAAAATCCGCGCTTCACCACTATCTAGGGCTTCCTTAATCGTGCCGACGCTTCCTGAAAACACATCAGCACGACCTGCTTTAAATGCAGAACCAGCAGCAGCTCCGTCAATGAGTTGTATATAGTTGATATCTGTCACTTTCAGCCCCGCTTCGATTCGTGACAAAACGTACATGAAATAATTGATCCCACCAAAATTTGAGACCCATTTTTTACCCCGGAGATCCGCCAATGTCTTGATATTGGCACTGTTGCGTACAGCAGTGATGGTGGATCGGTATGCTGGATCGGGGTTCTTCCGATAAGCCACGTTCTGGATAGGGGCGGTTTCCTCTGTCCATTCAAATTTTGCATTACCTTGTTCTACAATCAGCGTACTGTCACCCACCAAACCGACATCGATCGCTTTGGAATAGAGTGCAGCTAACTGGGCAGCAGGCCCCGGAATCACTGCCCATTGCAGATCGAAGGGCAATCCTTCTAGCACTCCAGAGGCCGCGACAGTTTCTTGTAAGGCGTTATCCTGTTGTCCGACAATCAGCTTGACTCGCCCAGTGCTAGAACTCACAGGTCTAGCTGTGACTGAAGTTTTGCCACTTTCGCTTTTGGAAGGATCGCGGCAGCTGGCGATCGCTCCCGCAGTCAGTACGCCAAGGGATACGAGAACTTTACGTCGGCGAATCATGATTGCCTCCAGTTCGACACAACTGTATTTTCGATGATGTGGTTTGGTAATACGCCGAGTTCTGCCAGGAGGCGAACGCGGAGAGCTACAAAAGCCGGATCGGCGCGATCGCGGGGTTTGTCCACATTGACTGTTAAATCAAGGCCGACTGAGCCGTTTGCCAGTACCAGAATGCGATCGGCAAGTAGGATTGCTTCGTCAACATCGTGGGTGACGAGAACGACAGCAGGATGGTGGCGTTCCCAGAGTTGAGCGACTAGTTCGTACATTTTGATCCGAGTCAGGGCATCAAGGCTAGCGAATGGCTCGTCGAGAAGTAGCAGACTCGGCTCTCTTACCAAGGCTCTAGCCAGGGCCACACGTTGAGCTTCCCCACCGGAGAGGGTTTTAGGCCAAGCATCAACATGGTTGCGAAGTCCGACTTCCTCCAAAGCTTGCACTGCATCTCGGCGTGCGCCACGTCCTTTGTGTCCCAATACCACATTTTCCCAAACTCGTTTGGCAAGAATGAGCCGTGGCTCTTGGAAAACAACTGCGCGGTTTGCCGCGACTCGAACTGACCCGCCATCGCTTCTGTCAAGTCCCGATAACAGACGCAGCAGTGTAGTTTTACCAGTACCGGAGGTGCCAAGCACTGCAACAAATTCTGCGGGACGGATTGTCAGATGAATACCGTCGAGAACAACCCGTTTGCCAAAGATGCGGCGGACGTTGGTGAGTTCAACCGCGTGGGACGAGCTAATTTGGGTTGGTGTGTAAATGTGATTAACTAAGGACAATGTTAGGCCTCCAAGGTAGAGCTAGCCGTTCAATTAGACGCATCACAACATCATTGGTAATGCCAAGCACTGCATAGACGATGATGCCTGCAATGATGATGTCGGCTCGCTGGTTAGCGTTGGCATTGTTGAGGATATAGCCGATGCCCGATCGCGCATTGATTTGCTCGGCTACAACTAGCGCCAGTAAGGAGGTTCCGGCGGAGAAGCGTAGACCAACCAAAATGGAAGGTAATGCGGTCGGGAGGATTACATGGCGCACTGTCTCCTGGCGCGAGAGTCCGAAGACGGTAGCAGCTTCTAAGAGTTTGGGATCAACACCGCGAACACCTGCGTAGGTATTTAAATAAATCGGAAAGATAGTGGCAACAGTAATCACAATAATCTTGGCTGTCTCATCGATGCCAAACCAAGTGATGAATAGTGGAACGAGGGCAATAAATGGAATCGTCCGCAACATCTGGAGTGGGGCATCAAAGATTTCTTCACCAATCCGCCAAAGTCCAGCAAATAGCCCCAGCCCCAGACCAATCGTGCCGCCGATGGCTAGACCGGTTAAGGAACGCGATAAGGAAGTTGGTAGTGCTTCTTGGAGGTCGCCGAGTCTGATTAACTCTGCAAATGCCGCTAAAATATCCGTCGGAGACGGGAGAATCTGCGGTGGGACGATGCCAAATACCGAAACCATCTGCCAGAGGATGATAATCAATGCTGGGCTGGCTACTCTCAGCAGCCGACCACGCCAAAGATCCCAGACCTCATGCCAGGGCGATCGCTTGCTTCTGGCGCTGAGATCGACAAGCACTAGTGGTTGATCGAATAGTTCTACGTCTGGTTGAACCCCGCTTGAATCGAAAGCACTCACGATAAAAACCTGAATTTTATTTATGCTGAATTAAGATAATCTGATACGGAATAAAGATGATTTCCAAAAAAAGATTTTCCTACTTTGGCGAGATCGGTGCTTTCGCCTTGAGATCCAGATAAATCTTAATCTACTAAAAATCTATCGGATTGTCGTAGATTGATAATCCCAAATTTTGTACAAGTTGTCAATTTGTTTTAATGTCTTTTTGCAACAAAGATTCAAGGTTGAAAGCAGAGATGTTGGAGCGATAACTTTTCTACGAGACGCTGTGCGAAGGTTAAGTTGCGTTAACGCATTTAGGCAATGGCTTCAAAATTTCGATCGCTGTGAATCAAAAGTCAGCTATTTTCCAGTTTTGTTTATCAGCATTATCAGGCAGTAGGCATAGCTCGTCGTAGACATCGGCTGACTTCAATTAAGTAAGCGAAACATTGCACTGGCTATTTCAACCTTTTTTATCCCCTTTCGGGGTGGTGCGATCGTAAAGCTCGAACAGGTTCTCCAATCTCGGTTACTGTGAGCAGTTTCCATCCCCTTTCGGGGCGATGTGATTGTAAAGTCTGATATTTTATTAAAATAAAACTTTTTAGGAATTTTGGTCAAATTTATTGCGTGAGATAAAGAGTAGCGATCGCACTTATGACAAAAACTAGGCTGTAATGATTGTAGTCTGTGCGTAAATCCTGAAAGAGTAGCGATCGCACTCATGACGAAAAACTAAGCTGTTAAAATCGTAGACTAACTATCAGACTTGAAAAAACGGTTGATGGGGCGGGTTAGTCCCAGATTTTCGCGCAGAGTGTTACCTTCATACTCTTTACGAAAGATTCCACGCTGTTGGAGTTCTGGGATAACCTTGTCTATAAAATCATTCAATCCTTCAGGCAGATAAGAGAACATGATGTTGAAACCGTCAGACCCCTCCTCAGTCAGCCATTGCTCCATGTCATCGGCTATGGTTTGGGGCGTGCCGACAAACGCCAGTCCGCCGTAACTGCCGACGCGTTGAGCCAGCTGTCTAATGGTTAACTTCTCACGTTGCGCCACCGCCACTACTCGTTCGCGAGAACTTTGTCCGGCGTTAGTCTGCGGAATTTCCGGCAATGGGCCATCTGGATCGAAGCTCGAAACGTCGTAGCCAAGTGCGCCATTCAGACTAGCAATACCACTGTCATAGTGTACTAGACTATCTAAATGGGCACGCTTGGCGATCGCTTCTTCCACAGTTTCGCCTACGATGACCAAAGCACCTGGAAGAATTTTGATGCTTTCTGGGTCGCGTCCAATAGCCCACGCTCGTTTCTTAATATCAGCAAATAAAGCCTTACCTGCTTCCAGATTACTAGCAGGTGCAAACACAACCTCGGCAGTTTCGGCCGCTAATTGCCGTCCTGCTTCAGAAGCACCAGCCTGAACAATCACCGGCCAACCTTGGACAGGTCTAGCGATGTTCAACGGCCCCCGCACTGAGAGATGTTTTCCCTGATGATCCAAAACGTGAATTTTTGCGGGATCGAAATAAATTCCTGATTCCACATCTCGAATAAAGGCATCGTCGGCGAAGGAATCCCAAAGACCAGTTACAACATCATAGAATTCCCTAGCGCGCACGTAGCGTTCATCATGCTCTACTTCTTCTTTCAAACCAAAGTTGAGCGCTGCATCTGGATTGGATGTGGTGACAATGTTCCAGCCGGCGCGGCCGCCGCTGATATGGTCAAGAGAGGCGAACCGACGGGCAATGTGGAAAGGCTGATCGTAAGTTGTGGAAGCAGTAGCAACGAGTCCGATGTGTTCAGTAACGCTGGCGAGGGCAGAAAGCAGAGTGAAAGGCTCGAAAGAAGTGACGGTGTGGCTGCGTTTTAGCGCGTTGATTGGCATATTTAGCACAGCTAAGTGATCCGCCATGAAGAATGCGTCAAATTTGCCCTCCTCTAATTTCTGGATGAATTGTTTCAGCGCTGGGAAGTTAAAATTGGCATCAGGTAAAGCCCCAGGATAGCGCCAAGCGCCTGTATGTATGCTGACTGGGCGCATGAACGCGCCTAGCTTTAATTGCTTTGATCTGCTCATTAGCTCTCCATAGACATTAGTTTTAAACGCGCCACTTTACTAATGGTTTATACAATAAACGAATTTAATTAAGAAGTAAAAAGATAATCCTCATAAATAAATTGAGGGGAAATGATTAAGGATGTATTATTTCTTTCTACGAGATGCCAAAGGCGATCGCGCTACGCCACGACGCTCGATGACTCGCTAACGCTGCGCTATCGTTATAAATGTTTTTATTTCGTTCCATAAATAAATTTAACGTGAGTTCGACTGGTCACATCACAATACAGTTCAGTTAAGTATTTCTTTCTTCTCTTTGCGTCCTTGGCGTCCTTGGCGGTAGCCTGCGCCGCGTCTACGTTAAAAAATAATTGGATTTGACAAAGAGTTTTAGCCTTAACCCAAGCGTATTGGGTCATATCATGTCCATCCAAAAGACCTCTCCCTGGTTTTACTACGCAAAACCTGTCCCTCTCCGAGTCGGAGAGGGACAGACTTGAACTTTAGTTCAAGGCAGGGAGAGGTCTGTCGAACTCACGTCACGTTAACTTTTTACTTTTGTCTTGTTCGGTCAAGTTAAGACAGATGCCCACCTTACAATATTGGATAATTTCTTTCTTGGAGTTCCCTTAGGTTAAAATTGCCCCACCCATCAATCGCTCATACCGATACTTCAACTCTTCTTTCATCAAATACCAACGCTCTAAAGTTGCATCCATCTCTATAATTTTTTCTGCTGCTTGCCGCGCTAAAAGTAAAACTTCTTCATCTTCAAGCAAACTCGCTAAGGTAAAATCTGGCACACCTGATTGACGAGTTCCCAGTACTTGCCCTGGCCCACGAAAACGCATATCCATCTCAGAAATGAAAAAACCATCCTGAGATTGTTCCAATACCTTCAAACGTTGTTGAGCATCAGGACTTCTGGAACTGCTCATCAACAGACAGTAAGACTGAGCCGCGCCACGACCGACACGCCCCCGCAGTTGGTGCAGTTGTGATAAGCCAAATCGTTCCGCATTTTCAATGAGCATCACCGTAGCATTCGGTACGTCTACACCAACTTCAACAACGGTAGTGGAAACTAAAATCTGTGTTTGGTTATCACGGAATTTGGTAATAGATTCGTCTTTTTCAGCTGAACTCATCCGACCATGCAGCAGCCCCACTTGAAAGTCGGGAAAAACGCTTTCCTGTAACTTTTGATGCTCATCAACAGCCGATCGCAAATCCAGTTTCTCTGATTCTTCTACCAAAGGTAAAACCACATAAACTTGTCTACCTTGGGCAATTTCTCGGCGGATGAGGTCATAAGCATGGTTGCGTTGCTGACCTGACAATACTGTTGTCTGAATCTTTTGCCGTCCTGGCGGTAACTCATCAATCTGGCTGACATCCAAATCCCCGTGTATTGTCAGTGCCAAGGTTCTAGGAATTGGGGTAGCTGTCATCGTTAAGACATGGGGTTGCTCGCCTTTTTGCTGCAAACGCGCGCGTTGTTCTACCCCAAAGCGATGCTGTTCATCTATCACTACTAACCCTAGCTGTTGGAAGTTTACAGGGTCTTGAATCAAGGCATGGGTTCCCACCAATAGGGGTAATTCACCAGTTCCTAATTGAGAATGTATTTGTCTTCGTTTAGCAGCTTTGGTGGAACCTGTCAGCAATTCCACTGGTAAATGCAAGAGATTAAACCAACTAACTAGCTTGCGATAATGTTGTTCTGCCAAAACTTCTGTGGGAGCCATCAGCGCCGCTTGGTAGCCAGATTGAATTGCTGCGAGGATAGCTAGCACGGCAACAACTGTTTTCCCAGAACCGACATCGCCTTGCACCAAACGATTCATTGGTACAGGTTTTTGCAAGTCGTTAAGAATGTCGTTAAGGACTCGTTGCTGTGCGCCAGTGAGTTGAAAAGGCAGTATTTCGTAGAATTTCTCTACAAGTTGACCGCGTGGGACGAGGATGGCGCTAGTTTGAATCGCTCTTGCTTGCTGTTGACGTTGCAGTAAACCAAGTTGCAGATAGAAAAATTCATCAAAGACTAGGCGACGACGGGCAACTTGTAGGGCGGTGCTATCACTAGGAAAATGGATATTAGCGATCGCATCTTTCAATTCCATCAAACCATACTTCTGGCGCAAACCACTTGGCAAAGGGTCTTTCAAGTTAGCCGCAGCAGGCAAAGCAGTAATTACCGCTTGTCGTACTGTATTGGCCACCACGCCTTCAGTCAGTCCATAAATTGGCACTACCCGCCCAATATTTAGCGACTCAATCGAATCTCCTGGATTTGCCAAAACCTCTAGTTCGGGATTATCCAGTGTCAAGCCATATTTACTTTCTTTCACTAACCCACACGCCGCCAGAATACTACCGACTGGATAACGGCGTTTTAAACTTTCTTGCCAAGCGCGACTGCTAAAGCGCGTACCTGCGTAAAAACGACCAATTTTGATTTGACCGCTATTATCTTTTACTACAAGTTCTAAAATTGATAATTTCTGATTTTTCGGGCTAGTAAAGCAGTTGCAACGCTTCACTGTTGCCACTATTGTCACCGTCTCACCCGCCTGTAACTCACGGATATTTACCTGACGCGCATAATCAATATGGTCACGAGGATAGTAAAAAAGCAAGTCGCGGACGGTGTGTAAACCAAGCCGTGCTAAATTATCAGCTTTTTTAAAACCTATTTCTGGCAAATCACTGAGTTTTTGCTCAATTGTTGGTGCAAGTCTCCGACTCACCTCAGCAACAATTGAAGATTTCGGATTTTGAATTTTTAATTGATTAATTCTTCCCTGCTCCCTCTTCCCTGCCCCCTGCTCCCTGCTCCCTGCTCCCTGCTTCCCCTCCTCTTGCTGTAGTTGTGATAGATACCTGCGAGTTTCAGCTACTAAGTGTTGTCTTTCTTCCAATTCTAGATGTGGATAACTGGCAAATTGTACCGCCAGTCCTTGCCAACGGCGGCGTTCAGTTTGGGGTAAGCCTGTTGGGAATTTGCCCAAAGTTAGGCTCAAAAATTCACTGAAACGATATTGTCTGCCCACCAAGTCTGTAAAGCCATGTTCAGCTTCTATTGCCAAGGCTTTATGCAATCGTATCCAATCTGGTTTTTCATTAGTCATTGGTCAGCAGAGTTAGAAGTTAGGGAGTTAGGAGGAGCCACTGCGTTGCGGGGGTTCCCCCCGTTGTAGCAAGTGGCGTTGAGGAGTTAGGAATAAATAACTCATAACTCATAATTCATAACTCATAACTTTATTCAAACCAACTAGAACGCCACGCGGCTTCAGCTTCCGCAATCGCTCTTTCCCGATGTTTCTTTTGATACTCTCGTCCTAGCTTGTTTAGCTGAACTAAAATATTGCGGATTTGCCTGCGTTCAGAGGAGAGTGTCACATCAGCAAATTCAATTTCCCCTAGCCGCAGGTTAATAGCCATAATTTGTGTGAGTCCAGAATCTTCTAACTGCTGCTCATTTTCAATTTCAATTACTAAGTTTAATAAGTTTGGTGGCCCTGGCATTACCTCGGCAGATGCTTCTGATGCCGCTGCCGCTGCTGCTAAAATCGGTTCTGGTAATTTTTTGGGTAATATACCAGTTTTTTGTAATAAAAGATTAGCATCGTGCGAAAGTTTTTTCAGTATCTCTTGCGTTACCTCTTCTAATTTCTGTTGCCATGTTGCCAGTTCTATAGGATTAGAGGTATCGGGTGTAAGAGGCTCAGAGATAGACTTGTCAAGAGTCACAGAAGATGAGGAAGTAACATTTTCCTCATCTCTCCCATCCCCCTCATCCCCCTCATCTCCCCCAGTTTCCTCACTTTTAATATAAATGAGCAATTGTTCAGCCGCCAGTTGACCTAACTTGCGGATGGCTTGTTGCAATTGTTGCCGCTGATTCAATGACAAGTGCAGAAAGTTTTCGGGATACCCTTGGGTACAGAGGTGGTAACTTGCGAGAATCAACTGTTTTCGTACAGCTAGCCCTAAGGTGGCTAGATAACTAGCATAAGCGGTCTGTAGTTCTACTGCGATCGCTCGGATCGCTTCTTTCAGTGCTGCAATATCCTGCTCAATTCGCTCGATTGCTCTTGCCATATATTTTCGTTCTTGCCCATCTGAACTATTACATAGTACAAATGTACAAATTTATTTTAGGATAACTTTCCAGAGAATTTTAGATTTTAAATTTTTAGATTTTAAATTAAATGCGAGATTTCACGTCTCTAATAAATAAAATACAGGTCAAGCAAATAGCCTGACCTGTTTTGTCATTAGTCATTTATCCAGAGTCTAATGACTAATGACTAATGATTAAATAACTAGACACTGCCAATTTGTGCAGCGACTTCATCAGCAAAGCTAATTTCTTGCTTTTCAATGCCTTCGCCAAGTATATAACGGACAAAGCGAGTTACTTTAATCTCTTCGCCTAATTGCGCCTTCGCTTGCTTCAAGAGGTCTTCCACAGAAATACTCTGATCGCGAATGTAAGGCTGATCGAGCAAAGCCAATTCTTTTAGGCGTTTATCAATCCGTCCCTGAACAATTTTCTCTTTGATGTTATCTGGCTTGTTCGCCAAATCATCCTTTCCCAATTCAATGTCTTTTTCCTTTTGGGCAACTTCGGCAGGGATTTGGTCTACGCTTACGTACTCGACATTTGGGCAAGCCGCAACTTGCATTGCAGCGTTGCGTGCCAAGGTTTGGAACTCTGAATTAGCAGCCACCGACTCAGTTTGGGAACCTAGTTCTACTAAGACACCAACTCGACCCCCAGTGTGAATGTAGCTGTCTACTACACCTTGTGTGCCTTCTGCTATTGCAAAATTAACAAAGCGACGCACTTGGATATTTTCACCAAGAGTGGCAATACTTTGCTTGATGAATTCTTCTACAGTCCCGCTTTGATTCTCAATATAGAGTTGAGCTAGCAAAGACTCAACACTATCAGCTGTCGCTGCTTGCTTTGCTAGGTTCTTAACTAAAGCTTTAAAAGCCTCGTTACGAGCAACAAAGTCTGTTTGACAGTTGACTTCTATGAGTACTCCGACTTGACCACTAGGCTGAATGTAAGTTTCTACCAGACCTTCTGCCGCAATGCGATCGCTTTTTTTGCCAGCTGAAACTAAGTTCTTTTTTCTTAGCCAGTCTATGGCTTCTTCTATGTTGCCATCATTCTCTATCAGCGCCTTTTTGCAGTCCATCATGCCGGCACCAGTTTTTTGGCGTAGCTCTTGGACGAGTTTTGCAGATATTTCCGCCATGTTGCCTCAATTCCTAACTTGACCTCGAGTTGTAATCGCTCACCTAATTGAGTACTGAGTACTGAGTTTTGTTAGCGTTAGCAGGGCGTTTAGCCCGTGCTGAGTTTTGAGTGTTCAGTTATCAATTTTATTCTTCATTGACAAATCACAACTTACAACTTCAAAAATCAAGACTCAGGACTATTCAATTTCCTGTGTCTTTCTATCTTACTCAGCACTCAGCACTCAGCACTCTTCACTCAGTACTATTCTTCTGTTTCCTCGTCGGGGATTACGGCATCAGTATATTCGGTTTCTTCGTAGTCATCGTCATACTCACCACCGTCGTAATCTTCGTCATACTCTTCAGCCTCCAGCTGACCGTGACGACCTTCATAAATGGCATCCGCCAATTTTCCGACTATCAGCTTAATTGATCTGATCGCATCGTCGTTTGCGGGGATGGGGATATCTACTACATCTGGGTCACAGTTTGTATCCAACATGGACACAATGGGAATATTCAGCTTTTGGCATTCTTGAACTGCGTTATATTCCCGCCGTTGGTCTACAATTACCACAATATCGGGCACTTTCCGCATTGTTTTAATGCCGCCCAAGTATTTCTGAAGCTTCGTCATTTCCCGACGTAGCATTGATGCTTCTTTTTTCGGCAATAAATCTAGTGCGCCAGTTTCTTCACGGCGTTCTAAATCTTTCAGGCGGTCTACCCGTGTTTTGATAGTTGCCCAGTTGGTCAACATTCCACCTAACCAGCGTTGGTTAATGTAGTGGGAACCACAACGGCTGGCTTCTTGGGCAATAATTCCAGCTGCTTGGCGCTTGGTACCGACAAAAAGAAATTTCTTCCCTTGTTCTGCGTTTGATCGCATGTAGTTGTAAGCATTATCCATCAACTGGGCAGTTTGCACCAAGTCGATAATATGCACACCATTGCGGGAAGTATAAATGTAAGGAGACATTTTTGGGTTCCAACGCCGGGTCTGATGCCCAAAGTGAACCCCTGACTCCATCATCTGAGCCAATGAAACTACTGGCATATATTTTTCAACTCCGATTCGGGTTAAACCTCCATCCAAGTGTATTTCCCAACTGGGAAACACCCGAATTCTTAGATGTGCGAGATTAGTTAACCATACTAGGTTAGCATATTCCGAAGTGTTGTAGCTGGTTGACAGAGTAAGGGCAAAAAATAGCGTTGCCAACTCAACAACTGGGCAACGCTATGCTTGTATTTGAAAATCTTGCTGTTTTAAACATCTAATCGCGATCTTCTTGCTCCTTGGGTTTGGGTTTTTGTCGCCGTTGTTCGATCTGATCGTCGATAGTTTCTCTCATTTTGCGATCGGCAGCGTCCATTGCAGAATACTTAAAGCGGTTGATTATGCCACTGAACAAGTTGCCAAAGAATCTTTCAATTTCTTGCATAATTTTATACCTCAGTATTTAAAGGTAAATTCTTGACTCGACATTAGCCTTGGACTTTCTAATGGAAGTGGGAAATAAAACGCTAACCTATCTTGGAAGTATCTATTTAGTCTCTTAGCGTATCTGAGTACTGAAAGAGATGGCGGTTTATTTATCCTTTAACTAAGTTTTTCTTGGAAATGACTGTATAAAACAATATTCTCAATCAAACCAGTATTGTTGAGACTTAAAAGATTGAAACGCTTTGGACGTTTATATATTGTATTCCGTCTAAAGTAATAAATGTGGCAAGGACACAGGTAACAAATTGTTTCCTTGGCAAATTTGTGGGCAGGGGTCTGTATGTTACTCAATAGTATCAGGGTCTACATTGAGCGATGGCTGCGCCAACGCCAAGGGCGAACGCAACCTCGCCTTTAATTGTTCTATTTGCAATTCTATTCTGCCTGTTCTGCTCGTTGGCGTTCTTGTTCTACCAGTTCTTCTGCCTGCTGTCTTGCTATAACTTCCTGCCTTAAAGCCTGTGCCAGTTCATCAGGGATCAGTAATTTTTCCCCTGTATCCTCTCGGTAAAATCCAATTAGCCTTCCCTCAATCACCAAGCGCAGTTGTAACGGTTCACTGCGCCCATCCTCTATAGTTTCGTAGATTTCTCCCCGCAGGCGATAGCCACGTAGCTGTTGTTCCACCCACTCGCCTTTCGGATCAAATAGCCAGTATTCCTTAACACCTAGCTGCTTATAGAGGGTCTTTTTGAAGATTTCGTCTTGTCCCTTTGTCCCAAAGGATGTCATTTCAAAAATAACTGTGGGTACTTGACCCTCTTCCCAGATTTTATAGTTGTCCCGACCGCCGGATGTGACATCAAAAATCACCATGACATCTGGGGCTACCCGCAATTTGGGAAAACCCTGTGCATAGTAAAGAAATTGATTTCCTAATACTGTTGCCTGACGATTTGCCAAATACTCTTTCAGGACTTCTAAGGTAGTTAGTAAGGCATAAAGGTGGTCGTAGGTTTCTGCTACTGGTTGACCATCAGCACTGGGGTAAAATATTTCTGATTCGACACTAACAGGTAAAGTAGCAGTCATGGTTGTAAAATCAGTGCTACGAGATTATTGTAGAACAACTTTAGTTCTTCCTAACTTGAGATATGCAAGCTTTGCAAAATATAACTAGATAACTCACAAAATCCTTCCCCTTCGGCAGCAGTGGTAATGTAAGCAGGCTGATATTTCAACTGATTCAAATATTCCAGCACGTTAGCTACGCCTACAGAAACAGGAAAATAACGCCGATCGAATAAACTTTCATCATTGGGGCTATCGCCAACAGTGACAATTTGTTCTGTTGAGTACTGGGGTAAATATTCACGTAATACCTGCAACAATCCCACAGCTTTCTCTTGATCTTGGGGTTTAATGTGACACTGCACGTTGCTATATGTAAATCCCCAGCCCATTTGTTGACAGAGATGATCTAGGGTTTGTAGTTCGTCTTGACGCAAACCAGCAACATCAAAAGTCCAGTCGGTGAGGCGAAAGCGATTATCAGTAGATTCTTGAATTTGGGGAAATTTAGTTTGTAAATTCTCAAAAGTGGTAGCCAAATGCTGGCGATGTTGAGCTAAATCAGGAATGGGTGTTAAGACTACTGGTTTCTGGTTCCCTGGTGGAAAGTACAAACCGCCATTTTCTGCGATCGCACCTGCTACTGGCATCAAGCTACTCAATCCACTCACCCACCCAGCCGAACGTCCTGTAACAATCAGAACTTTAATGTCAGCTGCGGCTAAATCCTCTAAAGCTTGCAGCAGTGCAAAAGTAAATTTTCCTCCTCTAGTCAGAGTGCCATCCATATCTGTGGCTATCAGACGAATATTGCTCAAGGAAGCAGATGAAATCTCAGACAGGGCAGGAAGGCTCAGATGTCTGGACATAGGCGGTTTGTAAAAAGCTGTAAAAAATATTAATCATACAGCAAGATGGCATTGATTTTTTGGGCATCCTAAACATCAGGAGTCAAGTTTTTCAGTTTCCAACCATGTCCACTTCGATGTTTCTTGCCCAATCCTCCGGGACAAAGACTAAAAAGGCATCCCAGGAAGTGCCAGCAAGTAATCCTCAAATACCACCATTACTGTTGGTAACTTCTGGAGGACTGGCTTTAGCGGTGATTGCTTTGATTGTGTATAGTAAGCTCCAGAAGGATCAGCTGGAGAAAAAACTCAAGTTTGAACAATTCCGCGCGCGAGAACTAGAGAAAAAGTTTAAGCTGGCGCTGGAAACCATTCGCAAAATGGAAACTAATCCCGATTTGGTAAACTCACGAGACTTTAACCTAGATTATCTGCGAATGCGGATGTCAGAGGAGGTGTTTCATTTTGCAATTCTGAACCAAGTAAAGATTCAGATCAAAGAAAAGATTTCTCAAGCCCTACGTCCAAATCAAGCCCAACTTGGATCGGTCGGAATTGCTAATAGCGCTGGACGGCAAGTAGATGAACTTTTTGATGTAGAGTATGAAACTGGTAGTCCAGGGAATTCTGCTAAACGGGTGCTGTTTCGAATTCAAATCCGGTTAATGAAATTACCGACGCAAGCAACTTCTGCGACTATTAGTCAAATTATTGATTGTATAGAAACTTATTTAAGCCCTATAGAAGACGAAGATAGTTGGCAACCAATAATTCAAGGTCGAATTGCTACTATGCATTGGGATCAAAAGGCTAAACCTACGCCTTTACTAGTGCTAGAACAATCGAATGAAGGCGTAAATGTAACTTTCCGTACTAATCGCCAACCAAATACCCCAACTCCGCCAAAGTCACCTGGAATTAAAAAATCAGGCTCGGCTAGACAATAAATTATGGCTGTTATTGGTCATTGGTCATTTACAAAGGACAAATGACTAAAATCATGACTGAATGGCTGCATTTGGGGAATTGCGGGTTAAAAGACCATCTTCCATTTCTACGATGCGATCGGCTATGTCTAAAATGCGGTTGTCGTGTGTCACTAATAAGATAGTCGTTCCCTGATTTTTGGCTAGACTCTGCATTATTTCTACGACATCGCGTCCTGATTGTTTGTCTAATGCGGCTGTTGGTTCGTCTGCTAGCACTAGGGGGGGACGATTCACTAGGGCGCGGGCGATCGCAATTCTTTGTTTTTGTCCACCAGAAAGATTGTCTGGGTAGTAATCAACTCGTTCTTCTAGACCAACTGACCCCAGCATGGCTTTTGATTTAGCCACTGCTTCTGCTTGAGAAATATTATCGTTTAATTCTACCGCCATTTGCACATTTTGCTTTGCTGTCAAGAACCCTAGCAAATTATGAGCCTGGAAAATATAACCAATGTTGCGTCGCATCTGCACCAGTTTGTTTTGACTGACGCCAACAAGTTCTTCACCTAAAAATTTTAAGCTTCCCTCTTGTACCGACCTCAAACCACCAATTAAGCTCAGTAATGTTGTTTTACCCGAACCTGATGGCCCGGTCATAATTACAATTTCACCCGGATAAATTTCTAGGTTGATGTCAAATAATATCTGTTTTTTCAGTGCGCCTTTGCCATAGTAGTGATTGAGGTTTTTAATGGCAATTACAGGTTCTTGTTTCATCATAATTGTGTTAGCTATAAGTTAGCATTTTTGAGATTTAATTTTAGTGTCTGTCAGAAAATGATTTCTATTAATTAAAATATATCTGCTGGATCGGCAGCATTTAATTTTCTAACTGCGATCGCACCCGAAATAATGCACATTAGCATAGTCAAAATCAATACCATTACCGCTCGATCAAAACTCATGAAAACTGGTAAAAGTGTTGCATTTCTGGCACTGTTATACATAAATAAGGCAAAAACTATTCCAGGGCAATATCCTAAAACTGCTAATAGTAAAGCTTCTTGAAGGATGACTGTCAATAAATAATTTTGTGTATAACCTATTGCTTTAAGAGTAGCATATTCAGCTAAGTGGTCTGCAACTTCTGTATAAAGAATTTGATAAACAATCACAGTCCCGACAATGAAACCCATGACAGTCCCTAATGTGAAAATAAACCCAATAGCTGTACTATTTGCCCAGTAACTCCGCTCAAAAGCAATAAATTCTTGTTTAGTTAAAACATTTACTTCATTAGGTAAATACTTTCGTAATTCTTGAGCGACAACATTAGCATCCGCTCCCGGTTTTAATCTAATTAGCCCAATATCAATTAATCCTTTTTGACGATTGCTAAATATCCGCAAAAAGTTAATATCACTCGTAATTAAATTTCCATCTGCGCCAAATGATGCACCTAATGTAAATAGCCCTTCTACTTTAATTCGCCGCCTCCGCACTTCTGCTGTTACAGTCTTTCCTTGATCGTAATTGGCAGCAATGGGCCCATACTCTACCCTAGAAGAACGGTCAAATAGAACTACATCAGGTAGTTTAAGTTTATCTAAATTTTCCTGAACTCCAGGTAAGTTAACTAGGTTAGTTTCTGGGTTCATTCCAAATATCAGAATGCTACGAGGACGGCCTGTTACAGGATTTTTCCAAATTGTAAAGTCTAAATATATCGGATGTACCGATTGAACTGCGGGTAACTCTAAAGCTTTATATAACCGTCGTTGAGAGAAGCTTCTCATTGCCAATATAGCGTTAGATTGACTGTTAATTAAAACAATATCACCTTGCAAGCTGTTATGGAATCGAACGTTACTATAATATAGAGCATCCCGGAAGCCGAGTTGCATAAACATCAAAATATCAGCAAAAGCAATTCCTGCTAAAGCCACAGCAAGGCGAGTTTTTTCTCTCGTCAGTTGTAGCCAGGAAAGAGGGATTTTTTGATTCATTTTATAGGCATCCAAGCACAGTTAAGATAATTCGTAATTAAGAACATTCTCAATCCAAAATATCAAATCGTAAATTTGTATTACTGCTCGCTTATAACTTAATTAGTTATTAATATCGACAACAACTTTGGCGTAAGTTAAACCAGAAACTTTCTGGCTATCTTCTGGAGACAGAGCAATTTTAACTTCTACAACTCTGGCATCCACATCTGCTGCTGGATCTGTATTCAGCACATCTTTTTTACCAATTTTTCTGCCGATTTCTGTGACTGTTCCTTTTAATTCGCCGCTAAATGCGCCGTTATCACTGGTGATAGTAGCATTTTGACCAAGACGCACTTTACCAATGCTGTCTTCGGCGACTTCAGCAATTACGAACATTTGGTTGGTTTGGCCAAGTTCAGCAATGCCATTTGCGCCAATTGCTTCACCCGATTTGGTGTAAACCTTTAAAATCTCTCCAGCGATTGGTGCTTGAACGTAGCTCAATCTCAGTTCTGCTTCGGCTTTTCTGACATTTGCGATCGCATTACTAACTTGAGCCTGCGCTACTTGCACATCGGTAGGACTAACATCTAAAATTCTGCTCAGTTTGGCCTTCTCTTCATCGATTTGTCTTTGCAAAGTTGCTAAAGTTTTGTCACGGTTAACTTTGGCTTCGATGAGTTGCTGTTGCAAAGTTGCTGAATTTTGGATTTGATTCGCTCTCGCCTCAGCAAGTTGCTGTCGTATAGTTGCCAATGTTTGCTTTAGGGTAGCTTGGCTTTCAGCCACCTGTTGATTAGAAGTTATTGCACTCAAGCGTCTACTATCCCGCTCTTGCTGAGAAATTGCACCTTCTTTGTATAAAAAATCATAGCGTCCAGCATCGACTTGGGCATTGCGCTGTTGGGCTTTAATACGTGTAAGTGTTGCTCTCAGGGCTTCTCTTTGCCCACTGAGTTCTGCTTCTAGGCGATTTACTGTTGCTTGTTGGACAAGCTTATCTCCACTGAACTGGGCTGCAATCCGCGCGATCGTTGCTTGTTGACCATCTCTTTCTCCAAGTAATTGCGCTTGTAGGCGAGCAATAACTGCTCTTTGAGCTTGAATATCTCTTGGAGATCCAGCCCTGACTTGCGCTAAATTCGCACGGGCTTCTTGCACTTTCGCTTTTGCCTCTTGTAGTCCGGCTATTTGGGTATCGCGGTTGTCCAAAATTGCCACAATTTGACCTTGCCTTACCTTTTCACCCTCTCTCACCAAAAGCTGCTGAATTCGTGATGATGGCGCTAATCCTGATGATGGGGCGGACAATTTAACAACTTCGCCTCGCGGTTCCAAACGCCCTACAGCACTAATGCTATTGCTAGATGGCATTACGGGTGCAGATGTAGTTAGTTTTCTCAGCTGCTCGATTTTAGCTGTGCCTAGTATGCCAGCAGCAATTACTACTGGTACAGCTACAGCAATACCCCACCAAATCTTTGGTTGTTCACTATTAAGCGTCTGCTCACTTGGCTTTGGCTTTTCAGTCACCCTTGACATAATATGTTGCCCATTTACCTGAATTGTGCTGATGGAAGTAAAAATAAAAGGGTTTTTAATCAACAGCCAGTCCTGTTAGGACAAGCAACGGTGGTTTAAAGCTGGGTATGGTTTAAAAATCCATTGTGTGATGAACACTCAACACTATGGCTTTGCAAAATGGTGTTTATTTGTATGCGGTACACTTTGACCTCTTTCTAAATCTCTCTCCTAAAAACAGAGACTTTAAATTTTCCCCCTTTCTGTGTCGGGAAGGGGGTTAGCGAGTTAGGTCTGTATTGAAACCCAGAAGTGCTACAATAGCTGGCTATTCAATAACTCTGAGTATGATTGAGACATGAGTGCAATGGGAGCTAGCAGAATTCACAAGCAGTATGAATCTAGATGTAGAGATGCGATATATTACGTCTCTACACAAAATCCTAAATTGGTATGATGCGGTACTTTACTGCCAATACGATTCGGTTAAGGCAAGAGACGCGATAAATCGCCGTCTCTACAAAGGACTGATTATTGTAAAGACGGAGATTTATCGCGTCTTTGCGATCTAGGGCGTGTCATCAAAAAACCTTATCCGAACCTTATTGACTTTACTGCTACATTCACTACAGCTATAGTTACTCACAAAATTGAAAAGAAACATCAAAATAGACTGTTGCCTTTGTTGGGTACAATCTTGTTACAAAAGTTAGTCTTCCTTAAGTGAATCAACGATTAACTAACTAAAAAATATCTGTCAACTTGAGCATTCTTAACATTAGAGTTTCCTTAACTTTCTGGTCAATGATTTAGCAGGGCTAGTTGCTTGCACCTCCCAAGACAACAAACCATTTTGTGATATTTGCTTCAAAGACCTTACTACTCTTCCTGCTGCTGTTTTGGGACTCCATTAAACTCTCGTTGAATGAATTCTACATTTATCCGTTACCTGAAAACGTAACAGAACCTACAGATAAGGGAGATGGAGGGATGATTAAGTTGGGAGATCGAATAAAACTGTGGTCATATAATTTTCTGCCCAAGCTGGGCCAAAGGCTTTTTCTAATACGCGGCGGGTTTTATCGTTTTGCTGCTGTTTGGTGCAATAGTTGTGTTGTCCGGCAAGATTTTGGGTGACTTGTTCAACTGAAACAGGATGTGAGGCGATCGCTTGGATGCAATGAATGTCTAAAAATTCTCGCACCCGTGAGAGAAACATTGCTTCTTCTTCAGGAGAACTGGGGCGCACAAAGATACAAAAATCTGAAAAAATATTTCCCCATTCTGGTAATTCACGGGGTTGGGAAAAGTTAAGGACTGTTAGCTGTGTCAGTGCAGAAGTATAAGATTCTGGTAAGGTACGCTCTACTTGAATCGGAGAAAGGTCTGCGATCGCAGCACTAATTTGACCTCTACCCCCAACTAAATCGCAACCAAACATCGGCAGGTTATATTCTGGACGGGGAAACATGACGCAGTGCAAAATATCCAGCATATTGCCGATTTTCGCCAGTTCCAAGTGCATTTTCCGAAACTGGGGCGTTTGATAGCAGCGGTTTTCAATCGTCAGTTTTTCGCCTTCTAGTCTACCTTCTACATACCCCAACTCATCAGGCAAATGGTAGGGCGATAAATCCAGGTGCTGATGCCAAGCTGCCTCAATACAATCAGCTAGCTGACGAATTAGGGGATGTTGTTGCTCACGCAGCGAGGGCATAGAAGTAAATGACATAAGCTAGTTGGGAATGCGATCTAATGGCCAGTCTACAACCTGTCGTGCCATACCTGTTATGGTCTGCAATATAAGCAAACACTTACACGCAGCCAACGTAAATTTATAAGACAGATACTTTTCACAAGGATTATTTATTTTGTAGTCTAGGTTACAGAAATAATTTTAGATTAGCCCATTATTTATGAAGGTTAAGAGAAAGCTATGAAATTAGATTCTCATAGACCAGATTTTGCTGTGCAAGCAAGAAGGCACAACCTGGAAGGCTTACAGAGGTTCAGAGCTTCTACTTGGGTAAACCTTTTGCAACTTCCCAATCCCTTTAGTTTTGACGAAGCACTTTTATTATGTCCGGTTTCAGCTGATGAGTGGCTAGCCTGGATTCCCGATCATGGAGAGGCAATAATCAATATTAGGCAATTTAGTTATTAGTCATTGGTCATTGGTCATTGGTTAATAACTTTAGACAAGGGACTATTGCTGCCAGAAATCAGTGACATCGTATCCCAATTCACTTAGCATCTGCCGCAGCAGGGGTAAACTGAGTCCAATTACATTGCTGTGACAGCCTTCAATTTTTTCTACGAAGAAACTACCAAAACCCTCAATAGCAAAGGCACCCGCACACTTGAGGGGTTCACCTGTGGCAACATAAGCTTTAATTGCCTTTTCGCTCATTGGAGCAAAGTAAACTCTTGTAACTTGAGACTTGACTAAAGTACGGTTTTGGTCAGGGTCAATTAAGGCGTGACCTGTGTACAAATCACCAAAGTTACCTTGCATTATCTGCCAACGTGCGATCGCTTCAGAGATATCTGCTGGTTTGCCATAAATTTCACCATTCATGGACAAAACTGAATCACAACCCATAATCAAAGCTGATTCAAACTGTGGGGCTACAGTTTCCGCTTTATACTGGGCAAGAGTTTTGACCAATTCTGCTGGTTCACTTAGTTCAATTTGCGACTCATCAAAGTCACTTGCTTGAACTATCGGCTCAATACCAACAGTTTGCAGCAAGCGGCGTCGGGCTGGGGAAGCTGAGGCAAGTACAAAAGGTGGAATTTTCATGAGATTTTAGAAAAATTTGTTAATTAGGCATTGGGCGATTCAATTTTGGATTTTGAATTTTAAATTTTGGATTAAATTCCAATCTAAAATCTAAAATCTAAAATCTAAAATTCTTACTTGCCACTCCCCAATTAATAAACAGAAAAAGAATTAACAACCTCATCAATCATCCGTTTAACTTTCTGCCAGCGTTTTTCAGGAATTGAGGCGTTGAAGGTAAAAAGTTTACCACGACTCACAGCAACACTAGCGATGTTGTGACGTTCTTGTTGATTGGGGAGTTTAACCTCATACTCCAAAAGGTAGTATGTTTTACCGTCTACTTCTCGCTGCGCGGCATTGACTAATTCAGCCGAACGACCAGAGTCAGGAGGCGCGAGAGCCGCTTTTCCTAATTTGTATCCTACTTCTGTTGGGGTTCCCAATTCTGATAAGGTTTTGCCTTCTGGAACTGGGCTAATCACAACTGAAACGTTTTCAGACACCTCAATCAAATCGTGGAAAACCACATCTGGCCCATTAGCAACTTTAACTGGTAGCCAGCCGTTAGGATATAAAAACTGATAGCCATCACTAGTGTCTACAAAGCTTTTGAGTCCAGATGCAGCCGCCACATCAGAATTACTCAGACTGAAGCTCAACACCAACAGCAAAATTAATACAATTCGTTTCCACATTTATACAGATTCCTTTGGGCTGGAGATAACACAAGGCTTGCATCATTTCTCGTCTTTATTCTCCCACCAAGCGGTACGCTTCGGATAATGTATTAAATAGTGAAGTATAAATGCTTATGTTCCCTAACGCCTAATTATAAAAAAGGAGAGGCAGATAATTCTACCTCTCCTATACAGGGATAAGACAAATTGCCTCGACTATCCCATAATTAATTCCAACTAACTAGACTTAGTATCTGTTGGCTTTGTTGGGTTTGTGAACAATAAAGCTGAGAATTTGGCACTGCTTGATGTTGTCAAAACCCACAACACGGATATAGCTGGTGTTGAATTGAGAACGGCATCCTTGAACTTCGCTCAATACTTCTTGAGTAGATTTAGCACCGAACAAAGGTAGTTTCCACAATGTCCAATATAATTCTGTTGGCTCAGAAGTTTCGTTGAACTCGATCGCTGGAATGTAACCTTGATTCAAAATGTACTGAATCTGCTTGGCAATTTGAGCGTCAGTCAGGGGTGGCAGATAAGAAAGGGTTTCGTAACGACGCTCTTTTGGTAAAGTTTGCATAGCTTTTGATAATGGGTTGCGATTTTTTACTACTAGGTTGAGCGAACTAATTGGATAAGTTATCCAAATTCGGATCTGAAGTTGCTTGCTGTTCTGGTTGCAGACTGGGGTTAGATGTATCTACTACTTGTGTGATGCGTTCTAAATGCTGGCGACGTTGCTCCATATTGCCTTGCTGAATGCCGGTGCGAACCATTTCCGGTAAAAATTCTGCAATTTCTTCGGCAATGTGTTCTCTGACAGTCATGATTCGCAAAGCCAAATCTGGTTTTTCTCTCAACAGTTGCTCAATGAATGACTCACCATTTTGAATTTTGCCAGACGAAAAGTTATGCAACCAAAGTTCTAATGGCGGATTAGTTTCGCCTAGCTGTGCCAATACTGTCCTTAGAGCCTGATAAGTCAGATAGCTTTGGAGAGTTTTGGCTGTGTCCTTCGCAATTTGCTTAAGATTCATGCTTGACCCCAGCCCTGAAGAGTTATGAATTATGAGTTATGAGTTATGAATTAATGCAAATCCTAACTCTTAACTCTTAACTCTTAACTGTTAACTCAGATCAGACGGTATCCATTGCTTCAAACTCGAACTTGATTTCTTTCCACAGTTCGCAAGCAACAGCCAGTTCAGGAGACCACTTGGCAGCTTCGCGGATGATATCGTTACCTTCACGAGCCAAGTTGCGGCCTTCGTTACGAGCTTGAACAACGGCTTCCAAGGCGACACGGTTAGCGGTTGCCCCAGGAGCGTTACCCCAAGGATGTCCCAGAGTACCACCACCGAATTGTAGTACGGAGTCATCACCAAAGATTTCTACTAGCGCGGGCATGTGCCATACGTGGATACCACCAGAAGCAACTGCCATTACACCAGGTAGAGAAGCCCAGTCTTGGGTAAAGTAAATACCACGAGACTTGTCTTGCTCAATGTAGTTTTCACGCAACAGGTCAACGAAGCCCATTGTGATGCCGCGCTCACCTTCCAACTTACCAACTACGGTGCCGGTGTGGATGTGGTCGCCACCAGACAAACGTAGAGCTTTAGCCAATACACGGAAGTGGATACCGTGGTTCTTTTGACGGTCGATTACAGCGTGCATCGCACGGTGAATGTGCAACAAGATACCGTTATCGCGGCACCAACGAGCCAATGTGGTGTTAGCGGTGAAACCTGCGGTCAGGTAATCGTGCATGATAATGGGCTGTTTGAGTTCTTTAGCGTACTCAGCCCGCTTCAGCATTTCTTCACAGGTGGGGGCGGTGACGTTTAGGTAGTGACCTTTGATTTCACCGGTTTCTGCTTGGGCTTTGTTGATAGCTTCAGAAACGAACAAGAAGCGATCGCGCCATCTTTGGAATGGTGCGGAGTTGATGTTTTCGTCGTCTTTGGTGAAGTCCAAACCACCGCGCAAGCACTCGTATACAGCGCGTCCGTAGTTCTTAGCGGAAAGACCCAATTTGGGCTTAATGGTACAACCCAGTAAAGGACGACCGTATTTGTTTAACTTGTCGCGCTCAACTTGGATACCGTGAGGAGGCCCTTGGAAGGTCTTGATATAAGCTACTGGAAAGCGGATATCTTCTAGACGTAATGCACGCAGAGCTTTGAAACCAAATACGTTACCGACGATTGAGGTCAATACGTTGGTTACAGAGCCTTCTTCAAACAAGTCCAAAGGATAGGCAACGTAGGCAATATATTGGTTGTCTTCGCCGGGAACTGGTTCGATGTCATAGCAACGACCTTTGTAGCGATCGAGGTCGGTGAGCAAATCTGTCCACACAGTTGTCCAAGTACCTGTGGAAGATTCAGCCGCTACAGCCGCACCTGCTTCTTCGGGAGGAACACCAGGCTGAGGTGTCATGCGGAACGCAGCTAGAAGATCGGTATCTTTTGGTGTGTAATCGGGTGTGTAATAAGTTAATCTGTAATCTTTAACCCCGGCTTGATACCCAGATTTGCTCTGAGTCTTCGTTTGAGCGTAAGACATAATTTTATCCTTCCCTGAAATCACTCTTGTTAATTATCAAACCACGTTTCGTGCAACTTTCCCTCACCGCGCTCTTTCCCCCCCTTGAGCGAAGGGAAGATAGGGAAAATTTTTGTTAGGAGTTTTCTTTGGCAAAGGTTAGCAGTTTTTTGCGGCGGACACTTTGGTAGCGGTGGTAGCCCTCCTCACCAGTGTTTTCCCCTTCTAGGAGTACACGACCTACCGCTTCTACTGTTCCCTCTTGCTAAAAATCAAAATTCTTTTTTACCTCTTCTTTGCACCCAACTAAACCTTCTCAATTTCACCAAAACTTCCGCTTTTTGCGGCTTGATTTAGATAATTACCCCATAAATCGGGATATTCAGGGGATTGGGCTTGGCTGGCACACATTCCCGCTTTTAAACTCCCTATATCTTCTTCCTTGATGGAAAAGATACCAGAAAAGAATTTACTTGACACAGATTTAGCAAAGTGGTGAGCGAAAGATAAAAAAATTGCACGCCACGTAATTTGTAACTTGTCTCACAATATATCAAGAATTCGATAAGTTATTCTTTGAAAGTTTTTAACTTATCTATTTAATTTTGTTATTACATAAAGATTTAAACTTTTTGTTACAAATGCTTTACAAAGTGTCATAAGTAGTATTTGAGGACTGGGAAATAAATATTTAGGAATACTTTCTTATTACCCAATGCCCAATGCCCAATACCCAATGTTTAAAAAATCCTAGCTAGGGGAACACTGGAATTAACCCAAAGCCAGTTTCGGTAACGGCTATGGATACTGTCTCCAAAGGGAATGTCACCGTGGTATTGTTTTGCAAGCGTACTAGTTTATTGATTACTTCTATCCTGCTGGGGTTGATCGCTTTACCAAGTATGGGATGGGCACAAAAAACCCCTGACGTTAATTCATCTGATGTAGCCCCCGCTTATCCACCTTCTGCACCGCCTCCGCGAGTAGAACCCTTACCCGATGAGCGAGGAGTGCAAGAACATTCGCCAGAAACAGATTATCGAGTCGGTAATTTGCTGCAAGATGTTACAGGTAATCTTTGGGTAGGTTCTTGGCGCGGACTATCGCGGATTGATCCTAAAACTGGCAAGATTATTTCTCGTGTTAGCTTACCAAATGTTGCTATTGGTGCTTTAGCCCAAGATAAAGTAGGACGTTTGTGGGTGGGAAGTTATGAAGGATTAATCCGAGTAGACCCCCGCACTAGCGAAATCACCGCGCAGAATTTATTTTTGCCTTCTAAACGCGTGTTGTCACTGTTACTTGACAAGCGGGGTTATTTGTGGACTGGAACTGATAGCGGTTTAGCTCTAATTAGTCCCGACCAAGGCTTGATTATGACAACATTAAAAAATCTGCCTGGTGTCAGCGCCAACGCCCTGACTTTAGATGCTGAAGGTCAACTGTGGGTTGGCACTCTTGATGGATTGGTGCGGGTAAATACTGCTAGTGCAAGGGTTATGAAGCGAATAGCCGATTTACCAGGGACAACCGTACAAGCTTTAGCTATCAGTCCAGAAGGGTTAATTTGGGCAGGAATGGCGAATAATTTGCTAGTTATTAACCCAAAAACTGGCGCAGTGTTGCGGTCTGTAACTCGCTTACGTGGGCGTGACGTGAAAGCTGTACGTTTTGCTAAAGATGGTAGTCTCTGGGTAGGGACTAGTAATGGTTTGTTACGATTAAATCCAAATACGGGAGCTGTGTTAGATGCAGAAGTTGCTGGACTTCCTTCTAGTCGGGTTCTTACCCTTGCACCTGACATCGCTAATAAATTATGGATAGGTACTAGTGAAGGTCTAGCTTGGTTAATGCCCAAAACGGACAGTGCAAAACCCCATATTGCTTTCAGTCGCGCCGTTAAATGATTAGTTAAGAGTTATGAGTTAGGAGTTATAAGTTAAAGAATTTTTGAAATTGAAAACTCCTCATTCCTAACTCAGCACGGGCTAAACGCCCCGCTTCCGCTAACAGCACTCAGCACTCAGCACTAAAAATATGGCAATCACTACCCAGCAATTAATTCAATGGAAACAACAAGGACGTTCAATTGTGGCGTTGACCGCCTGGGATTATGCGATCGCTCAACTCCTCGACGCAGCTGGTATAGACTTAATCCTTGTGGGTGACTCTATGGCAGTAGTTCTAGGGTATGAAACAACACTGCCGATAACTTTAGATGAAATTATCTATCATGCCAAATCTGTGCGCCGTGGGGTTAAGCGGGCATTAGTAGTTGTAGATTTACCATTTCTGACGTATCAAGAAAGTCTCCAACAAGCGATGCACTCAGCTGGGCGGGTATTAAAGGAAACAGGCGCTCAAGCGGTAAAGTTAGAAGGTGGCTATCCAGCAATGGCCGAAACTGTGGCTCGTTTAGTACAAGCCGGAATCCCAGTCATGGGTCATGTGGGTTTGACACCGCAATCAATACATCAACTGGGTTTGCGACAACAAGGAAAGACGCAAGAAGCCAGTGAGAAGATTTTACAAGAAGCGATCGCTCTCGAACAAGCAGGTGTATTTTCTCTCGTGTTAGAGCATATACCCGCAGATTTGGCAATGCAGATTTCCCAAAAATTGAGTATTCCCACAATTGGTATCGGTGCGGGAATTCACTGTGATGGACAAGTTTTAGTTACTTCAGATGTCCTTGGACTGGCAGAAAAGCATCCACCATTTGCCAAAGTTTATACAAATTTGCGCGAGACGATTACCAAAGCTGTGCAAGATTACGCTGTGGAAGTGCGAGAGCGGAAGTTTCCTGAGAAAAGTTAAAGAAATAAGCTGCTAATCGAGAACATAAAAAACCCCGACTTGATAGCCGAGGTAAATGGGAGAAGTCCAAATGTCGATGGAATATTGTAAAACCGAAGTCTGTTTTTCTTAGTTAATACCCAATGCAACCAAAACTAGATAGGCAATAGACAAGGTGCAATTTCAGCTATGCAGCTTACTTTGGGGCTTTGCTAAGTTATGTAAATTAATATAACAACAATATTACAAATAGTCAACTAGACTTGACAAACAAAGGCTGATATATTTTATAAGGACTACTTATCAACGCAGTACAATCCGCAAATAAAACGGGTGTGCTGGGTAAGATAGTGCAATAAAAACGAGAACTGATCTTTTGGGGAGTAGAAAAAGTAAGCGATTAGCTGCACAATTCAGAGTAGGTGGAATTAAGCCAAAAATTTGAGAAGCTAGCTACTAGATCGCCAAAGTCTTTACAATTCCCTTGTTGACTCAAAAAGTATTTCTCGACCTATGACGAATCAAGCTCCTATCCCGGTTATTGTCAACGGTGCTGCTGGCAAAATGGGCCGTGAGGTAATTAAGGCTGTGGCGCAAGCGCCTGACTTAAACCTAGTGGGTGCAATTGACCACAGTTTGGAACATCAAGATAAAGACGCTGGAGAATTGGCAGGTTTAAGCGAACCTCTGGAAGTGCCGATTACCAATCAATTAGAACCGATGTTGGGATATGTGGCTGGCGACAGACAATCTCCTCCAGGGGTAATTGTAGACTTTACCCATCCTGACTCAGTTTATGACAATATTCGCAGTGCGATCGCTTACGGTATTCGTCCTGTAGTTGGCACCACTGGCTTAAGTTCAGCACAAATTCAAGACTTGGCAGACTTTGCCGACAAAGCTAGCACTGGTTGTCTAATTATTCCTAATTTTTCCATTGGTATGGTGTTATTGCAACAAGCTGCGATCGCAGCCTCAAAATATTTTGACCATGTAGAAATTATCGAACTGCATCACAACCAAAAAGCTGATGCTCCCAGTGGTACTGCCATTCAAACGGCGCAGTTATTAGGAGAATTGGGTAAAACTTTTAACCCTGCTCTTGTAGAAGAAACGGAAAAATTAGCAGGTGCGAGGGGAAGTATCGCAGAAGAAGGGATTAGAATTCATAGCGTCCGCTTGCCGGGATTGATTGCCCACCAAGAAGTTATTTTTGGCGCAGCCGGACAGATTTATACTTTACGACATGATACGAGCGATCGCGCTTGTTATATGCCAGGAGTGCTACTAGCGATTCGCAAAGTCTTAGCGCTAAAGTCGTTAGTATATGGATTAGAAAAAATACTTTAAACACACTCTCAGCACTCATGTTAGTACCACTGACTCGCCAGAAATTTGAACAAGTTGTCCCCCTAATTGCCACTGGTTTGCAGTACAAGTACTACTGGGGGAAATTCTCAAATTTTTTGCAACGGCTGTTAATTTCTGTAGTTTCTGTAGTTGTTATTTTGCTTGTAACAGTCGTTTTCAAGCTTGAGTTTGCTTCAATAGTATTTGTGCTAGGGGTAGTTAGCACTTTTTTTTGGTTGTGGTATCCAGTGTTTCAAGCAAGTATGCGGAATTTGCAATGCCGCCGTTATAAGTACGGCGGCTTTTTCCGTGGTCGAGTCCTAGATTGGTGGATTACAGACCAGTTAGTAGGTAAAACCGAAACAGTCAACAACAAAGGCGAATTGGTGATTGTAGAAAATCGGGAAAAACAGATAAATTTAGAGATTGGTGATGACACAGGATTTACCATTGAATTTGTAGCACCATTACGTCCTGCTCACAAAATTATTACTCGTGGTCAAATTGCAGAAATGGTAGTGATGTCAAATCGTTCAGATTTGAGCAGTATTGAAGAATATAGCGATATATACTTTCCTAATCGTGACCTATGGGTTAGCGATTATCCTTATCTGCGGCGGGATTTCTTTAACGAAGTCGGTCGCCGCTTGCGTGAAGACCAACAACAAAAGCCGCGTCGGCGTCGTAGAGTAGAAGATTGATTAACAAGTATTCAAAAAGACGTAAGGTACAGACCTACATTAATTATGAGCCTGAACTGTACCTCTTGCCTTCTTGCTAACGAGAACATCCAACTTTGATAAGTTTCCCTTGCAAACGATAATTTACCGTCCCACAAACAAAACCTGCCGATTTAGGTTCTACATAAGACCGCGTTGGCGGATTTTGTTTATCTAGTCGCGATTTCCAATCCCTAGATATTTTGTCTAGAGTAGGATACTTTCTTAAAAACTGTGAGTTTGCAACAATATCGTGAGATCCCTTAACAGTTACTTTAGAACTATTGATGTATATATTATAATCATAAATAACATTTTTATTCTTAGTGTTGATATTAATATCCTTCCCAGGAAAAGCATAGAGAATGTTATTTAAAATTCTGACATCAGATGAAGTATGAGCAAATATTTGCCCACCTTTGATTTCTGGACTTTGATTATTTAAAACCGCTGTGTTATTTACAATATCAACATGCTCGCTTAAAAAAGCATGAATACCCGATCCACCATTGTTAAATGCAAGATTATTTTTAACTAAGGTACGTCCTTTATATGCACCTAATTTGGAGTCGTTGTCATTTCTTGTACTATCGATAATAATGCCATTACCGTCTGTAATCTTTCCAACTGCAATCCAAGGGATGTACATACGATTGTTATAAGTCCTGTTGTTGGTAACAAACATCTTGTATCCCTGCTTGTTGTCAAAATTCCAATTGCTCAACATCGAGATGCCACTGCAACCATAAACACTGTACCAGGCATTATCGAACACCACATTATTATCTATCGTCACATAGTCCGATTGAATCGCTGAAATACCTGCTCCTCCACACCCATGCACTTTGTTGTTGACAATACGTATATGGTGACTATGACCATTTTTCCGTCCATCCACATTTATACAGTTTCCACTTGTCAGTGGGTTTAGTTTGTTAGTTTTCTCACTCATTGCATAATCAAGGGTTATGTTGGCATTGTTTCCTACGACCTCCAACCCATTGATCTCAATATAAGAAGCTCCATTTGAAATTAGGATACCATTCCAGGCATTATGCTGAATTTTTGGTAAATGTCCAGGATATGCTTTATACCTAATCCAGGCATTTGCAGTTCCAGAACGTTTAATACTTATTACACTCCCAGCTTTAGGTGAATTTGTATATACTCCGTTCATAATCAAAACTGTATCGCCAGGGTTGGTAAGGTCTGCGGCTTTTTGAATTGTCCTAAAGGCTGATGAAGTAGAAAGTCCGCTATTTTTGTCGTTTCCAGTACCACTAACATAGTATGTTTTCTGAGTCGCTTTAGTGCTGATTAGCTCACGACGAGATAAGCTCATATCCTGGTGAAGAGATACCTGACGGACGGTTTCAACTAAAGATGCTTTTATCCTTTCTGCGTTAGCCAAAAGAATTAATCCTACAGGAATTACCAGATATGCGCTTAAACCGAAACCTCGAATTCCCACGATAAAAGGCTCCTTTGTTAGCACTACTTAATAAAAGTATCAGGATATCCAGTAATTTTGAATACTCTTTTGGATACAAAATAGAATAGAGCCAACTTTCCTAGTACAACACGGCGTAAATAAACCACCCATTCCAAATTAATGAAACGCTTACGCTGTATTCATTTTTAATTTTTAATTTTTAATTCCGCCTTGCGGTACTAGCTCCCTTGATTTCCATCTTGTCCATAGGCTTGCCAAGCCAAGTCTACCAATCCATCAACGATCGCAGCTGCTATAACTGCATTCCCTTTGCGACTGTCAATCGTAATATGAGGTACTAGAGAGTCTTGTAAGCGCTCCTTAGCTTCATCAACATTTGCAAATCCCACTGGAGTCGCAATTATTAAAGCAGGTCTAATATCCTCAGCCTCAATTAAATCCACTAATGCTGTCAATGCCGTTTGCGCTTGACCCACTACAAAAATACCCTCTGGATAACGCTTTGCTAAAGTTTCTATTCCCCATGCAGCGCGAGTTTTTTCTTTTTGGGGACGCGTTAGAGCTTCCATACTGCAATACAGCGGATTAGCAAAGGTGTTTTGAATGTCGTAGGCAATACCTACTTGTACCATCGGCACATCTACCACAATCGTGGTACGTGCGGCTAGTGCTGCTGCTCCAGCTTGCAAGGCACGCTCAGAGAAACGAATCAAAGACTTATACTCAAAGTCAGCCGTGGCATAGATTACCCGACGCACAATCTCATACTCTGCGGGAGAAAAGACATGATCGCCAATTTCACTATCAATAATTGCTAAACTTTGAGCATCAGTTACGTGCCATTCCATTTTTGTTGAGCTTCTCAAATATTAGCTTTCAGCTTATCAGCTTCAGAGAGTTAAGAGTTAGGAGTTATAAGTTAATTAAACTACTCACTCCTACGTACTCACTCATAACTCATTACTGGAAGAAGACCGACTGAAAATAGGAGATAGGTAGGCAACCAAGACGCCAATGAGAAACCCGGAGATATTGCGAGTTAGAGGTACCCAGTCGCTTGTACGTGTCACCACTGGCCCAATGCCAAAGGCAATAAACAAGATTCCCCACAAAGGTGAGAAAATTAAAGCCCATTGCCAAGCGAAAACTTGGCCTTTATCACGGGGTTGAGCTGCAAATCCACAAATCACCCCACCAATCACTGAGCTAATCAAGGTGAGAATCCACTGCTCTCGCGGCAGTCCGGGGACAACATTGCAACCCCCCTTAAGTAAACAGCCTTTAACTGATTCTAAGGCTTGCAGAATGGCTTGATCTTCGCCTTGTTCGCGGACAAAGTACAAGTTACCGAAGCGGGTTTGCAATTCTATCCAGAAAGTCCGGGGTAAAAGTTCATAAACAGCATCGCCGACACTAAAGCTAAGGATGTTACCGCCACGAGAATCGGCAACTAATAGAATGCTTTTGTCATCCAAACCCCAATATTTGATAACTGCGCGACCTGGGGTGCGGTCATACTGGGTCAATACTCGCAGTTTCCAACCTGTGTCGGCTTCAAACTGCTCTAAATCTTTAACCAGCTTTTCTTCTTGCAGCACAGGCAGAGATTTAGCTAAGTCTACAACTGGGGTAAAGGTATCAGGAAGTAACTCAGGATTGTCATAAGCCAATGCTGGGGGAGAATGCATGACCCAAATCGACCCAGCCAGAAAAAATATTGCAATGGATATCAGAATTCGTCGCCAAAAACAAGATTGCATGGACGTTTTTATACAAATATTAACGGTAGAGTGAACAAGTTGTTTAAAAGAGTACTGTAAAAATGATAGTTCTTTACACTTGTTTACTTTACTCTAATCTAGGGGATCAAAGCAAAAGGTTTTTGGGGAGTGGAGAATAGATTATTTTATTTTTATTTACAGATTAGGCAATCAAAGGTTAATCTTCATCATCGAAATTGTTTTCCCAGCCAGCAGCCTCGTTATAACCGTCATTAACTCGGTATACCTCTGCTTTGCTACGACGATTTTCTTGCCTCAGGACTTCTCGTTCTCGCAACGTTAAAGGTGGTTTTTCGTTGCTTGGCAAGCGATCGCCTGTTCGTCTTGCAGGTTTTTGGCGCGTGAGATTTCTCCACGCAGCTTTCACGCCAACAACAATAGTACGTGTACCTACTTGCAGATTTTGAGCCTGAATTCTTGCACTATCAAGACTTTTGTCAACTTGTTTTACAACTTGACTAGCACTTTTGACACCTTCACTGACATCATCAGTTAAGTCTGTGATTTCTAAGCCAGTCACGCGGATAGCTTCTAGAGTGGGTGGTAACTCCCGTGATAGGGTATCAAATAGCTTTTCTGCACTACGAGCCGCACGTGCTAACTCCTGCAAAGCCGGTATTGCCGCCACTAAAACCGCAGTCAAGCTTGTGGCGACTAAAAGTAAAGAGAGTCCCAACCAAAACAGGGGTTCAATCACGATTGTGTCATTTATGAGCGTTCTAATTGCTGGGGAAGCGAATCTGAGTCTTCAGCAAATGTTTGTCGCTTCAAGACTTGGTTTTCCTGCTGACTGGCATCTACACCGGCTGCGATCGCTTCCCGTAATCTATCTAAAGTCTCATCCCAATTTCGTAGGGCGCTAGCAGAGAGACGATCTGCCTGGATTTGCACACTCGTTGATAAATCTTCTGCCAATTCTGGGATAGCATTAGCAGATTTTTTCAAAATTTTCCGCGTTTCGCGCCCTGTGCGTGGAGCCACGAGCACACCAGTCAAAGCACCGATGGTAGCTCCCAGCATCAAACCGCCAACAAATACTCCAGAACGGTTATTAGACATCTTATTGTTTCTCTCCTTACACCTATTTTAGGTGGGTTTTCTCCCCTTGTAAGACTCCACCGATTTTATTCAGTTGATCTATCGTGACAAAATATCAGCCATAAATGTTGCTTTTATTCATTAATTAATATAAAAAGCATTAATTACTTATAATTCCAAATTTTTCATGTCTCCAAAAGTTTTAATACCTCCGGTAAGCCTTCTGGCGGGCGTTTCTTTGTATTAACACATCCCTCGCAGTTCCGTACCCTTCTCCTAATGGAGATGCTGCATCAAGGGCGGTAGCCCCTGCACCCTCAGAAAGCAAGTTAGACGATCTCCATGTCAGCCCTAATTATAAATGTTCATGTGAACCTGACATAACTCATTTTGCAACTGTTCTTTTCCCAGATATTAACTCTAGCTTCGGAAAATAACGCTGCCAGATTTGCCGTCCTAGCAAAAGTAGACTGATAATTTGCCGCACTTGTTGAATTTGTATTTGTAGCGCTTGATTTCTCTGCCGTAAGTTATAAATATTCTGCTGGCTGAGATAAATATTTTCGGGTGCTTTGTTCAGTGCTGCATGGGTACAACTTTCATAGGCGGTTAAGCTATCTGCGATGTATGCTAGCTGCTGCTTTAATTGACACACCCGCCAAGCCACATAGAGTAGTATCACCGAAATCAGGGTGTTAACTAGGATAACTAAAATTATCATTGTTTATCTTCACCAATATTAGCTTTGAGGAATTGTTCTATATATTTGATTTGGCTCTGATTTAATGATGAAGAAACTAGAGGATAAAAATTATGGCACAAAGTACAACCTAGATTATAGTAATAAAGTATTGCAAGGCTTTACTAGGTGAAAATTAGTGTAACAAAGGCTGATGGCTAAAAACTCGCCAATTTGCCAATTTTGTAACAATGATATATCCACACATTGCAAAACCACAGCTACAATTGCCTTAGATTCACGACTCGGTTTGCGAAATCAACCCGTATGCTCAATAAGCCCCATCATGACTACATTCCACTACTTAAGCTGATAATCCTAGTCAATTTGCGACCTTTGTGGTAAACAAGCACAATGGCATAGTCCCTTCAAAAGGCGGTGAGAGAACTACACCCTTGGAGGCTCCCCAGCATTGCATTTATTATTGTGCTTCTACCTCTACCAGTTTTCCAGCCTGTCGCGTAAAGTTAACTAATATTTTGCCTCTAAAAACCTCACTAGTACAACACGGCGTAAGTAAACCACCTATTCTAAATCAATGAAACGCTTACGCTGTATTCGTTTTGAATTTTTAATTTTGATTCCGCCTTGCAGTACTAGTGGTTCATCAACCAGAAAGTGCTGGGTGTGGACTAGGGAAAGTGGGAAAAGGAAGAGTCTATATAATTCCTCTTGCCTTAGCTTTACCCTTTTGTTAGCCAAGAGCTTCTGCATCTCACCTTAACTTTAACCTGAAGACTTTTCCCTAGTATTTCACTAATACTTGAATAATAATTATTTTTCTTACACATCCAGTAGGAGTTGAGGATGTCAAAAAAATCACCATTGAATAATTTTTTTCCAGCTATTCTTGTTGCATTGACAATTGGATTTGTTGGATGTGGAAATCAAGCTGCAAGAACTGCATTTACTCAGACGACCACCCAGGTAGATGAGAACCTCCCCCAAGTTGTAGCAACTACAAGTGTATTGTGTGACTTAACCCGACAGGTTGCCGGGAATACAGTTAACCTCACCTGCTTAATTTCTCCTACTACCGACCCGCAATTTTATAAACCAAAACCGGAAGATCGTAAAGCCATTGAGCGAGCTAATCTTATTCTTTATACTGGTTACAATTTTGAACCAAATCTGATCAAGTTAATTAAAGCAACTAAAAACTCTGCACCGAAAATAGCTGTCGGTCAACTGGCAGTGCCTAAGCCACAAAAATTTCAGATAGGTGATAAGAGTGTAACTGATCCTCATATTTGGCACAATGCCAAAAATACTATCAGAATGGTGGAGGTAATTAATAGTAATCTGAGGAAATTAGAATCTAATGATGCAGAGGCTTATATTAGCAATACTAAAAAAATCACAAATGAACTTACTCAACTAGATAGCTGGATTAAGTCAAGAATTGCCAGTATTCCTACGAAAGAACGCAAGTTAGTTACAACCTCTGATGCACTGAGTTATTATGCCAAAGTATACGGTATCTCATTGGCGGGGGGATTGCAAGGTATTAGTACTAACGAAAAACTCACAGCCGAACGAGTCAAAAATTTGGCTACAAACATTAAACGGGCTAAAGTATCAACAATTTTTGCTGAGGTAGAAATTAATCCTAATTTGATTCAATCTGTAGCCACAGAAGCCGACGTGAAAATTTCTAACAGGAAGCTTTATGCTGAGGGACTTGGCGAACCAGGAAGCGACGGTGACACTTATCAAAAAATGATGATTGCTAATACACGCACAATTGTGGAAGGACTTGGAGGGACGTATTTGATGTTTGAAGCGAAACCTTCTAGATAGCTATAACATCAATTCAGTAATCCTAACTATAAAACTCCTTTATCAGGTGTCTACCATACCAATGCTTTACTTTGTATCTCTTTGATGAACCCATTTTTCCCATCCATATATCCGATGATATCTTTAGGATACTGCTTTGCTAACTCACGTTTTAATTGACTATATTTATGTGCATCTTCGAGATGTGCAATCATATAATCCCGAAATGCTAAGTGTCGTTTTACTTCCGATGATTTAGCCGTGAAGGTGTGAATATGATGCGTCCTTGTACCTATTGTATTATTCTTACGAAAGAAGCGGCGACCTGGTATGCCAAACTCACCCATTACTTCATAACCTAACGCTTCCATACCCAAACTACAATCATCTACTTTGGCAATATTTTCAACTTCAACCAGCAAATCAATAATGGGTTTCGCGTAGATATGTGGAATTGCTGTGCTACCAATATGATGAATAGCAACTACATTTTCACCTAGTATAAGCGCAACACGCTTTGATTCATGGTCAAATTTGCTGCGCCATTTCAAATCATGCGGCACTACTTCTATTTTCATCAAGATTTAGCAAAAATATTTTTGAAATGGAGATGATAGATGTATAAGACATCACACATCGCTTCACTTACTATTGAATCCAAAATCTAAAATCTAAAATTGACTCACCATCCCCAAGTACCAGGAGTGCCTTTAAATGGCCCAACAATATCACTGGTTATCCAACCACCGTAGAAGTTACCTGGTTGTGGTTGCACTTCTTCGCCATTCACGTAACATTTATCCATGACATGAGCGTAAAAAGCTACATAGTCCTTGATAGATTCAAAGGCTGGTGTGGGATTTTGGTAAAACCAACCAGCATTATGGACTTCTTTTTCACCAACTCGGATTGTATAGTAATTAGCATTTCCCTTCCACTCACAACAACTAGATTGCGGAGTCAGATGTAGATATTCCATTTTGATATCCGCAGGGGGAATGTAGTAAGAAGGAGGATGACTAGTTTCTAAAACACGTTTAGCATTGTGAGTATCTGCAATTATTATTCCATTAAAGATTATTTGGATATGTTTATTTGTGTCCTCCAGACGAGGAGGACGGGGGTAATCCCAAACTGATTCTTGTCCGGGAGCAGGTTCGATGCGTTGAGAATTAACCATCATTAAGAGTGCTGAGTGCGGGGCATTTAGCCTGTGCTGAGTGAGTATTGAGCAAGGAAAACTACTTAGTATTTATATACTAAGTGAAGCAGCAACTCTCCTTGTGGAGTCACTGCGGTCTTTTAACTCAACACTCTTTATCGTACTTCTTTAAGAGCATCAACTTGCTTGGTAAATAACTCAGTGAATAAACTAAGTACAGTCCGTTCTTCGCGCACTTTTATATTGGCACTGATGGACATACCTGATTGCAAGTTGACATTTTTACCCTTAATTACTAAAAATTGCCTATCTAATGAGAGTTTTGCCGGAAATCTGTAAAACTGATGGGTTTGGTCTGGCGGTAATGCGTCTGAACCTATGCCAATCACTTCCCCTTTGATATCGCCAAACTCGCTGTAAGGAAAGGAGTCAATTCTGACATCTACCTTCATGCCTTTTCGCACAAATCCAATATCTTTGTTAGTTATGAAAACTTCAGCTATATAGCTTTCATTTGGGACAATTTGCAGCAATTTTGTAGTTGGAGTTGCTACAAATCCAGGATTTTTCGCTTGTAAATCGAAAACTGTTCCAGCTACAGGCGCACGGAGTTCTTGATATTTAACGTTTAATTGTGATTGAGATATTTTACTATTGACATCTGCCAAACGCTGCTCATTATCCAGCAAAACTTTCATGAATTGGCTATCGATTGTGGCAATACGCTGTTTGTTATCAGCTATTTTATCCAAAATATTTTTATCAGAAACAGCCACCGTATTGCTTGCTTGTTGTTGTCCTTTTTCTATATCAAACTGGAGGCGTTTTAGTTCTTCACCTAGTTGCGCTACTTCTGCCGTGCGGTTTTGTACTTCTTGTTGCTGGTTGAGGTACTGAAGTTGAGAAATACCGCCTTCTTCTGCTAATATTTTCAGCTTCGTTAAAATCCCCTGTTGAATAGCTAAACTTGCTTTGCTATCTTCCAGTTTAATTTGGTTTTGAGTAAGTTGCTTTCTGGTTTTTTCTACTTCAAATAGTGCCGCAGAAGACCGAGAGTCTAATTCCTTTTTAGCAACTCGTAGAAGTTGTTGTTCATCAATTCCTAATTTAGAATCTTGACCAGAGTTTTTTAATTGAGTCCGAAATAATTCATTTTCTGCTACTAAGGCTGCTCGGCTTTTTAACAGAAAAGCAGTTTCTTGTGGCAAATTGCCGCGCAAATATAATAGTTCAGAACCGGTGGCGGTACTTGCACTCATCAATCGGCGATAAATTTGGTTTTCTTTAATTAATGCAAGGCGAATTTTCCTCAAAGAACTTAATTCGGCTACAGAAGCGATAGAATCAAAAGTTAGCAATAAATCTCCTGGCTTAACATCTTGTCCTTCTTTAACATTAACTGTTTTCACCACTCCACTAACAGGAGCCTGAACTTCTTTGACTGTTCCTTGCGGCTTTAATTGCCCTGTTGCTGGCACTACTTGCTCAATTTTTGCAAAATAAGTCCAAGCAATTCCAAAACAGGCTAGTCCTATAAGTGTAGCCATGATTGTACGCGACCAAATTGGAGATTGGCGCAAGACAATAGATTGCTCAAATTCCTGATTGTTTGAGTTATTTAAAGACTGTTGAGCAGCTTTCTGTTGTTTTGTAAGTATCTGTGAATCTTGCTTCACTCCATTTTTCTGATTGCCGTTGAGGTGATTCCCATTAATTTGAGTCATAACAATTTTGGATTTTGGATTTTGACTTTTTTGTAGAGTGGGCAATGTTTCCCGATGCCAAAAACCTTTGCCCCCAAGAATGACTAATTACAAGTTTACATCTTGTTGCTGATACAGGTAATAATAATGACCCTTAGTAGCCATTAATTCTTGATGGCTGCCTTGCTCTATAACCCTGCTGTTATCCATCACAACAATCATGTCTGCATTACTGACGGTATTCAGTCGGTGGGTAATAAAAAATACTGTATCGCCCTTGAATGCTTTGGCTAAGTTGAGGCATATTTGCCGTTCTGTGGGATAATCTAATGCACTGGTTGCTTCGTCTAAAACTAATAGTTTTGGTCTTTGTAAAACTGAACGAGCGATCGCAATTCTTTGTCTTTGTCCACCTGAAAGTGCAGAACCTCGCTCTCCCACCCGCGTGTTATAACCGTTGGGCAAGTTCATGATAAACTCGTGGGCACACGCAACCTGAGCCGCTTCGATAATTTCTTCGGTTGTGGCATCGGGATTAGTTAGAGCAATATTTTCCTGAACGCTGCCGTCAAACAATAACGTCTCTTGGGGAACTACGCCTATTTGTCGTCGTAGCGAATAAAGTTCCACTTTGGCAATATCATAACCATCAATCAATATTCTGCCGGACTCAGTATCGTAAAGTCTCAGCAATAACTTCATCATCGTACTTTTACCAGAACCGCTTTGTCCGACAATGCCGATAAATTTCCCTGGCTCAAATTCGAGGTTGACATTAGAAAGTTGTAGAGGGCCACTTGTACCAAAACGGAAGGAAACATTTTCGTATTTAACTGCTCCCTTAATAGTAGGTAAGGGTATATTGTAGCGGTCTGTTTCTCCTTCTTGTGGTGTATCGACAATATCGCTTAAACGTTCTAGAGACAAAGCAGTTTCTTGGAAGCTTTGCCAAAGTTGAGCTAAACGTAATATTGGGCTGGTAACGTAACCCGATATAATCCTAAAGGCAATTAATTCGCCTAATGTTAATTCTTGTTGCAGTACTAAATAAGCTCCTACCCACAAAACTAGTAAACTGCTGAGTTTGTTGAGAAAGTTACTGGTAGAATTGGCCAACGTAGAAGTCACAACTGTTTTAAAACCAGCGGCAACAAATCGAGCATAACGTTCTTGCCAGGAAAAGCGCGATCGCAATTCGATATTTTGCGCTTTTACGGTTTGAATTCCTGACATCACCTCCACTAAATAAGATTGAGTTTCGGCGTTGCGTTCGGCTTTGGCGCGTAACTGTCTGCTAATGGTGGGAGAAGCAACTAAGGTGATCACTACAAACACGGGAATTGTGCTTAAGCCAACTAACGTGAGTTGCCAACTGTAAATCAGCATTACACCGATATAGACAACTGAAAACAGAGCATCTAACCCTACTGTTAAGGCAGTACCCGTGAGAAATTGGCGGATATTTTCTAGTTCGTTGATGCGAGTGGAAAGTTCACCCACCGGTCGGCGTTCAAAATAGCGCAACGGCAGACGTAGTAAGTGGTCAATAATTTGTGACCCTAAACCCATATCAATCCGATTAGTGGTATCGACAAATAGGTAGGTTCTTAAGGTAGTTAGTACTGCTTCAAATAGCCCGACTACTAATAGTAAAACCCCCAAAATATGTAATGTGCCAATACTATTTTGAGTAATAACTTTGTCGATAATTAACTGAACGACTAGAGGATTTGCCAACGCTGCCAATTGCACGAAAAAGGAAGCGATAAAGACTTCTATTAGGACTCGACGGTGTTTTGACAAATAGGGCAGAAACCACCGTAAACTAAAACGCTCTTGGGGTGTTTCTTTGGTAGCACTGAGTAGTAATACCCGAACTTGGGGCGGAAAGTTGGTTGGATCAACCTCTAATTGTTCAACCAATTGAGCAGGTTTGCAGCGTACAATTCCTTTAGATGGCACACCTACAACCACAGTATTGGCATCAGCTACATATAAAACGGCAAAACTATCACCATAGCGAATCAGCGCAGGTGTCGGAATGCGCGTTACGGAAGCGACTGGTAGCTCTATCAACTGTGCTTTCAGTCCAATTGACTCTGCCAGGTAAGCAGTAACTTGAAACGATATAGTCCCCTGGCGTTTGATTTGCTCAGTTAAGATGCGGCGAACCACCTCTCGACGAAACGGCATTTCTAGGTGCTTCGCGATCATTTGGAAGCAAGCGAAGGCTGAATTTAGTTCTCCTTTACCACCAAAAAATGGGTATTTTTGTTTTAGCGAGTTATTTGAGCTTTGGGGGAGTGTCTGTGGAACTATTTCGTCTGATGCGTAGGGGATATCTAATTTCTCTGCGCTATCTGAGGTGGTGTCACTAACCACAAGTTCTATCTGATGACTATCTTCTAAGAGCAAATCTGACGGATGTATACCAACCAACCGCGCGGGGTTTTGACCTATAACTTGGATATTATCTCGTTCGTCGTCTGATTCTAGGCGATCGCCAGGTGACAAATCTGTGATTGCACTACCGCCACTGACAAACCAGATGCTTTCGCTATCTAGTTGGTTGAATGGAGTTTTTCCTGAAGGGAGGTAATGTATTTTCGCCTTTGGTAAGGCTTTTTCTGCCAGTTCTCTGAGATTTAAGGTAGCGATCGCTTGCTTTTGCCAATAGGAACCGATAATATCGAAAACTTCGGCCAAATAACTGCGGTTCTTACGAGCTTCGGCAAAGGCTGGGTATGAAGCTAGAAAGCTAAAATATGCTGATGCACTCAAGGTTAAACAGACTACTTCGGTGGAAGCGATCGCTGTTTCACAGGGGACATCGCGCAACAAACCAATTTCGCCAATAATTTCCCCCGGTTGTAGTAATTTGAGGGTGATTGGCATTTGCGTCTGGGGGTCGTATCCCAATAGCCGCACTTGTCCTTCATAAATGATGGTGATGCGTTCTGGGAGACTTTCTTTACCGATGATTTTCTGACCTATGCGATAGCGCCAGGCTTGTAGTTGTTCTGATAAATTAGCGATCGCTCCATCTGGTAATCGATCAAACCCCTCTAGGGTGGTGAGAAATTCGGGAAAAGTACTCTTGATATAAGTCATATCAAACAAATCGAAGGTAAAAGTGAAGAAGAAGGCTGAGAATATTACCCAGTATCTCTTTTATTAACAGTGGCAGTATTTGATTTTATGCCAGCAACAATAAGACTTATGTGGCATTTAGGTTGCCTAATTTTGTTAAATCGCAGAGGCTAATTTTGTCTAATTTCATACCTGTGTTCACTTAACAGGGTTCCTACTGTTATCTATTGTTCAAAACCAAAGATAGTCTAAATAGATCGAGGACAAGTTATCACTTGGTTAACGCCACATAATTTATACAAGTTTAAAATCAATATTTAGTATTGCAAGTATGCAGGACGGATACTCATCATCAAACCAAGATATAGAAACGTGGTTGTTAAACTTAGGGTCGCCTATTTTTAATTTATGATAATCAACCTGAAAATATCACAGATGTTTTCCTAAGTAAATACCCTAATTAAGAATTATGTAATAAAAAAAACTTTAAATTTCTAAATTATGTTTTACAAATTCTTGAATACAGGGATTGACAGTATCATTGATGGCGAAAGACAATGAACTTTCCTTGTTAAAAAATAGTACCCATGACCGATTATGAAAGAATTCTCCATCACTTTTTTGCTAGCCTAATTTAATAAGAAAAGTAAAGGCAAATATTTTTTGCTCCCCAAGAGGAATCAACTATTAAATTTATGAAGGAAAGACAAGAACTGCCTTCAGTAAATTTACTAGTTTAATTAATATGAAGTCATTTGCATTGATACGCAAAAAAACAACCCCACCCCACAGATGGGATGATGTTGTTCGATTTTGCTAAGTAATTACCCGATTTTAAGCAAGATTGGCACTTAAATTTACTTGCACAATCACATCGTTGTAATCTTTGTCACCACCATTTGCTAAATCCTCAAAACCAAAGGTGTTATTTCCCAACAGTCGAATGTGATCGACCTTATCTGAGTTGGCACCCAAGAATGAGAAGTAAACCTTCTTATTGGTATTACCACTGAGAACAGCATCGGGTCTACCATCCACAATAATAAATGGTGCAAACAGCGAATCAGTCCCGAAAATGCCAGTATAAGTTGCAGAACCTTGGTTACTCACCGTCAAGTCAATGCCCGCAACACGCCCACGCACGGCGGCTTCGGTGTAACCTGCTTGTCCAACGAGAATATCTGCTTTACCATCGCCATTGGTGTCAATACCACCATTCTCATCAGCAACTTTATAGAATCCTACAAAGTTGTTGAATGCAGCTTCTCTGTGAACCTTAAAGTCCGCCTTCACCGATTGTCCTACACCACGTAAATCAATCAGTTCCCCTTGTTTTTTGCCTTGCAAACCTGTACCCAAAGTTATCTGTTGATCTGTTGCTTGAACTGTGACAACCAAATTCTGGAAGTTGAGAGAAAATCCTTCATCTTCTGTGCTGCTATTGGTAGCTGAGGAAAAAACCACACTTGAGAAAGAGGCTTTTCCAGACAGTACAGCCTGAGTTGTACTGTTGGATATCATGTAAAATCGGAGTTTGGTATTAGACTCAAATTCTAATACGTTTGTCAAGTCGGCACTATTAAAACCATTAGGTGAATTGCCAAGGGAACAGAAAATCACCTTTGAACGCATAAGAGCCGCTTTTGCATAGCCTTCTGCACCAGGGGCTATGCCATCAATTTTACCTTCATCATCATCAACATTAAATACACACAGTTCATCCAACTGTTTGGAAGTTTTGGTTTTAATCTTGATTGAGAGTTTTGCTTTATCACCTTTAATGTTGAGCTTAGTCTTAACACTAAAGATATCACCTGTAATTTTTGTCAGTAGGCTAATGGATTGGATATTAACAGTTGTCTTTTCATCAACTGCAAGTGTAAATACATCACTGGCTTCATCTCCAGCAATATCTTTAGCAGTAACTTTGATGTCTAGACTACCCACATCATTATTTTTAGGAGTTCCACTGAAGGTAAGGGTATCAGGATTGAACTTTAACCAAGTGGGTAGTAAATCATCATTTGCCAGAGTTGCAGTGTAAGTCAGGATGTCCCCAGCATCTTCATCACTAAAGGTGTCAACTGGAACTACAAAGTTGAAGACATTATCTTCGGTGGTTTCTTGATCCTGAATTTCATTTGCCAGCTCTGGAACTTGGTTGACGAAATAACGCGCTACAGCAAAGTCATTATCTGTCCCGTTATTGCTAGTTCCCGCCACGAGAATTGTGCCGTCAGCTTGTGCGGCAATACTGTAGCCATAGTCATCATTGGTATCAAAGTCGGTTGTTACCTTGCCAGTAGTGTTGAAGCTGGTGTCGAGAGTACCATCGCTGTTATAACGCACTATGGCAAAGTCATTATTTGTCCCGTTATTGCTAGTTCCCGCCACGAGAATCTTGCCGTCAGCTTGCACGGTGATACTGTAGCCGTAGTCATCATTGGTATCAAAGTCGGTTGTTACCTTGCCAGTAGTATTGAAGCTGGTGTCGAGAGTACCATCGCTGTTATAACGTACTATGGCAAAGTCATTATTTGTCTCGTTATAGCTAATTCCCGCCACGAGAACCTTGCCGTCAACTTGCACGGTGATACTGTAGCCAGAGTCATCATTGCTATTAAAGTCAGTTGTTACCTTACCAGTAGTGTTGAAGCTGGTGTCGAGAGTGCCATTGCTGTTGTAACGCACTATGGCAAAGTCATAATCTGTCCCGTTATCCGTATATCCTCCCACGAGAATCTTGCCGTCAGGCTGCACGGTGATACTGTTGCCAGAGTCATCATTGCTATTAAAGTCGGTTGTTACCTTACCAGTAGTGTTGAAGCTGGTGTCGAGAGTACCATCGCTGTTGTAACGCACTATGGCAAAGTCATTATTTGTCCCGTTATAGCTAGTTCCCGCTACGAGAATCTTGCCGTCAGCTTGCACGATGATACTGTTGCTATAGTCATCATTGCTATTAAAGTCGGTTGTTACCTTGCCAGTAGTGTTGAAGCTGGTGTCGAGAGTGCCATTGCTGTTGTAACGCACTACGGCAAAGTCATAATCTGTCCCGTTATCGGTATATCCTCCCACGAGAATCTTGCCGTCAGCTTGCACGGTGATACTGTTGCTATAGTCATCATTGCTATTAAAGTCGGTTGTTACCTTGCCAGTAGTGTTGAAGCTGGTGTCGAGAGTGCCATTGCTGTTGTAACGCACTACGGCAAAGTCATAATCTGTCCCGTTATCGGTATATCCTCCCACGAGAATCTTGCCGTCAGCTTGCACGGTGATACTGTTGCTATAGTCATCATTGCTATTAAAGTCGGTTGTTACCTTGCCAGTAGTGTTGAAGCTGGTATCGAGAGTACCATCGCTGTTGTAACGCACTATGGCAAAGTCATAATCTGTCCCGTTATAGGTTTCTCCCGCCACGAGAATCTTGCCGTCAGCTTGCACGGTGATACTGTAGCCATAGTCATCATTGCTATTAAAGTCGGTTGTTATCTTGCCAGTAGTGTTGAAGCTGGTGTCAAGCACTACTACACCTAGTACTGAAGCGTAGGTTGCCATTACTTCTGCCTGAAACGCCAGAGCAGGAACAATTGCCCTTGTAGAAACCTCCAGTTCCCAGTCACCACCTAATGCAGTACTCCCCGTTAAATCATCAGATGCCGCTACTACTGCACCTGTCAATTCACTCAGACGTTGTACAAATGCTTTACCTTGCTCTGTTTGCCCGACTTCACAACCATACAATAGCAGTTGTGCATCTGCACTCAAAGCATTTGCCCAACCCATGAGTTGGCAAGCATAACGGTTGAGTGTTTCGTAGCCGAGTTGACTGTTTCCCAGGTAGACTTGCCCTGGTGCGCCGTGAGAAACAATGTGCAGGCTGTTGATTTGGCGATGAGTTGCCAGCACTTGGCTAATTTGCTCAATGCCGTCTTGGTCAGCGTCTAAAATAAAAACAGTAGAATTTGGCAAGACACCCGCTACCAGACTTTGGTAGTTTTCAACCTGTGGATCTATGAAAACTAAGTGAGTAGCAGATATTTTTTCGTACACGTTTTGAGTTGGCTGGGCAGCGATCGCAATAAGAATGGTGTCTGACATAATTACTCTTAATTAATTAACAGTTTTTTCCTTGCAACCGTTGCTATGTATCCTCAGAAATCAGGTAGAAGCAAAATTTTTTGGCGGCATAGCAGAGGAGTCAACCATCAAACTTATACAAAAATCCCATATTCAACTTCAGTAAAATCACTGTTTTGGTTCATGTTGGGTCTATTTTACTAGCCAAAATCGAATAAACACTTCCTAGAAGCGGGATGAGTCCATTTAGTTTTGTTGCTTCCAACACCGACTAAGCAAGGGTTTAGAATTTATCCAAAAGCTTTATGAGCGATCGCATTTACACATATATTATTGAGGTGCTATTAAAAGTTATTACCCGCCAATAAAATAACCCCATCCCGCAAAGGAGATGAGGATTTATAATAATCAAATAGCACTAAGAAAAGTCCAAAGGCTTGTATTTCCTCTTTCCCAGTCTCAAGAGTGGGAATGTATGACTAAAGAACTGCTGCCTCTAATCGAGAAAGATTCAGGTTTCTGCAATAGCTTGTTCTATGCAAACCTTCATTTTTTCTGACAAAGATTTGACATAGGGTTCATTAAAAATGGAGAAGTGATTGCCTGGAACATGCTGGATATCCAAACCTCCTAAAGCCAATTCACTCCAACCCATATTTGGATCTACTTCTTGTCCATTAGTTATAGGGCGTTCTTCTGCTCGAAATACAGTGACTCGACCTGTATAAGCTTTTGGAACATATTCCTTAGCAGCCTGTTTGTTAAAATCTTTAATTTTTACTTGTTTGCGATAGGCGTAAGGTAAGATTCGGGATACGTTCAGATAAACTTTAAAGGCAAACTTCTGTAGTCTTTGTTTGAGCATATACTCAAGCCAGCTGCTCTTTCCTTCTATTTGCTCAAGAATGTAGGTAGGCCCAACTTCTAAAAGATTGTTCAAATGTCGAGAAATTCGCTTTGGCGTTGGTATTGGTTTGATAGTAGTTTTGCGACAAGTTGGACTACTAGTATCAAATATTGCTAGCAAAGCAACTTTTTGACCCTGCGCCACTAGCTGTTGAGCCATTTCCCAAACTACTAGACCACCAAAAGAGTAGCCTCCTAAAAAATAAGGCCCTTGGGGTTGAATAGTTTGTATCTCTTTAATATAGTGAGCCGCCATTTTATCAACTCGCGTCAGGGGAGTTTCTCTTCCATCTACACCTCTAGCTTGTAGAGCATAAAATGGCTGATTGGAACCGAGATAGTTAGCAAAATCGCGATAATAAAGGATACTTTCACCAGCACCATGCACACAAAATATAGGTGGTTTATCACCATTGATTTGAAGAGGTACTAGTGATGACCAAGGTAGCCATTCTCCAGTTTTGAGGTTAGCTTGATTTTCATCTTCAACTATTAACTTTTTCAGTGGTGAATTATTGCTATTTGAAAATCTGGCGATCGCTTTGCCTAAAAAGCCTTTAAATAACCCCTGTTGCTGCTCACTATTCGGTTGAATGGAGAGTGACTTTTCACTGATAAGGTTAGCTAATTTCTCAATAGTTGGGGCTTGCAAAAGAATAGATAGAGGCAGAGTTTTACCACATATCTTTTCAATTTCAGCAAAAAGACGGACTGCAATTAGTGAGTGTCCACCCAAATCAAAAAAGTTGTCTGTTATTCCAATCGGATTAATTCCTAAAACATTTTCCCAAATTTGTGTTAGCTGAATTTGCAATGGGTCTTCTGCTGCAACAAAGATTTTTTCTGTTTGAGAATTAGTATGATTAAGTGCAGCTAAGGCTTGGCGATCAACTTGACCATTAGCATTCAATGGCAAAGAATCTGCCATGACAAAGGCCGAAGGCAACAAATGCTCAGATAGCTTTTGCTGGAGAAAATTCAGCAGTTGCTCATTTCCCAAAGTCTCTCCTTGTTTGGGAACAAGATAAGCAACCAAATGCTTATCCGCTGGAACATCTTCTTTGGCAATCACCACAGTTTTTTGCACGCCTGGATATTGACCTAAAATTGTTTCAATTTCAGCCAACTCAATGCGAAAGCCGTGGATTTTTACCTGATTGTCGAGACGGCCCAAAAACTCAATATTGCCATCGCTTAAGTAGCGTCCTAAATCGCCACTTCTGTAAAGGTATGCTCCAGATTCACTGCTAAAAGGATTGGGGATAAATTTCTCAGATGTTAAGTCTGGACGGTTAAAGTAGCCTTGTGCAACACCAATACCGCTGATGTAGATTTCGCCAGGAATGCCAATTGGCACTGGTTGCGATCGCCGATCGAGAATGTAGATTTTGGTATTGGCGATCGCTCTCCCTATGGGAATTTCTGACCTAGTGTTACTCGCTTCAGTGGCAGTTTTTGGATCGTAAACCGTGGCGGTTAAAGTTGTTTCTAGCGATCCATAGGCATTCAACCAGCGCGATCGCTTACCAACTTTTTCTACCCAAGTTAGATAAGCCTGGCGTGAGACTTTTTCACCACCAACCATGACTAAGCGTAAGCTGACTGGCAAGGTTTGCAAAGATATAGATGGCTCGTTAACTAACTCATACCAAAAAGAAGTAGGTAGATTAACAACGCTAATCTGTTGTTGAGCAATGAATGGGAAAAACTGCGCCGTCGAGTTTTGTAGTTCTTGAGGTTGGAGAATTGCATTAGCACCAGCAATCCAAGCGGGAAAAAGTGATTCAATGAAAGAATCGCAACGGATACTAGATATTAGTAGTAGGCGATCGCGCTCAGTCAACTCCCAAGTTTCGCTAATGGCCAAGCTGTGGGTGACAAGATTACGGTGAGTAATGGCTATACCGTTGGGTTTTCCATCGCAGCCGGATACATATATCACACAAGCGAGAGTCCGATCTGTGGTATAATATGCTAGATTTTCGGTTGCGTGTACAGCGATACCTTCCCAATCACTATCCAAACAGATAACTTCTGCCTGATGCTCAGAGAACTTCTCAACTAATGAGCTTTGGGTTAACACTAAAGATATTTGGGCATCTTCTAAAATGAAAGCCAAGCTATCTTGCCCAGATGTCGGAGCTATGGATACGTAAGTTCCCCCTGCTTTCAAAACACCCAACAGCCCCACAATCGCATCTAGGCAAGGCTCTAGATTCAGACCAACGAGTACCCCCGATTTTACCCCTAGAGTTTGCAAATAGCGGGCTAGTTGATTTGCACGCTGGTTGAGTTCCTGATAGGTTAGTTGCTGATTTTTAAAACTTACTGCGATATTATTTGGAGTTCGTTTCGCTTGAGCCTCAAACCACTGATGGATACAAGTATTCTGGGGATAATTAGCTTGTTTGCCATGCCAATCAACCAATACTTGATGTTGTTCACCTGCTGTTAACAGAGGTAATTCAGATATCGGCAGATCGGGATTAGCTACAATACCTTCAAGTAAAGTTTTGAAGTGTCCCAACATCCGCTCTATGGTACTGGCATCAAACATCTCGGCATTGTAATCAAATACCATGCCCAGACCATTATCCTGTTCCCGTAAGACCAATGTCAGATCGTATTTGGTCTTGCCATGATAGATGTAGCCAAATAGAGAAGTGATGGTCAGATCGGGTAGTTGCACTGCTCCCATGCCACGACCATTTGACCAAGGAGGATTGAGGGAGAACTTTACTTGAAATAAAGATGAACTGTTCCGATTTTGTTGTTCTGGTCTAAGTTCTTCAATTAGTCTCTCAAATGGTAAGTCTTGATGGATGTAAGCCTCTAAGCAATCCTTACGCACGCGGTCTAACAATTGTCGGAAAGTTGGGTTTCCTGCTAAGTTACCCCGCATTACAAGAGTATTAGAGAAAAATCCAATCAGCCGCTCGGTTTCTACTTGTCCGCGGCTTGCACTGGCAAAGCTGATGAGTAGGTCTTCTTGTCCAGAATAACGGTAGAGCAATAGCTCAAACACTGTTAGTAGAGTCATGAACAGAGTGACACCCCATTTTTGACTCAGGTCTGTCAGGGCATGGTTCAGCGCCTTTGATAGCAGCAGGGCAGCGCGATCGCCTCGATAGGTTTGCACACCTTGAGGACGGGGATGATCGTAAGGTAATTTAATGATTGGTAAATTGCCTTCTAGCTTTCGCTTCCAGTAATTTACCTGTGACTCTAAAACCTCTCCCTGGAGCCATTGATATTGCCAATTGGTAAAATCAGCATACTGCACTGGTAAGGGAGTTAAAGGAGAAGCCTTCCCAGCCGACAATGCTTTATAGATGGTAGTGAAGTCTTGATAAAATATATCAGAAGAAGCTCCATCACAAACTATGCAGTGCATATTCCAGATTAGCAGATGCTCGCGATCGCTCAACTTCAGCAGCAGCACCCGCAAAATCGGGCCATTAGCAAGATCAAAGGGTTGATGAGCTTCTTTAGTTGCCAGTAGGAGAGCTTCAGCCTCTCTTTTATCATCTGCTACTTGCCGCAAGTCAATTATTGGCAGCGTCAAGGAAACATCGGTAGCAATAACTTGAGAGGGCTTACCATTCACGGCTGGAAAAGTAGTCCGTAAAACTTCATGGCGGCGGACGACTTCTCTCAAACTTTCCTCTAAAACGGCAACATTAAGATATCCCGTAAAACGCACCACAACGGGCATATTATTTGAGGAACTATTAGGTTCAAACTGATGCAGGAACCATATCCGTTGCTGACCAAAGGAAAGTGGCAAGTTGCCATTCCGTTCACAAGCGACAATTGGGGGAATCTGTGAATTGGCGGCTGTAGTAATTTGTTTTAGAAAGTTGATGATTTCGGCTTTTTGAGTTTTTAGCTCAGTGAGCAATTCCGGCGTGAGACTATCTTTTGCTGCCCGATAGCGTAAGCGTTCGCCCTCTAGCCAAAGTTTGACATCGCGCTGACGTAGCTCAGATAGTAATTCATCCAATGTTTTCATAGCTCACCTTCCTCGTAATCACCAGCTGTTTCACTATCACCAGCCTGAACTCCTTGAGTTGCCCAACGCAGAGTTTCCACTCGTTCAGCCAAATCTGCTACCGTTGGTAATTCAAATAAATTGGACATGAGAATTTCTACTTGCAAGGCTTGGCGCAGTCGAGAAACCACTTGAATTCCTAGTAGAGAATATCCACCCAGTTCAAAAAAGTTGTCATAAATCCCAACCTGCCTGACATTTAAAACCTGTGTCCAGATATCTGCAATCTGCTGCTCAATGGGAGTGCGAGGCGCTACATAATTTGCTTCCAGTTCTGGACGAAAAGAATCAGGCTTTGGTAGTGCCCGACGATCAACTTTGCCGTTAGCATTTAGCGGCAAGGCTTCCAGCGCCACAAAAATCTTTGGCACCATATATTCAGGAAGCTGTTGTTTCAAGAATCGCCGTAATTCCGAGATTATTTGCGGGCTATCTTGCCCAACTTCTGCGACAAAATAACCAACCAGTAATTTTTCACCAGGAGTATCTTCTCGAACAATTACTATCGCTTCTTTTATTGCCGGATATTGCAAAAGTGCGATTTCAATTTCACCCAATTCTATGCGGAAACCGCTCACTTTTACCTGATTGTCAATCCGACCCAGGTATTCAATCTTTCCATCTGGAAAATAACGAGCTAAGTCTCCAGTTTTATATAAACGTGATTGGGGATTTGAGCTAAAGGGATTGGCAATAAATCTTTCAGATGTAAAATCCGGGCGATTGAAATATTCTCGTGCTAGACCATCGCCACCAATATGCAGTTCACCTGTAATTCCAATTGGAACGGGTTGTAAATGGGAGTCTAAAATATAAACTTGGGTATTAGCAATAGGGCGACCAATAGGAATAGAAGCCCCTGGCTTTAATGGCGCTGTAATGTCATAACAGCAGGTAAAAGTTGTACTTTCTGTTGGCCCATAACCATTAATAAGTCTACAGTTTTCTACTGTGTTGAGAAATTTCTGGACGTGGGTAACAGATAAAACATCACCGCCTGCTAACAGTTGACGTAAGGGTTTTAAAGCATCAATTTTTTCATCGACTATCAGATGGAATAAACCTGCTGTTAACCACAGCGTTGTCACCTGGTATTGCTGAATAATTTGTCCTAATTCGTCTAAAGATGGGGTATGAGGAGGAAAGATTACTAGTTTTCCACCGTTAAGCAAACAACCCCAAATTTCAAAGGTTGAAGCGTCAAAGGAGACGGGACTAATTTGCAGAAATACTTCTTTGGCGGTGAGGTTTACATAATTAGTGTCTTTGACTAATCTAACTACACCTTGATGGATAACACTAACACCCTTGGGCTGACCTGTAGAACCAGATGTGTACATTACATAAGCCAAGTTATTAGCTTTGACACTAGTAATTACATTCTCTGATGTTTTTTGATTAATAGTATCCCAGTCGGTATCTAGGCAAATTACACTTGCTGCGTGATCAGGTAGTTTGTCAACTAGCCGTTTTTGGGTCAATAATAATTTGATCTGGGTGTCTGAAAGCATGAAAGCCAAGCGTTCTTGGGGATAACCCGGATCTAGTGGTACATAAGCTCCACCTGCTTTCAGAATCCCTAAAAGACCTACCACCATTTCTAAGGAGCGATCGACACAGATTCCCACAAGCACATCTGCACCTACTCCTAGTATTTGTAGGTATTGTGCTAATTGATTGGCGCGAATATTTAACTCTTGGTAAGTAAGTTGCTGTTCTTGAAATACCAATGCTATTGCATTCGGGGTATGCTCTACCTGCTCCTCAAATAACTGATGAATAGATTTATCTTGAGGATACTCTGTTTGAGTCTGGTTCCATATTGCTAATAACTGTTGCTCAACTGCTGGTAAAATTGGCAATTTAGCAATACTTTGATTGGGGTTAGCAACTATACCTAATAACAAAGTTTCAAACTCTGCCATCCGGTTGCGGATAGTGTCAGCGTCAAATAAATTAGTGTTGTACTGACATTCCAGGGTCATCTGACCACGTAATTCCGTAGCATTGATGAACAGTTCAAAATTCTCGAAGGCGCGGGGGTTAGAGAAAAATTCTACTTCCAATCCAGTGAAGGGGAGTTTATCACTATCTAAACCCTGATCGATATTAAATGTAATTGGAACTAAGGGAATACGGCTAGAATCTCGTGGCAAAACTAATTTTTTGACCAGACTACCAAAGGTAAATTGTTGGTGATCGTAGGCATCTAAGACAGCCGATCGCCGCGTTTGCAAGTAGTCACTGAAAGATTTTTCGCCATCAATCTGGCTACGCAAGGGTAATAAATTTACACAGTGACCTACGAGATTATATTGCCCTAAAGCAGCTTGTCCGGCGGCTGGAATACCTACAATCAGATCGTTTTGTCCTGTTAGACGGTGCAGCCAGACCTCGAATCCTCCCAGGATAGTGGTCATAAAGCTACAACCGAGTTTTGTTCCTAGTTGTTTGAGGTTGGCAACTAATTGGGGATTTAAATGCCAATCTTCGCGGGCGGCGTTAAAGGTTCTGAGTGGTGGACGAGGGCGATCGCAGGGGAAATCCAGCACAGGTACAGAGTCAGCGAATTGTTGTAACCAATATTCTTCTGTGGCGATCGCTTCTGGACTATCCGCCTCTTCTTCCTGCAAAGTCGCATATTCACTTAAGTAGTCTGGTTCTTCTAATTCAGGAACAATACCCTGTTGCAAACCCGAATAAAGTTTACCCAAATCTGGCATTAGCACTGCCCAAGACCAACCATCACAAATTATATGATGGGCTGTCAAAATAGCTAGATGCTCCTGCGGCTGCAATTTGACAATTTTTGCCCTAAATAGAGGGCCATGTTCCAAATCAAAAGGTTGCTCTACTTCTTGCCGCAAGATACTAGCTAATTTGTCCTGTTTTTCCTCTAGTTCCAGGTTAGAAAGATCAATAATAGCGATTTCAACTTGCCGAGAAGCAACAATGCAGAGTGTATTGCCATCGGTGCTAAAAGTTGTCCGCAGTGCTTCATGACGTTGTACTAATTCTTCAATCGCAGACTGGAGAACTTTGACATCAAGTTCGCCTTTTAATCGCAGAGATTGAGACTCGTTATAGGCACAGTTGGCTGCATCCCCCATTTGCACAGAAGCCCAAATTTCTTTTTGTGATTCTGTGGCAGGGGCGGTTAGAAGTAATTCTCCATCTACAAATGGATCAAAATCAACCGCAGTCGATCTGGATTGGTAATCTACAGGTGATAAGCTCATAAAATTCTCTTATTTTCTCAGTTTATTCAATGTGGTTAAAATTAAATTTGTCTTCAAAAATGACTGATATTAAATACATTGTTTGCCCAAGATTGTAGACTTTAAATAATTACGCGTTGGCACTTCTACAAATCTATATGTCAATGATGCAGCCAATAATACAATCATAAGAAATACTCCTAAAGATGTCAATGCTTGATGGTTTGTGAATGTTTTGCCAAAAGCCTCATGAAATTTATAAAGCCAAAATAGTTTTAATAATTCTTGAAAAAACCAGTGAACCATATAAATTGAGTAAGATATAGTGCCGAGATATAGCATTGTACGGGAATTCAGAACTTTTGATATTACACTATTGTTGTTGAAGGATACACCTAAAATCAGTAGACAAAATGCTGGTAAAATTAGCCAATCATGAAGGTTGCGAAAATGATGCCAGTAGTAATTCATAATCAGAATTATCCAAATCATGGCTACAATTGTTAGTAAATTAAGATTAAAATACTTTTTATAATTACCTTTACGATAGACTTTGTAAGTTATAATTCCAAGTACACATTCTAGCCCACATCTAGCTATTGAAGGAATGCCAATAATACTATCTAAATTTCCACGGGTAAAGGTAATTAGTAGTAATATACTCAAGAGAGTACAAATATAAATTATCAAATCATTTTTATTGTTTTTTAATAAAAGCAATAAAAATGGAAATATACTGTAAATAACAAACTCTACACTAATTGACCAAGCAGGTTCATTCCAATAGGTATTACACCATAATAAAGGTGGGCAATTGAGGTCAAATGCTTGTAGAAGAAAAATATTTGCAAAAAGAGCAGTTAAATTAAATTTACCAGTAAAAGCAGAAGTATTTAGTAAGAGTGTTTTTACAACTTCTAATCCAATAAACAGAAATATAATAAATATATGTAGAGGATAAATTCTCGCAAAACGAGAGAATAAATATGAGCGATATTTATCTAAGCTTACTCTTGGATAAAAATCCTCTACATAAACGTGGCTCATGATAAAACCACTCAAAATAAAGAAAAAATCAACCCACAAATATCCATTTTTAAAAAAATCGCTATAGGCTGATAAAGTTGATCCAGTTTTAGGTAAGGTGTAATACGAAAAATGATGTGCAACAACAAATAAAGCGGCTATACCGCGCAGAGAAGTAAGAGGTTTTATGTGCTTATACATTGATTATTTTTAAGTTTAATCATGAGTGGAATATAAGTATTTCGCTATTATTTACTTGTCTCATGGATATACTCTTCACCAGTTACTTATGTTTTGGTCAGGACAAGCTGACCAAAACAACGAAATGTAACAGGTACGACCTTATGTCCAACTATCGATTAATTCATAGCCAAGTGAGGTAAATTTTTATCAAAGTCATGTCAAAACCTTAATATCGGCAGATTTTTTGCCACTTTATTGAGGAAAATTGCTGTTTCAAAACATTTCAGGAAACACTTGCAACTTGTAGATATTTACCGGGACGCTCGGCATCGGGAATATACCAGGCGGGGTTTCCTTGGGGATCTCGTCCTAATTTGGCATTAGGTTGCGGAGGACGATTGCGTAGGCTGTTATTAGTAATTTCTGCTCCATTGCGATCGCAGTTTGTTACTTCTATGGGCGGTGCAGACAAGAATCCAGCAGACTGCATTTCAGCAATACTTTCTTTAAAGGCTGCCATTACGAAAGCTAGATCAGCTTCGGAATGAGATGTCGTCAAGAAACAAGGACGATGATCCCAAGTATGCACTCCCTTATCCCGCAGTAAGTAAAACAGTAAATCTCCGTAGGGGAACTCTGGTAAAGACTTCACCATGAAGAGGGAGCCGAAATTATAAGCTGTAAACGGAGCCTGAACTTGCTGGAAATAGCCCATAAGTTCCGCTACAAACTTATCGGTTCTGGCATTAAGATTTTGCTGCAAGCTAGGGCCACTCTGTTTTAAATGCTGAAGTACTGCTTTCGCTGCTGCTAGTGCTAGAGGATGGCGGACGAAAGTGCCGGCAAAGTAAGTTACGCCTACCTCTGGAACTGAGTCATCGCCAAACTGCCAAAACCCTCCATCTAAAGCATCCATATATTGTGATTTGCCAGCAATGACTCCAATTGGTAGTCCACCGCCGACAATCTTGCCATAGGTTGCTATGTCTGCTTTTATCCCGAAATGTGCTTGAGCGCCACCTGGATGAATTCTGAATCCGGTAACAATTTCATCAAAAATTAGGGCAATACCAGCTTCTTGTGTGAAATCACGCAATTGCTGGAGGAATTCTTTGGGCTGGTATTCAGGGCGACGGCTTTGCACAGATTCCACCATCACTGCTGCTAACTCATCAGCCCGACTTTTGAGGATTTCTAAAGACTCAGGCGAATCGTAGTCCACCACCAAAATGTTCTCTACCATTTCCGGTGGGATACCAGGAGCAGCAGGAATTGACCGGAGTTTTTTTGTACCCCGAACAATTACTTCATCCAAAATACCGTGATAAGCTCCAGAAAATATGGCGATTAAGTTACGTCCTGTGATGGTGCGTGCCATTCGCATCGCTCCTAACACCGCTTCTGAACCTGTGTTGCAAAAGGCTGCTCGGTCAAAGTTGGTCAACTCACACATTAGCTTTGCCACTTCTCCAACTAAGGGAGTTTGTGGGCCAATTTCCATGCCGAGTTTCAGTTGTGCTTCAATTGCCTCAGTAATGAAAGGTGGCGACCAACCAAACAAATTCAAACCAAAGCCATTGCTTAAATCGACATATTCATTGCCATCAACATCCCAAAGTTTAGAACCTGATGAACGAGACGCGACGATGGGATAAACCATCTCTTTCATCATCGGGTTAAACCCAGAAACAGTTCTGGGATCTGCCAAATAAGGGCGATGAGTTTGAGTATATTCTTTGGATTTTTGAGTCCGTTTTGTATATCTTTGGATAATTTTGTCTAGATAATTGCGTTGTTGTGCTGTCAGAGTTTTAGTCTGGGTCTTTTCAATTCGAGCCGCCGCACCAAATGCCTTTTTAGCACCATCTGACTCGTTATCTACCGATGCTTGTGATTCTTTGATCGTTTGGGTAGCTGGGGTAGATACAGCATTTTGTGGCTTGACATGATTATTTTGAGATGTTACCGCAGGTACAACTGGGATTGTTAGAGATTGACTGTTATTACCCAATAGTGCCAATTGCTGGCTCATAATTTGTAGCTGCTGATTAATCACATTTTCTAGGATGTTATTAGATACAGCAGGTTGGGGAGAAATCCGAGGTGCAGATCCATTTGATCCATTGGTATGAACTTCATGCACTACCAAGGTAGGTGATGTGGTTACAGGTGTAGGTTCTGACAATGGGGCTTCTGGAACAATTTCTGCAACGGTTTCTGTTAATCCTAATGCGGATAGAGTTTCGGGAGACAAAGCTGAATTGATAAAGTCGGACAGTGTTCCTAAATTGGGGTAAATTTCTAGTAACTGCCTAAGTGTTACTTTGACTTTAAATTTTTTCTTTAACGCTAACCCGACTTGTGTCAGAGATAAGGAATCTAATCCAATTTCTAAAAATGTTGTCGAGTCGTCAACACTAGCAATTTCCAATCCTGAAGTTTCTTCGATAATTTCTTTGAGCAGGGGAATAAGCTTTTGCTGAGGGGATGTTGTCATGGTTTGGGTCTTTTCTAATAATTGGGGATTTAAAAGTTTGGGAGTTGCTGCACGATTGGGATGAGGTGGAGGATCGATCCAGAAGCGTTGGCGTTCAAAGGGATAAGTAGGCAGGGGAATTCGTTGTCGCCTTTCCCTTTGATAGAAGTTGCTCCAGTCAATAGATACTCCTGCTAGCCACAGTTGTCCTACTGCCTTGAGTAATGCCGTCCATTCGGCTTCGTTCTCAGCGTTATCACCCAGAGAAGGAATCGCAATCTGTTGTTTAATATCTTTTGCTTGTTGGCGAGCTAGGGTTGTAGTTGTGATTCGTGGCCCCACCTCTAAAAGCAAGCGTTCTGGCTGCTGCCATAGGGTTTGTACACCCTCCGCAAATCGCACAGTCTGACGCAGATGTGTAGCCCAATACATCGGATCAGTTGCTTGCTGGGCTGTAATCCAGTCGGCGGTAACTGTAGAAACAAAGGGAATTTGGGGTGGCGATAATTTAACTTTCCCAACTAACTCTGCAAAGGGAGCAATAATGCTATCCATCATTGGCGAGTGGAAAGCGTGGGAAGTGTGTAAAAGGCGACAGATAACTTCTTCGCTTTCTAATTGTTTTTGCAGAGACACGATCGCCTCTGTGGGGCCAGAAACTACACACAGGGAAGGGCCATTAATTGCGGCGATCGCTAGTTCTGCACTCAATCGCGGCTCTACCTCTTTGGCTGGTAGGCGCACTGAAAGCATTGCCCCGGCTGGTAACTCCCACATTAAGCGACCGCGAGTTGCCACCAACATCAGCGCATCTTCTAACGTAAATACACCCGCGATACAGGCGGCGACAAATTCGCCAATACTGTGGCCAATCATGGCTTGGGGCTTGACTCCCCAACTTTGCCACAGTTGCGCTAAAGCGTATTCAATGACAAATAATGCTGGTTGGGTAAAGCAGGTTTGCTGTAGGGAGATAGCCGCAGTTTCGCGTAGGCGTAGCCCGCCGTAGGCATCGCTCTGTGCAGGATAGATTATTTCTCGTAAATCCCTACCCAGCAAAGGTTTAAGGATTTCAGCACATTCATCTACTACCTCCTGAAACACAGGTTCGCGGTTGTAGAGATTCAGTCCCATATCCACATATTGCGATCCTTGTCCGGGGAACATGAAGACAACGGCTGGATTGCGGATTTCTGTATGCCGGGTATTTACTTGATTTGGATCTAAAGATTGGAGGGCTGCGATCGCATCTGTGATATCGTGACAAACTATACTGCGTCGGTAGTTAAAAGCTTTGCGCCCTCGCTGTAAAGTATAAGCTACATCGGCTAACTTAATTTCAGCATTGTACTGGAGATGTTGCTGTAAATTTGCGGTTGCAGCCTCTAAAGCTTCACTAGTTTTTGCCGAGAGCAACAATAGCTGCTGTGGACGCGAAGCACCTGAACTTTGGATTTGTGGCGCTTCTTCTAGCACAATATGAGCATTAGTCCCGCCGACACCAAAAGAACTCACACCAGCTCGTCGCGGAGTTTCACCTTCTGACCATTCAGCTAGTTGGGTATTTACATAAAAGGGGCTGTTGGCAAAGTCAATCTTGGGGTTGGGAGCCTCAAAATTTAAACTAGGTGGAATCTTTTTATAATGCAGGGCGAGAGCGGTTTTAATTAACCCTGCTACCCCAGCAGCCGCAACTAAATGTCCGACATTGCTTTTAAGAGAACCGATCGCACAAAATTGTTTAGCATCTGTATGTACCCGGAATGCTTGGGTTAGTGCTTCAATTTCAATTGGGTCGCCTAAAGGTGTAGCTGTACCGTGAGTTTCAATATAAGAGATAGTTTCTGGATGAAAGTTGGCATCAGCTTGCGCCATTGCAATGGCCTCTGCTTGTCCATCCACACTGGGAGCCGTAAAGCTCACCTTATCAGAACCGTCATTATTGATACCAGAACCTCGAATGACAGCATAGATGCGATCGCCATCATTGAGTGCATCTTCTAAACGCTTGAGGACAACCACCCCTGCGCCATTGTTGAACATTGTGCCCTGAGCGCTGGCATCAAAGGGACGACAATGCCCATCCCCAGAAAGCATACTGCCTTCTTGAGCTATATAACCGCTGTTTTGAGGTGTAGTCATAGATACACCACCAGATAAAGCCAAATCGCACTGATAGCTGGTTAAGGCTTGGCAAGCCTGAATGACCGCTACTAAAGAAGTGGAACAGGCTGTATTAACGCTGACAGCCGGGCCTTTGAGGTTAAGTTTGTAAGCAGCACGAGTGGTTAAAAAGTCTTTTTCATTGGCTAGCATCGTCTGGAATTCACCGATGCGATCGACAATTTCCATGCGACCAGCAATATGGTTAGCAAAATAAGTATTTTGACCACAACCAGCGTACAAACCAATCAAACCCTCAAAAGATTCTGATTGATAACCAGCATTTTCTAGAGCTTCATAAACCAACTCTAAAAAAACTCTAGCTTGTGGGTCCATGACCACAGCTTCTAGTGGATTAACACCAAAGAAGGCAGCATCAAAAGTTTCGCCCCCAGGAATGATTCCTCTAGCTTTTACATAGCTAGGATCTTTGCAAAGGTTCGGGTCAATACTAGGGTCTATTTCTTCATCTTGAAAGAAAGTTGTTGACTCTAATCCCTCGCACAGATTGCGCCAGAACTCATCGACATTTCCAGCGCCAGGAAATCTGCCTACCATACCAATAATGGCAACACCATCAATAGGATCTTGGTTATCGGATGCCTGCATATTTACCATTGTTTAAACACCTTGTTGATGATTACGGCGACGAGTACGAGCGGCTTGTTGACGTTGGGCGCGATTTTGCAGCTTGTTAGAAGACGGTTGGCTATTCTGGTTTGAATGCAAATAGTTTGCTAAAGAGCTAATCGTTGAATACTGAAACAGCTTCACAGCAGATAGTTCAATGCCAAGTTCCTGTTGTACTCGCACAGCAACTTGTAGAATTAAGATTGAAGTTGCTCCTAAATCAAAGAAATTATCATCAATCCCAACGCGATCGATTTTGAGCAGTTCGGACAAAATACCTGCAAGCAGACGCTCTAAATCGTTTTGGGGAGCAATGTACGCCTGTTCAAGTTGCGGACGTTCTCTACTTGGTGCTGGCAATTTATGTCTATCTACTTTGCCATTAGCAGTCAAAGGCAGTGATTCTAACATCACAAATGCTGATGGCACCATGTAATTAGGTAGTCTCTGTTGTAAGAAAAGACGCAATTTATTGTGTGTATAACTACTGTTATACTGAGGAACAATATAAGCTGTCAACTGCTTTTCACCTATTTCATCTTGACGAGCTAAAACCACATTTTCCCGAACGTCAAGATGTTGTGCAATTTCCCGTTCAATTTCACCTAGTTCAATTCGGAAACCACGAATTTTTACCTGATTGTCAATACGACCCAAAAACTCGATCCTGCCATCTGAAAGATAACGAGCTAAATCTCCAGTCTTGTAAAGACGCGTTGCTGAATCGCTATCAAAGGAATGATCGATAAATTTTTCGGCAGTCAAATCGGGACGGTTTAAATAACCTCTAGCTAATCCATCACCACCAATGTACAATTCGCCAGCTTCTCCAATTGATACTGGTTGGAGGTTTTGATCTAATATATAAACTTGGGTATTAGCAATTGGGCGACCAATAGGAATAGATACATCTGCTTGGAGTGGCGCTGTTATAGTATGGTAGCAGGTAAAAGTTGTATTCTCAGTCGGGCCGTAACCATTAATTAGTTGACAGTTTTCTACTGTTTGCAGAAACTTCTGGACGTGAGGAACAGATAAGACATCGCCACCTGCTAAAAGTTGACGCAAGGATTTCAAAGCATCAATTTTTTCATCCACTATCAGGTGGAATAAACCGGCTGTCAGCCAAAGAGTAGTAACTTGGTATTGCTGAATAATTTGCCCTAATTCTTCTAAAGATGGTGTATTAGGAGGGTAAATTACTAGTTGCCCTCCATTAAGTAAACAACCCCAAATTTCAAAAGTTGAAGCATCGAAGGAAATAGGAGCAAGTTGCAAAATTATTTCTTCATCTGTGAGGTGAGCATAATTAGTTTCTTTGACTAACCTAACTACACCACGATGGATAACGCTAACACCTTTGGGTGTACCCGTAGAACCTGAAGTATACATGACATAAGCCAAGTTATCAGCAGTGATGCTAGTGCTTAGGTTCTCTTTTTTATTTTCGGCAATTGTATTCCAATCTGCATCTAGGCAAATTACAAATGCTATGTGAGTAGGTAATTTAGTAACTAGTTCTTTTTGAGTTAATAATACTGATACCTGGGTATCTGACAGCATGAAAGCTAAACGTTCTTGTGGATACCCTGGATCTAACGGTACATAAGCTCCACCTGCTTTGAGGATAGCTAAAAGTGCTACAACCATTTCTAAGGAGCGCTCTATACAGATTCCTACAAGAGTTTCTGTTCCTACCCCTAGCGATTGCAAATGTTGTGCTAGTTGATTGGCACGACTATTCAAATCTTTATAGGTAAAATGCTGATTATTAAAGATTAATGCTACAGCATCAGGTGTTTTCTCTACCTGTGCTTCAAATAACTGATGAATACACACTTGCTGAGGATAATCAGTTTGAGTCTGATTCCACTCAATTAGTAAGTGTTTTTCGGATTCTTTCAAAATAGGTAATGTTAAATTGTCTTGTTCTAAGTTATTTTCTAATAATGAGCTTTGACACTCAGTTAGCAGCAATTCAGTTTTATTGTGAGCCAATGAATTAGTTATTGATTTCATATTTAATTTCAGCAATAAATATTTCTTTCATAATCTGTATATTTTTTAAGTAGTTCTGCATTTTAAATGCAACAAATATAGGTTATCGATGCAGTGAATGGTACCACTCAAATATACAAATGCTAGAACTATTACTGAGTGATAAATGTTGAAATTTGTTCTAAAATTTACATAAAAGATACTTTTATATATTAATGATATAGATTTTTGGCTAACCCAGTGAATAACATAAATCGAGTCCGATATTGTTCTGAGATAAATAAGTAATGGGGAACTTAATTTAAGACCTACGAATAAGAAAATTATGAATATATTTAAAGAATGAGTTATAGTAAGTCTTAAATGTAAAAATACTCGATCGTTAGGGATACTGAGTTTTATTGTGAAATTGTTAGCATAAATATGAGTGAAAATAAAATCGCTCAAAACCAACAATAAGTCAACACATGAATATCTATTAAATAAAAATTTACTATATGAAGTTATGCTATTACCTAAATTATGTATGGCAATTAATATAGCTGCAACACCATGCAAGGATTTTAAAGCTTTGACATGTTTAAGCATTAGTATTTTTATTTACAATTTATAGTGGCCTTATTAGACTTGAAATTATATTAAAAGACAAATTTCACAACAAATTATACCGCAATCCCACAATGTTTGTATGAAAGGGCACTTACTTTAAGATTTAGTTTTCTCATTCTGACCTATTTCCTCAAAATAGTAGTTATTTCCAATACATCTTCATGGAAAATTAAAACTTTAGAGAGGGTTTGCAATGGGAGTATTAACTGTACGGTCACTTATTTTGATATAATAGAAAAATTAATACCTTGAGGGGTAATAAAGGCACTGAATACATAATTGAAATGAAACTAGTTGTCTGCTAAGGGATACTTGGCGGCAAAGGGGACAAGAAAAAGGGTAAAGGTTTTTAATTCCTTCCCCTTTCCCTAATTTCCACTGAGCATTTTTTGGTTGGCAGACTACTAGTTGTATTTCACTTTAAGCCACAACACTAGTAACGAAAATAAAGTTATTGGCTGTGAGACTAGTTGATGTAATTCCAACTAATGAAGCCAACTCTGTATTTCCGATTTTCACTAAGGTGTCGCTACCTTGTTGCAATAGTGTTAAATCACTCAATTGGCTAGCACCAATACCACCAAGCCCGATTTTATCAGTGCCGATCGCAAAATCAGTCACAATGTTTTTGCTAGTTGGCAGACTGGCGTTAGCAATCCAGAACTGGTCAATACCAGTACCACCAGTCAGGCTATTACTACCCCCTTGACCAGCAAATAGTACATCATCACCATCGCCACCAAATAGCGAATCATTCACAGCAGAGAAGAGTTTGTCATCTCCAGAGCCACCGTAGAGACGGTTATTGCTACCGTTACTCGTGAGGGTGTCGTTACTTGAGCCACCGAAGGATAATTGACGCGAACCTTCAATGACTATCAGAGTATCACTACCTGCTGCCCCAAACAAATTATTACTACCATTGGCTTCAACTACGGTAACTTCATCATCACCAGCACCACCATCAGTACTAGTGTTGTTAGCAGGGCCATTTGCACCAATCAAGACTTGATCGTTACCATCTCCTGTGGACACTAAGGAGTTACCACCGACCACCACCGTATCATCACCGCTTCCAGTTTGAATTGTGTTACCTTTATTACCCTCTACAAAGTCTGCTCCATCACCCGTAAATAAGGTTTGATTTGGCTTGAGAGTGACATCATCGCTACTGGTAGAACCAAATTGAAGGTCTAATGTTGTTAATCCAACAGTGCGCCCATCAAACCCTGCGGCTGTAAAGTAATGAGTATTGCCTACACTCTGAGAATCCAGAATTGTTGCTTGACCATTAGTAGTTTCTTCTGAAGTTAAGACTTCTCTTGTGGAGGGAACTACATCCGGGCCTCCCACTAATGCTTCTGTAATGGCACGACCTTTCAAATTGCCATTACTGGGAATGTCTAACCCCAGAATCCGAGCAAGTGTAGGTGTGACATCAGCATTACTGACGGGCGCATAGTCTACATAGCCTTGTTTAAAATCAGGGCCAATCGCCTCCATGTTATTGAAGGTATCACCTCGACCAAAGCTGCCATGCATTCCTTGCCCTTGCTGCAAAGTTGTATCAGCAATTTCTACTTGAGCTTGAGGGTTGTTTGGGTTATTTGGGTCGGTGCTAAAGGTTTTGAAGTTGATTACAATAGATGGAACTGGTGTTTGAGCATCACCTTTTAGCCCGATCGCACTCAGAGGTAAAGCACCTGGGATGTTTCCATAGGCATCGTTTACAAAAATACCACTGATGTAGTCTTTCTGTGAGAGCAAATTCACTACCTGTTTAGCAAAGTCAGCATTGCCATTAGGTAGATAAATCAAGTCAGATCCACCATTAGCAGCTACAACTATCTTTGTACTTGGATTGAGTTGGCCATTAATTACTTGACCTGTACCACCAATTACACCATTCCCAGAAATCGGACGTTGACCTTGTGTAGCATCAACAGTCGCATACTGGATGTGGTTGAGGTCTGGGGGCAGGGTTGTAGGGTTAGGATCGTATAGGGGTAGACCGAGATCGTGAGCTAAATCAATCGCTACAAAGCCTGCTGGTAGAAATCCCGGATTTACACCTGCATAAGTTTGGGTGGCAGCATAACTTGTAGTTTTTGTGCCTTGGCTATCAATAGCCTGTTTGCTGATGGTAGAAAAACCGTGGTCGGAAGTAATAAAGACATCAGTAGTCTTGTCTAAGCCTGTACTCTTGAGATAGTCAAGAAGCTGCTTTAAATTATCATCAGCATTTTTAACCCCAGCTTTGGAAGTTGCACCATTGATACCTGGTGTCAAGGTGTTTAAGCTATCACCTTGATTGTGTTGACTACCATCGGGATCTCTTGACCAGTAAACCAATGCAAATGGTTTACCATCTTCCTGAAACTTGGGTAAAATTACCTTGGTTGTGGCATCTGCAAAGTATTGTTGTTGAGCCACATTGGCATTTAGAGTGCCAGGAGTTGTATTGTTACCAGCTGGCTGGACTCGCGTTGTTGGTTTTACATCTAAACCCGCAGCTTGTAAGCGAGCAACAATATCTGGATCGAGGGGAACAGCAGAAGGTGAACCAGCGGCCGTAGTTGGCGGTGTCGCGCCATTTGTACTGTCATCAATAATTATTGTATTGGGAGTAGGAATAGTACCCGTAATACCACCTTCTCGGTTAACTTGTGTGACATCTTGGATGGCAACTGGCCCTAATTTACCAACTGCTGCCGTGTTGAAACCCTGCGATCGCGCGTAAGCTAGAAGTGACTCTTCATCTAAAAAGTTGTTACCGGGAAACTTTTCATCGATATCCCCTAGAACTGCATCATTTTCAATGAATGGCGTAACACTACCATTGGCATTAGGACTAGGAAAACCAGTGTAGATAGTGTTGCTAAAGTCACCTGTATCACTAAGATAATGCCCCGTGGCGATCGCAGAAGCATTCGGGGTGGTAAATGTTGGAAACAGCGAATGACTATTGGCGAAAGTAACTCCCTGCTGACGGACACCATATAAAGTTGGGGTATCAGTGGGGTTTACAGAACCGTTACGCAATCCATCTGCAACAAAAATAATGACATTTCTACCGTTGCCATTTGTATCAGCCATGTCTACTACTCCTTAAGTATTGTGAGCTATAGTTAATCGCAGCAATTGTGTGAATGTAGTAATGAACCATTAATTACACTCAACCCAAGCAAAAATTATTGGCTACAGAAACCTGAGTAGTATTTGGCAACAAAATGCTTAGTGTCCACACAAATTAGTGCAGACAATTAAATAAACTTAACTTTGGTTACTGTTTCAAAAGATAATTGTTCAATGTTTAAGGAAAGTTATAAACAAGTTAAGATTTGCGACAAAAAAAGAAGGATATTTATGAATAAAAAGATCCCCGACTTCTTCAAGAAGTCGGGGATCTGAGCAAATCAAATATGATTGCTATATCACTCTCTTGCATTCGCAAAATCGCTACAGCTTAACTAATGAATGAATGTTGAATCTAAGCTGTAATCATCTTTCGGCTAAACGACACTAGCAGAAAAAACGAAATCATTTGCTGTCAGGCTAGTTGATGTAATTCCCAGTAATGAAGCTAACTCTGTATTTCCGGTTTTCACGATAGTATCGCTACCCTGTTGTAACAGTGTTAAAGCACTAAACTGAGTAACACCAATTCCACCCAGCCCGATTTTATCAGTGCCGATCGCAAAATCAGTCACAATGTTCTTGCTAGTTGGCAAACTGGCGTTAGCAATCCAGAACTGGTCAATACCAGTACCACCAGTCAGGCTATTACTACCCCCTTGACCAGCAAATAG
>NZ_JABXKK010000116.1:0-40363 GCF_017115045.1 Nostoc sp. NMS8 | reverse complement strand
GGTCAATACCAGTACCACCAGTCAGGCTATTACTACCCCCTTGACCAGCAAATAGCACATCATCACCATCGCCACCAAATAGAGAATCATTGGCATTGGAGAAGAGTTTGTCATCTCCAGAACCACCGTAAAGACGGTTATTGCTACCGCTACTGGTGAGGGTATCATTGCCTGAGCCACCAAATAATGATTGACGAGAACCTTCAATTACTGAGAGAGTATCATCACCTGAGGCTCCAATTAAATTATTACTACCACTAGCTTCCACTACGGTAATAACATCATTACCATTACCACCATCGGCAATCGTATTTTGAGCCGGGCCGTTTTGACCAATAAATATCTGATCGTTACCCTCTCCTGTGGCCACTGAAGAGTAACCCCCAACTAGCACCGTATCTTCACCATTTCCAGTCTGGATTGTGTTACTTTTAGTACCTTCTACAAAATCGGCTCCGTCACCTGTTAATATGCTTTGATTTGGCTGAACGGTAACATTATCGCCAGTGGTGGAGCCAAAATTAATTTCTTCAGCTTTTGGCTGACCTAAGCCAGGAGCAAGATTAAGCGGCTTCTCCAACTTCAGCAGTAGAATTTCATTGTTGTCGATGACTGGATTTTGAGGATCATTCCCCGGACGACCTGTAGAAAAAGGATAGTTGTTGTCATTGGCTACCAAAATGGTATTTTTGTCAACAACCAGAACATTTTCAATGGTTTGGAATGGGAAATCAAAAGTAGTTTTGCCATCTCCATTCAAGTCGTTGGGGTCTTTGATATTTAACAAGTCTGCAACTTCTTCTTTAGCGACATAGCCATTAGAATCTGTCTTAGACAAGTCTATTTTGTAAATCCTCTTAAATTTAGCCGCAGCTCCCTGATTGTTATCCCGTTCAATGACTAGATACTCATTGTCATTAATGACTGCTAAATCCCCGATGGAATTTGACGGATTATCTAATCTGTAGTAAAGTAACTGATTGCTGTATTTGTGGCTAGCGAGGTCAAATTCGTTAATCCGCAAAGCACCAGGAGTATCGCCTTGAACAGTACCTTCTAGGAGGAAATAAAGCTTGGTTTTGCTGGCGTTAATTGCTCCACCCTCAAAACCTTTGGAGCCACCCAAGTTAGCAAAGGCATCACCTGAAAGCACATCGGGATTTTGTGGCGATCGCACTACATTATACTGAGGATTGTCTCTGAGTTGATCCCGTACTTCATCCGCGATATCTGGGAAATCACTAAATAGCGCGTCTACACCTAATTGATAGAACTGCTGAATTTCTAGTGCTAGCTGGCCTTTGTAATCTGCTGCTAAGTATTGATCTTCTGCTCGGAAAGTATAAGGATGAACCTGCAACCCTGCATTATGAGCATCTTGAATTAAGGTAGAGGGAGGTAATGTTGTCTTATCAGCATCATTGACTACTCCATCTCCATTCACATCATCGGCTTTGCCATCACCATTAGCATCAGTACCTTTGACGCTAACAATCATCCGCTTCCAAGGGCCAATGCCATCAGCATAAGTGGCAACTTCAGCCAAGCCTTGGGGTGTTCGCAAGTCGCCATAGGTGCGAGTGTCACCACTTACCTTCAAATCATAAGGCTGACTTTCGATGATTTTGCCGTTGATATCAATGTCACTTGCATCTAGCAATTGAACTAGTGGAATATCCACTCCAGCCGCAGGCATGATAGTATTATGCAGTTCTTTGAGGTTACTTACTTCAAAGGACTGGATAAAGATGCGACTGGGGTCAGTGAAGTTATTTGCCTTCAGTGTATCAATTAGTAACTGACTGATGTTTCTGTGTATTTTGTCCGTAGTGCCTACATAAGTAGCTTCATTCGCAAAATAGGTTGGATGCTTCGTTTCAGGGTAGATACCAATCTTTTTACCTGTCTCGGCTTCTACTTGCTTAACCAGGTTGATGATTTCTGTGAGGGTAGGAATCTCAAATTGATCGTCAAAGGAATGATCTCTAAAAGGTAGACGTTCTTCTGCGCGTAAAGTCTTGATTTCAGCTAAAGTGAAGTCTTCAGCAAACCAACCTGTAATTGTGTTTCCATCTAAACTTACCGTTTTTTTGCGATCGGCAAACTCTGGATGCTTGTAAACATCTGTGGTTGTATTGTTGAAGTTGACAGTGCCATCAGCATTCAAAACTGCTAAAGCAGGTTCATGGCGAGCAATTAGCACTCCATCTTTGGTTACTACCAAGTCAGGTTCAATAAAGTCAGCGCCTCGCGCAATTGCTTGCTTATAAGACTCTAAGGTGTGTTCTGGACGATAGCCACTTGCACCTCTGTGACCAATGACTTTAGGTGTTTCTCCATTTAAAGTTTTGAAATGGTCAGGTGTTGCAATAGGAGCTTCCAACAACTTACCAGTGGCATCAAAATGCAGTAGGTAAGGGCCGAACTCATCTCCAATCCAGATTGTCCCATCTTTATCAAAGACGAATGACTCTACATCAAAATCTGCACCTGTTAGTAATCTATCATTAGTTGCTTCGTTAACAATTCCAAAAGGAACTTTGTGGTTAGGGTCAGACAATTGGATGTAGTCTAAGACTTTAACGCTGCCATCTCCATTTTCTATTCCCTTAAAATTTGGGTCTAGACGATTGATTCGCAGTAGAAAATCTGCACTATTATCTTTGCTGCCGTAGCCATTATCTGAGAGGAAGTAGAGAGAGTTGCTGTTAGCAAATTGAACACCGCTAAAACCCTGTATTGGCTGTCCTGGGAAAGGCCCGGTTCTACCATTGGCGGAAATTCCCTGACCAGAAGTTGGCCCATTACTAAAGGTATCAGCAGGTAATGAGGCAAAACCGACTAACTCAACTTGGGGTACAGGTGTCGCAAGTATTCCGTTCTCAATTGCCATAATTTAGAATTTTTTTTTGGATATTTGGATTTAGCTACATCACAAACTATTCAAGTTCTCTAATTACATCACTTGGTAAAAAATCACGTTTTCACTATATAAACTGGAATTATGGGGGTATTTCAGAATTACAAAAATATAGTTAATCTCAGTAATATGCTGCAATTAATTCCGAGAATACATTTACAAAAAACGTGTTTTTTCCGAGTTTTTGAAAGCTGGAGTAATGAATGATAGTCGTAATTCACTACTAATCTGTGCTATGGGACTCCTATTTGATTTTTGAACAAAACTCAGTACAGCTTTATTCCTTCTTCCCAGTCCTCAGTCCCCAATCCCCAGTCCCTTACCTCTACGAGTGATTCAGAAATCAAATCGGATTGCTATATCGAGTACAAGTGTGCAACTAGATTCCAAGCTTAAGTTTGTCGATAGTAGTTATGAGAGAATTTGAGCATTATTAATATTTTCATTAAAAGATTAAGAAAAGAATAAGTTAGGCAGAAGAAAGGATTAAAGTATATCTAAACTAAAAAAGTATTTTTTGTTGAATTTTAAGAACAAAGAATAAAAACCAATATGGTTCAGTTAGTGTCAAAATATTGAATTCGTGTAGGTTGTTTTTGAGGAACGTAGAAAGATACCCTAAACCAACATTTTCATCAGAGCTTTTTTGGGTTGTGCTTTGCTTCACCCAACCTACAATTTTTATGAATTTAATCATATTGAGATAAAAACAATAGATATAAGTCGTTTCGATAATTACGAAGAGATATGATTTGAATTATATTAGTTTTACAGCTATTTTCAGGTAAATAGACCACGCGGTAGGGGCACAGCAATGCTCATTGGTGTCAACTTAAGCCAAAAATAGCGTACTCATTGGGTGTTGTTCACCCGCCATCCCACCAGCCCGCCAGGGAATATAATTCCTGACTAATAGCGCAAGTCTACTGAAGTAGACTAGGGATTTTTGGCGATATTTTAGTCATCTTCAGATGACTTTAGCTATGAGACAGGGAATTATATTCCCTGGCGGACGTGCGGTTTCATGTTAAGTTGACACCAATGAGCAATGCTGTGCCCTTACGACAGATGTGGTTTAAATACATGAAAACTGCTGTAATTGGCTAGCGATCGCATCAAATTCCCAATCCAATAAATAAACTGTAGGGACGTACAGCTATACGTCCCTACGAAAGCCTTTTCTCTCAAAAGCTAGGCAGAAAATTAAGCTGATACACTAGTAGAGAAAACAAAATCATTGGCTGTAAGATTAGTTGATGTAATTCCAACTAATAAAACCAAATTAGTATTTCCTATCTTCACCAAAGTGTCATTACTCTGTTGCAATAGTGTTAAACCACTAAATTGACTAACACCAATACCGCCAAGCCCGATTTTATCAATGCCGATCGCAAAGTCAGTCACGATATTCTTGCTAGTTGGCAGACTGGCGTTAGCAATCCAGAATTGGTCAGCACCAGTACCTCCAGCTAGGCTATTATCACCCTGTTGACCAGCAAATAGCACATCATCACCATCGCCACCAAACAGAGATTCATTGGCATTGGAGAAGAGTTTGTCGTCACCAGAACCACCATAAAGACGGTTATTGCTGCCGTTACTGGTGAGGGTGTCGTTACCTGAACCACCGAATAATGATTGATGAGAACCTTCAATTACTGTGAGAATATCATCACCTGCCGCCCCAAACAAATTATTACTACCACTGGCTTCCACCACGGTAATAACATCATTACCATTGCCACCATCAGCATTGGTATTTTTAGCCGGGCCATTTTGACCAATTACAACTTGATCGTCACCGTCTCCGCCTGATACTGAAGAGTTGCTACCTACGAGTACAGTGTCATTACCGCTTCCAGCCTGGATTGTGTTATTTTCAGTACCCTCGACAAAATCGGCTCCGTCACCTGCTAAGAGTGTTTTTCCTGGTTGAACTGTCACATTATCGCTGTTGCTAGAACCAAAATTGCCGGGGAAAGTTGTCAGGTTAGCAGGATTACGAGGATCGTAACTAGTGGTGTCGAGATTTAGAGAATTGGGGAAGGCATTGGCTATATTTTCCCAAGGTACTAGCTTGAAGTTAGAGTTGACATTTTCGCCATCGATGGTTTCGGCTGGTTCATTGGAGCCGTCTTGAGTGACAAATAAACCAAATGGGAAGCTAGGCCCCAGTGGCACGTTAATGACATCAGCACCATCTGACTCTTGCACGCTGTCAATTGACCCATTGTTACCAATGGCAAAGTTACCCACGTATTCGTTATTACCTTCACGTGTGTAGGCAACAAAGGTGCTATCGCCTTGGCTGGATGCTAACAAGTAGCCTGTACCATTTTTGCCGTAGTAGATGGTCAACCCTTCGGCATCATCGGTGAGGTGAGAACCACCCTCAAAACGGACGCGATCGATTAGCTTACCTGTTGTGCCACCATCCGGTTCTGCCTGGAATTTCCAAATGCCTACATCTTCTTGGGCGATATAGAGAAAGCCGGTTTCTTGATCAACCACCATACCTTCCGTTTGGGGAGAACGCCCTGCTGCGGTGGGTGAGGGGATGGTGAACTCGCGCACCAGTTCCGCCCCAATTTGGCCATTACCTTTGTCAATCAATTTGAATTGAGCTATGTCTCCAGTTTGGCGGCGACTGGTAAAGACATAGTAATCATTCGTTATAGGGCTACGGTATAAGGTAAGTCCGTAAGAACTGCGAGTTGATGGAGAATAGGGAGGTTCAAAAGGTGATGTTTGGAAGATTGTACCAATATTACTATCGGTGATATTTTCCAGGTATTGACCGGGGGTGGTGGGGTTGGGGTTGATTTTGAAGATTGCTAGTTTGTCATTTTGGCGATCGCTAGCTACGGCAATATCAATAGATTGATTGCCTAATTTAAAACCGTATTGCAAATCAATGTTGTTGTAGCGAATACCACCAGGATTAACTGTCTGCAACAAATTACCAGACAAGTCATAAACCCGTAATCCAGCATTTTTGACTGAGGTTAGTACTAGGCTATCGGCAGCATTTGTGGCATTAACATAAATGGCTGGGTCATCAGCATCAGCATTTTGATCTACAACAGGTAGTGCTGGATTTTCATCATCAAATAGATCGGGACGAGTTTCTACTGTGGGTGCAGCGGTGGGAACTAAGTCTGCACCCAAGGTGAGGATTTGGGTATATTGGGTACTACCAAAGTTGTTGTCACTCACCAACACAATGGACTGACGACCATCTGCTAGTTTGGGGCCGAAGGCAATACCTTCTATGTTATCCACTCCTGTAATCGGGTGGTTTACATCAGTAGGCAAATTCAGGTCAGTTAAATTCAACAGTAAGCGCTTTTGAGCGGGTTTGATAGCTGCTAGTTGTTCAGCACTCAAATTATTTAGAGAATCGTAGAAACTAATGTCAGTTGCACCTTGCAAAGAAACTTCGTAGATTTTGATGGTGTTGCCTACACCTTGGGCAAAGGAGCGTTCCAACGCTAGGAAAGTGCCACGATTATCGATCGCTAATAAATCTGCCAAACCATTGTCAGCCGAGCCTGTGCTAGGGCTGGGTGATTGGGCGATCGCATCAGTAATATAGAGGTATTCTTTTTCTGGCTGTCCTGTAACCAGATTATATTGCAGAATCCGGGAACGGCTGCCACTGGTGAGTGAAGCCTTTAATCCATCTTGGTACAGGGCGTTTTCAGTGGCGGTGAATAAAGTTTTCTGGTCGGGTGTAATAGTGAGACTTTCAAAGGCTAAGTTATTGTAAACACCTGATGTCTGCGTATCACCTGCATTGACAATACCATCGCCGTTGGTATCTTGAACTACTGGTAGGAATTTACTGGGGACAAGTAGCGATCGCACTTCTTGCCCTGTAGCCAGCGAAAACTCTTTAATAAAGGGATTAGTCACCCGACCAGCAGTAGGATTGACTTCGCCCTCGGAAGAGATAAAGACTGTACCATTGTTGGTTAAAGCAATGCCTTCTGTGTCGAGGCTGTTGGTTGCAAAAAAATTGCCGTTGGTATCTTTTAGGGGAGTGACATTAGTAAAATTCACCCCGGAATCGGTGGCAGTAAAGGTGTAAAAACGGGCCGGGGCAACTTGGGAGCGATCGTCTGAGATCGCGTAATAGCGATTATTTGCGGCATCATAAGTGACACCAGAAAGTCCACCCACTGGAGTTTGTACTCCATTCACAGTTCCCGCCACACCAGTAGGAATAAAGCCTGTGGGAAAAATACTCTGCTTCACAAACCCAATATTGGGAATGGTTGTCCCTGGTTCATTGAACTGAGAAAAGCGAATTGTGTTTGTAGTAACCATAGTTAAATTTCAAGATAGATTCCAAGAAAATTGGGAGTGGGCGTTTCTTGCAAAAGCCTTCATTTCAAACTCTTACTCTCTACGCCTGTGTTACCTCATGCGTGAGATCAACCGATCGCCTTTAAGTTTCCCCAAAGAGCGATCGCTTAAATCTGCGTTAAACAAACACGAAACGAGTATCTGTTGCCAAATTGGTATTGCGATTTAACCCGTTTTCTACAACAGCAATCAATTCCGTTCCATTGTTGGTGAAAATGCCTACATCCGATCTAACTGATCCTAGTGAGTAATTGTTAGCAACTCCCTTAAGCTGAATCTGATCATTTGCTTGGAAGTTGACAATATCGGCGTAGTCACTGTTGCGGGAACGGGCATAGAAAACTGAAGTGGCATCACCCAAAACGTAAGTATCTGCACCCTGATCGCCGTTGAGGAGGTCGATTTCATTTGTACCTCCTCCCCAACCAATCAGGCGGTCATTACCATTACCCCCAGAAAGTGCGTCACTGCCAAGTCCACCTAAGATTGTGTCATTGCCATCGCCGCCAAGGAGTACATCTATACCTCCTTTGCCATCAAGGTAATCATTGCCCGATCCACCGTCGATTAACTCACTGGTATTAGTGCCGATGACGCGATCGCTCCCAGCTAGGGCATAGACTATGTATTTGTTCAAACCAGTAAGTTCGCTGACAAAGATGATGTCGTTGCCAGATGTCGCCTTATTATTAGCAACAGTCAGGTCAAAGGAATCGCTAACATTTGCACCACTGCGATCAGTGGCGGTAACTGTGACTGCAAATATCCCAGTTTGAGAGATATTGCCGGATACTACACCTGTGTTGGCAACGATACTAGAACCAGTGGGTAAACCTGTAGCGCTGTAGCTGAGGGTATCGCCTCGATCTACGTCAGTAAATTTATTGCTGACATTGAAAGAGAAAGCTTTATTCGTAGAGATAATTTGGTCGTCAATGGGTTGCACTACCGTGGGTGCTTCATTGCGATCATTAACTTGGATCGTCAACGCCTTTTCCACGAAAAGTCCACCATTATCGGTGCTGCGTACCCGAACGCTGTAGGAAGATTTGCTTTCAAAGTCTGGGGAAGCGTTGATTTTTAGAATGTTGTTGGCGATCGCAAATGCACCATTATCTGCATCACTAGTCCCCGCAACTAAGCTGTAGCTGAAAGTGTTACCTGTATCCGGGTCAGTAGTAGTAAATGTACTTACCACTGTATTCGCTGGAACATTTTCATTGACACTGGTAACATTCAATGAAATATCTGTAGGAGCAGTATTTCCGGGCAAATTAAACCGAGCTAGGCTGGGGTCATGATCGCTATCCTGGTCGGCAAACTCAGAATTGATGTGAACGACATCGTACCCATCCAGCTTACTGAGCAAACTATTACTTACTAAAACGTGGTCAAGTGTCTGGGCGTTACCTTCAAAGTTGTAGGTGTAACGCTCGTTTGCAGGCAGGGTTTCAATTAGAGAAGTCAGTCCAGCGCTTTCTAAAATGCTGACGGGGTTAGAGAACTCAAAATCATTTAAGTCACCCGCTACTATTACATTGGCATTGGGGGCGATCGCTAAAATACTTTGGACAAAGTTTTTCACCACCGTAGCTTGTTGCTGACGTTGCACTTCACTACTGAGGGTTGGCGGTTGATTTGGCCCGTATAGCGGTTGGTCGCCACCTTTAGAATTAAAGTGGTTGCCAATGATATAAACAGTTTTACCGTTGAAAGTAAATTCACCAACTAAGGGTTTACGACTGCTAGTAAAGGCAGGATTGGTGGGGTCAATCAAACCAGGACTATTAGAAACTGTAGGAACACCAGCAACGTTGGTGACTGTGGTGTTGGAGGTGGAAGTACCACCAGGGCGATCTACAAAGCTGACACGATTGGGATTAAATAAAAAACCCACTCGGATATTTCCACCAGGTTCACCGCCATTAGTATCGTCTACTGGGTTGATTTGGCGATATTGATATGTGGGGCCACCAGCAGCAGTAATTGCATTAATTAATGTTTGGTAAGTGGTGCTGGCATCAACTACGCTATCATTCGTCGGCCCGTTATTGTCCTGAATTTCTTCGAGACTAATGATATCTGGTGATTTGAGGTTATTGACAATGCGGCTGGCAAGGTTGTTAAACTTGGTTGCACCATCACCTGGGTCAAGGTTTTCGACGTTGAAGGTAGCAACTGTTAATTGATCGGTGGTGGGAGTTAAATTAGTAACTTCCTTCGTCAGCGTGTTGGAAGTCACATTCACCGAGGTTGGTAGAACTTCATAGTTGCTGAAACTATAATCGACCACACCCGTAATCGTGCCGAATGTCGCACCGACGTTAACTTGGGGTGAGCTACCAGAAGTAAACAGAGTATCATCAATTTGGATACGCTCTGGATTAAAATCATTGGGACTAATCACGATACCACCGCGGGCTGTGCGTCCGGTAGCATTAGCGCCGTTATCTCCCAATAACCAAATCTCCCCAAAAGAATTAGTCGGACTAACTGCTACAGGATTATTTACCTGTACTCGCATTGCTTCTAAACTTTCGTAGAAATCAATGCCATCTTGGGCAGGGTCAAAGGTAGTCGTTCCAGTTTCGATATTACCAGTAGTATCGTTGTCGATTACCGATGTTGGGATAGTTCTGCCGCCATTACCCAAAATTATGGCAGTTGGTAAAGCATTACCACTGGAAAGTTTGGTAATCGTGGGGCTAATAATCTCTGTGGTCGTCAGGTTAGCGCTGGTAGCACCACCAGGACGAAACTCGCTCACCGTACCGCCAACTAGTACAGAATCACCCACTTGCACAGTTGGGGCTGATGAGGTGAAGACAAAAATACCTTCAGAAGTGCGATCGTCGCTATCTGGGTTGGGGTCTTGCAAATAGAAGCCATTAGATTTTATGGCTGTGACAATTCCTGCGACATCAGCGACTTTTTGCCCATTTAACGGCGAGATATGAGATGCACCTTGGATGTCGTGAATGCGAGGAGTGAGGACTACAGCGCCGAGTGTAATGCTATCGGTGCGGAACTTTTTGAAGTTGTTCTGTGATAAATCTTTGGCTGCTGTACTGTCGTTGTAGAGAACGCTATTGCCATCATCACTGACGAATTGAATTTGCGAAGTATCTGTTAAGTTGTCAGGGATGGTAATGATTCCTTCGGGGTTGAAGCTAGCAGAAAATGTTGCTGCACGCAATTGGGGAGCGCTATTGGGGTTGCCATCCCAAGTGTAGAGGCGGAAATCGTTCGGGGCTACTCCTGCGTCTCCTGCTGGGCCAGCAATAATCACATACTGGTTATTGGCATTCTTGCGAATTTCTCGAATACCCCGACCACCTAAATCTAATTCGATGGGAGCGCCAAATTGTGCCGAGCCTTGTGTACCACCATTACTAGCTGATATCAAGCTAGCAAAGTTGGTGACGGGAACAATGAGTGCATTGGAGCGTCCAGAGGGGGGAACTTGGGGGGCGCGGAAGGCAATATAGGCTGTGGTGTTGTCTGGGGCAATTTCCAAGCCTTCAATGTTATAGCCGTTTGATTGCTTCGACCCGACATTAGTGGCAGCGCTGGCAGCCAAGCCGTAGTAATTTGCTCCCTTGCCGTGACCGTTGGTGACATCCCAGTTGATGATATCTTCCTTTAAAAAGTCGTAGCGACCAACATAACTGAGTGTGGTGGATGCTCCCGTACCACTAATATCTGTAGCAAAAATGCGATCGCGGTTAGGGCGAGATTTCCCATCATCGCTATTGCTTTGTGAGCCTAGCCAAAAAATGCGATTCCCTACTCTGGTAGAAGCTTCCAAATCCACTTCTCGATTTTCGGTCAGTCCAAGAGAACTTGTGAAGTCAAACCCAGTTATCGGCAGTCCCGACTTGCTGGAATCGTAGAGGCGCAAAAGTTGATTTTCGTCATCCGCTTCTAAGAAGAATGTCCCACCCACGGGAATAGCTGTAGAAGCATCACTCGTACCCGTTAAAAATTGAGTTGTAGCAGTACCATCATTCGCCGATGCGGCGTAGGCGATCGCATAATTAGCAGTACTAGTACCATCACTGACACTTACTATAATGTTTGCAGCACCAATACTGACAGGATTAATTTTGAGATTGCGACTGCTTCCAGTGCCAGTTAGGGTGAGGTTGCCGTTAGGAACCACTGCGGCATTATTGCTGGTGACTGTGACAGTCAAATTATCCACAGGGGTATCGGAATCCGTGATCGTAAAGTTTACACCCAATGTCTTTGCCGGATCGTTGGGGTTGCCAATTACACCACTAATTGCCCCTGTTCCTGTAGCAGACAAAGCCCCATTAGCATCTAATAAGTCTGTGGTGCCGGCTGTATCCAGTTGAATGGTTGGAGCTTGTCCCACCACAATATTATTAACTATAGTAGTAATTGCAGCAGCAGTATTGTTAGTTTCATCGCTCTCCGCGATCGTGTTATTAGGGTCTACTGTTGCTGTGCGACTGGTAAGAGTATCCGTAGAATTAGGGATGACATTAACAGTCAAGGTAGCATTGCTGCCAGCATTAATGCTGCCACCAGAAAAGGTTACGACACCAGCAGATACGCTAGCGGTGAAGCCGTTAGCAGCAGTTGTACCGTTAAAGGTTACACCACTAGGCAAAGTGTATTGCACTGAAATGCCGTTAGCATTGGCAGTACCAGTGTTACTGACAGTGAGAGTGTAGGTAAGGGGATTGCCAACAATTACCGGATCAGGCGAATCAGTTTGGCTGATAGTCAAGTCTGGTTGGGAAACTGTACCGCTAGAAACCGTGAATGATGATTTCCAATTGGATAAACTTGTTGCTGTTGAACTAGCTGTCCAATTGGCTGAGTTTGATATTGCAGATAGAAGTTGTGTCTTTGTTCCAGAAGTGGTAGAACCACTGTAGTAGCCATTCGTGCCATTGTTAGCGGTTATAGCTATCGTAGTAGTTCCCGTTAGCAATAAGCCGTTATTTGTAGAAGTTGGCTCAGATGATGTAGAGGCACTAGTAGAATCTGAATTCCAAGCTCCAGAACTGATTGCATAAATTAAAGTCGGGCTTGCCAATGTTCCTGTATAGATGGTCAGTGAATCACCGCTTGCATTTAGGGCAAAATTACTAGGATTAGTTGAATTAAAACCTGATGAGTTAGTATTACTTCCATTCACCCAAGTCAGAACTGTTCCCGCAGTGATATCTGTTGGTGCTGTATAAGTAAGAATGCCTTCTCCAGTTCTGAAGTTACCACTAGATTGCCAACCGTTATCTGTAACGTTAAAAGTTGTACCAGAACCAATATCCGCAAGAACGAGAAACCTAATGCTATCTGGATTTGAGGTGTTAAAACCAATAATCGCAATATCACCTAGATTTAAAGGAGTAGCTGCCATAAATTAAAATTCCTACAAGTTGTTGTGCTGTGTATCTAAACTGAAATTTGGTATCAAGAATAATTTCTCATCGTAGTAAAATACATCACACCAAAATGTAATGTTCATACAGATAAAATCATTTACATATTTAAGCTCCTGAGAATAAAATACGTCTATGAGACTTATTGGTGGGGCGATCGCAAAACAATATCAACATAAAAAACTTGGGTATGTAGCATAAAACAACTACATGCTTTACTAGTATTAATTCGTATTCGTTAATTTCAAACTATCCTGATAAGTTTAAGAAACAGCTAGCAAAAGGTTAAAACAACAAATATTTGGTAGTTAGTTGCCCTCCGATATACACTAGTCCGCAAGGCGGAATTAAAAATTAAAAATGAATACAGCGTAAGCATTTCATTGATTTGGAATGGGTGGCTTATTTACGCCGTGTTGTACTAGTGATCTGTCCTATTAAATTTGAGGGATAAAAGAACGAACCGCATTCACGCAGCATTTCGTAGAGAAGAAAACTCTCCTAGTCCCTAGTCCCCAGTCCCAGAGCAGGAATCCTGGCGCAATATGTTGAAAAAATCTGAATCTGGGCGTTGCGATCGCACAATATTTCGTACTCTCAGATGAGCGTAGTGTATGATCGATAAAGTTATTCGGTTCTGGTGGGAGTCAGCTACCAGAGGTAACGGGGAAAGTTCGGTGCAAATCCGGCGCTGTCCCGCAACTGTGAACCAATTTGAGATTAAGGAACTCAGGAATCGAAAATCTCAAATTGAGTGAGTCAGGATGCCCGCCGAAATAGATTTATCAGTTTCACATATCTGCGAGGTACAGATGACTACTACTGTAAATATTTCTCCAATCAGTCCCTTGGGTGTTGCTGAACATACTTTATTTGTTTGCAAAACTTGTGCCAGTGTTTGGCAAAATGGCAAACCTTTCGGTGAAAGTGGTGGTCAAAAATTTCTAAACCAACTTCAGCAGCTTGCACAAGATTGGGATTTACGAGATCAATTCCCGATTCAGGAAGTTGAATGTATGAGTGCTTGTAATCGTTCTTGTGTAGTCGCCTTCGCTGCCAAAGGCAAATTAACATATTTATTTGGTGACTTAGGTGTTGATGGTAGTGCCTCTGCGGTACTGCAATGTGCTAGTCAATACTATGGCAAAGCAGATGGTTTATTGCCTTGGTCAGAGCGTCCAGAAGGAATGAAAAAGGGGATTTTAGCAAAAATTCCACCTTTATGAAGAAGAACTCAAAATCAAGAGTCAGAATACCCTTTATAGGTAGAGTATAGGACTTACGCATTGACAGAAAAGCCAAAATAAGAGGTATAGTTTTCAAGGCTTCTAGGTAGGTTTTTCAGTCATATTTTGGCGATCGCCAGCAATCAAAAGTGACCGCCAAAAGCCTTAAACAACGTATTTACGTTAATACACAAGATAGTTTTTTTTACAGTGCGTAAGTCCTAGAGTATTATGAATTCTGATTGCAGGACTCCCCCAAGCAATGCTGACTGAAATTTTGCCTTTCCGCTTTGAATTAGACACGATCGCGATCGCCGGAGCGAGTTTGTGGTCATTGGCACTATATCTAGGTTTTTCCACAGCCAGAGAATGGGTAATTAAGCAACTCAACCGCTGGTTTAACTTTGCCGAGCGATCGCTTTATACCAGCCACTCAGAATTTGAAAAGACTCGTAAAGCTAGAGAATCCCAAAACGATTTCTACGCTTCACTGTTTAGCATTCTGCCTTTTTTGGTAGTCGGCACTTTATTCAACTGGGGTCTGGAAATTAGTTTAGGTGAAAGTTGGGGAATTAGTACAGGTATCTTAGCCTGTATGGGTGCCGGCATTTATGAACTTGGGCGCAGAGATGCAGAATCTTCGGATTAAGAGAGATGAGGGCGAATGTTGCTCCCTCATCTCACCCTACTTCCCAATTTCCTCGCTAACAATCTGTGCTATCTTCTGGGCGGCACCGCTTTCACCGCGAATATTACGGAGTTTAGCGCGGATTTCATCCAGTTTTTCTGGATGGGCTAATAAGTCTACAGTCATTTGTGCAACTTCTTGCGGTTGAAGTTTTCCCACAAGTTCGGGCACTATCTCTTCTTGTGCCCAGATATTTGGCCATGCTAATAAACCTTTGCGTTTCACGAATCTCAGAAATAGCCAATTAATTACCTTAGCAAAAGGCGTACCTACCCCTGGCAGATTTGCCAACAACCCTGGTAAACCATCCCAAGAACGCATAGCGTCAAGTTGTTGTGTTGGCAGCAAAACAATCATTGGCACTCCTAAAGCACCGAGTTCGGCAGTGTTTGCCCCCACTGTAGTTATGCAAATACAGCACTGGGATAATATGTGATATGCAGGGTTTTCTTGCCACAATTCTACAGTTAAGCCCGTTGTTGTTTTTAGCAATGCTTTGCCTTTAGCCTCCTCTGGAACAATTAAGGAAGCACCACCAAAGCCAAAATATTTAGCAATAGAGTTCTTTTGAGGATCGGCAAAACTAGCTAAAGTTTGTAAATCTAAAGTTGGGGCTACAGGAATCACAAACTTGGTTTGGGGTCTTTGAGCATAGATGTATTCGGCAATACCTAAAAATAATGGCACTCCTTGAGCTAATTTTGCTGCTTTTGATCCAGGGAGTATACCAATCAATTCAGTTTTGGGTGATGGAATAATCGGCAGAGAAGAATTTGAATCTAGGCTTTCTGCTGCTTCTAGCATCAAATCACCAACAACGGTGAATTTGTCAGCATATTTCTTAGGGACACGGGCAGCAACTTGGGGTTTCATCACACCAAAGCGGTCAATCCATTTATACCAACGGGCTTCCCATTCGGCGTAAACTACTGTGCGATATCCGAGCTTTTTGCCTATAACTACCGGGAATACTTGATCGCCGCCCAGAAAAACGACGACACCGCGATCGCACCAGTCCCAATTATCAAATGTTTTGCCCCAAAGCAAAAATTGCCAAAAATGCTCTGCTCCTTGAACTCTATCGACTTCTGGGAAAGAAAGAGCGATCGCTCTTTCTTTCCCAGTCGCATTTGGACAAGGTGACAATACCACAGAAATCCTGACGATAGAATGGTCATCGCCTAGTTCTTGCCGCAACGCCTTGACTACCGGACGTACCCAGGTTGTTACCTCACCTGGGCCGTTTGATAGGATGAGAATATCTACTTGAGTCATTAGTTAATGGTCAGGAGTTAGGGGCTATTAGTCAAGAAAAAAATATTACTAAATTTGTTTCTGTATTATGGGTATGTACTGTAACTTCTTAATAAGATTTTATAACCTTTTTCACATTTAATTTGCGTAGAGTCGCCAGCTGGGATGCAGTAGAGTAAATTACTCAACAAACAATGGCTCAATTCTCCGTTACAGGCGCAACAGGAGTCATTCAATTTCAGGGGAGCGATCGCCGCCATCATGGCGCAATTGCGATCGTTGCAGTGCGTTTCAAGTGTAATTCTAGCGATCGGACTCTGGTCTGTTATTAAACTGATATAATCTGATCTATGTTTGATAATGTCTGCAAGTTTCTCGCCGAGTCATTTTCTAGCGACTTTACAACTTGGCTACTCAGTGAACCAATAACTCTTACCCAACTTAGTCCATCGGAATTATCTCTTGAACCCATCCGCGCCGACGCACTAATTTTGTTGCAGTCCGATGAAATTTTCCTCCATCTCGAATTCCAAACGACACCTAAAGCCGATATTCTCTTTCGGATGAGTGATTATCGTTTGCGGGGGTATAGAAAATTTCCCCATAAGCGAATGCGTCAGGTAGTTATTTACCTAAAACCAAGCGATTCTGAGCTAGTTTATCAAACGGAATTTGTTCTAGAAAATAGCCTGCACAGATTTGAAGTAATTCGACTTTGGGAACAGCCAACCGAAGTATTTTTCAACTCTCCGGGTTTGCTACCGTTTGCAGCTTTAAGCCAAACCAACGATCAAACGCGAACTTTAGAAGAAGTTGCCCAAGTTATCGAAGCACTAAACGACACTCGAATCCGCAGTAATGTTGCTGCATCAACAGCAGTGTTAGCTGGGTTAGTATTAAATAAAGACGTGATTAAAAGAATTTTGCGGAGTGATATTATGCGCGAATCTGTAATTTATCAAGATATTCTGCAAGAAGGGCTTGCACAAGGTTTAGAACAAGGGCTTGAACAGGGCATTGAACAAAAAGCTCAGGAAATTGCCATCAAAATGATTAATAAAGGTATCAACCTGGAAATAATTGTTGATGTCACAGGTTTAACTGTTGAGCAGGTTCAAAAATTACAGGCTCAAACAGAAGATACTCAAGCTGAGTGATATGATGAGCGAATCTGTGATTTATCAAACAGAATTCAGGAGTCAGAATTGAGAATTAATTCTGTATGACTGGCGGATGAATAACCGGGTTCTTATAATGTCTTATAGTGACTTTTCGCTGTCAAAAATCAAACGCGACTTTAACTTAACTACGGTTGAAAATGGACGTTTTTTACCTGAAATCCAGTCCATAGAACCTAGTTTTTACCTCAAAGAAGCACTAAGCGAAGGACTACCACTAGCAACAGCAACAGGCTCAGAAAAAGCTCGATCAGAGTTAATTATTAGTCCAATCCTTGTAGAAGTTCGGAAAATTCTGGAACGCAAAGTCAGCTTTTTTTCAGGTGAAGATTTTACCGTCGCATCAGAATTAGGCTTAAGTGGAGTGTGTGATTTTTTAATTAGCCGCTCACCCGAACAAATATTTATTGAAGCTCCTGCGATCGTGATTATTGAAGCCAAAAAAGGTGATTTAAAACCTGGTTTAGGGCAATGTGCAGCAGAAATGATCGCCGCGCAGAAGTTTAATGAAATCAATAATATACCGATTAAGACAATTTATGGTAGTGTCAGCAGTGGTACGGCTTGGCGATTTTTGAAATTAGAAGGGCAGACATTGAGTATTGATTTGAATGATTATACAGTTCCGCCAGTGGAAATACTATTGGGAATGTTGGTTTGGATGGTACGGGAAGGTTGAACCTTCGTCATTTATATCCTGTTTGCTTATCAAGCATCGTCTGATTCAGATAGAATATAAAAAATACTAATTGCTTTTATGATTATCTAAATTATTTAATTCATCTTCCAAAGAATCTAAATCTTGAAAAGTTGGAATTTTCATACTAATCAAAAATACTATTTGATTATTTTCAATATTTATATTAGTTACATTAACTACTGCTTTATCAGGCGATAAATCTAAACTTGGAACCTTTATCGACTGATTTTTATACCCTGCGTCATCAAGCCATTCAGAAATATTTCGCCAATTTTCTAACTTTTCATCAGACTTATCCAACAGACTTTTTACATACCTGTATACGGTTGCACAGAGATCAGTAGTTTCTACACCCTTTCCATTTCTACCAAGTTTCTCAGCTATTTCAGCCGGACTGAAGCCACAAAGCAAACCCCGCAAGTGTCGCTTTTCAACTGGTGTCAAACGCTTATTTTTTACTGATGAAAAATCAGAGTAAAGGGTTTCTAAGTCCCAGTGGTTTTCTGCTTGCATAAAGGGTTCATTGCTGGATGCCATAGTCAAATTTTGAAGGTTATCTTAAATTTCCTAATGTAATTTTACCATTATCCCTGATGGCAGCTAGGGGATGATTAGGTTTTAATGGCATGATACTGAGATAAAAGCAACAAAAATTACATTAATTTTAGTGATCTATTATGGATAAGCTAGTTGATAAAATCGCGGCATTAGGTGTGCCTGGTCTTGTACTTTTGGTTGCTATAGCTGTGACGGGATGGGCTGGAGCAGCTGCAATAACAGCAGCTTTAGCAGTGCTTGGTGAACCATTCGGAATGCTTGGAGGAATTGCTGTACTTGGCTTGCTTGCTCTAATGTCACAAGGATTAGCTGAGTATGGATTTGAAGCAGTTTTTAACTCTACCGTAGATCAACTTAGAACAAGAGGGAAATCTAAATCAGATATAGAACGTGAGATTAAATCTTACCCCATTTCAAGCGATTTGAAATTGAAAATAAAGGATTATTTGAGAAGACTTGCATAGTTGAGATACTGCTCCATATTTTATTAATCGATACTTCAAACAACAAAGTTGACTATGAACACTAATCAAGAACAAGAATTAACTCAAAATCCTGTATTTGAATCAGGGGAAAATAATCAAACGATTGGAGAAGGATAAAAAGGAGAGTTGTATAAAAAGATAATTTCATTTTTCCAAACTATACCATTAAGCTTAAATAATCTGTTTACTGCCCTATTTAAGGCTAATTCTCCATCCAAGCCTTTCGATGAAGGGACTTTTTCTCAGAAGACAGAGCGTATTCATGCCTATAGTGATTTTATTAAATCTGCATCTAAATTCATTTGGATTGGTGTTGTTTTCATAATCATTATTCAACTATGGGGTAATTTTTCGCTTAATCACATCAGCGATGCATATAAACGTAAATCAAATATTGTTACCATTACTATTCCTGAACAAAAGCTATCTCAAATGTCTGATGATGTTGCAAATGCCCTTGGCAAGGCATTAGTTAGTGCCAGAGCATCTGCATCAAATAATCTGAAACAATGGCATGATGAGGTAATGCAACGTGTAGACCATCCGTTTCTTGATTGGTACTACAATTATTTTACTCAGTGGGGTGTTGGTGTAGAAGCTATTTGGGTAAACATTAGTGCTACTTCAGAAGAAGAAAAAGCTGAAAAATTAATTGGCAATTTCCAAAATTAATTTACTAAAAAGGTTTTGCAACCATCATCAATGCAACTTGAAATGGAACGTTTTACAAGAGAAGCAATTGATAAATATGTATCTGAAGCTAATCAAAAGTTAGCAGGAATCCAAAGTCAGTATCAGATTCCCCGACCTGTTTGGGAGGAATTTCTAGAAAGTTTAGGAAGTACAACATATAATACAGGTGGTAAAGAGCAAAATCTCTCTATTCGCGCACTTTCGCGTGGTACAGGTTATGTAGCTGCCAGTGCAATGATGAAAGCTGTTAGCGTTATTGGTACTAAGAAAATTGCTACAGGAATTGTGAGTAAAGGAACTTCTAAAGTAGTTGCTAAGATAGCAACTAAAACTGCCACAAAGGTAGCAACAGAAGGAACAGGTGAAGTTGCTGCGGGACTTTTAGGTTTAGAGCTACTGAATCCTCTTGCTGGGTTAGGAGTTTTAGCATGGGATATCTGGGATCATTATCATACAGTTAAAGTAGAAAGACCAATTCTAAGAGAAAACCTCAACAATTATTTGAATGAAGTAAAAGATTCATTAATTACTGAATGATAAAGAAAACGGAGTTTTGTCTTCAGTTAATAAATTCCATGATGGAATTTTGGATACTTTAAATAGCAAGCCAATATTAGCTAAATAAAAGTTACTTTTTCGTAAGCAGATACCAAGTTTCTGTTGTTTTTTGTTTGGTATAATCCGCAATTACATAATTGAAGGCTGCCTATGCTGACTAAATATTTTTTAGTCAGCATAGGCAAGTTTTGTTTTGTAACTGCTTTAATATTGCTTAAAAGTTATTTAGTTATTAAAAAATGTAACAATAATTTTACAAATAAGTGAGCGAATACTTTTATATAAAGTCAACAATTACAAAGAAATATTTCGTTTTTTATATCGATTTGTGTCATATAGGGGATAAAATGCCTACTGGGCAAGCATTTTCTGATAAAAAACAGATATTGCCTAAAAGATCACAAGTTACCTGTGGCTGATGATGCCGTTAGGAACTTTCAGAGAGAACACGCATCAAAGGAGCCGAAGAAGCATGTTCACACACGTCAAGTCCACTATTAGACACATTGCGCCTGATAACTTACGCGGACGTAGTTTAATCAAGGTGGTCTATGTCGTGCTTGAGTCCCAGTACCAGAGTGCTTTGTCGCAAGCGGTTCGCACGATTAACGCGAACAATCCCAACTTGGCGATTGAAATCAGCGGGTACTTGATTGAGGAACTCCGCGACCCAGAGAACTACGAAGAGTTCAAACGAGAAATTGAGAGTGCGAATATCTTCATCGCTTCCCTCATTTTCATCGAAGACTTAGCACAGAAAGTAGTAGCAGCAGTAGAACCACACCGCGATCACCTGGACGTTTCCGTTGTCTTTCCCTCCATGCCAGAAGTAATGCGCCTGAGTAAAATGGGTAGCTTTTCCTTGGCACAGTTGGGTCAGTCAAAAAGTGCGATCGCCCAATTCATGCGGAAACGCAAAGAAAAATCCGGTGCGGGATTCCAAGATGGAATGCTGAAGCTTTTGCGAACCCTGCCGCAAGTGCTGAAGTTCCTCCCGATGGAAAAAGCACAGGATGCCCGAAATTTCATGCTCAGTTTTCAGTATTGGCTAGGTGGTTCTCCAGAAAATCTGGAAAACTTCTTGCTGATGCTAGCTGATAAATACGTATTTAAAGATTTAGAGAAACAAGATTTTGCACCTTCTACATACGAACAGCCGGTGGTTTATCCCGATTTAGGGATTTGGCATCCTTTGGCTCCCGGTATGTTTGAAGATGTCAGAGAATACCTCAATTGGTATACTGCTCGTAAGGATATTTCTAGCGATCTAAAAGATCCCCTAGCTCCTTGTGTCGGGTTAGTATTGCAACGGACTCACCTAGTTACAGGGGATGATGCCCATTATGTAGCAATGGTGCAGGAGTTGGAAGCCCTAGGCGCACGGGTACTACCTGTGTTTGCTGGTGGTTTGGATTTCTCCAAGCCTGTGGAAGCCTACTTCTATGAACCAAATACTAACGTACAGTTGGTAGATGCAGTTATCTCGCTAACTGGTTTTGCTTTAGTGGGTGGCCCAGCCAGACAAGATCATCCCAAAGCAATTGAGGCACTCAAACGCTTAAACCGTCCTTACATGGTGGCGTTACCCTTAGTATTCCAAACCACAGAAGAGTGGATGGATAGCGATTTAGGGTTACATCCAATTCAAGTAGCTTTGCAAATTGCAATTCCTGAATTGGATGGAGCAATTGAGCCAATTATATTATCGGGTAGAGATGGAACTACCGGGAAAGCGATCGCACTGCGCGATCGGGTTGAAGCTGTAGCCGAACGCGCTTTAAAATGGGCTAACCTCCGCCGCAAACCGAAGCTGGATAAAAAAGTCGCCATCACCGTTTTCAGTTTCCCGCCAGATAAAGGCAACGTCGGAACCGCCGCTTACTTGGATGTATTCGGCTCCATCTACGAGGTAATGAAAGCCCTCAAAAATAACGGCTACGACTTACCAGAATTGCCAGAATCAGCCGAAGCGTTGATGCAAGAAGTCATTCATGACGCACAGGCGCAGTATAACAGCCCAGAACTGAACATTGCTTACAAAATGTCGGTTCCTGAGTATGAGGCGCTGACCCCATATTCTCACCGCTTAGAGGAAAACTGGGGCCCACCTCCCGGACATCTCAACAGCGATGGGCAAAACTTGCTAATTTATGGTAAGCAATTCGGTAACGTCTTCATCGGTGTTCAACCTACATTTGGTTACGAAGGCGACCCGATGCGGCTATTATTCTCCCGTTCAGCTAGTCCTCACCACGGTTTTGCTGCTTACTATACTTACTTAGAGCAAGTTTGGAAAGCTGATGCTGTACTGCACTTTGGTACACACGGTTCCTTGGAATTCATGCCAGGTAAACAGATGGGGATGTCTGGTGATTGTTATCCAGATAACTTGATTGGCTCAATTCCCAACCTGTATTACTACGCAGCCAATAATCCGAGTGAGGCGACAATTGCCAAACGTCGGAGTTATGCCGAAACAATTTCTTACTTGACACCACCGGCAGAAAATGCAGGTTTGTACAAAGGTTTGAAGGAACTCAGCGAATTAATTGCTTCCTACCAAACCTTGAAAGATAGTGGACGCGGTGTTTCCATTGTCAACAGCATCATGGATAAATGCCGGATCGTGAATCTGGATAAGGATATTAACCTGCCAGAAACCGATGCCAGAGACATGAGTGCTGATGAGCGCGATAATATTGTTGGCAACGTTTATCGCAAGTTGATGGAAATCGAGTCGCGGTTGTTGCCTTGTGGTTTGCATGTTATTGGTAAACCGCCAAGTGCAGAAGAAGCGATCGCAACTCTTGTCAACATTGCTAGTCTAGATCGTCAAGAAGAAGGACTTCAAGGCTTACCGGGAATTATCGCTAACAGCATTGGGCGTAACATTGACGATATCTACCAAAATAACGACAGAGGCATTTTAGAAGATGTCCAGTTATTGCAAGATATCACTTTGGCAACCCGTGCAGCAGTTACCGCCCTTGTCCAAGAGCAAATCGACGCGGAAGGACGAGTTTCTCTAGTTTCCCGGTTGAATTTCTTCAACATGGGCAAAAAAGAACCTTGGGTAGAAGCATTGCATAAAGCAGGTTATCCCAAAGTTGACACCGCAGCCTTAAAACCCCTACTTGAGTATTTAGAATTCTGTCTGCAACAAGTTTGTGCCGACAACGAACTAGGGGCATTACTCAGAGGCTTGGAAGGTGAGTACATCCTACCCGGCCCTGGTGGCGATCCCATCCGTAACCCGGATGTATTGCCCACAGGTAAGAATATCCATGCACTCGATCCGCAGTCCATCCCCACAACAGCAGCAGTACAATCAGCCAAAATTGTCGTAGACAGGCTTTTGATCCGTAACAAGGCAGAAAACGAAGGAAAATGGCCAGAAACCATCGCCTGCGTCCTCTGGGGAACCGATAACATCAAAACTTACGGTGAATCCCTAGCGCAAATTATGTGGATGGTGGGCGTGCGTCCAGTTCCCGATGCCTTGGGACGGGTGAACAAGTTGGAATTGATCTCTTTAGAAGAGTTGGGACGCCCCAGAATTGATGTGGTAATCAACTGTTCTGGTGTATTCCGCGACTTGTTCATCAACCAAATGAACCTGCTAGATCAAGGCGTGAAGATGGCGGCTGAGGCAGATGAACCCTTAGAAATGAACTTCGTTCGCAAACACGCTTTGCAACAAGCTGAGGAAATGGGGATTAATCTGCGTCAAGCAGCGACGCGTGTTTTCTCCAACGCTTCTGGTTCCTACTCGTCAAATATCAACTTGGCGGTAGAAAACAGCACTTGGGATAGCGAAGCCGAGTTGCAGGAAATGTATCTCAACCGGAAATCCTTCTCCTTCAATTCCGATAACCCCGGAATCATGGACGAATCCCGGCAGATTTTTGAAAGCACATTAAAAACTGCTGATGCAACTTTCCAAAATTTAGATTCTTCCGAGATTAGCTTAACGGATGTTTCCCATTACTTTGATTCAGATCCCACTAAGCTAGTGGCAAGTCTGCGGGGTGATGGTAAAAAACCAGCATCTTATATTGCAGATACAACCACAGCTAACGCCCAAGTGCGGACATTATCAGAAACCGTGCGCTTGGATGCGCGTACCAAATTGTTAAATCCCAAATGGTACGAGGGGATGCTGTCTCACGGTTACGAAGGTGTGCGCGAACTCTCCAAGCGGTTGGTGAATACAACAGGTTGGAGTGCAACAGCCGGCGCTGTGGATAACTGGATTTATGAAGATACTAACGAAACCTTCATCAAAGATGAAGAAATGCAGAAACGGTTACTAAACCTCAATCCCCATTCTTTCCGCAAGATTGTATCAACTTTGTTGGAAGTGAATGGACGCGGTTATTGGGAGACTAGCGAGGATAATTTAGATCGTCTGCGCGAGTTGTACCAAGAAGTTGAAGACCGGATTGAAGGCATAGAATAGTCCTTATAGGGCAGGTAAGATACCTGCCCTAATCTTCAATCTAAAATGCCCCAATGAATGCTTTAACCGTTAACCTTAAACCTGTGCTGGAATTGACAGATGAGCAGTTTTTCCAGCTTTGTCAAGCAAACCGCGATTTGAGATTTGAACGCACTGCAACCGGAGAATTAATTATCATGCCACCAACCGGGGGAGAAACCGGAAATCGTAATGCTGGGCTAACTGCTCAACTTTGGATTTGGAATGAGCAAAATAAATTGGGTATCGCCTTTGATTCCTCTACAGGTTTCAAACTTCCCAATGGTGCAGACCGTTCACCTGATGCTTCTTGGCTGAGACTGGAACGCTGGAATGCACTGACTCAAGAACAACAAACAAAATTTATACCACTTAGTCCTGATTTTGTTGTTGAGTTACTTTCGCCAAGTGATAGTTTGAAAATAGCTCAGGAAAAGATGAGGGAATACATAGATAATGGTGTGCGTTTGGGTTGGTTAATTAATCGTAAATCGCGGCAAGTAGAAATTTATCGGCAAGGCCAAGAGATTGAGGTGTTGGAATCGCCTGTTAGTTTGTCAGGAGAAGATGTTTTACAGGGGTTTGTTTTAAAGCTTGAGGTAATTTGGTAACTCAATAACAAAATAAAATTCACGGTTGCTGAACCTTAACCGCAATTGTATCAACTTTGTTGGAAGTGAATGGACGCGGTTATTCAAAGACTATCGGCGATAATTTGGATTGCCTACACAAGTTGTACCAAGAGGTTGAAGAACGGATTGAAGGAATAAAATAGTCCTTGCAGGGCAGGTATCCTGCCCTTCTTATTATACTATTACTAACTATTTGTAAAGTGGCAAGTAATATTTTTTATGAGCAATTGCAGGAAAATGTTTAATTAGATCGCTAATTCAGATTCATTTGTGGGAATACTTAAAGTGTAAAGCTTAAAAAGAACTTAAGCGCTAAGTTAGGGGTTCCTAAAAATGGATATGAGAAATTTGGTTATAAATTATCATTTAACAGAACGTTGCAATTACTCTTGTGAGTTTTGTTTTGCCAAATATGGGCTTGAAGAAAAATTTAACATACTTGAAGAAAAATTTAACATAACAGGCGATCACATTATTTTTGAGGTTTTCTGCAAGGCGTAGGCGTAGCCCGTCGTAGACATCGCACTCACGCTTCCACAAGAGCCATCGCTTTGTTTTTGAGGTTTTCTGCAAGGCGATCGCTCTTTACAATGACCTCCACCAAAAGCTTCCGTCCGCTACTCTGAGGCTACCGATTTAGGGCTGATCTCAAACTGTAAATGGGAACGGTAGAAACAAACATCAAACTCCATAAAGAAATTAACTTGCCCCAAAATTAGCGGTACGTTTGTAGCCTGTGTCCATGCAAATACAAGTTGTACAGGTTCAAATTGCCCAACTACTGCCTAAAGAAGCACGACACGCGCCTCGTATTGAGCTAAATTACCTGTCAAACTCAATACAGTTGTCTGCTGTTCCCACACATACCCAAGCTCAACTCCTACTGAATAAGGAAGCACATTCACGCTTGCTCCAGTATCCAACAGACCGGATGCGATCGCAGAACTTTGCTGGTAGATCAAAGTAAGGGGTAGATAGGGGCGGAAACTGGCTTCGCCCAATGCAACATCAATCGGGATAAAGGAATACCGTTGTGCGTTACGCATGGTCTTGAGTTTTAGCAGCTTCTAGCACTTTTAACATAGTATCTGCTGCTTCAACTGCATCATAAGGCGACCACACAGGATAAGACTGATCGGGCTTAATCAGATCGGTTTCCTGTTGGGCTAACTCTGAGATTAAAACCTGCATAATATAAAACTTATCTGCTCGACTAAGTTCTCGCAAAGTGGAGATTAATTCTGCTGAAACCATGCAAAGCACTCTAGTAAATCAAGTCTGCTTCTTGATCATAGTTTATTCGTTGGGTTTCACTGCGATCACCACAAGCTACAACTAGAATAATCACGTCTGCGACTTACAGGTGAGACAATTCAAGCAGCTAATAATGCGTAGGCGTAGCCAGCCTTCGGCATCGCACTCACTCTTACACAACAGCGATCGCTTAATTTTTGAGGTTTTCTGCAAAGCGTAGGCGTAGCCCGTCGTAGACATCGTACTATTTGGCATCAAAGCAGATGCAGCGTTTGATTTGATGGACAAAATCTTGTCCGCTATATTTAAGGTGTACCAGTTGCTTCCTCACTCCAAGTTAATCAGTATGGATATCACAGCTACTTTGAACGAAATTGCAACTCTCAGTGTTGAAGATAGAATCCGTATTGTGCAGGCAATTTGGGATAGCATCGCAGCAGAGCAAGTTTATCCTGATTTAACCGATGCACAAAAGCGAGAGCTTGATCGTCGAACTGCTGACTACGATTCAAATCCAGATAATGTGCTGACTTGGGAGGAAATCAAAGCATCAATTAAGGGACAGCAATGAATTATGTCCTGGTGTTTCGCCCAGAGGTTCGAGAAGAACTCAATGATGCACACAGTTGGTACGAGAGTCAGAAACCCGGTCTGGGTGACGAGTTTTTAGACTGTGTAGACGAAACAGTGAATCGAATTTCTCAGATGCCAGAATCCTATGTAATTGTCTACGGTGATATTCGACGAGCAGTAGTGCGGCGATTTCCCTATGCTGTGTACTATCGGATTGTGTCGAGTCGATTAATAGTAACGGCAATTTTTCATGGTCGCAGAGATCCAAAATCGTGGCAGACGCGAACCTAACACTATAATTACGGGCGATGTCTAGCGACAAGCCGCTATGCGATACGCTTTATTTTTGAGGTTTTCTGTCAGGCAATACCTACGGTAAGCGACGCTAACGCATTCACTCTTCCATAACAGGCGATCGCATTTGCTATTTCGGCGACAACATTTGCTATTTCGGCGATCGCATTTGCTATTCCGGCGACAGCATTTGCTATTTCGGCGACAACATTTGCTATTTCGGCGACAGCATTTGCTATTTTGGCGACAACATTTGCTATTTCGGCGACAACATTTGCTATTTCGGTGATCGCATTTGCTATTTCGGTGACAGCATTTGCTATTTCGGCGACAGCATTTGCTATTTCGCCGACAACATTTGCTATTTCGCCGACAACATTTGCTATTTCGCCGACAGCATTTGCTATTTCAGTGACAGCATTTGCTATTTCGGTGACAGCATTTGCTATTTCGGCGACAGCATTTGCTATTTCGGCGACAGCATTTGCTATTTCGGCGATCGCTGTTACATAAATGATTGCGTTCATCCTAAAACAACAGACAAATACAGGTGAATGGATTAGTAAAAATACAGAGAAACTCTCAATATTAACTCTTAATTAAATCCACAAAACTACTCATCTCACGTAGAAAGGCATTCCGCTATGTTGAGATAGAACTATTCAAGAAATATCTCCCATGTCTCTAAGAACTCGCGGTTCTGCTCCTGTAGACAAAGCTCAACGCCGTCTTGCACTGCTTAAATCCATTAATGAGAACCTGGATTTAGGGCATGGATTAACAATTGAAGCTTATACCCGCTTTATTGATAATACCCGTGCCACATTAGAAGCCCATAATACCCTTCTATCTAATCTTGAGGAATCTCGTAAGACGATGAATCAGATGGACAAAGAACTCTCGGAACTATCTGAGAGGATGTTTAGTGCAGTTGCAACTATCTACGGTAGAAACAGTATGGAGTATTCAAAAGCAGGTGGTTCTAGCCGAAAGCGGAGTACGAGTAAAAAATCTATTTCACAAGTTCCTACAGTTGTAACGGTTCCCGTCACTCAACCGACTCAAGCTACAACTAACGGCAAAGGTGGCTAGAGAAATGTCTAACAACAACCTGCTACGCATCTACGTCTTATTTTTGAGGTTTTCTGCAAGGTAATACCTACGGTGAGCTACGCTAACGCACTCACTCTTCCACAATAGGCGATGTCTACGATGGGCTACACCTACGCTTCTATATTTTCCACGATATCATAATATGATATCGTGGAATTGATGGTTATACTCAACTTAACTGTAATATGGCTGTAATTGTATTGATTAAATGGATCTCAATAACAAACAACGTCAGATTTTAGAGTTAATTTTTACAAATCCTGTACCATCTAATATTCTTTGGAAAGATATTGAAAGTTTATTCATAGCTTTAGGTGCTGATATTACTCAAGGTAGAAATTCACGGGTTTGTGTGAAATCAAATGATGTGAAAGCTGTTTTTCACGAACCGCATCCTCAAAATGAGACAGATAAAGGAGCAGTCAAATCTGTTAGAGAATTTTTAATTAAGGCAGGAATTGAAATATGATGACTTATAAAGGATACACAGCTAGTATAGAGGTAGATGTAGAGGCGGGAATACTTTTTGGCCAAGTCCTAGATATTAATGACGTGATTACCTTTAAGGCAAAAACTGTAGAGGAAGCGCGTCAAGAATTTAAAATTTCTGTTGATGATTATCTTGCTTTCTCTGAAGAACTAGGAGAGGAGCCTGATAAACCATTCTCTGGTAAACTTCCATTCCGCACAACTCCAGAACACCACCGTAAAATATTTATTGCTGCTAAAAAGGCTGGGAAGAGCATAAATGCTTGGATGGATGAAATATTAACTGGTGCTGCGGATAAAGTAATCAATACTTAGAGTCAATCATTCTAAATATGTTTTTCGCTAAAGTGCATTCGCTTTTGGCATTTTTATGGGAATATTCAAGTTGAAATTTTTCTATGGATGCGTTAAGTATCAACTTTGCTCTTGTTCTTCAAATAACAGATGAGCAATTCTTCCAGTTATGTCAGATAAATGAATTAATTAGATTTGAGCGTAATGCTGATGGCACGTTGCTACAATTGCATATCTACCAACTGAATAACTAAATTCTTATGACAAACACTATTTCAATTACCGATTCTTCAATTCCCAATCCCGTCCCAAAATCAACAATTATTCGTTTGGAGAATATCTTTAAAATCTATGGCAGTGGTGAGACCGAAGTCAAAGCCCTCAACGATGTGAATTTGACTATCCACGAAGGTGAATATTGTTCAATTATGGGGCCTTCTGGTTCAGGTAAGTCCACAGCCATGAATATTATCGGCTGTCTAGATAGACCCACCGGCGGACATTATTACTTAGATAATATCGATGTGGCGCAAATGGATGATAAATCTTTGGCACACATCCGTAATAAAAAGCTGGGGTTTGTGTTCCAACAATTCCATTTATTGCCTCAACTAACAGCATTAGAAAACGTGATGCTGCCGATGGTGTATGCTAGTGTCGATCCAAAAGAAAGAAGCGATCGCGCAACAGTTGCATTGACACGAGTCGGTTTAGCAAATCGCCTCAACAATAAACCAACTCAATTATCTGGTGGACAACAACAAAGAGTAGCGATCGCCCGGGCGATCGTCAATCTTCCCGTAGTACTCCTGGCCGATGAACCAACAGGCGCACTTGATTCGCGTACAACCCAAGAAGTCTTAGATATTTTTGGCGAACTCAATGCCAGTGGAATCACTGTCGTGATGGTGACACATGAACCAGAAGTTGCCCGTCAAACCCAGCGCATCGTTTGGTTCCGTGATGGCCAAGTAGTACACTCCAACCTTACCCCAGCCGACTTGAGTCAGTTAGCCGTCTCATAGGTTCTTCAAGTCCGCATACACGGACTTAGTTTGTGTAGCCACACCTATGCCAAAACCGATTACAAACTTGACGTTTTCCCAGTTTCGGCTTGCGTTGCGATCGGCTTGACATCGGTGTAACCAAACTCACCAGCTATTGTCCGAAACACTGACATTTGTTCTTCAAAATCTAGTTCTTCAATTTGAGAAACCAGATCGTTAATTGCCTTACTTGACTGGTAGCTAGCTGGTATCCCAACCACCGTATCCCCCATAGCTACCGCCCAAGCATACCAAACTAACAACTGGTTATTTTCTTTGATTGCCCCATAAGCACGAGAATATTCTGTGTCTTTGCGGTTAACAATATCCCGCATAATGTCTAGTTGCTGCTCATCGGATAATTCAAAATAATCTCCTAGCAGAAGTGGTGCTAACTCTGGTTCAGCCGCAGCAGGAGCCGCTGGCGTGATCGAATCACCCATTTTTTCATAAACAAAATAGAACCAAGCTAATTTGGCATCGGTATCTAAGGCGTTAAACCCATCCACCAATTTTTGAGTTTCATTGCTCTGAGCTTGAGAAATTGTTTTGTCGTAACTTGCAGTCATTATTATTTGTCTCCAACAGAATTTAATAAGCCAGACTAAGTGTTACCAGAATTCGAGAATTAAATTCTACTATCGATAGAAAGAGTTAAATTAGTAAATATTTACAGATTTAATCTACCTTTTAATAGAGGTAAAAGTCTCTCTGAAGGAAGCAAGAAAGCAGCGCACTGCTCTGCTATTATCACTTAAGTAAGCAATAAAAAATTTACCTTAAGGTTTTAATTATGCCTGATGAAGTAAAGCCCAATTTAAATGAATCTCCCACTCATGATTCACAATTAGCTGCTGAAAGCATCGCTAGTGGTAACGAAAAAGCACCAACGGTAGATTTTGACGCTGATTATGCAGCTGCACAACAATTCAGTGTCAGCGAAGTAGATCGCACAGGTGAAGGTGAAGCAGCAGCCGAAGCAGCCACAGCACCTAAATATACAACCTCTAAGCCACAAGAGACAAAAGTTGAAGCGCAGTCAACAGGTAATCCTGATGATTATCTAGAGTTAGCAAAGGAAGTTGGTAATTCTAATACTGAGGGTGTAACTAGTGTTAGTGATGATTTAGTAAAAAAAGCCTTAGAAAAGGGTGAACGGAAAAATTAGGTTTTCCTGATATCTTGCTATTTCGTTGGGTTGGGCAATGTCACAAATATTGAAATTGGAGTTTTCGGTATTGGTAGACATTGCCCATTTCACTATTCTTGTAAAAAAACTTCTGGGTTGGATAGATTTTTCTCTAGCCTGTATAGCAAACCTATATTAACGTGAGTTCGACAAGTCTTATTTGACCTCTCCCCCAGCCCCTCTCCGACACGGAGAGGGGAGCAAAAAGCTTAATTTTCGTTGCTCCTCCCTTTCCGTTTCGGAGAGGGAGGTTGGGAGGGAGAGGTTCATCGAACTCACGTTATATTAGAACTATCTTTTTTACATAGTCATTATTCAAATTACTACAAAATGGGGATGAAGGGCTGCCGACGGCAGACTTTTCATCCCCATTTAAATGATTATCATTATTATTGATGGAATAGTTTATTTTCTGGAAGTCCCTGACTGGTCAATTTCCACTCATCATTTGTTGATTAGCAGAATTTTATCGCAATTTATGCTTAGTTTTGGGGCATTGGTCACATTGGATAACATCAGGAGTTGATAACTAGTCTAATTTATTGTTGTAGCTGGGCAAAAGTTCAACTTTTTTTACTTTAATATTTAGCCAACTGTGCGCTGCAATGCTTCGATACGTCCATAAGGGCGTTGTGCTGCACCGGACTATTAACCAGGAGACTACAGCAATGATGAAAGCTGAAGATATCATGACCAAAGAGGTAGTTACTATTCGCGGTTCGGCAACTGTTGCTGAAGCGGTGGGGCTGATGAAGGACAAAGGATTACGAGCGCTGGTTGTGGATTGTCGCCATGAGAATGACGCTTATGGCATTGTCACAGCAACGGATATTGTCTATAAGGTAACAGCCTACGGTAAAGATCCAAAGCAAGTGCGGGTTTATGAAATTATGAGCAAACCCTGCATTGTTGTCAATCCTGATTTGGGTGTGGAATATGTAGCGCGGTTATTTGCTAATACTGGGATTCATCGCGCACCTGTGATTCAAGGTAAGCTGTTGGGCATCATCTCAATTACCGACATTTTGACCAAAAGCGACTTTGTGGAAGCACCAAAAGCGCCACTGCTGGAGGAGAGAATTCAAAAAGCAATTGAGCAGGCTCGTGCTATTTGCACCGAACAAGGTGCTTATTCTAAATCCTGTGCGGCGGCGTGGGATGAGGTAGAAGAACTCCAGGCAGAAGCAGCTCATCAAAAAGCTGAGGGTATGGTATCAGCCAAAGTCTCTTTTGAAGAATACTGCAAGGAAAACCCACATGCACCGGAATGTCGAAATTATCACCCATAATTGAATGAAGATAAAAGGGGCATTGGGCATTGAAAAGAGGCAGAGGGGCGGGGTGCAGGGGGCGGAGGGGAAAATTCTCTCTTGCTTCCAGCTAAGAGCTTCCCTGCTCCTCTTCTGCACCTCTGCCCCCTACTTCTTGCTATCTCAATTTACCGTCTAGCAACTCGCATCAATAAGAATAGGCCTATTCCCAAAAAAAGAAAGTTGGGGAACCAAGCCCCCATAAAGGGAGAGAGAACACCTGCTTGTGCGATCGCACCACTAATAAAGAAAATTAAGTAATACGAAAATATTACTATGACACTAATCCCAAAGCTGGTACCTCTGCCAGTCCGTTGGGGTATGCTTCCCATTGCTGCGCCGACTAAGCCAAAAACTACGCATACAAAGGGCAAGGAGATTTTTTGTTGAATCCGCACTTCAAGTTTACGAATTTTTTGGCGATCGCCACCAAGATTTTCCACTTCTAGTTGCTGTAGTGCTTCAGAAATATTCATCTCACCATAGTCTCGACTTTTTTCTGCCAGACTTAATGGGGTGCGCGGTAGTTGCAGTTGTTGGTGTTCAAATCTAACGATGTTGCGATAAGAGCGATCGGCCGCGACAAAATAGATCGTACCGTTATAAAAATCCCAAACATTTTGAGAAGGATTCCACTGGGCGGATTCTGATACCAGAATTTGATTTAGACCTTTCGTTGAGCGATCTATAATCGTCAAACCTGTCATACGCTTACCATCAAATTGGTCGGCGTAAAACAAGCGTGTTAATATCCGATTCTTAGAACCATCCGGCTGGGCAACATCCTGATATTCAGGATAGAAAATATTTTGCTGTTTCAAAATTGGCTTGTCTGATTTCAGGGCTTTATCCAGAGTCATCGCCGCTTGATAATTTGCTGCTGGTGCAATTTGTTCGTTAAACACAAATGTCAATCCTGTAACCACAAGACTTAACATCACAGCAGTTAGCACCAGACGATAGACACTTACGCCACAACCACGCAGGGCAATTAGTTCACTCTCGCTAGAAAGACGACTGTAGGTCATCAAAGTAGCCAGCAGCGTAGACATGGGAAAGGCTAAGACGATAAAGTTGGGAAATTTTAACAAAAAAACTTGAATAGCGATGTCTATGGGTAGCCCAGATTCTACGATTTTTCTGATGAGATCAAATACAGCATCAATGGTGACACCAAGTGATGAAAAAGCTCCGACACCAAAGAAAAACGGCGCTAACAATTCGCTAGCAAGGTAGCGATCCATGATCGTAAAAGGCAGCAGCGAATAGGGACTGTTAAAAGACGAGAGTTTCTTTGATATCATAAGCAACTTGAAAAGTAAAATATTGGCAATTCTTGTGAAGCAAAGTATATGTTTAATATCAAAATAAAATTCTCAATGATTGAGAATTAACTAAGAAATTTATGCTTAAGAATGAACAATAAAAATATCCTTTATTAATTAATAATTGTTAATTTAGGCTTGAAAATTATCTCCTAAATAATATTGCCGCACAAGGGGGTTGCTATAGAGTTCGTCAGCAGTACCGAAAGCGAGGATTTGTCCCTCACGCATGATGTAGGCGCGATCGGTGATGGCAAGGGTTTCGCGGACATTATGATCTGTAATTAAGATTCCCATACCGCGATCGCGCAGTTGTGCGACAATTTGCTGAATTTCTGAAACTGCGATCGGATCAACTCCCGCAAATGGTTCATCCAAAAGTAAAAATTTTGGCCCTTCTCGTCCAGCAGCTAAAGACCTTGCTAATTCCGTCCGTCGTCGCTGACCACCAGAAAGTTGAATTCCTTTACTCTTAGCCAATTTTTCCAACCGAAACTCCTCCAGTAAAGTTTTGAGTCGCCTTGACCACTCCCATCGTGGCACATTAGTTTGCTCTAGCACTAACAGAATATTATCCTCTACCGAGAGTTGGCGAAAAACACTTGCTTCTTGTGCTAGATAACCAATACCCAATCGTGCCCTTTTGTCCATTGGCATTCCCGTCACGTCTAAACTACCCAGCCAAACTTTTCCTTGATTGGGTTTTTCTAAACCTGTGGCAATGTAAAAGGTCGTCGTTTTACCAGCCCCATTGGGGCCTAGTAAACCAACGATTTCGCCCTGAGCAACAGAAAGATTGACACGATTCACAATTACTCGTTTGCCGTAAGATTTGTGAATATTCTCTAAAACAATTTTCACGCTGGAAGCACCCTTTCTTGGTGGTAAATGCTAATTAGAAGGCTTCAAAGGTGGTGTTTGTGGGGCAGGTGTCGCAGTTTGTCCGCTATTATTTGATTCCTCGATCATGTAGATGGACTCTACCTGACGGTTGGATTGGGGTAAAGCCACAAATCGCCCTTCATCGATTAAATAGGTTACTTTCTCTGCTCGGATACTGTTACCGCCCTGTTGCAAAATATAGACGTTACCACTGAAATCAATTCGGCGTTCTTTACTAAAATACTGTGCTTGGGCAGATGTTGCCTGAATTTGGCGAGCCGGATACAACATTTGCACATTACCGCGAGCGGTGATTACTTGATTTTTAGCATCATATTCTTGCACATCAGCGCGGATAGTCAGGGGGCGATTTGCCTGAGATGTTTGTGCAGTAGCGGTTTGTACTTGGGTAGGGAAGGCAAAAGCGCCTAAGAGTGCAGCTGGCAGCATTAAAGCTAATCCAAAGCGACGGAACTGTGACATGGGCAATTGATAGCAGAGCATCATAAGAATTAGGGATTTAGGATTTCAGCTTGCATTCTAATTATCTCAAGTACTTTATCCAGATTATGAAATATACAATCTGGAGTGATTTACGATAACTACTGGCTGAAATAGTGACGCTACCCTCAACCTCAAGGTTTCAGCTAATTGACATCTGAGTGAAAATGACGTAGGCACAATTCATGAATTATGCCTACTAGGAATTTCGGACAAGGCATAATTAATTTCACCAGATGTCTAATCAGTACTTAGCACAATTCTAGGCAAAGATAAGATTTGATTTTCGCCCAGATCGCCAGCAGCAATTTTATCTGGCCCTATTTGTTGTAAATTCGTCAACAACGCTGCGCTCTGACTCAATAGCTCATCTACGTCAACGCCGCCGTAACTAGATGGGTAACGGCGTAGGCGATTGCTGCCTTCTCCCAATAGAATTACAGCACCTCGCCAGTTCCGATTTTCCAAATGATACAGTGCCACAGCAATTTGGAGAATGCCTTGATAAAAGCTTTTTTCTGGTTCGCCAGCTTCAATCCACAAAGCCTCTAAAGTGTCATGACAAGCGTAGAACTCTCCAGAATTGAACTGTTCTACGCCTTGCCAAAACTCTTGGGGGATGATTTCGCTCATCCCATGCTGTCTCGTACTTCTTTGATTGTTTCCAGAGAAATTTCTTGTTTGTCTCCAGCAAACTCGTTGTCAGAGGTGAGGAATAACATGCAATGGCACTCTTTGCGTTCTCTCATTGGCACACAAGGACAGTTCCAATATGTGGCGTGAATCTCAGCTTCTTTATCTTCATAATGGCGACAAGGACATAAAGGCGCACCCAGATCGTCTTTATGTTTGGCTAGTCCTTCAATCACGACTGCGGTGACAGAAGGTTCAGAACAGAAGTATGTTCCAGTACGCTTGGCGTATTGCTCGGAAAAATGCCGCATTGCCTCTAGGCTTTTATCGCTGGATTTTGTGTTATGTTCTGATGCGATCATGTCGTTCATAATTTAAATATTTCTTTGCATTGTACCTCAGCCTCACTAGAGGATTACTGGGTGTATTTCCCCAACCTTGCTTGCTCCAATTGTCTTACCTACGCTCAAAGCCTGATATGTCTGGTTGCTGGGATTAGACAAAATCTAGGAAATCATAAAAGTTTAACTTGCGTGGGGATTGGGGACGCGTAAGGGCAGGGAGCAGGGAGCAGGGGAGAAGAATCTTCCCCTGCGCCCCCTGCACCCTGCCCCTCTGCCTCTTTTCAATGCCCAATGCCGAATGGCACTAAGTTAAGCTGAAGAGTATGCAGCGTAAAGATTGCAGAGGGGCAGGGGGGCAAGGGTGCAGAGGGGAATTTCTAAATATCCGAACGCAAATACCTAAAACTTCTTCTTTCTCCCCTGCTCCTCTGCACCCCTGCTGCCTCAACGATTTTCCCTTTTCTTAGTGCCATTCGCCCAATGCCCTTGCAGTTTATGACCGTAATGTTTTTTGTAGTTGGGCTTGCAGTGGGCGTAGGCGTAGCCCGTCGGAGACATCGCTTTGCAAAACTATACCAGGATGCTCCCAATTAATTACCTCTTGTTCAGCTGGTGCAGAAATATTTGGCCACAAAACCCAGCGACTACCTTGAGGAAGTTTAGCAAGGCTCAGGGGGTTTTGAGTCAGCCAAATCAAGGGATAGCTTTTAGGAACTACTGAACTGGCATCTTCTAAGGCTGCGGTTGCTGCCAAGGTTTCTAAAACAAAGCGATCGCCTTTAATTAAACTTGTTGATGCTGTCCATAACTGCACCTCTAATTGTTGTTGCTGTGCATAAAAATACAGTGATGCTGCGGCAATTACTGCTTGTTCAAAGTTTTCTTCTTCCCAATTGCTAGTACTATCGAGGGCAATAACTATTTCTTGTCCACCTGTTACCATTTCTAACTCTCGCACCCTTAATTCCCCGTAGCGGGCACTAGTTCGCCAGTGAATCAGACGGGTGGGATCTCCGATGCGATAAGGACGGAGCGATCGCACTAGCCCTGTTGTCGCTGTCTGCAATGGTCTACCACGAGGATCGCCCCTTTTGCTCTCTTCTTGCCCCATTTCATCTACTAGGGGGCAGGTAGCCAGAGGTAACACTGTAGGATAAACGATCGCTGTGGCAGCACAATCACGCTGACGGCGACACCAAAATAACCCCAAAGGCGCACCAGAACCGAGTTCTACTGTGTGCCAGCGATAAACACCCCGGCGCTGAGTCGGGTGGTAATATACCCAACGGTAACTGCCTTGGCTAGGAATTGTTTCGATTGCCTTTTGTACTGGTTTCCCTAAGACGAAGGGCAGTATATCTTCAACTTGCAATAAGCTGATAGGCTGCTGTGTTTGATTGCAGATTTCTAATTCCACCGTTAGATCGTCACCTGCTGACACAGGTTTAATGGGACGGCGGGTGATGGATAGACCTGTGAGCGATCGCGGCGGTAAGATGGCTGCTACACCCAAAAGGGCAAAACTGATGCCGCTAATGGCGTATAGCCAACCAGCCATCGTATTGATACCTGCGCCAAAAAAACAAATAGCCGTTGCTGCTAGTACCCAACCGCCATAAGCAGGGGCACTGGCGCGAGTTTCTAACCAATTGGTGATGGTTTTGATGATTTTCATGTTTCTTTTTTAACCCAACACCACCCTAAATTCACAGTGTCTCACGGGTTGTGCCTGATGTTCTTATCGAAACCACTCTATAATTTGGCTTACAAATGTCTCTCGATTAATAGCATTTTGAGATTAAGATTCTTCTAGTCTTTCCTTTTTAGTATAGGCACAAGCCTTAACTAGTCTTGAGCATTGCTGCCGTAAGCATCGCTTTCCGACCTCGACTTTTGCCAATAACTTTCTGTGTAAATGCGGTACAATTCACCACAATATCTGTACAGGATAACTTTCAAACACGCTGTCTTTAGTAATTATAGGTATGCTCTCCACCAAACTTTGAGAAATTATGAGCCGATCAAATGGATCTTTATGGTAAAAAGGCAGCTTTGCTAACTCATCTAAATGTTCTGGTCGTATTTCGAGCAATTCAATAGCGTTACCATAAACTTGTTGTTTGACCAACTCAGAAAAAGTCATTTCCAGTTTTAGCTTGTCGATACTGACCTTGATAGAAATTTCCCAAAGACTCCCAATGCTCAAAAATCTTTGATTTTCCTGATCTTCAATCAGGTTTTTTGCTGTCTCACTGAGATTGAAACTGCCCTCAATAAACCATAAAAACGTATGGGTGTCGAGCAGGAGCCTCATTGAGCGTATTCCTCAAAATCTGCCAACGGCTCATCAAAATCATCTGACATTTTTACTAAACCCCTAGCACTACCAAACTTGGGGCGTAACTCTACATTAAGTGGCACAATCTTGAAAGATGTCCCATCATTACGCGTGATGATGACTTCTTCTCCACCAGCCGCCTCTTCAATTAATTCTGCTAGGCGAGTCTCAGCTTCTTTCAAATTAACTTGGTGCATTGATAGTCTTTAGCAGTTCTCTGGATTTTGGTGGTTTGCATCTATAAATTTATAATTGTATATGATTAAATTATCGAATATAGGTAGAAGGTAAAAATATGACAATTACTACCAACTTAAAACAACTCTATGAAACCGATGAAAATTTATGGCTAGAAGAAACTATTAAATTATTAAAGCAAAAGCAGTTTAACCAACTTGATTTAGAAAACTTAATTGAGGAATTAATCAGTTTGGGTAAAAGAGATTTAGCTAAAGCCAAAGGTCTTTCAAGGCAAATTATTATTCATATATTATTACTCCAATACTGGCAGGTGGAATATGAAAGAAACCATCGTCATTGGATTGGAGAAATTAAAACCTTTAGATATGACTTAAATAATCATTTAACGACGAATTTAATAAACAAGTTACAGGATGATTTAGAGGATATTTATCAAAGTGCGGTTGATCTTGTGAAAATTAAAACCGATTTAACTATTTTTCTAGAAAAGTGTCCTTACACTCTTATTCAATTATTAGATGACAATTATTTACCTTAAAGATACCAGTCTTATCTTATTTTTGTGAAATGAAAGCAGCACCAAAAGCGATGTCTACGACGGGCTACGCCTACGCAGTTTCACGAATAGTCATGAGAATAATCCTTTTTCAGTCCTCTTCATTTTGACTCAAAAATTTGACAAAATGCACGGCAATGGCGATCGCTTTCTGTAAGAATGATGCCTGCTAGCTACTAGTAACTCAACCGCCGTATGCAGGGGCACAAGCACGGATTTATAACCAATTGGTGATGGATTTGATAATTTTTTTGTTTCTTTTTTAACCAAACACCAGCCTAAATTCACAGTATTCTCGGTTTTGCTAAAGACAAGCTTAGACTCTTCAGTTCCATTAATTACTAAAACTTATTAGATGCTTGTTCGTGCCGTGGTAATCGCTTTTTAACCAACTTATCTAAGTATATATTCGTCTTCTTTATGTTTTACTAACTTAATCAACATACAAAATTTACAAAATATTAGTATTTTATACTATACATTATTTTTATAATCGAGTAAGCAGACATCATTGTTGCCATTGTGACCGTTAAGAAAGGTTAACAAGTCGGTAATAGTTGCTTAACTTAAAAGAATAAGCTGTTTACGGATAGCACTTATATATGTATATATAAGTCGATATCAATAATTGAAACCATATTTTATACGGTTATTTAACCGTTTTTACTTACATTTTAATAATTGTATTTAGGATATCAATTATGCTTGAATTAAAAAATAAGTTATTTAAAATTACAATACCATTTTTATCATTTTATATATTCTCAGTTTTAAGTATTATAACTTGTGGTTATATTGTCAAAATTCATAAAATATAGGACTTACGCATTGACAGAATAACAAAATAGTGAATTCATAAATAAGGGTCGT
>NZ_JABXKK010000035.1:150927-156845 GCF_017115045.1 Nostoc sp. NMS8 | reverse complement strand
TGAATATAATGAAGTGGATTTTTCATTATGGTAGACCAACGGTAGACGCTCAAATCTCCGTTCTACCATTTTTTGTCCCCAAATTTATATTTCGGACAGGTCTTCTGTAAGAAAAAAGATTCCCAACTTCTCTAAGAAGTCGGGGATCTTTCGGGTTGTAATTCTTACAAATCAAATAGGATTGCTATAGGCATAAAAAAACTAAAGTTTGTAATCAACATTTCAGCCCTGATAAATCACGGTGATTACTGTACTTGGGTGGGGAAAGCCCCAGGTTGCACAGCTATGTTAAGATTCTGCCCATTGCGACTTAATTCCATACGTAAATCGCCTCCAACTTGGCTATTTTCTACTGCCTTTTGGACACTGCTGGCATCTGTAACTGCTTGGCCACCAAGTTTTTGGATCACATCACCAGCACGAATCCCGGCTTTAGCCGCTGGGGAATTTGGCAGGACTTTCACAACTAATACACCTTTATCTTCATTTACACTCAAACCGCTATTGGGATCTGAGTTGATATTTTGTTTGAGTTGAGGCGTTAACCCCACCATCTGAATTCCCAGATAAGGATGTTGTGCTTTACCTGTAGCGATTATTTGACTAGAAATGCGTTGTGCTGTGTTGATGGGAATCGCAAAGCCTAATCCTTGTGCCCCTTGAATAATGGCTGTATTCATGGCAATTACCTCGCCACGGGCGTTTAGTAAAGGCCCACCAGAGTTACCAGGATTAATCGCTGCGTCGGTTTGAATATACTCGACTCGCTTATCGGAAGCGCCAATTAGATCGCTACTGCGTCCGGTAGCGCTGATAATTCCGGTAGTTACTGTATTATCTAGTCCAAGAGGGTTGCCGATCGCGATCGCCCATTCTCCTGGTTGCAACTGATCTGAGTTACCTAAAGCTACTAACGGTAGATTATCTGCCTGAATCTTGACAACAGCAACATCAGTCAACTCGTCTTTGCCTAACACCTTTCCTTTAAAGCTACGCCCATCCTTGAGTGTAACTGTCACCGTATCAGCACCATCGACTACGTGGGCGTTGGTAAGAATACGACCATCAGCACTAATAACAAAACCTGAACCAGTACCCCGTTCTACCCGATTTTGTTGTTGTGGTAGTTGAGAGCCAAAAAAGCGTTGGAAAATTGGATCGTTAAATTCATCTGGTAACTGGGCTTTTATCGTTCGTGAAGAATCAATTCGCACCACGGCTGGCCCAACCTTTTGCACCACCTGTATAACAAAGTTAGGATCTGCACCTGCTGCTAATGGAGGAGCAGCACTGACTCGACTCACCGCCAAATTAGATGCAGTCTCAGACACCTGCTGAGAATGTCCAGCCATATAGCCACCTGCTAATGTCATACCCGATCCCAGTAGCACCAGCGATAGAGAGGCGGCAGCCTTTTTCCAGGGCGCTCGATTATGGTATTTGGTGTCAGCAGTGTCGGATAAAATGCTATTTGATGGGTTTTCTCCATCGTGAGATTGGTTTTGCATTGCTGTCTGGAAAGATATTTAGATGTATTACTAATGTAGATATTATTTATGACAGTTTTGTTGCGAGGGTATTGCGTTATTGTGAAAGGTTTGGTATTTTACTTACCGCATCTCACCTGATACAGAAACGCAGGGAGAAAAACGATTAATAAGCTGTTACGTATACAACTTGCATGATCAGGGCGTTCATGTTGCCCACCCCACAATCATATTGAAAAAATATTAGTGCAAATTAAAGACGCAACAGCTTAGTCATTCATTGTTAGGGACGCACAAATGTACGCCCCGATTACGTGTTATATCTATGTCTGAAGGAATAAAATGGCACAGGGTAAAATCTTACTTCAACCTGGTACTTTATGGGCAAGTGTCAAAAAACAGACAGAACATGCTTTGCAATGCGGAGCGTTGTTATCAATACCGACGGAATTTGAATTTGTCGAACAGGATAACGTGCGCTTTTTAGTGCGGATTTTGTCTAACCTGAATCGCAAAAAAGCAGCCGACGAAAAACAGAAAAAACAATCTGTTACGTCTGGTCAAGAGTTTAATCCTTTTTTGCCCTATGAAGAAGATTTATTTGTGGCAGATATTTCTGATACTCATTTATGTATTTTAAATAAATTCAATGTTGTTGATTATCACCTGCTAATCATCACCCGTCGCTTTGAGGAACAGGAAAGTTTACTCACCCTGGAAGATTTTGCGGCGATGTGGGCGTGTTTGGCTGATTTTGATGGTCTAATATTTTACAACAGTGGCAAAACCGCAGGTGCTAGTCAGCGACACAAACACTTGCAATTAGTTCCTCTACCACTCGCACCTGAAGGGCCACAGATGCCTATTGAACCTCTGGTGAAGTCTGCACAATTTCAGAACTCGAATGCAACTTCACTAAAACTTCCTTTTGTACAGGCTTTCGCACTACTAAATTCCAATTGGGTGCAGTCGCCCTTTACAGGCGCAGAAGAAACACTGGAAGTTTATCGCACTTTGCGTCAGGCTGTGGGTTTAGATGCAAAGCAATCTGGTGCTTACAATCTGCTAGCGACACGAGAATGGATGTTGATCGTACCGCGATCGCAGGAGCATTTTCACTCTATCTCTGTAAATTCATTAGGATTCGCTGGTGCTTTGCTAGTGCGAAATGCAGCAGAAATGGAAATTCTCAAAGCTGAAGGGCCAATGACTATCCTCAAAAACGTTGCTGTATCCTAATTATGATTGATGGCTATGTTTTAGACGCAGATTTAGAAGCGTTACTAAATAACCAAGATAGCAGATTGGCAACCGTAGCAGCCCCAAAAGAGAACAGCGCAATAATTGCATCACGAGGTAAAACGCCATCTAACCAGCTACCCTGTATTTGAGAAACTGGAAAATTCTGATCTAGACCAATTTGAATCTCTTTAGTTTTCCCGGAAAAGCGGGCTTCTATCCCCTTTTTAGGGACAATTTGAAGGTGGCGTATCAATTGAATATTTAGAGGAGTATCAGGGTTTTCTCCCATGAGAAACTGATTTTGCCTAATATCCTGTTCCTGTCCTACCATGCGGATTTTACCTTCCACAATAGTAGAAAATTTTAAATCGTCTCTGGCATCTTTACCATTTCTGTCCAAATCTAAAAATTTCACATCTTTGGTTTCTATCCTTTCTCTAAACCATTGTTCTGATTCATATTTTGGAGGTTTGGCTAGGGTAATACTAATATTAGCACTTGGTGCAATTTCTAAGTTAAACTTTTTATTATTAGGATTGACAATAAATTCTAGGGGTGTTTCCTTATCTGGTTGATTTGGTAATTTTAAATCTAGTAATTCATATCCTTCTAATATCACCTTGATTGGTTGTTCACCTAAATATAGTTCTAATGTATTTTGATTGTTTTTTAAATCTAATTTGGAGTTAGATTGCAGAAAAAAAGCAAGCTGATTGCGATAAAAGTCATAACTTAATCCAGATACTTTTGTATTTGGTTGCAGCCTGAGTTCTTCTAGGTTGATTTCACTTGTTATTTTAAGATTAGCTGGAGTAACAATCCATCTACTCTCGCTGTTTTTAAGCTGGATTTTTAAAGAGTCTAATTGATTAAGTTCTGGCCAAGTTTCACTTTGAAACTTTCCGGTGAAAGTCAGGGTTTGTCTACCTTCATTTTCTAGTTCTTTAATACCGCGAATATCTTGAAGAAAGAGTTTTGATTGTTCTCCATCATAAATAAAACTCATTTCTTTAGCAATGATATTACCTTCAAATGTATGTGTACCAGGTACAACAGCAGCAAAGGTGACAATAGTCAAGAACAAAAGTAACAGCAACACCAACAATGAATTTTTATGATTTGAAATGGTTCGTAGTATGCGCTTAATGGCTGAAGTACTGATTAAAAACCATGCAACTAGATATGTTTTCAGAGAATTCAACCATTGGCGAATCTTGATGAAGTTGGGAAACTTTTGTTTGGCTTTTTGCCGAGATGCCATGACTTATTTCAACCAATTTGGGTTATGTTCAAATACAATTCGCCTTTCGATGCGATCGCTAGGTTGATCTCTTCGGTCAATATTAGCAACATAGTGCAGTTCATAGCGTCCTGGTGGAGCATTACCATCCCAGCTAAAAATAGTTTCACCCTTTTTCGGGTTAGGGCGGGAAGTGCTATAGATTGCTGGTTGACCTTTGGAGATGATTTCAAAGGTGGTAAATTTCACTCTGTCTTGGGAATAAAAGACAAATTCATACTTCCCCGAAGTTTGCCCCAAAATGACTGGAACATACACAGGCTGGGAACCAAGGTTATAGGATGCCACAGCGCGAAGTTTGTTAGCTGGTATTTTTGCTTGCCTGAGAACGTAAGTATCCCAGCTAAAGCTGAAACGCGAACCATTATTAGACAATAACAAGTCATCCATTTGATAGTGATAATTCTCTCCCAAAGATTTCACTATTACTTGAGGATTTTCACCACCACTGATCCGGGGAATTTGCACCGTCAGGGTTTTGCCAAAACTGGTTAGGTTTCGGGTAGCAATGGAAATCAGGCTCAAGCTATTGCCGCTTAATTGTTCTTCTTTGATGCCTTCGCAACGATTGGGTGGTTTGCGCTGGATATAATCGGTAGATTTGGGGTTCCCTTCTAGGCAAGAAGCAGCAGCAGGAAGATGGCTGACGCTGAAGATTAATAGACTGGCAAGAATAATTTTATAATTCATAGTTTGTTGTAGAGACGCGATTCATCGCGTCTATTTAATGTTCCAAGTGGACAGTTGTTTTTGAATCTCAGATATGGGATAGGCTAAATCTCGGTATTGACCTTTTTTTTGGGCAAAGACGATGCCTAAAAGTTGATTTTGCGAGTCAATTACCGGACTGCCAGAATAACCAGGTGTGAGTGCAGCTTGAGATATTTCTAATTGCTGGTTTTTATCGCTAATTTGTCCTGATTTGATAGACCAAGATTTATCTTCTTTTCTTTGGGCAGAATGACCGATAATCCGAATGGGTATTCCGGGGTCGATCGCACTTGAGGAAATAGGTAAAGGCTGGATATCTTCTGGCAGTTTACCGCTAACTTCCAAAACGGCTAAATCGAGTTCTTTGTCTGTAGTCATTTTGAATAGCTTACCATCTCGCCGCATTCGCACTCGGTTTGATGGCGGTGTACTGAAAAATTCAACTTGAATATTTTTACCCTTTTCATAGCCATCAAAAATGACATGACGATTAGTGAGGATTAATGTTCTGTTGCCTTTTCGCTGAATGACTATACCAGTGCCGATCTCTATTCCTTGGCGATCGCTGGTAGAAAACTCGGCAGTGATGCGTACCACAGAACGCTTAATGGGTATAGTTGGGTCATTTTTAGGCAACCATTGGCGATCGTCTTCTACCCCCTTAGCTTGGGTATCGTCTTTCGTTTTCCATAACTGCCTTGCTTCTATATTATTGTTACTGGCATAGATATAATTGGGGTCAATATCTTCTGCTTTGTCAAACTGTTGAATGGCTTCTTTTAGTTTTCCTTGCTGTTGGAACACTAAACCCAAGCCATTGTGAGCAAGAGTATAGTCGCTGGCTGGTGGGCCAGGGGTATCTGGTAATGTTAGGGCTTTTTGGAAGGCGGCAACTGCTACATCTAATTTCTTCTGCTCTCTCAGGGCAATGCCGAGATTGTTGTAAGAAGTAGCTAAGTTGGGGTTGAGTTGAATTGCTTTTTGGAAGGCGGCAACTGCTGCATCTAATTTCTTCTGCTCTCTCAGGGCATTGCCGAGATTGTAGTAAGCAGTAGCATCGTTGGGGTTGAGTTGAATTGCTTTTTGGAAGGCGGCAACTGCTGCATCTAATTTCTTCTGCTCTCTCAGGGCATTGCCGAGATTGTAGTAAGCAGTAGCATCGTTGGGGTTGAGTTGAA
>NZ_JABXKK010000035.1:0-150917 GCF_017115045.1 Nostoc sp. NMS8 | reverse complement strand
CTCAGGGCATTGCCGAGATTGTAGTAAGCAGTAGCATCGTTGGGGTTGAGTTGAATTGCTTTTTGGTAGGCGGCAACTGCTGCATCTAATTTCTTCTGGTCACTCAGGGCATTGCCGAGATTGTAGTAAGCAGTAGCATCGTTGGGGTTGAGTTGAATTGCTTTTTGGTAGGCGGCAACTGCTGCATCTAATTTCTTCTGGTCACTCAGGGCAATGCCTAGACCATTGTAAGCAGTAGCAAAGTTAGGGTTGAGTTGCAAGGCTTTCTTGTGAAATGCGATCGCCTCTTCTTGTTTCCCTTGAGCATTTAGCACATTCCCTATACCCACGTAAGCTTCAGCATCATTAGGATTGAGTTGTAACGCTTTCTGGTGCGCTGCTAAGGCTGCATCTAATTTTCCTTGCCGCCGCAAAGCATTCCCCAAATTGTTATAAGCTTTGCCATTATTGGGTTCAACTTGTAAAACTTGACGCCAAATCATCTCTGCTTGGGAGTTGTTACCCACTGTTTCGGCAGCGTCATCTTGTTTAAATAGCTGTTCTATATTGTTTTGAGCAACTACAAGCTGGGGTGTTGTAGCCAGAGATAGAATTAACAATAAATTAGTAAATATACGGTTGTGCATATTAATGCAAATACTTTAATAGATTTTATCAGGAGTCACGGAAAACTCGCCAAAAACCGGATGAATCTTTAATACATACTCATAAATGAGGCTTTGAACTCCATTAATGAGTCTTTGAACTCCGTGAACGGGGTTTGTAGTTGAATTTAATATAGACCTAACCCCAAGACTCAAAGCCTCTCTCCTTTTAGTAAAGAGGTTTGGAGAGAGGTCAAAATTTATTAAATACAAAAGCGATCGCTTAAATTATTCTTCCCATGCGATCGCTCTAGTTAAAAATATTTGTAGGTTGAGCTGCTATAACCTGCTATTGCTCTTGACTTCCTGTACAAGAGGCTCTATTTGATAGCTGTTAATTTTCTCTCTAGGTCAAATAAAAAGCCGTGGATATATTCTTCAGTCCATTCAGCACCGTAAAAGCGTTTAAACATCCCTCGTGCTGGGTCTTTTTCAGCCCGATATCTCAAATATCGCAGTTGGGCTTGCTCAATGGCTTCTAAATTTTGGGAATCTGTTATGGGTTCTGCTTGCTCCACGAAATCTAGATAAGCTTTCAAATAGTCTTTGAAAGCGGCAAACACCTGAGTTTCTACTACAGTCGTTTCTTGGGGACGAGTCCATAAAAAAGCGGGAGAGAAGAAGGGCTGTGCTTCTTCTGGGAAATCTCCTCCCCAAGATAAATGCTGTTGATGGGCGTGAAAAATGGGCAGAATCGGTTCAGTATATTTTGCCTGATATGCTGAATCATCACGAAATAAGGGCTGCATATCCAAAGCAATGAGATGTCCACCTGGCAATGTTACCAAATCCGCTCCAAAAAAGGGTAAATCGTAGTTAAGGTGGGGGAAAATTACAAAATTCAGTACTTGCAACGAATTGCCACCTTGTACGTGAGCTGCGCGAATCTGCCGTAATTTTGTGGTTTGAAAAGCATAACTGGTGGTGACAACCTCTTCTTCGTTCTTTCCCTTGCCCACAACAGCACTCTTGGATTCAAATCCAGCCGGAATAGGATAAGGTTGTAAATCCAAGCGCGATCGCATATAGGCGATTGCATAATCAATAAATGGCTGATACAGTGTCACGTTGCTTCGCTCCAATTCAAAATTCAAAATTCAAAAACTTCTGCCTTCTGCCTCCTCTTTCCCAATGCCCCATGCCCAATTCCCAATGCCCAACGATAGTCATCTTTTGCCGACAGCAACCGCTAAAGGAACAGCATCTTCAAATAAGAATTCATGGAGAAAGCACTCTGCCCATTCATGGCCAAAGTAGCTGCTAAACAAACCAGATGCAGGATCGCGGTCTGCACTATATTGGTCATAGTCTTTTTGGGCTTTGACAATCCGCTGGATATCTTCTGGATCTTCAAGCGGTTGGGCATCTGCTAGCATTTGCCAATACAAGTTTAAATAATCTTGAAAAGCTTCAAAGACTCGCGTTGCAACTGTTTCTGGGTCTGTTTTGGCAAACAATAGGTACTTAGAAAAATACTGATTGGCATCATAAAACTTCATTTCTAAGTTTTGCGCCAAATCCGGGTATTTATCGTGGAGAGATTTTAGCGGAACGATATATTTGTTTTGATAATCTTCATCCTGAAACAAAGGCTGAAAATCAAGCACAATCAGGTTTTTGACTTTACCAAAGGATAAAAAATCAATCCCTAACAGAGGTAGATCGTAGTTATGACTCGGATAAACTACGCTGTTAAAAATTTGGGCACTCTCCCCGGCATCAATATAGGTATAGCGAATTTTCCGCAACTCTTGACATTGGTAACACCAACTGCGAATAGTTGCTGGGTTTCTGCCGCGATCGCTAACTTTGAATTCCAAACCAGGGGGAATGACCCTACTTTGTAAATCAAACCGCTGAAATAGCTCTTTTTCTAAAAATTGCAGGAAAGGCTTATACATGGAGCATGATTTGTTAACCCTTGCATGAAAATAAGTTATGGCAATCATGCACGTCTCATTTATGAGAAACAAAGCAACATTCCTTAATAGGGGATTGGGCATGGAGAAGAGGCGGAGGGGCGGGGTGCGGGGAGCAGGGGGAAAACTCTTCTCCCTTGCTAAGGAATAAGAATTAAATAACATGCAATTTCTGTCCCTGGTTTACCTTACCCTCAATCCCTCTCCTTATAAAAGAGAGTGGAGCTAGAGACAGGATGAGGTTTTGCATCTTATTTAATCCACGTTCCTAAGAGTTCCCTTGCTTTTTCATCCCCCATGCCCAATGCCCAATGCCCTACCTAGTATGATTCCGACTGATCATTTGCTCCAAGGCTTCTTGAGAAATACAACGACGCTCAGAACAATAAGTCATCAAGTTGACTCCGTTCATCATTCGTACTGTACTGACCCTGACACGAAAATCATCCGTAACAAACCAACAACGTTCCTGACCTTGATTATTGTCATAGTCAGTATCAATGGTCAGCACTCCATCATCGGCAAACCGATACCGACTCACAACCGGGATGCTCTCAACATAGCCCTGGTTGCGGATCAGTTTTCCAAAACGCCTCGTTTCGTCGGGAACATCAACCAAAATGGCGGCATTATCAGTATTTGGGAGCCTGGTATCCAGATTAGCCTGCCATGAAAAGCTAGCACCGCCTGTTGCTTTCGTAGGGTCTATTCCTTGGGCTATACAAACTTCTTGGACTTTTGGATCATCCTTTTCTAGGACTTTAACGATCAAATTCGACTCGCCCGATTCATCCGCCGCCGAGTCAAAATGATGAACGGAACGTTCCGTAAACCATGTACCCTCACTTTTACGGAAGAATTCGATCATTGCCAAGGGCGGTATTATATGCATCTATTTTGAAACCTCGTTTTATCAAATTTTGGCGTTATTAAATACTGAGTGATGAGATGGAGTCGCGATTTAGCTAAAGTGTAGAATAACTCCAAAAGTTATATTTTAATCAGCTGATGACAAATAGTGAAATTCAACTTATTACAAGCGTTCGCCCCAGTCCAACTCCAGAAATCTTAACAGCCCTCCAAGCCGGAATTGCTGTAGATTGGGTAGATTTGCACCAATTCAACCTAAGAGAAGTCGATTTACAAAAAGCTAACTTGAGTAAAGCCAAGCTATTAGGAGCCGATCTCAGTGGGTTGGTTTTGAGTCATGCCGATTTGAGTCGGGCAGATTTGCGAGGTGCGAATCTGCGAGGAGCCGATTTAAGTGGGGCTGATTTGCAGGGAGCCTATTTAAACCGTGCCGATCTTCAACAAGCAAATCTCAGTGGCGCAAATTTGGAGGGAGCCAAACTCCAAGTAGCGCGTTATGATTCACAAACGAAATGGCCCCCAGAATATAATTACAAAGCTTCTGGAGCGGTAGGCCCGAGTGCTAATCTCAATGGTGCTTTTCTAAATACAGCTTCTTTAAGAAATGCAGATTTACAAGGTGCTAATCTGCGTGGAGCCTATCTGAGTGGTGCTGACTTGACAGGAGCTAATTTGCAAGATGCCTATCTGAGTGGGGCTGACTTGACGAAAGCTTATTTGACAGGGGCTTGCTTGCGAAATGCTCGATTGACTGGAGCCGATTTGCGGGATACAGACTTGCGAGCAACTGACCTCAGTGATGCAGAGATGGAGCATCTTCAAAGTATCGCTGGGGCAGATTTTACTCTTGCCCAAGGACTGACAGAAGCAACTAGAGGAATGCTGTCCAGCCGTCCATATTCAGAACTCGACGTTTGGAACGCTTACACGCGCAAAACAACTCGTGAGAGTTTGAGTACTTAAGCAAACTGAGTACTTAGAGAGTGCTGGGTTCCAAGTCCTGAGTCGAATTCAGGAGTGCTGTTAACGGACACATACAGCACCTTTTAGGCACTCAGCACTTTTTATAAAGGCTGCCAGTTTTTTTTCAGGAGCGCTAAAAATGTAGCGTATTTGACTTGTGTGTAAACTGTAGTCCGCTACCAGAGAGAATTGTCCTGCCCCCTGCCCCCTTCAATTTGGCAACAAGTCTTCTAAAGCAGCGCCAACAACTCGGTGATCCTCATCCTGTCTGAGTTGGCTCAGGGCTATTTTTGCTTTCGGCTCGTCAAATCGTTTGAGGGCATAGCTAACTCGCACACGCATCCGCCAAGATTCAGCATTCACTAACGTTAGTATTTGGGATAATGCCGCAGTATGTTGGCTAGAATTAGCTAGTAAGCCGAGTGCATCCACAGAAGATTCTTGAGCGGTAAAATCTTCATCTTTTAAACCCTGAATGCAGATATCAAATAGTTCTTCAGGGCAATCCATTTCAGCGATCGCGGCCAAAATGCTCCGCCGCACTAGCCAGTGGTCATCCTGATAAAATGCTAGAACTAGATGAGAAACTGCGACTCTGCCAAATAGCGATAAAGAATTTGCCGCCTCTGCTCGCACGTTGGGAGTATCATCAAATTTCATAATTTGCATCAAAGCCGCAAAAGATTCCGCTGATTGTTGATTACCCAAACCCCTGGCTACAAAAGAACGCACCAAAAATTCTGAGTCATGAAGTTTACTCGTGAGCAGAGGAACTGCAACTTCTGATTCATAATTATCGAGGGCCGCGATCGCCTTCAGACGAAATTGAAAATCTGGGTTCTTCAGTTCAGCTTGGATTTGATGGATTTCCATAGGTGCATTTACTACAGCTATTCTTTACTTTATTTTACAGATGCCACCAAATGGCGATCGCATTCTTAAGAAGATTGAACCAAGGGCATTGGGCATTGAAAAGAGGCAGAGGGGCAGGGTGCGGGGTGCGGAGGGGAAAATTCTTCTCCCTGCTCCCTTGCTTCTCCCCCCAGCCCCAATCAAATACTAAAAAAAAGCTGAAATTTTTCTAAAGTATTATTTAACTTCATAAATTTTAATAAATATAGCTTCATCATCGTATCAGAATATATAAAGTCAAACAATGCAAAAACTAAAAATCATCAAGATTAATAAGGGTTTAAAGTCTTTATGGCTTCCCCTTTGTCAGAATGATATAAAGTTTTTTTACATTTTCTGAAGATCCTTCTCATAAAATTTAGTTGTTAACTGGGAGATAGTTTAAATCGCTTTCAGACCAGCATCACGGTTAGAAATCACTCTGTTTGAAGATACTGATTCTATTGATTGTGGTCAAATTGCTCTATGGAAATGGGGAAGGGGGATTTGGTAAGACTATTTGAGGTTTGATAAATTCCACCGTCAGTTGTCATATACGAAGATATTTAACGCATTTTTACTAACTAAAGTTTTACAAAAGCTAGTCAGTAGCAAAAATAACTGACAACTGAAGGGAAATTCCACCTCTCTAAGGGGTAGGATGCTCGGAAATTTAATTAGCATTTTTCAGGAGATAATTCAATGTCACTTTGGGCAATTGATTCACCTAATGTTGAACTACGTCCGAACACCAGCGAAAGTGAATTACAAACACTAATTCGGGCAGTTTATAAACAGGTTTTGGGCAATGCTCACTTATTGGATGAGCGACTAGCTACAGCAGAATCGCAATTGCGCGATCGCAAAATCAGCGTCCGTGAATTCGTTAACACCGTTGCCAAATCAGAGCTTTATCAATCCCTGTTTTTCAGTTCTTCTTCTCAGTATAGGTTCATTGAACTAAACTTCAAACACCTGCTAGGCCGTCCTCCTGCCGATCAAGCAGAAATTTCTGAACATGTCCGCATCTACAACGAACAGGGCTATGATGCTGAGATCGAATCCTATATCGATAGCGAAGAGTATCAGAAGAGTTTTGGCGAGAATATTGTTCCTTATGTTCGTAGCACTAGCTCCCAAATTGGAATTAAGAATGTTACCTTTAACCGCACCTTTACCTTACTGAGAGGAGTAGCTAGCAGCGACAGCGCTCGCAAAGCTAAACTGATCAGCGATGTTGGTTCAAATCTACCCACATCCATCAAGGCTCCTGCTGCTGGTTCTAGTGTAAACAGCACCAGCAAACGTTTCTTGATTAAGGCAGTCAAAGGTTCAGCAAATCCCCCTACCCGTCTGGGCAAGCTGGAATATGTAGTTAACTACAATCAACTGTCTGGGCAAGTGCAAAACATTCATCGGACAGGCGGCAAAATTATCAGTATCACTGAAGTTGCTTAAATAGAGGACTGGGGACTGGGGACTGGGGACTGGGGGGAAAATAATAACTCAGCAGTCAGCACTCAGTACTCAGTACTCAGCATTCCTAAATGCAGTTGCGATCTAGGAAGCTAGTATTATATAGACTAGGAGAATAACTTTTTAGCCAAGATATCTCTTGAATTTTAAGCTACTTTTTAAGATAACTTTTCTAATGGAAATTACTGAATTCTTTGAACTTTCAATTGGACGATGGCGATCGCAGCGTAGCGGTCATCATTTAGCATTCGCCCATTTTGAAGAAGTGCTGTCTAACATTGACATTGAGTCTCTATCCACCGATGATCCGGCAGTAATAGCAATCTGTCAATTGTATGGCACTGACCCCGCCAGTATCACCCACCCCTTTCGGATGACTTGGGAAGGTGAGTCAGACTGGGATGATAAACCAATCTCTGGTACTACTGTGCTAGTGCCAATTCCCGATATCGAAAATTCTTCTAGAGGCAAACTACTACGAGACAAGGGATACGCCGAAACGATTCCCGCAGTGGCTAAGTATCATCTGAGTGATGATGGTGTTTTTACCCTACTAACAGAGTATGAACTAGCTGCTGCTGAGGAGCGAATTTGGTTTGCTAACCCAAATCTCCGATTTCGGGTAGCGATGATTAAAACCAGTGATGGTAAAGGTGTGACAACAGCTTCCTTTTCTTCAGAGATTCGCTCTTTGTCAAATTCAACCAGTTAGCAAATATCAGCTTAAAACATAAAAGCATACAAGCTCCTATATTTATGGAGATTGTAATACGTGAATTTTGAATTTGGAGCGAAGCGACGTGACTATAGCGCCCAAAGAATCCAGTACCAACGCCAGCGATTTGCTCACCTTAGCCTGTTGGATGGCAGGAGATTTTAGCAACTACAAGCAATCTTTTGCAAATCCGCAACTTTACGCCCACATTCACATTTATTTTCGTCCTTTACCGATTGAATTTTTTTCTGCCATCGGTTTTTATTCGGAACAAGCTTATGATCACGATTTATGGACACCGTATCGCCAGGGAGTACATAAACTAGTTGATTGGGGCGATCGCATTTATATCGAAAATTACAGCTTAAAAGACCCTATACTCTATGCGGGTGCTGCTCGTGAATTAGATATCCTCAAAACCATCACCCCAGAAAGCATCGAACGGCGTTATCACTGTTCAATGGTTTTCCAACGAGAAGGTGAAATGTTTCGAGGCAGTGTAGAACCAGGCAATCAATGCCTGATTAAGCGTAATGGATGCCAGACATATTTAATCAGCGAAGTAGAAGTAACCGAGCATACTTGGCTAAGTCTAGATAAAGGCATGGATCTTGAAACCCATCAGCAAATATGGGGATCAACTGCTGGCCCATTGCAATTTGAAAAACGAGAAAGTTTTGCTGATGAACTACTTGCGGTGAGCGCATTATGTTAATTCAGCTTGAATCTGTTAAATCCAAAATGTTACCTCCACAGGCTGAAAAAAAGATGCGCTGCTGGATTCGCAGCCGCCACTTGATTTGTTCGGGTAATTTTTTTATATTCGAGACATTAGAATATACCACGATTGAGAGATTCTCTCAATGTGTTGCGTCTTTAGGAGGAACAACAATATCCGTTGACCCCATTAATAAAATATGGATGGGCGCTCATCGTCAAGTTATCTTATATCAGGCAAAAGCTAGTTTACATACGCCTCATCATACCTTGAAACAATACTGGATAAAATACGGTGGTTTGTACACTAGATTTGATGAGCGTCCTTGAGAGTCCCTATCCTGGGGAAATTTTTCTGACAACTTCAAAATTAAATTTTGAATTTTAAATACTCCCCAAGGAGGTTGACGGCTAATTGTTAATGTCTAATTGCTAATATCTGATCGTGATTAGCTGTTAGTTATTAACAGTTAGCCGTCTAAGTTTGTTAGAAAATGTAACTAAAAAGCTCCCGAAAACTTGATAAATTAATCGTGACTGTAAAGGGAATTAGCAAAGCTTAGTAGTTAGGCTTTAGTAGTTATTGCTAAAACTAAGTGCTGAAAACTAAAAACTAACAACCATTTATGTTGAGCAAAAGTAAGCAGCCAGATAATAACAGGTTGAAAATTTAGGCAAAGAAGTTTTTAGATTTTTGATTTTTGAGAGCCAATTGCTATTTTGCGGGTTCTCCAAAGTCTCTTAACCTAACACATCGGCTACTTTTGACTTCTGCGTTTCTTGCGTGTCTCGTAAGAAGCGGTACTAGCTCCCATTACCTTTAAAAGTCATTAGTTACCTCCTACCCACACGAACCCAAATATGCAGACCTTCATCGACGACAAAACCGGCCGACGCCAATATCAAGCATTTTCCCAAACAGAACCCATCGAATTACGGACTATTGCTTCAGCTGATGACATCGAAATTGTAATTCGGGCAGTTTATCGGCAAGTATTGGGTAATGCCTACATTATGGAAAACGAGCGGCTTATCGTTCCAGAATCCCAACTCAAGCAAGGCCTAATTGATGTTCGTGAGTTTGTGCGTCAGGTTGCCAAATCAGAGTTGTATCGCTCCAGATTTTTTAATAACGTTTACCGCTACCGTGCGATTGAACTGAACTTTAAACACCTATTGGGTCGCGCTCCTGATGACTACTCCGAGACAATTTATCACAGCAATATTTTAGATGAGAAAGGTTTTGAGGCAGATATTGATTCTTATCTTGATAGCGACGAGTATCTAGATGCCTTTGGGGATAACATAGTGCCATATTACCGGGGTTACAAAACCCAAACGGGTAAAAAGATATTGGAATTTACCAATATGCTACAACTCGTGCGGAGCAATTCTAGCAGTGATAAGAACGTAGTAACGAATAATGAACCACAATTGGTGCGATCGCTAATTACCAACACTCCTTACGGTAAACTGAAACCCACCGATGTGAGTGCAATACTTGCTGAAATATTCAAGCCAAAGCCAGAAACTACTGCTCCAGCCTTTATTGCAACTCCCACAGCAAGCGAACAAAGCTTACGGCAAAAGATTCAAGACCAAGAAAGCCAGATTACAGCTTTGCAACAACAACTAGCAGACTTAAGACCCTTTGCTAGCATCGGAGCAACAAAATTTAGTAGTAGTTGGCAATCTTCCAGTTCTGTTAGCAGCACAAGCGAATATACATCATTGCAACAGCAAGCTGACGCCCAAGCAAAACAGATTGCAGCTTTGCAAGAGCAAATTGCTGATTCTCGACGGTCTGCCACAATTGGAGAAGCCCGATTGAATAAGTGGCGCAGTCGTGTTTTTAATGGCTAATTTCTCTATTATTTCCTGATATTTTCTGAGTCACCTTGAAACAACAAATAATCAGAAAGTGTCTGAATTAGGGAACTCTAAGAAATAAATTATCCAATATTGTGGGGTGGGCAACATGAGCGCCCAGTCTGTATGGCTCTCGTGTCGCCCACCCCACAAGAGCTAATTGAATATTTTTTTATTTGGAAGTCCCTTATTGTTTTAATAGACTTGCAACTTATGAAAAAAGCTATCGGTTCTCGATATCGTACTTATGGACTAATTGGGTTAATATCTTTAACCGCTATATTAAGTACAGCTACATCTGCCCTAACACAGTTAGCAGGCGATTCCCCAATTGGGCAAACTCCTATCCCCGCTTCTAATTTAATCTGGCCGACTCAAGGGTTTATTTCTCAAGGCTTCCGCAAATATCAACATGAAGGAATTGATGTCGCCGGGTCATCTGGAACTCCTATTGTTGCTGCTGCATCCGGTATAGTTATCAAAGCCGGTTGGGATAATTGGGGATTGGGAAATGCCATAACCATCAAACATCTCGACGGTAGCACTACTGTTTATGGTCACAATCGCCGTTTGTTGGTGAGCAAGGGTCAACAGGTCATTCAAGGTCAAATTATTGCCGAGATGGGATCTACAGGCAATAGCACAGCACCTCATTTGCACTTTGAAGTTCATCCAAATGGCCAAATAGCAGTTGACCCTCTTCGTCTGTTGACATCCGTAACTGCAAGTGTTGGCTCTGGTTCTAGAGTTCAGCAAGTGGATAATCCCAACCTCCCAATCTCGACACCCCCAGTAGCAAAGCAAGTTTCACCTTCACAGCCAATTCCAATAGATTTTGCGCCTGTAAGCACTGATACTAAATGCAATGGAATTACCATCATTGAAGGTGAGACTGCAAGCACTCGTGTAAAAGTCTGTAAAGAAAATGGTCAGCTATTTTATATTGGGCAGTTAAAGCAAGATTCAAGCCAGCCGATAAAGATACAAGCTTTGAATATTGGTAAAAGCAGATATCGAGCAGAGAATGGTAGCTTTTCTTATTTAATCACTCCTCAAAGAGTGGAAGTTTGGCGAAATGGTAGTCAGATACGTTATGACAATTTTTATACTTTCACAAAATCGCCATAGAGTATTTGCTGACTAGAAATCGGGATTATACAAGCTCTCATCCACCGACCTGGATTGAGAAAAAATCAAGGGTTTTTGTGAAAAATTAACTGTTGATTGCAGCAAGTGGTACTGGGCTATTTGGCACAGAGCCATTACTTAGGATAGGCTGGCGGGTTTTCAAGTCAAATTTGAAGCCATGTGGCAAAATATGAAGTTTTGCTCCACAAATTGCCAAAGACTCATCCTTCAAAATTTCGCCCATATTGTTATATGTAGCCTCTGATTCATCAACAATCGTCACCGCACCTTCACCAATCACTTCAACTTGATTATCTGTAACTACCATCGCGGTATTTTCGTCAATACCAAATCCCAAGACAGCAGGTTCTAATATTAAAGCTGAAATTAAGCGCCCCAAACGTCCACGCTGTGAAAAATGCTGGTCAATTACTACCCCTGGTAAAAATCCCAGACCTGGGCCCATTTCAACAGTTTCAATCCGAGGATGTGTCTGGGAGTCACCTTCTACAATCATTTTATCTGGCATCACAGCAGCGCCCGCGCTTGTACCTGCGATAACTACACCTTCAGAGAAGCGCTGGTGAATTGCCGCATCGATTTCAGTATCCTTAAGAATACTGGTAATCCGAGCTTGGTCTCCCCCTGTAAAAAATACACCAGTTGCTTTCCTAATAGCTTCCAATGCGGTAGATGAAGATGCATCTTCACGAGTTTCTGTATCAATGATGCGAGTAGTTTCGGCTCCCAGTCGCTCAAACACTCTGATATAATTTTCCCCCACTTCTCTTGGTAGTTCTGTCGCTGCTGTCAGAATGACAATGTACGCTTTTGTACCGCCAGCGCGTCGTACAAAGTCCCGCAAAATTACGGAATCTCCCTCTTTATCTTCGGCTCCCCCAATAATTACCAACTGCCGCTTGATATTACTTTCTACCATGATGCCCCCTGAATTTGAGTTAATAAATTTCACTAAACCATGACAATTAAAGCTATTAAATCATCCCTTTGGTAGATTACTTGATACAAATAGGGTTAACATTTGCGTAGACGCATTAGCGAAGCGGTAGCGACGTTCGCGCAGCGTCTCGCAGAGAAGGAGCGTCAGCGGCTTGTCGTTAGACATCGCAATTAGATCAAAAGATTTATCCTAAAAAGTACCTAAATTTTCGTATACTCAATAAAATGCACAACGTCAACTACCTCTAGAAGTATTTCCTAGAGGCATTGTTGGCTATGTGACTAAGAGTAATTGGTATCTAACTCTAGCTGGGTGCAATTAGATGATATTTAATGGCAAATGCTAATGAATCCGGCTTCTGTAAAGCAAGTTAGTTAAGAAAAAACGTGCTTGTTCTAGTGGGAGATGCCTGGGTTTGCCTTGGTAAACAATTTGATACTCATCCATGTCTGCCCCATCTCCATGCCCAGAAATCAGCTTTTGGTGAAAAGCTTCTTCAGCGAGTTCTCGAATTTCATCTCTTAGAGCAGCTTGTGTGCTATTCATACCTTTGCTGTCTTTTTAATACCCCACATTTATTTATACACTTTCTTAAATGAGTGTTGCACCTTTCAAAAGTTATATCTCTGATGATTCATGAGGATGAATTGACTGTTATTGATTCCTGGCTGAGGAATGGGGATTTAATTATGCCTTGAGATAGTTGAAAATGCTTACTAATAGAGTTAACTTAGGTTCTGATTAGTTGAATGGCCAAGCCACTACTCTCCAAAATCAATGTCAACTAATCTACAATCAACAGTTCTGAGTAACCATAACTCAGTGTTTAAAATTAAGGGTGTCAGCCAAAGGTTCGTAATCAATGGTTCTACAAAAAAGCAGTGAATTAGTCCGCGTTAATGCTAGAAGAACGGATGTATTCGATATTTTCAACTTCAAGCATTACATTGGCCCCAACCCCTATTTAGATGTTGGGGCGCTAGTATTCGATTTTGCTCTAATTGACTCTAGAGAGCCTTTGCCCATTGAAGATTATATTGCGAGCATTGGCGATCGCTATCCAAATCTTCGCGATCAAGCCTACGAGTCTTATGCCCATCTCTTTGCTCAAGTTGTCTCCGAAGTCGGCAAGTTAGATATGGATTTACACCTTAACCACTGGAGTGTTAAGCCATATCCACATCTCACCCGGATTAGTGTCCAATCATTACATGAACGCACAACTAGAGAGGTAGTTTACTTTGTTTGGGATTGGTTTGAAGCCATTACCCAAGACGAAGACTTCACCTTTGATGAGCAGTTGGTGAGGTTGCAAGATAGATTCCGCGCATCTGTCTACGGTGGCCCCACGGTTTACGCCCTATTGCGAACAGCCTACGAGAAAGGTATTCCCGCCTTTTATTTGTGGGAAGAAGGATTGATGCAATATGGTTTGGGAAAAAAACACGTCCGGGGGGTAGCAACAACATTTAACTCTGATAGCCATCTAGATTCGGAGTTTACCACCCGTAAAGACGACTGTAAGGCATTTCTAAAAACCTTGGGTTTTCCGGTACCTGAAGGTAATATTGTCTTTTTCGAGAAAGAAGCTTTAGCAACAGCAAGAGAAATTGGCTACCCAGTGGCAGTTAAGCCAGTAGTAGGTCACAAAGGAATTGGTGTTACGGCTGATGTGCAAGACTCAAAAGAACTGGTATCTGCTTATAATCGCGCACTGGCAGCGATTCCCGAAAATCAGCAAACTCGAATAATTGTTGAAAAAAGCATCTCAGGATCGGATTTTCGTTTGTTGTGTGTCAATGGTCGATTCGTTGCCGCCACAGAACGCCGTCCAGCATCGGTTGTTGGTGATGGGTATTTAACGCTTGCAGAGTTAATTCGCCAAGAAAACCGCAAACCTGCACGTTTAGACACGCCAACTTCGCCGATGAGTAAAATTCAGATTGATGAAGCGATGGAACTCTATCTAGAGGAACAACGCTTATCATTAGAAAGCGTGGTTGAGAAAGGACGTACTGTTTATTTACGTAAAGTCGCCAATCTTTCAGCCGGAGGTATAAGCATTGATGCAACCCCGACAGTTCATGCTGACAATATTATTTTGGCCCAAGATATTGCCCAACATTTCCAGTTGACTTGTTTAGGGATTGATGTCATTACCAAAAGTCTCGCAGAATCTTGGAAGTCTAGTAACTTTGCCATCCTGGAAATCAATGCTGCACCAGGGGTTTTAATGCATCTTAAACCTTCTGTTGGTGAAAGTGTTGATGTACCTTCTCATATTTTAGAAACCTTTTTTGAGTCGGGTGCAGATGCCAGGATACCAATTATTACCTTTAACAAAATCTCAGTTGAAGAACTGCAAGCGACGATTGACCATATCCTTTTGCAACATCCCAATTGGACAATAGGCGCTGTTTGTCGTGATGGCGTTTTTGTGAATCGCGCGAAAAAAGTATTAAGCAAAGATTACAACAGTAATGTCCAAACTTTGCTGCGTCATCCCAAACTTGATTTGCTGATTGCCGAGTACCCTGAAGACATCCTCGAAGAACAGGGTATATTTTACCAAAGTAGTAATCTCGTAGTTTTGGATAATCCCACCGAAATTGAGATGATTTTGGTGCGGGATGTTTTTGATAGTTCGACTGTGGTAATTAAAAAAGGCAACGGTATTTCTATTCGTCGCCAAGGGTTGATTGAAGATTATACCTTGGGTGAAGATGAACCATTTACGCGGGTTTATTTGAAAGAAACCGGGACAATTTTGTGAGTTAACTAAGAAATAAGAGTTAAATAACATACAATTTATGTCCCTGGATTACCTCACCCTCAATCCCTCTCCTTTACAAGGAGAGGGAAGCTAGAGATAGGCGTTTACTTGCAGCAGTTTTTGCTAAATACAAGTTCCTAAGTGAGTCTCGGCAAATCTCCAACTATAAGACAGACTGTTTTCAGCCTAACTCCCCTAATTGGCTGGTTTTCTTGTTTCTTATTGGTATAAGTTTGAGTAAGTCGGTTTGAGAAACTGGTGCATCTGCTTTTGAAAAAAGCGACGATAGACACACAGTTAATAGTCAAAATAGTTGCTGCATCAAAACCTAATTTGTTTCATTTATGGCTTTAGTCATTGCTGGGGAACGTAGTGGGGTGGGTAAGACAACAGTCACGCTCACCCTTTTAACATCTTTACGCCGTCGCGATCGCTTGGTACAATCTTTCAAGGTAGGCCCAGACTACATTGATCCGATGTTTCATCAACACGTAACCGGTCTAGCTTGTCGTAATTTAGACCCCGTGCTGACTTCTGAAACCTACATTCAGCAATGTTTTACCCGTCATAGTCAACTGAGTGAATATGCCCTCGTGGAAGGGGTGATGGGATTATTTGATGGAGTTTCGTCATTGGTCACTAATCATTTGTCATTTGTAAAAAACAAAGGACAAATGACAAATGACAAAGGACAAATTACAGATTTTGCGAGTACGGCACACATTGCGCGACTTTTAGATTTGCCTGTGGTGTTGGTGATTGATTGTAGTCGTTTATCTGGTTCTGTGGCTGCGATCGCTCACGGCTATCGATCTTTTGATCCCCGAATTAAAATAGCTGGGGTAGTGTTAAATCGCGTCGGGAGCGATCGCCATCTCTCTCTCCTCAAAGATTCCCTAGAACCCTTACAACTACCCATTCTCGGCGTACTGCGGCGTCAAGATAACATCACAATTCCCGATCGCCACTTGGGTTTAGTACCCACCGCCGAACTCCCCGAACTCAATGCTTTAATTGATCGCCTCGCCGATTTAGGAGATACTTGCTTCGACTGGCAACGCTTATTACCTTTATTAGAATCAAAACCTCTCGCCTCACCTCCCTCATCTCCCCCATCTTCCTCATCGCCAGTTAAAATTGCAGTAGCCCGCGATCGCGCTTTTAATTTTTACTACCAAGATAATCTCGATTTGCTGCAACAGCTTGGCGCAGAACTACTTTTCTGGAGTCCATTAGAGGATGCTGACATCCCAAAAGATATCCAGGGAATGTATTTTGGCGGTGGTTTCCCGGAAGTTTTTGCCCAGCAACTAGCAGAAAATACCAGCGCTCGTGATGCAGTGAAAACGGCGATACTTAAAGGAATACCTACAATTGCCGAATGCGGCGGATTGATGTATTTGTGTGAGCAAATTGTCGATTTTGAGGGTAAATCTTGGCCAATGGCGGGAGTTTTACCAACATCTGCTGTGATGGGTGGGCGTTTAACTTTGGGGTATCGTCGGGCAGTAGCTTTGCAAGATAATCTGTTAGTGAATACAGGTACAACTGTTTACGGACATGAGTTTCATCGTTCCCATTTAACCTCAACTCCCACTCAGTCCTTATTTGCAACTTCTCGCTACGACTGTGACGAAAATATGGGATACGAGGGATGGGGTTTGCCTGCAAATGTTCATGCCTCTTATGTGCATCTGCATTGGGGAGAAAGTGTAGAGATTCCCCAGCAGTTTCTTAAAGAATGTCTGAAAGTAGCATCTTTGAAAGCTGAAATTATGGGTTCAGAAATGAGTGCCGATCTTACTCTCTGCTAAAAACCCCCGGATTTGTTCGCGGGGGATTCGTTACACTCATGTCGTCATTCAATCTGCGAATTAGACGGGATAACTCACGAATGATATTCACCGCGATTTCGGGAGTTTCTTCGATCGCATCATAAAGTTGCTCTTGTGTCAGTTCTAAAAATTCACAAGGTTCTAAAGTCGTGGCAGTGGCGGATCGAGGTTGAGTATCAAATACTGCCATCTCACCAAAGTATTTTCCCTGCTCCACTTCTGCAAGTTGTTTATTTCCAATATGAACTTTAACTCGACCTGACACCACAATATAGAGCGATCGCCCTTCTTCTCCCTGTCGAAAGATGGTGTAATTAGCTGGAAATGACAATTCGTTCATCACTGAAGTGAGCCGCACAATAAAATCATCCCGCAATTCCTTAAAAATCGGGACTCGCCGGACAAATAATAAACGGTCAACACTGGTTAGCATAATTACAAGTTAAAATTCAACATTAGTGAACATCTCAAAACTGAAGTTGAGGGCAATTAATTATCTTAACCGATGTTAAATGCTAGTCGCCAAGAATATCCCAGCCTTTAGCATTTGATCAGGGTTTCTCTTCTATAGGAGCGATGCCTACGGCGGTAAACTACGCGCCTAAACTTCTCAGATATTAACTCAGTATTCGGTATGACGAACTGCTACTTTTCCCGATGCGGTTTAGCCGGAAGTGTTTTCGTCACTTATGGTACAGTTGTCAATCACTTTTATTTATCCTTTTAAAAAACAAGAGTATTTGATCTTATTTCCTTGAAAGCCATAATATTGACTCCATGAGCTCCCAAGGTACCTTGCTGAGAAAAAAGTACCAATTTGATTAGGCATCGCCTCTAAAAATTGGTTTATTGGCTGATTAACAACGAATATCGATCAGTTGTCGTTAGGTAAAACAGTCACAAAATTTCCTTAACTGCTCTCATTGGCAGAAGCAGAGAAGGACTAAGAAAAACAGCATTGAATTACTGTGAGTAAGAATTATGAGTTGGCTAATTAGTACGTTAATTATTGGAATCTCTGCTGCTTTTGCAACCACCTTTGACGATAACTTATATTTGACGGCTTTCTTCGGGAAAGTCAATCGCAGCTTTCGTCCAAAACATGTTGTTATCGGTGAATTTCTGGGATTTACAGCCTTAGTGTTTGCTAGTCTGCCTGGATTCTTCGGTGGTCTGATTATTCCCACTACCTGGATTGGTTTGCTGGGTTTGCTTCCCGTCGCCATTGGTATCAGTAATCTCATCAATCGAGAAGAAAAGGGAGAGACAGTACAAGCGGTATCAGTTGATTTAACCTCTCATGCAAAATCTGCACGCCAGAAAAAATCACTATTAGCAACCATCCGCGATCCGCAAACCTACCGCGTTTCCAGTGTCACCATTGCCAATGGAGGAAACAACATTGGAATTTATGTACCGTTGTTTGCCAGTAGCAATCTTCCAAGTTTGGGCGTAATTCTGTGTGTTTGCTATTTCACTGTTGGGGTATGGTGTTTTCTCTCTTACAACCTGACTCGTAATCCTCTCATGGCTCCCGTTTTAACTCGCTATGGTCGAAAAATCTTCCCCTTTGTCTTAATTTACTTGGGACTCTCCATCTTGATTAAAAGTGAAACATATCGACTTTTACCTAGTCTGGCAATGCTTGGGAACTAAGTATGAGGCGATCGCAATTCCTGATGTCAACAAAAAATCAGCGATCGTTTCCCATCCAAAAAGATTTATCAATCACTTAAATTTATCAATATGAATAACAATAATATTTGCTCTTATCAATCAAGTTATCTAAAGTGAGAATAAAGCACATTATCGATGGCTCTTATAAAAGCAAGCCCACCAATAGGAATCAGATTATGAAGGAACTAATGAATCAATCAAACTCTAAAAAATTAACTCAGTGGCTCGTAAAAGCAGTATTTCTGGTATTTGTAGCCGGATTTACTCTGCTTATCCAGCCCAGTGCTAGAGCGCAAACACTAACACCATCGATATCTGCGGAATCTGAACTAGCTCCAGTTGAATCACTAATGAAGCCTATAACCGCACCAGTGATATCACCGATATCGCCAATGGAGCCTGTGACAGTACCAGTCATATCACCGATATCGCCAATAGTCTCTGTAGCAGCAAACGTTAGACATTTATTACAAACCAATGAATGTGTCGGCTGTAACCTCGCTGGAGCAATGTTAAAGGATGCAAACCTGCAAGCAGCAAACTTAAAGGGTGCAAACTTGCAGAATGCAGACTTAGAAAGGGCTAACTTGCAGCAAACAAACCTACAAGGGGCTAACTTTCAAGGAGCAGATTTAGGCAAAGTAAACCTTTTGGGAGCAAACCTGGTGGGAGCAAACCTATTTGATGCAGACCTAGAAAAAGCCAACCTCCTGGGAGCAAATCTGCAAACCGCTAACTTACAAAACGCAGACTTTGAAAATACAAATCTCACAAATGCAAACATCCAGGGAGCTAACCTGATGGGCGTTGATTTGGAAGATGCAATCAGACCAGAAGGATTCGCTATTCAGTAATTACAGACCACACGGTAGGGGCACAGCATTGCTGTGCCCTTATGATTGTACAAATTGAATAACAAACATCAAAAGCCTGTATTCATAGCTGAATCAGGCTTTAATTAATTTGTAATTAGTAATAAACGCAGACACAAAGGTACTTATCGCAGGCTACCACAGAGAGAGGAGAAATAGAGAGGACATTTAAAAAGTAATTATTTTTGGTAACATCAAAGCCTCTTCCCAGAGGGCTTTCTAGGATATTCTGCGACTTTTCAAACATTCTCTTAATGGCAAAATATTGTTAGTCAATTAATTCCATCAATTCTTTTGTTTCCAAATTAGCTACTACAGGTTGAGAACATGCAATTTGAGGAGAGATAGAGCAAATCGCCTCTGTGGTTGTTTCAAAACAATTTGATAACCCAATTGTCCTTAACAATCCTGTACGTTCCAGTAGTTGTTGGACTTCGGGTTGTAAACCTGTGAGAATTAAGCGGCAATTGTGCCGTTCCAAGTCATGATAAATATCCTCTAGGGCGACTAACCCAGTTGTGTCCATATTTGGCACAAACCGCAACCTCAGAATTAAATACTTTACTTCCGGTTCATCGCGGAGGAAGGTAGCAAACCGTTCAGCAGCACCAAAAAATACCGGGCCATCTACCCGATAAACGGCAATTTCTTTACCTAACTCTAGAGGCGTACCAGGGGGAAATACTTCAGTTTCAGGTATTTTAACTAAGCTTAAATCGCTCATCCGTTTAATGAATAAGGCTCCGGCTGCAATCAATCCCACTTCGACGGCGAGAACTAAGTCAAACAAGATTGTCACTAGCCAGGTGAGAATCATCACCGCAAAGTCGGAGTAGGTAGCACGCATCAACAAACCAATGGCTTCCCATTCAATCATCCGCAGACTAACCACCATGAGAATGCCAGCGAGTGCAGCTAAAGGAATCTGTGCTGCTAGCGGTGCTAAAGTTAAAACGATGATGGCTAAGGCAAGTCCGTGAATTACCCCAGATAGTCGGGTTTTGCCGCCAGAACGGACATTCACAGCAGTCCGAGCGATCGCACCTGTGGCGGGGATGCCACCAAAAAATGGCACAATCATATTAGCCAAGCCTTGACCAATTAATTCGCGATCGCTATTATGTTTTTCGCTGACTGTCATGCCATCAGCCACTACCGCCGATAGCAACGATTCAATACTTCCCAGTGCCGCTAAAGCCAAAGCCGGATTGATTAGTTCTCGAATCACACTAAAATCATTCCAGTGGGGAATACCTTGAGGCATCGGTAAAGATTGGGGAATTGTGCCAATTGTTGGTACATTTAGATGAAAAGCAGAAGCGATCGCAGTTGCTAACACCAGTCCCACTAAAGAACCTGGTATTGTCGTATTGATCCTCGGCCATAAAAGATTGGTGGCAATCACCACAACTGCTAAGGCAACAGCCGCCCAGTTTAAAGCTTCTACATGAGTTAGACTTTGCCAAAGTCCCGACAAAAAATGTTCGCTACGTGGTAATTTTAAACCAAAGAAATTATTTAACTGACCACAAAAAATAATGACGGCAATACCATTGGTAAAACCTGCCGTCACTGGATAAGGAATAAACTTAACTAACTGTCCTAGTTTGGCAACCCCCAAGGCAATCTGGATAATTCCAGCCATCACCCCAGCAATCCAAACTTTCTCAAGGCCGTATTTGGCGACAATTCCCACCAAAACTACAGCCATTGCACCTGTTGGCCCTGTAATCTGTACTGACGAACCACCAAAAATTGCGGCGACAATTCCCGCCACAATTGCGGTGTAAAGTCCCGCCTTTGGTTCCACACCACTGGCTACCGCAAAGGCTAAAGCTAAAGGCAATGCTACCACTGCTGCTGTTAGTCCTCCCGTCAAATCGCCACGCAGTCCACCAAACAAGCGACTCAAGCGCAAAAGCAATGGTTCTTTGAGGATATTAGATGTTGCCATATCGTCATTTTCAACTCTTATACACAATTTGCTGAAGCACACACAAATGTTATTCCATCTTTTCGGTAGATTTCATCAGGGTTGTCGAGAATTCCCTGATTGCGTATGGGTTTTGGTTCAAGTTAGCCTATTTGCCGATTAATAAAAGCGCAGGTTGACTTGACAAAGTAGATATAGTGTATATACAAGAGTTAGCGATCGCTACAGAGTTCTTTAGCAGGGAAAAATTCTCTCATAAGGTTGAGAGCGATCGCTTATATTTATCCGCAATAATAAATTAACTTATAGGTTTTTTGTTTATTTATTCCCACCCTTCAAAGTTCACATGACTAAAGATATGCAACGCGAATTTACCAACCGCGATGATTTGTTAGCTTACCTGCGCGAACAATTTCCAGGTGCAGCAGAACGCGATGGCCACATCAGCGAAACTGTGGGGGGACACAAAGCCGCACAAAAAACGCTGCAAAAAATTGACCCAGTTCGCTACGCCCAAACACGTAATTTCTTCACAGGTGCAGTCACGCGACTTTCGCCTTATATTCGTTATGGAGTTTTGAGTTTGCGAGAAATTCGAGATTATGTCCAAAACCTAGTACAACACCAAGATGATGCTACGAAACTAATTAACGAGTTAGGTTGGCGCGACTACTGGCAACGGTTGTATATAAAGTTAGGGAATGAAATCTGGAAAGACCAGGAAGAGTATAAAACTGGTTACACTGTAAGCGAATATGCACCCGAATTACCGCAAGATATCAGAGAAGGAACCAGTGGCAGAGTTTGCATCGACAGCTTTAGCCGTGATTTGAGAGAAACTGGCTATTTACATAACCACGCACGAATGTGGCTAGCAGCTTACATTGTCCATTGGCGGCGTATTCGTTGGCAAACAGGAGCCAAGTGGTTTCTTGAACACCTTTTAGATGGAGATCCTGCTAGTAATAATATGTCATGGCAGTGGGTTGCTAGCACTTTTAGTCATAAACCGTATTTTTTCAACCGTGAGAATTTAGAACGCTACACCAAAGGCGTTTATTGCCAAAAATGTCCGCTTTATGGTCATTGTGATTTTGAGGGCAGTTATGAAGAATTAGAACAGCGACTTTTTCCCAAAGGCGAATTTAGCAAACAAGCTAACAGCCAAAGTTGGCAGCGTGGAAAGAAGAAGTAGGGGAAGACAAGGGGGACAAAGAAGAGAAAAATGATGACAAATGACAAATGACTAAACCAATTGTTTGGATACATGGAGACTGCCTTAGCCCAAATAATCCCGCATTACAAAAATACCCCGATGCGCCAGCTATTTGGGTTTGGGACGAGGCTTTGATAGAAGAATGGCAATTGAGTCTCAAACGCATCGCTTTTATCTACGAATGTTTGTTAGAGTTACCCGTTGTTATTCGTCGTGGCAATGTGGCACAAGAAATTTTAGCTTTTGCTCAAGAACATGATGCGAATTTAGTTGTCACACCCAATAGTCCCAGTCCCCGGTTTAATGATATCTGTAATCAAATGGAGCCTTCTATAGCAGTAGAAGTGCTAGAGGTAGAACCATTTTTTGACTATGACGGCTATATTGATCTGAAACGGTTCTCGCGCTATTGGAAAGTGGCTCAAAATTATATTTCCTCACCCTAAGTCCTTCTCCCAAATTGGGTTAAGGCTAAAAACCTTAGGACTTACGCATTGACAGACATGAAATCAATTCGCAATTCGCAATTAAACTAAGCCTGACACTAGGGGTGGAGTTTCTACCTACCTTGAGACAGAAAGATTTTTTCTCTACGAGACGCTACCGCGAACGCGCCACTTGCGGGCGTTCGCGTAGCGGGACGAAGTACGGTTTTCAACCTTCACTTTTTTTATAAACAAATGTGCATTACTTCTCGTTACAAGGCAGAACCTTGTAATGAGGTAACTAAGTAATTTTTACGAAGACGCAACAGTATAAATTAGTCTACGCTCTGAGTAATAAGGTTACTCAGATAAGTTTATGGGACTTTACGACCAAAATCAATTATCACAGGATGCCCTACGAAAGTTACGCGAAGGAGCAAGCCACTCCAGAGTAGCCCAAGAAATTGCTCAACGAGACTATGCAAAAGCTCAAGCCGAAGCTGATAAATGGGAACAAGAATATCAACTTGCTATGCAAGGAAGTAATCAGGATTTAATTAGTCAAGCAAAATTCCAAAAGGAACGATATCAAGCAATTGCTAGTAGACTAAAAAAGCTTGTAGGGGAGCAACAACCACAAGTAGACGCAATTAAAAGTAGTTTGAAATCTTGGGAGCAAAAGGTTTCAGAAGCACAAAATGAAGTATTAAGTTTAAGTAGCAAGCCTAGTAACAGTGAGTTTTCACCGACATTCATTAAGTTTGAACATGAAGATATTGATGTATGGGTTGATGATGAATTACAGCAGATGAAAGAAGCATTATTGCTACCACCTAAATCTAAAAAGCAAACTAAAGCTAAAAACGACAGCAAAGTGCTTTTATCAGAGGCTATTCTTGAGACACAAGAAGCTGTGAACAGTGCCGTTACCAATCAAGAAAGTATTGAGAAATATTTTGAAAACGCCCAGAAAGAAGCTAAATACTGGAACGAAAAAGCTGAGACAGCTTTGAGAAACAATGATGATGATTTGGCCCTTCAAGCTGTAGTAAATAAAAAAGTTCAAAATAAAATTGTGCTTATTCTTCTAACTCAGCTTCAACAGCAGCAAGCAATAGTAGCTGTACTCAGACAAAATCTGATGAATCTAGAAAATTTCAAGAAAACATTAGGCAATGACACAAAACTCTAAAACAGGTGCAGTATTTATTGCAGGCGGAACCATTGCAGGTGTTGGTGTTTCCACAACGGTAGGCGGGATGGGACTAGCAGGTGGATTTGGCGCTGTTGGCATTGGTACAACTCCTGTAGTGGCTGCTGGCGCTGTAGCTGGGGCTGCTACTTATGGCGCTTTTAAAGCCATAGTAGAGGGAGATGCAGCTGCCTTCGCTACAATGGGAATGGGTGCAGTCGGCGGTGCTGGTGTTTATAGTGTCGTCGGTGGTATGGGTTTAGTTGCACCGAAAGTAGGGCTAGCATTTGGGATTGGTGCAGTACCAATGGCAGGAATTGGTGCAGTAGTGGGACTCGCCGCCTATGGTATTGCCAAACTGTTAGACGAATCTGGAATTAGCGAAACTCCAGCACAGCTTTTTGAGCGGATGGAAGAGAAAGTTTTGCAGATGGGCTACTATTCCGAAGCAGTGATGGAATTAGAAGTATTTTTATCTGGTGAGGATCTCAACCAAAAATTTGCTGGTTTGGAAATCGAGGATGAGTTACAAGCACTTAAGGCTAAATTCAATAAAAAATCAGAATTTGTTACGCCTAAAGCTTCTACTCCCAAGATTGAACCAGAAAAAATATCTCTTACAACCCAGCTACCTGAAACTTGGAGATGTGTACGCACACTCAAGGGACACTTAGGGGCAGTTAATGCGATCGCAATCAGTCCTGATGGTACTACCTTAATCAGTGGCAGTGATGACAAACAAGTTAATTTGTGGAATTTGAAAACCGGAAAATGGCTTTACACATTCTCTGGACAAGCAGAAGCAGTTTTATCAGTTGCTATCAGCCCTGATGGACAGCAGATTGCAAGTGGTAGTGTCGATTGCAAAATCAGCAGTTGGCAGATAGACACAAAAAAATTTCTCCGCACATTCTTTTATTTAAACTCTGCTTATAGTCATAATGGTTTTGTTAACTCAGTAGCCTACAGTCCTGATGGAACAATTCTTGCGAGTGGTGCTGCCGATAAAAGGATTAGAATTTGGGGACGCTATACGGGAACAGTAAAACGCACTTTGAATGGACACTCAGACGCAATTTTGTCTGTCACAATCAGTCCCGATGGTAAAATCCTTGCAAGTGGTAGTGCCGATAAAACTATTAGGCTTTGGGATACCAAAACTTGGGAACAACGCTATATTCTCAGTGAACATTTGGGTGCAGTGAATACAGTCGCCATCAGTTTTAACAGTCAAACTCTTATTAGTGGTAGCACAGACGCCACAATTAGACTGTGGAATCTCCAAACTGGAGAATTACTTTCCACTTTGACTGGACACACAGGGGCGGTTTTGTCTGTTGCCATCAGCCCCGATGGAAAAACCCTTGCCAGTGCCAGCCGAGACGGTACAATCAAACTTTGGAACCTCCAGACTGGGGAATTACTACAAAATCTTTCTGGGTGTAATCCCGTTGCTTTCAGCCCTGATGGTAAAACGCTGGTAAGTGGCGCTAATGGCGGAAACATCAAGATTTGGAATGAATTTACTCTCGACTCTGGGTTATCTGGGGAATGGTGGGAAGTCTTGGGCGTAAATCAGAGCGATCGCCCCAATGTTGTTAAACTTGCCTACCGCCGATTAGCAAGATTGTATCATCCTGATGTTAATAGTTCTACAATTGCAAAAGCCTCAATGCAAGCAATTAATCAGGCTTATAAAGAATTCCAGCAGGTAACATAAAGTTAGCAGTTTATCGATGCTAGTCAAAATATAAATAATATTTGAGGAGATAAGCTGTTGCACCTTTAATTTGCACTAATATTTTTCCAATATGATTGTGGGATGGGCGAAAAGCCTGCCCTGATAATGCAAGTTGTATACGTAACAGCTTAGTGTTATGTTTCAACATTGAGTAGAATCGATAAATTTTGAAGAATTTGCCGAATGGAAAGCAGAGAGCGGCAGATATGAATTGCATGTAGCCCTGTCAAAGTGACACGATCTCCTTGCCATACAGAGCATGGAAATACCCATAAGCGAGGCTTTGCCTATAAGCGGTACTCACACACCCCATTTCATCTGTCAGCAGGGTAATATATTTAACCCTTGAGAAGTATTGACATATTAAGTTTTTCGAGCATTCATATTGCATATTTTGAAAAAAAGTTATAAGTTATTTAATAGGGGAATAATCTGACTTCTTAGTGTCAAAAACCAATCCGGCTCAAGTAAATATACTGTAACCAGTTTTAACTTCACACAATTCCTAAACAGCACTGAAGATATGTTTTTGTTTGGTAAAGCAATGATTCTGGACAGACAACAGAAGAATAAATAATCTAAAAATATATCTTATGTGACTGTTTTAGGAATAATGTTACTACTTGGGCTGGAAAGCAACAACTATAATTCACCAAAACAGTAATAGATTACAAGCAATTAACTAACAATAAAGTGGCATAAATATCAGCAAATTTATTCCTTGTTAGTTGATTATTTTTTTGAGAAATTATCTTTGCTATTCAAGGAATCGTTTTTGTTATGCTGAGAATAGCAAAAGTAATAAATAAAGACGCATCTACCACAAATTCACGATCCTTATGGAGTAATTCTGGCAATGCACCTAAACGAATTAGAAACTACTGAGAATTTAAAAGAAGTGGAAGAAGCATGGATAGCACTAGAAAAATCAATTCTCTATTATCAAGGTCGCCCTGTTGGGACAGTAGCCGCTTATGATGCCTCTGTAGAAGCGCTCAATTACGATCAGTGCTTTGTGCGAGATTTTGTCTCTTCTGCTCTAATTTTTCTGATTAAAGGTAGAACCGATATTGTTCGTAATTTCTTAGAAGAAACCTTAAAGTTACAGCCTAAAGAAAAGGCATTAGATGCCTATAAGCCAGGACGAGGATTAATCCCAGCTAGCTTTAAAGTGATATCAGAAAATGGGCAAGAATCTTTAGAAGCAGACTTTGGTGAACATGCGATCGCTAGAGTTACACCTGTAGATTCTTGTCTATGGTGGATTATTTTATTGCGTGCTTATGTAGTCGCCACAGAAGATTTTTCTCTCGCCTATCAACCTGAATTCCAAAATGGGATCAGGTTAATCATGGAAATCTGCTTGGCCAATCGTTTTGATATGTACCCAACGCTGTTGGTTCCAGATGGCGCTTGTATGATTGACCGTCGTATGGGCATTTATGGGCATCCTCTAGAACTACAAGTTCTTTTCTACACGGCATTACGTGCATCTCGTGAACTACTAATTTGTCAAGGTAACTCTGATATTGTTGAAGCCATTGATAACCGTTTACCTCTTTTATGCGCTCATATCCGACAGCATTATTGGATAGATATTAATCGCTTGAATGCAATTTATCGCTTCAAAAGTGAAGAATATGGCAAGGGTGCTGTTAATCTATTCAACATATATGTAGATTCTGTTCCCTATTATGAATTAGATAAGTGGTTGCCTAAAAAAGGTGGTTATCTAGCAGGTAATGTTGGGCCGTCACAGCTAGATACTCGTTTCTTTTCGCTCGGAAACTTAATGGCAATTATTTCCGACTTAGCCACCGAAGAACAGTCACAAGCGATTATGACTCTCATTGAAGAACGATGGGATGACTTGGTGGGAGATATGCCAATGAAAATTTGTTTCCCCGCTTTAGAACATGAAGAATACAGGATTGTAACTGGATGCGATCCTAAAAATATACCTTGGTCTTACCATAATGCTGGTAGTTGGCCAGTTTTAATGTGGATGTTGGCAGCTGCGGCTGTGAAAACTAACAAAACAAGTCTTGCACAAAAAGCGATTGAAATTGCCCAACCACGTCTCATTGAAGATGAATGGCCAGAATATTACGACGGTAAGAAAGGGCGACTGATTGGGAAACAAGCTAGGAAATATCAAACTTGGACAATTACTGGGTTCTTATTAGCAAAAGAACTGATGGCAAACCCGACATATTTACCATTAATCAGCTTTGGAAAATTACCGGCAGAACAGGTTTCTAGAGCGTGTGAATTTGAAATTGCCAGTGTAGTAGACCCGTATATGTCTCGATAGGGAAGTTAAAATACAAAAGCCTTCTGACTCCTGAATCAAGTTTCCATGAAAAACCCCCGTCAACTAGCTTTTATCGCCCTGCGAGATGTTCATAAGGGGGCTTATGCTGATGTTGCCCTAGATAGAGTACTGCAAAAAGTTGATTTGGCTGATTGCGATCGCCGTTTGGTGACAGAATTGGTTTATGGGAGCGTCAGAAGGCAACGCACCCTCGATACTCTCATCGATCAACTCGCTAAAAAGAAATCTCATCAACAGCCTCAAGACCTCCGCACTATCTTACATCTGGGCTTTTACCAGCTGCGTTATCAAGAGCGTATTCCCGCCTCAGCTGCCGTTAATACCACAGTCCAACTCGCTAAAGAAAACGGTTTTTCTGGACTCACAGGTTTTGTTAACGGTTTATTACGCCAGTATCTCAGATTATCAGGGGGAGCAATGGAGCAAGGGGGCAAAGGGGCAGGGGAGCAGAGGAGCAAAGGGGCAGAGGAAAAAGATTCTTTGTTACTTCCCCAGCCCCCAATTTCCTATTTCGATCCATTACAACTTCCAGAAAACCCAGTGGAACGCTTGGGCATTTTACACAGCTTTCCTGACTGGATTATTCAAGTTTGGCTAGAACAACTGGGTTTAGACGACACAGAAAAACTATGTGAATGGATGAACCAATCACCAACAATTGATTTGCGTATCAACCCTCTTCGTACTTCCATCGAAGAAGTTGAGGCGGCTTTGCAATCTACTGGTATTTTGGTGAAACGAATTCCTCATTTACCCCAAGCTTTACGATTTATTGGTAATACTGGGTCAATTCAAAAACTACCAGGTTTCAAAGAAGGTTGGTGGACTGTACAAGATAGTAGCGCTCAGTTAGTAGGTCATTTGCTCGACCCCCAACCAGGTGAGGTGGTAATTGATGTTTGTGCTGCACCAGGGGGTAAAACAACCCACATTGCCGAATTAATGGGGGATAAGGGTAAAATTTGGGCTTGCGATCGCACTTCTTCTCGTCTTCGCAAACTCCAAGAAAATTCTCAACGGCTGAATTTACAATCTATTCAAATTTACACTGGCGACAGTCGTCATTTTACCCAATTTCAAAACATCGCAGACCGCATATTACTCGATGCTCCATGTTCCGGTTTGGGAACCATGCACCGTCATGCTGATGCGCGTTGGCGACAGACACCAAAATCTGTCCAAGAACTTTCGGTGCTGCAACAAGAATTATTAACACATACATCAAATTTTGTCAAGCCTGGTGGTGTACTAGTTTATGCCACCTGTACACTGCATCCAGCAGAAAATGAACAAGTAATTTCGGCATTTTTAGCTAAGTCACCTGATTGGCAAATTGAGTCTCCCAACGGTCTTGAGTTACCTGATTCTGCCGAGATCGCGCCACAAGGATGGTTTAAAGTCTGGCCGCATCGGCAAGACATGGATGGGTTTTTTATGGTGCGCTTAAGAAAAACCAATAATTCCGAATGAATACTGTTTGGGATTGTACGATTTGGTGGAGGCCTGAATCTACCAGAGGAGGCAGCAATGGTTTCCCCTTCCAATGTGAAAAACTTAGTAAAAATCCTGATTGGAGCAGCCTGGATCGATGGCAGAATCCAGGCAGAAGAGCGGCAATATCTCCGCGAAATAGCTCAAGCAAAAGGTTTAGCTAACGACCCAGAAATTAAACCTTGGTTGTACGAATTAGTTCCTGTACAGCCAAAAGAGTGCTATGACTGGGTGCGGGAGTATTTAGGCGATCGCCCCAGCCTTGAAGATTGTGAAAGTCTAATTGAAGCCATTAGTGGCTTAATTTATAGCGATGGCGAAGTGGCCGTCGAAGAAGCCAGACTACTGACGGAATTGCAGGATATAGCGAAGCAGAATGACTCAACTCAACCAGTTCATACTGCACTTCTCAAACAAATTCAAAAGCTTTACCGCCGTTGGGTTGAAGTGCAAAACTAATCATAGTCAAAAGTCAAAAGTTTAATAACTAATGACCAATGACCAATGACTAAATTATGACTTCGGTTCACCCAGACCCGGAGTTTCTTCTTTTTCAATCTCAGGTACAAAATCAGGACGCTCTTTGCTTTCCCAACCTGCGGGGCGTTTTGAGTTGTACCAAGCTATTGACCCAATAGTGACAGCAGCAATAAAACCAACGACATACACCAAAGTAAAAGCCACGGGAAAATGAGGGCCAGCATCTATAGCTGGTGCTGCTGTTTGCATAAAAAATAAATGCATGATTATATTCTCCAAGGTTAGGTAACAGTACTTAACACACTATAATACGAGCGTATCACGTAACATCCCCCCGAAGTTGAGTTTTGAGTAATTATTGTATGGCAAAGAGCAGGGAGCAGGGAGAAGAGTTTTCCCCTCCGCCCCCCGCACCCTGCCCCTCTGCCTTTTTTCAATGCCCCTTCCTCATTGCTGAGGAGGTCTAAGTCTATCCCGCCAGCTTGGCTGTGGTGATGAAGAACCTGAAGAACCGGAACTATTGCCAGGAGACGACTCTGACCGAGTTCTTCGAGGCGGGGCAGAATCAGATTCTACTCTTCTTCGCCGCCGTGGAGTAGATGATTCTTCTGAAGAGTTGGAATTTGATTCGCCGTGATCGCGCCTTCTCCGTCTTGGGGTAGAATCGCTTGATTGCTGTTCATCTTGAGAATAGCTCCTCCTGTTTCTCCGTCTCCGAGATGAACCACTATCCTCAGAATTAGAATTTCTCGCACTTTCCCCTTCTGAGTCATCATCAGAGGCAATAGAACGATTTAGCACTTGTTTGGGTTTGATGGACTGGGCTTTGATTGTGCCTTTGCGACCTTCTAATTTGGGTCGTTTGGGAAACTTTTCTACTGGCATCCCCTCTACCGCTTTTTCCATAAATTCGTGCCAGGTGTAAGCGGCACTACTACTACTGCCATCTGTGGGACGGTTATCATCGTTACCTAGCCAGACTCCTGTCACCATCTGGGGAATGTAGCCAATAAACCATAAATCGCGGGCTTCGTCTGAGGTACCGGTTTTACCTGCAACTTGTCTATTATCTAATTGGGCAGCACCACCAGTTCCCGCCTCGACAACGTTGCGTAGCATCCAAGTCATAATGGCGGCACTGTCAGCGTCAAGGGCCCGTTTGGAATTGAAATTAGCTGACCAGATTACTTTGCCTTGGCGGTTGAGGATGCGGGTAATACCATGAGGTTCTGTGTGCAATCCCTGAGTAGCAAAACTACCATAAGCGCTAGTCAACTCTAGTAGATTGACTTCATTTGAGCCGAGAGCCAAGGAGTAAGTAGGCTTGAGTTCAGATTTTATCCCCATATCATGGGCAAGTTTAATCGTGGGCGTAAATCCCACATCAATCAACACCTTCACCGCAATAATATTAACAGAGCGGGTGAGGGCATCCCTCATGTTCATTGAACCCCGGAAGTTTTCACTATAGTTTTTCGGTTCATAGCCATCAACGACAAAGGGCGAATCCTCATAGCTATCGTAGGGGCTTTTACCGCTAGCGATCGCAGTCGCATACACAAACCCTTTAAATGTCGATCCTGGCTGCCTTTGTGCCTGAGTAACCCGATTAAACTGGTTTTTACCAAAGTCTTTTCCCCCCACCATTGCCTTAATTTCACCGCTGCGGGGGTCAATGGCCACCATTGCTGCTTGCTTAAAGTTTTCCCAGCGTCCTTGATTTCGCAACGTTTTCCCAACTGCCTCTTCTGCCACCTTCTGCCAACTTGGGTTGAGTGTGGTTTCTACTACTAGACCCCCACTTTTTAGCACGTTAGCAGAAACATACTTCGGCAATTCTTTTTGAATGTAGCTGGTAAAGTAGGGTGATTCTACTTGGACTCGTTTAGGCGAACTGCTTTTGAGGGTTAATGGCTCCTGGATGGCTACTTGCCTTTGTTCTGGGGTAATAACTCCATCTTCTTGCATCCGTAACAATACTAGGTTACGCCGCCGGATTGCCGCTTCAGGATTTTTGTCTGGAGCGTACAGGCTAGGAGCGGGGGCTAATCCCGCAATCGTTGCCATTTCTGCTAGAGAAAGTTGGTCTGGCGACTTACTAAAATATACCCAGGCTGCATCTGCCACACCGTAAGCTCCAGATCCCAAATAAACCAGATTCAGGTAACGCTCTAGAATCTGATCTTTAGTTAATTCTTGCTCCAGTTTTTGGGCTAGGCGGACTTCTTTGAGTTTGCGCCAGATTGTCTGTTCTTGTTTCAAAAACAGAATCCGCGTTAGTTGTTGGGTGATGGTGCTACCACCTTCTACCACACCTTGCGATCGCAAATTATTCAAACCCGCTCTCACAATCCCTTGCGGATCGACTCCGTTATGTTGTTTAAATCTTCTATCTTCTGAGGCGATGAAAGCTTTTTTTAAATTATCTGGTATTTGTTCCAGCTTTAGCTGTTCTCTGGTTGCTTCACCTTGTTGTTGTAATATGCTGCCATCAGCAGCTTTAATGGTCAGTGTTTGCTCTCTGAGTACGGCATTCAACTCGGACTGATCTGGCAAAGTCCGATCTATTGAATTGATGCCATAGATCAAAGCAACTATTCCACCACCTACACCCAAGCCTGCCCAAAACCATAAGCGGCGGTAGAATGGTTTACTGCCAGTTGACCGATTGGCCTTCGTCCTAGATGGTAAAATTTTCATTTTGCTCGGTAACTGCCTCGTCTGCGCCAGATTTGCTGGTGGTAAGCTCTCATTTGTTCCTCCTTATCCAGAGTCACTCAAATTAGTTGGTCTTCGCTTGAACCAGGAGGTAAGCTTCCCCACGTCAGTTCCTCGCTCAAAGTAGTAACTATACAACTAACTATCAATCAGCTTTGGGGTTATAGCACTACCTTTGTGTTAGTATAATATCCCATAAATTAATTAACTAAATTCATCATAAAAATAATGTTTTTTAGATTTGATTAATTTAGGTTTGTAAAAATGCTGGCAATTTTTATATTAGCAATATAACTGTTGACATTTTCGGAAACAGGTGCAGCAAAGTATCCGCAAATATAGCCCGAAATCAGCTTACTTCAGGAGAGTCTGATGCCTATTGCTAGCTACGCCAAAACAAAACCCAGACGTAGCGCCATCGCCCTGGGTAGTAATATCGGCGATTCCCAGACAGTTTTAGAAGCAGCAATAGAGATTTTAGCTCAAACGCCAGGTATTCTCTTAGAAGCCAGATCCAACTGGTATCAAACCAAAGCCGTGGGGCCACCACAGCCAGATTACCTCAATGGCTGCGTCACATTGCAGGTAGAAATTCTACCCCAGCCGTTATTAGAAATTTTGTTAGGGATTGAACAACAATTTGGGCGTGTGCGTCAGGAACGCTGGGGGCCACGCATCCTGGATTTGGATTTGTTATTATATGATGACATTGTTATGGATACGCCAAATCTCCAGATTCCCCACCCACGAATGCGGGATCGGGCCTTTGTGTTAGTACCACTAGCAGAAATTGCCCCAGATTGGCTAGAACCAGTTTCCGGGTGTGTTATTAAAGCACTGCTGAAAGAGGTAGACTGTTCAGATGTACATTTATGGGTGGGCAATTAAAATTACCATCCTTAAAAGTAGAAGAACGCTGATTTTGCCTCTGTATTCACAGATAATCAGATTTTAATATGCCATTAGGTAGAGAATTACCACAACTGCTGAAACAACGCCTGTTTTATAAAGGGCGCAAGTTTGATTTTGAAGTTAATCGCTTGCGTTTGCCGAATAAATCAGAAGGAGAATGGGAATGTATTCGTCACCCTGGTGGTGCCCTAGCTGTGCCAGTGACAGCAGAAGGTAAACTTGTACTGGTGCGCCAGTATCGTTTTGCAATTCAGGGACGGATATTAGAATTTCCGGCGGGAACAGTGGAAACAAATGAACAGCCTTTAGAAACAATACAGCGTGAAATTGCCGAAGAAACTGGCTATAGTGCCCAAAAATGGGACAAATTAGGCGAATTTTTCCTAGCTCCCGGCTATTCTGATGAAATTATCTATGCTTTTCTGGCGCGAGATTTAGAAAAGCTGGAGACACCACCACCACAAGATGGAGACGAGGATATCGAAACTGTGTTTTTGACTCCCGAAGAATTAGAAAAAGCTATTCTGGAGGGAGAGCTGGTAGATGCTAAATCAGTTTCTAGCTTTTTTCTGGCGCGTCCGTTTTTAATTTAATACTCTTATGCTGCTAGAGTTAGCGATCGCAGATGCTTACGGTGCAGGCTTTGAATATGCTGATGAGATGATCGTTAACAACAACTTGAGTCGATACGTCAAACATCCGCGTTTTCGACTCATTCCTGGCAGCTATACTGATGACACCCAGATGAGCATTGCTATTGCAGAAGTGATTGTTGCTCAAACACCGTGGACGCCAGAAGCTTTAGCCGATAGTTTTGTTAGAGCCTTCAAACGCGATGAGAGAGAGGGTTATTCTAGAAATTTCTACCATTTTCTGAGAGAAATTCAGGATGGGGAAGAGTTTTTAACGAAAATTAATCCTGATAGTGACAAAAGCGGTGGGGCGATGCGTGCAGCACCCATTGGCATCTATCCGACACCAGAAAAAGTCATTGAGGCGGCTACAATTCAAGCCGCAATTACCCACAATACACCTGATGGGATTAATGCAGCCGTTGTGGCTGCCTTAATGTCACATTATTTTATCTATCGATTGGGAGCAAAGCGCAAATTAGGACTATTTCTAGAAGGTTATGTATCTGGTGAATGGTCTAAACCGTGGGAAGGTAAAGTAAAATCCAAAGGCTGGATGAGTGTTAGAGCAGCAATTACTGCGGTGATACGAAATGACAGTATGAGCGAACTTTTACAAGATTGTATCGCTTTTACTGGTGATGTAGATACAGTAGGTGCGATCGCTTTAGCAGCTGGTTCTTGTAGCGAGGAAATTACACAAAACATTCCCCATCATCTCGTCACAGGCTTAGAGAATGGAGCTTACGGTAGAGATTACCTCATCGAACTAGATAAACAGCTAATGAGTTTGGTGGACAAAAACTCATAGTAAGTGCCTCTAGACCTTGAGAACCTTATCTTACATTTAATTACATCTACCTACTTAGCGCTTCTTGTTTGAATGAAAAGCGCTATTTATTACCTTGGCTAGAGTGACATAGAAATTGACTTAGAATCAAAGTTGTAAGAGCATGACAGGAAGAAGCCCACAACTCCTAAATATGTGTCTTTATGCAATACACATAGATGTTTCATACAGATGAGAAAAATTACAACTTTTAACAGTGCCGGTAAACTAACTGCTCTTTTGTTCCTGATAACTCTCTTCCTGACGCCTTGTGTGATTGTCAATGCAGGCGAACGCGGCGTATTAATGAAATTTGGTGAAGTACAAAACCAGATATTAGGAGAAGGACTCCACTTAATTATTCCTGTAGTCAATACCGTGAAAAAGTTGAGTATTCAAGTCCAAAAACAGGAAATTTCGGCTGAGGCTTCTTCCAAAGATTTGCAAAGTGTTTTCGCCGATGTCGCTCTTAATTGGCATATTATTCCGCAGGAAGTAAATGTTATTTTTCAAGAAATTGGAGATGAGCAAAATGTAGTCATTCGGATTATTAACCCAGCAGTTGCAGAAGTAATAAAAGCAGTCATAGCAAAGTATACTGCTGAAGAAATTATTACTAAACGAGGAGAAGTCAAAAGTGGAGTAGATGAGGCATTATCCACACGGCTCAGTAGCTATCATGTTGCAGTTGATGATATTTCTCTAGTTCATATTCATTTTTCAGAACCATTTGATGAGGCGGTAGAGGCGAAGCAGATTGCTGAACAAGAAGCAAAACGAGCAGAGTTTATCGCACTGAAAGCAACAAGACAGGCTGAGGCTAAAGTTAATTTAGCTAAAGGCGAGGCTGAGGCACACAGATTATTACGTGATGGTTTAACTCCAGAAATTCTGCAAAGGCAAGCAATCGAAAAATGGAATGGTAAGCTGCCATTAATTGTAAGTAAAGAGGCTCCAAAATTCTTGAATTTAAGTGAACTCTTAAAATTTGATGGAAAGTAATCTTCTTATTCGGAACTCCTGCACAAATTGATATATTTGCTACAGATAAATTGTAGGAACGTACTAATGTGCGCTCCTACAACCTATACCCCAATACAGTTTAGCTAAGGGCTACGGGCAACAATTTTTGGTTTTCAAGACGCGATAAATTGCCGTCTCTACAAGTGTTTTGTTGCTCATTCTCAACTGTATTCTATTGACCTATACCTTTGTAAAAAAGCGATAAACTAAATTAACTGTTGGAGAATAAAATAGGTACATCAAGAATCTTCAAATGGATCAATAGTACGATCAACAGCGTATAAACTGTTGAGGAAATTAGACCTGTGAATAATTCTTTTTTGAGGTTATGCTCTTGAGGTTCTTTTTGAAACATTTCCTTAGAACCGAATTGCATCAATAGAATTCCCACAATATTAGAGAGCCAGTATCCGAGAATTGAAGCAGGTAGAAGTAATTTTGGTGAAAAGAAACTACATACATACCCAAAACCATAAGCTATTGGTAGATTAAATAGTAAGTCATTCCACCAACATAGTGGTGACAACAAATATCCCAGTACTATCAAAAATCCACCTCTGAGTTTTTTGAAAATATCTTTTTTGAACTCTTTTGGATTAGACTCTTGCACCTTCTCTAGTTCTGTGTCTTCTGTTACATTCAATTCTTGACTAACGTTTTGAACGCTTTCCATAAAAACCCACTATTCCTCTGATCTTAGTGTAGTTTAATATATAAATTAAATTAAAGTCTAGTATCAGGAGTTATAATATTTTCGATTTTTAATGCTGAAAGCCCTAGTATCCTACAGTCTCAGCAAAACAATAAAAAGTAAAATTTAGGTTTAAATTAAATGCAACTTCAGAATATCTGATTTAAACCAGAGAAAATGTTTGAAAAGCCTTCTTATTGGTAGCCAAATATTCTATATTCCCCCAAATCCCTCTATAAATCAATACGCTTGGGTTAAGGGCTACTGGCAACAATTTTAAGTTTTCGAGACGCGATAAATCACCGTCTCTACAAGTGTTTTGTTGCTCATTTTGAACTGTATTGCTCTATAAATTTGGGGACTTCGATTTCGATTACACCCTATTTAGGAACGTGAATTAAATAAGATACAAAATCTTCATCCTGTCTCTAGCTTCTAGGGATGATTAATAAGTGCTTAAGAACATAACCAACCGCTTTAAAACCAACCTCAGAGGTATATGAGTCAGTTGCCTAATCGCAGAATCTAGGTTTACCCTTCGGTATCTGAGTAAAAGATAACAGTTGATACACTATTGAGACAATTAAGACTTATCGCTCAATAAGTTTTAAAATGAGAATATATCTTAACCAGATTATAGCATACGATGACATCCAACACCCATACTACAATAGCCAGAGCTTTCTTCCTTTGGGAGTAGGTAGATGTGGAGTAGCAAAATTTTTATATTCTTACATATAGCATGGGCAGAAATTTGAACTAATAATAGCTACAATAAAATTACTGAGGCATCTTAATCGGAAAATGACAGACTTAACTCCAAATAGCAACTTTTTAATAGCAGGAATTGTTTTTATAGCAATTGCTGTCATCGGGAAATCTAAATTAGCTTTTATTGAAATCAATCCCGGTTTTTTTGGTAGACTTTTGGCTCTTATTATTGGGACTTCGAGTCTATTATATGCTTTGGGATTGTTCAATTTTTCAGTCGGAAATCTCGACTTATTAAGAACTTCTGTGACAGAACAAATAAAACAGAGCATAAGTTCAATTAACGAGCTTTTGCAAGGCTCATAATCAGTCAGAAAATTTATTTCTCGCGTTATATCAAGGGTTAAGGGAAAATATTCATAGTCCCTTAACCTTTATATTGCTAATAATATGCTCCGACAAGACTATAAGTTAGACTAGCCATTACTAGTAAAGTAACAATCACATAAATAAATTCTCGCTGTAGTAAAAAAGTTAGTAGGGAAATAAAAACGCGCAAAATGGGAGTCGCAATTAGTAGTAGCAGTCCGAGTTGAATAATGCCGCGTAAGCGTAGCCCGCCGTAGGCATCGCTACCTGAGAAAACTACTTTTACTACACCTATTGGTGAGCGAAATTCCGATGGTTCTCCTCGAAAAAAGCGATATTCCGCAGGTCCAGCACCGTGATGAATCAAGTAGAGTATCCCCCCTAGAAGAACCACAGCACTAGCTATCAAAACACCATATTTCATGAGATTACTGAGCAAATATTCTAATTGCTGCTCGCTTAATGTTTTGATGATGTTATTGTTAGCATCAATTTCACCTTCATTAGGCAATTGTGCTACTGTGCTAGTATTTTGTTCTTTTAATTTTTCAATATTATAGTCTGGATCTTCCGGCGGTAAAGTTAGTGTAACCACTTCACTATTTGATTGTGCTAGTAATACCCAACGAAAGCTATTATTAAATTTATACATTTTATAGCCCCCCGATTAAACTGTTGTAGACCATCTTCAAAGCCATTACCACCAGCACAACACTGAAGATAATTCTTAAAATCTGCGTTTTAGCGCCTGTCAATACTCGTGCGCCTAAGAAAGCGCCAGGTAATACCCCCAACATCACCGGCATAGATAGTCCCGGATCGATGTAGCCTCGTGCTAGGTAAACTCCAGCTGATGCTGCTGCTGTCACGCCGATCATAAAATTGCTGGTGGTGGTAGAAACTTTGAAGGGTAGACGCATAGTTTGATCCATCGCCAATACCTTGAATCCCCCAGAACCAATACCAAGTAAGCCAGAAAGCACCCCAGCTATTAACATCACACCAAATCCCATTGGTACTGAATGAACTTGGTAAGACATCACTCCCTCAGGAGTTGGATAACTACTATTCAGTTTGAGATAATTTGCGATCGGATCTATTACTTCATCTTCAGCGTGTTCTATTCTGGGTCGTAGTGAAAGGTATGCTGAATAAATCAGGACGATCGCTAGTACGATAGTTAGGGCTTTTACAGAAACAAAATTAGCGATCATTGCTCCTGCGATCGCACCAATGGTTGTTGCTACTTCTAAAAACATTCCCAATCGCAAATTAGTATAGCCTTTTTTAATATAAGTGGATGCTGCACCCAAAGAAGTAGCGATTACAGATACTAGTGAAGCACCGACGGCGTATCGAATATCAACGCAAAATACCGAAGTTAATAAGGGAACAATTACTACTCCACCCCCTAGCCCAGTTAACGCCCCTAAGAAGCCAGCGCTAAATGAACCAATCCAAATAAGTAATGAAAATTCTAAAATAGTCAAATTTAATTCCTCTTTTTTTTACATGTATATCAAGATGCCAAAATGTTTTTCGTATTATTTAAAACTTAATCGATATTTTTACTACTGACTATAGATATAGCTGTTTATAATCGTGTGTCATACCCTAATGCTTGGGTATTCAAGAGTCAGAAGCTAAAAGAAACTTGAAATCCTAACTTCTCATTCAAAAGTCTCATTAAATTCCTGAAAGTGTAAAGATTAAATCAATACTAGATACTGGTATTGTCGTAGCTGCAATTACAGCAAAAGATTGCACTAGACTTGCGAGAAGGAAAGACAATCTAGTTTTAAACCATAATGGGATAACTTTTCTTTTTTCATTAAGCAAGTTTTGAGCTTTTAAATGGCGCATATCTCGATGGAGATATAGGGAATTATGAGTTGTATTTGAGTAAATTTTCTTGTTTCTTGACTAGTTTCTGACTTATACTTACAGATATCAATATATCTCTAACTTAATGCCTATATCTTTGGTTGTATTTCTAAAGATATATTTAATACTACCCGATGTATTTCCTAGAATCAAGTATTAGTAAAAATCTGATCTTACTTTTTATTCACAAAGATGAATCGCGTTAAGAAATTAAACATCTAGGAATACTTCAAATTTATTTTCATAATTTAAAATCATGGTAAACACTTAGTAGTCTGCTAAAAGCAATACATATTAAGTATCTAGATTGTTAAAATTTAATCTGAATATAAGCATATTCAGACAACTTGACATGAAAACTTTATTTAAAAGATAAGTGTATTAAATAAAATCAGCCAAAGGTGATACTTCCAAAATAAAGTTGAAATGATTGGGTAAAAATTAAAATTTATGCTCAAGAAAACCGAAGTATTATCGCAGGCATTTTTTACAAAAATTCAATATTTAACATTAGTTACAATATTGACGATACTCTTTAAATATCCAGCTATAGGCTGCAATTTCTCAAAGATTGGGACAAGAACATGAAAAACTTCAGATACATTTTGATGGTGGTTGTATTATTCGCAAGCTTAATATTTGCTAAACCTTCCTTAGCCGATCGCCCGAAATATAGCCAAAACCCTGATTACATAACACTGATTCAACAATTGAATGATTTGAAAACGGCGGAAAAAACACAAACTCAATTAGAGGGCTATACACCAGAGCAAATCGATCAGAAAATTAACGAGTTAGAGTTACAACAATATGCTTTTGAGTCAGGAATCGACTGGGGTCAATGTACTAATCAAACAGGAAAAACTCTAGCTATCTACGGCCCAGAACCAAATATTGAGGATAATGAATATTCTGAGGGGGCTGCACTATATTTTCTGGGTAATGGCCAGACAACTAGAGATCGATGGAATTGTAAGGGAGTTTATCTACCAAATGACGCCACAGCCAGGACTTTGGGAATAAATGAACAAGGTACAGAATTGCCAGGTGGCTTTGTGATTAAGGTTCCGAATGGAAGTAACTTAGTTTTGAAGACAGATCCAGATAGTGGCGTGATTGAATTCAATCAAGCTGGTACTAAAATCTTGAAAAGTGGCGAAGTGAATTGGTTTATCCCGAACGTATCGCAAGACATTGTAGATACACGAGTGATCAATGCACCTACCAAGAATCTCTAGTTACACCGCCATTTCTGAATCAACTAATATTTTGGGTGTACTAGTTTTTGCTACTTATCGGCGTCGCTTTAGTTTTAAAGCGATCGCTATCTTGATGTTACCGAGGACTGGGGTTGATTAAAACATAACTAACAATCACGCTTAATACCCTCATTCTGAAATTAACTCACGATACACTGTCATTGTTTCCTGATGAACGCGGGCAACACTCAGCCTTTCTAAATTTTTATTTGCCCGCTGTTTCCATTCGTGCAGCATCTCGGCACTACTCAGTAATTGTACTAAAACTTTAGCCAAAGCATTACTATCTTTTACTGGCACTAAAAGACCTGCTTGCCCATTGTCCAAAGCTTCAGGAATGCCGTCTACCTGAGTACCAATGATCGCAGTTCCAGTTTCCCTAGCTTCGGAAATTACCAAGGGGCAAGGATCGCGGTGGGAAGCCAGCACAAATATGTCACAAGATATCAGATAGCGTTGCGGTTCCGGTTGGAAGCCTTCAAAATGAATGCGTTCTTTTACGGAAGTTGCTTGTGCTTGACCCTCAAATAGTTGTTTATCAGGGCCATTTCCGATTAAATAAAGATGGGCTTGGGGAAAATCTGAGGCAATTTGTTCAAAGGCCGCGATTAACTCAGCAATTCCCTTACGTTGATACATGCCGGCGACAGTGGCGATCGCTGGATGCTGTAATGGTAAAGGTTGATAGTCTTGTATCTGTTTAGTTCGGGGACTGCCTAAAGTACCATTACATACCACTCGCAACTTGTATTCTGGAATACCACGCCTAATCATCGAATCTTGCACAGCTTTACTGACAGCAATTACCCTGTCAGCTAAACCCATCAGCAGGCTGGCACGCTGAAATTCGTTGTGGACTGTGGAAACTAAAGCATATTTGTGCCCTTTAAAAATACGTGCTAGTATTACCCCCGTCATCATGTGTGCATGAACAATATCCGGCTGAAATTCAGCTGCGATCGCTCGGTAACGTATAGCTGCTTTGATCGTATTTAGCGGTTTCCTGCTTTGGTCTAGTTGGTAATGTTTAACACCACAAATATCTAGTAAAGCTTCATATTCACCACCAGCAGAAACAACCGCTACTTCATAACCAGATTTTGCTTGTAAACAAGCTAGATCCACAGCCACATTCACAATCCCGTTACCTATTTCTTGAACGTGGTTCAAAATATGTATAATTCGCATAATTTTTGAGATATGTATAAAAAGTAAAAATAAGTGACTGAGTAGACAAAGACACAATTCTTGAGTTTTTAAAGACAACTCAAAATTAGCCAGTAGCTTGTAAAAATCACAAATTACTACTGACCAATAGCTCATGTCTTCAGCTACTTAGCTTTAAAGACTTATTCAGTAACGGCTTAATAAATCGGGATAAAAGAAGATAATAATTATGTAATACCAATTTTGTATGAAGATGCACAGAGTATTAAACGAACCGCCAAGAGCGCCAAGAATAGAGAGTTACTCATTTAGTGCAGCTTCACATTAAATTGGTATCAGAGTCAATTTAATCAAGAGTTTCTACATAGAGACTTGATATGACTCCTAATTCCTTGAGGTTGGTTTACTTCTTTAGAGAATCGCTCTCACTTGCACTCTGTTACAAGCCTTACGGAAGACACAAATTAAAACGATTCAAGTGAGAGTTTATATGGCAGAAGTGTTAGTGGAACCGCAATTTCGGTAGTAATTCATATACAAACTGGGGCATACTCAACTAATTTTCTTATGATTTGAAGAATATTTAACACAGCCGATTACTGTTAATAATTTCAGCAATTTCTTCTGGATATGTCATTTCTATACAGTACAAAAATACTAAATAATGGCATTGCGCTGTGCCAGTTGCGTAAGTCCTGTAAGTATTTCGTCCAATTTAGAACTTACGCATTGACAGAAAATTGTTTAACTTCTGAATTCTCCTATGTCACGATTCAATCAATACAAGTTTACGAACCTCAGAATTGTTTCCCTGAGAGCGGCGTGATGAGGCAGCAGTTAGCAAAAACTTCCAAGACTGAGGAGAAAGTATAGACAGATCTATCATTGAAAGAAAACTTTTGAGATTTTTTTGCTTCAGTGCTACTAAAATCCAATGGAGTTTCAGGTAATTTTTTATATCCTGAAAAACAGGAATTTTTGAGCGATGTTGGTCATTTACCAAGGCGTAAATTTTCTCCTTCATCAAAATATTTGTCGCCAACCGTCGAGACAAAGAAAACTTTTGATTATACGCACCCGGCCAGATAGTCCGGTAAGCAAGACACTGGTTGAAAAAAATAGCATCGCCAAACTGAGCAATCCGAATCCAGGAATCGATGTCATCACAGTTAGCATCGAGTGTGGAGTCCCAACCACCAGTTTGTAGGAAAGCATCACGTCGGCAAGCTACTTGTACAGGTGTACCAAAGGGTACAAGCTCTAACAGCATACCGTAGTGAATATCGGCTTGGGGGATATAAAAAGCTAAACCAGGGCCAACTTGGGGGGTGCGAGAGAGTTCAACTTCATTACCATCCACCTGAGCCGCCACACAAGAGCAGATTACAGCATCGGGACGAAGTGCGATCGCCTTTGCCATCTCTTCTATGCAGTTGGGCGCTAAATAATCATCATCATCTAAAAACTTAATCCAGTCACCGTTAGCTTTGGCTACTCCTGCATTTACCGTTGCTGCATGACCAAGATTAACTTCGTTACGATGGTAAACAACCTTATCCCCCAAGCTTTTGAGATAGGTTTGGGTGTCATCAGATGAACAGTCGTCGGCAACAACCACCTCACACTCAATTGTTTGGTTACGAGCCGAATCAATTGCTCTTTGCAGTAAATTCAAGCGATTATAAGTACTGATGACAACGCTAAATTTCATAAATTTTACCCCTGTGGTACAGCATTCTGCAATATAGCTTTGATCTTTAGACCGTTGTATCAGTAAAATTATCAATCCCAACAAGTAGACTGAAATAGGATTATCGATTTATCATTGATGATCGTGAGTTTTTTTTAAGCAGACAGAAAGACTATGAACGCTCAAGAGATTATCCGCTCCATTGAAGCGGAACAGATAAAATCGAATCTTCCCGACATTTACGTGGGCGACACTGTAAAAGTGGGAGTGAAAATCAAGGAAGGCGAAAAATACCGCGTCCAACCCTACGAAGGAGTAGTAATTGCCAAGCGCAATGGTGGCATCAACGAAACTATTACAGTCCGTAAGGTTTTCCAAGGCGTGGGCGTTGAGCGAGTATTTTTGCTGCATTCTCCCCGCATTGATAGCATCAAAGTATTACGTCGTGGTAAAGTCCGCCGTGCTAAACTGTATTATCTCCGCGATCGCGTAGGTAAGGCAACCCGGATCAAGCAACGGTTTGACCGCCCTTTGTAATTCTTATTGCAATCATTATGGGAGAAATCTCAAGCCTCAAGCGGCATCTGCCGCTGACTTGTTTTCCCAGCGAAATTGAGGTATGATATAAATCGCATATTGCGTTAAACTGAAATTTAGTTCAGCGCAATCACTGAATCAAAAAAAGCTTGTGCGCTCTTAGTTCAGTTGGTAGAACGCAGGTCTCCAAAACCTGATGTCGGGGGTTCAAGTCCTCCAGGGCGCGCTTAAGAGCAAAAAACCAAGCCCGAAATAATTACGCAGCTGCTATATTAGCAGCTAGCGATAATAATTTCGGGTAAACTTATTGTATTTGCAGTTGTTTTGCTTTCAATTAAGTGGAATAAAGTCGAAACTGCAAATTTGGAAGAACAAAGAGTAACAAACAAGAGGATAAACGGTCGTGGCCAAAAAAAGTGAAGCAGAATTGCCAGAAACTCCCAATGGGTTTAGCTTTGGCAACTTCATTCAGGGAACCAAAGAAGAACTTGAAAAAGTAGTTTGGCCCAGTCGGCAACAGATTGTGAGCGAATCCGCTGCTGTGTTATTAATGGTGGCACTCTCCGCATCTTTGATATACTTGGTCGATGGATTGTTTCATTGGGCAGCAACACAGGTGTTCTGATGACTTTTGCAACAGATGAACCACGCAACTCAACGTTGCAGTCAGAGGAAACAGCAGAAACAGCAGAAGCAGCGTCCAAAGAAGCACGCTGGTATGCAGTACAAGTAGCCTCAGGCTGTGAAAAGCGTGTGAAGACTAACTTAGAGCAACGCATTCAAACTTTTGATGTCGCTGACAAAATTGTTCAAGTAGAAATTCCGCAGACGCCAGCGGTGAAAATCCGCAAAGACGGGAGTCGCCAGCATACAGAAGAAAAAGTTTTTCCTGGCTATGTGCTGGTGCGGATGATGATGGATGATGATACTTGGCAGGTGGTACGAAACACCTCTCATGTAATCAACTTTGTCGGTTCAGAACAAAAACGTGGTGGTAGTAGTAAGGGTCGCGGTCATGTGCATCCCATACCATTGAGTGCTTCAGAAGTCGAACGTATATTCAAACAAACCAGCGAACAAGAAGCTGTTGTCAAAATTGACATGGCTACTGGTGATAAGATAATGGTGCTTTCTGGCCCATTTAAAGATTTTGAAGGTGAGGTAATTGAAGTTTCTCCAGAACGGAGTAAACTTAAAGCCTTGCTCTCAATTTTCGGCAGGGATACACCAGTAGAATTGGAATTTAATCAGGTAGAGAAACAGAGTTAAATACAAATGGCGAAGAAAGTAGTGGCGGTCATTAAACTGGCCTTGAATGCTGGAAAAGCCAACCCAGCACCGCCAGTTGGGCCCGCCTTGGGTCAACATGGTGTCAACATCATGATGTTTTGTAAAGAGTACAATGCCAAAACAGCAGACCAAGCTGGAATGGTGATACCTGTAGAAATTTCGGTTTTTGAAGACCGGAGTTTTACATTTGTACTGAAAACGCCACCAGCATCAGTGCTGATTCGGAAGGCGGCGAAAGTTGAAAAAGGCTCGAATGAACCCAACAAAAAGAAGGTTGGGTCAATTAGCAAAGCACAATTGCAAGAAATAGCCCAAACGAAACTCCCCGACCTCAATGCCAACGATATCGACGCGGCAATGAAGATTGTGGCAGGAACGGCTAAAAATATGGGCATAACAGTCACAGATTAGTCATTGGTCATTAGTCATTGGTCATTAGTCATTGGTAACTGACGAATGACAAAGGACAAAGGACGAACGACAAAGGACGAAGGACAAAAGACAGACAAATAATTAAAAATTATCGGGGGAGAGGCGAGGCTTCGGAATTACCCCAGGAGAAAAAATGCCAAAAGTATCGCGTCGTTTGCAAGGACTGCAAGCAAAAGTAGAAGATAAGGACTATCATCCTCTAGAGGCTTTAGCCCTTCTCAAAGACACAGCAACAGCTAAATTTACCGAAGCTGCCGAAGCGCATATCCGGTTGGGAATTGACCCCAAGTATACAGACCAACAGTTGCGGACAACGGTAGCACTGCCCAAAGGTACAGGACAAATCGTCCGGGTGGCGGTGATAGCCAGAGGCGAAAAGGTAAACGAAGCTAGCAACGCTGGTGCTGATATAGTCGGGTCAGAAGAACTGATTGACGAAATCCAAAAAGGTAGACTGGATTTTGACAAGCTGATTGCTACACCCGATGTGATGCCACAGGTAGCAAGGCTGGGTAAGTTGCTTGGGCCGCGTGGTTTGATGCCATCACCCAAAGGTGGAACCGTAACATTTGATTTAGCAGGTGCGATCGCAGAATTCAAAGCTGGTAAACTAGAATTCCGGGCTGACCGAACTGGCATTGTTCATGTTATGTTTGGTAAGACAACTTTTTCGCCTGAAGATTTGTTAGTCAACTTGAAGGCATTGCAGGAGACGATTGACCGTAACCGTCCTTCAGGAGCTAAAGGTCGTTATTGGCGCACATTTTATGTGTCAGCCACTATGGGGCCATCAATTAAAATTGATGTCACCGCCCTACGAGATTTGAAACTGAGTGAAGCAGCGTAATTTTTGGTCATTAGTCATTAGTCATTAGTCACTTGTAAAGGCAAAGGACAAAGGACAAATGACAAAATTAAATAGGCAAAGCCGGAGACAGCAGGTGCTAATAGCTTAAATATCCTGCCGAGGTTAAAACTCTAATTGTCAAAATCATCACGCGTAAAGGTGTGATAACTATGGCATCACGAGTCTTACTACTCAACCCCGGCTATATTAGCTGGGGTTTGTTGTTTGGGTTCAGGTTGAGAAAAAACGTAAAAGTAGGGCACTTCGCCGATTGTTTTAAGGAGGTGAGATTGGAATGGGTAGAACACTAGAAAATAAAAAAGAAATAGTAGCTGACCTTAAAGAAACTTTAAGTGAGTCAACTCTGGCACTGGTAATTGACTATCAGGGGCTAACAGTTTCGGAAATCACAGACTTGCGGCGGCGGCTGCGTCCCAGTGGCACCGTTTGTAAGGTGACTAAGAACACTCTGATGGGCATTGCCATTAAAGGTGATGACAAATGGCAACCTCTGTCAGAATTACTCAACGGTTCTTCCGCCTTTTTGCTGGTAAAAGACGATTTTTCATCGGCAATTAAGGCATACCAAGAATTCCAAAAAGTCACCAAGAAGACAGAACTTCGCGGTGGTGTACTGGAAGGTCGCCTACTCAAAGAACCTGATGTCAAGATACTCGGAGACTTGCCATCTAAGGAACAACTCATCGCCCAAATTGCTGGGGCTATCAACGCCTTGGCTACCAAGATTGCTGTGGGTATCAACGAAGTTCCTGGTTCACTAGCTCGTGCTTTGAAGGCTGTGGCCGACCAAGAGCAAAGTGGTGGTAGCACCGAAACCGCCGTTGTCGAAGATAGCAGCACCGAAAGCACTGCTGAAGCTGATAGCAGCACTGAAGCTGCTGCTGAATAGACTTCGTGGTTCATCAGTCAAAAGTCAAAAGTCTATAGTTAAAGACCAATGACCTATGACAAATAAATAATCAAACTTACAGGAGTTATATCAATGTCTGCTGCAACCGATAACATTTTAGAACAACTAAAAACCCTTTCTTTGCTGGAAGCTTCTGAGCTAGTCAAGCAAATTGAAGAAGCTTTTGGTGTAAGTGCTGCTGCACCTGTTGGCGTAGCAATTGCCGGCCCTGGTGTTGTTGCTCCTACAGAGGAAGTTGTTGAGCAAACCGAGTTTGAAGTGATTCTCGAATCAGTCCCAGCTGATAAGAAGATTGCCGTGCTGAAGATTGTCCGGGAATTGACCGGTTTGGGTCTGAAAGAAGCTAAAGACTTGGTGGAAGCTGCGCCCAAGGCAGTTAAAGAAGGTATTGCTAAGGATGCAGCTGAAGATGCTAAGAAGCGCATCGAAGAAGCTGGCGGTAAGGTAACTATCAAGTAGTCACAATTCTATTACCAGTTTTTTATTATGAAGGAGCCTAAGTTAGGCTCCTTTTTTATAAATCAATACGCTTGGGTTAAGGGCTACTGGCAACAATTTTGGGTTTCCGAGACGCGATAAATCGCCGTCTCTAAAATTGTTTTGTTGCTCATTCTGAACTGTATTGTTTTATTTTGAGGCTAGGCTAATGAGCATTTTTTCAAAAATTCTTAACACAGGCTCCTCTCCATTGTCTCTAATAAAAATGCCAAAATTTGGGTGAGAGTTGATTTCAATTAACCAATATTGATTATCTCGATCTAATACGATATCAAAACCACCGTAATCAAGGTCTAATTCTTCAAAAACTGGTTGAGCAAAATTAGAAATCTCTGATAGTATTTGTGGATCGTTAATATACTTGGCTTTTGCACCATCCCAGTGGAGAGGACTGAGATTACCGACAAATTTCGCATCAGTTATATCTTTTTCATAGAGCAAAACTAACTCTTTTTTAAAAAAAACTGCTCTATACTCAGATTTGATATGAATAAATTCTTGAGCAAGAGCGACGTAATCATACTTATTATTGATATTAAAAATTTCTTTTAAAGCAGTTTCAATTTCATCTAGATTCTTACACAAAAAGACATTATGTCCGCTTGCACCGGAGTTTCTTTTAATAATTACTGGTGTTTCAAAATTTTCTTTTATTTCCAATACGATATCTTGAATAGTTGGAAATTTTAAGTAAATCTTATATTGGTTGTCACAAAAAGGGGAAAGAAAACCCACAGTCCGAGGGAGTTTAACTTTTTTATTTAAAACATGATAAGTATATTCTTTATCTTTGAGAAGGTGTGCTACTGCTTGATTAAGTAAGGGAGTGCTATAGTTACAAAAATAATGCTGTTTACTATGCAATTTTATTTTGATTAAGTTTTGTGAAGGATGAAGAATTTCATAGTTAATGTTTAAGTTTTCACAAGCTTTGAGCAATAACAAAACGTTGTCTAACATAAATACTTCAAGTTAAACGTCTAAAATTAGGAATTATTGTAACTTGCTATTTGGCGTTTAAAAATCACTATTTCAGTACCAACAACCGGATTTCGAGCTATTAGCCTATTTTGGGAGTCGGTAATTTCTAAATGGGTAAAATCAAGTTCTTGAGAGCGTTGTAATATCTCCGCAGCTAGCTTGTCTTGCTGAGATTCCTTGAGAGTGTACCAATCATCACTAATTTTGACTGTAAGATTACTCGTGCGAAAGTTGGCTTGAATTGACTTTATCAGACCAGAGGCAATGCGATCGCTAATTTCAGCTACCTGATTTTCAATAGCCGCAATCAAAGCTTGTTCCGGTGTCAATTCTATGATTGGTGTCGGTGTTGGGATTGGCGTTGGCGTAGGAATTGTTTCTGGTTCTGGTTCCGGCGTTGGTGTAATTTGTACTTCTGGCGGTGGCGTAATTTCTTCTGGTGGCTGTGGTTCTGGTGCGACTGACTCCGGTGGAGTAGTTATCGTTGGTGTTGGTATGGGAACCTCTTCAACTGGTGGAACTGTTGCTACTTGAGTCGGTTTAGCAGTAAGGACAGTTGTAGTCGCCCAAACGAGAATTACAGCAACTCCAGTCACAATTCCCGTCAAAGCTGTATCTGATAACTTTGTTGACAAATTTGATGGCAAAAACAAGCGGATTGTCCTTAACAATCCAACCCACCACAACTGAAGCTTCTGGAAAAAACTGGGTTTTTCCTCAGTACCAGGTGGGGGTGCTGTCTCCAGTTTTTCCACCGTTACTTCTAAAACCCCAATCGTCCCCTGAAGAAGTTGGATAATTTTAGCCTTCCAAAATGGCTGAACTCTCTGGTAAGGTTTTTGGGGAGGTTGAGTTATCTGCTCATCCGTCGGTTTTGACTGATTGTCTTGTGACATGGAACTTTCACCAAAAGCAGCGAATCAAAGACAAACAACGTACATTATTACTGGTGCTGCCTTCTTTTGCCTTAATGTATCACTTCATTGCTCAAAGTTTTCCGCTAAACTGACTATTTATTAAATTTGGTGACTTATGAACCTGAAACGCCGTCAATTTCTATTTTTAAGTAGCCTCAGCGCCATTAGTACAGGTTTTTTAAGCTGGATATTAACTCATCATCATCAAAGTGCTGATATTAGCGATTCAACAACAGCTATAGCCGCTAACCCAGCCAAAAAAGACTTGTTATTACGTTTTGTGTCTGTTGCAGATACGGGGACTGGGGCTAAGGGACAGTATGCCGTAGCTAGAGCGATGAATGCATATCACAAACAAAATCCTTATGATTTAGTCGTTTTAGCTGGAGACAACATTTACAATAACGGCGAAATTGAGAAAATTAATGAAGTTTTTGAGCGTCCTTATCAACCTTTGCTCAAGCAAGGTGTGAAATTTCAGGCTTGTTTAGGTAATCACGATATTCGTACTGCCAATGGCGAGCCACAAGTCAAGTATGCTGGCTTTAATATGAAGGGACGTTACTATACATTTCGCCGGGGAACTGTGCAATTTTTTGCTTTAGATACTAACAGTAATGCTGATTGGGAAAACCAGCTAAGTTGGTTAGAAAAAGAATTAAGTATTAGTAATGCTCCTTGGAAAGTAGTGTTTGGCCATCATCCGATTTATTCATCGGGTCAGTATGGTTGTAATCCAGATTTTATTAAAACTTTCACTCCTCTATATAAAAAATATGGCGTTCAACTTTACATAAATGGTCATGAACATAATTATGAACGCACTCGTGCTATTGATGGGACAACTTATTTAATTTGTGGTGCGGGTGCTGGTAATCGTCCTGTAGGGCGTTCCGAGTGGACAGGGTATTCTACCAGTGATTTAAGTTTTGCCTCTTATGAGGTGTATAAAGATAGAATAGAACTAAGTGCGATCGCTACTGATAATCGCATTTTTGATAAAGGTATTATTCAGTTGAAATCAGCGTAATTATTATGAAAGTCAACTGTTTGAAAATGCAATCCTTCCCTGGAATCGGCGATTTTACCCTGGATCTCGAGGATCATTAATTTTTAATTTTTAATTCGGAGCGAAGCGACGTGACTCAAGCTATATCCAAACTAGTAACTTTTGAAGATTTTGCAGCGTGGCGACCTGATGGCGGAAGATACGAATTACATGATGGCGTGATTGTTGAAATGGCACAACCAGTCGGAGATCATGAAGATATTGTGGGTTTTTTGGCACTAGAAATATCTTTTGATATCAAGCGTCTAAATTTACCTTATTACATTCCAAAAACTGTATTAGTAAAACCTCTTGAAAGTGAATCAGCTTATTCACCAGACATATTAATAATCAATCGACCAAATTTATTGAATGAGCCTTTATGGAAAAAGAAATCGACTGTATCTCAAGCTGCATCCATTCCATTGGTTATTGAAGTCGTTAGCACTAATTGGCGGGATGATTACTACAAAAAATTAGCTGATTATGAAGCTATAGGCATTCCTGAATATTGGATTATAGATTACGCGGCTTGTGGCGCTAGAAAGTTTATTGGCAATCCTAAACTGCCTACTATATCCATCTATCAATTAATCGATGGTGAGTACCAAGTTACTCAATTTAGAGGCAGCGAACACATCGTATCGCCTACTTTCCCAGAGTTAAATTTAACCGCTGAACAAATTTTTCAAGCTGAAGGTCTACCAACGTAGCCTTGACTCTCACCGAACAGGGCAAAAGAAAAAGTTAAAAGGCAAAAGAAAGAAAAATAAAAATGGTTTGTTCGCGAGTGCGTCTCCAAGAGTTGCCCCCAAATTTATTTATGGAACGAAATAAAAACATTTATAACGATAGCGCAGCGTAAAGCCTTCGGCATGGCTTCGCTTAGAGCGAGTCAGACGCTCCTACGTCGCTAACGCTGCGCTATCGAGCGTCGTGGCATAGCGCGTTCGTATAATTGCGTCTCGTAGAGAGAAATAATACGTCTTTATCAAATCCCCTCAATTTATTTATGGAGATTATCTTTTTACTTCTTAATCATTGCTTTCATCGATTTCTGAACAGAATTCATTGTGATGCAAGACTCGGATCATCTCTCGCCTAGGATGTTTGAACAACACATCAAACTCACTATTGGGCATTCTCAAGTTTTCAGGAACGAGGTTGGTCTGGATTGGTTCTATTAGCACTAACCCATGTCCAGGAAACAGGATAATGGTAATTTCACCACTACGTAGGCATCCTAAAACTCTTGCTGAGACACGCACATAAAATGACGAACTGTTTTCTGTATGTTGCATATCGAGATACACAAAAGTGTCAAATGTTAACAATAAGCTGCTAAAAAAGCCCAAAATATGTTATTTTTAGGCGAATAATTAAAATACATTAGTTTAACTTTCACCAAAAACTATATGATTCTTGAGGCAGTTATTCTTCATGTTAAACCCGGCTTAGAATCCGAGGTCACGAACATAATTATCAACGCACTCGTGCTATTGATGGGACAACTTATTTAGTTTGTGGCGCGGGTGCTGGTAATCGTCCTGTAGGGCGTTCTGAGTGGACAGGGTATTCTACCAGTAATTTAAGTTTTGCCTCTTATGAAGTGTATAAAGATAGAATAGAAATATGTGCGATCGCTACTGATAATCGCGTTTTTGATAAAGGCATTGTTAAGTTAAAATCAGCGTAATTATTATGAAATTGCATTTTTCGTTAGTCCTTCCTACGTAAGACTGTAACGCGAATCCTTTTACTCCATTAAGATAGATTCAAGTTCACAGGAGCAGCATCTTCTGAACATGGGTTTAAATTTTGGAAAAACCCTTTGTTCTTTACATCGGGTTATAAGCGTATGTTTTCTGAAGTTAAAAAATGTCTCGGGTTAGCCGTACCTTTGGCAGCAGCACAACTGGCTCAATCTGCAACTGGTTTTGTGGATACGGTAATGATGGGCTGGTTGGGAAGTCAGACTATTGCATCTGGAGCATTGGGAGTTACTATTTTTAGTTTTTGTCTGTTGATAATTACTGGTATCGTTTCTGCTGTCAGTCCGTTAGCTGCCCAAGCATACGGAGCTGGAAATAGAGAAAAAGTTGGCACAATTGTCCGCCTGGGACTATGGATATCTCTGGTACTAGGAATACCAATTACATTGCTGCTTTACAATGGAGGTGCTTTACTACTTCTACTAGGGCAAGATCCTAACGCAGTAGCACTAGCAGAGATTTTTTTAAGAGCGATCGCACTGGGTTTTATTCCTGCTTTAGGCTTTGCAGTACTTAAAAGCTTTCTTTCTGCTCTGTTGCAACCACAACTAATAATCGTAACTGTGGTTTTGGGTACTTTGCTCAACATCACAGCTAACTATGTGCTGATGTTTGGCAAACTGGGATTCCCTGCGCTGGGTTTAGCTGGTATCGGTTGGGGAAGCACACTCTCACTTTGGAGTATGTTTGTTGCTTTAATTTATATATGTAATCAGCCTCGCTTTGCAGTTTACGGTATTTTTCGACCTTTATATAAAAAAGCTTTTCCCCTAGAGCATCGCCGGATCATTGACGAGATTTTTCAGGTTGGATTGCCCATCGGAGGGCTGATTGCGGTCGAAGCGGGACTGTTCACCGTTGTTACTTTCATAATAGGACAGTTAGGAACAAACGCTCTTGCTGCCCATCAAATTGCTTTACAAACAATTTCGATATCATTCCAGCTTGCACTAGGCATTTCTCTAGCGACAACAGTACGTGTTGGGCAGTTAGTTGGACAGAATGATCTACTTGCTACTCGTTTGGCTGGATATGTAGGCATTGCCATTGCAGCCCTATCTATGGGTGTAGTAGGCATTACATTGTGGTTAGTGCCAAAGTCGATTATTTCTCTTTATATTGACATCAGCGATCCAAACAATGCAGATGTAGTTGTCCTCGCAGTGAAATTGCTGGGAGTGGCAGCGATTTTTCAAATAGTTGACGGTGTGCAAGTTACTGCGGGGGGAGCATTACGCGGACTAAAAGATACTAAAGTTCCTATGTTAATTGGTATTTTTGCTTATTGGTGCGTTGGTTTATTCATTGGTTATACTTTCGGAATCTCGTCGGGGTATGGAGCTATTGGTCTTTGGTGGGGGCTGGCTATTGGTTTAGCGATCGCTGCAATAATCATGACTTGGCGGTTTAGCAAGAAAACAACCAACCACGGGTAATGGATAGCCAAAAGAAGAAGTTGTACATTGCGTTAACATTAGCTTAATTATCACCGCAAAACTTTATGATTCTTGAGGCAGTTATTCTTCATGTTAAACCCGGTTTAGAATCCGATTTTGAAGCTACTTTCAAAAAAGCTTCTAAAATTATTTCCTCAATGGACGGATATTTATCACATGAATTGCATAAATGTATAGAAGTCAAAGGTAAATATTTATTACTTGTCAGATGGGAAACTTTAGAATCTCATACTGTCGGATTTAGAAGTTCTGCCGAGTTTCAAGAGTGGAAAAAACTTCTACATCATTTTTATGATCCATCTCCCATTGTTGAACACTTTGAAGAAATTGAAATATGAAAATATTGCTGGGGGAAGTACATTTTTAGCTACTAAAAAATTTTCCTGTTTTTCCACATAGCTAGAGAACGATTATTGTGCGATATTCTATGCTTTCTTATTCATATATTAAACAAGTATTAACTTATAATACTTTCACAATCATGGTATAATACTAATTTATAAAAAAATTAGTATATTATGTCTCAATCACCCAAGAATTTGGATGGCAAGACCAATAAAGATAATAGTCATGGTAGCCCTATTAGTAATAACAATGATGCTTTACCTAATGCTGTTATAAAAGCAGTTGTAGATTCGACTACATCTCCAGAAAAATTTCGACGTTTTTTGACATATTTCATAGTAGGAGTTTTTGGGATAGTAACGTTGACATGGATAATTTTGGATAAAATTAAGCCCAATAAAGTAAGCCTTAAGGATGGGACTATTTCTATTGAGGCAAATAAAGCAGGAACTTTAACCTTAGAAAAGGACAATAAAAAAAGTATTATTATGGTACTTAGCCCAAATGGTGGAATAGATGATGAATGGGTAGATCCTGAAATTCAAATTAAAAAAGGAGATAGTGTTAATATTACTGCTTCTGGCAAAATTAATCTCTCCTTAGCAGGAATAATTAAAGCTGCTCAAGAAGATGTACAACCGAAAGCTCCTTGGAACGATCCTAAGGGATTATCGAAAAATGATGACAATAACCCCTTGTATCCTGAACGAAACAATTTTAAAACAATGAAAGAGTATCCTTTTGGAATGCTAATTGCAGCGATTAGAAAGGATAACCTTAGTCTTGATAAATATCAGATAGGTAATGAAAGAAAATTTAAAGCTGAAACTGATGGAAAACTTCTACTTACAGTCAATGATATCTGGTTGTCAGCAGAAAAAAAAGATGCTTATCTTCCACCCGAACCAACTGGTAGAAACCGTGAATATTATCTAAATAAGGTTCTCGGTTCAATTAATAGTGATACAACTATTGCTACTCAGCAATTTTTAACTTGGAATAAAGGAAAGCAAGATTCAGAAATTATGAATAAATATAATGAAAGAAAGAAAAAATGGGATGAGCTTAACACGCAAAGAAATTATGGCTTATGGTATCAAGATAACATAGGTTCATTTGCAGTTACGATAACTATTGAGCGGTGAATAAACTTATCTAACTAAAGATTTTTGATGTTAAGTTGGATAGCAAAAATCAAGCTGAAATAATAAACGCCCCTTAATACTTAAAATTTTCTACTCCACTTTTTGCAACTGCGCTACTCTTGGATCAACAATTTTTTGTCCCAAGCTGGCAAATTTAATTGCTACAGACATTTTACTACCCGTTCCGAAAACATGGGTAATTTCACCAAGTCCAAAAGTTTTATGCAAGACTTGATCGCCTACTTGCCAATTCTGGGTTGTGTCTTGTTTTCCATTGGGAGTAGAAGCAGTTTTGGTATAACTTTGACGACTCGCGCGTTTGGTAGATATTAATTCTTCTGGTAATTCGTCGAGAAATTGCGATCGCATCGCAGGTTCACGAGAACCATACAAACGCCGTTCCCGCGCGTGTGATAAAAATAACCGCTCTTGGGCGCGAGTAATCCCCACATAACACAAGCGGCGTTCTTCTTCCAAAGATGCAGGGTCACTTAGCGATCGGTGTCCGGGAAATAGCCCTTGTTCTAATCCCACCAAAAATACTACGGGAAATTCCAAACCTTTGGAAGCGTGCAAAGTCATCAAAGAAACGGCTGTCTGTCCTTCTTTTAAGTTATCCAAATCGGAACTTAGGGCGGCGCTACTCAGAAAGTCTCGCAGGGAAACCTCTTCGTTTTCTTCTTGAAATTGCAGTGCAGCGTTGTAAAGTTCCTGAACGTTTTGTACCCGATCTGTGGCTTCATCTGTGCCTTGACTCATCAAGTCTTGAACGTAACCAGAATCTTCTAGTATTCCTTGCAAAACCTCTGTCACCGGAAGCGTGGCGACTTGTCCTTGCCAACGGCTAATCATTGCGGCAAAGTTATTTACAGCTTTTGTCGCTCGTCCAGCTAATGTATTAACTGATGTCTCATCGCTGAGTATTTCCCACAAAGTTGTGCTTAGTTGCTGAGAGGCGTTCATCAAAGCATCAATAGTGGTTTTGCCAATTCCCCGCCGGGGAGTGTTAATAACTCGTAATAAACTGACTGTATCAGCTGGATTATTTATCGCTCTTAGATAAGCGACAACATCTTTAATTTCTTTGCGATCGTAAAACCTCATTCCCCCCACAACTGTGTAAGGAATTCGTCTTTCTACTAAAAATTGCTCAAAAGGACGAGATTGAGCGTTTGTTCGATAAAGTATGGCAAAACTACCCCAGTTCAACTCAGGATTTTGCTGTTCTAAAGTGGTAATTTGATTAATTACAAATGCTGCTTCTGCAATTTCTTCATCGGCTTTGTGACAATGAATTTGCTCACCCGTACCCCGCGTCGCTTTGAGGATTTTATCAATCCGTTGGGTGTTATTTTCAATGAGTTCGTTAGCCGCTTGCAGAATGTTTTCACAAGAGCGATAGTTTTCTTCCAGCTTAACCATCGTTTGGGTGTCATCATCTGCCAAACCATCGCCAAAGTCTTCCTGAAATCCCATTAAAATAGTGAAATCTGCCATCCGAAAGCTGTAAATGGATTGATCCGCATCGCCCACAACAAAAACTGAGCGATTTTCCCATTTCCATTCGCTCTTTTTAGTTTCGCCATTAGTCACTAATAAGTGGATGAGTTGATATTGAGTGCGATTAGTATCTTGATATTCATCTACGAGGATATGGCGAAATTGGCGATGCCAGTAATTTAAAACTTTCTCATTTTGCTGAAATAATCTTGTAGTAACTAGAATCAAATCATCAAAGTCGAGAGCATTATTTTGTGCTAATTTATCTTGATAACGATTATAGACATCAGCAATTACCCTTCCGCGATAATTGGGTTGATCTTGCTCAAATTCTTGTGCTGATAAGCCTTGGTTTTTAGCGTTACTAATAGCGTAGCGAACAGAACGGGCATCAAATTTTTTATCGTCTAGGTTTAAGTCTTTAGTAACAATTTCTTTTATCAGGCTTTGAACATCAGATTCATCAAAAATGGAGAAATTGTTAGTCCAACGCCGCCCTTTTACATCTTGATATTTTCCAAGCTCAGAGCGAAGAATACGAGAGCATAAGCTGTGAAAAGTGTTACACCACAAGAATTTTATCGTTTTTTTATAAACTTTTGATCGCAATTCCATTTGTTGATATTCTGTCAACAAATCTAACTGCTTACCGTGTTGTTTCATTGCTTCTTCTTCAGCAAACAGCCGGTGAATCCGTTCTTTCATCTCCCGCGCGGCTTTGTTGGTAAAAGTAACCGCCAGGATATTTTCTGGATCAACGTTGTGGTTCAGAATCAGATTCGCTATGCGATAAGTCAGCGCTCGTGTTTTACCGGAACCTGCGCCAGCAACAACTAGTAACGGGCCGCAGTAATGTTCGACAGCTTGGCGTTGGCTGGGGTTAAGGTGACTGAGAAAGTCAAGGGTTGTTGTCATAGATGTGAAAAAGCGATCGCCTGGCGTCACATCATCAGACACCAATGTGGGTGAACTTTACCACAAATATTGTACCAGAAAAAACATATAATTTCTGTCGGGGCAATTCATGAATTGTCCCGACAATACGTTAACTTTTCTACGTAGAAAAGTTAGCTATGAGTTATTCCTGCGCGTTGTGTCGTAAAATCAGCCACGGGGAATCAAACATCAAGAAATAGTAGGCAAGCTCTAACTTGTTCTGTTGTCAACAGTAGGGGCAATTTATTAATTGCCCCTAAAGGTTTTCGTGGGGACATGACAATGTTCCCTAAACTGTGGTTTATTTGCTTGCAAAACGCTGTACATACCTAACTGAGAGTATAGTCATCAATCGGACTATTGACTTCTTGAGTACCCAATTGACATTAGGGAACAATACACGATACATCATCATTGAACCGTTAAATTTTTAAAGATGAAAAATTTCTTTAATTGCAGGTTTTCCCAGTATAAAGAGGGGTGGATATGGATTTTAGCTTAATTGTATCCAACATTTTGAATCCGCCAATCTTGTTTTTCTTTTTAGGCATGACTGCTGTTTTTGTCAAGTCTGATTTGGAAATTCCCCCACCAGTCCCCAAACTCCTTTCGTTGTATTTGCTGTTTGCCATTGGTTTTAAAGGAGGGGTAGAACTAATCAAAAGCGGACTGAATCAGGAGGTAATTTTAACACTCCTGGCAGCAATGTTGATGGCTTGTTTTGTTCCAATTTACACCTTTTTTATCCTCAAGTGGAAACTGGCTACTTACGATGCTGCCGCGATCGCAGCAACCTACGGTTCTATCAGTGCCGTCACTTTCATCACCGCCGGCGCTTTTCTCACTGAGCTTGGTATTCACTATGATGGTTACATGGTAGCAGCTCTTGCCCTGATGGAATCTCCGGCGATCATTGTTGGTCTGATTTTGGTAAATATATTCACCGCCGATGAAAAGCGAGAGTTTGCTTGGTCGGAAGTTTTGCAAGAAGCATTTCTTAATAGTTCAGTTTTTCTACTAGTCGGTAGCCTCTTAATCGGTGTCTTGACAGGAGAACGTGGTTGGCACGTATTAGAACCCTTTGCTCAGGGGTTGTTTTATGGCATGCTCACCTTCTTTTTATTGGATATGGGACTGGTGGCTGCCAGAAGAATTAAAGACTTGCAAAAAACCGGAGTTTTCCTGATTTTATTTGCCATACTAATTCCAATACTCAATGCAGGCATTGGGTTAGCGATCGCCAAATTCATCGGTATGCCTCAGGGAAATTCGCTGTTATTCGCTGTATTGTGTGCCAGCGCTTCTTACATTGCTGTGCCTGCGGCGATGCGGATGACTGTTCCCGAAGCAAATCCCAGTCTATATGTTTCTACCGCTCTAGCAGTCACATTTCCGTTCAATATTATTGTGGGAATTCCGCTATATCTCTACGGAATTAACCTATTCTGGAGGTAATAATATGCACGTAGTTAAAAAGATAGAAATTATCGCCAACTCCTTTGAACTTGCCAAAATTTTAGATAATTTAGACAAGTCCGGTGTACATAGCCATGCCGTCATTAGAAATGTTGTTGGTAAAGGATTACGAGGAACGACAGAAGATTTAGACATGACCATGCTTGATAATGTTTACATCCTCGCGTTTTGTATGCCAGAAGAACTCAAGCGTGTTGTCGAAAATATCAAACCACTCCTGAATAAATTCGGAGGTACTTGTTACGTTTCCGATGTGATGGAAATTCGCTCTGTCAGATGTATCGCGTCTCTGTAAGAGAGTTATAAATTCAATGAAACATTTCATAGAACGTCGTGACTTTTTGAAGTTGGGAATGACCGGGGCATTTGGGATGATGCTATCTGCCAGCGATTTACTCTGGCGGGTAGAACAGGCTAAAGCTGCCGAAATCCCCTCAACTTCTGCTGAATCCCTCACTCCTGATGCAGCTTTGCAAAAGCTGATAGAGGGAAATCAGCGATTTGTCAATCATCATCCCCAATACCCTGATCAATCTGAGCTGCGGTTGCACGAAGTTGCTCAAGCTCAACATCCATTTGCAACTATTCTCAGTTGTGCGGATTCACGAGTACCCGCAGAAATTGTTTTCGATCAAGGCATTGGGGATATTTTTGATGTGCGGATTGCCGGAAATATTGCCACACATGAAGCGATCGGCAGTATTGAATATGCAGTTGTTTTATTAGGTTCTCCGCTGCTGATGGTAATGGGCCATGAGCGTTGTGGGGCTGTTACCGCCGCTGTCCAAAACGAATCGTTACTCGGTGATATTAGTAGTTTTGTGAAGGCAATTAAGCCAGCTGTAGAAAAGGTCAAGAGTCAACCAGGTGATGCGGTTGAAAATGCTGTGGTGGCAAATGTGCAATATCAAATTGAACGGTTGCAAAAATCAAAGCTTTTAACTGAGCAGGTACAATCGGGCAAATTGAAAATTGTCGGGGGTCGTTACGATTTGGATACAGGGATAGTGACTATTATTACTTAGTTTGAGAGATGAGGGAGCAGAGGGAGAAAGTATTACCTTATTATTTCCCTCATCCCCCCAGTCTCCAATCCCCAATTCCTAATCCTAATTCAATCCTGCACAGTCATTGGCAGACGAATAGTGAAAGTAGAGCCAATTCCCGGCTGACTTTTGACAATAATTTCACCACCCATCATCTGGCAAAAGTGGCGACTAATTGCTAACCCCAGTCCCGTACCTCCATACTTTTTCGTAGTCGAGGTATCTCCTTGGGTAAAAGGTTGAAATAACTGCTGCTGTTCACGGTTAGACATACCTATACCTGTGTCGCTAACGGTAAAAGTAATCATACCCAAAGGAGCATCCAATCGTACTTCATCCTTTTCTCTGTTGACTGTCAGCGTCACCTTGCCGTTTGTAGTGAATTTACTGGCGTTGCTGAGTAAGTTTAATAATACCTGCCGCATCCTAGTTTGATCGGCATACATTGTGCCAAGTTGTTCATCAAAATCTACTTCTAAAACATTGGCATTTTTTTCGATAGCTGGTTTGACTGTGAGAACAAGATTATGAATCAGCGTCGCAATCTCGAATGTCTCAGGATAAAGAGTCATTTTCCCCGCTTCAATTTTTGACAAGTCGAGGATTTCGTTAATCAAGTGCAGTAGATGCTTACCAGCAGCGTTAATTGTTTCTAAGTCTGTGATAAAGTCTGCCGATAAACCAAGATCGGTAGCGTCGTCTTCTAGTAGTTGGCTTAAGCCAATGACAGCATTTAATGGTGTGCGTAATTCGTGGCTGACATTGGCTAAAAATACGCTTTTTGCCTTGCTAGCAGCTTCGGCTAGTTCTTTAGCTTGTTGTAGTTCTTTTGTTCGCTCAGATACTCGCTCAATCAAACGATTTAGAGATTTGGCAAGTAGCCCAATTTCATCTTCAGTGGTGACAGGCGCTCGTAAATCGAAATTATGTTTCCTGGCAACTTGTTCAGCTACTTGGGTTACAGTGATCACTGGTTCTGCGATCGCTCGACTGGTACGCCAAGCAACAATAGCTGCGATCGCTACGGAAACCAGCATACTCACGATCACAATAAATCGCTCAACTATTTTTGCTTCCTCAACCGCTTTTTGCCTTTCTTGCTCTTGATCTTCAGCAGTTTGCAGGATATTAGTCAAGTTCTGCGAAAGCTGATCTAACTGCATGGCTGTTTCACCACGCATAATTGCTAATAACTGCGATCGGGCAGAGTTAATCTGCTGAGGCTGAACTTTTTTGGAGTCGATTTTCTGTAATACAACTTCTATTTGGTCAACGTAGGCTTTTAAATTATTCTTGTAATCTAGCAATAACGTCTGTAAAGTCGAACTTGTTGCTGCTAGTCTTTTAGGTTTACTATCGATAAATCCGCCAATTTTTGACTCTAGTTGCTTGGCTTTTTCAACGTTCTTCAGAAAATCAGCTTTTTTACTTTGCAGTTGTTGTGAATTTTCTAATACAGCAACTAGGTTAGAGCTATGTAATTGTGCCCCGACTACTGCATCTTTATAATTACTCAGTAGTTGCCCTTGTTCATAAGCTTGATTGAATTGTCTAACTTCCTTTCCCCGGTAGTAATTAGCAATCACTAACCCAGTCAGTGAGCCAAAAAAGCCAATTCCGATAGCTACAAAGTACCCATAGCCAATTTTTTGATGGATGCGCCAAGAACTAGCTTTGAGTTTCCCTCGTGAGGGAAATTCTATAGTTGGGAGTTCGTCTGTCGATTGCTCTTCGGCTGACACTTTTTTGCTTTCTGAACTGCTGTCAATAGGGGTTGGCTTTTGAGTTGGCATTTCTCAAACCTCCTTGCCTTCCCACAAAAATAATCAAATTAGCCTAGCTTGTGCAAACACTTCAATTAGCCATTAACATCTACATTATCTTCTTTTATCGCAATAGAAAATAATTGCTTACTAAATAATTAGCATAGCCTTATACTGTACAAGTATTTTTTGCAGCTTTTTTACTAAGTACAATTGCTATGACAAACAGAATTTAATTTTGTCAGGAGCAACGATATAGTTTTCTGCACTAAAGACCTGTCTGAGAGCGTCTTCTCCTTACCATACTACTTTCCTCAATATGCTAGTTGATAGCAATGAGTTTTTGCCATACCTACGTCATTACTCTACTTTACTGCTTCCTTATAAAATTAATACAATCAGGAAAAAAACAAAAGTTTGATAATTGTTGGGTATTAGGCATTGAAAAGAGGCAGAGGGGCGGAGGGGAAAACTCTTCTCCCTTGTTCCCTACTCCTCTGCCTCCCTACCCAGGCACAGATATCATAAAATAGGTCAAATGTCTAGTTTTTGTGTATTCACAAAAACTTTTATTACGTATTAATATCAATACGAATAGGTTAATTGACGAACCCGGCTTAAGATGGCTTAAATATCAGATAAAATCGGCTTCTAGGCTTATATAAATGAGAGGTGGACTTTTTTTTGCATGATTTGTACTTAGATTTAGTACGATTATGAGCAAATGACATGGAATGGGATAATCACAACTTGGGGATTCCAGTTGATTCCAAAAAATAGAACTCAGGAAGTTGATTATAATACATCCTACTGCCTTCTGAGTTCTATCCTCCTACTGACTATCTACCTTGTAGTTGATGCAGTAGATATTAAGGGGCAATTATGGTTATAGGACACTAAAACCCTTTTGTGTCCTTCACCCAATTGTACTGATGCACTTGTGCATTACCTAATCAACACCCTTTTGGTTGTAATTATCCAGATTAGAAAAACTCAACTGTCAAATTAATAGGAGTGAAAATGCCAGAACAAGAATTTACCGAAACCCCATCTAAAGAGACTACAGTGGCAGAGATCAACAACCAAACGGGAACCATCACCAAACTCCAGCCTCCGGCACAGCCTCAAGACGAATGGGTAAAATACGGGGAGCAAATTTCTACCTTTTTAGCAACATTACCAGATTATCTGGGAAGCTTCTTTAATCAATATAAGCAACCCCTGGTGACAGTTGGTTTGATTATAGGATCAATTGTTGCCGTTAAAGTACTCTTGGCAATATTAGATGCTTTGAATGATATCCCTTTGGTAGCACCTACTTTTGAGTTGATCGGTATTGGTTACTCTGCCTGGTTTGTTTACCGCTATTTACTCAAAGCTTCAACCAGGAAAGAGTTAACTAGTGAAATCACCACTCTTAAATCACAAGTTGTCGGTAAAGAAATTCCAGAAGCTTAATATCTAATTATCGCTTCTCTATGAGATTCCACGGGTAGCTTACTTCTGTGTAAGAGTATGCTCTAATTCCAAATTAGCGAAGCCTGAATGCCGATTTACGGCGTTCAGGCTTCTCTCAAAATGCCCTACTAAGTTCATTAACAATTCGTATAGAACTCGCTCCTTCTGCCCTTGCTTTAATTACGAATTATCTAGCTTGCTTCTTGCCGGAGGTGAATATTACGAATTACGTTAGCGTAGCGGTAGCGAGTATTCGAGAGTCATTACGAATTACGAATTATTGTTGAGACGAGCCTCCAGTGGGCAATTTACCCTTTGGGTTCACTTTTGGAGTCTGGGAAAGTTCTGGAGATATTTTGGGCGATGCCTGCGGCGGGCTAGGTCTACGCACTATATTAGGAGATGTAATTGCCTCCAATTTGCCCCGTTTTACTAAAGCTTGATGAATCATCGCCGCTACTTCCGCCCGACTAGCGACTTTGTTGGGATCGAGGATTTGGGGATTTGGATAGTTAACTACCAGACCATTGGTTGTAGCAGTCGCTATTTTAGCTATAGCATAAGGTGGAATATCTTTAGCATCTTTATAGACACTAATAATCTGATTTGGGGAAGTAGGGGCTTTCAAATTTAACCCACTAACAAGGGCAACTAAAACTTGTACTCGTGAAATATTTTGTTGTGGTTTGAAGGTTTTTTTCGGGTAGCCTTTGAGAAATCCGGCGCTGATGGCTTGGTCAATTGCTGGAGTTGCCCAGAATTTTGTTGGTACATCTTGAAATGCGATCGCAGTCTTAGACGGTTCTTGGTCAAAGGCTTTTTCTAGTATGGCAGCAAATTCAGCACGGTTTACAGGCTGATTTGGTCTAAAAGAATAATCAGGAAACCCTTTGAGAATTCCACGGGCAGAAAGAACGTCTATAAAACGCCGACTCCAAAAGTTATCGGGCACATCGTTAAATGCAATTGGCGGCGGAATGATTGATTTTGGTCTTGCTGGAGTGACTAAAGGCAAAGCTGATGATTTAATTGATGACTCAATTTCTGTTGCAGGAGATACAGGTGTTTGTGCTTGTGAAGATGGAGTCGGAATTACCAGAACAGATGGCAACATTGCGCGGTAAGGAGTTGCGCTGTTAGTGGGAAATAAAGGTGTGGTGGGTTCAACAACAGCCTCAGGTGGAGAATAGGGAACGTTGCGGGGGACTACATAAGGTTCTACTTTGGCAGTAGGAGAGGGCAATACTTGATTTGGTTGAACACTAGAAGATGGTGTGGCAGAAGGCAGGAGTAGCCCGTTTAAGTTCCAGCTAGAATCTCTGCGGGACAATGACCAAAAAAGAATCGCTCCAACAGTGCTGAAGGCAACCAAAATGGCTATAAATTCATCAAAGCCAAGGGCAGTTTTTTGAGATGACTCCGGTTCGGAAGGAGGTCTATTTGTCATCGTGATTACCCTGGTAGCAGTAAAAATTTGTGTCTAAACAAATTAAGCCACAGATAACTCTTTTACACCAGCCCTTTTTTAATTCGTAATTCGTAATAGGATATCAGGTTTCTGGTTCAACGCCGAGCGATGTCTAACGACAAGCCGCTTTGCGTCTACGCAATTGGGCAGCTAGGCGATCGGCTCTTTGAGATTCCTGTTCTGCTCTTTCATCCCCACTCAACAACAAATTACCTTCTAAATCCCACCAACGCAGCCAGGGTAATTCCACATTCTGATAAACTCCTAGCCATAAACCTAATTCAACACCCAAAGCAACTATGGGATAATGTCCTCGTTCATTTGCTGGTAATATCTGATACTGTCCTTCAATTAGATGATAAACTTCTAGGCTGGCTTTACTCGCTTCATAAATGCCGTAGAAGGCAGGACGAATCACCTGCTCATAAATCCAAAATTTACCCTTCAATGGAGTTTTATCCCGTTCTTCACTACCGTCCCCAGAGACAAATTCTAAAACAATCAATGGGGCAATAAACTCTCGCCACAACACATAAGAACGTCGCGTTTGTCCATTGAGCAAAAATGGTACATTCGGTACATAAAACCAATCTGGTGCTTCTGCGCCTTTTTCAAGGGGATCAGTCAACCGCCAGTAAATCCCTAAGTCTTGCCCTATACAGTATTCACCTTCAGGATTTAATTGCTTAAGGAGGGGTGTAATTGAGTCAGTCAGTTAGTAGGATGCTTTGGGGATGCTCTTGCCAATTTTTGCCTCCGGCACGCTCCGCGAACACAAAAGTACCATTGGACTCAGGAAGTTGAGTATGATCCGGGAAAGGGAAAGGAGTGAGGGCGTTGAGTGGATTGATTACAGAGGTCATAACGCTACCTTTGCACTCTTCGTAAAGGTTATTTTTAGTTTAGCTTGCGTAGGCGTAGCCCGTCGTAGACATCGCTTTCTAAATATTCTCTTCCCAGATTATAAATCGCACGCCAATGACTTCCAATTGCTTGAGAACAATTTTCAGCTTGATAGACAATTAGTATTATTAGATACCTAAACTGGAACCGAATTTTGAGGGTGGCAGAATGTAAAATATTAACTTATTGTTTACCTGTCTTTTAAAAAATTAGGGTGTCTAGTGCGAGAAGAATTCAGTAGCCAAATCTCACCGCCATTTTTGTCTCTTGGTAGCGATCGCGATCTTGGTTTAGATTCAACCCTCCAAGAACTACCAATGTATAATTTCTCGGTGGAAATTAGCCACACTGGTATGGAAGTGGCTAGTTTTTTGGAAAAATATCCCCTGCTACCAGGAGTAATTTTGGTAGAACAGGGACAGTTTATTGGGATGATTTCGCGGCGGCGATTGCTCGAATTTTTGATTCGCCCATTCGGACAAGAGTTATTTGTTCAGCAATCATTAGCTGTTCTCTACAGCTATGCGCGGACACCGATTTTGCTAGTTGCTGATACAACATCCATTTTAACAACAATGCAACTTAGCCTAAAGCGATCGCCAGAATTATTAGCAGAACCAATTGTAGTACAAACCGAATCTGGTGCTTATAAATTGTTAGATGTCCAAGAAGTGAATATTATTTCTTGGCAAATTCGGGGAATCGACAATCTGATCCGGTATGAACGCAGTCAAGCCCAAATGATTCAAAATGATAAAATGGCAAACTTGGGGCGTTTGGTAGACGGTGTAGCCCACGAAATTTTAGACCCAGTGGGTTTTATTTGGGGTAACATCATTTACGTTTCAAACTACAGTCAAGATTTACTCAAACTTATAGCAGCTTACGATCGAGAGTTACCATCAGTTCCTCCGGCAATTAATCAAATTAAAGAAGAGATTGAGTTTGATTTTTTAGAGCAAGATTTGTCGCGATCGCTTGCCAGTATTCGCACGGGAGCGGAAAGATTAAAAAAACTAGTTACTAGCTTACAAAACTTCTGTCACATTGATGAGCTTTATCCGAAGCCAGTAGATTTACACGCCTGTATAGATAGTATTATTTTATTAATTAATAGCCGTCTTCAAGGAGAAATTGAAATAGTCAAATACTATGGACAATTGCCCCCAGTCTATTGCTTTATGGGGCAATTAAACCAAGTTTTGATGAATATTTTAAGCGAAGTTGTGGATACTTTACTCAACGACGCAGTGCGACAACAGTTACATTTAGAAGAGACAAAGACTGTTCAAAAACCGCGAATTGAGATTACCACACAAGTTATATCACAAGAAGCAAGTAATCCAGATGCACCAGATTCTCGCTGGGTTTTAATTCGTATTGCAGACAATGGTTCTGGAATGTCTGAAGAATTACAACAGCAAATCACAGAGTCTTTTTCTTTTGATACAAAGAATGGTAAAAATACTAGTTTAGCATTAAGTTATCGAATTATTACTGTGAGACATGGCGGTAAATTGAGTTTTGATTCACAGATTGATATAGGTACGAAATTTGAAATTTTATTGCCTTTAGTTTGATTAATTCTAAATTACGAATTACGAATTAAAGTTGTGTTATATTACTGGCCAACCTTCCTGCTGGATAGGAATTTGAATCACAAACTCCGTTCCTTTTCCAGGTGTCGAAAAAAATTCTAACTTACCGCGATGTTTTTCGGTGATGATTTGATAGCTGATAGCCATGCCCATTCCTGTCCCCTTTCCAACAGGTTTGGTTGTGAAGAAGGGGTTAAAAATCTGTTTTTGAATCGATTCAGGAATTCCAGAGCCATTGTCTGCGATCGCAATTTTTACCCATTGCAAATCAACGACTGAGGTACAAATCGCGATCAAACTGGGCTGATCGCGGATTTCCTGATAAGTTCGTTTGGCATTGAATTCTTCAAGAGCATCGAGCGCATTTACTAGAATATTCATAAACACTTGGTTTAGCTGACCGGCGTAGCACTCTACATGAGATAAATTGCCGTATTCTCTGATAATTTGAACCCCTGGGCTTTTATCAGTGGCTTTCAGGCGGTGCTGCAAAATCATCAAAGTATTGTCGATGCCTTCATGAATATCCACCGCTTTGCACTCAGTTTCATCTAGGCGCGAGAAGTTACGCAGTGACAGCACAATCTCTCGAATCCGCTCCGTCCCGATATTCATTGAGTGCAATACCATAATTGCGTCTTTTTCTAGAAACTCTAAATCGATGATTTTGCGTTCGGTCTGAATTTCAGCAGGTGGGTTAGGGACGTAACGGTGATAAAGTTGGACAAGTCGTAATAAGTCATGAGTGTATTGGCTGATATAGCTGAGATTTCCATAAATAAAGCTAACGGGATTGTTGATTTCATGAGCAATCCCAGCCACCATTTGACCAAGGGCAGACATCTTTTCGCTTTGAATTATTTGAGCCTGCATTTTATGCAAACTATCTAAGGTATTTTCTAACTCTTGACCTCTTTGCTGCAAGTCTATTTGAGAGTCTTCTAACTCACAAATGACTTTCTTAAGTAAAAACTCCTTTGTTTCAATGTCAATTTCTAGCTGGCGGCGTTCATTTTCGCTGCGTTCGAGCTTTTTCCGCAAGATACGGTTTGTTTTTTCCAACTCTTGGATCTGTATGGAATTGTCTTGGTTATCCATACACTACTCATTTTGTCCCTATTAACAGGGTTACAAACGTTTTATTATGAATTTGGGTTTGACCTCCACCCACTATAGGAGCAATTTCACCATAAGCATAAAAACCACAACAAGGTAATGCCTTTGGTAAATGAGTTTTGACAAGCTGATATTCAACTCTTGCTAAAGTTCCCAGAATTCGCCGACGGGCTGCACAAGAAATAAGTAATGCTGCTGTTGGCTCCACACCAGGATAATCGGTAAGAGCATTTTTCAAAGATGTTTCAGAAGCGGACAGAATATTGTCACGAGTTGTATCGGTGATTTGCACAATTGCCTGTTCAGGAATATCTAAGAAGAACTTCACGCTACCAGACTGTTGATCGTAGCCATTGGGTGCCCGTAAATAGAAATGATCTCGATCCTCAAAAACTGCCAGAGCATAGATGGCATAATTGGACGCAAATCTTTCTTCACCGAGATAATGCCGATAGAAATCTAAGGCACGCTGTCCATCAATTTCATAGACGACGTTACCATCCACTTTAGTTACACGGCTACGTTGACTAATGGGATTCCAACCACAGGCAACTCCGTGAGAAAATAGTAGTCTTCCAGAGAATAGCAGCACTGGAACTGAATCACTCAATACTTCACCTTGGAAGAATTGGTAGGTTTTGTCAAAGGTGTAGTCATCGGCAGTCATTCCCCCAATGATGGGAATATGTTCTCCCAGGCTTTGTTTTAAACCTTCTAAAATTAAAACCCCATTGCTGGTTAGACTATCGGGGAAGGTAAGGCACAATTGTGGTACAGATGTACTTTTTGCCTGAGCTTGGGCGATCGCTTCTTGGGCTACAAGGGCTGGATTTTTGGATACTCCTCGGCCAATACCTGAGTGAATTTCCACTTCATCGCTAGCAAACAGCATTAAGGTCAGAGAATCTTGCTGAAACTCCAGAATTGAAGAGATTTCTCCATTTGTAGTTCCACCAATCAACTCAATTCCAGGAAAAGCATCTTGGATGCGTTGCAAAATTAACGCATGGTCAAAATCTATAGCAGTGAATAAAACTCCAGCTTGGGGAAGGAAGTCGGCAAGAGAACGGCTACATTTTTGAAGAACTTCAGCGATCGCATTTTGAGAGTCAGGATCGTCGCTATGGCCAACAACAACTCGAAACACAACTACCTCATTGTAAGTTTAAAGACCGGGTAGCTGATCCAATTGGAATCTCAGCACCCAGCAACCTACACTTAGACTTCCCACTTACTTGAACTAAATCTCAATTCATCTGCAATAAATTTTCGCCACGTTGGTAAATTTCCCGCGCGTGATCAGTCCAAGCGCCTTGTCCCCAATAACGAAAACAACTGGTTTGCAGCAAAAGGTTATGTAGAAGAACGTTACGGTATTGAGATTGTTTTGTGATAGCTTCTGCTGAGTCAGTTTGCAGCAATGGATCAAACTTCTGATGGAATAAACTACTTAACTGATACATCGGAGACAACACATTTTCATATCCTTTTACCCAACTGATATGATTTGTCCATGAGGCTCCATCCAGATGAAAATTAGAGTTTGTTTGCTTTAATTCTTGAATCGCATTCTCTACAGCTTCCGGTTGATTATTTTCTGGTGAAACTCGCTCCCAAATTTGATGTTGTCCCACTGGTTGACAAGTTGGATAATCTTCAGGTTTGCATCCCGCTGCTTCGATTAATTCTAAATATTCTGTACCACACATACCAACTACACCTGATTTTCCTCCGCCGTTATTTACCATATCCCCCCAAGCTTGTTTAAAAGCGCTAGGAAATTCATTCATCATCACGCCGCCATTTTCGCCATCGCCAATTTGGCTAACTATTGGTGGCACAAATACACTGCCAATTTGTTGTTTGGATAATGTTTTGGCTTCATAATAAGGCTGCATTTGTGCAACTAATTTAGTATCGGAACCTTGGGTTTTAATTAAAGCTGTGATACTAATGGTTTCACCTTGAGAATTACGGGCAATTAGACGATGTGGTAAATGTTTATGAGTAAGAGATTGACCCGTAAGAGTTTCTACAGAATGTTCTTGAACAAGTAGCCAGCGATATCCACATTCTTTCAGCGCTTTTACAAATTCAAAGAGAGCGTCGGGGTGATTTGGTAGGTGCATTTCTGGCGGCGAAAATCCTTTGACTCGCGCTAGCGCTTCCCAGCCAAAAATTGCCGCAAAGTGATGTTGCCATGCAACGATCTGCAATTTAATATCTGCTATGGGTGTGGACGGAATAACTGCATGGCTCCACGTTGTACCCAGCCACTCTACATAAGGTTGATAGGTGCGATCCCCAGTAATCCGTTTCAGATTATCGAGAACATCACCGCGTCCCATTTGCCGTAGTCCCCAGAGAAGATTACCAGAGTAATCCAACATTACACGGGGATTGCAACCTTGACTGACGAGTTCGGGGATCAAGTCTGCCATGCGGCTGTAACAATGGGCAAAAGGATCTGCATTGTGATTATCCCCTTCATGAGGATGTTCAAACATATATTGCAGATTGCTGATCAGTGTACCGCTATTTCCAGCAGGTATAGTTGGCTGGTGCATGTGTAAAGCGATCGCAAACACAGCATTTACGTCTTCTAAGCGGATATTCGTTGTTGGTAAAAATACTGGTCGATCGTGGTTAACCACAGAGAGAACCTCTGTTTCCCAACCAGAAATATTCGGTAAGCCATCAATGATTTCGGGCAAAGGAGTCAGAGTTGTGGGGAAGGAAAGCATTTCTGGTTGCTCCGAAACAAGGTATGTCTAATTATGCGATCGCACAGCAATTTCTGATCTGCAACTTTATGTATTGATGCAAACTGCGATCGCCTTGTAGTCGCCAATATCTCTATAATTCAAGCGAATCTTTCTCCCCTGCCTCTTTGGTCAGCGATCGCTCTCGGTGTCTCCCCTTCCTACGAGACGCTACGCGAAGGGATCAGTTTTTCAATCAGCCGTTGTCTTCTTGGTGCTGGCGGTGTTGCTATTCGTAAAATTAGCTCTAACAACCAAGGGGCGAGGCGTTGACACAACACGGCTAAATGACTTTGCCATCCGACTAAAATTTCTGCTGAATCATTTCGCATTCCGGTGACGAGTGCTTTAGCCACTTGCTGCGGAGTCATGGGGATCACCCAGCGAAATAATTTTAAGTCGCGCACCATGTCTGTATCTGTCAGAGAAGGCAGTAATGCAATGACGCGAATATTGTGTTCAGCTAGTTCTTGGCGCAAGGCTTGGGTAAATCCTAAGATGGCAAACTTGGTTGCTGAGTATGTCGCCATCGTTGGTGCAGCCACTTTCCCCATCAGGCTCGATACATTGACAATTGTCCCTTGTCTTTGGCTAGCCATGCGTCGAGCAATCAAACTAGTGAGGTTGTACATTCCTAACAAGTTCACCGAGAGTTCTTCTTGAACTTGGGACATTTTAGATTGCAAAAATGAGCTTTGGTATGCGACTCCCGCACAATTAACCAGCAGGTGAATCTGTCCGTAATTGCGCCATAGTTGGGCAACAGCGATATTTACTTCAATTGTCTGTGTCAAATCTAAGTCCACGATCGCAGCTTCCGTACCCATCGCCTCAATTTCCTTGGCTACCTCCAATAACTTGCGGCGATCGCGTGCTACCAATATCAGTCGCTTGATGCCTTGTTGCGCTAATTCGAGAGCGATCGCCCGTCCAATTCCACGCGAAGCCCCTGTAATTAGGGCAACTTTACCTTGAATCTCCATTGGTTTTATCCTCTAAAATTTAAGTCTTACCAAACTCTTCGTTATTACCGATACACACAAGCAAGAGCTACTTGCTTGTCGGCACAAAGTAAGACAAATAATCAAACTGAAACCAAGCCTTTAACAACGAGATATTTCTTAGTTAATCTGCAATCACTCATAGTTGTCTATATGAGGCAGAAATCTCTCGTTTTTAACCCGTCAAAGCCTAACACACTTGGCTGAATGGGTATAGCTCATAGATTTTATTTCTCCTAGATCCGAGCGTTCTATCAGCATCGTTGTCATACACACGTTAGCAATTAAATCAAGGTAGTGCAATATTTTTTAATAAGAATTTCTTAATACTTCTTAACGACAAGTATATATATAAAAGATTTTATTAGATAAGTTTTTATAAATCCCTCAGTACAAATATCTCTCTTTCCTGACAAATAGCCTGATTTTGAGAAATTATGACACCTAATTCTCGCTTAGAAACAAAAAAGACATATAGTGTTTTGGCTTATGGTTGCAATACTTAGGTATTTCAGCTATTTTGCAGCCTTGCAGCAGTATATTTACTGATTTATTTGATCTCAAGGTCTCTGATTTCTATCTTTGCAGATTAAGGTTTTTATGGCTAGCACCAAGCATATTGTTTTATTGCAAACTTAAATCATTCGAGAACAATACGATCCCCGACTTATTAGATAAGTCGGGGATCTAAGATTTTCAAATAAGATTGCTCTAGTTAAAACTGTAAGTAAGCTAATAGACATAGACATAGGAGCGAAAATTAAATATGCATTACCTGAAACCCTTTGTAGGGACAATTCATGTAGACGCAAAGCGGTGAAGCAGCGCGGTCTTGGGGGTTTCTCCCATGAGCGACTGCTGTTAGCGCAGCGTTAGCGACGTTATGAGCGTCACCCGGAGGGCTTCCCGCAGGGTATTTTCCCTAGGCCTTTTCTGTTAGCCTTGCCACGCCACTACTCCCTGTCTAAGTTGTAAATAGCTGAAAAATGCTATAAAAAAGCGCATCAGCTTAATCAAGGGTTTAAAAAGTCTAAATGGTTTCCTGGTTGGGCACGCAAATCTTCCACAGTCCCCTGAATTTGTAATTTCCCTTGATTTAGTAGCACAATCCAATCAGCACGAGCAATTACTCTCGGACGGTGACTAATCAGAATCGTAGTTTTGCCTTGGCGATGGAACAATAACTGATTCAAAACTTGAACTTCACTAACAGGATCGAGTCCAGCCGTTGATTCATCTAAAATCAGGACTGGTGGATCGTTGATGATGGCTCTTGCTATAGCTAATCTTTGCCGTTGTCCACCAGAAATATTTGAGCCAAATTCACCCAATACAGTTTGATATTTTTCAGGTAGTTTACTAATAAAATCGTCTGCCTCAGCAATTTGACAAGCGGCGACAATCTGCTCAAAGGTGGCGTGAGGAGAACCTAACCGAAAGTTTTCAATAATAGAGCGACTCCAAAAATGAGCATCTTGTGGAACAAGGACTACTTGTTGTCGCAAACAATCAAGGGCTAAGTCTTGCAGATTATAAATCCCAATACGAATGTTACCAGAATTAGGTATATATAAACCTGCAATCAGTTTAGCCAGAGAACTTTTTCCACAGCCGGATGTACCAACTAGGGCAATAACTTTACCACCAGGAATAGTTAGGGAAAAATCTTCCAGTAACTCTAGCCTCCCAGGGTAGTGAAAGTTGAGATTTGTACAACTAATATCAGCATTGCTAAGAATCTTCGTAAAAGGTTTTTTAGTATCGCCTTGATTTTCCGGTGTAGAATCGATAACTTCTGTTAAGCGCTGCGTAGCAGTTTGGGCACGAGTGAATTCATCTATAAAGTTGAGCGTAGTTCCAATGAATCCTAAAAAATTATTATTCATCCCGCTAAATGCGAGCAGTTGACCGATGCTAAGTTCTTTACTAATAACCAGGATGCTGCCGAAACCAATTAGACTAATGCTGCCAATATTAGAAACTAACCGAGAGAAGATACCATTAATAATTCCAATTTGAATTGTGCGAAATGTTTGATTTGCTAAACGACCAAATCGGTTCTGAAATTCTTCCCAAAATTGGGGAGCAGCGGTAGTAGTTTTGAGTGTCAGAGCGCCTTTAAAGCTTTCAACGAGAACACCTTGGTTTTCTGCATCTAAAACTAATACTCCTCTGATTTTTTGTTGAAGTGTAGGCAGAAAAACAATTGTAGACAAACTCATTATAATTGCAATAATCACACCAATTAAGGTAAGTTTCCAACTATAGAACAGCATGAAACCTAAAGAAACTGCTGCAATAAATAATTGGCTTGGTAGACTAATAACTGCTTGAGAAATTAGTTGATTAATTTGTTGAATATCTTGCAATCTGCTCACAATCTCGCCACTGCGACGCGATTCATAGTAAGTCAAAGGCAACCGCAGGATTGTCCTGGCAAATTCTAGAATTAATCCTAACTCAAGCCGCTGGGCAAAATGGGCAATCAGGTTATATTGAACTAGTTGCAGACTGCTTGACACAAGATTCATCGCCACAACGGCAATAATCACAGCAGCAAGAAGCTGGGTGTCACCCCGGACTAATACATCATCCGTAAGAATTTGGAGCAAAATGGGAGAAGCTAATGAAAGCAGACCGATAACTAAAGCGCAGAGAAAAGCCTCGAATAGTATGCTTCGATAAGGCAATACACGCCGCATAAAACGCCCAAAGCCGTCTATCTTATCATCGGGTTGAGCATAAAAGCGAACCGAATCAGGCTCGAGTAAAAGCATCACTTTATCTGACCAAGCCTCCATTAATTCTTTTTTAGAGACATAACGGATGTTAAATGCTGGGTCGGCTACTATATATTTCTTACCTTTTTGACCATACAAAACAACCCAGTGAGTACCTCGCCAGTGAATAATTGCTGGCAATGGCGCTTGGTTCATCTGGTCTAATATTTCATTTGACGCTCTGACTGAACGTGCATTAAAACCCAGGGCCTCGGCTCCCCGCCTCAATCCCAACAATGTTGTTCCTAATTGCCCTGTACCTACCGCTTCTCGGATGTGATTTAGTGTAAAGTTGCGCTGATAATGTTTAGCAATAGAAGCAAGACAAGCAGCTCCACAATCTTCTTCACTATGTTGTGCAACAACTTGGTATTTCATTTCGCACTCCAATATCCAATAACATTGTGACAAAACCCAAAAAAATAGCAGGGTCTTATCCCTGCATGGTTAAAAATTTAGCCCGTAGTTAAGTCGTACTATGGTTTTAATACTTAGACAAAATATCGGATTTTGATGCTCAGAAAGCTGTAACCAGCAACTTACGTTAGTTATCTTAAATTCGCTTTATTAAATAAAAGTTGATACAGGGTGTATCAACTTTTATTATCCTTACTTATCTTTACGACTACTCAAACGTGGTGAACATCTTGAGGGAAAAGCTTAAGTGAAGCCTTATTGGCAGTTGCTAGTAGGCAAGCGCCAATAAGACTTTGTTAAGTTTGTTGAAAAAGGTGGGAAAAGTAGGTGGGTAGTAATAAACGTATGTTAGAGTTGACTTCGATAAACAAATAGCTAATAGCTCCTAATGGATTAAGTCAATTAGCTATTAAGCTACACGCCAAAGTAATTTAACCTGCGTCAACAGGTGAATTATTTAAGCCGTGAACTTCTATCCTGCGTAAAGACGCGGTTAATCGTGTCTTTACGTTTATTATTTCCCTTCTACTAAACCTCATATTTTTCCCTATTTCACTCTTCTCCTAGTCGTCTACAGTAATATCACCTATGATGACATCTGCACTCGTAGTGTTAGTAACATCTTTAACCGTACCACCCTTGATGTTTTTAACCACGACTTTATTGCTCTTGCCACCAGAGAGGTTAGCTTCTTCGCTGACGGTTAACTCGGTAAATAGTGTGCTTTGCATGTTTTTAGTTCTCACTTGATTGTTGGGATTTAGATAACGTCACACCAAACTCATAAATACAAAAAGCATATTTATGGGTTTTTCTGTGCCGTTAGGAACATTATATGGGTGAACTAGCTTGATAAAACAACTGTTTTTTGAAGAAATATGTATTACAAATCCTTAACAAGGATACTACTGAGCCAATATTAATACTATTTTTTGGAGAAAGTATAAGCTTTATTCTATTTGAAGGGATAGAACTTTATGGTCATAATTGTATAAGTAAAATTTGTGTAAATTTAGTAGCTTAAAGTTATATATTACATACAAAGAAGGAACTATTATTACGTATTAATACTAGTGGTAAGCGTTAAATCCCTTAAGAAGCAGTAAAAAATAAATTAAATAGTATTTTGTTATACAAATTCTTAAGAAACAAGTTTAGATAACTCAATAAGTTTTATTTTGCTTTTCTGTACTACGTATTATCACGTAAACAAAACTCATTTTTAATTTTACTAATACAAACAAACCTTAAAAGAGTATAAAATATCGTCATAGGAACGCTTTTAAACTCGCTTAAATACTTATTAATTAGAAGAGAAAAGAAAGGTGTTTTTTCTATTATAGAAACTTTTGACAACTAAATAAAGAAATGGTGAAATTTTAGAAGGAAATTATAAAGATTTGGTCTTTTTAGTAAAAAGCGCTAGCTGTTATTTACACTTAGGCTATATCTTGCTTATTAGGACTATTCTAAAATTTTCACCAAGTAAAAATCAGAAAGCCTGATTTTCGCTTGATGAATCTAGGGGCTGCTTGGGGAGGCATTCGCGTTCTCTGGTTAAGAAATTTGAACGAAGCACTAGAGCAGCGAATGACTGGAAGTCGCACTGGTTTAGCTATACAAACAAAGCCCGCCTGCGTGGAGTATGGTGAAATCAAGTAGCTCGCTAACCTCCGAGTATTTTTACTTATGTAGATTTAGAAAACAGGCTCCTAAATTGAAAATGCTCGTTCAATAAATAAACATCTATATATATAGATAAATCTTACTCAGCATTTTGAGATTTGGTATTGTAAGAAGTTCATAGCGACTACCTTCTTGCACTAGCTAGTTTTTCCTAGATTGTTTGCACAACCAAAATGTTTTTTAAATTTCATGCTTATTGACCCCCAACCGGACTTTCTCCGCCCAGTTGAAAGCGACGAATATCTTCCTCCGATTAGCAGCTGGACATGGCTGGGAGGGATATTTTTAATTGGAAGTGTTGGCGCTGCCTTCAGCCTTGCAAGTGTCATTCAATACAACATAGTAGTGAAAGCAGATGGTACTGTCCGTCCAACGGGAGAAATAAGGTTAGTGCAAGCAGCAGCAGAGGGAACGGTTAGAAGCATTAGGGTGAAAGAAAATCAAGTTGTGAAAAGGGGAGATGAGATTGCACTGCTCTACGACGCCCAATTACAAAGTAAAAAAAGCCAAATTGCCGGAACTATCCGGCAGAATCATTTACAAAGAACGCAAATCGATGCCCAACTAAGAGCGCTACAGACTCAGATTACAGCTGAGTCCAATTCGATGGGGCGGGCGATTATCTCGGCGCAAGCTGATCTGAGTCGTAATCAACGGGAATATAAAGACAAGCTAATTACGACTAAGGCAGAAGTGGAAGAAGTAGAAGCCTCTGTGGAGTTAGCGAGAGAGGAACTGACCCGATATCAGCAGCTAGCTGATACTGGAGCGATCGCCACTCTCCAGATTAAAGAAAAAGAACAAGCTTTTAAAGCAGCACTTGCAAGATTAGAACGGATCAAAACTGGACTCAACCCCAGTAATGCAAATGTGGAGATCGCTCAAGAACGCATTGCTCAAGAACGGGCAAAGGGTGATTCTACTCTAGCGGCATTGAACAAAGAAAGACAAGAACTTATTGGGCGTCAAGTAGAAGTTCAAAATCAAATCAGCAGCGCTCAAGAAGAGCTAAAACAACTCTCTACAGAACTGCAAAAAACTATAATTCAGACTTCAGAGGCAGGTACTATCCTGAAACTAGAATTAAGAAATCCTGGGCAAGTTGTGCGGATTGGGGATGCGATCGCTCAAATTGCTCCTAGTATGGGTCCTCTTGTCATCAAAGCCCGTGTTGCCGCTTCTGATATTAGCAAAGTGCAGGTGTGTAAAGTCGTACAAGTCACAAAATGTCCGGAAGGGGAGGTACAAATGCGGTTTTCTGCTTATCCCTACCCAGATTACGGCATCCTCAAAGGTGCTATCAGAGCTATAACCGCCGACGCTATTACATCTCAAAGTAACGGCAATCCAATTGCGCCTTACTATGAGGTGACAATTGAGCCAGAGAGACTTTATTTAAAAAAGGGCGATAAACCCTATTCCATTCAAGCAGGGATGGAAGTCACATCTGATATCATCTCTAAAAAAGAAACCGTACTGACATTTATTTTGAGAAAAGCAAGGCTGCTAACAGATTTGTAGGCTCCTTGCTCTATTCCATACCAGCCCGCCAGAGAATAAATTATCTGGCTAATAGCTTAAGTCTACTGAAGTAGACTGGAGATTTTTGGCGATATTTAGTCATCTTCAGATGACTTTAGCTATGAGGCAGGAATTTGAATTCCCGGCGGACGATCGGTTTTGCGTTAAGTTGACACCAATGTACCCTGCGTGAAGCTGTTAACTCGACAAGATGCTTTGCGTAGCTTGCTTCCCCGCAGGGGTACGCGTCTACATGAATTGCCCTTATACCTTGCGATCTAATTTTTTACCGCATCTGAGTAGGAACCGCTATATCATGTCTTTATAATCTATGATTTTCATCAAAAAACCTTAACCAAGCGTAAGTTCTATCACTATAACTAACGGAGTGTAGGAGTAGGTTGAGGATTTGATAGTTTGCTTGCCTGGGGAGTTGGCCCACTCCAAATTTGACGGAACTGATCTACCGACAAAGACTGTAGAAGACTGAGATTCAGAGGCTCTTTACTGATAAATGTGCCGTAGGAAGGCTGCAAATAGGAACGGTATTCAGGGCGGTTGAGGAGATGGGTTTCTAAAAAAGCGACGCTGAGGGCGTTGAGATAGGAATAAACAGCAGCACGATCGGGGCCTAGCAAGGCAGGTGGTACAGGTAAGACATCGTTTTGAGCAGTAGGTTCGGCGATCGCTGAAAAGTGTGTGGCGTTTTCGATTAAAGCCAGGTACTTATTAGAGTCAGAAAGCCAAGTAAAGGGGCGAATTTGCTCAAAGACGGGTGGTGCGAAAACATCTTGACTACCTGCTACCAGCATGACGGGAATTTTAATTTGACTGATTCCCCCCTGACCTAAAACTGAACTGTCAATGGGATTAATCGCAATGATGGCCTTGATGCGATCGTCTTTGAGTTCGTAATTCTTTGGGGGTAAATCAGTTGCTTGACACTGCAAAAACAGTGACAAATTAAAGGATGAGTTATCGGGATTACAATCTTGCCTTAGTTGCTCAAAGTTAATATTGGCTCCTGCTAGAGTCAAGACAGTATAACCACCAAAGGACTGACCGATCGCCCCAACTTGCTGAAAATTGAGTTTTCCCTGGAGGGTGGGATCGGACTTATCTAGACGCTGGAGTTCATTGAGTAGATATTTGATATCCAAAGGTCGGTTGATAAATTCTGCTGCATCTGGGGGCCCTGCCAAACCTGCAAAATATTGCTGAAAGCGTTCGGCATTACTACCAGGGTGTTCTAGTACCGCAACGGCAAAACCATAAGATGCTAGATGTTCAGCCAGATAGACAAAGGTAGAGCGGTCTGATGCAAGTCCATGAGAAATTACAATCAGGGGAAAAGGAGGTGAGGAAAGTTCTTTAGTACTTTGTGAACCTGCTGACGGCAGATAGATATCCACAGGTAGACGGCGTGAGCGAGAAATGTCATTTAACTCCAGGCTTTTTTTCTGCCAGGTGAATTTTCCTGGCGATCGCAAATCTGGTTGTTTGGAGAAGTCAATGTTGGAAGTGGCTGCTTGAGCGATCGCTTCTTTGTGAAGAGAGGCAAAAACCTCATCCTTTCTTTTGATCAATTGTGACAAGTCATCGACTATCCTTAACCCCTCCGTGAAATTCACCCGGATAGTATTGCTCGGAAATTTCCGCAGTAAATTCACAACCGTTAAACCCTCGCGATCGGCAGCAGCCAAAATCAAAGAGGCACGTATGGCATAGAAGCCATTCTTTCGAGACTCAGTGAGAAGTAATCTTCCTAGTTGTTTCACCAACTGCTCGCCTATAGGTGAGTAGGTAACTTGAGATACTAATGTAGGAGTGATATTAAAGCGTTGCTGGAGTAGATCCCGCAGTTGAGCGAGTTGTTCAGGAGTAGCACGATTAGCATAAAATGAAAAATCTTGATCGATTTTGCCAACTTTCGCAAAGGTTTCCAGCGAGTCCACGGATAGTGAAAAGTCACCGAAGGGAGGATAAAAAAAGCTAATGCGTTCAGCTCCCAATCCGGGAGTAGCAGTTAAGAACGTAGATAGCAAACCTAAACCGAGATATCTCAAAAATTTTTTCATTAGAATAACCCACTGTCTAACCCTGCCAAACAAGTTTGGACAGAGAGGAAAGCGGGGCGGGATCTATAACCGCTTTCCTGTTTGCACAGGTTACAAGCACAAGAAAGCAAGTACTTGCATCCATAGTTTCGCACATACGCAATAATCGGTACTCAACTAAATTTTGGGATGTATTAAATTATCAAAACATATCAGTAACAGATTTTTGCGCCAAATAGCATCAGTAGAGCGATAATAGATATAGAGATCAAAATATTTTATATGTCCTTCGCCTCCTGTGCTTGTTGTGTTGTCGTCCTCAACCAACAACAAGAGCAAAATATCTCCCACCAAAACCAGTACCAGGATGTGCCAGTTAACCACAGCAAGAGCGTGGTTAAAACTTGCACTGTTGTTGAAAATGGTCGGGTAGTTGTTAAACCCTTAGAACCACAACTCAATCAAAGTTCCGATTGAAGAAGAATTCTGACTCCTGAATTCAGGAGTCAGAATTCAGCTCGACTAGAAAATACTCGCTACCGCTGCGCTATCCGGTTTTTCGGTCAAAATTCATTCTTAATTCTGACTCCTGAATTGTGTTCGATAAATTTCATTCCTCTAAATCTAAAGGTAAAACATCGTGGAAACGGTTGTAATCAATGTAGCGATGTCCATCGGGTGTGTGGTGGAAGATATCGGCAAATTGACTGTTCCACAAAATCTCATTAGCACCATAAGTATGACGGGCATGGACGACCTGTGAAACCGTTTCATCAAGGCCACTCAAAGAGACGATCAGAATAGTATTTGTCTGGGTTAAGGATTCTGGTGTCATCCCATATAGAGGACTAAACTCATCAATGACATGCATCACTGACCAGCTTAACGTGAAGCTAGGTGTTTGGTTCGTCAGCAGTTTGAGATCGTGGAACCGACGGATAAACTGCCCTTCTAGGGTTACTTCGTCGCGCATTAAGTAGACTCGCATCTGCGCCTCCAGAATTATATTGCGACGCTTATTAGCGCTGCGAAATATGAGAGTCGGCATCGCATTATGAGGTGTAATGACAGCAACACGGCTAAAGACCACACGGGCTGTAGGTCGGGAGAATCGAGCAAACGCTAGTCCTGTCATCACAGCAATTCCCACCAAACCGATCATTGCTTCAATGGTGACAATAATGTTAGCGTAAGTTGTTTTCGGATACATTGCCCCATAGCCAATAGATGCTAGGGTTTGCACGCTAAAGAAAAAGACATCTAAAAAAGAGCCAGGTCGGGCGTTGGCAATACAATCTCCTCCGATCAAGTAAGCTAGGGCAAATAGAGCATTAATAGTTATATAGAAAGTACAAATCAGGATTATAAAGCCAATCCAGGGAATCGTTAGCAGCAGATGATAGGGATCGCGCCAGTAGGAATGCCATGCACCCATACCCATAATCTCAAATTTTCCATCTTGAACATGAATCTGAATAGGTGGGATCAAATGCTGTCGTTTCTTACGTGAAAGTCTCTTGAGTCGAAATTTCATTGCAAGTAGCTACAAGAACGGCAACTGCTTAGTATTGTAAATTAAGTTGCTTTAGAGACATTCACTCTAGATAATTAGGGAGCGGGGACTGGGGACTGGGAAAGAAATTATTTTAAGATTTGCTTGGGATCTCAATCCCCAATTCCTAGTTAAAATTACCCGCAAGGGAATAGAAACTTCACCTTTGTTTTCTTAAATCAGCAAAAAAAATAGGGTGGACATTGCCCACCCTACTAATTTATCTGCTAGAAACTTATTGTTATTGCTTTAGTGATTGACCTTTAGAACAGCGGTCAAACCACTCTTGGTATTTTTTTTGGTGCGACTCATCTTCAACAGCAATGGTAACACGCACCTGCTTACAGCCGTGATTTCGCTCTAGTGCGATCGCATTCAGCAATAAATTAGCAATTTTAGGCGAGCTAAATTCGCCACTTACCGTTAAACCGTTGTCAAAATGTGTAACCTCAACTTTTTCTACTTCGGTCAAATCAACGCCAGTAATTTCTCCTTGCTCTAAATCAATTTCTGCAAGTTGTTTGTGTTCTGGGCTAATTTGCTCCACAATCAGCTTTTCATACCGGACAGGAACTTGTACCATCCGGGTTTCAATTACTTTGCGAACAATTACCTCACCGACTTTACGCTTACTGCTCTCAACAACTAGTCGTTCTTCTAGTAGACGAATAATCTGTTCTTCAGTAACCTGTTCTAAATTCAGTGGTTCAACTGGCCTATTGATAATTTGATTATTAGCTACTTGCTCAGTTGAGATACTATCGCCTGGTGTTTGTGTTTCTAAATATTCAGGCATATACTCAATTTCTGATTTGTTTAAGTCTATGAAAACAGATTTAGTTGGCTTGTCGATTTTTTTTATTCTCTGGCTCTGCAACCGAAATAAAGAAAGATGTTTATCAGCTAACTGCTGACCATATTCTCCAGTTTGTTGATTTGCCTGCTTAGATATAACTAAGTTGAGCCGACGATGAGCATCCACAATTAAATCATGAACTACTCCTACTAGCTGACCTTGCTTATCAAACACAGCAAAATTTTTCACCCTCTGTTTTAAATCTGCCAGAGAGGAGCTAATACGAGAGTTACCGTTTACCTGTACAATATTTTTTGCCATCTGTTGGCGATTCATCTACAAAGTTTACGAAATGCTTTCTAATTAGCTAAATTAAAATCTATTAATGCCCTAGATACTATTTAGACATAGAAAAAGTTTGCGATCGCTGCATTTATCCAACCTATATCCAGAGTGATATTTGCTATTACAAGCACAGGCAAAGCTAATTCAACAGCCTCACCTGCACCCTATAGGATTAATTACTAGCCATTAGTCAATAACTAATGACTATATTTAATTAGCGCTCTTCAACTGGAAGATTACCAGAATTCACATCTAACTCTTCACGACGCACGGTTTCTTGAGTTTCAACCGTGTCTTGATCGACCACTTTTCTAACTCTGACTTCTTCACGTAAAAATGCTTCCTTGCGAACATCAGCAGTTTCTTCGTGGATTTCTATGCGAGCAACTTCGCCTTCACGGAAGTCTGCTTCACGCCCAGAAACAGCCGTACCCGCATCTGCTGGAGTTACACGTTCAATCACAACTCTTTCTCTTTCTACTGGCACTGCAACCCGTGCAGTATCAGTCTCAACATGTTTGCCAATAGTTACTTCTCCAGTTTTTTGGCGTCGTTTACTGGCAATCAGCCGTTCTTCATACAATCTTAGAGTTTGATGATCTTGCTCATTTAACCCGTATAAAGAAGGCTCATTTTCGTAAGTGTAACTATCACGGGACTGACTGGGAGTTGTAGGCAATGGTGCTACAGGTGGTGCTACAGGTGGTGCTAAAGGGTCTAATGCTGCTGAAGCTTCTACAGGAACGTAATCAGTGGGTTGGCGATATACCCCACGTACCCGTTCTTCATAGTCGTAATCAAGGCTTTGACGCTCATTGAACTCAGGCAAATTTTCAGCTTGTTCTCTAGTCAAACCAACCGTGTATACGCGATCAACGCCATAATCGATACGGGTACGACCAATTGGTAGTAATACTTTCTTACCAAAAATCCAGAAGCCTAAGTCAAGTACTAGATAGCGAAAATGACCTTCTTCATCAACTAAAACATCGCTAACAGTACCAATTTTTTCATCAGTCCCTTGTGTATAGACACCCAGTCCCTTAATATCATGACCTTCAAAGGTATCACGGTAGCTAGGCTCAAAATCTTCTAGTTTGTAAAGAACCATTTTTTTAACCTCAAATATTTTTTTTTCATCTCTTACTAACTAAACTATACATTTATTTATTTTTGTACCTCTTTCTGGCGAATGAATTATTTTCAGATTTAAATAATCAAAAGTTATAGATATTGTTAATAACGTAGCTACTAGAGACACAAAAACGTAATGATTTTTCCTTGCTTTGTAAAAACATGTCTAGTATTTGATATATGGAATTTGCCAGATATTATTATATTTATTGCTACAAACTTTTGAATCTATAAATAGAGAGTTTATCAAGATGTATTTTTTTGAAATATGAAAATTCCCACCTTATCCAATAACTCAGTAATTTTGTTATTTAATAAGAAAAATACAGGCAGAATTAAAAATTAACTTTGCCTATATGATCATTTCAGGTAAACCTACTAAACAAATTTATCGAACAGAATTCAGGAGTCAGAATTCAGCAATGTTTTCTGTATGACTGGCGGATAGCGCAGCGTAAAACCTTCTCTACGAGAGGCTCAGCCAACGGCATGGCAACGCTATAAGCGAGTCTGCGATCGCGCAGCGGTAGCGAGTATTTTCGAGTCGCGTCTTGATTATGACTTCTGAATTCTTCTTCAAGAACTAGCTAATTAAATAGCTTCATGTGCATCGATACCATTGTCTTGCACATGTAAATCACCCACTGTATCAACATCCAACTCTTCTCGACGAATAGTATCTTGTGCTTCTACAGTATCCCGTTCTACTACTTTTTTGATCCTAACTTCTTCACGCAAAAAAGCTTCCTTATGTATCTCAGGCGTTTCTTCGTATACTTCTATGCGTGCTACTTCCCCTTCTTGAAACTTAAGTTCATTGGGATCTATAACTTTACCTGCTTCTGTTGGCACAACTCGCTCAATCAAAACTCGTTCTTTTTGAATAGGTACTGTAACGTGTGCAATGTCTGTTTCAATGTGCTTTCCAACTGTTACTTCTCCGGTTTTGATGCGCTGTTTATTGGCAATTAATCGTTCTTCATAAAGTTTAAAAGTTTGATCGGAGTTATCTTTTAAACCGTATAAAGCTGGCTCTTTCTGGTAATTATAGTTATCCCGATCGTAAGTTACACCGCTGGTTGGAGAACGAAATACACTACGTACATTTTCTTCGTAATCGCTATTAACGAGCGCGTCTTCTTTGTGATCAGGTAAATTATCTATTTGCTGTTTACTTAACCCATCAACATAAACGCGTCTTTCTTGATAATTGATCCGGGTAAGACCAATTGGTAGTAATATTTTCTTACTAACCAAACCTAAGCTGATATCAATAATTAAATACCGGAAATGACCATCATCATCAACTAAAACATCAGCTACCGATCCAACTTTATCTCCTCCCTCAGTATAAAGAGCCAGCGCTTTAATATCGTCTCCGCCAAAGGTTTCTCGATAATTGGGGTCAAAATGTTCAAGTTTGTGAATAGGCATAAGCTGTTCCTGAGTTGTATATAACGTTTATTTGTCAGTATAAAAAATATTGTGCTAAGTCTCATCCTGCTGGCGACTGATTTTAATGGAATTATTTGATGATTTATATTAGGGAAATATTCAAGCTAAACACTATTAACAATCAATAGAGATATAACTAAAGTTATAAAAAACCAGAAAATATACTGGTATAAAATATTTTCTCAACTAGTCAAGGCGATCGCACAATGGCGACAAGCAAATTTCTCACCCGCGCTGTTGATCAAATCCTTCCTAGGTTTTCAGGGGATTAGGCGATATCACCTGCGTAAGTCCTGCTAATTAAGAGCTAATACTGAAACAATGGGAGTAGACACTAGAGAACCATGCAGATTATGAGTGAACTTCCAAATAGTCTTGAAGATGCGATCGCCCAATCTCGTGTAGCCGTCCAAACTGCCCTTGCAGATGGCTGTACTCGTCTGCAAGTTGAGTTTCTGTTCCCAGAACTGAAGTATATGCCGGTGGCGGAACAATTTTTGCCCGTGTTTACAGATTATGATTCCCGTTTAAAGATTTTCTTTGCTGATGCTGGCGCAGCTGCCCTAGCCCGTCGTGATTGGGCAGATGCACCATTTCAAATTTTGGATATTGGTACGGGTAGGGCCGCTTCTTTGCAGACAAAAATTCAGCCAGAGGATGAGATTTTCTTATTCATTGCCCCTACTGCCGTAGAAGTGCCGCAGTTAGAAAAGTTGTGTGAAGTAATAGGCGATCGCCCTTTAGTATTGTTAAATCCCCGTTTAGAAGATTCTGGGGTTGTGGGCATTGGTTATGCAGCCAGAAAAACTCGTGAGCGTTTCACCAATACCATTGAATCCTGCTATTATTTGCGTCCCATAGACGATCAAAGTGCCCTGTCTCGCTGCTACCCAGGACAGTGGGAAGTTTGGCTGGAAACCGATGGCGAATATCAAAGAATTGCGGAGTTACCCACAAAACCATCGGGTGATGATTTGGATCAGATTCTTTTAAAAGGACAACCGCAAACAACAACAGATGCGACACCTGCGAGAAAGCCCAGCGTTTTTAAGAGTTTGCAAAGGTTTTTAAAGGCGTTGAGTAGTTAAGAAAAAGCACAAGTTTTTATCTGACAGCATAATCCTTACAGGAGTTACGAACAAAAAGATCCCCGACTTCTTCAAGAAGTCGGGGATCTGAGTCCCTCGATATTTGCACTAACTTCTATCTTTTTTAATTCGCTTGCAACGGTGCATTTAAAACTTTCTCGATGCGATCGCGCGTTTCTAGTAAGTGCGCTTTGGTATATTCATCCTCGGAATTAACTCCCTTAAGTTTCTCATCTAGTTGTTTGAGTTTATACCAAGCTAAAGTCCGAGCATCTTCTGGAACATGTTCTTTTCGCAATACCATACCAGTTAAAATGTCCAGATATTCCCGCTGCAAGCCTCGCCGCAAACTGGCAATTTTCATCGGTTTACCTTTTGGTTTGATGACTTCCGTCCAAATACCTGACTGCAAAGTGTCAAATAATTCTGGTAGAGTCAGGGCTTTTCCTTCGGGAGTTTTGAGTTCGATATCCTTAAGACGAGAAAGGCGATCGCTTGAAAGTAAATCTCGTAATACAGAACCCTGCATAAATAGCACCAAGTCATGAATTGGAAAATCTAAACGGCCAACTTGTGGCGAAGTACCCCAATGTCGCCAACGGGAAGGTGCTAATTTATTTAGTAGTTCTGGTGAAAAGTTTAGGGCATCTTCTGCAAACACATACTTTTGTAGTGTATCTAAAGCTTGGCGCTGTTCTTCAACTGGTACTGCTTCAAATGGTAATCGGTGTTGGGTAACTCCAGAGGGTATCTCACTAGGGTGAATGCGATAGAAAGACTGTCCCCCAATGTATTTTGTGGTGTAATATATTTGCTGAAAATAGTTACCCAATACGGTGCTAAAACGTTCGCTCACATCGCTGTAACTATCACCAGCCATAGGGAAACGTTTATCGAGACGTTCCCACATCACCCGCGCATTATTCAACTGCCACTGAGAATAAAGTAGTACATTGTTACTGTTGTCCCAAGCATCAGCAGTTGGGTCAAGGTCATACACATCTTCATCTGTGGAATAACTCAACTCTGGCTTATAAGATTGTGCAGCGATTTCCTCCAAAATTGGCTTTTCCGCTAGAGGAGTTGATGTCTTAATTGTTGTGTAGCCGTACTTAATCGCCCATTCATCATAAGGCCCCACCACACTGGGAAAATAATCTCCTTGTTTTATACCTTGAGGAGCAATATTTGGGGGAATATAGTCCATTACGGAAGTTGTCAAACCTTTTGTTTTCGTAATTTCCGTATTATTCATTTCCTGGGGTGGTAGCAGTGTACTACCACGGAAATTATGACGTAAACCAAGAGTATGTCCAACTTCGTGAGCGATGATTAAACGTAAATATTGATTGATATATTCTTTCACCTGGTCGGGAGTGGCTATGGTTTCTGGCAGCAATGACATTGCCAGCGAACCAAAGGCAAACTGGTTAGCAGCTTCCATGCCGTAGCATAAATCATACTCACCTGCCATTTTCGATAAACGATTCAACAACCCCTGTTGTCCTGGCATTTTCTGGGTAGCACCATTGTTTTTCGCATCTAAACCATTAGTGCAAAGTAGACGATTTTGCATCAAAGCTGATAGGGTAGTGCGATTTTCTGTTTGACTAGGTTGGACGATTTTACGATACTCATTTTTGAGTGCCCGTATAAAGCTAGCATCTACGAGAATGTCTGCATCTAAAATTTCCCCTGTCAATGGATTAACACGGGATGGCCCCATTGCAAAATAACCATCTACTGTGTTAATCCAGCGAATTGTGTTGTAACGAATATCTGCTGGGTCCCAGGTAGCATCATCGGGCATTTGGCGGACTTCAATTGCATCCTTGAATCCAGCTTTGACAAAGGCTTTGTTCCACATAAGTACGCCATCTTTCATCGCGTCGCGGTACTCTAAGGGCACAGCATTATCAATCCAAAAAACAATTGGTTTTTTGGGGCGAGAAATAATTGCTTTCGGATCTGCTTTTTCTAAATGCCAGCGATTTATATAGCGGACAAAAGAATCGCCGCGATCATCTTTGGATAAATCTTGGTAGGCGGTGATGAAATAGCCGATGCGATCGTCAGCAAGGCGCGGTCGATAATCTTGATCGGGTAATTGGGAGAGACTATAGTGGACGCGTAGGGTAAAACCACGGTTGTCAGCTAGGGATGCAAAGCTTGCTACTTCACTGTCGCGGTCAACGCTACCAGAGAAATTCAAAACTGATTCAACTTCTAAGTTTTGGGGAAAGGCTTTCGCATTACCAAAATAGGATTGCTCTGTGCTGCTTGGAACTCCTAAACTTGCAGATAATCCAGCTAAGTCTGTGAGTAACAGATCTCCCAAGTCAATAAGAATAGTTTTGCGTTCTGGATGAATGCTTTTAATGGAAACGGTGTAGAGAACAGAGTCACTAAAAGATCGCATCAGCGATCGCACCTGGGGATCTCCCTCACGTGTGCGAAAATTCACATTGCGGATCACAAAATGTAGTTTATCATCCACTCGTTGGAAATAAAACAAAAAATCTTGCAGAGGCATACCACTATAAATACCCCGTTCGCCAATACCCGATTCTAGGGTTGCTGTAGCTAGGTAATTTTTATTAAGTTGCTCTGGCTTAATTTCTAGATAAATCTTATTCTTTTCTTTATTGCGATAAAGAGTGAACAATCCCCCTGACTTTTGGGTGTCTTTAGTTACTTCGTTGAATGGCTCTAATTCATCCTTTGCTACTGGTTTAGCAGTAGCACTAGGCTTTGCATTCGGTTTTTCTGGGGGTTTTGCAACTTGCAAAAATGGTTGCTGTGCTGCTTTTTGGGGATCTTTTACTACCCAAATAAATGGTTGAGGCTGTACATGTTTATTTTGATTAACTACCCAAACTTGCCCTGATGATAGCTTCTGTTTCTGAGGAATATTGATATTAGTTAGTGATAAAGCTGAAATTTTAGTTGAAGAAGTTTCTGTTGTTAACTGACTATTAGATTTTTCTTCAGTTTTGGTTTTAACCACACTTTCTACAAACTTATGGTTAGTTGATAACTCTGTATCCACTCTGTTAACAGAGGGTGACTTAGCGCTAGCCGTTGTTACTCCTAAAAACAAACCATGTAACAAAATTATATAAAAAGTTAATTTCTTCATCGCATTTATTCCCTAATAACTATCCCGCAGTTAATTTTTAACTTTTGCAAAGCTATGCAGCCTGGACTCTGCTGATTCTCTTAGCTGCTTTATATTAAGCAGCAAACTTGCGATCGCGCCAATTTTTGATTTTGGATTAAAAAAGTTTTTGGTACTGCTTCGACCCTTGTAGTCAGGGTCAACCAAAAAGGCCTTCGTGACCCTTGATAGTATTCGTGCAGCATCTCCCAGAGAAGATTAGCAACTGTGCGTAACATCTGACTCACTAATGCAAAGCTATCGTCAAGCCAAAATCATCAACCCCTGTATCCTGGTGGTCAGGGTAAATCCAAAATCGTTTGACTGAAATTTTAGTTGCCATTTTTCAGCTTTGTTGTGCTGTTTTAGTGTAGGATTTTCCCTAACAATTGTGTCTCCAAGAAACAGTAAGTATTATTTTTACATCAGACTAGTAAATTTCTTGGGAAGAAAGTATAACAAATTAACCAAAACATGGAAATTACTTGATTTTTGAAAGGATTTTGAAGCTAACACTTTATTGACATCAGGAGAAGCATCTGAAAGCGACTACAGGTAAGCAAGAAGCTATCATCCAGAAAGGTCTTTGCCAAACTCACAAAAACTCGTCTGGTGTAGACATCGCTAACTCATGATTTTTTACTATAGTATTTATTTATACTATTAATTTGTAGCAATGAAAAGCAAACTAGCATAGAAAAATTTTTAATTCAGGATTATCAAAACAGTAACTTAAATGTAACAACGGACACAGAAATGTCAACATATTTATCTCAAGTCTGGCAATTGCTGAGAAATTATGTGAGGGGTACAAGGTTGCAAGAAATGCCAAAGACCACATCGCCAGAAACCGAAGCAGTTTTACCTCTAGGAAAAAGTATTAAAGTAGACAAAAGCATTAAGTTTACTCAAGATAATTTACAGGAATATTTATACTCTCCAAGACTGCAAGAAAGCTTAGAAGAATGGACAATACTAGACAACAGCGGTTTGACTTCTAAGAGCGACGATCGCGCATTGGGCACTTTACCATCTGGGATTTGTTTTAGAGTGTGCGATCGCCAGATGCATGAAGAGATTTATGATTTATTGGGCAATGCTGCCTTGAAACCAGAAATAGTCAGCCAACTCATGGAATTGATTGTGACTGATAAAAAAATTCGCCCAGAATTGCTTTTTGGGCGGCTAGAAGATTTTTATCGTCGTTGGTGTCAGGGAGAATTTATCGATGGGACACCAGATGATAACCTGCCTCAGAAAACAAAGTTAAAGTTGGCGGCACAACAACATATTGCGATTGGGTTGAGACAGGTAGACATATATACAGGGCTGAACGTACTGATTTTACTGTTAGAGTTACACCGCTACGCCCAAGAACGAGATGAACTCAAACAAAAAATCACCTTCTATCCATCAGATCAACCAGACACAGATAATTTTTTCACATCCCAACTGTTGCGGATTATCAACTATAGCGATGCCCTGGAAATTGGCAACTTTTCCAGCATAGTTGGGCAATTCCTTAAAGGCGGCAACTTTCGGAGTGCTTACCTGGGTGATGCTAACCTCACCGGGGCAGACTTTAGCGGTGCTGATCTAAGCCTTGCTTATCTCGGCGATGCCAACTTAATTGGTGTCAACCTCAGCGGTGCCAACCTCAGCGGTGCTAACCTTGGTGATGCTAACCTCAGCGGTGCCAATCTTAGCGGTGCTAACCTCACCGGTGCCGACCTCAGCAGCATCAACCTCAGCGGTGCTAACCTTAACTGTGCCAATCTTAGCCGCGCCGACCTCAACCGCGCCGACCTCAGCAGTACCAACATTAGCCGCGCCGACCTCAGCCGCGCCGACCTCAGTCGTGCTGACATTAGCAGCAGCAACCTCAGCCATGCTGACTTAAGTAACGCCATCCTTTTTGGTGCGAATCTGAGTGAAGCTAACCTTAGCAGCGTCAGCCTCAGCCATGCTGACCTTTGCCGCGCCGACCTCAGTGGTGCTGATTTGAGTCACGCCATCCTCAACGGTAGTAACCTCAGCGACACAATTCTTTTCAGTACCAACCTGAGTGATGCCATCCTTGTTGCAGCAGACCTCAGCTACGCCAAACTTAACGGTGCCAAACTTAACAATGCCAGACTTAACGGGGCAATGTTCTTAGGCGCTGACCTCAGCGGTGTAGACCTCAGTCGGGTAATTCTCAACGAAGCCGACCTCAGCGGCGTGATTCTTAACGACGCCGACCTCAGTGGTGCCGACCTCACCGACGCCATCCTGTTCGGTACAGACCTTAGCTATGCCAACCTTAAGAGTGCTAACCTCAGTGGCAGTAACCTCAGTGGTGCTATTCTCAACGGCGCGGATCTTAGCCATAGCAATCTCAGCTATGCCATTCTGGGTGGTGCAGACCTCAGCGACGCCAATATGGAACAAATGAACTGGGGTAAAAAGCAGCAGTGGGAAGGTGTACGGGGATTAGAGACAGCAGTGAATGTGCCAGAGGCATTAAAAGAAGAACTGGGACTGAATTGAGATGAAGGGGACGTTGCAGAACAGTGGGATGAATTGGAGCAAGCTCTGGAGGTTCTTGAGGCTCTTGAAGCAGGGGGGAATGAAAGGAAGTTGCCAAATCACCCCGCAATTATGCAATGCCACGAGGGGAAAAGTAAAACCCAAGCTTTGAACACCAACTTCCGAGTTCAAAGGTGCAACTTCCGAGTTCAAAAGTGCAACTTCCAAGTTCAAAGGTGCAACTTCCGAGTTCAAAGGTGCAACTTCCGAGTTCAAAGGTGCAACTTCCGAGTTCAAAAGTGCAACTTCCGAGTTCAAAGGTGCAACTTCCGAGTTCAAAGGTGCAACTTCCGAGTTCTGAACACGACTTTCCGAGTTCCGAAGACCATCTTCCGAGTTCTGAACACCATCTATGGATATCTTAGCTTGAATGATGAACTCAGAAATAGCTAATGCCTAATTATTAGCACGATGCGATCGCCTTTTCTCTTCCTCCGTGTCCTCTGCGCCTTTGCGGTTCGTCATTCTTTCTACACCCATCAACCCCAAATTTTACACTAGACTCTAAATAATCAGTAATTACAAGAGTCCCAGCGAATGAACAAGCGTTTATCGCAAACCTGGCAGAAATTTCGGCAATCCTTCTCAGTCGGAGAGACTTTAACCACCACAGTTGAGACTGGCAAAGCAGTTTTAGAAGCTGCAAACACCTTTAAAGAACAAGGTGCCAGCCTAGAACTATTGAAACCTCTGTTACAAAACTCATCTTCACTGCTAGATGTGTTGTGTTCGCCCTTAGCGCAGGTAGTGGGTGCGGGTTTGCCATTCGTGCCGCTTGGAATAGCCTTGCTGAAGTATTCCCGCGACATAACTAAACAAGATCCTTCTCTAGAAGACTGTGTATTTATAGTTAGTCAAGCTGCTTATTTAGAAAGTATCAAAGAAATTTTATCCTTATATCCATCTATTAACTGGGATGCTGATCCCAATATTAAGAAAACACTAACCAAACAACTACAAAAGCTCAATGATCTTGAATTAGATTATGAAAGTGCCAGCAATGTTATAGCCTGTTTCCACGATTCAGAATTAGCGAAAGTATTTAATCAAGTTTTATTAGCGCAGTTAGCAGCAGCAAACATCCCTAAGGCTAATGCTAATATTTTGACGCAACGAGTAGCTTGGAATACTCACCGCTACATAATTAAAGCCTGGATAGAATCAGGCGATGCTATCAAAAATATAATTCAACCTTCCTTTGGAGACTGGCAGAAAGAACAGCAAAAATTCTCCAGCATTGATGAATATCTAAAAACTCATATTTCTAGCAAGCCTTTAGACTTAGTTTTTGACGAAAGTTTCTCATTTCAAGATATTTACGTACCTTTAAAAGCCAAACCTGTAGATAAAAATGGTGAGATAGATCAAAAATCAGACTCCTTAGATTTAGAAACATGGGCTAAGGAAAATCTACTAAATCCAAATAATCTAGAACAAGTGATATTTGTTCAAGGAGGCCCAGGAAGAGGCAAAAGTGTCTTCTGTCGGATGTTTTCTGATTGGGTGCGGCAGCATTTGCATCCCATCTGGACACCGATTTTAATTCGTTTAAGGGATTTAGACTCCTTTGAATCGCGTTTAGAAAACACTTTAGAAGCAGAACTAAAAATTAGTTTTATTCAAAGCGATAAAAACTGGTTGACAAATAAAAACACCCGTTTCTTGTTTATCCTTGATGGATTTGATGAACTGCATATTGAGGCTAGAACTAACCTCAACCTGGAAGCATTTATCAAACAAGTCTCTGGATTTCAACAGGAATGTAAAAGTTACCGCGAAATGGGACATCGGGTGATCATCACTGGTAGGTCGATGTCTTTACAAGGTATCCCTCACTTGCCTCGCAATTTAGAGCGAGTGGAAATTGTCGAAATGGATGGACAACTCCAACAAAAATGGTTGGATAAGTGGGAAGAATTACCAGCTAATAAAGGCAAAACCGCGGCATTTTGGCAGTTTTTACAAAGTGATAAATGTCCATCTGAGGTGACAAAATTAGCCCAAGAGCCGCTCTTGCTTTATTTGTTAGCGGCAATGTATCGAGATGGTAAATTGGCAATTGATAAATTAGAGCAAGCCAGCCATAGCACAGCCAAAATTGTGATTTACCAGGAGGCTTTAAACTGGGTACTGACAAAACAGCGATCGGAAGCGGATGGGACTAATTTAAATATTGAATTAACCCAACAAAAACCCGAAGATTTAAAACGTATTCTCACAGAAGCGGCTGTTTGTGTTGTGCAGTCGGGAGGTGAATTTGCTTCCATGTCAATGTTAGAAGCACGTTTGCAAGACGACGAAACAGCAAAAGCCTTAATTGAAAAAGCTAAAGAAAAACTGGGTAACGAAGCGCTCAAGACAGCTTTAGCTGCTTTTTACATTCGTCCTGCTGATAAACAGGAGGGTGGGGTTGAGTTTTTTCATAAGAGTTTTGGCGAATTTCTCTTTGCTGAACGCCTGAAAACCCGTCTGAAAGCTTGGACACAATACTACGAAGCAGAAGACGGAAAACAACTAATTATTCCTGAAGCTCAAATGAATTGGCAAATTTATGATTTGCTAGGTTTTGGCAGACTCACATCAGAAATTGTGGAATATTTGATGGGGTTGTTGACTGAAAGTCAAGATTTTCCTTGGGAGCAGTTATTTAAGCGCTTAGAAAAGTTTTATGGTAACTGGTGTAAAGGGAAAATTTATTGACTCTGCTGAAGAGACTTTGCCCCAGAAAAAGCTGCGACAGTTGCAAAACTATGGAATTCAAGGGCTAGGTCAGCGTCAGGTGGATATTTATGCTGGGTTGAATGTGATGATTTTGCTTTTGGAGTTGCACCGCTTTGCTAAAGGGCGAGATGATCTTAAACAACAAATTATTTTCTATCCATCTGGTCAACCAGAAAGAAATTCTTGGACAGTCCAACTGCTTCGCATCATTAACTACAGTGATTGCGTTCAGTTTGGAACTTTTAATAGTGTAGTTGGACAATTCCTCAGCAGCGCAAACCTCAGCGGCGCAGACCTCAACCGCGCAGACCTCAGCCGCGCAAACCTCAGCCGCGCAAACCTCAGCCGCGCAAACCTCGGCGGCGCATACCTCAGAGACGCATACCTCAGGGGCGTAAACCTCAGCCGCGCAGACCTCAGGGGCACAGACTTCAGGGGCACAGACTTCAAGGGTACAGACCTCAGGGGCACAGACCTCAGGGGCGCAAACCTCAGTGACACAGACCTCAGGAGCGCAAACCTCAGGGGCACAGACCTCAGTGGCGCAGATCTTAGGGGCACAGACCTCGACGGCGCAGACCTCAGGGGCACAGACCTCAGCCGCGCATACCTCAGCGGCACAGACCTCAGGGGCGCAAACCTCAGCCACGCAAACCTCAGCCACGCAAACCTCAGCCACGCAAACCTCAGGGGTACAGACCTCAGCGGCACAGACCTCAGCGGCGCAGACCTCAGCCACGCAAACCTCAGCCACGCAAACCTCAGCGGCGCAGACCTCAGCCACGCAAACCTCAGCCACGCAAACCTCAGCCACGCAAACCTCAGCCACGCAAACCTCAGCGATGAATTTTTTGGAAATATCCGCTGGGATGAAAATACAAATTGGGAAAATGTGAAAGGGCTGGATACAGCAAAGAATGTGCCAAAAGCCTTAAAGCAACAGTTGGGGTTGAGTTAAGAACAGGTGGGAGCAAAGGAGCAGGAGAGAATCGTTATATAACTGTATTGAACGTGATTCGACGGCTCATATAGTGTCCGCCTAATTAGCTCAATGAAAGAAAAGACCTCTCCCTGGTTTTACTACGCAAAACCGTCCCTCTCCGACTCGGAGAGGGACAGACTTGAACTAAAGTTCAAGACAGGGAGAGGTTCGTCAAACTCACGGTGAATATCATCTTCCGAGTTCCGAACACGACTTTCCGAGTTCCGAACACCAACTTCCGAGTTCCGAACACCAACTTCCGAGTTCTGAACACCAACTGCCGAGTTCCGAACACGACTTTCCGAGTTCTGAACACCAACTGCCGAGTTCCGAACACCAACTGCCAAGTTCCAATCTCAAAAGATGGGCATCTCAGCTTGATTAATGAGCAATACTACCTCAAAGCCAGTTCTGAGCTTGCTAACTCTACATCAGAGGGTTATATCGCGCTTGCTAGAGTGTGAGTAGTTCACGTAGAATATAGTGCCATTGTTGTAGCAGTTCTCATGACCTCATCTGCGTCGTTTGACACATTAGAGTCTTTACAGGCGGATATCGCTGAATTAATCGCTCGTTTACCGACATTAAAAAATCGGCAATTTATTCAGCAAGCACTTGCTACTATTATTCGTCTTGCTGATACCGAAATTGAGCGTCTCGATTGGAAAATCTTGTCGGCTGCATTAGCAGATATGGAGCGCGGTTTCCAGCTTTTTTACGATTACCGACACGTTCGCAAAGTCACCATTTTCGGCTCTGCTCGTCTAGCGCCAGATACACCAGAGTACCAAATGGCCCTTGAGTTTGCTCGTGCTATTTCGCAATTAGGATTTATGGTGATGACTGGCGGCGGTGCTGGAATCATGCAGGCGGGTCATGAAGGGGCTGGGCGAGAAAATTCCTTTGGATTAAACATTCAACTACCCTTTGAACAGGAAGCAAACCCTTTTATAGAAGGTGATCCCAAGCTAATTAACTTCAAATATTTCTTTACCCGCAAGCTGTTTCTCCTCAAAGAAAGTGATGCTGTCGCCTTGTTTCCAGGAGGCTTTGGCACTCAAGATGAAGCTTTTGAATGTATGACATTGACCCAGAATGGTAAATTTGGCCCAGTACCTCTAGTTTTAATCGATCGCCCTGGTGGTGATTACTGGCGCTCTTGGAGCGAATATATCGATAAGCAACTAGTAAAAAACCGCCTTGTCAGTCCTGAAGATCCCAGCCTTTACACGGTGACAGACAAACTGGATGTGGCTTGCGACGCTATCACCCGTTTTTACCAGGTTTATCACTCCTCTAGATATGTCGGCAATAAGTTAGTCATCCGCTTGAAGACAGATATATCAGACGCACTTGTAGAGCGACTCAATGCTGATTTTAGCGACATTATTGTTCAAGGACGAATTGAAAAAAGTCAGGCATTACCTCAAGAAGCCCAAGATGAAACTGTTGGACTACCCCGCCTGATTTTGCACTTCAATCAACGCGACTTAGGGCGCTTGTATCAAATGATTGCCATAATTAACCAGATGGGTACTCCTTCATCAGAGGATGCAGCGCATCCAGAAAGAAAGTAGTAGTCTGTCCCAAAAGTTTTGAGAGGTTAGTGGTGTTCAGATCCCCGACTTCTTGAAGAAGTCGGGGATCTAGCAGCCCCGAAAAATTAATCTTAAGAGGATGTTTTAAAAGTTTTTCACTGTGATTTTAGGCACGTTTAGATCCCCCCTAACCCCCCTTAAAAAGGGGGGAACCGGAATCAAAGTCCCCCTTAAAAAGGGGGATTTAGGGGGATCTAGAATGTTTTGTTACCGACAAAAGGACTTTTCAAACATCCTCTAAGTATTTTTTTGAAAAATCTCATGCGGATAGGTTCATGAGCAATGGACACTTTGGCATTTTCCAAAGAGCCACAAAAACAATATTATTCACCTTACTGGTCTGTCAAGAACTAATTTACGGATAAATTACCTGTAGAGACGGCGATAAATCGCGTCTCTCTAACCGTCAAAATGAATTTGACAGACCACTACTTACAGATGGGAAAAACACCAGTTATTATGACTCAATACTGATTGTCTTAAAAAAACTTGTATATTAGCACAGTAAACAACGTTTCAAATCCTGACAGAGGAATAAAAGATGCTGGAATTATTGGGTTCAGGTTTGGTGTCGCTTTGGCTGGAAATGGCTGGGGTACAAATCAAGCCTCTAGATGCCTTAGATGCACTAACTTGGCAAAGTAGCCCTGGCTTGGTTCTTGCCCCCGATCCAAATCCAGCTGGTGCGACTACGGTGCAGGAATATCTGAAAAAGCTCATAACCTCAAAGGTGGTGGCGCAAAATCTGGCTGAGAGTCAGGGCATTTGGATGCAGTCGGGGCCGATGCTGATGGCGAATCACCAAGGTACGACTCCTCTACCGGCTGCTTCTTTAACCAAAATTGCCACTTCACTAGTTGCTTTGAAAACTTGGGGGCCAGATTACCAATTTGATACTTTGGTAAGCGTAACTGGGCCTGTGGTAAATGGAGTTGTGCAGGGCGATTTGGTCGTTGCTGGCCGTGGCGATCCTTTGTTTGTTTGGGAAGAAGCGATCGCTCTTGGTAATACTCTCAATAAAATGGGCATTAAGCAGGTAAAGGGGAATTTGATCATTAGTGGCAATTTTGCCATGAATTTCCAACGTCAGCCGATGCTGGCGGGTTTAATGCTCAAGCAAACCCTAAATCGCGCGACTTGGGGTCGTCCCGCTCTTTATACATACTCAATCATGCCCAAGGGAACGCCCAAGCCTCAAGTTGTGATTTCCGGCGGCGTGAAAGTTGAGGCACAACCAAACCCTCAACAAACTTTGTTACTGCGTCATCGCTCATTGCCCTTAAAGCAACTGCTTAAGGAAATGAATGTTTACAGTAATAACGATATGGCAGAGATGCTGGCCGACTCAGTAGGAGGAGCAGCTGTAGTGCAATCAACTGCTGCTAACCTGGCTAGAGTGCCACAGGTGGAAATTCAGTTAATCAATGGTTCTGGACTGGGCCCCGAAAATCGCATTTCTCCCAGGGCTGTTTGTGCCATGTTTATGGCTATTCAAGCTGAGGCATCTGCCCATCAATTGAATCTAGCTGATTTGTTCCCCATGTCTGGATTCGATCACCGAGGGACATTACACACTAGACATATTCCCCTGGCGACTGTGATCAAAACTGGTACTCTCCGGGATGTAAGCGCCTTAGCAGGAGTGATGCCTACACGCGATCGCGGTTTGGTTTGGTTTGCGATTATCAACCGTGGGACAAATGTTTGGGGTTTCCGTACTGGACAAGACCAACTACTGCAAAGTGTTGTCAAACAATTACAACAACCTCCCACCGTTCCTATTGCCCTGACTCCCCACTCAGTCATCAATACTTTACCCCAGCTAGGTGCAGCTAATCGGAATGAAATCTTATACAAAAGTTAGTTCATTCATAGTCCACAGTTAGGATAGACAGTGAGTCCGTCTTGTAGCAATCCAAAAGTTTTATTGATGGGTAAAAACCGAACTTGTAAAGGGGAAATGTCCATAATAGCTTTTGGGTGAAATTTTCTATTAAGTTGATTACAGGTAACTCGCAAAATGCCCTAACCTAACCCCAGTCTTGGAAAGAGCAAGCGAGGCCTGAAGTAAAAATAACTGTAAATAGATTTGTCACAACTAAGCAACAATTAGGCTTATAAATTAGGTTCTGATTATGCGATTTCCCAAATTATCTCGGTCTTTACGTAAACTCAGTACTCATGTTTTAGCGATCGCGCTAGGAGTTCTGCTAACCGTTAGCACATTGCAGGTATTACCCTCCCAAGCCGAGCCAGCACCCACAGGAACTAGTGGAGATACTTCAAACCTCATTGCTCAACGGCAATCACCAGCTAGTGCTGCCATCGGTAGCACTAGCTTTGTGACCGCAGCAGTAAACCGTGTTGGTTCAGCAGTTGTCCGTATTGATACTGAGCGAACAATTACTCGCCGCGTCGATCCATTTTCAGAAGATCCCTTTTTCCGTCGGTTTTTTGGTGAAGGTTTTTCTCAACAGGTTCCTTCTGAGCAGTTACGCGGTTTAGGCTCAGGTTTCATTATCGACAAAAGCGGGTTAGTTCTGACTAATGCTCATGTGGTTGATAAAGCTGATAAAGTAACAGTCCGACTCAAAGATGGCCGCACCTTTGAAGGGAAAGTTCAAGGTATTGATGAAGTCACAGATTTGGCAGTAGTCAAGATTAACGCTGGTAACGATTTACCAGTGGCGCCCTTAGGTTCTTCTAGTAATGTACAAGTAGGAGACTGGGCGATCGCAGTTGGTAATCCTTTAGGATTTGATAATACCGTTACTTTGGGAATTGTCAGTACCCTGAAACGTTCTAGCGCCCAAGTCGGCATTAGTGACAAACGCTTAGACTTCATTCAGACAGACGCCGCTATTAACCCTGGTAACTCTGGCGGGCCATTATTAAATGGTCTAGGTGAAGTGATTGGCATTAACACAGCCATTCGCCCTGACGCAATGGGTATTGGGTTTGCCATTCCTATTGATAAAGCTAAAGCGATCGCTGCCCAACTGCAACGTGATGGCAAAGTTGCTCACCCTTATCTAGGTGTGCAAATGCTAACTTTAACACCCGATCTCGCCAAGCAAAATAACATCGATCCCAACTCTCCGATTCAGATACCAGAAATTAATGGTGTTTTTGTCATGCGAGTTGTCCCCAATTCTCCAGCGGCATCTGCGGGTATCCGGCGCGGGGATGTCATTCTGCAAGTTGATGGTAAAGCAATTACCAGTGCTGAACAATTGCAGAATCTTGTGGAAGACAGTCGCCTTGGTCAAATATTACAGGTGAAACTGCAACGAGGTAATCAGACACAGCAGCTTTCAGTCCGCACAGCTGAGTTGCAAAATGCTTCTTAGTTAAAAGGGCGGTTACAAACCGCGTCTACACAAACAAAACCCACCTCCGTGGGTTTCAAACCCTTAATTTTTTCCTAGTCCGCGGAGGCGGAGAATGCCAATGTAGCTGCGAATTCTATGAGACTGTTGGCGAATTAATAGGAGGTCTAACCCATCATTCCTGATTACTCTGATTTCAGTCCGTTGAAACGGACTTGAGCTATTAGCCCGAAATTTATTTCAGGGCGGGAAAGCAACGCCAAACCAATGTTTTAGGGGTGAGGAGTCAAACCCACCGTGAATTGAGCAACAGTCTCATTCCATTCGCTTAAGGCTGGGGCAAATACATCTGCTTCCATTTGTTGAAGAGTGTCTTCAATGCGTTGCTGGAGTTCAGTATTTCGCTTCACAAACCTACGAAATGCTCGTTTGAGACAATCCGCCTTTATACACCAGATCGCGCGATCTCAACAGAAAAGTGAATTGACAAATCAGTGCTTGTGGGTAGCTTGCCACCGTAAGCATCACTCTACCACTGATTAAAAAATGCCAATAAATAATCACTTACCAACAACTAATACTAGACCTTCACGGGCTATTATGGCTTGAGGAAAAGCAGATTTAACATCTACTTGAACCTGGTCAAGAAAATCATCATGGTCATCTGGGTGATGATGAGAAATGGCTAGCCGTTTAACGCCAGCATTCAGAGCTGCATTCACCGCAGCTTGCCAGAGTAAATCAGCAGAGTCATGGTTGTGAGATGTCGGTGGAGTATAAGTAGCATTGGCAATCAGCAAGTCAACACCTTTAATAAACTCTAAAATCCGCTCTCGCTCCACTTGATCGGCATTCTGGTGCAAATCCGTGATGTAAGCAACATTACATTCTTGCCAAGTAACTCGGTAGCCAACTGACCGCTGAGTTTGATTAATTAATGCAGTTGTAATAGTGATATCATCTAACTTCACATCACTGTCTGGAGTCAAATTGTAAAACTGCAATTCTGACTGCATTACCTGTAAAGGGTAAGGAAAGTGTGGCTGGAGCATCTGATCGTACAGGCATTGTTTGATTGAGGCTCCATTTGAGGCAGCTGTGCCGTAAATATGGAAGCAATTTTCTCCAATAAATGCAGGCGCAAAAAAGGGAAACCCTTGAATTCGGTTTGATTGGCAGTTGGTAAAAAATAAATAGGCTTCTAATGGCTGTTGTAGTTCTTGCCAAGTTTTACCCAGTATCCGTAAACCAGTGCCGCCATCAAAAATTAAGCGTTTTCCAGCTACCTGCATTTCTACACAAGCAGTATTACCACCATAACGGTTAGTGTCGCTACTTGGGGTGGGAATCAAGCCTCTTACACCCCAGAATTGCACGAGAAATTCACCTGCTTGACTACTCGACAGGGTAGCAGACTTTTCAGGTATGTAGCTTTGGGAACCCAACAACTCAAAATTTGACATTTTTCTTGAAAATTAGACCTTACTGAGCAGGTCATCGTAGCGCCGTACTTCCAATAACCTGTTTTTTTCGTCCACAATGACTACCGTAGGAGAGTAACTTTTTACCTCTTCTGGAGGGAACTGCCCGTAAGTCATTATAATCAAGCGATCGCCAATAATGCCTAGACGTGCCGCACCCCCATTTAACTCAATTACTCCTGAATGGGCTGGAGCCGGGATCGCATAGGTAATAAAGCGCTGACCGTTGGCACTATTAACTACTTGCACCTGTTCATAAGGTAAAATACCAGCTTTTTCTAAAAGGATTTCATCAATGCTGATACTACCCACGTAGTTGATATTCGCCCCTGTGAGGGTGCAATTATGAATTTTTGCCAAAAGGAGAGTACGCTGCATTCTGGTTTGGGGTTGGTGGCAGATTTTAAAATCCGTAACAAGGGAAAGTTATCAAAGTGAAGTGAGGAGTGAACAGTGAGAAGTTAGGAGTTAGGAATAAAAATTTATAACTCTTAACTCCTAACTCCTAACTCCTCTATTATCCTCTATAAGCTTTGACGGATTTTTCTACTAAAGCTGCAACCTTGTCCACATCTTGCCAACCGAGAATTTCAGTCACCTTTTTTTCCAAATTTTTATAACTACGGAAAAATTCAGCAATTTCATCTAAGCGGTGTGGTGCTACGTCTTTCAGGGATTTTACTTGAGTGTAGCGCGGATCTTTGTCAGGAACACAAAGGATTTTTTCATCGCGATCGCCACCGTCAATCATCTCCAAAAAGCCAATCGGTCGCGCGGCAATAACACAACCTGGAAAGGTCGGCTCGTCAATTATGACTATACCATCTAGGGGATCGCCATCATCAGCCAAAGTATTGGGTACAAAGCCGTAGTCATAAGGATATTGTACCGAGGAATAAAGTACTCGGTCTAGAGCAAAAGCTTGTAGTTCCTTATCGTATTCGTATTTATTTTTACTTCCGCCAGCAATTTCAATCAGAACGTTGATTAGACCAGGTTTCGGTTGGGCAGGAATACGAGATAAATCCACAAAAAACTCCTCTGATAACAGTGAATCATGGGGGCACTCAGTCAGCTTCGCTCCCCGTGTAGAATTTTAGGGCAATATGGCTTTCTTCCCAAGGTATTTATTTCTGGGGGCTGGGGAATGAAACTTTGGGAGCATCCAGTTTTGAAGCTGTAACCTATTCTCTTGAATTAGCCAAAAGATGGAAAAAGCGTTGCGAGGAAAGTTCGCAACGCTTTTTCCAAGAGGGTATTTATGGATATCCTCCGCCTTTGATTACTGTTAGAGGACGAAAGCCCTCTATTCTGTCAAGATTTCTGAAATCTGGAGTTACACAATACAGATTCAGCTTATTGGTTCAGCTTATTTCTGATGAACTACATTCACATCTACAGAGGTCGTCTCAAAATCAGTGTTCTGCTTTTTGTAGCTCTCCTGCTGGGAAAAGCTACTAGAAAGCTTTATCAATCTTTACTTCCTTGTAGGTTTTGGATCAGTGGTTGCGGGTTATTTTGAACATTAGTTGAAGAATAGTGGGCGATGACAAATACGGGTAGGGTAAGAGTCAACAGAGCGATGGCAGTTCCCACAATGTCTGCCAAACGTTGGGAATATGTGTCGGCAGAATTGGCAGACTGGCTATTTGAATTCATACAAAATTGAAGTTATTTCGTAACACTATGTAGGTCTACTCTCTGAGTGAGAGTCTTGATGCTATTGTAGCTATTTTTAAACGGTAAAATGTGTAGCATTTTACAAGCTAAACCAGTTTTACAATTGTCATAATAGCGTTTTTATACATGAAATTCTTAATACCAAGTTACAAGTCAACAAATCATGTTTTCTTTTGTGATTAATATTTTCAGATGTTTCCCTGTATGGTGTAAGGGTTCGCATACCTAAAGCTAACTTTAACAGCATTATAAACTACATTTTTTCGCTGCTTAAAGATTAATTAGCAAAATGTATTTGTCTGATACTTCATAATTATAACATCTCTGTAAAGGCTTTGATAAGGTCATTTTACTGGAATTACTAATTTGTGATACAGGATACAAAACCGCAAAGATACTGATAAATATTCAGTATTCTCGATTGTTATACGGTAGTTATACACAACAATATTTGAAGCTAGAGAAGAAATGGGCAGGAATGATTTTTGTAACCAATCATGACTACCGAATAAATACAGATACATTAACTGTGTTGTGTAGCATGGATTAAGTGATAATACTAAACAAATATTTCAAAAATATTTCAGATTTAAATTTTCAAATCTGCGTAATATCACAGTATTTTTGTCAATCTATATATAGGTAGAGTAAAAAATGTTTTAGAAAGTGGTCTAGAGGGTTATCCCCAGACTTTGCTCATATTTGAACAAAATACCCAATTCCAATTTCTAGATCCTAAATCTGTATAACTTTTTAGATAAATCAAAATCTCAAAAGATAACCTGCATAACAAATTAATCAACTAAAAAAACCGCCACTAACTATCATAGGGCGGTCTGGTTAAGCAATCGGAGGGTAATTACAGATTACTCTGCTAATAAATGGAATTGCTGTAACGAAGTTTGCATTAGATTGGGCATGGTGCATGGGCAGAGGGGAAAACTCTTTTCCCTCTGCCTCTTCCCATTCCCTACTCCCTTCCATAAACACTCATAGGTTCCTTGATAAATCGGGTGTAAAGATGCTTAAATGTAGATTTAATGACGCGGGGCATACCAAAATCGATGGGCATTAAATTGTCTGGTAGCCGCCAATCTTGTATTTTTAATAAGTCAGGATTTAAATGCGGAAACTCGATGGCAGCAAGTTCTGGACAAACTCCTAGTCTTTGGGAAGCTGCAACTGTAGGCACTTGTTCTGGAAGAACATTGAGGATTTCTACCATTGCCCGATCTAAGGCAAAGATATCTGATGCGGCTGCTAAAATGCCTAGTTGGCGAGGTTCTCCATTACTGGGGCCATTTCCTTCATGACCAATGATCCCATCTAATATGGTTAAGTTAGGGTTAATTGCCCTGGCAGTTTCTACTAACATTTCACCAAATCTATCCGCGTCTTTTCCAGCTTCCATGTGCCACCAAGCTTTCATTTTGCCGGGGACACAACCAAATAAGTTTTTTACGCCCAGTGTTAATGTCAATTGGGCATGAGATTTCACTTTCGGTAGGTTAATTACTACGTCTGCTTCCATTGCTTCTTTAGACAGCCGCAGATGGTTAAAATTCTCACTAACGGTTTGGTAGCGCTGACCATGAAAATCGATAATGGGAAGATTGAGTTCTTCTAAAATAGGTAGATAGCCATTTGCCACTGCTACGCCCTTGGCACTGCCAAAAGCAGGACTATCGCCCAAAAATGGCTTACCACCAACCTCAATTACCATCTGGGCAACTTCGTAAACTAGTTCGGCACGGGTGATACACTCTTTACCAGGACGCGAGCCTGTAAGTAGATTTGGTTTGAGTAAAACGCGATCGCCTTTTTTCACAAACGCCGCCATACCTCCAAAAGGTTCTAGCAGTGTAACTAAGGATTCTCGTAAAGCCTCTTGTTCGTAAGATGTAGCCCGAATTAGACTAACAGATGGTTTTTGAGTCTGCATAGATGGATGGGGATAAGGGATTGGGGGAGCAGGGAGCAGGGAGCAGGGAGCAGGGAGCAGGGAGCAGGGAGCGGGGAGCAGGGAGCAGAGGAGAAGGAGGTAATTTTTCATTCTTCCCCTTGCCCCCTGCACCCCGCCCCTCTGCCTCTTCCCAATGCCCCATAAATATTATTCTGTTTTAAGCGGTAAGATACCACTCATTTGTTCTAGATTTAAGACTGTGGCTAAGTCTGTTTCACTCATCAATCCTCGTTCTAAAACAATCTGCCGTAAAGATTTACCAGTTTCTAAAGATTCTTTGGCCACAGCTGCGGCATTTAAATAACCGATGTGGGTATTTAGTGCGGTTACTAAGGCTAAACTACCTTCGGCATAAGCTAAACAACGTTCCTGGTTCGCAGAAATTCCCTCAATGCAACGTTCTGTAAGGACAGCGATGGTATTACCCAGAATTTCGATGCTGTGAATTAGGTTATAAGCAATCAGTGGCATCATCACATTTAATTCTAATTGTCCGGCTTGGGCGGCTAATGCGATCGCACTGTCATAACCCATCACCTGAAAACACACCATTGATGTCATCTCTGCCATGACTGGGTTATATTTACCTGGCATAATCGAGGAACCAGGTTGCACTGGAGGCAGTTGAATTTCTTTCAAGCCCGTTTTTGGCCCCGAATCCATCAGCCGCAAGTCGTGAGATATTTTGACTAAATCCTGCGCTAAGTTGCGTAAAGCACCAGAAACGTTCACAAATGGGGCCATACTCTGCATAGCTGCCATGAGATGGGGCGCAGGTTCTAAAGGAGTATCAATCAATTCTGAGAGAACTTCTACCACACGGGCGCGATATAAGGGATGAGTATTTAAACCCGTTCCGGCTGCACTACCTCCTAAACCCAGCACCATTAAATCACCAGAGGCGGTGTAAATCCGGTTTTGGTGCTCTGTAAGAATGTGCGCCCATGCGCGAAAATTTTCACCCAAACGCACGGGTACAGCGTCTTGCAAGTGGGTTCTGCCAGATTTGACGATATCTTGAAATTCTACAGCTTTGTTTTCTAAAGATGCGATCGCCTTCTCTAAAGCTGGGTGTAATGTCTTAGATAATGCTAATAATCCACCAATGCGAATTGCCGTAGGGATCACATCATTGGTAGACTGTCCATAATTAACATGATCATTGGGACTAACATGTTTGTAATTGCCCTTTTCTTCACCAAGAATTTCTAAGGCGCGATTTGCCAGAACTTCATTGACATTCATGTGGTGGGATGTTCCAGCACCAGCCTGATAAACATCCACAACAAATTGATCCCGGAACTTCCCAGCTAAGATTTCATCAGTTGCTTGGACAATTGCCTGACTAATATCTTGGGGAATGCAATTTAGTTCTCCATTCACAATTGCTGTAGCTTTTTTAATTATCAATCCCGCATCTACGTAAGTAGGTAAAGGTTTGATGCCGCTAATGGGGAAGTTTTCGATAGCCCGCAGCGTTTGAATACCGTAATAAACGCTACTAGCAATTTGGCGATCGCCCATCGAATCGCGTTCGATGCGGAATTCTGTGTGTTCAGTCATAGTATTCTTTTAAAAGAGCTTCAGAAAACAGATTTTCCCACGCTTAGGGGGAAAGTGGGGAGAGAAAGAGAAGTTGTAGTAAGTTTGTCCCCCTGCCTCTTTCTGATAACAGGGCAACTAAATTTATTTTTGGAGATTATTAATTTTTAATTTTTAATTTTTAATTCGGAGCGAAGCGACGTGACTTTACCCAACTGGATTACTTTCTCTCGCCTTCTGGGTGTACCATTTCTGCTTTACGGTTTATATAATCCCACACCCGAAGCTAGATGGATCTGTTTGGCGATTTTTATCGTTGCTGCATTGACTGATTGGTTAGACGGCTATTTGGCGCGAAAACTCAACCAAATTAGTGAATTGGGTAAATTTCTTGATCCCTTAGTAGATAAATTTCTGGTACTTGCGCCATTGCTGGTTTTTATTGAACTAGGAAAAGTGCCAGCTTGGGGAGTGTTTTTGATTTTAGCGCGGGAACTAGCGATCGCAGGTTGGCGGGTGAATCAAACGACAATTACCGGGGCGAATATTTGGGGTAAACTCAAAACTGTTAGTCAAATAGTGGCGATCGCACTTCTGATCGCACCCCTACCTGAAGTTTGGCAATTTCCCTCTTTGATTGCTTTTTGGATTTCTGTTGGCTTGACTTTAATTTCTGGAGTCATTTATCTTTTGCCACAAAAAGCTAGCATGGCTGATTGAAAACATCTACTGTATCGTTCCTAATAGGTCTGGGATTTTTCCAGATAATCAGCTTATAGAAATAAAACAATTAGAGGAAGAAGACATCAAAGGAGAACAGGAGTGAAACCACAATATAGTGTTCTAATTCAGTGGTCGATAGAAGATAAAAAATACATCGTCAGCCTACCTGAGTTTGGCCCTTATGCACACACTCATGGAGATACCTACGCAGATGCTCTCAATAATGGTGAGGAAATACTAGAACTTTTGATTGAAGATTACCAAGCACAAGGAAAACCACTGCCAGAGCCTTTGACTGCAAATGTTTCCTTTCAGTTTGTGTAATCCTCATCCTATAGCGTCTCCCCTTGGGAGAAGGCAGGAGGCAGGAAGGAGAAGAATAATTTGATTTGTGAATTCTTGGTTCTGTACCTCATTTAGTTGCAAACTGCTGTAATCTCTGGGGGTATTTATCTTTTGCCCCAAAAAGCTAGCAGTGAACAAAAATGAAACCACAATATAAGTTTTCGTTCAAAATTCATTCTTAATTTTGGTTTCTGATTCCTGAATTCTTTTTCGAGAAAGAGCGGTAAAACTTCGGTTGTCCGAGCTTCTTCCGTAATGCCTCCATGTAAATGTAAAAAACTGGAGTCAAATAGAGAGTCAATATCTGAGAGAACAGCAACCCACCAACGATCGCAATTCCTAAAGGACGACGCGCTTCTGAACCGACTCCTGTCCCCAGAGCAATGGGGAGTGTGCCAATTAAAGCTGCCATCGTGGTCATCATAATTGGGCGGAAACGAATCAAGCAAGCGGCATAAATGGCATCAAAGGAATTTTTACCTTCTTTTCGCTGCGCTTCAATAGCGAAGTCCACCAGCATAATCCCGTTTTTCTTGACGATGCCCACTAGCAGGATGATGCCGATGAAAGAATAAAGATTTAAATCAACCTGGAAAATCAGCAGCGTCAGTAATGCACCAAAACCCGCCGAAGGTAGACCGGAAAGAATGGTGATTGGGTGAATAAAATCCTCATAGAGGATACCGAGAATTAGATAGATGACTAAGATGGACACCAACAACAGTGCCCCTAAATCATTGAAGGACTGTTGGAAGGTTTGGGCTGAACCCTGAAAGCTGGGGGTAATTGTTGATGGTAGCAACTCACTGGCTGCTTGCTTGATAGCATCTGTAGCCTGACTTAGAGACGTTCCTGGGAGGGTGTCAAAAGAGATAGTCGCAGAGGGGAGTTGAGCAACGTGAGTAACCGTGAGAGGGCCGACATTCTGAGTAATATTAGCGATCGCACTCAGGGGAACAAGTTTCCCAGTACTCGATTGCACATAGAGCATCGATAGGGCGCTGGGATCTCGCTGAAACTCCGGTTTCACTTCTAAGATTACATAAAATTGGTCATTTGGAGTATAGATAGTGGAAACCTGGCTAGAACCATAGGCAGCGCTGAGGGTTTGTTCAACTTGTTGAGCAGTAATCCCAAGAGTGGCAGCTTTGTTATGGTCAATTTGGACTTGAATTTGGGGAGTGCTGAGTTGTAAATCGCTGTCAACGTCCCGGAGTCCTGGTAGGGTTTTGACTTTATCTACAAGTTTAGGAACGTATTGGCGCAGGTCTTGTAAATTCAAGCTCTGCAAGGTGAACTGATAAGTAGAATTAGTTTGTTGTCCACCGATAGGAATGGCTGGTGGAGAACGGAGGAATGTCTTAACCCCAACTACACGTCTTAACTTGGGGGTTAACTCTTGGATGATTTCATCAGCACTGAGTTGACGTTGATCGCGCGGCTTGAGCCGAATTGTAATTCGCCCGGAGTTGACTGAGGCATTCGGCCCACTTGCACCCACAATCGAGTCAACGGCTTCAATATTAGGGTCTTTACGAATAATATCAACAACTTTTTGCTGGTGACGGCGCATATCATCAAAAGAAATATCTTGCGCTCCTTTGGTGTTGGCCATCAGTTGTCCGGTGTCTTCTGTAGGGATAAATCCTTTGGGAACGATTGTGAACAAATAGACGGTCATTACCAGCAGAATGCCAGAACCAATGAGTGTCATCAGGCGGTATTTTAAAATCGGCTTGAGCGTCCAATCATATCCTTGCAGTAGTAAATCAAATCCCCCTTCTAAAAATTGATAGAGCCGATTTGGTCTTTGCTGATGGGGTGAACTTAAGAAACGACTGCACAACATGGGGGTGAGACTGAGGGAAACAAAACCCGAAACCAAAATTGCCACTGCGATCGTCACGGCAAATTCATGAAATAATTTACCGATGATTCCACTCATAAACATGATGGGAATGAACACCGCCACTAGGGAAAGGGTCATTGACAAAATGGTGAAGCTGATTTCCCTCGATCCCTTCAATGCTGCATCTAAGGGAGATTCGCCCATTTCCCGATAACGGACGATATTTTCCAACACCACGATCGCATCATCCACCACAAAACCCACGGAAAGGGTCAATGCCATTAATGAAAGGTTGTCTAGGGAAAAGCCCGACAGATACATCACCGCAAAAGTGCCAATGATCGCTACAGGTAGCGCCAAACTGGGAATCAGCGTCGCCGTGATGTCACGCAAGAATAAGAAAATCACCAAGACAACTAGACATATTGAGAGAACCAAGGTAAATTTTACATCGCTGACAGAAGCTCGAATTGTTTGGGAGCGGTCGTACATAATCCCCATCTCAATGGATTTGGGAACTTGTTCGCGGAGTGTAGGTAAAAGTTCTTGGATGGAATCAACAATATTTACCGTGTTTGCACCTGGCTGTGGCTGCACAGCGAGAACAACAGAATGGCGGTTTGTTACCTTGCGATCGCTATACAAATTTGAGACTTTGACGTTTTGTGCGCTGTCAATTACCTGCCCCAAATCCTGGAGCCGCACAGGCGCGCCATTTTTATAAGTTACAATCAGCTGGCGATAGCTGGCAGCATCGGTAAGTTGACCATTTGCCTGAATCGTATAAGTTTTGTAAGTGTTAGAAAGACTGCCGGTTGGCAAGTTGACATTTCCCTGTTGAATTGCAGTTTTTACCTGACTTAGACCAATTCCCCGCGATGCCAACTCTCGCGGGTCAACCTGAACGCGGACTGCATATTGCTGTTGACCAAAAACCTGTACCTGAGCAACACCATCAATCATCGAAATTGGTTGACCAACTGTTACCTCTGCGTATTCATCTACTGTCGAGATTGGCTGTGTCTCAGAATACATATAGAGGTATATAACAGGCGAGACAGAAGGGTTAACTTTGCGGTAAGTAGGCGGGTGAGGCATTCCGGCGGGCAGTTGTCCGGCTGCGGCTGAGATGGCTGCCTGGACATCTTTGGCGGCATCTTCCACTCGGCGGCTAAAGTCAAATTGTAGAGAGATGTTGGTGCTACCAGTTGAACTGGTGGAATTAAATGAATTGAGTCCGGCAATTTCGGTAAATTGTCTTTCTAATGGTGCGGCGACTGAAGATGCCATTGTTTCTGGGGTGGCACCAGGGAGACTAGCAGAGACAGATATAAAAGGATATTCAACGTTAGGTAGGGCGCTGATGGGTAACAGTAGATAACTCATGAGACCGAAAATGAGGATACCCATCATCACCAAAGTGGTCATGACTGGACGACGGATGAAGAGTTCTGAAAGGTTCATGAGTTTTGTTATCCCAGAAATGTGATGGGGATGTGCAATGAAATCGCTCAGTCTGTATTGTTTTGGGTTGATATAGCGGTTCTCGACCCAGTGAAGTACAATTTTGAACAAAAAGAGAGAGGCTTTGAATTGTTTCCCCTTCCGGCTTCTATTAGGGTGTTAGGGGGTTAGGTCTATTTGCATACCTATACCTCACCGGATTAAAAATGGCTATATTGCTTGTTGAACATCACGATCGCTCCCCTGTAAATGAGAACACCCGCCGCAACTTAACTTGACTGAGCTTTTTCCGCCACGATTCCATATAAATATAGAACACGGGTGTTAAATACAAGGTCAATATTTGAGAAAACACTAGTCCGCCCACAACTGCAATCCCTAGAGGACGGCGAGATTCGGAACCAGCCCCAAATCCGATCGCAATCGGCAAGGTTCCCATTAATGCTGCCATTGTCGTCATCATAATCGGACGGAAGCGCACCAAACAGGCTTGATAAATCGCCTCAGACGGTTTTTTCCCTTCTTCTCGCTGGGCAACAATAGCAAAATCCACCATCATAATCCCGTTTTTCTTGACGATGCCCACTAAGAGAATTATGCCGATGAAGGAGTAAACATTGAGTTCGACATGGAATATTATCAGCGTTAACAATGCCCCAAAACCTGCTGACGGCAAACCAGAAAGAATCGTAATCGGGTGAATGAAATCTTCATAGAGGACACCCAAAATCAGATAAATTACGAGGATAGCGATCGCTAACAATAAACCCAAACTCGGCAGTGAACTTTGAAATACCTGGCTTGCACCCTGAAAGCTGGTGCTAATGCTCTTAGGAATTACCTGATTAATCACTTTTTCAATCTCTTCGTTGGCATTTCCCAAGGCCACGCCGGGAGCGAGGTTAAAGGAAATAGTCGCGGCGTTCATCCGACCGTTATGATTAACCATTAATGGGCTGACTCCCTGAGATAGTTTGGCGAATGTCTTCAGAGGTACTGCCACTCCTGTGCTGGAGTTAATGTATAATGCCAACAAAGCATTGATATCTTGCTGAAACTGGGGTGCTAATTCCAAAATCACCTGATACTCATTAGTCGCTGCATAGATAGTTGATACTTGATAAGAACCGTAGGCACTTCTCAGGGTATTTTCGATTTGCTCGACGGTGATCCCATAAGTTGAAGCTTTATCGCGGTCAATGTCAATTTGAATCTGGGAAGCAAACTGTAAATCGCTGTTGACATCCTGGAGTTCTGTCATCTCCTTCATGTTGGTAACAAGCTGAGGAACATATTCCTGTAAGGGTTTGACATCAGAACTCTGGAGTGCCACCTGATAAAGTCCTGTGCTTTGTTGAGCGCCAATAGGTATCGCTGGCGGATTTTGCAAGAATACTTGAATACCTGGAACAGTGGCGAGTTTGGTTCGCAAATTTTGCACAATTTCGTCAGCCCCAAGTTGACGTTGCGATCGCGGTTTTAACCGAATAAACAAACTCCCAGAATTGGCTGCAACTGCCGCCCCACCGCCACTAGCACTAGCTCCCGCCCCAATATTAGAGTTGACTGCATCTACATTTGGATCTTGGCGAATCAGGTTAGCAACTGTCTGCTGATGCTGGACAAGATTATCGAAGGATGCATCTTCTGCTGCTTGGGTAATACCTGTAATTTGTCCGGTATCTTCGCTAGGAATAAAGCCTTTGGGAACTACCATCAACAGCCCAACTGTCACCGCAAAGAGAAACACAGATAAAATCATCGTGGTGCGATGATATTTTAAGACTTTTTTGAGACTCCAATCGTACAAACCGAGGAAGCGATCGAATACATATTCCGAAGCTTGGTATAACCGACTTTGATTAGCATGATTTACAGGACGCAGAAAACGGCTGCACAACATGGGAGTCAGAGTCAAAGACACAAAACCAGAGACGAGAATTGCCACTGCGATCGTTACAGCAAATTCATGAAATAATCGTCCCAGCACTTCACTCATGAACAACATAGGGATGAAGACTGCAACTAAGGAAAGTGTCATCGATAAGATGGTAAAACCAATTTCTCTCGACCCATTCAACGCCGCTTCTAGGGGACGTTCCCCCATTTCGATATGACGGACGATATTTTCTAACATGACGATCGCATCATCCACGACGAAGCCCACTGAAAGGGTCAACGCCATCAGTGATAGGTTATCTAGTGAGTAGTGCAGCAAATACATCACTGCAAAGGTTCCAATCAGCGAAACGGGTAACGCCAAGCTGGGAATCACCGTCGCTGAGAGATTTCGCAAAAAGATGAAAATCACTAATATCACTAGAGCGATCGTCAAAATCAACGTAAATCTGACATCATCTACTGAATCTCGAATTGATTGAGAGGCATCATAGAGAATCCCAATTTCCACGGATGCCGGAATCTGGTCGCGCAAATTCGGGAGTAATTTCTTAATCGTGTCTACGACTTCTACCGTATTGGTTCCAGGTTGTCTTTGAATGGTGAGAATAATAGCGCGGGTATTGTTGTACCAACTTGCTACCTTGTCATTTTCTACACTGTCAACAATCCTACCCAGTTGATTGAGATAGATGGGCATTCCATCTTTATAAGACACAATCAATTGACGATAAGCAGCCGCATCCTCAAGTTGACCGTTAGTTTGAACTGTAAAATTCTTGTGATTTCCTGAAAGACTGCCAGTAGGCAAATTCACGTTACCTTGTTGAATCGCCGTCGCCACCTGATCTAGCCCAATTTGCCGCGTAGCCAATTGTTGCGGATCGAGTTGAATTCGAGCCGCATACTTTTGCGAACCGTAGACAGCTACCTGTGCCACCCCATTGATTGTAGATAGCTTTTGCGCCAGATAAGTCTCGGCATAATTATCTACTTGGGAAAGCGGCAGTGTGGGAGAATCCAGATAAAGGTAGAGAATCGGTTGGTCTGCGGGGTTAACTTTACTGTAGGTAGGAGGATTAGGTAAATCCGTCGCAATTTGCCCCGATGCCCCCGATATCGCTGCTTGCACATCCTGCGCCGCGTCATCAATGTTGCGACTCAAGTTAAATTGCAGGGTAATTTGAGTCTGCCCCAGAGTGCTAGTTGAGTTGAGCGAATCGAGTCCCGCAATACTGGAAAACTGCTTTTCTAAAGGACGGGCAACCGATGCTGCCATCGTTTCGGGGCTGGCTCCCGGTCGAGAAGCACTTACCTGAATTGTGGGATAATCCACACTTGGTAAATCGCTGATGGGCAGCAACCGATAACTCATGAAACCGAAGATCAAAATCGCCGTCATCACCAAAGTCGTCATGATCGGGCGACGGATAAATGGTTCCGAAAGGTTCATGATTCACCTCCGCCAGACTTAGGAGATTCTCCCCCCTGCTGCCTGCTCCCTGCCCCCCTTCCTCTTCTTGGGGAATTTCCACCTGTATTTGAGTCATTGCCGGCTGTTTTGATGCGGATTTTGCTACCCGAAACGAGATTCGCTTGACCATCGGTGACAATTTTATCGCCTGGTTGCGGCCCTTTCTGAATCACATCTAATCCATCAATGGTGCTGCTAACTGTAACTGGCACATTTTCCACCGTCATATCTGGCTTAACTACAAATACAAACTGCCCATCGGGGCCATTCTGCACAGCTTGGGAGGGAACAACTGTTGCATTAGGTTCTTCCGTCAGCGTTAGGGTGGCGTTGACAAATTGACCGGGAAACAAATGTCCCTGAGTATTATCAAAGTCGCCAATTAGTTGAATTGTCCCCGTAGTGTTATCGACTGTGTTATTGACAAATGTCAAATTCCCTGGTATTGAACGAGATGGATTATCCGGGAACGTCACATCTACCTTCAGCTTGCCATTCTGCATATACTTTTGTACCTGCGGTAGATTTGTTTCAGGAATGGAAAAAGCAACTTGAATCGGGCGAATTTGGGTGATATTTACCAATGGAGTCGTGCTGTTAGCTTGCACCACATTCCCCTGAGTCACCAGAATATTGCCAGCTAGACCATCAATCGGCGCATAAATTTTGGAGTAAGATAATTGCACTTTGGTATTGTCTAATGCTCCTTGGTCGGAAGTGACAACGGCTTGAGCATTAGCGATCGCAGCCTGATCCCCTTTGACAACTGCACCAGCATTAGTCAGCGCCACGCGATCGCTTTTCAAAACTGCTTCAGCATTAGCGATCGCTTCTCGATCTGCCTGAAGTGTTGCTGTAGCCGATTTGCTATTGGAAACGTATTGCTGTGCTTGATCTAAACTAATCGCGCCTTTCTTATATAACGAAGTATAGCGATCGCTCTGTCCCTGAGCAAATTCTGCTTGTGCTTGATCCTTGGCTAAATTCGCCTGGGCTTGTCGCACTAAGGCTTGGTCTTTGACTAAAGTGGCTCTAGCTTGGTCTACCTGACCCAAATCTCTAGTTAATCCATCTCTTGCTTGTTGTACCGAGGCTTGGTCTTTTGCTACAGTACCTTGAGCTTGCTGGATTGCGGCAGCTTGCGATCGGTCATCTAGGGTAAATAAAAGTTGTCCCTTTTTCACCTCTTGACCTTTCTTGAAATAAACTCCAATAATCCGTCCGCTAGCTTGGGGTGTAATCGCAACCGTAGACCCAGATTGGACATTACCGATCGCCTGCAATTGCACCGGAACCGTTTTTTGTGTCACCATTGCCACGGTTACAGGTGCTATTTGCTGTTTATTACGCCCAGATTTTCCAGTTTTATCTGTCTTGGCTGCACCCGCATGGATACCCAAAATAACTAGCCCACCCAGCAATATCACCCCTAAAATTACCCAAGTAATCTTTTTCTTTTTTGGCGATCGCGGTAGCTTCGGTTCCACACTATTTTCAGTCAAATTCTCGTTACTATTTTCAGTTAAACTCTCGTTAGAAATTTCATGGTTCATCAGAACCTCCAGTGGATTGTAGTTTGATTACCCCGCCTATGAGGTAATGGAATATTCTGAATTCTATTTTATGAAAAAAGTAAAGGTTCCGAATGTCCCTGGTGGGCAAAAAAATTCTTGTATCGCAAGCTAGGTCTAAACCCCAGCCTCTAGCGGGTGGGTTATTTACTTATTTTCTATTCCCTTTCATATTACTTACTTAGCTGCCGATTTAGAAGGCTGAGAGCTTGTTTCTCTATCTGCCTAACTCGTTCTCGACTAATACCCATACGTTGAGCAATCTGTTCTAGAGAAAGTCCATTTCCGTCTATCAATCCAAAGTGTAAAGTTAATATTTCTTGTTGCTGCTGAGGCAGATTTGACAATAAGCTTTCGATATCTTGACTAATGTATTCTCCAGTGGTATAAGCATTATCAGAATATCTGCAATCTTCTATTAAATCTTGTAATTGTATATCTCTATCCGATCCAACTCGAATATCGAGAGAGATAGTTTGGCGAGACAAAATTAGAAACTCTCGAATCTGACTAGGCTTTAAAGAAAGTGCATTAGCAATTTCTGTAGTAGTGGGAATGCGACCTAGCTTTTGAGATAATTCTCGCTGAACACGCTTAATTTTATTTAACTTTTCATTGATGTGAATGGGTAATCTAATCGCGCGTCCTTGCTGCGCGATCGCTCTGGTAATTCCTTGACGAATCCACCAGTAAACGTAGGTTGAAAATCTGTATCCTAAAGCCGGATTAAATTTTTCAACCCCTCTTTCCAAACCCAAAGTACCTTCTTGAATTAAGTCCATAAGCTCTAAGTTGCGTCTCTGATATTGCTTGGCAATTGACACCACAAGCCGGAGATTAGACGCGATCATTTTCTGCTTGGCTTTTTTCCCTTGATTTAGCTGCTGGAGTAGTTCTTGTTCACTTAACTGCATCTGGTCAGCCCATTCTGCCAGTGTGGGTGTACGCTCTAATTCAACAGTAAGTTTTTCTGATTCAGCAAGTATTTTTATCATCTGCTGAACTTGTTTGGCAAAAGAAATTTCTTGTTCGTGGGTTAATAGAGGTATCCGACCAATTTCTTTAAGATAACTACGTACTGTATCAGTTGTAGATTGAGATGCTTTATCTGTGTTACTAAATTTGGTGTGTGTGAATGTTAAGTTACTCATGGTGAATTGGCTTCTGCCTATTAATTAGGGTACTTTTTATTTGGAAAAAAGCGCAAATAGTGACTCGAAGAGCCATAGAGGCTTTTATAAAAAAACCAGGTGTCAAGTACTAACTCTAAAAGAGCAATCAATACCCAAATTGCTAAAGAAACAATTACAGGTAAGCTGAGATCGGGAAACTTCCTTTGCAAATCGATAATGCCAAATAACAGCAAAAAAAGGAGTGAAACTCCCAGGAGAAAAGACAACTTTACAATCGCCAGAATGAAACGGCTCATCTCTAAAATGCGATTATAAAGCCGAGAAAATCTCTCCAGTATTTCTTCCATGTTATTGATGACAAGGGAAATTTGTTGTTGGTGTAAATGGGTAGATAAGGAAAATTCTTGCTGCACCCGCACCAATTCATGTTCATTCTTGAAATTATCTAAAAGCTCGTCCCAAGGTAATACTTGAGAGGTCGTTGACCAAATTGGAAAATCCTTTAAATGCAAGGGAACTAAATAGTTAATCAGGGCTATCAAAGTTTCATCAAAATTACTAAGTTCGGGAGGAAGAGACTGAGTTAGACGAATGAGTTGGTCAATCTGAAGCTGAAGTGTATAATAGTCTTCATATCTCCTTTGAGCAATCAACTGACTAGTAAAGGTGAGGAAAACAATTAACACTCCCAATAAAGCGGCTAGGGATTGGGATACAGCAGAAAAAAATTCAATCGCTACCTGTTTCGGTACTGTCAGCCAGGGGGCATTTTCCCGCATAGAAAAAACTAGAGTGGCAAAAAATACAACCCCAATGATTGCTAGCTGATGGTGGGTAACAGTAGTTATGATTGTCCGCACTAAAGGAGTGTTACTGAGTTTAACCAGAATTTGCAGACCTGGGACTGGTTCACAAATTTGAAGTCGTTGGGCTTTGCGGGTTGACATGATCGAAAGATACGATTCCTGACTTGTTCACGACAGTGTTTATTAAGGAAGGCAGGAGGGAGAGGCAGGGCGCAGGAGGCAGGGCGCAGGAGGCAGGGCGCAGGGGAGGAAAGACAGTTATTATTAAGCAATTTCTCTCCCCCTGCTCGCCTTAACAGATAACTTTGTTAACCGAACCGTATTGTTCTGCCTCCTTCATTTCCCACTCTGTAAACTCACATGAGCGGCCTCAGACTGAATCAATTTGCTCAGGTCAGCAACGGCGCTAGCATACTGAGGATCGGCTAATGTCCCCAAGGTTTGCTTTTGTAGTAATGCTTTCTGTTGTGCCTCGGTTAATTCCACAGTAATATCTGGTTCAATGCCGATATGATTGATATCTCGACCTTTTGGTGTGTAGTATTTAGCGATCGTTAGTTTCAGCCCCGAACCATCCTCTAGTGGCTCAACGGCTTGAACTAAACCTTTTCCGAAGGTGCGAGTCCCGATTAATCTGGCGCGATGATCGTCTTGCAACGCTCCTGACAGAATTTCGCTGGCGCTAGCAGATCCCTTATTGACCAGTATCACTAAAGGTTTGTTGGTGAGAGGATGTCCTGAAGCATTGTAGCTATCTTTAACTTGGTCTCGATTTACCAAAGATACGATCGCTCCTTGCTTCAACCACATACTGGCAATTTGCAAACTTGCATCCAGCAGTCCACCTGGATCGGAACGCAGATCCAAAACGTAGCCCTGCACCTGTTGTTGTTCTAATGCTTCAATTGCTCGATGCATCTCTGCGGCAGCAGTTTCCGTAAACTCTGGTAAACGAATGTAACCAATTTTACCTGCTGGTGTTGTTTGCGTGTTGTAAGTTACAGGATAGATGGCAATATTTGCACGGGTAAGGTTGAAAGTTTGCGATTGGCTACCCCGTTGAATTGTGAGTACTACCTTAGTTCCCACCGGGCCGAGAATTCGCTTCACGGCATCCTCAATTTTCATCCCCTGAGTTATTTGACCATTAATCTGGACAATTACATCGTCCGGTAAAATACCTGCTTTAAAAGCAGGCGTTCCAGCAATGGGGGCGACAACGGTTAAGGCTTTGGTTTTTTCATTTTGTGCCAGTTCCAGCCCTACACCACTGAGGTTGCCAGAAAGGTCGTTATTTAGAGCTTTAAATTCCTGGGGGTCGAAAAACTCGGTATAGCGATCGCCTAATTTTGCCACCATTTCTTGAATCGCCCCATAAGCCTGCTGATTAGAACTATAGGAACGGCCAAGATACTGCTGTCGAATTGCTTTCCAATCTTGATGGTTAAAGCTGACATCAACATAATTTTTATCTAGGATTTGCCACACTTCATCTACGAGCTTTTGAGGGCTAGGTTCGGCTTTACCGAAAGCTTTAGAAGTGTAGAGACTAGTTCCTAAAAGCATTATTGCCATAACAGCTAGCTCTATCTTGACGAGAAACTTTTGTTTAAACATACTTTAAATCTAGAAGAATACAGAATTAAGAATACAGAATTAAGAATGCAATCAATGAAGGGTTGAATATCCTCAGTCGCAGATGATAATAACTTTAATTCTGAATTCGGTTTTACTCAAACTATTAGGAATTATCTTGAGATTTACCTTTGCGGTGCGAATAGGCAGTCTTAAAAATATCCTGAATTTTAGTCTTTTGATCGGCCGTTAGATTTAGGCTCAACACTGCTTTACGCATTTTTTCACCTTGTTGTAATTTCCCTGACAATTCCTTTACCTGATCTGGGGTCAGAACTGCTTCGATTTGTTTGCGAATTTCCTCACGCTTTTGAGCGCGTTCTGGCGTATTCGATGCCGGAGAGTTTGTTGTAGAAGTATCAGATACCTTTGTGCCATCATCCCCTTGGGACACATCTGGAGACTTAGAATTGCTGCAACCTGTCATTCCCCCAATGAGGATAGTCGCAAGTAGCATGGTTGGTAAAATTATCTGTTTTTTAATCATTTACTTCTCTTGTTTTGATTGTGTGTAATCCCATTGTTATGAGTAAATTTCAGCTTATAACTGTTTAGAAGATGTATGAAAACTTGCTGATTTACTCATACCAGCTAATCTTAAAAGCTGTGATGGGTTTGCACATGAGCTAGAATTCCTAACCTGACCAGTAAAAAAGTACTCAAGTGATTGTGACTTTTTTCCTAATTTAGAAATAATTAATCAGTCGGAACGGCTCTACCAATACCAGAGATAGATTCGTTATTTATATAGAGGAGTAATAGGTACTGGGGACTGGGAAAAAAATTATGAGTAAGAGTTGATTGAGGTCTGAATTTCCATTCAAATTTTCCCAATTCCCAGTTCCTAGTCGCCAATACCCAGTCCCCAGTTCAATATTTCCCTCTAAAATTGTGAAAATACCTATGGTTTTATCACAAAGGCCATTAAGTTGGAATAATTCTATGGTTAGCTTGACCTACCCATCGTTTCGTTTATTGCTTTACCTAGAGTGGCTGTTATTGGCTACGGCAGCGTTCATGGAAATTCTGTTGCCGTTTGAGTTGTCTTGGTCGTTGCTGCTACGAGTTATAGCGATCGCCACTTTTAGCTTGATGGGCTTGAGACTACCAATGGTGAAGCTGGAAACAAAATTACTTTATACAGCCCTGGAATTAGTTTTAATTTGGCTGCCAGCGACTCAACATAGCTTATCTCCTCGCTCAGTTTTGCTGCTGTGTCTAGTACTGGTAATGCGGAGTTGTCTGATATTTAAGCGATCGGGACAGTTGGTTGTCTTAGGTTTATCTCTGCTTTCTCATGGAACGCTGCTTTTGTTAAGACCCATTGTACCTGAGAATTTTATGCGAGATAAGCTGATCGCTATGTCTTGGGATTGGCGATTAAGTAATATATTATTGTTTAGTTTAACGTTAGTATTCGCTTTATTGTTAATAAATGCCCTGCTTGCAGAGCGTCAAAGTCGAGAGCAGTTAGAAATTGCCCATCAGCAATTAGAGATTATCAATCAACAACTGTGCCAGTATGCACTAAGAATTGAAGATCAGGCAACCTTGCAAGAACGCAACCGCATTGCCCGCGAAATTCATGATGGGTTAGGACATACTCTGGCTGCCCAAACTATTCAAATAAATAATACTCTGTTGTTCTGGCAATCAAATAATGATAAAGCATTGACATTTCTCAAACAGGCGAAAGAATTGGGGGCTGAGGCGCTGCTAGAAATTCGGCGATCGCTTTCTGTTTTACGTTCAAATCCTTTGCAAGGGCAATCTCTCAAATCAGCCATTGAAAAGCTGCTGACAGATTTTCAGCAAACCACAGGTATTGAACCTTCCTGTAAATTTGATCTACCGCACACTTTGCCAACAGAAGTAAACACGGCTTTATTCCGCATTGTGCAAGAATCGCTGACAAATATTTGCAAACACGCCGAGGCGACGAGTGTCACTGTTAAACTTCTGGTTCACGCTGGAATGATTCATCTGTCAATCGAAGATAATGGAAAAGGTTTTAACCCCACTCAAAATACAACCGGGTTTGGATTACAAGGGATGCGAGAACGGACGGTTGCATTGGGCGGCCAGTTGAATCTTCACAGTCAACTAGGAACAGGTTGCTGTATTTCTGTTTCTTTGCCACTCTCAAAGCTGTTGGTGTTTTAGCTTATGATTCGGATTTTATTAGTTGACGATCAGCATCTTATTCGCCAGGGACTTAAGAGTATGCTTGAGTCGAATGCAGAGATGCAGGTAATTGGTGAGGCAGAAAATGGGCAACGGGCACTCGAACAAATTGCCGCGCTGCAACCCGATATTGTGCTAATGGATATCCGAATGCCTGTAATGGATGGAGTTGCCGCCACAAAAGCGATCGCTCAACAATATCCCAACGTTAAGGTTCTCGTTCTCACCACCTTCGATGATGATGAGTATGTTTTTCAGGCGATGCGGTTGGGTGCAAAGGGCTATTTGCTCAAGGACACCGAACCAGATGAATTAATGTTGGCAATTAGATCCGTCTACAAGGGACAAACTCTACTGGGCCCAGGATTATTTGAGAAAGCACTCACACCGATGGCCGCCCCTGTCTCGTCTGTGCAACCCCCTCCAGAATTGGCGCAACTCACACCTAGAGAATTAGATGTATTACGGTTAATTGCTAGTGGAGCCAATAACCGTGAAATTGCTGAATCGCTGTTTCTTTCAGAAAATACTGTTAAGAATTATGTTACCAATATTCTGAGCCGATTGAGTTTACGCGATCGCACTCAGGCCGCTTTGTTTGCCCATTCGTTGTTTGGTGGACTTAAATAAATAATTAAGAATCAGAAAATCGCCGGGAATCCCACCCCTGCAAGAGGTGTCCGGGATAGCTGGCAGTGTATGCTGGGATAAAGAGCGATCGCATAATTTGACTAACTTTCTATAATTAGCTGATAGTACTTTTATACGTAAGCTGGGGACTAGGGAAGAAGCAAGGAGCAAGGGAGAAAAGTTTCCCCCTCTGCCCCCTGTTCCGCGCCCCTGTGCCTCTTTTCAATGCCCAATGCCCAATGCCTAATAGAGGAATATTTAATGTGTCTAGCCAGAAATTATCTTTGTTACCGAAACTAATCATCATTACATTGATTACTGGTGCTAGTAGTTTGGGTATCAGTTTGCTTTTAACTAGCAGCGGATTTGAGCATTTATTGGGAATTGTAAAGCCAAAAAGCGAGAGTGCTAAAGCAAGTCAGAACAAGCTGATCAGTGCATCGGCACAACAGAATATCAGTCCAGCTACAGACCAGATGAATGAAATTCCCAAGCCTTTTCAGGGAACAATCGTTTATCAAGGGAAACTAAAAGCAAATGAGAAAGTCATCGCTTTAACCTTTGATGATGGCCCAGGCCCCAAAAATACGGCACAGATTTTAGAAATTTTGAAGAAAAATAATATCAAAGCCACATTCTTCATGATTGGGGAAATGGTGAAATATTTTCCTCAAGTTGCCAAGCAAGTGGCTGCTGATGGTCACATAATTGGTAATCATACATGGCATCATTGGTATCGCCGTATGGACGTAGCTACTGCGGCTAATGAAATTGATCGTACAGCAGAGATCATCTACAAAACTACTGGAGAGAAAACTACTCTATTTCGTCCCCCTGGCGGGTTTCTGAATAATGGATTAGTCGAATATGCCGAAAATGAGAAGTACGCTGTCATGATGTGGTCAGAAGAATCGGGAGATGCCGAACGTCGTTCGCCTCAAGTGCCAATGCTAATCAAAAATGTGCTGAAATATGCAAAACCAGGTGCAATTGTACTGATGCACGATGGCGGTGGCAACCGTTCTAAATCTGTCAAGGCTTTGCCAGAAATGATCGCAGGTTTAAAGGCCCAAGGTTATAGATTTGTGACGATTCCTCAATTACTGGAAATGCAAGCCCAAGAAAAACATTTGGCGGAAGTAGCTTCACCTATGGTTACAAAGGATGAACATCCAAACAATTAGCTTAATCATCAGTGATAATCTAAGGGGAGCTACACATGTAATGGCAACACTAGGTAAATTAACCGAAAAATATGGGGTGTTAAACCTGGGCGTTGAGGAATGTCCTTTGCGATTCTTTATCATGGATGCTTGACTTCTACCAACAACTAGCAAAAACCTTAAAAAACAGTGCTGTAGTTTTAGCCACTGTCACCAGCACCAAAGGTTCCACACCCAGAGAAGTAGGCGCGAAAATGTTTATTGACGCCGATGGTAAAACCTTTGGAACAATTGGCGGTGGTGCTGGAGAAGCAAGAGTTTATCAGCAAGCTTTACAAGTACTACAAACAGGTAAAAAACAATTTGTAGAAATTGATTTATCTGGTGCGCCGCAACGAGAAACTCAAGGCGTTTGTGGTGGCACAATGCAGGTATTGTTAGAGCTATGGTCAGGTAGTGAAAACTTAAATTTAGTTCATCAAATTATAGATAGTTTAACTTCTGGGCGTTCTGGAACCATGCTCACGCCCTTTAATACAGATGAAAAACCCTATTTAATATTAGAAACACAAGTAATTCCATCTTTACACACTACTGCATTAATTGAACCTTTGCTACCACCACCAACACTTTTGATTATTGGTGCAGGACATATTGCTGTTTCTCTAGCGCAGGTTGGAAAAATAGCAGGTTTTCAAGTTATTGTACAAGATGATCGCTCAGACTTTGCCACAAAAGAAAGATTTCCTGAAGCCTCGCTGCTAGCACAACCTATTACTTCAATTCAAGAAATATTAAATAAAAATACTAATTTATATGTCGCTTTAGTTACTAGAGGTTATTTGCAAGATTTAGAAGCTTTACGCCTGTTATGCAAATATGAAACAAAATATATGGGCATGGTTGGCAGTAATAAACGGGTAAGCACTGTGTACAATATATTGCAAAATGAAGGTTACAATCCAGAGTTTTTTCATCAAATATATGCACCAATTGGTTTAGATATTGGCGCTTTAACACCAGAAGAAATTGCAGTTAGTATCTGTGCTGAGTTAATCAAAGTTCGCCGTAGTGGTACATCGCCTTGAACTTGACTTGTTGAGATGATAATTTTTTGATTACTAACTTCCCAAAAATTATCACCTATGGAGAACTGGTATCAATATTTGGTATACTAAATCAATCCGCTAAAAAGCTGAAAATCCTGTTGGGAGAAAGAGTTAATAATGCGGATGTTAATTAATTTTTTTATGATTGATCATAAACTCAACTCCAAAGTGCGATCGCAATGACTGATAAAGAACTCAAGCATCTAATTGAGAGTAACGCTAAAACAGTCCAAGCTATCTTAGATGAAATGGCGGAAGCACGTCAGGAACGCCAAGAACTCCGAGAAGGAATGCTCCAAATTCAGAATGCAGTAGCACAATTAGCGAACATCCAAGAGAGAATCACCAATTTACTAATTTCTCTTGATGGCGATCGCCCCACAATTCTCAAAAAACTCTCAGCACTGGAAACTAAGCTGGATCGGTTATTGCAGCAAAACCCAACGGATGATTTAGGTTAAATACTTAATATTAATCCCTAGATGCACTGAAACAACATTTATTTTCCTTAAACAGTCGATAATGTAAATAAATGTAAAAAATCCTCAGGCAGGATAGAAGCATCTATGCGTGTAATTTTAATGACCGGTAAAGGCGGCGTGGGCAAAACTTCCGTCGCTGCTGCAACTGGACTCCGTTGTGCGGAACTAGGCTATCAGACATTGGTTTTAAGTACCGATCCCGCCCACTCCCTGGCAGATAGTTTTGATATGGAACTGGGACATGCACCCCAAAAAATTCGCCCAAATCTCTGGGGTGCTGAACTAGATGCGCTGCAAGAACTGGAGGGAAACTGGGGTGCTGTGAAACGTTATATTACCCAAGTTTTACAGGCAAGGGGGTTAGACGGCGTACAGGCGGAAGAATTGGCGATTTTACCAGGGATGGATGAGATTTTTGGCTTGGTAAGGATGAAGCGCCATTACGATGAAGGTGAGTTTGATGTCTTAATTATCGACTCAGCCCCCACCGGCACAGCACTACGCTTGCTGAGTTTACCTGAAGTCGGTGGCTGGTATATGCGGCGTTTTTACAAGCCATTTCAAAACATCTCGGTAGCGCTTAGACCCCTGGTTGAACCTTTTTTTAGACCAATTGCTGGTTTTTCGCTACCCGATAAAGAAGTGATGGATGCACCTTATGAATTTTATGAACAAATTGAAGCTCTGGAAAAAGTATTAACAGATAATACTCAAACTTCAGTGCGTCTAGTAACTAATCCCGAAAAGATGGTGATTAAAGAATCTCTCCGTGCCCATGCTTATCTGAGTTTGTATAATGTTGCAACAGATTTAGTAGTAGCGAATCGGATTATTCCAAGCGAAGTCCAAGACCCATTTTTCCAACGTTGGAAGGAAAGTCAGGAGCAATATCGCCGAGAAATTCATGATGATTTTCACCCTCTGCCTGTAAAAGAAGTTCCCCTATTTTCTGAGGAAATGTGTGGATTGGCTTCCTTAGAACGCCTGAAAGAAACTCTTTATAAAGATGAAGATCCTACTCAGGTTTATTACAAAGAAACAACTCTTAAAGTAGTGCAAGAGGAAAACCAATACAGCTTAGAAATTTACTTACCTGGTATCCCTAAAGACCAAGTTCAACTCAGTAAAACCGGAGACGAATTAAACATTACTATTGGCAACCATCGTCGTAACTTAGTTTTGCCACAAGCCTTAGCAGCACTGCAACCAGCCGGAGCAAAGATGGAAGATGACTATCTAAAAATCCGCTTTGCTGACAACACAAGAGTTTAATTTTGTTGAACATTAGTCTGTCAACAAAAAGTTAAAACTAAAAAGCAAGAATTTTCTCTTATAGCTAGTGCAGACGCAACTTTTTTAGCGTCTGTTTTTATGATTTTTTGGTGAAATTTGATAAAAGGCAAAAAAATATTTTTATTAATGATTTGACCGTAGTTTTACTGAAGACAAATTGATGAAAAAAAATTCAGAATGTCTTTAGATTTAATTATGTCAGTTTTTAAATTATTAATTTATTTTGCTATAAACAATGACCTCCAATTCTGAACAAGATTTTCCGTTATATCACGATGAAGAAAGTTTTCTACGCCGCATTACAAACCGTATCCGACGCAGCTTAGAGTTAGAAGAAATTATCACAGTCACAACGGCAGAAGTGCGATCGCTATTAAAAACCGATCGAGTGATGATTTACAAATTTCATCCCGATGGTAGTGGTCAAGTGATTGCTGAATCAATTAATAAAAATTGTTTGCCGTCGCTATTGGGACTAAATTTTCCCTCCGATGACATTCCATCCGATGCCCGTGAACTATTTCTCAAATCACGGGTACGTTCGGTTGTCAATGTTGATACTCAAGAGATTGGTCAAATTCATCTGCATGACTTGGATAATGGAGAAACTATCTCAGAGGAGATCCGTTACCGCCCTGTAGACCCCTGCCATATTGAATATTTGACGGCAATGGGGGTAAAGTCTTCTGTAGTAGCACCTATTCTCTATCAAGATCGACTTTGGGGGCTGCTAGTGTCTCACAATTCTGAAGCGCGTTCAATTTCAGAATATGAGCTAGAAGCAATACAAATGGTAGTCGAGCAGCTGTCAATAGCGATCGCTCAAAGTACCCTTCACACTCAAGTTCGCCAAACAGCCGAACGAGAAGCGATCGTTAACCGCATTGCTACCCTACTACATTCACTGCCGACGATTGTCTTACAGCCAGCCCTAGAAGCGGCTGTTGCTGCTTTTGATGGCGTTGGTGGCAGGCTTTGTATTAGAAATGAAGCTTTTGATTTGCACAATGGCAACGTCACCAGCTTAACAGAATGCTTAATACCAGGAAATACTTGTATCAAGCTTTATATCTGTGGGCAGCAACCTGTAATGCCACAAACTATATATCCACTAATCGAGCAGTATAGTGTCTGGCAAGAACACTACAAGTCTAGTAGATACGATGTTTGGGCAATTTCAGATATATATAAAATTTCTGAGTTGCGAACTTTGCAAGCTGCTTTTCAACCAACTAAAATTCGCAGCATATTGATGATCCCACTCCAGTATCGCCAGCAGTTGCTAGGCTATTTAAGTATTTTCCGCAACGAAATAGATACAGAAACTTTATGGGCGGGGCAGTATGACAGCGATAAAAGGCAGCTTTATCCCCGTTTATCGTTTGAGGTTTGGCGCGAATCTAAAAAAGCACAAGCTCAAAAATGGACGGTTGAAGAGATTGAACTGGCTAGAAACTTTGGTAAACACTTTGCTTCAGCAATTCAGCAGTATGAATTATATCAACAAGTGCAAACCTTTAATGAAAATTTAGAAAAACAAGTTAAAAGACGCACAGTTGAGTTAAAACGGACAGCTGAACAAGAACAGGCTGTGTTTAAAGTTATTGCCGAGATTCGAGAATCTTTGGACACAAATACTATTTTTCAGACGACAACTAAAGAAGTTTGTCAATTAATTAAAGCCGATCGCGTTTCTGTTTATCGTTTCGATGCTAATTGGGGTGGTGAATTTGTCGGGGATTTCGAGGCTGCTAGCCCATACTGGTCGAATGAGTCGGAACTAGGTATTAACACAATTTGGAATGATACCTACTTACAAGAGACACAGGGAGGACGTTACCGCCACAATGAAACATTTGCAGTCGATGACATTTACAAGATGGGGTTTGCTCAGTGTCATATCGATAATCTAGAACAGTTTCAAATTCACGCTTTTGTGCTTGCGCCGATTTTTGTGGGGCAAAAACTTTGGGGTTTGCTGGCAACTTATCAACACACTGGCCCCCGACAATGGAAAACTTCTGAAGTTAACTTCCTCAGTCAGATTGCGGCTCAAATGGGCGTAGCACTCCAGCAAGCTGATTTACTCACTCAGACACGACAACAGACATTAGATTTGCAACAAGCAGCAGAACAGCAACGAGTATTGTTTGAAGTTGTGGCGAAAGTTAGAGAATCTTTAGATTTAGATGCGATTTTTCAAGCAACCACCCAAGAAATCTGTAAATCACTAGAAGCAGATCGAGTTGCCGTCTACCGCTTCCAGGCTGATTGGAGTGGTGAATATATCGCCGAGTTTGTAGGTGATAACTGGTTAAAGTTAGTAGACAATCATAGCAAGACGGTTTGGCAAGATAGCTATTTACAAGAAACGCAAGGTGGGCGATATCGTCACAATGAAACCTTTACAGTCGATGATATCTATGAAGCTGGCCACTCTCAATGTCACATTGCAGTTCTAGAACAAATTCAAGCTAGGGCTTATGCGATCGCACCCATATTTATTGGGCAACAGCTATGGGGTTTACTAGCAGCTTACCAGAATTCTGCACCCCGCCATTGGGAAGCCTCAGAAATTAAGTTTATTACTCAAATTGCTAATCAGCTTGGGGTTGCACTCCAACAAGCCCAATTACATAATCAAACCAAAGAACAGACAGAAAGACTGGCTCAAGCTTTGCATGATTTACAGCAAACTCAAACCCAACTGATCCAAACTGAGAAAATGTCCTCATTAGGTCAACTGGTAGCTGGTATTGCTCACGAAATTAACAACCCTGTAAACTTTATTTATGGGAACATTAATCATGTCAACGATTACGCCCAAGATTTACTTGGTATATTAGACCTCTATTTGCAAAATGCTCCCAACCCTAACCCAGAGATTCGCGATCGCGCGCTCGAAATCGACTTAGAATTTCTCATGGAGGATTTGCCCAAAACTCTATCTTCCATGAGAGTTGGGGTCGATCGCATCCGGCAGATTGTCTTGGGTTTACGGAATTTTTCTCGCCTTGACGAGGCAGAAAAAAAGCCGGTTGATATTCATGAGGGTATTGATAGCACCTTGCTAATTTTGCAGCATCGCTTGAAAGCAAAACCAGAAAGTCAGGCGATTAAATTAGTCAAAGAATACGGCAACCTTCCTTTAGTAGAGTGCTATGCCGGGCCATTAAATCAAGTATTTATGAATGTTTTAAGCAATGCGATAGATGCTTTAGAAGATTATGGGGAATCTCAATCAACAATTCATAGCAGTCAAATTACTATCCATACTGCTCTTGGAGAACTTGAAGGCAATATCAAGAGTGTAGTAATTCGCGTAAGAGACAATGGCCCAGGAATACCGGAGCCTCTGAAGGCTAGGATTTGCGATCCCTTTTTCACAACAAAGCCAGTAGGAAAAGGCACTGGTTTAGGGTTATCAATTAGTTATCAGATTGTCGTAGATAAACACGGTGGTGTGTTGAAATGTGATTCTCAGCCGGGGTTAGGTACAGAATTCTGGATTGAAATTCCCATTAGACAAATCAACTAATCATAGAAACAAAAAATCAACTTGCATAGTGCAGCTTATCCCTGGTTTTAAAATGAAGAATGCAAAGTTATGTAATAATTTTGATTTTCTGCAAAATTTGAGTTTTGGGGTGAAAGCATAGTAAATTGATTGATAAGTGATAGATAGCTAGTAACCTGATTTATACTTGGCTAGGGTTTAACGCTTAGGAGCATACGTAATTATGAATTCGATAAATCCCTCTGAAAACGTCATCAGTTGTTTGCAGACTATCTTGGATACCACTGCTACGGGAAATTACGACCTTTTCCTTACAGTAGGTGATTCAGACTACAAAGCAGATATTACCAAAGAAATTTTTGACCAAGTTAGCTCCCCGCTAATTCCACGTATGTCTGAGGGTTATACAACTACTTACTTCGGTCATCTCAAACAAGGAGGAACTCAGACCTATTTGTGGAAGCTGAGTTTTGCTGATGATGGACATGAATTTATAGTACGTATGGGGATGAAGGGGGACAAAGTTAATCTGATATGGATTACTTAATATAGATGCATATCTGCTGTGAAAACAAAAATACGCTGTAGGTAGCACAGATATGCTACCTACAGCGTATTTTTAACTTCTAAGTTGCACCGGCATAGCTAAATAAGTCATTTTCAAACCACCTAATGGTGTAAAAATCACTGGCGTTAGGCTTTGATTTAAATGCATTTGAATTTCGGAAGATGGTAACTCTTTCAAACCTTCCATCAAATATTTAATGTTAAAGGCAATGTCAATATTTTCACCAGAAATCTGTGCCGGCATTGACTCTCGACCACTGCCTACATCTTGAGCTTCACATGATAAGGTAATTTCTTGGGCTTCGCTATCAATACTCAGTTTGACAATATTATTTTTCTGATCGGCTAGCACCGCAATCCGTTCTAAAGTGCTGACAAATTGTCGCCGTTCAATTGTCACTTGTCGCTCAAATTGGCGGGGGATTAGTTGTCTATAAGCAGGATATTGCCCTTCTAATGTGCGACTAGTCAAGCGTTGATTTTGCCATGCAAACACAACTTGACCTTGATCGAAATATAAAGCTACAGGTTCATCTGATGAGGCGCTATGAGCTAGCATTCGTTGGAGTTCGCGTAATGCTCTAGCTGGTACTGTTACTTCTAGTTGAGTCGTTCCACCCAAAGGGCGCTCGTTGCTAGTTTCTACAACTGCGAGGCGATGTCCGTCGGTAGCTGCAAATTCTAAAGTATCTTGTTTAACTGTTAAATGCACACCAGTGAGTACTTGCTTGGTTTCATCAGCACTGGTAGCAAATAATGAACCTCGTAATCCCTCAATTAATGCAGTAGTGGTGAGATGGATTACCTCTGTATTTTCAATTACAGGTAGTTCGGGAAATTCTTCTGGCCCCATTGCTCGGACTTGGTAATGTCCACTTTTGGGCGTGAGTGTAACAATTAAGCCTTCTCCACCGGATGTTGCGCCTGTAAGGGCTGATTCATCATCGAGAGTGATTTCGCCTTCTGGAAGACGAGAGGTGATGTCTACAAGTAATTTAGCAGGAAGTGCGATCGCGCCACTTTGCCATACCTCAGCATTAAAGCTGGTGCGGATTCCCAAGCTGAGATCGAAGGCTGTTAAGCTTACTTGGTTAGTTTGGGCATCCGCTTGTAGCAGCACATTGGCAAGTACAGGATGAGTCGGTCGTGAAGGTACTGCACGACTAACGAGTGAGAGGTTTGTACTGAGATCGCTTTGGGAGCAAACTAATTTCATAAGTCAGATTCAGCTGGTGAAAGATATCGTAACACCCTTATTGTTCATAGACATATTACATGTTTAAAAACGATAGACATCTTGCCTATCTCAGGATATTTTTTATTTGGAAGTCCCTGATCGTAAATTATTCTCGGAAATTAAATGCGATCGCAACGATAACACCACAGGCATCGGATGTAATATCGTTTAACCGTAGTTACACCAAACTGAGCCGACTTTGATCGCAACAATCAGATAGAAAGTAGTTTTTCAATAGACTTAATCTAGTGTTATGGCGTTTTTTGAGGCAGGAGATAGAAACTCTTTTGTACCTCAGTTACTTGCAAACTGCTGTATCAAGTTTAGTACGTAGCGATCGCCAGATGATTTACCAGAAATGGCAGCAGAGGCATCAATGCAATTACAACAGACACAACTTTTAGAGAAAACCCTCTGGGAAGCAGTTCTCAATCGAGATCCCAGTTTTGCAGGTAAGCTGTTCTATGGTGTTCGCTCTACAGGCATTTATTGTCGGTCTATTTGCCCTAGTCGCCGACCAAATCGCAATCAAGTTTGTTTCTTTCAATCAGCACAAGAGGCTGAAATTGCAGGTTTTCGACCTTGTAAGCGCTGTCAACCACAATCTGAAACAGTTCCAAGCACAGCCAAAGTCTTAGCAGTATGTCGATATATTGAAGCACAAGGCGATCGCATCCCAACCCTTTCGGAACTATGTTCTCAAGTGGGAATGAGTACTAGTTACTTACAAAGGAGATTCAAGCAAATAATTGGTGTATCGCCTTTTCAATATGCAGATGCGCTGCGTAGCCAACGATTGAAACAGCGTCTTCAGTCAGGGGAAGAAATTGCTCACGCCGTTTACGACACAGGGTATGGTTCAAGTAGTCAACTCTATGAGAAAGCACCTAAACAACTGGGAATGACACCAAAGACTTACCAACAAGCTGGAAAGACAATTAGTATTGTCTATGCGATCGCTCCGTGTCCACTAGGATATTTGCTTGTGGCAACAACAGAAAAGGGTATCTGTGCCGTTAAACTAGGTGATGAAGCAGACAAGCTTGAACATATCTTGAATCAGGAATTTCATCAAGCGCACATCATCCATGATGACCACACACACAAAGAATGGATACAAGCAATCCTCGACTTTATTGCAGGAAGTGAGGTACATCTCGATTTACCACTTGATGTCCGTGGTACAGCATTTCAGAAACAGGTTTGGCAAGCATTACAAAAAATTCCTTATGGTGAAACGCGTACATACACTGATATCGCCTGTGATATTGCCAAACCCCAAGCAGTCCGTGCGGTGGGAAATGCTTGTGGGGCTAATCCGATAGCGTTGATTGTACCGTGTCACCGTGTACTGCGGAGTGATGGCAGTCTTGGTGGTTATCACTGGGGAATAGAACGCAAACAAATACTGCTCACACAAGAATCAACCTCCAAGGGGAATTAAAAATTAAAAATTAAAAATTAAAAATTAAAAATGACAATTCTCTTGAAGAGTAAGTCAGAATTCAGGGGCAAAGACTCCGAAAGCTCCGGTGAGAATAGTCATACATAATTCATTCTAAATTCTGACTCCTGAATTCTGACTCCTGAATTCTGTTTGATAAATCAATTAACTTGCTCTGTATCCTAATTTTTTTTAGGTTGAAATTTCTCAAAGATGACATTAGAAGAAACAGCCGCACAAACACCTGAACTAGAATCATTGACTGAAGAAAGTCTGACCCGTGGTCTAATGGTGCTTGCCAATCTTGACAGTGATTTGGCTTGGATTTTAGAGACACTGGGGCCTCCACCAATATGGTCAAGAGAACCGGGTTTTGCAACGCTTCTGTGCATAATTCTGGAACAGCAAGTTTCCTTAGCAGCAGCAAAGGCCGTATTTACCCGACTCTGTAGGGTTGTTGTAACTCTGACCCCAGAAAACTTTCTGACATTGGATGATCCTCAATTAAAAGGGATTGGATTTAGTCGGCAAAAGATTCTATACTGTCGTGGGTTGGCGAATGCGGTTGCAACTGGTCAACTTGACCTAACCAAGCTGGAAAGAATGGATGAAACTACTATTAGAACTGAGTTAAAGCGCCTCAAAGGCATAGGAGACTGGACAGTCGATATTTATTTACTGATGGCGCTGCAACGTCCTGATGTCTTTCCCAAAGGTGATTTAGCGATCGCGATCGCTTTACAGCGACTCAAAAAATTGGCGACGCGTCCAACACCAGCACAACTAGAAGCAATGACACAGCACTGGCAACCGTGGCGAGCGGTTGCGGCAAGACTTCTATGGCACTACTATCTGAGTAATGCCAATTCTGCCTATAGCGGTTCTCGTTTACGTTAGGTACACACGTAGGGGCAATTCATAAATTGCCCCTACACCTTGCGATATAACGTTGTACCCCATCTGAATGAGAAAGTCTATTTATTAGCGATAGTCATACTCATGTCTTAAGCGCCATTCACGTTTTTCATGTTGTCTATGTTCCCATTCACGGCGCTCACGTTGTTCACGCTCTCTACGTAACCAAGCCAGCCTCGCTTGTTCTCGTTCGCGCCACTCATGTCGGTGATTGTTTCCTAGAATAACTTCTACTTGAGCAGATGCACGGTCTGCTAAAACACTCGAAGTTAGCAAAACACCTAACAAACAAGATGAGAGAATTCTTTTCATGTTCATAAAGACATACCTTTGATTGAACCAGAAATCTATAGCTTTAGACTTCTTCCTTTTACAAAAGGTTCAATTAGGGCAGACCAATTCTTAATTGCTCATTGTGTGGCGTCGATCTGATTTGAACCTTTTTCCCATTCATCCGGTCTAATAAATACAAGCAACGAAACGGATAGAGGAGAACGCCTCAGGTGTTAGTTGTGCCAGCCAAGGTTTCAAAAGCAAATCAATTGATTGGTGAATTAGAAAGCGAATCTGACAGTTATCTAGTACAGCAATGCCTACGAGGTGATACCCAAAGCTATGGTCAGCTTTACCGTCGCCATCAGCAAAGAGTCAGGTCAATCCTCTATAAACTCTGTACTCCTGCCAGCCTCGACGATGTGGTGCAGGAAGTGTTTCTGCAAGCCTGGAAAGGATTGCCCAAGTTTCGCCAAACAGCAAAATTTTCTACCTGGCTGTACCGAATCGCTTGGAACGTCGCTTATGACCAGCGACAAGTAGATGTTCAAAGGCGAACTCAATTACAGATTCTCAGTCAAAAAACTCCTACCCAACAGGAAGCACCAGAGTTAATGAATCTGCATTATCAAGACCTTGTGCAACGAGGACTTGCAAACCTAAGTTTTGACCATCGCACGATATTGGTTTTGCATGATTTGGAAGAAGTACCTCAAAAAGAGGTAGCACAAATCCTGGACATTCCCCTGGGAACAGTCAAGTCACGCCTATTTCATGCTCGTGCTGCGATGCGTCAATTTCTCCAAAACCAAGGGGTGCAGCTATGACCGAAAACGACTTATGATACAAGCCTCTAAATTTATTTATGGGGATCAATAATGCAAGAATTTTGAATTTTGAATTCGGAGCGAAGCAACGTGACTCAGTTACCCAATGATGATCCTGACCTAGTTAATTTTCTCTGCCAACATCGCCCAGATGTTCCGCCAGCCTCGCCTGATTTAGAACAACAAATTTTACAACAGGTGAAAGCTTACACTCAGCCACCCTTACGCCACTATTCAAGACCGAGGTTAGTTCTACCTACTCTTGCAGCTGGATTAGTCGCTGCGATCGTTGGCTACCGTGCCTTCATCCCGACTCAACCAAATCCGGCTGAAATTGCCACATTGGAAGGTTTTATTGAAAGCAATTGGCAAGGTACAGTCAGTAATGAACATCTAGAAAGTGATGTATGGCATTTTACAGACTTAGATACTGAATAGGAGATCGCTTTAATGTTAATCCGTCGTGTTTCCATTTTGGCGGCGGCGATGATTGCCCTTGGTAGCACTATTGCTCTGGCCAAGCCAACTTTAATTTCACAGCAAGTCATTGCCCAAAACCCCACAGGTGTAACTCGTCCAAACCGTGCTAAATCAGAGGGATGGCTCAAAGATTTGAATTTGACATCCCAGCAACTACAACAGATTAAGCAAATTCGTAATCAATCCAAACAGCAGATAGCCCAAAAATCACAGGAAATCCGTCAAGGGCAACAGGAATTACATGACCTGATCGCAGGGACAGCTACTAAAGAGCAAGTGCGAGGTAAATATAACCAAATTAAGCTTCTAAAGCAGCAGCTTAGTGATACCCAGTTTGAAAATACCCTTGCGATTCGGGAAATCTTGAACCCAGAGCAACGGCAGAAATTTGCCGATCGCATGTATAAGAAAAATCCTCCCGCACAACACAATTAACTCTATGACTGTAAAGCCTAAATTTTGGGGGTTGTTGCTGTTGATCTTACTGGGGTCAATTCCTCCTAGTGATGCAGCTTCCACACCTGTTGACCCAAAAGTATTACATATAATTAATCGCCTCAGCTTTGGCCCTCGTCCGGGAGATGTGCAAAGAGTGGAGTCTTTGGGTGTAGAGCGATACATTCAGGAGCAACTCTCACCGGAATCGATTCCCGAACCGCAAAGTCTCACCAGCCAACTCAAGCAGCTAAATACTCTCTACTTGAATCCGGTGGAACTTTCAGAACATGGCACAACTAATCTTCCAGGGCAAAAACCCACCCCATTAGAAAGAAAAGCTGCCAATAAGTGGGCGAAACAAGTGCTAGATGAGTCAGTGCAGGGGCGATTATTAGAAGCAACTAGTAGTCCCCGATAACTCCAGGAAGTGATGGTGGACTTTTGGTATAACCATTTTAATGTGGATGCTGCTAAAGGACGCGATCGCCTCTGGGTGGGAGCTTATGAACAACAAGCAATTCGACCTTATGCTTTGGGTCGCTTTCGTGACCTGTTAGGGGCAACAGCTCATCATCCAGCTATGCAATATTATCTAGATAACTTCCAAAATCGGGCTGACAACCACCCCGATGCTCAAGGTAATATCCGCGGCTTGAATGAGAACTATGCCCGCGAACTTATGGAATTACACACTCTCGGCGTAGATGGAGGTTATACTCAGCAAGATGTACTTGTTCTGGCGCGGATTTTAAGTGGTTGGGGTTTCAGTCGTCCTGGTCAGCAGACAGATAATACTTTCGGATTTTACTTCAATCCAAAGCGTCATGATTTTAGCGACAAAGTTTTCCTGGGACACACAATTAAAAGTGGTGGTGAATCTCAAGGGGAGGAAGCTTTAGATATTTTGGCTCACAGTCCGGCAACTGCACGTCACATCAGCTATCAAATAGCTCAATATTTTGTCAGCGATCTTCCCCCAACGACTCTGGTAAACAATCTCACACACCGTTATCTGGCCACTGATGGCAATATTCGTGAGGTTCTCAACACCCTATTCCACAGTCAGGAATTCTGGGATGCCAAAAATTTTAATGCCAAGTTTAAAACACCCTATCAATATGCTATCTCTGCGGTGAGGGCCACAGGCGTGGAAGTAGAGAACACAAGACCAATCTCCAATCTGCTGCAACAGTTGGGAATGCCTTTATACGGTTGTCAAACCCCAGATGGTTACAAAAACACAGCAGATGTGTGGTTAAATCCTGATGCAATGAACCGCCGCCTCAGTTTTGCTGCGGCGATCGCTAATGGAAATTTACCCTTATCAGCCATCCCTACAAATATAGAACAGAGGGAGCAAATCGGCACAGGGCAAAAACCTTTACAAAAGTCTCCCAGTATTCCTGTTGATGCTTGGCAACTAACCAATACATTGGGCAATTCTTTGTCAATGAAAACGCAGAATGCGATCGCCTCTAGTTCCCCTCAAATCCATAGTGCTTTAATTTTGGGCAGTCCAGAATTTATGCATCATTAGTTACAGTTTTTGCCAGTTTTGTCAAAAATTAATTATCAAGGCTCTTTTTTTGGCTAAGGTATTGGTCTTTAGAACTAGGTTGTTGACATAGCAGTTCTAGCCGAGACACAGAAGCGAATTTGAAATAGCCATAACTCAGTAATTTTAATTATATATGAAAAGACGTGACTTCCTAATCCAAGGTGGAATTTTTTCAGCTTCCGCGATCGCAGCAGTAAGCAGCAATCCTTGGATAGCTAGATCGGCTACCCCAAACAGCGATCAGAAGCGCTTGATTGTAATTTTCCTCCGGGGGGCAGTAGACGGTTTAAACATCGTAGTTCCTTACTCAGAGACAGCTTACTATCAAGCCCGACCGCAAATTGCTATTCCCCAACCAGGGAAGGAAGGGGGAGTAATAGATTTAGATGGACGCTTTGGCTTACATCCAGTATTAGATTTTTTGATGCCTTTCTGGCAACAGAAGAGTTTGGCCTTTGTTCATGCCTGTGGTTCACCCGATCCAACTCGTTCTCACTTTGATGCCCAAGAATACATGGAAAGCGCTACCCCTGGTAATAAACATACTCAGGATGGTTGGATGAATCGTTTATTAGGTGTGATTTCTCAAAAAACACCCATCCAAGCGGTAAGTGTCGGAGAAACAACACCCTGGATTTTATCTGGACGGATGCCTGTAGCTAACATAGCATCAGGAAGAAATGCTAACAGACCTCTGCCAATAGATCGTCCTCAATTAGCAGCAGTATTTGACCAACTTTATGGCGGTAATGATGCCTTAAGTCAGACCTATCAACAGGGACGGATGGCGCGTCAGGCGATCATGAATGACCTAGATAGTGAAATGAAAATGGCGAATAATGGCGCGCCTTCACCTGATGGCTTCGCCAGCGATGCCCAACGATTGGCACAACTAATGCTAAAAGACCCCAGAATTGAGTTAGGGTTTATAGCTTTGGGAGGTTGGGATACCCATGTCAATCAAGGTAGCACTCAAGGACTATTAGCTCGAAATCTCAAAAAATTGGGTTCGGGTTTGGCCACTTTAGTCGAAGGTTTAGGGAGCGTTTATCAGAATACGACAATTGTCGTGATGTCTGAGTTTGGTCGTACAGTCAAGCAAAATGATAATGGTGGTACTGACCACGGTCACGGGAATGTTATGTGGGTTTTGGGTGGTAATATTCGCGGTGGTAAAGTTTATGGTGAATGGCCTGGTCTATCTACAACCCAACTTTACCAAGGTAGGGACTTGGCTATTACTACTGATTTTCGGGATGTAATCTCTGCTGTGTTGTCAGATCATCTGCATCTCAACGAAGCAAAATTGAATCACGTGTTGCCAAATTACGTTTCTGCTGAGAAAGTAGCATTAATCATCAAGTAAATTTACTTATGTTGCAATGATTCGTTTAATGCTCAAGCAATTTTTTCAGAGATTTTCTGATAAAAAGATTATATTCATAGTGGTTGAGAAAATTTACAGACATGAGTTTCATCAATTTGATCCTGATTACTTTCTCTTAATAAATTTTGTGCAACTAATTTAGAGAAGCATACGGCGATGCCTTCACAGTAGGCATCGCGGATTTTAGATTTAATCTAATCTAAAACCCCAAATCGAGTTACCGATTCACCGCCGCAGCTTCTCTTGCTGCTGCTGCTTGATCTGGGTGGATACCCAAGCGGGTAAGATTAATCCGACCTTTGTTATCAATTTCGCGCACTTTGATAATCACTTCATCGCCCACCGCTACTTCATCTTCAACTTTGCCAACGCGGTAGTCAGCTAGTTGAGATATGTGAATCATGCCTTCTTTTCCAGGCAAAAATTCCACAAATGCACCTATCGGTATAATCCGAGTAATGCGTCCTGCGTAGACATCCCCTTCGTGCAACTTGCGAGTCATGCCTTGGATGATATTTCTGGCTCTCTTCGCTTTGTTCTCATCCACAGCAGAAATTGTCACAGTGCCATCATCTTCGATGTCAATTTTTGCACCAGTTTCCTCTGTGATTCCCTTAATAGTCTTGCCTCCGGGCCCGATGACCAAACCAATCATGTCTGAATCAATCTTGATTGTTAACAGACGTGGGGCATAAGCTGAGGTTTCAGTCCGTGGCGTGTCAATGCAGGCGAGCATTTTCTCTAGAATATGCAATCGGGCTGCTTTGGCTTGGTGGACGGCTTGGGCTATCACCTCCAAAGACAAACCGGAGATTTTCATATCCATTTGCAAGGCAGTAATCCCGGTATCCGTCCCGGCAACTTTGAAGTCCATGTCACCCAAAAAGTCTTCAATACCTTGGATGTCGGTCAGGACTCGTACTTCGTCCCCTTCCTTAATCAGACCCATTGCCGCGCCACTAACGGGTTTGAGAATTGGTACACCAGCATCCATCAGGGCGAGGGTGGAACCGCAGACTGAACCCATTGAGGTGGAACCGTTGGAAGAAAGTACTTCCGATACGATACGAATCACGTAGGGGAATTGTTCTTTGGACGGTAGCACAGGGATTAGCGCTCGTTCTGCCAATGCCCCGTGACCAATTTCGCGCCTTCCTGGGGCCCGCATTGGCTTGGTTTCACCGACTGAGAAGGGCGGAAAGTTGTAATGATGCAGGTAACGCTTGTGCTGATCTAGCTGCATGTCATCGTTGAGGTTTTGAGCATCCCCAGGTGTACCCAAAGTACAAGTGGATAATACTTGAGTTAGTTCGCGGTTAAATAAACCGCTACCGTGGACTCGCTTTGGTAAGACATCAACTAAACAAGAAACCGGACGCACTTGATCGAGTTTACGACCATCAACGCGGACGTTATCTTCGATGATTTGTCGCCGCATGAAGTGTTTGGTAATATCTTTAAAAGTGTTACCAAGTGCCTTCTTATTTGCAGTTGCAGCAACTCGAATTGGGTCTTCTTCTGACAGTTCAGTAATCGTCGCGGCAATTTCATCCTTGACGACATCTAAAGCTGCATCGCGTTCGGGTTTGGTCAAACTAAATTGAGACAGGATTTTCTTAATCTGACCGTTGGCGCGATCGCGGATATAATTTTCTAACGTTTGGTCTACTTCTGGTGGTGCTTCTTGCACTATTACTAGACCCAGTTCTGCAATTAAATCTTGCTGCGCTTTGATTAAGTCTCGCACCGCTTCATAACCAAAATCAATCGCTTCGAGAATATCTCGCTCTGGCAACTGATTGGCTCCCGCTTCCACCATGATCACGCCATGTGGTGAACCTGCTACTATCAGATCCAAATCTCCCGCTTCGGTTTCTGCATAAGTGGGGTTAATAATAAAATCATCTCCCACTAAACCAACCCGCACTGCTGCCATTGGCCCATTAAAAGGAATCTGGGCAATCAGGGTAGCAATGGAAGCGCCTGTAACTGCTAACACATCGGGTGGAACTAACTCGTCCATCGACAGCGTTAAGGCAATAATTTGCAAGTCATCCCGCAACCATGACGGGAACAAAGGACGCATGGGACGGTCTATAAGACGGCTGGTGAGAATTGTTTTTTCTGGTGGACGACCTTCGCGCCGCATGATCCCGCCGGGAATCCTACCAGCAGCATATAGCCTTTCTTCATAATCTACTGTGAGCGGAAGAAAATCAATGCCTTCTCTGGCTTGCGATCGCGTAGCCGTCACTAAAACGGATGTGTCCCCTGATTCTATCAAAACCGACCCACCTGCCTGGGGAGCTAGTAGGCCTACTTTCAGTCGAATATCCCTTCCATCGAAGGATATTGACTTATCAACTTCTGCCATTCAGTTTTTTTTCCTTCTCTTTCGCTATTCTCTTTCTGTGGCAATGCTAACATTTATGCCCTATGGCTGACTTCTAGTACATACAAAGATAGACAAGTCGTTTAACGCAAAGTGTGATATAAGATTAGCGCATCTACCACCTGCCCATTCTCTAGCTTCGCCGCACCCGGAATTCGCCCAATAATCTCAAATCCTAACGACTGCCAAAGTGTAATTGAAGGTATATTAGTCTCAAAGACCAAATTAAACATCACTGCTTCGTAGCCCAGGTTTGCTGCGATCGAAAGCATAGCCTCTCCCATGAACCGTCCTAAACCCTGACCGCGTAACTCAGGTTGTACAATAAAACCAGCGTTGCAAATATGGTTACACTGACCGGGAAAGTTTGGCTTTAAATAAAATGCCCCTAATATTTCTTTTGACTTGTGTGTAGGATCTACAACAGATGTCCTGACAACAAAGGCATCCTTACTTAACCAGTAAGCTGAAAATTCTGTAGGAGAGAGAGGTTGCTTTTGGGGATAAGTTCTACCTTCAATAATTACAACATTGAGTAATGCTCTGACAATCTCCTGTTCTTGAGGATGCATATAATCCAGTTCAACTAATATGCCATTTTTTAAGACTTTAATTAGGGGAAAATTCATTATTAACAATCTTTATATGGAATAATTACTTAAATATTATTTATTGTATGCAAATATTGGTCAATAAATCTTCTTGAGAAGATGCAAAGAGTAGAATAGTTGCGATTTTAATTCTTGAGTTTTGGGAAAATCTGAGTAGTTAGCAAATGGCGATTTTACACTGTAATTGGTTACTAAAAAATCAAAATGGTTGTTTATTTATTTGGGGGGAAACTTGGCGATCGCCACGAGTAAATTCCGAGTCTAATGGATCTGGAGAGATAGCACTACATCCATTAGCAATGACATCAGTTGAGTTGAGTGAGTGGTTGCGTTCCCAGAACATGGCAATTACCAACTTCATCCAAAAACCCCAAGTTGCGATCGCAACTACTGGGCGAACACGCAAAGCCGCCAGTGCGCCTGAGATAAGTTTGCCAACCCACTCTCAAATCATTGCCCTACCAACTTATATAGAAGGTAGCGATAAAGGAATAACAGCGATTTTCCCTCTACATTCTGCCAGCTTGGGGGAAAATACAGATTCCCCCCAATATTTGCAACCGTGGCGAGTTGAAGGTTTTTTTCTCAACTCCAGTGAAGCAGTAAAATTTCTCGCTGCTGTTCCCTTAAATGCTGCTAAAGGGGAAGATGCCTTTTTAGGTGGAGATTTACGCTTTTGGTCGCAAGTTGCCCGTTGGAATTTAGATTTAATCTCACGCTGTAAGTTTTTACCAACAATTGACCGAGAATCAAATGGTGCATTTGCTGCCGAATGGCAAGTACTTTTAGACAGTGCTGTAGATGGAACCCGCCTAGAAAAATTTTCTGCAACCATGCCGTTGGTTTGTCGTACTTATCAAGAGGGACTGGAGACTGGAGAAGAGTTTTCCCAATCGCCAATCCCTAATCCCCAATCCCTATTTTATGTAGACTTTCCAGCCGAACCTCAAGAATTACTTTTGGGATTTCTTAACAGTACAATAGATGCCCAAGTGCGAGAAATGGTGGGTTCTCAACCTCCAATTGAAGCTAAGGCAATCGCATCTTTACCAGGTGGAGTGCGACAGTGGTTGCCAGCCTTAACTAGTGCATCTCATACAGTTAATGCAGATGCCATTGAAGTGGAACGATTGGAAGCGGCACTGAAGGCCTGGACTATGCCGCTACAATACCAATTAACTATTAAAACTCTATTTCGTACCTGTTTTCAACTGCGTTCTCCTGAATCTGGCGAAACAGATTGGACATTGGCATATTTTCTGCAAGCAGCTGATGATCCTGAGTTTTTAGTGGATGCGGCGACTATTTGGAACAATCCAGTTGAACGATTGGTTTATCAAAATCGCACAATTGACCAACCACAAGAAACCTTTTTGCGAGGTTTGGGTGTAGCTTCTCGATTATATCCAGCGATCGCACCCAGCTTTGAAACGGAATATCCCCAATCTTCTCGTATCACGCCCATACAAGCTTATGAGTTTATCAAAGCTGTAGCTTGGAGGTTGGAAGACAGTGGTTTGGGAGTAATTTTGCCTCCCAGTTTAGCGAACCGTGAAGGATGGGCAAATCGTTTGGGTTTGAAAATTACAGCCGAAACCCCAAAAGGAAAGCAGGGACGTTTAGGGTTACAGAGTCTACTAAATTTCCAATGGCAATTGGCAATTGGTGGACAAACTATTTCCAAAGCTGAGTTTGATAAACTTGTGGCTTTAAATAGTCCGCTAGTGGAAATTAATGGCGAGTGGGTAGAATTGCGACCCCAAGATATCAAAACAGCCCAAACATTTTTTACCACTCGCAAAGACCAAATGACCCTTTCCTTGGAAGATGCCTTGCGTTTCAGTACAGGAGATACCCAGGTAATTGAGAAATTACCAGTAGTAAGCTTTGACGCATCTGGCGCATTGCAAGAGTTGATTGGGGCGTTAAATAATAATCAAGCGATCGCACCTTTACCTACACCAGCAGGCTTTAAAGGGCAGTTGCGACCTTATCAAGAACGTGGTGCTGCTTGGCTGTCATTCTTAGAACGTTGGGGCTTAGGCGCGTGTCTCGCCGACGATATGGGACTCGGTAAAACCGTGCAGTTCATAGCTTTTTTGCTACATCTCAAAGAACAGGATGCACTAGAAAATCCAACACTACTAGTTTGTCCAACTTCAGTGTTAGGCAATTGGGAAAGAGAAGTTAATAAATTTGCACCAAGCCTGAAAATTTTGCAATATCACGGTGACAAACGTCCCAAAGGAAAAGCGTTTTTAGAAGCCGTAAAAAAACACGATTTAATCGTTACCAGCTATTCACTTCTTCATCGAGATATCAAGTCATTGCAAAGTGTCTCTTGGCAGATAATTGTTTTAGACGAAGCCCAGAATGTGAAAAATCCAGAGGCGAAGCAGTCAAAAGCTGTCCGGGAATTAGAAGCTACATTTCGCATTGCGTTAACGGGGACACCAGTAGAAAATAGATTGCAAGAATTATGGTCTATTTTAGATTTTCTCAATCCCGGATATTTAGGCAATAAGCAATTTTTCCAGCGTCGGTTTGCGATGCCAATTGAAAAGTATGGTGATACGGCTTCGTTAACTCAATTACGTTCATTAGTACAACCATTTATACTGCGGCGATTGAAAAGCGATCGCGACATTATTCAAGATTTACCAGATAAGCAAGAAATGACCGTATTTTGTGGTTTAACTGGTGAACAAGCTGCACTTTATCAACAAGTTGTAGAACAATCTTTAGTAGAGATAGAATCTGCTGAAGGATTGCAACGTCGGGGGATGATTTTAGCTTTATTAATTAAACTCAAACAAATCTGCAATCATCCAGCCCAATACTTGAAACAGGCGACATTAGAACAACATAATTCAGCAAAACTTCTGCGGCTAGAAGAAATGTTAGAAGAAGTTTTAGCAGAAGGCGATCGCGCTTTAATCTTCACACAATTTGCTGAGTGGGGTAAATTACTTAAACCCTATTTAGAAAAACAGCTAGGACGAGAAATATTCTTTTTATATGGCAGCACTACTAAAAAGCAACGAGAGGAAATGATCGACCGTTTCCAACACGATCCTCAAGGGCCACCGATTATGATTCTTTCTCTAAAAGCTGGTGGTGTAGGACTGAATTTAACACGCGCCAATCATGTATTTCACTTTGATAGATGGTGGAATCCAGCCGTAGAAAATCAAGCTACAGATAGAGTATTTCGGATTGGTCAAACCCGGAATGTGCAAGTACATAAATTTGTTTGCACAGGCACTCTAGAAGAAAAAATTCATGACATGATTGAAAGTAAGAAACAACTAGCTGAACAAGTTGTAGGTGCTGGTGAAGAATGGTTAACTGAAATGGATACAGACCAACTCCGCAACTTACTACTACTTGATCGCAGTGCAGTAATTGACGATGATGCAGAATAAGTTATCGAAACAGAATTCAGGAGTCAGGAGCCAGAATACAGGAAAGGTATTCTGTGCGACTGGTAGATAGCGCAGCGGTAGCGAGTATTTTCGAGTCGCGTCAAGATTGCTGACTCCTTACTTCTGAATTCTTCTTCAACGTAAATCAAAGAAGAATTAAACAATCACAAAACTGTCTTTGGTTAGTGACAATCCAGCACTTAGTTGTGCAAATTTTACCTGAGTAAACTCAGATGCACTACCATCAAGGTCAAAGAACAGTCCACCTGTAGCGCTGTTGTAGATAAATCGCTGAGTGCTAGTGGTTGCAGATGTTCCGATGGTAAACTGAGAAGCTGAAAGTGAAGGTGTTGACAACCCGCCACCAAAACCAGCAGCCGATACCTGAATCAATTCATTAGTCGCGTTGAAGTCATAAAGATTATCAAGTCCTTCATTGAAACTATTAAAAGCAAAGGTATCAGTACCATCATTTCCATAGAGGGTGTCATTACCTTTTCCACCTGTGAGGTAGTCATTGCCCAAACCACCATAAAGAGTGTTATTGCTTAATGCCTCATAGGCGGAGAGAGTATCATTGCCATCACCTCCAGAGAGTAGGTTCTTGCCTGTTGAATAATCAACAATTAATTTATCGGCACCAGCGCCACCGTTGAGGGTGTTATTGCCTGACGCTCTGCGATAGCCTCCTTCGCCGACATTATCATACTCGTAGCCAGAGGCGGATAGATAATCATTGCCATTGTCTCCAGAGAGCAGATTATCGCCTGATGAATAGTTAACATTCAAGTAATCGTTACCAGCACCACCCTTAAGGGTGTTATTGCCAGTGGTGTTCTGAGAAGATCCTCCGAACAAGGTACGACCGTAAGTAGAGCCGGAGAGAGAATCATTGCCATCGCCCCCAGAGAGCAGGTTATCCCCTTCTGATTGATCGACATTCAAGTAATCGTCACCAGCGCCACCGTTAAGGGTGTTATCACCAGAAGGATTGCGGCTGAAGCCGCCAGAGGCAAAAAGAGAATCATTGCCATTGCCACCATCGAGTAAGTTATTGCCTCTTGATATATAGCTAGCACTCAAGTAATCGTTACCAGTGCCACCGTTAAGGGTGTTATTACCAGAGGCGCCATAGACGGAGAGAATATCATTTCCATTACCTCCATCCAGTAGGTTCTTGCCTATTGAAAACTCAGCATACAAACTATCGTCACCAGCACCACCGTTGAGGGTGTTATTGCCAGACACCTCATCGCCATAGCCTTCATCGCGTTCAGAGGCGGAGATATAATCATTGCCATCGCCACCATCCAGGAGGTTATCGCTACTTGAAAGGTCAACCCTCAAGCGATCGTCACCAGCGCCACCGTTGAGGGTGTTATTGCCAGATATCACATTTACTTCGTAGTTATAGGTGCCAGAAACTGAGAGAGAATCATTACCATCGCTACCAGAGAGCAGGTTATTGCCTATTGAATTCTCAGCATTCAATGTATCGTTACCAGCGCCACCGTTGAGGGTGCTATTCTCAGATGCCACACCGCTGTAGCTGTAGGTGCCAGAAACTGAGAGAGAATCATTGCCATCGCTACCAGAGAGCAGGTTATTGCCCGCACCACCAATGAGAGTATCATTGCCCGCACCACCAATGAGAGTATCATTGCCTACACCACCGCGTAGCAAGTCGTTGCCACTCTTGCCGTCGATTTTGTCATTACCCCCCTGACCATTGATGACATCATTTGAGTCGTCTAAACCTGTAATGTTGTTGTCGAGGTCATTGAGGAAAGTCACCGTGTTCTTGTTAGACAGACTAGTTTGAGTGGAGTTCGCATCAAAGACATCAAAACTGTCGGTAATACTAGTTTGTCCATTAAATAGAATATTGCCAATGGCTGGTCTTGCCCCAGAAGCTTTCAGGTTCTCCAAATTTTCTAATTTGAAGTTTTGCAGGATAACTTTGGCATCACTCCCTACTCCTTCAAAGGTGATTTCTAGATTGCTGCCATTCTGGGTAAGCAGCATATTTCGGGCAGTGAAGGGATAGCCCTCGAATTTGATGGTATCCACTTCGGCAAGAACTGCTGCTGTCGGGTTAATTCCTTTACCCACGCCACCGAAATCAGTGATGATATCAGTACCATCGCCCACATTGTAAACAAATGTATCTTGTCCGCCGCCACCAGTTAAGGTATCGTCGCCCTGGTTAGCTGTGATGATATCCCTACCTGCAAGACCCTTAATCGTGTCTGCTAACTCGCTGCCCACTAAAGTATCATTCCCGTTGGTTCCAATGATATTTGCCATAACTTTTACCTACCTAAATCGATTTTTTCAGTAAATTGACGTGAGTCTCCAACGGAGGCCCACGTTAATTTAAGTGAACAAGGATGATTAAAAATTCACAATTACCTTTTGTAACGGAGATTCTAATTAGGCATCAAAACCTGAAGCCCATAGGATACTGTTGGCAAATAGGGGGTAAGACCCCTCGATTGAACGATAAAACAAGGCTTTTGTTAGGCGATCGCATTATTAATATTGCGTCGTAAACCCTATAAAATCGTGGGTGTGAGGGGTGATACCTCTGAATCGCCAGTAGCATCGCATAGAGGGAGAGGAATTAAATCTCCAACTTTGTCAAAAAATCTGACAATTGAATACCTAAAATTCACACTCAATATTTGGTTTCTTGTCAGCGTCTCAGTCCTAGTACAAGAGAAAATAGTCAAGTGTTATTCGGAAAATATATTTTCATACCCTCCTTGTAAGTTTTTTACGTAGATGTCTAGCTTGAAAATAGGGAACATCTAAACAAACTTACACAGACTATATATTAGCGTATTTACTTAAATCTTTTTGCTTAAAGATACATCTTTGCATATTCTTTACATTATTTGCTGATAACTTTACGTAAAAATATTTTTTTGATGTATTATTAATCTAGGACTTACGCATTGACAGAATAACAAAATAGTGAATTCATAAATAAGGGTCGT